>CBDETO010000005.1:0-2076434 GCA_965243065.1 Bdellovibrionales bacterium
AAAAATTCAAGATCTTTACGCGCAAACAGATGACCATCCTATTTTAAAGGGTATCAACCTGGAAATCAAAGCTGGGGAGATTCATGCTATTATGGGTCCGAATGGTTGTGGAAAAAGCACCTTGGCTAAATTGATTGCCGGTCATCCTGAATACGAAATAAGCAAGGGGAAAATTCTATATGAAAAAAATTTTAAATACGAAAATATTAATGAGTGGCCACCAGAAGAAAGAGCTAAAGAAGGTATATTTATGGCTTTTCAGTATCCTGTGGAAGTGCCTGGGGTGAGTAACTTTAATTTGCTTAAAGCTTCGTTTAACTCTATATGCAAACACCAGGGAGTACCTGAAATAAAGGAAGAGAATTTTACCGCTCTTGTTAAACAAAAGGCGGAACAGGTGGGACTGCCTTTTTCCTTTCTTCATCGTTCAGTTAACGAAGATTTTTCGGGAGGAGAAAAAAAAAGGAATGAAATTTTGCAAATGGCCGTGTTATGTCCCCGGTTGGCCATTTTAGATGAAACCGATTCGGGTTTGGATGTGGATTCTATGACTATGGTGGCGAAAGCTCTAAATAAATTGAAGAGCAAGCAAAACGCTTTTCTTCTTATTACTCATTATAGTCGTTTCTTAAACCACATTACACCTGACTTTGTACATGTTATGAAAGAGGGTAAAATAAAGAAAAGCGGTTGCCATCAGCTGGCGGATGAATTGGAAAAAACAGGTTATACTGATCTTGCTTGAGTTTTCCTTATTACCTGTCATTCCCGTATTACCTGTCATTCCCGTGGAAACGGGAATCCAGCTCTGTAAACAGGAAGGCAAATCCTGGCCTTCCCGTTACGCAAAGCTTGTCCCCGAGGAAGTGGGGAGTGGGGGGCGCAAATTCTATACGGGATTGGCACAACTTATAATGTGTAAGGCAAAAAAGTTATGAATTACTCTAAAAATCATCAACAATGGATAGAAGCTCTAAAAACCGACTTTGAAGGAAAAAAACGGTTATGGCAAGGCTCACTTCAGTCTTATCAAAATAAAATAAGACAAACACAGTTAGAGCATTTTTCTCACTTTTTAGACAAAGGTTTTCCTTCGGACAAAAATCCTTACTGGAAATTTACTAATATAAATTCTTTTCTTAAAAGTGTTTTTTCATTAAAGAAAGTATCACCAACCAGCTTTGAAGATACCTCTCATGTTTCTTTTTTTTCTCTGCCTCAATCTCATAAAATTCATTTTCATAATGGAGTTTTAAAAGAAAGCTCTTTAAAAAATCTCCCGGAGGGTGTGCAATTTTGCAAATGGGAAGATTTAACCCCTGATTTTCCCGCCTGGGCTTGGATTAAGCAAACTCTTAAAAAAAAGGGGGATGGTTTTTATCATCTGGCGGGCGCGCTTCCTTCCTGTGGTTATGTCTTGTTTATAGGTAAAATGGACCTTCCTTTGCATATTCATTTTTCCTTTGATGAGTCTTTCCAAGGTGATCGTTCATCGGTGTGTTCCTCACTTTGGAATTTGAGAAACTTTATTTTTTTAACTGAACAGGCTGATATAACTTTCATTGAGAGTGTTTCCACGAGCAAACCTATGTTGGTCAATTCGGTAACGAGTGTGAAAACCTCTCAAGATTCCTCTTTAAAATGGCTTCACATAGATCAAGGTCAATCCGATTCTTTTTATCTAAATCAGGTTCATTGTGATATGGAAGAGTTATCCAGTATGAATAGACTTGGCTTTAGCTTGGGGTCGGGACTTTCCAGAGATACTGTAGAAGTGTGGCATTTAGGAGAGAAAGCACATAGTGTTTTACTAGGTTTATCTATTTTAAAGCAAAAGGTCTTAAGGGATCAGAGGTTTTATGTGCATCATCTGCAAAAAGAGGGATATTCTAGACAATTTTCCAGAGGGGTTTTAAATGACCAGGCAAAAAATGTTTTTCACGGAAAGGTTCATGTTGATTCTAAAGCCACTCAAACGGATTGTGCCCAATCGGCTAAAAATCTTCTGCTCAGTTCAACTGCGGATGCTTACACACAACCGGAAATGGAGATTAACTGTGGAGAAGTAAAAGCTCAGCATGGGGCTACAACAGGTCCGTTAAGCAGAGACGAAATATTTTATTTACAAAGCCGGGGGTTGGAGTATAGGGCGGCTGTTGAGTTTTTGATTATGGCTTATATAACAGATGTGTTAAATCAATTTCCAGATAAAAATTTGGTTCAACATTTAACTCAGGATATTTGGGAGAGCAAGAACCGATATTTGAATTTATAAAAACTTTTTTATGCTATACCAGAGCGGTATGTGTTTAAGGATAAAGGGGTAATGTCAGACATTCAAAAATACTTTCCACAAATTCAATATTTAAAAAAGCAGAAACAAGCTTATTTAGATAATGCCGCTACAACATTAAAACCACAGTGTGTGTTGGATACTTTAACTCGGTTTTATAAGGAACAGGTATCTAATGTGCACAGAGGGGATCACTATTTAAGTGATGAACTTACCTTAAGTTATGAAAATACCCGCGCTCAAATTCAAAAATGGATTAAGGCGGAGAGGGCAGACGAGATTATTTTTACGAAAAGCACAACAGAAGGTATTAATTTTTTATCTTTCGCCTTGGAAAATACTTTTCAGGAAGGAGATGAAATTTTACTAACAGAGATGGAGCATCACTCTAATATTCTTCCCTGGCAAGCTCTAGCTAAAAGGAAAAAACTTAAATTAAAATTTCTACCGGTGGATGAAAGGGGAGAGTTGATTCTTTCTCAATGGGAACTATTGGTAAGTAAAAAAACAAAATTGTTTTCTTTTACCTGTTATTCCAATGCTTTGGGGACACGCAATCCGGTTGAAAAACTCATAACCTGGGCCAAAGACAAAAATATTTTAACTGTAGTGGATGCGGCTCAGACTATGACAGTGGAGCCGGTGAATGTGCAAAAAATGGGATGTGATTTTTTGGCTTTTTCGGGACATAAGTTATTTGCTCCTACGGGGGTGGGGATTCTTTATGTAAAAAAAGCGCATTATGAAAAACTAAGACCCTGGCAATTAGGGGGTGGTATGGTTACGGATGTTGATTTATCCTCTTATGAACAGGCGGACCCTCCCCAATGTTTTGAAGCGGGGACCCCACCTATAGAGGGAGTGTTGGCCTTTGGTTCTGTGTTGGATTTTTTAAGTGAACAAAACTTTTTTAAAAATATTGCAGATAATAAATCATCTTTGCTGCATTATGCAGGAGAGGAACTAAAAAAAATACCAGGAGTAGAGGTCATAGGGTCATCTCCAACAAGAGTGAATATTTTGTCTTTTATTCTAAAGTCTGTTCATTGTCGGGATTTAGGACAACTTATTTCCCAAGCGGGTGTAGCTGTGCGGTCGGGGCACCATTGTTGTTTGCCTCTTATGAAAAGGCTGAATTTGCCATCCGGCACAGTCAGGGCCTCTTTTTCAGTGTATAATGATGAGCAGGATGTGGAATTGCTGATATCTGCTGTAAAAAAAGCCAAAAGTATTTTATTATAATGGTTTTATATACTAGTTTGGTATCAAATCACGAGTTTTTCAGGGGAGAATAAGAGTCAAAGGGCTTCAAACATGCGTTTTGCCCTAAATCTGTCATTCCTGTAAATGTTCACAAATTCGCTGACAAAATTGAGTTTATAAGGGAGCGTTAGAAAGCTCTAAATAACCCAAGATAAGGAGGCGAGTTATGAGGGATAACACACAAGATAAGACCCTATACAGGAACTATATTAGTAAGTGGCAGTATATGATAAAAGACTATGAGTTAGTAAAGAGGAAGAAACATCCAAAGTTTCGATTTGTAAGTGATTTTTACAAATTCCATAAAACTAATCGTCAGACTTTTTTAAAATACTATCATCGCTATTTAAGTCATCCTACAGAGGGGAGTCTTGTTCCTCGTAAGAGAGGTCCTAGATGGAGGTTAAGAAGGGGGGATAATAATAGCTATATTGAGCAGGAGGTGCTAAAACACAGGGAAAATGGTGTTAATAGATACGAGATGTGTCATATACTAAACCCTCTTCTTAAGCAAAGGGGAGAGGTTCCGATATCGGCTAGTACGGTATATCGTATATTCAGGAGGAAGGGGGTAAATAAGTTGAAGCCGAAGATGATAGAGAATAAGCGCAAGATAATAAAGGAGAAGGCGGGGGAGTTAGGTCACATAGACTGCCATCATTTGGGTAAGGACATGATAGTGAAGTCAGGGGGTAAGAGGTACTATTTGGTGTGTGTTATAGATGATTGCACGAGGATAGCTTGGGCTGAAGTGGTGGAGGATATAAAGAGTCTTACGGTGATGTTTTCGTGTTTAAAGATTTTTAATGTATTGAGCAAGAAGTATAAGATGGAGTTTAAGGAGGTTATGAGTGATAATGGTTCAGAGTTTTCTTCTCGTAATAATCAGTTATCGCATCCGTTTGAGAGGATGTTGTTGGAGTTGGGGGTAAGGCATAGATATACAAGGCCGTATAGGCCACAGACGAATGGGAAGGTGGAGAGATTTTGGAGGAGTTTAAATGAGGATTTAATAGAGGGGAGTGTATTTGAGACGATAGAGGAGTTCAAGGATGAATTGGAGCAGTATTTGATATACTATAATGAGTTTAGACCTCATCAGGGTTTGAATCAGAAAACACCTCGGCAAATGAATAACTCTTGTGAAAGAGTGAAGAAGTGATTCTGTCAGCGAATTAGTGAACACGTACAATTCCCGCGAAGCTTGTCCCCGTGGAAACGGGGAGCGGGAATCTAGTCGCTACTGTGTCAAGGGCCGAACTCGCTTTTTCCTCTTATTCTCTCCTGAAAAACTCGCAACTATCACAAAGAGGAATGGGAAAAATCAAACTGGAGGAGTGTATATTATGAATATTGAAGCAAAAGATGTGCTTATCAGGATGTTGGCGACCCCTAACCCTTATGCACTCAAGTTTGTTTTAAATGTGCCTTTGAAAAACAAAGGCAGGGCTACTTTTTACAGTAAGGAAGATTGTGTGGAGTTACCTCTTTTTCATTCTCTTTTTGATATTTCAGGAATAAAACAAATTTTTGTTTTTCAAAATCAAATGACCATCACTCACGATGGCGGTCTCAGTGAGCAGGAAATAGAAAAACAAGTGACGGCTGTTGTAGGGACCCGTATAGCTGTTCATAAGCCTGACTTTCTTTCTTTTGAGGAGCAGCAGGAGCTACCTTCTTCTTCTGCTTCTTCTGGATCATCGGAAAAGAAAAAATCCGCAGAAGTATTAAAAGTGGAGCAAATTCTGGATCGCACGGTTCGGCCAGGTTTGCAAGCGGATGGAGGGGATTTAGAAGTGCTGTCGGTAGATAAAAATGAAGTGAGGATATCTTACCAAGGTGCTTGTGGGGGATGCCCCAGTGCTATGATGGGTACACTGGAAGCGATTGAAAATATTTTACGACATGAAACAGGAAGAGAAAGTTTAAAGGTTATTCCTGTTTAATGATTTTTACTCTCTTGCACTTATTAGGCTTTAGATAATATAGCCGGATAGGGGTACTTCTTCAGTAGGTTCTTCAATAATAGGTAGTTCGGGATCTTCTAAATCTTTATTGGGTGTTTCTTTTTTTAAGAATTTCATAAGTTCCAGTCTTATAAAAGAATTGGTGTGTTTTTCAAACTGGGAAAAAAACATATCTACGGCTTTGATTTTTGTTTCAGGATCAGAGGTTATCTCATCTAACAATGTATCGCAGTTGGTTTCAGATAGATTTATTATTAGAGGTTTTGCTGTAATTGTGTTTAAAATAAGTGCTTTTATAAGGGTTTGATAAATAGGATTGTCGTATTCAGATACGAGGTTAGTATTACAGATACGAGGTTAGTATTATCTTCTTCATGTATTTTTGTACTGAGTTCTTTAATTTCGTCTTTTAAAATGATCCTTCTTGTTGTTATTTCTGAAAGACATAAATCGAGAAGGGCACCTGTTTGTTCCTCATCAGGAGGACTTTCCTTTTGGGCTTGGGAAAAAGCAAGGGTGTGGCAGGCAAGGAATGCAATAAAAAAAGGTAGGACAAAAATATTCATAATTACAGTCCAGTTTTAGGTTTCCAGTTGTCTATTTGTAATAACTACAATTCTTTTCAGGGACGATCCAGTCAAAGGGCTTCAGACATGCGTTTTGCCCTAAATCTGTCATTCCTGTAAAAGCGGGAATCTAGTCGCTATTGTGTCAAGGGCCGAACTCGCTTTTTCCTCTTATTCTCTCCTGAAAAACTCGTGATTGTATATCGGTTCTGGCTCATTTTTTTAGAACTTGTAGATTATTATTTTGATAAAGTCAAAGATATAGTAATTTAGATTATACAGAGAGCTAAAAAATAACAATGTATGAATTATACTTATACTGTTTATTAAATTATCTTATATTCTTTTTCAATTAGGTGAATGGCGTTTTTTATAAAGGGTCTTTTCTCATTGGTGGTATTACTGTTACTAGTTGAAATGAGTTTTTGTGTTAAAAATTGTTTTTCCTTTGTAGGTCTTTTAAAGATATAAGCTAATTCCAAAAGTTCCACTCCTGCCAGCCAATGTTTTGAAAATTGTGTGTTATATTCTTCCATAAGAGTTTCAAAGTAAGAGGATGAGCGATGGGTGGATTCTCTGGCTGATCTGATTTTTTGATAAAAAGCAAGGGCTTTTTTTTGTTCTAAAGTAACAGCAGTAGAGGGAACATAAACGGCTTCAAAATCCTCCAGATCTCCATAAGCAAAACGATCCGCCGGCCCTCCAAATACGGAAGAAATTTTCTCACCTAAAGCTAGATCAAACAATCCCCATTCCGGTTTGTAATAAATAGTGTCTCCTCTTTTTACCTGACAGTTTTTAAATCGCAGTAGAATAAGTTTATTATCTTTATGGATGCCCTCTATTAAAGTGCCTTGTAAAGTCCATCCGGAAGTAAATTCCAATTTCATATCTCCGTTTTTTTCTGTATAATGTTTTTTTAATTCAGAAAGACTCATTTGATGAAGTGGGGTGTTTGAACCTCTTAATACCCCTAAAGGCGTACTATACCCGCTTCTATGTGTTTGGATTCCATGTCCTTTGAGTTGTTGTTCCTGGTAACTTAATTGACAAGCTCCTTTGAGTTTTATAAATAAAGTTTGTTCTCCTTCATGGATATAGTTTTCCAACACACCTGAAATTTGAAGACCGGTATTGAGTTCTATTGTGCATACGGTTTCCGCTTCATGGGCTTTTTTAAGACCATATTCCCCTCCTAAGTAAAAAGCGCATTTCTTTTTTAAATCTTCCAGTACAGTATGGAGGGTTTCAAAATCCGGTGTAACAAATAATTGCGGCTGATAATCTGTTATATCGTAGGAATACTCTACGCAGGAACTGTCCAAAGGAATTTTTTTCACTTCCGGATCAAGACATTTTTTAGCTTCTCCAAGGGAGGATAATAAGCCTGCTCCATAAATTTTTTGTTTTTTCATATCTCCAATCAATCCGTATTCTGAAGTGAACCATATAAAGCGGGAGAGGAGAGAAGCTTCACTAGGGGAAGTGAGTTCTCTATTTATTTTATTTAGGTGTGCTTGCGCTTTTTGGACTTCTTCTGGGGGAGAACTAGGGTCTTCTTTAATATCACTCAACTTTCGGATGGCGGAATATTGTTCAAAATCCTGTTTGTTTGTGATGGCTTTTCTAACTACTTTTGCATATTGTTTTAGGAAGGAGTTAAAAACCGGATGCACTAAAAAAGGGGCATGTCCGGCTGCTTCGTGTACAATATCCGGTGCCGGTGTGTAGCTGATATGTTCCACGGTTCGGATAGCGGAGGCAATCGGTAAGATATTGTTGAGTTGAAATTCCATAAAAGCCGCTGGAGGAATAAAACCGCTTACGGGCATGGCTCTCCATCCTAGTTTTTGTAATTTTTTATCAATATCGTCAATACGGGGGATCTTATCAATAGTAATCCCTGTTTCTTTTAAACCTTTGAGATAAGAGGGGTGGGCGTTTTTAGACAAAAAATCTTTTAACTGTCTCATAATATAACGCCAGGTACTTTGGTGTTCAGGTGTGTATTGGTTGTAATGTTGCTTTACTATGTATTTTTTTAATTGCTCCGGTATTTGGGTGGGAGCTGGTTCTAAACAGGTATTTGATCGTATAGTCATAGCGACAGACCTTTTTAAGTTATTGTTCCTTTAAAATAACAAAACTATAAATAAAATCAAATTGTTAAGATTTTTTCAGAGATGACTATACAGTGTTATCCTAAAAGTGGAGTCTAAGGCATGAGAATGTCTATGGAGTACATATAGAGGCGAAGCCGGATAGGGGAGTTTGAAATTGAGTCAGTTGCCCTTGATAGACTCTGGCACTTAGTTTTTGTACTTGGTCTTTATAGGCATAAGCTCGAATATCGTATTTCCATTTTATGCCGGAAGGATCAATAAAAGTCGGAGGGGGCACTATTTCCTGAAAAATTCCCGGTTTTTTTATTATGCGATCAAACATGTTGCGGGAAATGCTTTTTCCTCGATATACGGATTTTCCTCCGTATCCTCGTAGGGGTTTAAAAAACAGGTTTTTTCTTTTCCCCCATAATTCATTAGCGGGGATGGAGCTCACAAGAGCAGTAAAAGGCACGACGTTTTGTATTTTCTTTATTTCTTCATGGGTTGGTTTGTTTTGGGAGTGTGCACAAATAAAACCCTTTGGGTTGGACTTTATGTTTGTGGTTTTTGGATGTGTTTTTATTTCTTCATGGGTTGGTTTGTTTTGGGAGTGTGCACAAATAAAACCCTTTGGGTTGGACTTTATGTTTGTGGTTTTTGGATGTGTTTTTATTTCTTCTTGGGTTGGTTTGTTTTGGGAGTGCGCACAAATAAAACCCTTTGGGTTCCATTCACAAAGTCGTGCTTTATCTGCCAGCAATAGGTATTCTCTAGGGTGTGGAGAAATACAGCATTTTTGGTTTAAAAACGCTTCTTTTAAATGAGGCCAGTTTTCAAAATAAAAATCGGTACAACGATTATAAAGCATTTGTACTGTTTTTTGTTGAGCATCCATCAACATTCCTTGTGGGTTGATACGGAGGTCTGCTATTTCATGTAGTTGGCAGGGCCAGCCCCAGGAGTTTAATAAATCTTTATACATTAAAAACTCGATATACATTTTTTGGTCTTTAATTTTATGATCGGCTATTACAGTGTTTGCAGGGGGGAGCACTATTCCTGAAAAGCTTTCCCATTCCTGTTCAAAAGATTTTTTCAATGAAGAGAGAGCTGATTTACTTTGGGAGTTTAGGCCATTAACTTGATCTACTAAATCAGATACCAAATACCCGGAAGAGTGTGTGTTGACTTCAATTAATTTTAAATTATTGTTTTGATCTAAATGAAAATCATAGGACATGAGAAGGGATGAGTTTGAAGCAGGGGTTTTTAAATAAAAATTTTTATCTGTTTGAATGTATTTTGCATAGTCTTTTAAGTGGGCCGTTTCATAAAAGATTTTTACCAAGTTTTTTATATCATCTATAGTTTTTTGAGTGAGATGTATGACAAAGGGAGAGACTGGGGGAATAGGAAGGGCGATTTTGGCGGTAGAAGGGTATTGTTTATTTAGCTTATTTCTGTATTCCTGATAAAAATTTTCATATTGTTTTTCCAATTGTGTGTCCTTGTTTTATATTTATTCATTTTTTGTGCATTAGACCGAAACAGTTTAAAATTTGTTTAATTTTTAATTGTATCATTTTTTAGAAGTAATTATATGTAAAAAAGAAAGCACCCGGCTTAGTGAGTCAGTTCTGCAACAATTTTGAACGAAAGAAGTTTTTTTTCTTGTCAAAAGTATTCCTTTAAAATAAAAAAAACTATAAATAAAATCAAATTGTTAGGATTTTTTCAGAACCGATTAGATAATAATGCAATCAGCTATTTTAATAAAAATGAGATGATTTTTTTATTACTTATATTAGACAGATTAAATCTGCCTTATTTTCCTTGATAGTGCTCTTTATAAACGACTGAATGTAGTAACTTTCGTTGAAAATATAGTACGTAGAGGGTACATTTGAAGTTCTATTTTTTATAGTGTATCCATTTATGAGTTATTCTGGGTATTGCTTCTAATATTTCTTTTCCAAAAATAGCTTCATCTATTTTTCCCATGTGGAGCATATCTATTATTCTACATAAGAAGGATTTACCTTTTATCCACCATGTAAAGTAGTCATCTACAAATAGATAATGGAATATTTTTATTTTTTTACTATTCATTACTACTTCCAGTTCAAAGCCATCAAGAAGTGTTTCATATATACCATCAGCTACTCTACTTCCAAATGTAGTAGTATTATAATACTCTTTAATTTCCCATATAGCGATAGGTGAGTGTGTAGATGGATATGCCCCATCCACTCTACGTGAAAGAGTATGTATTAATGTTTTATTTTTAAAAACTTTAATAAGCTCTTTTGGTTCATAATCTACATTATGGTCTTTAATAGCATTCTCTATAAGAATATTTATCATAGCTGTAAAAAAAGCAGGTGTTTTTTTAGCTCCCTTTTGTTTGTTCATTGGGATAGGACAATTTGGCTTATACTTTTTTTTAAGAGTAGTAAATAATTTTTTAGCAGTGTCTTTATTTAAAAGATTTACACGAACTTGATTATTAAGAATATTAGCTCTATAACTTGAGTACTCTAATATTTTAGTTGTTAATTCTGTTGGTTTTGTTTTTTTTAAATATAAACTTTTTTTTAATTTAATTTTTTCTACAGCCTTTTCTATATCTGTTATATTATATTCGAGTACTGTGCCATTATTTCTTTTTGTGTACCCAATTGTTTCCGAAATGGCTCTCACATTTGCCCAAAATGTTATGTCAAGATTTGTGAATTTGTTATTGGACTTCATTTTTATCTTTCAGTTCCTTTATAATTATTTTTGTGAATTTTTCTGGAGGAAAGTTTAACACCTGAATAATGGTCCAAACTTCATCGAAAGAAAGTCTTCTTTCATTACCCTCATATTTGCTAACAAAGGATTGTGGAACGCCGAGTAAATTAGCTAATTCAGATTGGCTTAACCCTTCCTGGAGACGGATATTTTTTAAAACTTTTAAAAGTGTAAGTGATACCTTCTGATTTACGGTCATAAAAGTAGTTTACATAATAAAAAAGACTTGGCACTATCAAATATAGTGGTATCCTAAAATAGGATATTGATCATTACGGAGGACTGATGGATCTACAAATGAGTTTTAATCAAGTAAATGAGTCTTCTTTTTTTAGTTCAAATTTAAAACCTTTTAAGACACAGCTTTTAAAATGGATTGGTAATAAACAAAGGTTTGCTCACGAAATAATCAGTTATTTTCCTATTAGATTTAATAGATATTTTGAACCATTTGTTGGAAGTGGTGCTGTTATAGGAACACTCAGTCCTTTAAACGGATATGCATCTGATGTTATCACACCCCTTATTGATATATGGAATACGACTGTAAAAAATCCCAGAAAGGTGAAAACATGGTATCGTAATAGATATATTTTTAGTAATGAAGTTGGTAAAGAAGCAGCTTATTATGAAATAAGACAGAGGTATAACAAGAATCCTACGCCTGGAGACTTTTTATATCTTTCAAGAGCTTGTTATGGAGGAGTTATTCGATTTAGAAAAGAGGATGGATATATGAGTACTCCTTGCGGAGTCCATAGTCCTATTACTCCAGAGTCTTTTGATTATAGGGTAGATATATGGTCAGAAAGACTTAAAAAGTGTCAATTCTTTTGTGAAGATTTTGAATATTTGTTTCGTATAGCTAGAAAAGGAGATGTGATTTATTGTGATCCTCCTTATATAACTAGCCAGCAAATTGTTTATGGTGCTCAATTATTCTCTCTATCCAGGTTAGTTCAATCTATTGAAGTGGCTAAAAGTAAAGGAGTTTATGTACTTCTTTCAATAGATGGTTCGAAAAAAAGTGGTCAGATGCTTTGTGATATTGATTTTCCAGATAAGCTTTTTCAAAGAGAAGTTATGGTTAACTGTGGAAGGAGTATGCTAAAAAGGTTTCAGAGAGAAGGAGATACTTTAGAGGATGAAGTAGTTTCAGATCGTTTGCTTTTAACTTACTAGAAAGTGTTTATTTGATGCAGGTGTTTTTAAGTAAAAATTTTTATCTGTTTGAATGTGTTTTGCATAGTCTTTTAAGTGGGCCGTTTTGTAAAAGATTTTTACCAAGTCTTTTATATTATCTATAGTTTTTTGAGGGAGATGTATGACAAAGGGAGAGGTTGGGGGAATAGGGAGGGCGATTTTGGCGATAGAAGGGTATTGTTTATTTAGCTTATTTCTGTATTCCTGATAAAAATTTTTATATTGTGTTTCCAAATGTGTGCCCTTTTAGGTAACCTATATTCTTTTTGGTTCATGGTGACTTAAGCTAATTATTAAGGTAGTTAACTTTTTGTAATCACTATGAAAAATAAGTATTTTATCCGTTCCCATATTTCTGAGAAGAAATTTAGAGAAATTATTAAGCTTTTTTCTGTTGATCTAACAGCAACACAAATAGCTACTTTATCTAAAACCAATCGTAAAACAATCAATAATATTCTCACAGGAATCAGAAAAAATATCGCTGTTTTCTGTGAAAAAGAAAGTCCTTTTCAAAAGGGAGAGATAGAAATAGATGAAAGTTATTTTGGAGCTAAACGCATTCGTGGAAGAAGAGGAAGAGGCTCCTATGGCAAAACAATCGTATTTGGACTCAAACAAAGAGAAGGTAAGGTTTATACTCAAGTTATTAAAAATTGCTCTAAAAAAGCCATTATTCCCCTTATAAACCAAAGAATATCTAGGTCAGTTATTGTCTATACAGATGGTTTTAAAACTTATGATGGGTTAGTGAATATGGGCTATAAAAGACATTATCGTGTTCATCATGGGAAGAATGAATTTGCAAGAAGAGAGCAAAAGAATATAAAAAATCATATCAATGGGATAGAAAACTTTTGGGGTTTAGCTAAAGTGAGATTATCTAAATTTAGAGGAATGAATAAAGGAACTTTTTACTTGCATCTTAAAGAATGTGAATTTAGATTTAATTACAGGAAAGATAACCTGTATATATTGTTGTTAAAAATGATGAGAAATAAACCCCTTAAGTCACCATGAACCTTCTTTTTAATTTTAAATCCTCAACATTTATACGGAAATAGTGTAATTATATATAGAAAGAAAGGATTTGTCCTAAAATATGAAAATTATTTCGTGGAATGTTAATGGTATTAGAGCTTGTGCCCGCAAGGGTTTTCTTTCCTTCTTGGAAAAAGAAGATCCTGATATTTTGTGCATTCAAGAAAGCAAAGCTCATCCTGATGATGTGGATGAAGAATTAATTCATCCTCTTAAGAGGCTATCTTATTGGTCTTTTGCTGATCGTAAGGGTTACTCTGGCACGGTTACTTTTGTAAAAAAACCGGTAAAAGCAGTGCAGCACGGTATTGGTATTAAAAAGTTTGATTACGAAGGTCGTTTTGTTATTACCGATCACGGGGATTTTTTGCTTTTTAATGTGTATTTTCCTAATGGATCCCAGAAGGAGCAGCGTCATCTTTTTAAACAGGAATTTTTAAAAAGATTTTCTTCTTATTTACAAAGATTAATAAGCAAAGGAAAGAAGTTAATAGTTCTTGGGGATTATAATACAGCTTATTTGGAGTGGGATGTATTTGATCCACAGGGTTTAAAAAATACCAGTGGTTTTTTGTTTGAAGAAAGAAAATGGTTTCAGGATTTTTTATCTTTGGGTTTTATAGATAGCTATAGGCATTTTTACCCTCAAGAAAAGGAGGCTTACACCTGGTGGTCTTATAGGGAGAACGCGCGTAAAAACAACAGGGGTTGGAGAATTGATCATATCTGTGTGACTTCTCATCTTGTTAAGAAACTAAAATCTGTAAATATTTTGTCTGCCCAACAAGGTTCCGATCATTGTCCTATTGCCATTCAGTTGACCTGAAACTTATTGGTAAGATAGAGGATATTCTTTAATCAAAGGTGACAATACTTTTAATCCATAACCAATAACGAATATGAATTGGTTTATCAAAACCGTATTGTTTTTTTAAGTTTTGGACCACTTCTTCGGAAATAGAGGAGGCATGTGAACCGGAAGAAGAAGAACCTGTAAAAGCACCAGAGAATTGAAGTTGAGCCAGTTTTTGCTCAACTGGGCCACCGGGAGCGAGATTGATAATAAAAAAGCAAACAACAGTGATTCCCAATAGAGTGGGAATGATAGCTATTATTCTTTTCAGTAAATAAATCCACATACGTTTTATTTTTTGATAAGAATTATACTATAAATAATATTATTTTGATTTAAAAGACTCAGTTAAGGTTAGTGTAATTGTTATGCATTATAAAAAGATAAGTGTAAAGACATATATAAGAGTGGATTTTTAATCAATGTAAAAAAAGAGTAGCTTTACAGCAGTCTGTTGTAACTAGTGCATTACATTTAAAACAGGCTCATGTTCGGGTCTTTTTCATTTAATTTCTCTTTTCTATGTTTGTTACACCATATACATATATATTTCATATCGGTTTGAACAGAAGATATTTCTGAACTTGTGAATTTCTGTACTTTCTGTATATTACTGGAATAGGCAAAAAAATTAAAATAGAGCATTTGATTTTGAGTTATAAACCGGAGGTGGTTTTTCTTAAACTCTATTACAGTTTGTTGCCATGCGGGACTCAAATACATAGGCGGCCCCGTGTTTGTGTCTTTTTTTGGTGTCTGTGGGTTATCAATATCAGCGATATCCTTTTCTATTTCAGATATACCAACCAAAATCTGACTCGCGCTATGTATATAGGTGGAGTTTTTTGGGCGTTCCTTCTCGCTACTAAAAAGATCCACAGTGTCATACTCCATCTCTATGTGCTCTTTACCTTTCCTTGTAAAAGTTGTCTCTTTCCCGTCTTTATCGTATGTATTATAAGTAATAGTGTCTATATAGCTATCTATAGTCACTATTGATGATATATCTGCATTGATATAGAATATTTTTTCGGCCTCGTTCTTTCTAGCCTCCATAGCTTCATCAGTCATATCAAAAATGGATCCGGTTTGAGCTGTTTCGTATATGCGATCCACCTCATCATTTAGATCTTTACCTCCAAAGTATGTATCACTTATACGTTTTTCCTCGGCTTCTACGACTTCAAACGCTTGTTGTAATTCTATATCTTTTTTAAGCAGGGGGTCGGCCTTTATAGGTAGGTATTGACCCTTTGTCCTGTTTAGGAAGGTGTCTGAGTTAAGAAGTTTTAGTGCTGCTACACCGATTTTATCTACTAATTCCAGTTGTTTTATCATATGACCATTCATGTCTGCCATTTTCAGCATTTGATTTAAAATCTGTACTAAATAATTATATTGCTCGCTTATCGTGTCCACTTCCCTTTGTACTTGAGTTACCCTTGTTGTTGCTGTGGTAAGAGCTTGAGCTTGACTACTACAATGGCAAACCGGACAAGGAGGATCATCCTCATCTTCCTCAGAGCAGTTAGCACATGGAGCTTGACAATTTGTAAGAACCGCGGCCGCCTGGTTATAAGCTTCCGTCTCTGTTTCTAAAATCTGTCTCAGCCTATCAAGCCAGCGTTTTATCTCGACTTCATCAGCCTCCATCTCCTGTAATGTATATTTATATCGAGTTAAAAGATCTCTTGCCATTTGCAGCTGAGCATTCGCTGTATCATAAGTTCGCCCGGCATTAACAAATTGCTCCATGACGGATTTGCTAGGGTTACTACTGACTTTAATACCTCCAATAGCTATCTGTACAGAGGGAGGAGCACAGGTACTTGAAGAACCATATAAAATACATTGTCTATCAGGATTGCATTTTATATCTAAATTACTTTCTGACTGATCCCAAGCTTTCCAATATTTCTCACACATAGCCGCTTGAGAATAAACACCATAGCAGCTATTAATATTATTATCTTTATCTATATTAACATATAGTGGAATGGATATATTTAGGTTTTTATAGTTAAAACGAGCTAAAGTTGATGCTTTTTGAGGAAGCCAGACTTCTAAATCCGCTTTATATGTATAAAACTCATGGCTGGAGCTAACTAATAATTTATCATTTGTAAAACCCTTATTTAATAGAATAAATTTACTTCCGCTTATGCCTTCTGTGTTTTGTATAAATTTTTCTTCTTTAAATATAGATGAGTCTATATTAACATTTGATTTCAGTTTATCAGGATCAAACTTCTGATTTTGAAGAGCTGAAGTACATATATCAGGGCGACTTATTATTGATCTAAGAGATAAAGTAAGTAAATGGTATTGTGTGAATTTATTTCTCTTTATTTGATTTTTGTGTGTGTATTTTACGACCTTATAATTAGAGAGAGTTAAAACGCCAGTCAATGCGGCTGACATAGCCAATAGTAAAACCATCATTGAGCCTTTATTATTTAATTTCATATTTTTTACCTCCTTATATTCTTATATCTTATCTCTTGTAAAGAACGAGCCTCTTCAGAGATGAGAGGGGTCACACTTTACACATAAATATACTTTACCTTCAGAAACATAAGTATTTGAGCAGCCTGATCCGCAACTGACTTGCTCCATTTTAATAATATTGCCCGTGAAAATTGTGCTTGTCCCATTAGGGCATGTTCCAAGCTCTCCCCCCTCGTCATTATGATAGAAATGAAAGTATTGTTTTTTACCATTCAAACTGATATGAGGCAGTATCAATTCCTCACAAGGGGATGACGAGCTATGTGTAGGACTCCAGCCTTTGTTAGAGGTACAATTAATAAATGAAGTGACTATAAAACAATGGTCTTTTGGTATACATGAATCTACATCAGGATCATGTTCCGCCCCCATTGTTGTACATATATCTTGGCCTGTAGGTCCTAAACTTCCTGACAAGCAGTCTTTAATAAGATTTGTTCCATCCTCTACAATTAGAGGGATCTCAACGACATAGGGATTGAGAGCCAAGGGTTTTGTGTCTTTCATTATTTCCATTTTAAGAACAATCCTGGCAACGGCTACATTTAATGTCTCACCAGCTCTCTTATATTTTCTAATAGGAATGGATGATTTATGCTCCCAAGTTAGTTCTGTCACTTTATATTTTTCTTCAAATTTAGTACCTTTTTCAATGGTAGGTATAGGTACATTTCCCCAAGAACCATATTGACTTAAAGTAAGATTTTTCGGACCAGTAAACGGGAATTCTTTACCTTGTAATTCCGCCTTGCAGTTCTGATTCAAATAATATCCTATAGCTCCAGAAAATTCATTTACCTCACTCATAGTAAAAGTGTTCTTTTGGAATTTTCCAAGATCAACCGACAACTGAGAAATACCAATTCCCAGTCCTACTATTATTCCTGTCATAATCAGTAGCTCGACTATACTAAAACCTGTATATGTGTTGAGTCTCATATTTATTCCGTCATTGACCTGTTCGGTATAAAATGGGAAATAGAGTTTTTATCAATATGAACCCATCACATTGTTTATAAAAAAATAGTTGACTGCAAATGTTTGTTTTAGAAGATTTTTTTAGAGTAGAGTAGAGTAGAGTAGAGTAGAGTAGAGTAGAGTAGAGTAGAGTAGAGTAGAGTAGAGTAGAGTAGAGTAGAGTAGAGTAGAGTAGAGTAGAGTAGAGTAGAGTAGAGTAGAGTAGAGTAGAGTAGAGTAGAGTAGAGTAGAGTAGAGTAGAGTGTATTTTCACTCGCTAAGAAATAACTTCTTTTTTGGATCATAACGATATTATATTATCTTATTACTATGGATGTAAATAAATATAAAAATTTTACTTTAAAGTAGCTCAAAATGAGACAATTCTGATTCAGAACGGTTTTTATCTGATCCATAAATTCATTGATTTAATTTGCTTTACGGGGGTCAAAAGCGGTTCTAATTCCATCCCCTATAAAAGTTAAAACCATTAAAGTTGTAAATAGGGCTAAAGAGGGGAAAAGGGCCAGCCACCAGGCCACTGTAAAATATTTTTCCGCCTGCAAAAGCAGTTCACCCCAGGAGGGAGTGGGAGGGTTAAGCCCAAAACCTAAATAATCCAAGATAGCTAAAACAGAGATGGCTGCTGCCAGAGAGAATGGGGAAAAAGTAAGGATAGGATTAAGGGAGTTAGGTAAAATATGTTTGAACATAATCCTCAGTGGCTTCATACCTTGTACATGACAGACATCCACAAATTCTCTTTTCCTGAGTTTAAGAAATTCCGCCCGTATGTAGTAAGAAATGTTAATCCATCTAAAGCAAGCCATGAATATCACTAAAAGCCAAAAAGAAGCTCCCCCCATTAAATCTACCAGGGTGATTAACAGCAATAAGAACGGTACTGTTTCTATTATTTCCACACAACGTTGACCTATCAAATCCAGATGTCCTCCGACAAAACCCATTACAGCCCCTAAGAAAGTGCCAAATAAATAGGATAAAAACCATACAACTAAAGCAAAGCCAATACTGTAACGAAAGCCATAAATCAAACGGGCAAGAATATCTCTCCCTCTATCATCCGTTCCCAGCCAATTATCCGCAGAAGGGGGAGAAGGGTAGTGGTTCACTTTCGTGTTGGATTCAAAAGGGTCCCATTTTACTAAAGGCCAGAAGGCCCAGTCCGATTTTGAAAACGGTAAGCTTTTGTAATCTATAACATGTAAATTGGTGTCTAAGTTCAGATCAGAAGGATGATAATGAATCAAAGCTGGCAGGTGCCAATTTCCTTGATAAGACATAATGATCGGCTTATTATTGGACCAAAATTCCGCAGTGAGGCTTAAAAAGAGAAAAAACAAAAAAATCCATCCAGCGATCACTGTTTTTTTATTGGATTTAAGTTTTTTCCATCTTTTTATAGTTTCTGTGTTTTTTAAAAATTTTTCTACCATAGTAAAACCTTAGTTGAGTTGGTTAGGTTCCTGTTTTCACAGGACGGGAAGGAAACAATTTGCCTTTCCGTATCACTGTATTCCTGAATAACACATTTACTAATAAATTACTCTCCTCATCGCTACTGGATTCCCGCTTTCGCGGGAATGACAGATCTTTCGCGGGAATGACAGATCTTTCGCGGGAATGACAGATCTTTCGCGGGAATGACAATTCTAAGAAAACCAGCTTCAAACATATCCATTTAATCTAAATCATGAAAAATCAATCCTGGGATCTACAATAACATAAGCTAGATCAGAGATCAGCCTGCCACATAAAGCTAAAAGAGATTGAAAAAAGATAAGAGCCATCAGTACTTGATAATCTCTGTTAATGACGGAGTTATAGCCCAGTAATCCAATTCCATCTAAGTTGAAAATTTTTTCCACAATCAAAGAACCGGCAAAGAATAAATTTAAAAAAGCACCTAACCCTGTTACGATGGGAATTAATGCGTTTCTTAAAGCGTGCTTGTATATTATTTTTTTACTGTTCAGACCTTTGGCTTTAGCTGTGCGAATATAATCCAGTCGAATTTCATCTAATAGGGAATTTTTAGTTAAAAAAGTAAGCACAGTAAAATGCCCAATCATATAACATACTAAAGGGAGCACAAAATGATGAATACGATCTCCTATTTTTGCGAAAAAACTTTTATCAAAATATTGGTCTGAGTAAAGATCTCCTACCGGAAACCAGTTTAAAAAACCTCCTCCCGTGAAATAGGTTTTTAATAAAATACCTAAAACCAGAGGAGGGATAGAGTACATGATTAATAAAATAATGGTGCTCATAAAGTCGAAACGGCCTCCTTCCCGAACCGCTTTGAAAATACCAAGGGGAATGCACACCAGGTAAGTTAAAATCAGAGAAACAATTCCAAATTGAAGGGAAACAGGAAACTTAGAAATAATGACATCAATTACGGGTTCTTCATAAGTAAAGCTTTCTCCAAAATCCAAAGTGACAATACTTTTAATCCATAACCAATAACGAACATGAATTGGTTTATCAAAACCATATTGTTTTTTTAAGTTTTGGACCACTTCTTCGGAAATAGAGGAGGTATGTGAACCAGAAGAAGAACCTGTAAAAGCACCAGAGAATTGAAGTTGAGCCAGTTTTTGCTCAACTGGGCCACCGGGAGCGAGATTGATGATAAAAAAGCAAACAACAGTGATTCCCAATAGAGTGGGAATGATAGCTATTATTCTTTTTAATAAATAAGTCCACATACAATGATCTTGAATATAGTCAGATAAGGTTTTTTAAAAATACACCACAGGTAAGTCTTTAAGAGAGAGTATAAAATTTCCTTAAAAATGTAAAGTTTTCACTACTAGATAAGCCCATAGCCCCATAGATGGTTTCCAACTTATATCTTCGATATGCACACACATCTTTACACAAAATTAATCGAAAGCGCACACCCTTATATTTATTGTTTAAAATCTTTTAACTGTTTTTCTCCATTATAAACAGTAAGTTCTCCACGAAGACGATCTACAAAAAGAGACCAATATACTTTTTTTCCTTTGATTTTTAATAACGCCGTGCCGAACTGGCCTTCTGGAAAATAATAAATATAGGCTTTCCCCTCTGTTATAGGTTCCTGAATATTATTTAATTCCACACTTTCAAAGCTTAAGTTTTTTGGTAACTTCTGAGGTGTTGTAAAAAATTCTGGATCTATTACAAACCCCTCTGGGGAAGGAGTGGGTTCCACCGGGTCAGTAGGCTCATCATTATCAAAAGTTTGATTTTCAGGATTAAAAATTTGACTGGCCGGTAATTTTTTTTCCACCCACCAGGTACTTTCTTTTTCCTCCATTTGAACAACTAAGCGCCAGGTTTTTCCTTTTAATCGAGCAAAATGATCTAACTGACGATTAAGGGCCACAAATTGTCTAAATGTTTTTTTTATAATATTATCTTTTCTTTTAATAGAAGAAGTCCCTATAATCAAAGTGCTAACCAATATGCTTAAGGCAATTAATAGCTCCAGTAATGTAAAACCTTTATTATACCGAATCGGAATACCATATATCATTTACATTTCTCCGTTTTAAATTTCCCGGTTTTTTAAAAGACCCTTTCACTATTACAAAAATAGAAAAACCCTGGTTCCGTAGAACCTGTTATCGCGAAAACAGGGAACAGAAATCAGACACGAGGGGTATCAAAAAAAACAGAAATTTAAAAACAGGCCAGTACAGAAGTAAAAAATAAAATAGCTAAAATATTATATATCCTCAGAAGAAATGTCAGCAGCTATACCTTCACCTTCTCTTTTGCCACCTTTACCTAAACTAATGACAGTAAAGGTTCCTGCGGATTCATTGTATTCATATATAAAATCATTCTTCCAGGGATCTTTTGGTATTTTCCCTTTTTTTAAATAAGGCTCCGGTCCCCATGATTCACACTTGTCTGGAGCTATCACTAAAGCTTCCAAACCCTCTACATTGGAAGGATAATAACCACAATCCAAATAAAATGTGTTGATAGCGTCTTCCAAGCGACTAATAGTTATTTTAGCCTGGTTAATCTGGCCTCTATCTCGTCTTCCCATTAAGTTGACTACAAGAGAAGCAGATATTCCCAATATAAGAGTAATAACAATGAGGATTTCCACCAAACTGAACCCTCTAGTATACCGATCCGATACAGAGTTTTTGAAGAACGCGATTTCTATACCAGTTCGGTATAACTTCTGAAATATTTTTTTACTAAACATATATCCTCCTAAAAAACATTTTGTACTGATCAAAAAAAGCATATTTAATTTAACTTTCAATTACCAGGCTAAAAAGTAAAAAAAACATAATCAAAACAGTATTATATCTGATTGTACATTTGCATAATGGGTGTCATTACAGAAAAAACAATAAACGCTACAATACCTCCCATTAGCATTATCATAGCCGGAGCTAAAAGAGAAGTTAAAGAGTTTATTTCCGCATTAACCTGAAAATCATAAGTATCACTAATTTTAACAAGCATATTCTCCAATTCACCTGTCTGCTCCCCTATTTTTATCATCTGGATTGTCATAGGGGGGAACTGACCTGATTGCTGCAAAGGACGGGCAATAGGTTCCCCTTCACGAATATTGGACTGAGCTTCTTTAATGGCTCGTTTCAGTACAGTGTTTTTTGCCACATTTTGCACAATATCCATAGCTTTCAACATAGGAACACCCCCTTTCAATAAGGTTGCCAATGTGCGGCTAAAACGAGAAATGGCAGTAGAACGAATAATTTTTCCAATGATAGGTAATTTGAGATAAAGAGCATCCAATTTTTTTCTACCGTTTTTTGTTTTTATCCATCGGGAAATAAGAAAAAATAATACGCCAAAACCTATCAGCAGGTGAGGCCAGAAGTTAATAATATTTTGACTAACAGATATGACTAAAGCTGTATGCCAAGGTATAAGACTATCATCGTCAAATAATTCTGTAATTTTAGGTATAACATAAGTAAAAAGAAACAAAACCACACAGAAAGTAAAGACTGTAATAAGCAAAGGATAGGCCACAGCAGAACGGATTTTGCTATTCAACTCTGCCTGACTTTCTGTAAATTCCGCTAACTTTATAAGTATAATATCTAAGGTGCCTGACTTCTCTCCCGCCTCGCACATAGACACATAAGTTGTATCAAATATTTTAGAATGTTGACCTAAAGCTTTGTGGAAAGATTGGCCTTCATTGACCTGATTTCGTATTTGAGTAAGAGCCGGGGTGAGCACAGGATGAGAAATCTGTTGAGTAATGGTAGTAAGAGAGTTCACCAAAGGAACATTGGATTTAATTAAAGTCGCCAACAAACGGGTCATAGTACAAAGCGTTTTTATATCCACTCTTTTTCTAAAATGGAGATTAATATTTTCTTTTTTTTTATTTTCTTTGTTTTTGATCTCAAATATATAAATATTGTCTTTTTTTAATTGCGTTTTCGCTTGTTGCAAATGGTCTGCCTGAATAGAGCCTTTTGTCTGACGACCATCCTCTGTTGTACCTTTATATTCAAAAAACGGCATTTTAAGTTTTCCTTGCTCAATTTATTTTGATTTTTATATTATTCAGATTTGTATATGCTCGGCTCTAATTTATAAAAAATCTCAGGCATCCAGCTGGGTATTATAAACCACCTCTTCGATAGTAGTAATTCCTTTACATATCTTCTCTATGCCATTTTGTCGAAAAGTAACCATGCCTTTTTTGAGTGCCTTTTTTTTAATAGAATGGCTATCCTTATGGTTCATTACTAGAGCACGAATATCTTCATCCGTCACCAATATCTCCTGTATCATAGTTCTACCTACATAACCTTTAAACTCACAATTTTTACACCCCTTAGCTTTAAATATCTTGGAAGGTATTTTCATATCCGCATTTTCACTGGTAAGAAAAGTGACATCCTTTTTTGTTGGTTTATAAGGCTTGCGGCAATCTTGACAAAGAACCCTTACCAAGCGTTGAGCCATAACACCTAAAATGGAAGTGGCAATTAAAAAAGGCTCTCCTCCCATATCAATTAAACGAGGAAAAACGGAGGCAGAGTCATTGGTGTGTATTGTGGAAAGCACCAGATGACCAGTTAAGGAAGCATTGATCGCTATTTTCATTGTTTCAATATCCCGAATTTCACCAACCATGATAGTATCAGGATCTTGACGCAAAATAGAACGAAGACCATTTGCAAATGTTAATCCGATTTTTGAGTTAACCTGAATCTGCCCAATTCCTTTTATGCGTCTTTCCACCGGATCTTCTACAGTAATAATATTTTGATCTATAGAGTTAATTTGATTAAGTGCAGCATATAAAGTGGTGGACTTTCCGCTCCCTGTAGGTCCTGTAATCAAAATAATTCCATAATTTTTATCTAACAAGGCATTAAAATTTTTTAAATTCTGAGTAGAAAAACCCAACTCATCTAATTCTAAAACCACTTGGGTACGATCCTGCATACGCAGCACTAATCTTTCACCAAAGGCGGTAGGAATAGAGCTAAGTCTAATGTCCACATCTTTTCCTGCCAGACGAAGATGGATCCTTCCATCCTGGGGTAATCTTTTTTCCGCAATATTGAGGTCTCCCATAATTTTTATTCTGGAAATAATGGCATTTTGCAAACTCTTTGGTGGTTTAAAAATGGAATACAGAGTTCCATCCACACGAAACCGAACAACCAATTCCTTTTCATAAGGTTCAATATGAATATCGGAAGCTCTTTCTTTAACGGCTTTAAATAAAAGGGTATTAACCAACTTAATAACTGGTGCGGAGTCATCCGCATCCAATAGGTCAATGACAGTACTTTCCAGGTCATAATCTTCTTTACTAATATCGGCAAACTCATCCAGCTCACCGGAACTTCTTTCATATACACTATTAATAGCTTCCTGCACTCTTGCACCAAGACTAACAACGGGACGCACCTCTTTTTTAAATTTCAGCTTCAGGTCAGAAAACACTTGAAAATTAAGAGGATTGGCACTCAAGATATGAATTTTGTGCTCTTCCATTTTAAAAGGTAAAACCATATTTGCTTTAGCATAACTAATGGGGAAATGTTGGATCAGTTCATCTGCAATTTCCTGAACAGGCACTTCCTTTATAAAAGGAACTTGTAAATGCTGACATAGGAAAGACAAAGCTTCCTCTCCAGAGGCGAAGTTTTTTTTTTGTTTTTCCAAAACTTGCTGAAAACTAACACCTTTTTTATTTTTTGAACTCAGAATAGTCCGTAACTGCGCTTCACTTAAAGTGCTATTCTTTAAAACCAAAGACTCGTAATTGCTCATATCCATGAAAGGATCATAACCTGATTTTTTTATTTATGGTATTTTTTCAATATAAAAAGATCCATTTTTTTCTGATACATTATACCGAATCGGTACGGAAACCTCGCCCTTCCTAGCTTTCTTTCTTCCCTTGAGAGAAAAAAGAGAACCCCGGAAAACTTTACCTCTGCCCCTGTTTCCGCAGGGATGAAAGTCACTAAAGTGGCTTCCCGTTTTCACGGGGATGACAAAGCTATGGGGATAAACTGCGCACTGGTACGCGCTAAAAAAGTGGACTCTTTATAAGAGGTAATTTAAGTAACAAAATATCAGAAGAAGGAAGCATGAAAAAAGGAGAGATTCGGAACAAATACTCCCCGGAGTTTAAACAAGATACCATTGAATTGGCTGAAAAAATTGGAGTTTCCCGACTTCAGCACAATACGATGCGATAAATGAGTAGTTTCAATAACTTATGGTTTTTTCTATGCCACATATTGTTGTTGAGTAACCGGTCAAAAGTCGTGGGTTTAGAGATTAGCACATCTCCCCCCCTTACGGAGTGCTTTTTTATTGGTCTAACAGTGCTGTTATTGGTAAAATCATACTTACTTGAATTATGGGGCATTGTAGCTTCCTCTGGGACAATCCCCGTATATTTTGGATAAAATCACACTTACTTGAATATGTGGAGTATTGTAGCTTTACGCATTAAAGTTTTAAAAGGAACGATAAACTGTATATATTGTTGTTAAAAATGATTAGAAATAAATCGCTTAAGTCACCATGAACCAAAGGAAAGCGAATAACTAATGAAATATCACTCTTTTATAAAAAGAAAACTCTACTTTAATATTATTATATTACTCTTTCCTTTACTCACTATCAATGGTTGCGGACTATCCACCCAACAGGGAGGTGAAGCAGGTCTGCTCTCAGAAACCTCTTTAGTAGTACTCATTGAACCTATTGACTCCGAAAGAGACCCTCTCGTGTTTTTAAGTGAAGGGGGGGATAAAATCTGTCGTAAAAGGGTTCCAGATGAAACTCGCTATGGACTAGACCCGGAGGAAGCACCTGAAGACGACGATGAAGAGGGAGAAAATACGGAAACAAGCAATCAACCTATTACAACATCAGTAGATACAGACTGGTTCCAAATAGGTTTGATTATAGTAAATAAACACGATTCTTATTATGCTGTAGTTAAAAACCTTATATTTTCTTTTTCAGCTAAATGGGGCAGTGAAACTCTAAGAGGAAGACAAGAAATCCCAGCGGGTTACTGCAATAGTGATCCTCTTTATATTGTTCCTCCCACACCAAAAGGTTCAAAACCAGGACATTATCGTGGAGAGCTTTTTGAACCCGAAAAAGCGGACAGTCTCAACAATCTTATTTTATTCGTCAGCGGAGTGCCTATACCTACAGACCACCCAGAACAAGAAGAAGATGATAGTTCTGAAACTCTAGGTAATATTCGCTCTACGGCACAAGACTCTGCTAATCAAAGAGAACAAGAAGAGTTCTTTCTGACTTCACTACCAGCATATACAGTGCAACTCCATGTGATTGGTTACTGGATTGATAAGCAGAGGAATAGGAAAGCCATTCTTAGAAAAAGAGTGACATTTCGTCTCTCGTCCAAGTTTCTAAATTAATTTATTGTATCACCTTTTTTTCTTTGTTTTCGGTTCCATAACTTCTCTCTTTTTCCAATTCTCAATCAATTCATTGTATCACCTCTCTGTTTTTCCTTTCTCTCCAAAAGACCAGCCTTATTACCTGGATACACTGATCCTGTGATCTCCTGGTCTAAAACCCTAAAAATCAAACTTTATTCTTATAAGAAAAGTGTCTCTTTGAGAGACACTTTTAATTATTTTTTAAGCTTCTTCCAATTTGTGACGATGAAAACTAATGATTATATAAACCTAAAGGTTTTATTTGGCGAACTTGAGTATAACCTAAAGGTTTTATTTGGCGAACTTGAGTATAACCTAAAGGTTTTATTTGGCGAACTTGAGTATAACCCAGAGGGTTTTATTTGGCGAACTTGAGTATAACCCAGAGGGTTTTATTTGGCGAACTTGAGTATAACCTAAAGGTTTTATTTGGCGAACTTGAGTATAACCCAGAGGGTTTTATTTGGCGAACTTTAACAAAACCTATGTCATAAACCTACGGGAAAACTTGTCCCCGTGGAAACGAGGATCATATCATAAGGGTATAAAGGAGATTGTTTGTGAAAATACAAAAATGTGAACCTGCTTCTGTTCTTGTAAAATCTATTGTGAACTTTGTATCACAAAGCCGAGGACTTAGGTTTTTAGAAAGCGGTACAGATGAACTCATTATATGTCAAAGTGTTGATGGAAAGTACTTAAAGTTGAACACCAATACCATAGCGGAAGTTCTACCTCGCAAAGATTCAAACGAAGAGCTATTTTTACAAGTTAATTTTTCCGATGGAAAAAAAGTGATCTTGACTGACAACCTTATTGGATTCAAGCCGGCTATTTACTCTGATCTGGATATGAATCGCCTGCCAAAAGTGGTCACCACACCTGATTTAATCAGCTTCATTGAGGTTTTAGAAGATTCTTTATATGACACGGAAGTTAGTATGGACGAAATTGAAGATGTAAAACAATATTTTGAATCTGTTCTTATGGGAGCAGAAGCTATTGGTTTTAATTTAATTTGTGAGAGAATATGGATAGCTCGACTCTTAAATCATCAAATATCCACCGGTAACAGTTAATCCTGCTTTTATTTTTCACTACTATACCCTAATCCCGCCTGGTTCCCACTCTAGCGAGGGCCGGTTCTGCGAGAGGACAAGGATTTATCCGGTCGGCTTTTTTCTAAGAAAAAAGGAAAAAATTTAAACTTAGTATCCTAGCTGCAATTTTAGTATTGAAATAACCACTAATTTTGATAATAGAAGATATAGAGACACAGGAGGAGGGGGTGTAGCTCAGCTGGGAGAGCATCTGATTTGCATTCAGAAGGTCGCAGGTTCGATCCCTGTCACCTCCACCATTTCCGTTCTAACTACTTGAAATTACTTAACTTGATTTTTTAAAAATGGGCTTTAACGGGATTTGACTTAAACATCTGTAAAAGCACTATCTTGTGCTAACACTTTATTGTTTTTTATGCCAAAAATGGCCCCATGAATCCCTGTAAAATATTACTGAATCCCGTAACGATTTGTGTAAACAATATAAAGGTCTGGGTAAAAGAGTAATTTACTTGCCCACTATATTTGTATGAAGCACCTTTTCACTTTTCTTTTCAGTTATACCTTCATTTTCAAGAAGATACTTAATATCAAATAAATCTCTTGGATGTTACCTGGTAAGTGCTGCAATAATCTTTCCTACAAAAAGGTCAGGAAAACTTAAACATTTGACTTCCGTTTCTTTATGAAAGGTATCCTTGATATATGTGGAATTAGGTTTTATCTCAGAGTCGAAAACCGAACCCCTAAGAATAAAATTAGGTTCTACTTTTATTTCTGTCCGATTTTTTTTCACAAATAACCTGACTTCTTTTTGTGCATCAAGGGGATGTGATGGCTTAACTATGAAACCAAGTTTTTCTAAAGCAAGTTTCATTTCTTTTAAAATCCTCTAAATATATCTTTAAGACTATAAAAATTTCGTATAGTTTTTAATCAAAATAGAAAATTTTACACTAAGTATCCTTAACTATTGACCTTTAGTCTTTCTTGCTTACTATATAGCTCACATTACTTTTAATCAAAAAATGATTTATGAATTTGGCAGGATGCTATGGCGACAGAAGTTTTTTTCGGTACAAACCGTAATGTTAAAAAACGCAATCAAGATCAAGCACCTATTGGTTTTGGCATAGAACTCAATAACAAAAAACCTCTATTACACTTTGGTAAAGCCAGAATCAGCGATAGTGGTAAGATTGTAAAAGAAATTCATACTTCCAAAGGTACATCTTCTGAAGAGCTTTGTTGCAGTCAAGATATCTTTAGTGAGATCGAAGACCGCATGTGTAGAAGTATTGATACTATTGTATTTTTCCATGGTTTTTATAACTCTTTTGAAAGCAGTCTTATAGGAGCAGCTGAATTAAAACTTTTATATGAAAAAGAAGGTAATCGTGAATACACAATGATTGTTCTTTCCTGGCCTTCTGATGGAGAACTTCTTTTTGCCTATGATGATGATAGGAGTGACGCTCGTAAATCTAAAAAAGTTCTCGGTGCTGGCCTTTATAAAATGAGCCAATTCTTAATAGAACTTTGTTGGCTTAAATATAGCCAAAAAGCGATTTCAGATACCGGTAGGAACAAAAGTGTAAAGAAACAAAATAATACAAAGTGTGGTCGCCTGCATATCATGGCTCATAGTATGGGAAACTATGTCTTACGTCATGTCTTACAAGAACTGTGCAAAATAACAGGTGGTAAGATTCCTCAACTATTTGATGAGATTCTTTTAATAGCAGCAGATGAGGACGAAGATTCTTTTGAACACAAGAATAAATTCAAATTCTTACCTGAACTTGCTAAGCGTATATCAGTTTATTTTAATCAATCGGATATTCCTTTAATAATAAGTAATTTGTTTATGGGCAATATGGATCGTCTTGGTTCAGAAGGGCCTCGTAAGCCTCACAAAATTCCTGCCAATGTATCTCTTATTAACTGCAAAAATGTTGCCGAGGGTTTATTAGAACACGATTACTATAAGACAGAACAAGAAGTGAGAAGAGATATTTCTTATGTATTAACAGGCTGGAAATCAACAGATATACCTGGACGAGTGTATTTTCCGAAAACAAACAGCTATCATTTAATAGATTCAGAACAAGCTACTCAACCTGATATTTTAGTACCTTAGTTGTCTTGCATTTCATATATTTTTATCATCTATTTCTATATCTAAATGATTACCCGTTTTTATTTTTTTGACAGTTGGTATTTGATTTTTCTTCTTACAAAGATCACAAATATCTTTGTAATACCAAGAATATATTTCAGAGAAAGTTTCTTTTTTTCAAAACACTTTTTCCTGTTTAGCCTCATTCTTCCACTTCCAAAGTGTTTCCTTATGACCACATCAACTTTCTTAAATATCCTTAAAAACTTCACAGCCTGTAAAAATCACCCTCTTCCTTTTCCTGAATTTCCCTTCCTCTCTCCTTCCCAAACCAGACCCAGACCTCCCCTAAATTAAATAAAATACATACACATATCCAGTTCTGACCACCCTCGCTTACTATGGTGAGTGGGGGTGGTCAGAGTTCGGTTTGTAAAAACTCCTTTGTTTTTAAGGGCTTGAAAGGAATCAAAAAAAAGAGACTTACAAGACCGACTTACTGACCCCAATTACAAAGTTTTGGAGCTACAACTATGCTCTTATCTGTCTCAAAATCTCGGTAAGCTTGTTTCACAAGGGGTCTTACCAACCAAAATGAAGTGATAAAATAGAATAAAAGGGGTCTCAATATAAGATTGAGATATTGTTTTTTTGATATGTTGAAGTTTAAAAAGCCTTCTCCCTCAAGCCCTCAACAAAGGGTGAAGGGCTGTTCTGGAGAGCAGATTTTTATATTTTCTTAGGTTAGTTTTTATAAACTTGGACTGATCTCTGTTTCTTGGATGGGACAAACTTCCTTCAAAGAAAGATTTTTGGCAAACAAACCTCTGGCTGTTCTGACAACCAAGACTTCCACGATGTCCCCTTCATTGAGTTCTTCATAAGAAGTATTAGTAAATTCTGTTACAGTAGAAAAATATACATCTTGTTTATTCTTTTTATCCCAAATAGCACCAAAACCAATATCCGGCATAATCCGCCGGATAGTTCCTTTGGCCGTTCCTTTGACTTCTAATACTTTTTCATACATCTAATTTTCCCCCTTTAACTGAAGTCTTATTTTTTAATCATAAAACCATTAAATTATAAAGCAAAAAGTATTCCATACAGTTTATAAAGAGATACAATCCTTTGTAATCAACTCTTTTGGGTTTTTGACAACCTGTGGCAAACCTGGTCCCGTAACTTTTACACCTTTAGACTCTTTTTCAGATAAATCTAAATTTAGTTGCAAAAGAAAATCAAGTTCATCCTGATTTTTTTTGAAGCCATAAGCAGAATGAACAGCTTTATCTAAAGCTTTGTGGTGTTTTAATAACTCGTGATCTCCAGGTAATTCCATAGAACGATATAAATCACGATAACTTATCCCTTCTTTTTTTAAAATTTTTGCTCTTACTTCTCTTAATTTTCTAGCTTTTTTAGCGATTGTCTTTATTTTGGCTAATGTAGGTTTCTGTGGCCATGGGAAAGTGTCATATACTGTATTGGTTGTATAGCGAAAAGTCTCAGCTAAAGTTGAACACTTATGTATAAACCAAGTCCAATGCATGCTGGATTGTAAAATACCAAAAGAGTAATCATCATCAAAAGTAAAAGCAACCAAAGCCGCATTAGGATTTATATTTGAATGAACAAATTCAAAAATACTTCTTTGTGTAACTTGTCCACAAGCACAATATCTTTTTATTTTTCTCATTTTTTTCATTAAACCTGTTCTAGGATAAGATAACTGCCACCATGTTTTTAAAAAATTCTGATGATGCCTGTTTACTCTGGCTTCAGGATTTGTCTTTAGTAATTTTTTGTTTCGGTTTTTTTCCTTATCCGCCTCTTCTCTCCTCTTTGGAAGAACTGTTTTTTCTATGACTTTATATAGTTCTTTATATCTCTGAGCTTGTATTAAAGTTTTACCTGAAAAATCTATAACATATCTTTGGGGCAAGGGAGTTTTTCCTGCTATAAAATTATGAGCTGTTAAAAAAGGCTTTAAAACATCTTTAAGAATTATTTTTTTTAAAATTATTTTTTCAGCTTCTTTTTTTGAAAGAAGAAAAGAAGCATGTCCATGAGTTTGACCCTGATAAGCCGTCTTAGATTTTCTGTTAACATTTAACACCTTAGCTTGAGAAACATCTACATCAATGGACAAAGCAGAATTAATTTCCTTTAGCTCATTAACATGTAATTCTTGTTCATAACCATCTAAATATATATTTTTTCCTATAAAAAGCTTCTTTTTTTTATTTTTATATAATTTATCTTTTGTCCAATTTACTATAGATACGTATACAGCTGCTTCACCAGACCACTTTTGGCTAGACACAGCTTCTGTGATGATACCTCCATTTTGAACAATATAATCTAAAGAGCCTTCTCTGGAATAGTTTTGTCGAACAGTATTTGTCCCAACCAATCCAGCTATACCTTTTTTTGAAAGGTGATCATGGGCTTTTTTAAACCAATAAACACAATAATCCGCTCTTCCTGGTACAGTGGGATAAGCTTTACGAATTTTGTTTATATAGCTTACTCCCATTTCCCGTTGGATTTTGTTCTTGGACTGATACGGGGGATTACCAATAATAGCATCCACTTTAGGCCACTTAGCAAACAAGGCATCTTCAGTTAAAAAGTTATTATCCAAGTCATCAAACGGCAAAGAGGGGTCTTTTATATTAAACTCATCAGCTAAAAGTTTTCGACCAATAGATAAAGCTACTTTTGCTAACTCTAAACCAAATTTATTTGTATCAATACCATAAAAGTTTTTTGGGGAAACAAGCAATCCAAGCTCTGAAGGGCGGATTTGTCCACCTTCTCCTAAATCTTCCAGAATTTCCATTTCCAATTTTCTTAACTCCCTAAAAGCTATGTAAAGAAAATTTCCACTACCACAAGCAGGATCTAAAACTTTAAACTCCTGTATCTCTTTTAATAGTTTTCTTTTATCCCTCTTTGTTTTTGCCTTATTTATTTTTTCTTTAAATGGTTGGACAATAGAGGGCCCAACAATTTTATATATGTCTAATTCATGAGTATAATGAATGCCATGACCGTGTCTTCTTTTTGGATCCATACTGCCTTCAAAAAGAGAGCCAAATATAGATGGTCTCACTTTTTCCCAATTTTGTTTAGAAGCATCATGTAGTAACTCCACTTCTTTATAAGATAGCTCCACTGCATCAGTTTTTTTAAAAATTCCACCATTAAAGTATTCAATATGTTTATATTTCTTTGGCTTATTAAATTTATTTTTTACTGCCATTGCCTTAAATAGAAAGGACAACTCTTTTTGAGCTGGAAGATCAATTAAACATTTTTTCAAAATCTCATGTAAAGTGTATTGAGGTATCAACCCAACGTCTTCTGAAAACAGAGCTATAACTAATTGGAGGATAAATCTCTGAGCTTTATCCTTTGGTATTCCTCTTTTCTCCATAGACAGATAAATTTCACCAATAGTTTTTGCAACCTGCTCTGTGATAGCTACATTATGGTTGTCAAATAAAGGCTCTTCTTCTACTGGCAAAAGGAACTTCAAAGCCCCCCAACTCATTTGAAGGTCTTTTGTATTCAGTTTATGAACAGGATCGTTTAATTGGTTGTTTAGGTCGTATATCCAAAATTCATCAAAGTTACATAAGACCATATACTTTGGACGATTAGGGACTAGAGTAATCCAATAATCAAAAGCTTGATCATAGTGCTTTTGAAGAGGTGTGCCTCTTTTTTTTAATTCAATAATTACTCTAGGCTTCCAAACAAGATCGGGGAAAATAACCCCTCTACCTTTTCGTTTTTTGACTGGCAGTTCACAAACGGCCCCAGCCCCTAGAACTCCTGTATTGCCAAAAGCTTGAAGAAGCCGATCAAAAAATATCTGCCCTTCCCCTTTTTCAGAACCTTTACACTTCTTGAACCAATTTAAAAAAGCCTTGATTCTCTCTTGATGTTCTTTCTGGTTGATTGCCATGATGCATTTAAGTATTTATGTTTTTTTGTTTTAAAGCAATAGGTTCTAGCTACAGCTTATATTCTTTAGAAGGACATTTTTTCTTTGGGATTTTAATTCTTTTTACTTTTACGGACTTTAGTATAGAAATATAAGGCTGGGCTGAAGTGCGCCCTATATGTTGGACAGGAGTTTAGATGACCTTATTTCCTCCTGTTTATTCACTTTGGCTTCAAATTCTTGAGGTGTCAAGTAACCTAAAGAAGAGTGAAGCATCTTTTTGTTATACACCTCCTCTAACAAATAAAGATAAAAAAACATTGATTCTAGAAAAATCCTACATAGAGAGTTAAGATCAAAAAACAGGCTCTATATATAAGATATAAAAAGTCAAGAAAAGCTAATTATTTCTATAATAACAAATATTTAAAACAATGATTGTTTATAAAAAACTTGACAAATTAGTTTTTTACTATACACTTAAAAAATGAAGAAAGGTCATTATGATTAATAAAGAGCTTGTAAATAGAAATTATAATTATTTTAAAAATGCTCTCCCAAGGTTAATGAAAGAGCATCCAAATAAAATAGCTGTTGTTAAAGATCAGAAAGTTGTTAAAATCTTTAATACTATAGAAGAAGCTGATCAATTTGTAATTGAAAAAAAATATCAACCTGGAGCTTTCCTTATCCAAGAAATTAATAATACAGTTCATTATATTTCTAGATTGGCATGATCCTGTAGATTTTTTTAAACCTATTTGATTGTTGTTAGTAATATGGGTATTTCCATCGGACCTCTTGTTCTTATATCTTTTAAGTATGAATTTAAAGGGAAAGTTGCAGAGCTTAAAACTCCAGGAAGTGTTTTAAATCCTGTGAATAAGAAAAAAGTGGACGGAATGTTTTTATGGGACACGGGGGCCACTACCTCTTGCATAAACTCTCAAATACCTAGCAAGTTAGATTTAGACCTTAAAGGTGTTACACAAATTTACACAGCTAATGGAATAGTTAATGCCAACAGGTATATCGCCTCTATTATTTTAACAGAAAAACAAAAAGAAAGGACAACAACTTTTGAAAGAAAGCAGCTAGTAACAGCGGTACATTTAAGTTCTAATATATTAGGACTTATAGGAATGGATATTATTGGACTTGGTTCTTTTTTAATTAATTATAATGACTCCATAGATAAACACATATTGCAATTTTCCTTTCCAACTTTACAAAAACTTAACGATTTTAACTTTAGGGATGAAGCTCATAAACAAAATAAGGGCACAGTCAAAGAGTTTGAAAAAAAGTTTTAAATCTCATTCTCTTTCCCACGTGCTCATTTATAAGAAGGAAACTTTCTAATAAAAAAAGAAAATACCCTAGTCATCTAAAAAAAACTTTAATAGAAATTGCTTCTAAATCTCCACCAGATGTTTCTGTTTTAAATATTATTATAGATGATGATCCTGTCGCAACTTTATTTTATGATAAGAATGAAGAAAAATATGGGTTGATTTACCATGAAAAATATAAAAATCATGAAATGCATATTCCCCTTAATATAGATTTACCAAGAGATGAATCTGTTAAAATTGGCAAAATCTATTATAGTAAAATACTATGGTATCCCTTTGCAGCTAGAATCCCCAGTAAAAGCAGAACAGATTGTATAGAGGAATTAAAAGAAAAGTATGACCTTACATTGGATGACCATCCTTTAAAAATCTTAAGTAGTATAGGCCGAGTCAGTATCGCTAACTATTGGAAACTGGAGCCTTTCCATCCGTAACCAGCATATTTCTTATCTCAACATATTTACTTTCTTCAAGCAGTGGAATGTCCCCCATATATGGACAGTTGCTAAGCATCAAGCGATGCATTAAAGTCCGATGAACCGGAAGGAGGGGCATAATGAAAGACAACAAAAGAAAACGCTATTCGGAAGCGTTCAAAAAAGAGGCTGTGATGCGTGTGATGGGTCAAAATTCATCCTCACATAGTGTTTCCAAAGACCTGGGCATCAGCCAGCCCACTTTAAGTAAATGGGTCAAAAAATTCAAACAGGAAGGCTCTTCTGTTTTTGGAGGGGAAGAGTCTGAAGTAAAGAAGTTGCAGGCAAAGGTAAAGCGACTCCAAGATGAGAGAGATATTTTAAAAAAAGCCGTCAGTTTCTTTGCAAAACACGAAGGGTAAGGTATGAGTTTATTTTCATTCATAGACGCCAATGGAGTATCAGTTTGATGTGTGAGGTTTTACAAGTTTCCAGAAGTGGATATTATCAATGGATTCCTTTAAGACAGAGGCTAATAGAAAAGCAGAACAAACTAAGCAGTGTTGTTTTAGAGAGCTGGACAGACAGTCATAAACTTTATGGGTCTCGTCGTATAGTAAAGGATGTGAGAGATGAGAAAGATATATCTGTTTCAAAGAGTACTGTTTCCTCTATAATGAAGCATCTTCGTATATCTTCTTTTTACCAAAGGAAGAAGTTCAGAAAGCCTTACGATAGGGGAGAGATAACAGTTTATCCTCAAAATGTTTTAAACAGAGAGTTTCGTCCGGGAGCTCCTAATGAAGCTTGGGGAAGTGATACGACTTTCATAAGGAGTTTGGAGGGATGGTTACACTTATCCTGACTTCGACACAACACGATGCAATAAATGAGTAATCTTATATACTTATGATTCTCTGGTGCCACACATTTTTAAGATTATGTTAAGAAATAGGGGTTATCTGAGAGACTCTTTTAAGATTAAAAGCCTCATATATTTGCTTTATCGGTTCACTGTACTTAGATGGCATACGGTAAAGCTTTTTATGAGCATCCTCTATAAGTGAGTATTGATCCCTCTTTAAAACCTCTCTCATCTTCTGTAGGCTGAACTTAAGCCCCCTTTGCTCCATACGATGCTTCATCGTATAGGAAAGGGAGTAAGCTAAAAAACATATTGCTATATGCGCCTGTATCCTCTTTTTTTTCCAATGATAGACGGGTCTCATTTTAAGGCTGTGTTTGCACACACGAAAAGCTTCCTCTATCTTCCAAAGTTGTCTGTAACGGGTTAAGAGTGCATGAGCAGACTGATTATCTATGTTGGTTATCACTCCATGAAGACCATCCCACCTGCTGTCCTCTTCTATCTTTTGCTCATTTAAGCGGGCCTTGGTCCTTTCCACTGTGATGTATTTTTTAGTTCCATAATTACTGATAAGGCTTTTTATAGGTATCCTATTGTTTTTTACCTTTTTCATAAGACGATCAATGAGCTTTTGTCTGTCACTTTTGCTCTTCTTAGCTCTCCTCTGGGAGTAACTCACTATGAGCCTTCTTTGTTTATGCTCAAGCTCCTTTACCCATTGAAACTCCTGTGCGACGGAAGCCTCCTGCCTATACTCCTCACTTAATATCTCCTCTCTTTTGGCTTTAGGAAGAGACTTTATCTTAGCCGCCACCACATACTGAAGACCCTCCTCTTCCATAAGCTTAAGGTTTTGCTCATTAAACATAGCTCTATCCGCCACAATAACAGCCTTGTTGACGGTAAATCTTTGTTTTAGTTTTTTGATGACGGTAATAAGGGTGTTCCCCTCAGAAGTTCTGCCAGGAAAAAGCTCATAACTTAAAGGATGACCCTCTTGATTAGTGACCAAAGCCAATACCACTTGAGTCTGGTTAAACTTCAAATCCTTACTAAAACCAAACTGCCTTATGTCATCTTCATCAAAACTTTCAAAGTAAAGAGTTGTTACATCAAAAAACAACACATCCACTTCTTGGTTAAAAAGACTTAAAGTGTTCTTGGCCACTAGGTCCTTTACTTTAGCTATGTTAGGATGAAGACGATCCATCATCCGATACATCTTCTCTAAAGGGACTGTTTCGTTATAATCCTCTCGTAAGGTCTCCACTGTCTTTCTTTTAGAATCAGGATGAGCTATACGGGAGAGCACACAGCACTTTAAAATATCATTCCATTGCTCATCTTTTCTAGTACCTTCTATAATGGTATGGAACTTAAGTTGCTCATACACAGCCCCACACACGCCCTTAATGCCATAGTGCACTCTCTCCTTCTCTCTGGGGCTTTTTAGAGAAAAAATAGAAAGAGGCTTCGTTTTTTTCTTCTTCTTAAGTTTAGACTCAGACTTCTTATTTACATACTCAGGTTCTTTGCTGTAAATGATCTTTTCCATACCTGGTAAAACAGGCTGCCTTTCGTTACTAAGCTTTACAAGAATCTCCCCAGCGACCTTCTCTAAAGCTCTTATCCCTTCCTGTGTTTTAGAACTACCTACACAATGCAGAGTTTTTTGAATCACCTTATCTTGGTGTCGTACGGACTCCATAACACGCACAAAAGAAGAACCATTGGGTTTTTTAGTGACTTTGATGAACATGCTTTTACTGTGTCAGAACAGATAAGAGAAGTAAATAGGGCCAGTGCCACACAACCTTTATTTTGGGGGTATTTTAACTATCAAAAGTAACCAAAAACACATCTACTCAACCTAAAAACTATCAAAATATTTTTTTAACCCATAGTGTTGTGTCGAAGTCGGGAGAAATATTAGAAAGTGTAATAAATACACTACTTTTAAGTTCAAAAGTCAGTTTAGAAAAACAATAATGTGCGATTTTACAAAGAACTTTGTTTTTTGGTTTCTTTTATTATTTTTTGCACGGAAACTTCTTCTATAAAAACCTGACCTGGGCCTTTTAGGAAGATAAAATTTACACAGCCTTTATGTATTCTTTTTTTATCTTGAAAGAGTAGGTAACTTAGTTTGTGTGAAGGGATTTTCTTTAGATAAGAAACCAGTTTTGTTTGTTCTCCAGCAAGAACAGACATCTCTTTTAAAAAAGCATGAGAAAGAATAAAACGACGATGGCTCCATTGCGTAGCAAAAACAATTCCATACAGAACAGCCTGCCCATGAGGAATACGAAAGCAAGATTCCAGTACATGGCCTAAAGTGTGGCCTAAATTGAGGAGAGGACGGAGTCCTTTTTTTTCGTACGGATCTTTTCCCACTATTTTTAATTTAGAAAATATAGCTTGAGGTAACAAACGCCATAAGTCTAAAGGGGTCAGCACTTTCTTTTTTAAATATTGTTTAAGCACATCCTTATAAAAAGGTTCTCCTCCGATAAGAGCTATTTTAATTAATTCCCCTTTAGCCGACTCCCTTTCTTTTTTAGATAAGGAAAACAAAAGTGGTTTCACGATGAACACGGCTTTAGGGAAATAATAAGAGCCAATTATGTTTTTAATTTCTTTGGTATTGAGAGCAGTTTTCCCTCCGTGTGCCGAGTCCATAGCAGAAAGCCAGGTACTGGGAATATGTATCAGGGGCACCCCTCGTTTATAGACACTAGCTACAAATCCAGTAAAGTCCCCTACACTTCCTCCTCCCAGGCTGATAAAACCGGATATTTTTTTATTGCCGGTTATCTTTAAAATTTTATTTATATGCGTATGAAAAGTATCCAGGCTTTTTAAGCTTTCTCCAGCGGAAACAAGATAAAACGGATAGGTTTTTAACCAGGACTTTACTTCCGGGTTATGTTGTAATTTCCGATCACAAATCACCAAAGGAGTGGTATCTCTTTTTAAAAAAGGATCTACTTTCTTACTGAACTGCCTGGTGTTCCCTTGAAAATCCAGAGCTTTGAAAATTTGATGATGGAAAGGCAATTTTGTAGAAAAGTACACCCCTTTTTTTTTCAATTTTGTTTTTAATGTTTTCATTATTTATTATTTTCTAATAAACACAAAAGTTTTATCTACTCCTGGAATGGTTTGATATATCTTGTTAATTGGTGTCAATTTCGGATGGTTCCCATAGTAAAATAAAATATCTTGAGTTAAATCTTCCAGAATATTTATTGCAAAAAGAGAATATCTTGTATCCTCTAAAGGAGCTATGGTTTTACTTGATTGAAAAGAACCATCTATATAAGCTTTTTTATCTTTCTTTTTGATTTTGTCTTTTAGCCAAGGTAGAATCTCAAGTTCTGCGATGGCTTTTTGTTTCATATCCTTACGATATTCCAAATAAGTTCTGGATTTAATGTCGCTTGATTGGGCATATATTGTTTTTGTATCGGATTTCATTTTCAGTTAAATAAATAATCTGTTTTGATAGTTTCTTAAATTGTTGACTGCTGAATTAGAAATTTCCGGTATAATTTCATAACCTACACTGTTTCTTTTTAAATCTGCTGCTGCTTTGGAAGTTGTGCCACTACCTAAGAAGGGATCCAATACCGTTTCACTCACATAAGTAAATGCCTTTATAATCCTATAAGGTAACTGATATGGAAAAGGAGCTACGTGGGAACGGCTGTCTCCGCTTTTTTCCGGCTTCATTTTCCAAACATCTGTATTTTTAATACTTAACCAAAAGTCCTTATCTAATTTTGAATTTTCTTTTTGTTTTTTTGTCAAATGACCATATTTATTAAACCCTTTTTTATCTGGTTTATTAAACTCCAGAATAAACTCGTGCATATTGTTGATTAAAATGCCACCAGGATAAGGGTAAGTTCCAAAGTGAGCTTTCACTCCATTTGTTTTATGCCATACAATATCCCTTTTAAAAATAAATCCAATTTGTTCCATAACTTCTATTGTTTTACCAGTTAGATTTAAGGTCTTAAACCCTTTTCCGTTTCTTACCGGTAAATTCATAATATTGATAAAGGCTTTTCTCCCCGGTTGGAGTACTCTAAAAACCTCTTTCCAAACCTTACCAATTTTTTCAAACCACTCATCAAGATCGTGGACATTTCCTAAGTCCTCCTTGACGGGGTTTTTTGTGTACATTTTTGCATTAAAGTAAGGAGGAGAAGTGACCATTAAATGAACAGAGTTATCTTCCAACTCTTTCATATCCATTGCATTTCTTATATAAACCTTGTGTGAAGTATCGTTTATGTTCAATACTGTTTCTTTTGGTATGTTTTTTTGCTTTTTCTGTTTTTTTTTGGACTTTTTCTTCTCAAAATCTTTTAAATCTCGTATATTAAATCGTTTTTGGCCGCTGGCAGCGACAATGGTTTTAATTTTATTCTCTTTAACTAAGCCATGCAGAGTCTGAACAGTGATTCCAAGATACTTTGCCACTTCTATTGAAGATAAATATTTTCTTTCTTTATAATCGTTCATATCTAAAAAGTTCCATGATAAGAATGTATCTCTCTTTGCAAAATTATACCTAGTGGGTATTATCCCCGTTTCTACGGGGACAGGTTTTTCCTTAACTTCCCGTCCTCTTGGCAGCCAAGCTTTAAAAACGGAATTTTTAAGCCTTGTCCTCGCGAAGCTTGTCCCCGCGAAAGCGGGGAGTGGGAAACGATCAGTATAAACTATAGAAGACTTTATGCTACAATTTATTAGCGTGTATGTAAAATAACATCGAAGGCTATTCCCCCTATTATCGAACATGAGATATCTTAAAAAATAACTTACGCATAGCATTAACGAATAGAATCATCCTGATGAGACCCCCGCTTTCGCGGGGGTGACAGTGCTTGCGGGAGGGTGGACAGTGCTTGCGGGAGGGTGGACAGTGCTTGCGGGAGGGTGGACAGTGCTTGCGGGAGGGTGGACAGTGCTTGCGGGAGGGTGGACAGTGCTTGCGGGAGGGTGACATGTTTGCGGGAGGGTGACATGCTTGCGGGGCGGGAAAACAACAACTTGCCTTCCCGTTTAGCAGAACAACATTCTCGCTAAGAAAAAAAGCATATACTGTACCGGTATGGAATTTGCACACTTCATCCTCTGTTCATCCTTAGGAAAAAACTTACAGAAACTACAAAACTCAAAATAAGATCAGCATAAGTATTGTAAATACGGACAGCTATCTGCTACAGTCAGTAAATGCGTTTTCAGGATAATAAAAATTCTGCATTTAAAGGCTGGGCAACCGAGCGGAAAGAACTAAAAAATTCCGGAAAAATCAGACCCAATGGGTCTAATATCACTTTTTCCCCTTCCGACATAGTTCGTTTTTTTGAATCCGAATTTGCCTCTTATATGGACCATTTTGAAAAAGTCGCTTCAGTAGAAAGGCAAAAAGAGTTAGGAGTGCATCGGGACCCGTTTGATCCGCTTCTGGATTTAATCAGAAATATGGGGAACCAGCACGAAGAGGATATTATCCAAAAAATGGAACAAAGCACTGCTGTGTTTCGTATAGAAAAGGAAAATCGCAAAGAAGCCATTCAACAAACTCTTTTAGCTTTAAAAGAAGGGGAGAACAACATTTATCAAGCGGCCATAAAAAATGACAAAATATTCGGTTATGCGGATTTATTGGTAAAAGAAAAAGGACATTCTGAATTAGGTGATTACTATTATGTTCCCTATGATTTTAAGATAGCCAGACACCCTAAACCGACGGCTTTGATTCAGCTTTGCTGTTATTGTGATATATTGCAGTCCATTCAAGGGGTGTTACCTCCTTATTTTGTTGTGGTTACAAAAGACAGAAAATCACATTTTTTTAAAACTGTTTCCTTCTTTTATTTTTATCAGCTATTAAAAAACAATTTTTTGCATTATCATTCTTGTTTTTCAAAAGATCGCATTCCTATCCCTGATAAAAGGGCAGAACATAGAGATTGGAGTATCTTTGCCAGGAAAAGACAGCATATATTGGATGATATTTCTTTAGTAGCGGGTCTGCGTTCCTCCCATTGTGCAATTTTAAGGCGGGCAGGTATAAACAAGATTTCTGAGCTGCCTTATTTAAAAAAGGATCATTCTACTATAAAAGGGATTCCTAAAATTACACTGGAAGTTTTAAAAAATCAGGCCAAAATGCAGTTAGCTTCCGTAGGTAAGGACACACCCGAGTTTAAGGTGCTTTCTCATTCAGGAGAAAGACAGGGCTTGGAGATGCTCCCCCCTGCTAATCCGTTTGATGTTTTTTTTGATATGGAGGGGTATCCTTTACTAGGCTCTGAAGGATTAGAATATTTATATGGCAATGCTATTAATGAAGATCCAAAATATATATGCTTTTGGGCTACTAAAGAGGAAGAGGAAGTTTTGGCTTTTAAAAAATGGCTTAAGTGGGTGTATGATCGTTGGCAAAAAACCCCTGGATTACACATTTATCATTACGGACATTATGAACCTTCTACAATAAAGAAACTAATGGGGAAATATGGGGCAGGAGAAGAGGAGATAGACACCCTTTTAAGAAATAAGGTATTTGTAGATTTACACAGAGTGGTTACCCAAGGTTTAAGAGTGGGTACTTTTTCTTATTCCCTAAAAGAGGTGGAGCAACTTTACTATGGAAAAAGAGATACTTGTGTTAAATCTGGTGGGCAGGCAGCCTTTTATTTTTTTAACTTCCTTAATGCTAGCAATAAAGAAGAAGGTTCCGCTTTTTTAGAACAAATAAAATCTTATAACCGAGATGATTGTTTCTCTACAAAAAAACTTTGTGCATTTTTATGGGATTTACAAAAAAAAGAAGGTATTAAATACATAAGCTCTATTACAAAAGATCAGGAGACAGAATATCGTCGCTCTGATATTAAAGAAAGTTGTCAAGAAAGAGCGCAGGTTCTTTTAAATTTAGTTCCGGTACAAAAAAGAACCTGGCCTTTATCGCAAATGAAGGGAGAGGAGCACCTTTATATAGCCGCTCTTTTAGCCCATTTATTGGAGTTTCATATAAGAGAGGATAAACCCGGTTGGTGGGATTACTTTTCCCGCCTGGATATGAACGAAGAGGAGATGCTGGAAGATAAAAACACTATTACTTTATGTCGGTGGGTGGCTTCTCAACATATACCAATCGTGGGTGAAAATTCCGAATTTAAAGGCCCCTCTGCTCGTAGGAAAACACCGAAAAGTTACGAAAAAGTAATAATACCCGAGGGGTATAAAATACAATTTGAAAAAGAACAGGAGGTGGGTTTTAAAGAAGGAGATAAACTGATTGTTTTAGAGAACACGGATAATATCAGAGATACTTATACTGTATGGCGATTGCATTTAATAGAGGGGCTTATCTATCTTAAACCGAATGGGGAAAATAAACTTCCTAAAAATAAGCCCTTTACTCTAGTGCCGGAAAAAAACGATTTTTATAAAAAAAATTTATTTCGGTCTCTGTTGAAAACAGCTTATTATTTTTCCCCTCAAGCTCCCTATTTTGGTTTAAAAAAGTGTATTCATGATTTACTTTTAAAAAAAGCCCCTGATTTAAACCCAAAGGGTTTTGTTTATACGAGACTCCTAGAAGGGCTACCTGAGGAAGAGATAAAAAAACAACCGGACATTTCAAAGACGATCAGCACATCTCAACATAAAAAACCATTCATTTTAAAGAAAGATAATATTTTAGAAAAAGCTTCTCAGCAGGTTTTAAGTTTAAATAATTCTCTTTTATGTATTCAAGGGCCACCTGGTTCCGGAAAAACATATACAGCAGCTCATGTTATTTTACATTTGATTAAAAACGGAAAGCGGGTGGGAGTGACCGCTAATTCTCATAAAGCCATTTCAAATGTTTTAAAAATGGTATTTGAGCAAAACAACAGTAAATGGGTTTTCCAATGTCAAAAAGTAAAAGATTCCAGAGAGGGTACAGATGAAAAAAGTTTTCTGTATCCTTGGCCAATAGGATTAGTGAAATCCAATGAAATCAACAAAAGCACTAAACTTGTAGGTGGCACCACTTTCTTTTTTTCAAGAGCAGATGAAGAGGCTGCTTATGATTATTTATTCGTGGATGAAGCCTCTCAAGTGAGTTTGGCCAACATAGTGGCGGCAGCCAGGGCGACAAAAAATATTATATTATTAGGAGATCAAAATCAGCTAGATCAACCTATTCAAGCTTGTCATCCTGGGGAATCTGGTCACTCCGCCTTAACTTATTACACGGATGGAAAAACCACTATTTCCGAAGATAAAGGCATCTTTCTTCCTATATCTTATCGTATGCACTCTTCCCTTTGTCGTTTTATTTCGGATTGTTTTTATAATGGAGAACTCAAAAACCATCCTACGACAGATTGTCAAAAAATTCTTTTATACCCATCCGGTTTAGTGGCTTCCCGTTTAGCCAGCCTAGACCCCCGCTTCCGCGGGGATGACAGAGCAGGCGGGGGTGACAGAGCAGGCGAGGGTGACAGAGCAGGCGGGGATGACAGAGCAGGCGGGGGTGACAGAGCAGGCGAGGGTGACAGAGAAGGCGGGGGTGACAGAGCAGGCGAGGGTGACAGAGCAGGCGGGGGTGACAGAGAAGGCGGGGATGACAGAGAAGGCGGGGATGACAGAGAAGGCGAGGGTGACAGAGCAGGCGGGGGTGACAGAGCAGGCGGGGATGACAGAGCAGGCGAGGGTGACAGAGCAGGCGGGGGTGACAGAGCAGGCGGGGGTGACAGAGCAGGCGGGGATGACAGAGCAGGCGAGGGTGACAGAGCAGGCGGGGGTGACAGTGTGTTAGAAGGACAGGAAGACAATTTGTCGCCTTTCCGTTCCACGCAGCCCATCATTCCCACGAAGCCCATCATTCCCGCGAAGCCCATCATTCCCGCGAAAAATGTCATTCCCGCGAAAAATGTCATTCCCGCGAAAAATGTCATTCCCGCGAAAGCGGGAATCCATATCCCTTCCCCCGCCTCTGAATTACCAGAGTCCGGTTTATGTTTTATTCCGGTGGAACATTCTGGAAATGTGCATGCTTCTATTGAGGAGGCTGAGGTGATTTCCACTCTTTACAAAGAATTACTAAAATCCAAATGGAGAAATAGAGATGGCCAGATAGCTCCTATAACAAAAAAAGAGATTTTAATTGTAGCTCCTTATAATTTTCAGGTGGCTTGTATAAAAAACACTTTAGGTATGGAAGGGGCCAGAGTGGCTTCTGTGGATAAGTTTCAAGGGCAGGAAGCCCCTGTGTGTATTCTTTCTTTAACTGCTTCTACAATTCAAGATGCTCCAAGAGGAATTTCCTTTTTGTTAAATAAAAATCGTTTGAATGTAGCTTTGTCTCGTGCCCGCTGTTTATCTATTATTGTAGGTTCAAAAAACCTGACAGATAAAAATGTTTCTTCTATTCCTAATATGGAGCTTATGAACTTATGGTACCAAATTGTCTCTCGCCATTCTTTGGTCTTTCACTAAAAAGTGTTTTTTTCTTCTATACCACTCGTGTTTGAGTTTTCTTACCCACCTGTCATTCCCGTGAAAACGGGAATCCATTTGCTCTTGTTCTTCAGTAGAGAATAGGAATCAAAAGGCTCACCTATGGAAAAAGTAATGTCAGGAGCAACCTTTGGTTGCTCCTGTGTCAAGCTTGTCCCCGAGAAAGCGGGGATCCGAACTCGCTTTTGCCCCCTATTCTTTCCTGAAGAAGCTTATCTCTCTGTCATTCCTGTACGTGTTCACTAATTCGCTGACAAAATCACTTCTTCACTCTTTCACAAGAGTTATTCATTTGCCGAGGTGTTTTCTGATTCAAACCCTGATGAGGTCTAAACTCATTATAGTATATCAAATACTGCTCCAATTCATCCTTGAACTCCTCTATCGTCTCAAATACACTCCCCTCTATTAAATCCTCATTTAAACTCCTCCAAAATCTCTCCACCTTCCCATTCGTCTGTGGCCTATACGGCCTTGTATATCTATGCCTTACCCCCAACTCCAACAACATCCTCTCAAACGGATGCGATAACTGATTATTACGAGAAGAAAACTCTGAACCATTATCACTCATAACCTCCTTAAACTCCATCTTATACTTCTTGCTCAATACATTAAAAATCTTTAAACACGAAAACATCACCGTAAGACTCTTTATATCCTCCACCACTTCAGCCCAAGCTATCCTCGTGCAATCATCTATAACACACACCAAATAGTACCTCTTACCCCCTGACTTCACTATCATGTCCTTACCCAAATGATGGCAGTCTATGTGACCTAACTCCCCCGCCTTCTCCTTTATTATCTTGCGCTTATTCTCTATCATCTTCGGCTTCAACTTATTTACCCCCTTCCTCCTGAATATACGATATACCGTACTAGCCGATATCGGAACCTCTCCCCTTTGCTTAAGAAGAGGGTTTAGTATATGACACATCTCGTATCTATTAACACCATTTTCCCTGTGTTTTAGCACCTCCTGCTCAATATAGCTATTATTATCCCCCCTTCTTAACCTCCATCTAGGACCTCTCTTACGAGGAACAAGACTCCCCTCTGTAGGATGACTTAAATAGCGATGATAGTATTTTAAAAAAGTCTGACGATTAGTTTTATGGAATTTGTAAAAATCACTTACAAATCGAAACTTTGGATGTTTCTTCCTCTTTACTAACTCATAGTCTTTTATCATATACTGCCACTTACTAATATAGTTCCTGTATAGGGTCTTATCTTGTGTGTTATCCCTCATAACTCGCCTCCTTATCTTGGGTTATTTAGAGCTTTCTAACGCTCCCTTATAAACTCAATTTTGTCAGCGAATTTGTGAACATTTACAATTCCCGTGAAAACGGGAATCCAGCTAAAACACGCAACTTCAAACACGATTAGTATATACTACTCTATCTTGACATAAAATCTGGTCTTCCGTCTTAGTGTGAATTGTACTAAACCAGCCAAAGTTGTTAAATTAAAGTATATACTTATACCGATCGGATTTGAAAATTCCTGCTTTATAAAAATGGCTAAAATTAAAGTTATACTTTTTATTCTTTTTTTACTCAGTTTCCTGGCTGGTTTTTTATCCAGCTGCCTCTCCGAACAAACAGAAAGACGATCCAGAAATAACACAGAAGAACATTATCTTTCGGATGAAGATGAAGATTATTCAGAGTTCTTACCTGACCCAGAGTCTCAGAGACGAGCTATTCGTGAAGCTCAGGAAAGACAAATAGGAGAAGGTCAAAGAGCCGTTGAGCGTAATATTCAATACCTTAAAGAATTAGAAAAAAACAATGAGGTTATTCGTCAAAAAAGAGAAGAGGAAATGGAAAGAAATAAGCCGATTGTTAGTGAAGATCATATAAAGCAATTACAAAAAGAAGCTAAAGATCGTCATTTTGAACATTTAAAAAATTTATTAACAACAGAGGGGAGTGAATAAATGAAATACATAACAATAATAATAATTATATTTACTTTTGTTGGATGTTCCGCACGCTCAGTTATCCAGGACCCTCAACCCACAGGGGATGATACTAAAGATATATATCTTCAAGAATGGATCACCTCTTATAATGTCACTTTTTGTGAAAAAATACGAGATGTGGAACACTACCTGGATGGATATTTTTGTATGGAGACAATGACAGATAATAAATACTATATTCCTACGAAGGCATGGAACGCTCATGGTCTGGAATTGTTATTTTTACGCGTTTCTAAAGCTCAGGTAAGAGCCAAAATGGATAAGGATCAAGTGCTAAAGAGTTATTTATGTAATAATAATTCGAATATTGATTGTGACCAATTTGGACAACCGAATATTATGTCTGAAATTCAACCCTGGAAAGAACCGACTAATTAAGGAGGTGAGTTTAATAATAAATCTATACTAGGGCTAAAGTGGATAATCAGCCAGATAATGGTACCAATCAATAAAACAAATAAAATGGGCAGTTCGTTATCCATGATTTTATTATAACATAAAAAAAACAGAGTTTTTCTAAAAATATTTATATTACAAGCATCCACTTTGTATTTTTTACATACGGGTGTAATTAGGACCGGTGCCGCCTTCTTTAGGTGTCCATTCAGGTCCTAGTATATCGGTGGCTTTGCAATCTACGCAGTTGGGAGCATTGATAATCAACTTTCCATCTTTTTGCTCATACACTCCCGCGGGGCAAAGAGCCGTATAAAACTTTTGTATTTCTTCAGGCAGGTCTTCTTTAGCCCTGAGGTGAGAGGGAATATCATCTCTTGTCTTATTTCCTGAAAGAAAAACCCCCTCCGTTTTACTAATATACCCAGGGGGTATTACTTTTCCGTGGCTTCCCTTCTTCTTAGCAGTTAAGCCTTTAAATTTTGTTATGGTTTGTAAAAAAGCTAATTTATACCCAGGGGGTATTATTTTTCCGTGGCTTCCCTTCTTTTTGCTTTTTCGGGTCTTTATTTTTAAATCATCCGGCTGTAAAGTTTTTTTATAATCTCCTGGAAATTTTCCTTTAGTAAGGAACATTAGTCCCGATTTTATCAATCCCGAAACAATATTTTTATCAAAAGCCTGTCGAACATTCCTAACGGGATAAAGCTCCTTTCTAATACAACTGTTTTTTCTAATTTGTTCGTCATAGACTTTTAAAGTTTTACTGGAAAAATCATCTGCTTTCAGAGCCAAGAAAGCCGCTTCCGCACAAAGCAAACCCGATGTCATAGCATAGTGAATACCTTTAAGAGCCGGTACATTGACCATGCTGGCCGCATCTCCGGCGATCAATAAACCATCATCATAAAGCTGCTGAGGAATACTGTGGTAACCTCCTTCAGGAATGGTTTTAGCTCCCCATTCCACACACTTGCCATCCTTAAGCAGTTTGGAAAGCAGAGGATGATTTTTCAGTTCCTGTAATTTATTATGCACATCCAGATCTTGAAGAGGAGAATCCAGCCCGGCCACTAACCCCAAGGACACAAGCTGATCCCCCATATCATAGACCCAGGCTCCGCCAAAGCAATCCATAGAAAGAGGCCACCCCATTGTATGCCATATCTGCTGCTTTATAATTTGCGAAGAAGAGTCAGACACTTCCCATAGTTCTTTTACCCCCAGAGCATAAGTTTGAGGGTATTTGGAAGAGATGTTTTTCCATTTCATCCAAGCTTGGGAAAGATGCCCGCGTGAACCATCAGCCAGAATGGTTAATTTGGAACGAATAAAAATAGGAGGCTGATAAGAAGAGGAAGGGGAACCATCTTTGTTTAAGCCGGAAGGAAAAGTGCTAATGCCTTTTATGGTATCGTTTTCTGTTAGCAATTCATTAGCAGTAAAAGAAGTAAAGATGGAAATATCCATAGCTTCCGCTTTTTCTGCCATCCACCTGAGTGTTTCACAAAGGGAGGTCGTATAAAAACCTTTGTTTTTCATGGTGGGAGGGAGAGGTAAGGGGTATTTTCCTTTGGCTGTAAGATAAAACAATTTTTCTTTTTTTACTTCTTGCCTAAAAGGAAGGTCTGATTCTTTTAGGTCAGGGAACAGTTCTTTAAAAGCCACAGGATTAATCACGGCGCCAGACAGAGAATGTCCGCCGATTCTACTGGCTTTTTCTATAACTCCAATGGAAATATCAGGAAAATCTTTTTGGCAAAGTTGTTTTAAACGAATAGCTCCACTCAGTCCTGCCGGCCCGGCTCCCACAAATAACATATCCACATCCATAAGAGAGTCGTCGGGAATCTCCTTCAGAAGGGGTTTTATTTTAAGAGATCCATCTACAGGTTTTTGGTATTGTCTGGGTTGAAAAGGAGGGTAAATCTGATTAACTTTAGTTCTCATAAGGCCCTCATGTTATATTAAAAACCACTTTTTCCCCGGCTTGTTTTTGCATATATAAAATAACTATGACAAAAAATCAAAGGTCTTTTATAAAATCGCTAGCTTCCAGGAAAAAAATGAAAATGCAGTTAATATGATCAGGGGTGGGTTTTTTTATATCTATATTTATTTTCTTAGCTGCTTTTAATAAACTATCTAATCGTTTAAAACTACAATCTTTTTTTGTTACAGCAGCAGAGCCATTTCTGTTAAAAGAATTATAAGCCATTTTCATATTACTATAAGGAACAATCGTATCATTTCTAGCATGAAATAGTAACACCGGCATGGAAGGAGCCCAATTATGAACACTGTTTTCCTCTAAAGCTTTTTGTATAGAGTCATTTCTGCCCTTTTGGATGTCTTCAATAAATTGAGATTGAAATAAATCATCCACCTTGCTAGGGATTTTGTTAGCCGGTTCTTTTGTGTCTTCATACTCGAATGCAGATTCAATTACCTCTTTATAAGAGTCTTTTCTTATAATGCTATCCAGATCCCAATTATAAATATGAGCATAAGCTTGCATAAACAAAAGAGTAGTAATTTTTGTGATAACATTTTTATCAAACAGCTCTCTTATCGTTTCCAGCATATTATAAGGTCCACCACCGGCAGCCAAAGCTCTTATGGCAAAGTCACTAGTGTTTTTACCTTGAAATCCTTCAGCAAAGGCAATAGCTCCATGCCCTCCTTGAGAGTACCCCATAACATATACATCTTTTGTAGAAGATATATCATACTCTTTTAGGGCTTCTGTTACGGAGAAAAACATATCTAATGAGGTTTGGGTTACTGATTTTCTATGTAGGTAAGGATGGCGAATATCATCAGAAGAGCCGTAGCCTGTATAATCAGGGGCTAATACGATATATCCCTGCAAAGCCAACATGAGCATTGTGGCTCGTTCGTCTATGATAGGATCCATAATTATCATTGTTTCAGGTATTAAACTGGGAGCATCGTCTTTTGTTAATAAAGTAGAGCGATGATATATCAATAAAGGTAAAGGACGGGACAGGGCAGGCACTAATAACAGGCCGGAAGCGGTTATTTCTCTTTCACCATAGGGATTACGGGTGCTATATTCCACTCTATAACCTGTCACTGTTTCTGTTTTAAACTTTAAAAGTCGGCGGAGGTCTTTACTTTCTGAGCCTATGACAGAGGCCAAATTGATTCCTAACTTTACATCTTCATTAGCGGGTAAGAACGAAGAATTAAAAAAAGCGAAAATAAAATCCGCTGCAGTATAATCGCTTATTTCACTTAAATCAGCTGGTTCATAACTAAAATTTATTCCATTGTCATTTGTGTAACGGCATGCTGAGAAGAGTAAAAAAATTAAGAGAAGTCTCTCTATTAAATATACTTTATTCTGAAGGGACATTTTATTACAATAACAAAACTATAAATTAAATCAATTGGCTGGGATTTTTTCAGGACGAGAAGGCAACAACTGGCCTTTTCGCTTAGTGCTTTCTTGAGACGGGAAGGATAGATAAAGCGGGATAGAGATACATTCTTTAGGAGAGAGTATATAATTTTTTTTGCTGATTAATAAAAAATATGCTAAGATTTTTGTTTTTATATGGAAAGGCTTGGCAGCCCCGGAGGAAAGAACCTAAAAGTTACGGAAAAATGAAACCCACAGGGTATAAATAAAAAGGAGAGAGTGATGAGAGTATCTTTTTCAACTACCTCAGAAGAGGGGTCCTGTTTAATTGCTATGGTATCTAAAAAAGGTCTTGAAAAAAAGTCGTCATCTTCTTTGTTTCGTTTAAGTAATCGTGTAATGCAAGAAAAAATATTTAAAGCAGAACAAAATGAAACCTTATTTTTACCTTATGTCCTCGGAAGTAAATCCGAACACTTATTATTAGTGGGTTTAGGTGACCCCAAAGAGATAAGTGCCGAAAGCTTTCGTCAAGCAGCAGCAGCAGCTTACAAACAACTGGAAAAACATTCTCTATCCTCAGCAGAAATAGATTTGTCTTTGTGTGTATCTCTTCTAAAAAACACCTCTGCTTTAGTTCAAGCCATTAGAGAAGGTTTAACTTTATCCCGTTATCACTTTGAGGATTTAAAGGAAAAACAAGCAAACACAAAGTCTGTTAAGAAAATTGTTCTTACTGGAATTAAATCAACTCCAGAAATAAAAACCATCCTAGAAACAGGGCAGATCTTAGCAGAAAGTGCTAACTTTGCTCGCTGGTTAGCGGACCATCCGGCTAACTTAATGACACCTTCTATACTAGCCCAGGAAGTACAAAAGAAATTCCGTGGCATTAAGGGCACACAAGTAACTGTATGGAACAGGGAAAAACTAAAAAAAGAAAAAATGGGGGGTGTACTGGGGGTTTCTCTGGGTAGCAGTCAAGACCCCCGTGTGGTTATTATAGAATATAAAGGCCACAACCAACATCAAAATAAAAACAAATCCCCCCGACCTTTATGCTTCGTAGGAAAAGGGCTCACTTTTGACTCGGGTGGTATCAGTATCAAACCCGCTAAAAATATGGATGAAATGAAATTTGACATGTGCGGTTCCGTAGCTGTGATTGGTGCTCTTTTGGCTATAGCTCGTTTAAAATTAAAAGTGAATGTGATCGGCATGGTGGGAGCTACAGAAAATATGCCAGGGGCCTCAGCTATCAAACCAGGTGATGTACTCACAGCTCGTAACGGAAAAACAATGGAAGTGCTCAATACAGATGCAGAAGGACGGTTGGTATTAGCGGATTTGCTCTCTTATGTCAGTGAGAAAAAACCGGAATTTATCGTGGATGCTGCCACCTTAACTGGAGCGGTGGTAGTGGCCTTAGGTAATGTTTATACAGGACTTTTTACCAGAAATCAAAATCTGGAAAAGCAAATAAGGTCAGCGGCAGCCTGTTCAGAAGAAAAAATCTGGACCCTTCCATTAGATAATTTTCATGTGAAGGATATGAAAAGTAAGGTAGCGGATGTGGCCAATATTTCTTCTACTCCAGGGGCTGGCAGCTCCACCGCGGCGGCTTTTTTGGAACATTTTGTAGATAAAAACATTCCCTGGGCCCATTTAGATATTGCCGGAACAGCCTATAATGTGTCTAATCGCCTCCCTTACTGCCGACCTAAATCTGCTTCTGGAGTGATGGTTAGAACTTTTGTTGAACTGGCCAGACAATATGTCCGATAAAACCTATAACAAAGATAAGTTTGTTATATGTTCTCTCCTGAAGCTTTTCATTGGGTTTAAAGTAGAGGTTAAATTTGTCATAGGTTTTATCACAGTTTAACAATTAAAACCCATTGAGTTTCTTCAGGAGAGAACAGGGGGTAAAAGCGAGTTCGGATTTGACACAAGAGCAACCAAAGGTTGCTCTGTGGCAAACCGCATGTTTGAGCCTTTTAACCCCTGTTCTCTACCGAAGCTTTTCTTTTGGCTTAAAACCTAAAATAAGGAAGGAAGAATGCGAAAAAGGTTTTGGAATTGGAAAATATATATTGGTTCTGTTGCTTTGCTACTGCTATTTGTGGCGGGTTTTTCCATTTCAGAAAAATCATGGAACGGAGATGTTTTTATTTATTTAGACACGACATCTTCAAATATCAATACTAGAAATATCGCCAGTATAGGAAAACAAATGGATACTTCCCGCTCTCTCCTTAAAGGAGGGCAGCTTAAACAGGAAGGTCAAAAAGCTTTAACAAACTCTTCCCGAATAGAAAATACAAAAGAGGTTATTCAATTCTATCTGGGACATTTTTTGGTAAAAACAAAAGGAGGCAGATCTATTCTAGCCTGTCAGAAATATCAAACACTAGATATGGTTTTTATATCTCCAGGAATATCCTCTCATGGTCATGTTCCTAAATTAGTGATGAAAGCAGATTGCAATTTTGACTCTAATAACCCTCTTCATATAGGTCCTTTTACCATACCAAAAAAAAGAATCCTTAGCTCCTCTCCTCATACGGAGTTATTTAAGAGTGAAGGGGCCACCCTGTTTTTTAGTCATGTATCTGTTCAATGGCCTGAAACATGGATACTAAGTCAAGTCCGCTTTATTCAAAATAATACACATCAGGATTTTACTGTTTCTTTTTCTTCTAAAAAAGAAGAAGACTATTTCACCCTTAATTTAAGAGAAAGCAAATAAGCGGGTAAAATAAGCTAAAAGGTCTGTGGCCTCGCGAAGCTTATCCCCGCCCGCGAAAGCGGGGAGTAGGGAGCGAGGAGTATAAACCGGATGAGACAGGATATTTCAAAACTAAAAAGAAAGATTTTAGCCACAATCAAAAAAAAGAGAAAATCTTCAAAAAACACCTAGACCTCCTCCCGACCTCCTCCTGACCTCCTCCCGACCTCCTCCCGACCTCCTCCCGACCTCCTCCCGACCTCCTATATAGGGTGGACAAAATTGATTACTTGAGTAACAAAATAACCCCATCAGAGATGAGAAAGTTGAAAAAGACCTGGTAATCATCAAATTTTTTGTCAAATTAGAAATTATTAAGTCATACACTATGTAAAATTTTTACAGTCTTAAGTAATACATTGTAAATCTCTGCTATTTATTTAATAATCCACCTGCAAAGGGATGATCTTCAAATCTATCTCAGATGCAAGTACTTCCTACGAAAAGAGGAGGAGTATATGTTTGTACACAAATTCTTGTATAAGATTTTATATCTCCATATCATTTTAATTTCTTTTCAAAGCTTTAGCACGGATACCCTTTTTGAAAAACCAAATCCTAATTCCAATAAAATATTTTGGTCGGGGACAGAATACAGGTGGTTAACTTGGGAAGAATTGCACCAAGAAATTATAAAATATAATCAAAACCATCCAGAAGAGTTCATTAACTCTCGATCTTACCCTCTATTATACAAGGAGATTCCTGGTGCCCCTTCTAATCCATGGTTACATTATCTTGATTTTAAAGAAAGAGGAGGTTGGGCTGCCCTTCTTGGAAAAATCTGTTCCAAAGCTTTTGTTAGTTAAACATGTTGAAGAAAAAGTTAGATATTTCTTTTATCTCCGAAGTGACTGGCTTATCTGAAAAAGAAATCAAGAAAATAAAGAAGGGGAAATAAACCAGGTGAGAAGTTTTTACTTCTTCAACTCTAATGTGGCAAAAGTTTATAAAAATATTAAATTTAAAAACTGACTCTTCACAGAATTCTAATAAACTCTACTCATTGTTCATTTTTTGAAGACGATCCACTTTGAGATAAATTTTAAAGTACATTACAAAAAAACAGGCATTTGTTTTAAAAATTTTTCCACCGGTACAATTTGAATGTCATTTAAAGTATGGCTTTTTTTACCCGTATAAAGCAGAAAAGATTTTGTTTTAGGATAATCTGTGGAAAACTCTAAAAGCCCTTTACAATCCTGAGGTCTCACTTTATTGGATAATTTAACCTCAACAGCTTTTAATCCTTTCTCCCCATACAATATAAAATCAACTTCATTTTTATGATTCTGGGTTCGCCAATAAAATATCTCATAACCCCAATTCTTATAATTATTTTGAGCTATAATTTCCTGAAGAACAAGCGTTTCCAATGCTGTCCCTTCTCTCTCCCGTACAGGATCAAGTGGCCCTTTGGGTCGAAGGGTTTGAAAAACACCTACATCAAAAAAATAAAATTTAACACTTTGAACCAGTTTTCGTTTTCCCTTCTTTGTAAAAGGCTTTAACTCATAAGAAAGCAAAGTATCTCTTAAGATAGAAAAATAAGAATCTACTACTTTTCGATGAACAGAACATTCTCTGGAAACATTTGTGATGTTTAAAACAGCTCCTTGAGAAAAACTAGCTGCTTCAAGAAAACGAGAGAAATTAGGCAAACTTCTAGTTAAGCTCTCTTGCTGAATTTCTTCTTTTAGATAAGTATGTACATAGCTACTTAAGAATTTTTTTGGATTTTTTGCTTTATAAGACATGGGTAGATGCCCACAGATCAAAGACTTTTTTAAAGAAAAATCTTTCCCTAATTCCTCCACTGTTAAAGGGTACATGTATTCCGTAACAGCTCGACCGGCTAAAAGGTTCACATCCTTTGATTTAAGTTTTCTAGCACTGGAGCCTGTTAAAATAAATTTTAATTTTCTCTTTTCAATCAATCTATGCACTTCATTTAACAACATAGGAATTTTTTGAATCTCATCAATGATAACCCATTGCTTGAAAGAACTAGGAATATGCTCTGCAAGCAAGTGAGGAGATGTCATAAACTTTGTATAAATTTCAGAATCCAGTAGATCAAAGAAGAGAGCTTTCTTATATGTGTGCTCAACAAAGTAAGATTTACCCACTCCACGAGGACCTAACAAAAAGTAACTTTGTTCAGAAGTAGGTTTCAGGTTTCTGGAATACATAAAATTAATCATGCTTTATATTTATCTTATCTTCAAGGGGAAAATAAATAAAATTGGAGTTAAAAACTCCAATTTTTATATATTTTTGGAGTTTTTAACTCCAATTTTATTTAAAGATATTGAAAAGGCACTGAAATCTAAACCCTATCAAACTAGTGGAGAGATAAACCCTACTTTAGATTCTCTCATAAAGCCTCTTACAATGTAAAGGTTTTTGAACAGCTTTTCCGGTACCAATATCTGCTTATCGGACAAAGCTTAAAAGAAGGAAAACCCCTTATCCCTATTATACCTGTTGTTTTCTACCACGGCAAAAAACCCTGGAAGTGGGAGCTCTCTTTCCAGGAGGCTTTAGGAGACCCTGATTTTTTAAGTTTGCCTCTTACTTTCAGAAAAAGTATGTTAAACTTTGAGATAAGGCTTTTAGACATACAGGATAAGAAGTGGGATTGGGTGTTTAGGGATCACAGTTTTTAGATATTTTCTGATGTGTCTTCAGAGGGATGAATGATATAAACATGGTCTTTCATAACTACATGAGTTAACATACCTGCACTGACTATAAAACCTATCCCTTTTTCTTCCATTCTTTTTCTGAATCTGTCAAATATAGATTTTCGTTCTTGCATACTCGTACGCATTAGATTACCAAGGATCTCAAACCGATGAGCAAAATCTTCCATAGCCTTAGGATTTTTAGTGCCTCCGTCTGTTTGAATAAAAACTTTCATGGCTTCAGCAAAATCTTCTTCTATTCTTGTGTCACCATATTTGGAAACACTGGTTCCATCTTTTTTAACAGCTTCCTTCCAGGTTCTTCCTGGGTCAGGTGATCCAAATCTGCTATAGGCTAATACATGGCCCAGTTCATGGGATAAAGTGCTAGTAAGGTCTTTTCCTAATGGGGAGGGGATATCTTCAAATCGTTTATTCACTAATATCATATCAGTAGGTGTTTGTTTGGTTATTTTCAGATAAGTATCCACAACAGATTTGTTTATTATTAAACGAGGATGTATCTTATAAAACCAGTAGTTTTCAACTATTTTTCCTCTAGAAACAGTACTACGAACCGGAGCTACCTGATGAGGTTTAATTGCGCCACTGAAATCCTTTACCTCAGACGCAAAATTCGACAGCCTGATGGATTTTAATCCTTTAAAGCTTTCTGCTGGCATTTGTCCAATAGCAATTTGTAGTTTTTGTTTTAGGCTCAGAACATCAGATATATCGTCTCTCATTGTAGCTAGGTCATCAAAAGATATTCTTTTATCGGACTCCATATCTTTAGGAATTGCTAGCTCCAAACTTAGCTTTTTACCTCTTTGGGTTTTAAATCCAATTTTGTATATGTTATGCTTAGGCATGTGGGTATGAAAGGGGTAAAATTGTGATTTTTCCATCTGTTCAATCTGGACATTTTCCACTCCGATGGAACTTAGTTTTGAGTTACTGTGTCTGCTGTAATTTTGTAATATTTTTTTAAAGGCTCTGTCTTTAAATTGACTATCTGCCATTGAATGTAGTTCATCAAAGGTTATTGAATCGCCTTTTTTAAAACTCTCTTCAGACATTCTGGAAACAACTTGTTGAATCTCTGATAATAAGCTCCAATTTTTTCTAACACGATCAACTTCTTCCATCTCTAACTCTCCAACCTCTAACAGATCTTGTATTATTTTTTCTGTTTCCAATCTCTTCTTTTCAAGAAGCTCACTGGGAATCTCCAGGTTAAACTTAACTTCACTACCATTTGATGATATAAACTTAACTTGGAAAATATCTGTTTGAGATGTCACAGCATTAGGCCTTATTTTTTCAATATGAATATCATCAGGATTTATAGATTCTTTTGTAACTTGTATAGCCTTTGCGTTTTCTATTCTGGTAATATCATCACCAGCACTCACTGACTTTTTACTTTGTAAAGCAGCCCCCTTAAAAAGCTGCTTTATTGTTTGTGCCGCTCCCGCCGTTGTCCCCCAAGCCGCCGTTGGTAACAAAGCCAGCTCCTAAAAAGCCTCCCTGTCCTTCTCCGCTAAACTCGCCATCGTTTCAAATTCTTTTCCCGTTAAATACCTCTCCAAAGTCTCCTTCGATACTTCACTCGCCTCTTTGTATCCTAATGCACCTACAGCCACTCCCAGCCCCAAACACACCAAACCCGCCGTCATAAAACAAGGCACCGCTGCCACCACTCCCGCCGCCACTATTCCCCACTTCTTAAGACTGCCCTCTCTTTCCGCCTGTAACCTCGTCCCCTCCGCCACTAAACAATAAGTTTCATTATCTTTTAATAATCCCTTCACCAAAGGCTCAAACTTAAGAAGCAAGGCCATATCCACATCCTTATCCTCCACCTTCTCCAATAGATCATCCAAGTGACCCATATATTTTGAAAAAGCCTCGTCCATGTCTTCTTTATTCTCAGGATCCCCTGTCTTCATATACCCCAGTAAAGGCATCTCATCCAGGTGCTTACGATAACGATCTAGGCTTTCTTCCCGTAGCTCCTCTGAGGCTTTCCTTATTTGATATAGGTCTTTTGCGTTGGCTCTCCTCAATGGCCTTTCCTCCTTTAGATGAAGCTTTATTTGATCAGAAGAGATATGGTCTAAAGGTACTTTTGATAAATGCTCACCTAATTTTTCTTTAGCCCTTTGTTGTTCTGCCTTAGTTAATTTAGGCATAGAACCAAAGTCAGATACCTCATGCGAGATGGGAAAAGATAAATTAGCCGGGCGGGTGTTTAATTGTTGATAGGGAAGGACCCGGGAAAGAACACGACTGACCCGCATATCCGACCACCTGTTTTCAATAGAGGAGTGAAAGTCTTTTTTCTTTTTCTCACAAAGAGCTTTCATAAGGGGCCAGTCCACTTTAGGGAACCTTTTAGCAAACCACTGCCTGTGATCTTCGATGTTTCCAGCTTTAGTGCATTTTTGAAGAATCTGGGTCCGGGCGATTTTGGTTTTAACTTGGCCTAGGACTCTTCTTCTTAGTTGATCTTTAAAAGCCTTATAGGGAGAGTTTTTTATTTCTCTACCGTCCCTTTCACTTTTATTTCCTCTGTTTGTTACAACCCTCACTCTGCCTTTCATTTTAGTTTGAGTGCCCAACTTTGTCTCTTCAATCGTCTCTGCTATTTCGTCTAAAGAATCCGTTTCAGAGTGAGTGGCTGTAAAACACTCCATACAAGGACCACTGGCTTCTGTTTCTTTTAAAGAGGCTTTATCTTGAAACTCGGAGTTTAGTTTATAAATGTCTTTTCCTTTGCAGTTTTCATACTGGGGTTTAATAGAGCTGTCTTTGTTCACAGGCTTTTTAATATTTGATCCAGCCCAGTAGGAAAAAACCAAGCCCATAAGCAATATCCATTTCATTGGAGCACTCTTTATTTGTGAAACAAAAGTAAGACACTTGTATAGGGACACAGTTTTCTCCCTTGTAAGGTGGGTATTTTTAAGATTTCCCGAAATGAGATTATGGAAGTTATTGGAATTACTGATAAAAAATGGGGGAGGGTATTTCTTTTTTTAAGCATAATATAGCAAGCTCCTCTCTTTTTTTTTCGGAAAATGAAAACCCATAATTGAGTTTTTTCTTCCTCTTAAGCACAATACGATACAATAGATGAGTAATCTCATATATTTATAAGTTTCAATGGGGGATTACATTTTTGGGCTATGTGAGTCCTGTGGAATTTGAGAAAAAAGTACTTAATTTGGAGAAAATTACCTCTTAAATTTCGTCCACTTTTTTAGCGCGTACTAGAAATTTTACGGGATGTTCCATTTAGCAGAGAATTAGATTGCTTAGCAGAGGAATTAAAAAGTAGATTTTTGATTGAATTATTTTAACATTTAAAAACCCTTTACTTTCGTCCAGTCATAAGTAGTATAAACAATATACGATATTTAGTGATTTTTTTATTTATTACTATAAAAATCTTCAGCTTTTATAACACTAGTGTATAGTTATAAGAAAGGGAGGTAAAATGGAAGGAGTAAAAAGTAAAGCAATGAGCATAAAAAAATGCAAATAACTCTTTTTGAATTAGATACTTCTATGGAAGTCAAAGAATTTAATAATCGGAATAAAGTATCAAGTATCAGTAATGAGGAAATATCCTCTTATTTAAAAAGGACAAATGCAAATTTATTGTCTAGTAATAAAGTTGATTTACTGATAAAACATAAAACACAGTACCCTGAATTGTTTTATAAAGGCGACAATTCATTATTGAAAATACCTATAGTATCTGTTGTTGGAACTAGGACTCCAACTATTAGTGGTATAAAAAGAACAGAAAAAACTGTAGAAGTTCTTTGTGAAAATAATTTTGTTGTAATGTCTGGTTTAGCAAAAGGAGTGGATACAGCTGCTCATGAAAAAACACTTCAATTGAATGGCAAAACAATAGCCGTATTAGGAACTCCTATTCATAAAATTTACCCAGCTAAAAATAAAAAACTGGCTAACACTATTTCAGAACGAGGATTGTTATTATCATCAACTCCGCCAAAAAAAGAAGTAGGAAAACATTTATTTCCCCGTCGTAACCGATTGATGGCGATCTTGTCAAAAGCTACTGTAATTACTGAAGCTGGGTCAACCTCTGGGGTTACTCATCAAGCAGCAGAGTGCCTAAAACAGGGTCGTAAGTTAATTTTTTTACAATCACTTACTGAGAGAAAAGATTTACCGTGGGTTCCTAAATTTTTGAAAAGTGGTGCTCTTATAGCCAAAGATTCTAAACACCTTATTGATTTAATAAATGATTGAAATTCCAAAATATCCACATGCAAATTATGATTCTAAAGAGATGTTTGGATATCTAGCATATTATTATCCACATAATAAAGTTTCAAATGATCAGATGGACCTTTGGAGGTATCAAAGCTATTCCCCAGATATACTAAATTTCAAAGAAGGAGCAGAAGAACATATAAAATTTTTTGTCAGACCATTTTGTATATTAATTCAGCATGTACTATCTTTCTTAAAAAAGAGGGAAGCTTTCCTTGTACCTACTCCAAGCTCAATTGCTGGAAATGATCCCAATTTTAAAACTACTCCACGCAAGAAGGGTGATGTTCGTAATAGAGATAATAGAAATATTATTTTTTGTTCCCTTATTAATATTGAAGATAATAATCTGAAAGTTTCAGATATTTTATTTAGAAGTAAAGGAAAAGTAGAAAAGATACAGTGGAAAAAAGAGGAGCATAAGGAATCTTTACAGATTAGACACAATCAGGGACTCACAACAAATCATCAGTTTTCTGGTGAGATGATCTTAATTGATGATGTTGTGACAAGTGGAAATACTATGCTAGGAGCCAAATTACGATTAGAAGAGATATATCCTTATGCGAAAATAATAAGGTTATCTATTAGTAAAACAAAAGAACTAAGTGGAATGTCCCCCATATATGGACAGTTGGTAAGCATCAAGCGATGCATTAAAGTCCGATGAACCGGAAGGAGGGGCATAATGAAAGACAACAAAAGAAAACGCTATTCGGAAGCGTTCAAAAAAGAGGCTGTGATGCGTGTGATGGGTCAAAATTCATCCTCACATAGTGTTTCCAAAGACCTGGGCATCAGCCAGCCCACTTTAAGTAAATGGGTCAAAAAATTCAAACAGGAAGGCTCTTCTGTTTTTGGAGGGGAAGAGTCTGAAGTAAAGAAGTTGCAGGCAAAGGTAAAGCGACTCCAAGATGAGAGAGATATTTTAAAAAAAGCCGTCAGTTTCTTTGCAAAACACGAAGGGTAAGGTATGAGTTTATTTTCATTCATAGACGCCAATGGAGTATCAGTTTGATGTGTGAGGTTTTACAAGTTTCCAGAAGTGGATATTATCAATGGATTCCTTTAAGACAGAGGCTAATAGAAAAGCAGAACAAACTAAGCAGTGTTGTTTTAGAGAGCTGGACAGACAGTCATAAACTTTATGGGTCTCGTCGTATAGTAAAGGATGTGAGAGATGAGAAAGATATATCTGTTTCAAAGAGTACTGTTTCCTCTATAATGAAGCATCTTCGTATATCTTCTTTTTACCAAAGGAAGAAGTTCAGAAAGCCTTACGATAGGGGAGAGATAACAGTTTATCCTCAAAATGTTTTAAACAGAGAGTTTCGTCCGGGAGCTCCTAATGAAGCTTGGGGAAGTGATACGACTTTCATAAGGAGTTTGGAGGGATGGTTACACTTATGTGTGGTCATAGATTTTTATAACAAGGAGGTGATAGGCTGGTCATTGGATAAGAAGAACAACTCTGAGCTTGTGAGGTCTGCATTAAGGGAGGCTCTTTTTAGAAGGTTTTATCCAAAAGGAGTGATATTCCATAGTGACAGAGGATCAGAGTACAGTTCTTATCTTATACAAAGAATGTTGAAAGAAAATGACTTTATAAGCTCTATGAGCCGGAAGGGGAATTGCTGGGATAATGCGGTAGTTGAGAGTTTTTTTAAAACATTGAAGGCAGAACTGATAAACAACATAAACTCAAGAAGACTCAGTTTAGAAGAGATAAGAAAAGAGTGCTTTGATTATATTGAGGGGTTTTATAATACAAGGAGGATTCATTCTGCTCTTGACAATAAAAGTCCTAAAGAGTATGAAAAGTGATGCCTACTAACTGTCCACTTTTCAGGGACGATCCACAGTTTATACTTCTTCAGTTTTTGTTTTGGAAAGAGTCCTCTGGAAAGACCTTCCCTTATAATCTGAATTATAAAATCTTTTGAAATATCTGAACAGAACATATCAAAAAGTGTTCGTGTTGGAGTAGTTACACGATAGCCTGATATAATTTGCCATTCTGATGGTTCAAGAGTACGCTTATGGAGAATTAGAATATCAGGTACTGGAGCATTTCTTTTAAAATCTGGAGGAACTGTCATATACAGCTTGAAGGGAGATAGATCATATATTTGAAGGGCTGTTTCATGAGAATAGACTCCCTGAACTTCTCCTCCTCTGTTGCAAGACCAAAGAGACCAGAGGTTAAGTTGCGAGTCAGGAGAATAAGGAAAATTTTTTAGACGATAAATACTCCTATGTTCCTTTATCCAGTTACCTGATTTAACATAATAAGGATGGTTTCTTTCATCATAACCAGCCTGGATAGCCTGACGAGCAGTAAAAAGTCCTTGTTGACCCTCGGCTACTTGATAAAGAGCCTCTTTAGGAGTTTTTTTGATTCTCTTTTTAGACATTACATAAACCTCATAATTATTATGAGTATTATGTCAATATAGACTAACTTTGTCTAGTAGAAACCGAGATTTGAGTTTTTTAACTTTATTTACTTTCAGTTTTAAGTGTATTTCACATTTTATGCCGAAATCAAAAGTTTCAGCTATTTACAATAATAAGATTCCCCTCTAACAGTCACGGATAATGACGGTGGTAATGCAAATACAACATTTCCTCCTTTTGCACTTGCTGCATTCTTCAACTTTATTTCCCAATCGGAAGGAAACACATAAGGGGGATAAGCTTTTACATTTCCAGTAAATTTACAATTCTTTACAACTGTCCTTGACCCCCAAAAAGAGGCTACCTCCTAAATAAGGAGGAAAAGTGGAAAGGTTCTATAAGAGAGTTCCAAAAGAGCAAAGGTTCTTAATTTTGTCAGAGCATTTCAATGGCGGTTTGAGTATATCTGAGTTATCTAGGAAGTATCAGATTCAACCAGCTACGATCTATAAATGGAGGGAGAAGATGAAAAAAGAAGAGGAGAAGCTTTCTTTTGATTCAAAGCCACTTTTGGAAGAGATAAAGCACTTAAAGCAAGAAAACAGTCTTTTAAAGGAAACAGTGGCTCAACAGGCATTGGATATCACCACACTCAAGCAGTTCAATGAGTTTGTTAAAAAAAAGCGGAAGGAAGAAAGACGGAGTATGCAAAAGAGTTCCTTGAGGGTCAGAGGATCGAAGTGAGCAAGAAGAGGTTTTGTGAGTTGATTGATATTCACCCAAAGTCCATTCACAAGGGTAAAAAGGTTAAGGCCATTTCCACTGCCAAGAGGAAGCGAGAGGAAATGGATAAAGAAGTGTTGTCAGGGATTAAGGAAGTGATAAGGCACCGTAGTACTTATGGTTATAAGCGGGTGACAGCTTTATATAATAGGAAGAGGGTGAACAATGGTCTGAGCAGGTATAACAAGAAGCGTATTTATCGTGTCATGCGGGATAATGGTTTGTTGCTTCCGAAATCAGGTATTTTGAAGAGGGAGCATAAGGGCACGGGTAAAGTGATGACGTTATATTCAAACACCAGGTGGTGTTCAGATTGTTTTGAGATACATTGTTTTAATGGGGAGAAGGTGTATGTGTGTTTTGTTTTAGATAGTCATGACAGGGAGATAATAAGCTTTGTGTCTTCTTATCGTCCGTTGTTATCGGAAGATATTCAGAGTTTAATGGTTATGGCTGTAGAGCGTAGATTTTCAGGCGGAAGAGCTTCTAGGGAGATTGAGTTTTTATCGGATCGGGGGAGTATTTACAGGGCTTATAATGTGCAGGCTTTAGCCAGGCGGTTGGGCTTAAAATCGTGTTTTACAAGAGCTTATAGTCCTGAAAGCAATGGTATGGCGGAAGCCTTTGTGAAGACATTAAAGAGGGATTATGTGTATGTGAGTGATTGTTATGATGCACAGACAACGATGAAACTATTGGAGCAGTGGATATATGATTATAATCACAGGGCACCGCATTCCAGCCTTGGAATGCGTTCTCCGGTGGAGTATATTAAATTAACACAATCGAGGTAGCCAAAAATGGGGGCCAATCCACAACATTTGGGTTTGAAGTAAGCCTCACTTTTTCTCCCTCCGTAGAAAGACTTACACATGAAGTTAAATAAAGAAAAATAAAATATAATTTCCAACATTTTATAAAATGCTTTCTTACTCCTTTCATCTTCTTTTGTACCTCCTTTAGATTTTCCTTAAAAAGATCAGTTTTTTAATATAAGAAATCAAGAGGAATTAGTATATTTTATTTTTTAACCATACTATAATATATTCACATATTTCATTTTGTAGAATAGGTAAAAGCTTTGTTCTCAGTTGAACTAATTGAACAACCTGATAAGCAATTTGTTTAGGGCTTTCATCTCTACCAAAAGAAGATTTATCTAATAACTCTTTCGTAATTATTTGTTTGTTGTAAGGTAATAAAGATGGCTTTTGACAAAGTTCAATAAGAAAATTTGCTACAACATTGATAACTCCAGGTAAACGGGAAATAGGACCTAAAAAAAATAGACCCCTTTGAAAACCAATATTATTAACTGAATATTCAGCTTCTTTCAGGAAAAAAAGTAATATATTATGATCAATAGGAATATAAGTTTGATTGAGCTGAACAAGCTTGGCCTTAAATTTAACAGCTTGATCATTATCAATAATTACTTGCCTTTCAAAATATTCAATAAGGTTAAACAATCTAACTCCTGAAATAAAAAACTCTTGTTCGGCATATTTTCTTAAAATGGCATCCTCACATAAAAGGATGAAACTCTTATCAGTGGCTAATAAAGGATCAAGAAACTCTTTGCCTAAAAGTTTTTCTCTTTCCCATCTTTCCTCCCGACTTAGAATAATATCAGTAGATATGGGTTTTATCTGGCAATTATTTTCAGCCCATATTTTGGCTTCTATCCAAAAATTTAAGTGTTGTTTTATCATTTCAGGACGAATAAAATTTTTTACAGGATTGCCTTCTTTATCAAAACCAACTGTTAGACGACCATCTTTAGAATCTAAGGCCATTTTTTGTATATACTCTTTTAAAGAATCTAATGTAGATTGACATATAAAGGTCTTAAACTTGCTTTCCTCCACATATTTTTCTATTTTTAACTGATAAATCATAACTAAAGATAAAAGATCGACTACGATGTTAGTCTTTTTATCTAAAAGCTTTTGTATTTTCTTATCATTTTCCCATACAGGAATAGCAGATATAAATTTATTATCTTGATAAGGGGAAATTAATTCTTCAGTTATTTCTATAGGATGTTTACCAGTTATTTTTGCTATAGAACCAATAGTTGCTTTTCTCTCTTTGTAAAATTGAAATATCCGACTCAAGTTTTTTTCTTGCTTTAATATACTGGGAATCGTTTGCTTAAGGCCGTGGAAAATCTGTTTTGAGTCAGTCTCTTTTATATAAAAAGCTTTTAAAAAAGATTTTGAACCAAATTTCTTTTCAGCTTCTTCTCCAATTTCATGATATTTATGGAGGTATTTACTTTTAATTTCCATAATTTGATATTTTTTATTGCAAAATACAATTTCATCACCAGGTTTTTTTCCTAAAAGCATTTGTGAAAACTCATGATCTGGAGGGTAATCTGAATCTTCTTCTATGATGATTCCTGTTTCCTTTGCACTTTCAATATCTTTAATTCGAACATAACAGTCCAAACCTACTTTGTCTGGATGAAGAAAAAGTTTATTGTTTGATTCATACTCTTTTAACTTAGGTGTTTTGGATTCTTTTTCGTAGTTTATCATATCAGATATACCTGGATGATCTAAAAAAGTGATTAATTCAAAATACACGCTTTGAGGTTCCATTTTTCCAGGATTCTTTTTAATACACTTATATTGAGTCTCTAAAGCTTTTTTAATACTCCCTGTTTTCATATATGCGAGAGAAAGCTTGATCATTTGTTCTGAGGATAATTGATTCAAGTTAAAATCCCTTTTTAAAAGTTCCTTTGCTTTTGAAATATGTTCGCTATATGTATATTTATAAGCTAACTCTATTCTTATGAGATCATTCTTAGGGTTTGACTTAAAGAAATCTTCATAATATTGGATAGCTTTCTGTTTATTCCCCAAGCTTTCATAAATAATGAATAAAACATTAGCTGGTTGTATTTTATTAGGAAATTTTTTAAGAAGAGCTTCTGCAAGTTCAATAGCTAGCCTGTTTTTACCATTTTCAAAATAGGTATATAATAAATTAAAAACCCCCGGATGATTAAGGTTTTTGTTTGTGATTTCTTCTAAAAGAGGCTCAGCCTCTTTATACATTTTAGAGAAATAAAGTTCTTGAGAAAGTTGCTCAATATCCCTCAATCGCTCTTTTTTCTTGAAATAGAAGCTATCTTGATCTGCCTCATTATTATATTTTTTATCTTTAAAGATATTATAAGCTTTTTTAAGATATTGAATTTTTTTGTCTTTATGAATTGTAGAGTCTTGTACTGTTCCACTAAGCGCTTCTTTAGCTTCCTCAACTTTTGACTTTAAAATTAAATTAAATATATTATCATTGTCTTCTGCGAATAAGGGTTTTAACATTTCTTCCGCTTCATCTATTTCTCCGAAATTAATCATTCTGAATATTGAATACTGTTTTAGCTCTAACCGGTCATCTTCATTTATAGATGGTGATTCTGTTATTTGATGCAATAATTCTCGAGCTTTCTCTTGTTGTTTATCCTTAAAATATAAATCAGTTAGAATCAAAGCTAAGCTAAACGATTTTTCTGATATATCTATTTTATTTAAGGTGAATGAATTTTTACTAATAGAGTCTAGGGAATCATCGGAGTTTAAAAATTGCAAACCAAGCAGCTTTTCCAGTATAGAAATACTTTGTGCTATATCACCTTTCTGTCCAAATAACCGACTAAGTTCTATTTTTAGATGATCATCGTACGAGAATTTACGAATACCCTCTTGAAGAATATAAATTGCGTCATTGAGCTTTCCGTTTAACTCAAGGGCTAAAGCATAATGCAAATACCAATTGGGATTAAAGTCTTTTAGTTCGCTGTATTGATTATCTGTGATCAGTTTTTTATAAATTTCTATAATCTCTTCAAGTTTATCTTTTAAATTATCTGAGATATGCCTTCCCGAAAAAATGTCTTGTTTTGCTAAAATGAGACCTAAAGACATATCAGCGTAATCTGCCTCATCATTTACATCTTTCCAAACTTTATCCTGCTCCTGTGCATTACAAAAGCTCTTCAACCATTTTTCTGCCTCTCTATATTGTTTTCTTTTTATGCTGATGTGACACAAGATATGAGCTACTTGATGTTTTGTCTTCATATTTTGTGGAATAGAAGAAACAATGTCTTTTAAAGGCTGATTTTCTCTGTCTTTAATCTGAATCTCAAGAATACAAGCTGTTATATTTAAAGGATTAAGCTCTTTTGTTTTTTCAATATATTTTTTTGTATTTTCTATATCACCAATAATTAAATAAGCCAAAGCACAATTTCCATTAGCATTTTCATCTTCTTTGTTAAATTGCAAAGCTTCTATAAGTAACTCAGAAGCTTGTACTTCTTGCCGCATTCCTATTTTTGCCCAAGCCATGTTAGTTAAAACTTTATATTTTTCTTTATTTTCCAGTTGATTCCATTTTTCTTTTTTAAAAATTTCTAATAACTTAAGAGCTGTTTTCGGTTTATCTTCGTTTATTAGGTCTCTTATTCTGTTAAGTTCTTGGTGATGGCTCTCGCTTTGATTCGCTCTTATTATAGCTGGGGTAATAGAGGCAGACTGTTGAGAGCTAGGACGAAAATAATATTTTTCATAAACTTCAGAATATTCATCAAGAAGCTCTTTTATTTCATACCAACTATGAATTTCGACAGAGAAAAGATTTTGGTTTTTATGATCTTCTGAAATCGAACGAGCTATTTCTTGTATTTTTGCATCTCTTTTGCAAGTAGTTGCTAAGATATACCTTTTTAAAGGAGGTTTAAAATCTTTAGCTTTTTGAATCTCTGCTTTTAATTCTGAACCTTTTACTTTATCATTAAAATCCTTTTTTTTACATTGGATTCCTATGTGTTGATCTTGCACAAAGATATCCACACCATCTTGAGATTGTCCTCGTCTTCCATTTCTTTTGGCTTGATCTCCAAACTTCAACTTATATAAATCTAAACACAACCTTTCAAATAATTCTTCATTTTCAGGTGGAGGAATTTGAAAGTTTGATGGTTTTAAAGACATAATTATACTTTCCTATATATTGGTGAGGAGAGACTGAAAGATTTTCTAGTAAAAGGTAATATCTTTAAGAACAATGCTCCTTCTTTTTAAATTTTAATTCTCTCCTTTTTTTTTTATTTTTTGACCCAGTGAAACCTCCTGGATATTCCTCTAATTGCTTCTTGTTTTTAGAAGGATGAATTATCGATGGTTTTAAAAATATACTTTCTTTTATAAGGGGGAAATGAACAGACTTTTTTTCCTCATAAGTAACAAGAGATTCAAAATTCTCTTTTAAATTTTTGCAAAAGAAATCAAAAGGCCAAATTTCAATTCCATTTTCTGTTTTCCTTATAGCCCTACCTAGATAAACTACAATCCGTCTTTTAACAGTTGGTAACTCACTAATGGCTTTTAGTCCTTTGTAGTCTTGAGAGGAAACCTGGGTTTTGGCTTTAACTTCAATGGCTATTAACTCCTTTCCACTTTTTAATAGAAAATCTACTTCAGTTTTTTGCGCTTCTGAGGAAGACCAGTAATAAATATCTTCATAAAATCTTTGATAATCCCTGTAAGCTCTTAAAATTTGAGCTATTAACCCTTCAAAAAGAAATCCTTTTTCCTCGGCAGAAACTGAATCAAAGTTTTTCTTTAAAGCTCGTGCAATTCCTGGATCAATTAAATAAAATTTATCCTTTTTCTGTTCTTTCACACGGAGCTTTGCTTGATAAGCAGGTAAAAAGAAGCCCAGCATTGTATCCTCTAAAATAGAAAAAAAATTACGGATATGATGTTCTTTATTTTCAGAATCCCTAGCAACAGCACTCATATTTACAACTTGCCCATGGCATAGAGCAGCTACTTCCAAAAAGCGAGCAAAAGCAGGAATATCCCTTATTAAAGCTTCAGCTTTAATTTCTTCTATAAGATAAGTTTCAGTATAATTCCTTAATTTGTTATTTTTGTTATCAGAAGACCACACAATAGGAAGCAAGCCATAGCGCAAAGCTTGGTTTAAGTCAAAATCCTCTCCCAATTCTTCAGGAATAAAAGGATGAAGGTACTTTGTACCCGCCCGACCACCTAAAAGATTTACTCCTCCGGCTTTGATTTTACGAGCACTAGAACCTGTTAGAATAAAACGACGCTTAGAAGATTCAATAAGACGATGAACCTCATCTAGAAGGTGAGGCATTTTTTGAATCTCATCCACAATAACCAAACCATCATTTCTAAAAGCACTGACTGTTTCATAAAACTGCCCAATATTAGAAAGATATTTTTGATAAAGAGATGCGTCTAAAAGATCAATATAAAGAGCTGAGGGAAAAAGTTTCTTTAAAAGAGATGTTTTACCGCTTCCCCTTACACCAAATAGAAAGTTAGTTTCATTTTCTGGAATGTTGATAGCACGACTTTTTAACATTATATTAGAAATTTCGTCGTTTTTTAAAAAAAAGTCAAAGAAAATCTGTTATTTTTTATAAAAATAGGTGAAAAGTGCAGTTTTTAGCTATTTTCACTACTGTTTTACTTTCTTAAGGCAACTTGAATTTAATAAGATCACAAAAAATTACTATTAAGATATAAAAACATATATAAAAAAGCTCCTAACAGCTAAAAGCATGTAACTAGAGAGAATTTTACTTTCCCAAAAATATCAAAAAACTCTATAATTTTAATTATTTTAGTCTATATAAGGACATGTCACTGGCGGGTGTTTCATTTTCTTAAAAATATAAAAAAACTGTAACTTTAAAAGTTTAATTACATCTTTATTTGATTTTTATCTCAACGCATCTACTCTCTCAGCCAGTTTATACTTCTTCAGTTTTTGTTTTGGAAAGAGTCCTCTGGAAAGACCTTCCCTTATAATCTGAATTATAAAATCTTTTGAAATATCTGAACAGAACATATCAAAAAGTGTTCGTGTTGGAGTAGTTACACGATAGCCTGATATAATTTGCCATTCTGATGGTTTTAAGACCTATGATGGTCTTGTGAATATGGGCTATAAGAAGCATTATAGAGTTCATCATGGAAAGAATGAATTTGCAAAAAAAGAAACAAAGAATATAAAAAACCATATTAACGGTATTGAAAATTTTTGGGGCTTAGCTAAAGTGAGATTATCTAGATTTAGAGGTATGGATAAGAAAACTTTTTACTTGCATCTCAAAGAGTGTGAGTTTAGATTTAATTATAGAAATGATGACTTATACAGAATATTGTTAAAACTGATTAAAAATAACCCGCTTAAGTCATCTTGAACCAAAGTTATTTTCCTTTTTTCTTATCAAAGAGTTTAAAAAAAATTCTATAAAAAACTCTTTTTAAAACCCAATCCCGTAAAATCCCGTAAATTATGCATAGGTTCATAAATAAGTTAAGTGATTTCAATGACTTATGAAAAAGTGTCGGACCGACTGGATTTGAACCAGCGACTTCCACCACCCCAAGGTGACGCGCTACCTGGCTGCGCTACGGTCCGATTTTTCAAAAAAAATATTAGCGAATTTAAGACCCTCTTATTTAAAACAGTTTAAAATAAGAGAGAACTTGCTGCTTATCACCTAACTATGGAAGCTCTCACCCTGCCTTTAAAAAATCACCCACAAGAAACGAGGACCATAACTATCTATTTAAAAATCACCATCGCGTAATGGCCCCAATAGTGAAATAAGAGACCGTGGCCCCAGTGATATCCGTACTGAACTCAAAATTAAAATCAAACTTATGAAAATTAATAAAGAATAACTCACCCCTCATCCCCAAACTTATCCTTAAAGGAAACTGAACTTGAGAAAAGTTTTTAATTCTAATACTACCTGGAAAAGCGATATAAGGGATAAATTTTCCCACAACCGTTTCAATTTCTTTACTTAAGAATGGTCTTAAGTAAAAGTTAAAATAATGCGAATTCAGATCGAACTTAAATAACTGATAAGCAAGACCGACAGAAGCTCCTACCGCCGGTTGGTATTTATAATCTGGAAATAGAATCCATTTTAAAAAAGAACCCATTAAGGCCCCGGACTCACCTATGCCTATAAAATATCTTGCATTAATATTTTGTCGATCAAAAAAACCTTCATCTAATTGAACAAAAACATTAAAATCTGTTCCCTTTGTACGGGAAATCATTTGAGTGTGTAGGGACACTTCAAACTTCCCGGGCCTCAACAATTGTCCACTATCAATAAAAGGGACCAAGGCTACACTGTACATACCAGAAAAGGTAAAAACCCACAAAACACCCCATACTCCCAGTCTGCTTAACCCCATTCTCCGTTTTATACCAGTCCGGTTCTGAAACAATTGTGCCTTTTTTCTTATAAAACTCTCTTTTCTCATAAAACCCTCTTTTCTGAATACCAACAGGATCAAATTTAAAGCATACCCTCAATAATACACTTATACCGAGAAAAAATGTAGTCAACTATAGAAGCATATTATTATTTTAGATGGAAAGTTGATTTTTTAATGCCTAGTATATAAATTCATATTATATGGCGGTCGTAGCTCAGTTGGTAGAGCGCCAGGTTGTGGTCCTGGACGTCGCGGGTTCAAGTCCCGTCGATCGCCCCATTAGATTGCACAAATTTACAAGATTCTGTGTTTGGGCATTTCAGGAAATGTCGGGGTATTTCAAGTCCCCGTCTTTCTTGGTTAATCAGGCAATTTGCATTTCGTCTAACTTATTTCGGGATATTTCCTGATATTTCAAATTTAATCTACACGGATCTACATAAAAATCTACATGGATTTTTACTTGGTCAGGGGCTTTTTTAGTGGGTAAAAAGGATTATTGTTTAAGTATGTGCAAATTTTGTACATACTTAATATAATATTTAAGGAGAAGAAAAAACAGAAGGGCTTCAGTTATTAGGAAATTCCCAATAACTGTCTTATTCATTGTTGGAAAAAGGTCATTTGTGCAAAGCAAAATTATTCCAATTTTTTACTAACGGCTATATGCTGTTTAGCGAGTTGTTTTCTAGGGAGAAAGACAAGCTAAGGTATCTTGATCTTGCTCTTTAGGCTTGTAATTAAGACTTTTTTCAGAAAACATCTACTTTTAGATTTAAGCCTCAAAGTATAATATGATGAGGAATTTATAAGAATGCCAGTTCTAAATTTTAAAGGGAAATCCACTGTTTATTCTCATCATTTGAGAGTGCCTTTTCGCTCACTGGAAATTGATGAAAAAAAGTCTCTGTCAAAAAACGGAAAAAAAGAAAAACTATCTTTAAATGATAATCTCATCATTCATGGGGACAATCTTCACGCCTTAAAAGCCCTCCTGCCAAGATATGCCGGAAAAGTGAAGTGTATCTATATTGACCCTCCTTATAATACAGGAAATGAGGACTGGAAATATAATGATAATGTAAATAGTCCTGTAATACAAGAATGGTTAAAACAAAATGGGATTGGAACAGATGACTTAGAAAGGCATGACAAATGGCTGTGTATGATGTGGCCACGGTTGCAGTTACTTAAAGAGTTACTTTCAGATGATGGAGTGATTTTTATCAGTATTGATGATAATGAATGTTATAATTTAAAAACAATATGTGATGAAGTTTTTAATAATAATAATTTTATAGGTATATTCACTATAAACTCAGCACCAAATGGTAGAGACTACGGACATATTGCAAAAAATCATGAATTTTGTTTATTCTATGCTAAAGACATTGAAAATTGTAAAACAAACCTTTTGCCAGATATATTTAAAAAATTCAACTATAAAGATAATAAAGGTAACTTTAATATACATCCTCTCTACAATAGTAATGAGGCATTTCATAATAAGAATAGACCAAATTTGTATTATCCTTTTTACCTCTATAAAAATAAGCCTATAAGAAGTCTTGGCAAAAGCTTTTATGAGATTGGGTTGGAAGAAAAAAGTGATTCAATTAAAATTTATCCACCTCTGTCTCAGAGAAACAAAGTTCAATTAGTTTGGAGATGGGAAAAGAAAACTTCTTTAAAACAAATGAATCAAGATATAGTTGGTTATAAAACATCAAATAACAATTATAGAATTGTTCAAAAAATGCGGACAGATAAAAAATTAATTAGATCAATTATTAATGGAACAGAATACACTTCACGGAAAGGCACGGCTGAAGTTGAAGAAATTTTAGAAGGGAAACATTTTATATTTCCTAAACCTGTTCATTTAATTAAACAATTCGTAAAAGTTGCATCTAATAAAGAATCAATTGTTTTGGATTCTTTCGCTGGTTCCGGTACAACAGCTCATGCTGTGCTTGACCTCAATAAAGAAGATGGAGGCAATCGTAAATTTATTCTTGTGGAATTTGAGGACTATGCAGATAAAATCACGGCAGAGCGTGTCCGCCGAGTGATTAAAGAAGTTCCAAAAGCCAAAGAGGAAAAACTTAGAAAAGGTTTAGGAGGTTCTTTTACTTACTGCACCCTTGGAAAAGAAATCAATACAGAAAATCTCTTAATGGGAAAAAACCTTCCTGATTATAAACAACTGGCAGAATATGTTTTTTATACAGCCACAGGAGAAAATTTGAATAAAACCACTAAAGCTAATCCGGCATGGTTTATTGGAGAAACTTCAGCTTACAGGTTGCATCTTGTTTATAAGCCTGATTTAGATTTTTTAAAAAGCAAAGAAAGTGCTCTACATGAAGATTTAGCTAGAACAATAAAGAAATTTAATAAGCAATCAAAAAAAATAAGTCTTGTTTTTGCTCCGGCAAAATACATCACGCAAAAAGAACTTTTAAAGGATTATAATATTCAGTTTTGTCAGCTTCCTTATGACATTCATAAAATTATGGGGGCTTAATTGGAATTAAAAGACTATCAAGAAGGAGTATTGGAAAGGCTCTCTCTTTATCTTAATACTCTAAAAGAAAAAAAACAAGATGCTCTGGCTTTAGCAGAGTTTAGAAAAAATAAAAACCGACCTGTCCATTGGACTTCCAGTGATTTTAATTTTTGTGAAAGAGCTTGGGAAGAGCTTAATGAAAAAAGGCTACTCCCTTTTTTATCTACAAAACAAGGGGATATTATTGCCCCTTACAAAAGCCGCTTTAGCGGAATGGATCGGCCTGTCCCCAATATATGCCTTAAAGTGCCCACAGGAGGAGGAAAAACACTGTTAGGAGCTGGAGCTATAGAAAATATTAACACAGGCTTTTTTGAACAAAATACAGGATTTGTCTTATGGGTGGTTTCAAGTGATTCTATATATAAACAAACTCTGAAAGCTTTGTCCGATCGGGAAAGTCTTTATAGGCAAATTCTGGATCGCACTTCTCTTGGCAAAGTAAAAATCTTGCAAAAAACAGACAGCTTTCATCCACAGGATATAAAAGATTATTTATGTGTTATACTTTTAATGCTTCAATCTGCCGGAAGACAAACAAAAGAGACTTTAAGAATGTTCAGGGATTCTGGCAAATTCCCTTATTTTTTTCCGGAAGTGGATGATTATCATGGCAATAAAAAATTATTAAGTATATGTCCCAATTTAGATACTTATGATTCTTTGACTGCTAGCATGGACAATCTTTCTATAAAACACAGTCTGGGGAATGTCTTAAAGCTTATTCAGCCTTTAATTGTGATAGATGAAGGTCATAGAGCTTACACAGAAAAAGCAAAAAATACTTTAATGGATTTTAATCCCCGATTTATTTTAGAGCTTTCAGCCACACCTAATAAAAAAGAGCATCATAGCAATGTCTTGGTTTCTGTTTCAGGCAGTGAGCTTAAAAAAGAAGAAATGATAAAATTGCCTATCAACATTTTTAACTTAGAAAGTAAAGACTGGAAAAAAGCTCTAGCTAAAGGTTATGAGACATTGCAAAATCTTTCAAAAGACGCAATAAAATTGCAAGCAAAAGAAAACCGCTATGTCCGGCCTATTATGCTTATAAGAGTGGAGAGGACGGGGAAAGATCAAAGGGAAAAGAGATTTATCCATTCAGAGAATGTCAGGGAATGTTTAATCAAAAATTTTAATGTGGACCCTTTAGAAATAAGGGTAAAATCCGCTGTAAAAGATGAATTGGGGAATGAGGATTTATTATCCGAGTATTCCAGAGTTAGATATATTATAACTAAAGAAGCTTTAAAGGAGGGTTGGGATTGCCCATTTGCTTATGTCTTAACTATTTTATCTAAAACAAAAGCTCCTGTGGCTATTGAGCAAATGATAGGACGGGTTTTAAGACAGCCTCATACCAGAAAAACAAGCATTGAATCTTTTAATCAATGTTATATCGTGTGTATGGATCAAGATGTGGCTCAGGCTGTAGAGGGAGTTCGCAAAGGTCTTCAGAATGAGGGGATGGACGGATTGGCGGGAGATATAAAGCTTTTAGATGATAAGCAAAAAATCAGGAAGCAAGTAAAAATAAAAAGAAGAAAGCCCTTTAGAGGATTACAGATTTTTCTGCCAAAAGTTTTATATAGGTCAGGAGAGCAATTAAGGTTATTTAGCTACAAAAAGGATTTACTTTATCATATTGACTGGTCAAAATTAAAATTTAATAAAGATGTGTCTTTAGATAATAAAGCCCCCGATATATCTCATACACAGGTTGATATAAAAGAACAACTGGAGTTAATTTCTTCTTATCAAGGAAGAGAAGAGGAAAATGCTGAAAATCTGGATATGAGTTTTGGTTTTATGTGCCAAAGGCTTTCTGATATTATACCTAACCCTTGGGATGCAAGTGTTACACTAAGTAAAGCTTTATCTTCTTTAAAAAGAAAGGGTGAAGTAAAAAGTGTGTGGGCAAACAGATTTTCTATTTTGGATTTTTTAAGAAATAACTTTCAAGATCAAATCAGCCAAAAAACGGAAAAAATCTTCAGAGAAAAGCTGAAGAATAATGAAATTTTGTTTAAACTGGTTAGTGCTGGTGATCCAGAGCTTAATTGGGAAATGGCAGAGACCTTAAACCTTTCTATATCAGAGGACGGCGATGTTTTGAGAAAGAGAAATAATAAAGATTTACAGCTTTCTCTTTTTGAAGATATTTACAAAGAAGAGTTTAAGTGTAATGATTTGGAAAAGAAAGTGGCTTGGTATTTGGATGAGGATTCAGCTATCAAGTGGTGGCATAGGATTATAGAAAGACAAGATTGGCATTTACAGGGTTGGCAGAAAAACAAGATTTACCCTGACTTTTTAGTATGTTTAAAATCCTCTAAGAATGGTACTGCTTCTTTTTCTATTCTAGAGACAAAAGGACAACATCTTATAGGGAACCTTGATATAGAATATAAGAAGAAATTGTTTGATCTTTTTACAGAGTACTGTAGCCAGTCTATAGAAGCAGGAACGATTGAAGTTCAAGATCAAAAAATGACTTTTGATCTTGTATTGCAAAATGAGTGGCAAGAAGGTTTAAATAAGATTTTTGGAGTAAGATAAAAACAGTAATCCAAATAAATGATCGGATAGAGTTATGAAAACTAAAAAACAGACTGCATCTAAGGGCTTCAGACATGCGTTTTGCCCAAATTTGTCATTCCCGCGAAGCTTGTCCTCGCGAAAGCGGGGAGCGGGAATCTAGCCGCTCTGTGCTCAAAGCCGAAGTCGCTTTTAAATCTTATTCTCTCCTGAAACTTCTATCTTTAATTATACTGAAAAATCACAAAACCCCCCTGGGGGTTTAGGCGGTTTTTTTGAAAGTTAATTCTACTTCTTCTTCGTTCAATTGTTTTCGAAAGGATTCCGGGTTTAACTGTAGGTCTTTAATTTTTCTGTAGAGGGTCGCTCGTCCTATCCTTAGGACTTTAGCTGCTTTTGTCACATTTCCCCTAGCTCCTAAAAGGGAAGCTTTAATAGCCTCTACTTTAATTTCATCCATAGTTTGTAAAGAAGGCACAGGGGTTGGTAATGACAGGATGGTAGCAGAATTAGGTTTTTTCGTATCTTTTTTGTTTTTAGGCAGTCGTTTTAATTTTTTACTACTTTTGTGCCATTCCTCTTTTGAGTAATATTCTATTGAGTACCCGCTTTTTTTTGCGAATTCCTTTGTTCTATTTATGTCACCCAGGCTATTGCTGATGAAGATAATTTTATTCATTTTACCCTCTGTTGATTATATTTTATCGGTTGATCTAAGAGAAAGTTTAAATATTTTTGACTGTTTTTGTTTTTTTAGGTGCTCTAAGGAAGCATTTAGTGATCCCTTTTTCAAAAGCCCCGGCCAATTTGAACTTACTTTTTTGGTTAAGTATGGATTTTGCTTGTTTAAAAGCCCATAGCATTTGTGGTTTGTCTAGCATACAGGCTTTCATAAAATGTTTATATGACTCTTTTTCTTTCCCGTTATGAAATAAGGCTTGGGCCAGGCCCACTTGTCCTTCTGCTGATTTGGACTGGATTTTTAAAGCTGTATTAAAATGCGGTAGAGCGGATTTATAATCTTTTTGTGTCATAAAAAATTGGCCGGTTTTTAGACGTACAAGTAAGGATTTAGGAAATTTTTGCACGGCTTTCTTCAGGTTTTTCTCTATGTCCTCTGTTTCCTCCAGGGAGAGAGCGTAGTAAATGTAATTACTAGGCTCTTTAGGGTCATATTTCATAGCTTTTTTGCATCCGGAAAGGCTCTGATTATAAAACTTGTTAAGATAAAAATACTTGCATATATCTTTTACATAAGTTCTTTTTACACCAAACTCCCGAATTAATGTCTGCAATAGCTTTAAAATAGCGTAATTGGTTTCTTCAGAATCTTCTTTGTATTTAAGTAGATTCAACATTTCCAAGTGAGCCTTTTCATGGTATTTTTTATGTAGTTTAAGAGTATTGTTGATATGAGTGATCGCGTCCTCTCTATATTTAAACAGACCGGTCTTGAAATAGAGTTTTCTAAAACCTTTAGCTAATTCCAAAACATAGAGTCCGTTCTTTTTATTTTTTTTAACCAATTGTTTCAGAACCCGAATCTGGTTTTCATAATCTCCTGTATTTTCATAAGCTTGGGCTAATATTAATAAGGATCGGGCAGAGCTATCTTCTAGTGATTCCAAAAGGTCAATGGCTTTTTCATTTTTGCTTTTTTTTATGTAATCTACGGCTTCTTTTTCACGCAATCGCGGAGCCAACTTTTTATTTAAAAAATTGAGTTCGTTTGTTAATGTTTCGATTATAGGAGCATCAACAGAACCACTTGGTTTTTTTAGGTTTTTCTTCTGTTTTTTTTTGGTAGTAACAGGCTTGTTTGCTTTTTTTGTTTTTTTAGGTGTTTGTTGTGCTTGAGCTGTGTACACTTTTATACCAATCTGGTTTGGATTTTGTATCTTCTGTAAGCTGCTTCTGGGTGGTGAACGGAGTTCAGATGAGACAAATTCCTGACCTGAGTGGTATAATAGTGCAGTAGCGGGTGTCACCCAGGTAAAAAAAGAACAAATAATAAAAAAGTGGTAACAGATATTCATAACTTATACCAGTTCAGGTTTTTATGGCCTTAATAGTATAGCACATTTAGACAGAATGTAGAAAGTCTGTAAATAACCATCTATGAAAAAAGAGGCTTATCTCAAGATTAAGACTTATGGAGCTTCTGGTATTCGCCTTTTAGATAGCTTTAGTTACAGTATAATGTGCCCTATGGGGCTTTTGGGATTTGCCTTTTGAATGCTCTAAAGTTCATTCAAAAACAGGACTAAAACCCTATATTTCTTTCTCTTTTTGTTCATTCTAGTTTTCGGATATTTTCATTCATCCGATACTTAATATTTTTTCTTATCCTTCCGATGAGATATTGAAGTGAATTTTACTAAAGAAAAAAGGAAGCTTTTTATGTCATCCAATGAAGACAAAAAACTCATTAAATTTCCAGGTGCAAAAAAAGAGCTAAAACAGGGGCATTCATACCCTAAGGCTTTGGGTAAAGAAAACCAAACCAAGGACAATGTAGTACCTTTTTTAGGGGCGAATCAAGCAAATCCGCTTTTAACTGAAAGGGAAAAACACTTAGAAGATGTGGAATTATACCGAACCGGTATAGAATCCCGTTCCCCTTTGGATAGCAGCTTACAGAAGACACAAGACATGTCCTCACCTTCCGCTTCTGTGGGGGGAGGGTCGCCGGGATCAAATAAGGTCAATATAAATGAGTCGGTGGATTTCACTGTTATCGCTAAAACAGATGTAAATTTTTGGAATCGCAGCTCTCTTAAACAGGGGGATTCTTCATCTTCAGGGGCCTCCACGGATGAGGGAGAAAGTAGAAAATATAAAGAGCCATCTTATTATGTTATTTCCTCTGTAGCTTGTGCCGTATTTTTAATGTTAGTAGGGGTAAGTTATTTTAATGTTGGTAAGTTTTCTGAGGAGGAAAAGATAGAAGTAGGTTATTTTAATGTTGGTAGGGATTTAGCTACTGGTCGTCTTATAAAAAGACATGGTGTTATGCTTCCTATAACAATAAAAAACAAAGATGGTGTTGAGAAGAAAGTATTTATTTATAAAGATGAAAAACTAGTGGTGGATCTTATTATTAAACCAAATGCAAGTGGTAGGGAGCCTGACAGCACAACAGGAGATGAGCTGGAAAAGGGTAAGAATGAGGAGAAGCTAGACACATGGAAAGTCAGGTTAAATAGACAAGAAAAACAAATGATCAATTTAATTACAACAGGGCAGAGGAGGCTGGCTAGCATTGGGCGTAAACCAGGTATGAAAGATAGATTTTCCATGGAAGCCCTAAAATCTCGTTACAATGTGCGGTGGAGTAGAGGTAAGTTATCAAGTGCTAAGCTGTTAGAGGGACAAGAGCCGGTTCGGTTTCCCTCTATGGATAAAGTAGTAAAAGAATATAGGACTCTTTTTCCACATTATTATGCCTTTGTTAAAGGAAAAGACAGATCTGACCAGATAAAATTACGGGATAGCCTTAATTTAAGTAGTAGAGAGTTAGTTTTAGATGACCCTGATCAGAGGGAAGTATATGAATTACGGGATAGGGAGAATAGCCTTGTTAAGAAGATAGTAGCTTTAAGGGATGCACAAAGCCGCTTATTATCTGTTTATGTAGTATCAGATTAATATAAAGAAAAAAACACAAGCTATTAATATTATTCATTTATCGCATTGTATTGTGCTGAAGTCGGGAGAACTATATAAGAGGGTCGGGAGGCTTTTCGCTATCGTTTTGAAACAAAGAGGGTTGTAGATTTGATATTCTTTCACTAGCTATTTTCACATAATCTTCATTTATTTCATAACCTACAAATCTCCTACCATTTTTCAATCCAACAACGGCTGTAGTGCCACTTCCCATAAATGGATCTAAAACGATATCATTTTCAAAAGAATAAAGTTGCATAAGACGAAATGGCAACTCTTCAGGAAATGGTGCAGGATGACCTATTTTTTTTGCAGATTCTGTGTTCATATTCCAAATAGATTTTGTCCATTCAATAAATTGTTCTTTTTGAATTGTGATTTTTTTATCCTGTTTTTCTCTTTTATAGGCTCCTTTTGAAAAAATTAAAATATATTCATGCACATCTCTTAAAGTGGGGTTAGATGGAGAACACCAGCTTCCCCATGCTGTAGAAGTTCCTGAAGAAGCGGACTTATTCCATATAATTTCCCCTCTCATTAAAAAACCTATATCTATCATCATTTTTGAAATATAATCAGAAAGAGGAATGTAAGGTTTTCGTCCTATATTTGCTATATTGATACAAGCTCTTCCTCCGTTGACTAAAACTCTATATGTTTCCGAAAAAACTTTATTGAGAAAATTTAGATACTCTTCTAAAGACAAATTTTCATCATAATCTTTTGAAACATTATAAGGAGGTGAAGTTATCATTAAATGAATTGTTTTGTCTGGTAATTCAGACATCTTTGTTGAAGATTTTAAGAAAATTTGATTAATAGCATCTTCTTGAATTGATCCTTCTATGTTATTTTGTGTATCTTCTTTAAAATTTAAGTTCTTATATAATTTTGATTCATAAAACAAAGAAGAGTCATGCCCTTGTCTTCCTGAACTTCCAAAAGACTGAGTTCGTGTTTTGTTTTTTTTCAATCTTACCATCTCCTTCTGACTCGGTTTTCATGATGTGTTTATTATACCGAACCGGTATAGAAAATACACCCTTTAGGAGAGAGATTCCCTTCATAAGAATAAAAAAAAGGCCCTTATTTTCGCCAAAGAATTAGATTCGCCTGTTCGATCCACTAGTGTTGTAAAAAACTTTAAAAACCTCTTATTTTAGCCGAAAAGAAAAAGGTCAGAAAGGTGTGTTTTTATGATGAAAATAGCTCTTTATTTACTGTTATTTTTATGTGTCTCCTGTGGTTATGTGGGAATGGAGGAAGGGGAAAAAGATGCGTGTAACTTCCGTGTGGATCGTGGCTTTGTAGTAAAATGGAAAGAACTGCCCATTCCTGTCTATACTCATCCATCTGTTCCTGCTATGGCCCATAAAAATTTTATATACGCTGTGGATATGCTGAACGAGTCCTGGAATTACTATTCAGGAAAAGGGCGATTGTTTGAATGGATTGGAGAGGTAGATACGGATATTCCAACGAAAGAGATTGAAGATGATGTTAATATTTTCTTTGTGGATACAAGTCATGGGGTGCTTTCTTCTATAAAACAAGGTTCTACTCTCACCCGTAACTACTTCGGAGGTGCCATGTATGAAGCGGATATAATAATAAATGGCATTCATCACAAATATCATTATGTCAAGGGTGATTTTGATTATTCCACTTATACGAGTGTGCCAGAGCTATCTACCCGCCGGTATTTGGCCAGCACTTCTTCTGGGGTTTTCTGGCAACGATTTTTATACGCTTTTCAGTCTTTTTTGGATTTTTTTTCTGCTTTTTGGAAGAAAAAAAAAGACCGTACTCCATCGGCTCGGCCAGCTCAAATTCCGAAAAAACGAGTGGACGCTATTAGCTTGTATTTACATGAATTACTGCATTTAAGCGCTTTGCTGCATGAAAAACAGGGTATTATGCAAGAAACTTTGGCACCAGGGGTCATTCGTAGAAATATAACGGAAATAGAGTTATCCAGGTTGGCCTGTGGTTATGGGAGTGAAAAAAATACAATGTAAATATATTTAAGTTTCTTTAGACAGAAGTCGAGTATAATATAAAGAACCGAAGAGTTACGGAAAAGCTTATCCTCGTGGAAACGAGGGTAACACTAAGGGTGTAAAAGAGGAAAAATGAGTAAGCAGGCTGTATTATCTTTAGCTGTTCCCGTTGAAAGACATCAGGAGGTATTATCTCCAGGAGGAGATAATAAAGAAGGACTGCGTTCTGAGGTGGAAAAATTGCATGGTTTTCGTGATTGTGTTTTTCAGCTTAAAAAAGAGGTTCAATATTTAAGTTTTATGATGTCAGAGATTCAGGATGTTTTGGAAACTTCCTCTGGGGCTAGACGCTTTTCCATTTAGTGCATGTTTTTTAAAGAAGCCATTACGGTGCTGTCCACAATATGAAAATAAGTTCTCACTAATAATTCAAAATTGTGATGGGTGAGTGAATCCAAATAAGTTTGTTTTTGGTGAAATGATTTTTTTGACAGTAAGCCTGCTAATAATTCTTGAATTCTTTGAATATTAGCTTTATTAAAAAAATCCAAATTCTCTGTTGGTGTTTTTAAAATTTGAGCCACTTTTTTATGATCGAATAAAAAGTGATACCCTTTTACAGATTGATTTAACAGTAATTCAATTTCATTCAGATCAGCTTGTTTTATTTCCAACATTGTTCCTCCATGAACTTTTTGAATGTCTTTTTTATCCTAATAATTTCATTATCATCTTTTTTTCATAACGACTAATATCGGTTCGATATACATGCCCTTAATTAAGAGCATTTCCAAAAAACAATCAAGTCCAGATACACAGCATGACACAAGACTTCTGGTCTTTTATACAGGTTTGAATAAGTAAATACTTTTTGGACTATAAGAGTCATTAATGCTGAAACTCAGTATGCAAAAGACAAATCTAAATCTTCAAGTAAACGATCTACTCCATCCTCGGAGTTTGCTGGAGGAGAAGGGACTTCAAATTGGGAGGGAGAGTCTTTGCAAAAATCTCGTCCCTTTTCATAAAAAATTTTATCTTTATGAGTTGAAGAAGCAATTTTTTTAAATGGATGTAATTCATGTAACATTCTTTCTTGGTTTTGTTTTTCCAGGTAGGTATGAGGATGCGCTTCAAATGGAGGAATAAGAATTTCAGTTTTTGCGCCATGTATGGGTTTATTATGCACATTAAAAATGGAAATAGATACTCCGTGCCATCCCTTCATATCTTTCAAAACAAAGCTATTTTCTTGTATTAATTCCTCAATAGATTTTTCCAGATCTTCCAGGAGGTCATGTCCGAGAGTGGTAATAGTGATCCCTCTTTCATTAGAAGTGTTGTTAATAATGTCTATACTGACAGGAGACTCTTTAAAAACCTTTCTATTATTTTCTATACGGAAAGAGTGAATCTGAATATAATTTGTACGAGGGTATGTAAATTCAGGGGGGACATTCCATAGGTATAGTTGAGCTTTATTTGTGTCAAAAGCTTCCTGATCCCAATCATACCATGAGTTTAAAATACCGGTAAATCCGTTGACATTGAATTTATTACAATAAACCATAGCGGAGGAGGGGGCAGAAGAATACTCTTCATGCGTTGCCCCGCGCAAGTTTAAATAATCCAGTGTGCAATTGGAAAAAGCAGTAAGTAGTGTAAATAGTAGAAAAATGATAGTTATATTCATAGTAATTTAATCGGCTTAAATTATGTTTTCATTTAGAGGAAGAATGAAAAAGAAGACTTTAATCCAGGTTTTTTATAAATCGGTTCATGTTATACCGATTGTTCCCTGCTTTCGCGAGGATAAGGTTTGAAAACTCTGTATTTAAAGGCTTGGCCTCTAAGAGGAAAGCATCGAAGAGTTACGGAAAAGTTTGTCCCCGTGGAAACGCGGACAATACCCCCCCAGGTATAAAAAATGAAAAAGAGATGAAGAAAATAAGTTTTCTTATAAAAACATGTTTAGATCGGCCCTCCTGGCTATTAGTCCTGTGCCTTGCTGTTGTTTTTATACATTTAATTTTCGATGGCACTTTATTACGAATGTTCCATTTATATAACAGTCAAAAAATTTTGGAAAATCGTATTGCCCGTATTCAAGTCAAAAACTCTTTAGTAGAAGAGCGATTAAAAAGACTCAATTCCGATTCCCGTTTTTTGGAGCAAGAAGTAAGAGATCGCTTCAATTTAGTAGGAGAAAAAGATATTATCTTTATTTTTTCAGATGGAGATCAGGAAAGTGTAAAATGGGAATAAATGCGGTTTCACAAGATAAAAAATTATATTTGGTGGATGTGAGTTCTCTTTTTTTTAGAGCTTATTACGCTATCTCTCACCACCTCAGTAGTTCAAAGGGTCTTCCCACAAATGCCCTGTATGGACTGCTTTCCATGACAGAAAAATTTATCAGAGAACATAAATCAGAATATATTGTGTATTGTTTTGACCATGAAAAGCCCTCTTTTCGCGTAAAAATATACCCTGAGTACAAAGCCAATCGAGGGGAGGTACCGGAAGATTTAAAGGTGCAGATTCCCTATATAAAAAAATTGGTTTCTGCTTTAGGTATTCCGATGGTGGAACAGGCCGGTTATGAAGCGGATGACTTGATAGGGTCTTTGGCTACGACAGCTCAAAAACAGGGTTTTAAAATAGTCATTGTTAGTGGAGATAAGGATTTTGCACAAATAGTGTCTTCCTCTGTATCTCTTTATGACCCTATGAAAGAGATCAGTTATAACCCCTCCGGTGTTCAACAAAAATGGGGGGTGCGCCCTGAGCAAATAAATGATTATCTCGCTATTGTGGGAGATAGTAGCGATAACATCCCCGGTGTCTTTGGTATTGGCCCTAAAGGAGCTAAAAAACTGCTTAAGGAGTATGATAGTTTAGAACAAATATATAAAAACTTAGACTATATCCAAAAAAAAACAGCAGAAAAACTAAGAAACTCCAAAAAGGAAGCTTTTTTATCCCAAGAATTAGCTCACATTGTAACGAATGTGGGTTTAAAAAAACAGGTGCCTTCTTTCCACCGACAACCTATTCAAACAGAAACCTTAAGGGAGTTATTAAGAGAGTTAGATTTTAAGACTTTTGAAAAAAAACTTTGTCCTTCTCCATCTACAAAAACCGAGCCAGTGGGGCCTGCTTCCCCACCTCAAAAAATAAAAAAACTTTCTTCTAACTTGAGATTGCATTGTCTGGAGTGGGACGAGCTAAAATCCTTTATTCAGCCTTATGGAAAAGTGTGGTGTTTTTCACAGGAAAATCAATATTTCTTAGCCTATAAAAATAAAGTCATTACCTTGGAAAATCACAATTTACAGCGGGTAGGTCAGTTCTTTTCAGATAGAAGAATTTATTGGTGTGGGTACGATTTAAAAAAAATATGGAAGGATTTTGATTGTCGGCATCCTCTCCCCTATTGGTGTGCCATGATTGCTGCCTACTTGATAGAGCCGGGTCCCCCTGGAGGTTTTAAGAAAGTTTGTCTTAAATATACCGGCGAAGTGGTGGATCATTCTCTTGCTCCTGGCGAAATATATCAGCGGCACAAAAAATTGAATAAAGAGTTGGAAAAACAGCTAAAGGAAAGGAATATGATAGAGCTTTATGAAAAAGTAGAATTAGCTCTTATCTCTGTTTTATATGGTATGGAGAAAAAAGGTATCATGTTGGATCCGTTGGAGCTAGAGAAGCAGGCAAGAGAGGTTAATCAAAAAATTAAAATGACAGAAAAGGAGATTTTTGATTATGTAAAACATGAGTTTAATCTTTCCAGCCCAAAGCAGCTGGCCGATGTATTGTTTAAGGAAATGGGATTAAGCCCTTTAAGAAAGACAAAAACAGGGTATTCTACAGATATGGATGTTCTTAATAAGTTAAGAGCAAAACATCCGGTGATCCCTCTTGTTTTAGAACATCGAGAATTGTTCAAACTTAAGACCACTTATATAGAGGCTTTACCTCCTTTGATTAACAAAAAAACAGGTCGGATACATACTCATTTTCGTCAAGCTTTAACGGCAACAGGGCGGCTTTCCAGTATAAACCCTAATTTACAAAATATCCCTATAAAAACGAGGAGAGGTAGGAAAATTAGAAAAGCTTTTATCGCTCCCAAAGGAAAAAAGATTATTTCCGCTGACTACTCTCAAATTGAATTGAGAATTTTAGCTCATATTACAGAAGATCAGGCTCTTTGTGTCGCGTTTGAAAAAGACCAGGACATTCACACAGCTACGGCGGGTGAAATTTACTCTGTTCCGGTAGAGAGGGTTACGGCAGAGATGAGACGATCAGCTAAAGCCATCAATTTTGGTTTGATATATGGCCAAGGGGCTTACACTTTGTCCGAGTCTCTTGGGATTTCCGTTTCTGAAGCAAATGAAATCATCAAAAATTACTTTACCCGGTTTAAGAGAGTAAAAGAATATATGGACTCGATTGTACTATCGGCTCATAAGCGGGGTTATGTAGAGACTCTTTTTGGTCGCAGGAGAACTATACAGGAGCTATCTTCCTCCCGTGTGCAGATAAAAAAAGGAGGAGAAAGAGTGGCTATTAATACTCCTATACAAGGTACGGCTAGTGATCTTGTAAAAATAGCCATGATTGAACTGAGTAATAGTTTATATTCTCCTCTTTTGCTTCAGATACACGACGAACTGCTTTTTGAGTGTGACGAAGAAGGGATACAAGAAGAAACCCGACAGATTAAAAATATTATGGAAAATGTAGTGGCCTGGAAGGTCCCTTTAAAGGTCCATATTCATGTTGGGCAAAATTGGCAAACCGCTCATTCTTAGGAAAAAAATTACAGGAATCACATCTTGACCTCTAAACAGAGGACAGGGGGATTTTACTATTTCAAGGTCAATAAATGTAGATTTTTTGTTATTTATGGAGTATTTTTAAATCAAATCCGGCAGCCAACAATGAGGGCCACCCCATGATTAAAAATAACCCCCTTAAGTTATCTTGAACTAAAAAAATAAATATGGAGTGGCTGAAAGTGTATCTTTTTATAAATAAAAAAACAGGATTTACTTTAATTGAGATTTTAATAGCTCTCGTTATCTTATCTGGAGCCACTATTATTATTTCCAGGATATGGTTAGGAAATACGAAAAGAATCCAAAAAGTGAGTGACTATCATAAAATTGTAGAACTAATGGAACAAAAAATATCGGAATTAGAGTTTGACTGGAGAAAAAAAAATTTTGATTCCATACCTAGAGAAGATAAAGGAACCTTTGAAGGGGAAAAATATTTTTCATGGAGTGTGAAAACGCAACCTCTCACTCTACCTGACCCGCAAAGCTTTATGAATTTGCTGGGGCAAACCGATGATATGGCGATTCAAGTTTCTCAAGTTACCATACAATTCCTATCTCAAGCTATAATCGAAGCAAAACTGACTATTCACTATAAAAAAGGACTTTTAGAGAGTGCCTACTCGTTAACGACATACATCGTAGATCACAATAGAAAGCTCCCCCTTTCTATGCCCTCCAGCGGAAGCCCGTAAAATATAAAACGAGGAAAAAAACACAATGAACCTAAAAAAAAATAAAACAAATCGGTATAACAAAGGAACCACCTTGTTAGAAGTATTGATAGCCCTTGTCTTATTCACATTTATTGCCGCATCCCTTATGCGTATGACAAATACCACTATTAACTACAAAAAAAAAATCACACGCAATGTGCAAGATGTAAAACTGAGTAGAAATATATCTCAAGTTATCAGAACAGATATTCGTAATGCTTTTTATGCGACGGATGTAAATACCACCATATATTCATCATTTATAAAACGGAATCAAACAAACTCTAATGCCGAAGCGGATATTAATACATTAGCAAAGAAAAACAATCTATCACAAAAACAAAAAACACAGTTACAAACAGAACTAACAGAATTTGAAGAACAACTTATTGCACCTTATCTGTCTCGTACAGTGCTTTTTGTCGGAGGTTTTGAAGGAACAAAAAACCATCTACGTATCTCTACTTTTTCACCAGCTTATACTCTGGAAAATGGAACATCAAATGATCAAATTATTATAACTTACTACCTTAAAACCTGCAAAAATAGAGAAGACAATAAAATACAAAGCAATTGTTTGTGGAGAAGATCCTCTCCCATTAAAACCCAAAATACAGAATCCGAAGAAGGGGAAAATGAAATTGTATTACTAGAAAATGTCAAAAATTTCGAATTGCTTTATTACAATATATCCACTAATGAGTGGTTAAATACCTGGAAAACAGGACCTAATGAGAGAAACACTTTACCGGCGGCCATTCAAATTAAAATGGAGTTTAAAAACAGGAAAAAACAAAACATTAAAAGTGAATTACAGATACCTCTACACTATTCGTTCATCCTCCCTGTACAGAGATGAGATTATTAACATGATTTTAAAAAAAATATTTCATAATACACTGATCGTGCTTGAAAATGACGGGTTTAAAATCTTGGTTGCTCGGAGAAAAAAACAAAAAAGTTACGAAAAAATCGAACCCTCTGGGTATAAAAAAAGTTCAAAAAAAGGGATGGCGCTTATCATGGTCTTATCCACTATAGTATTTGTTATTTTAATAATACAAGAAACTGTTTTTGACACACAGGTGGAATATCGTTCAGCCATAGCTGAACTAAACTCCTTAAGAGCCTACTACGCTGCTAAAGCGGGAATGGAGGTCAATATATTGAGAGTAAAATCCTATACTAAAATAATAAAAAGTTATGACAACAAAACAATGAACCAATTTCGGCCGTATATTGATCTTATATGGCGGTTTCCTTTTCAATGGCCCCCTCCCATACCAAAAGAACTGGATTCCATAACAACCGAAGAAATTTCTAAGATAAGTAACAACTCTTTTATGCAAGCCCAATTCGCTACATTTATTGAACCGGAATCCGGTAAAATGGACATCAACGATCTGGCCTCACCTATACCTTCTTTAAGAGTTTGGACTCACAATGTGTTATTCAATTTAATTGCCCTTTTACGGATGAACAACAAAAAACTGGACGACGCCTTGAGCACAGAAGACATTAATAATATTCTCAATAATATAAAAGACTGGGCCGACCCGGATACCCAACAAAGTGAACGCAATGCCCCCGAAAGCAATTTATACGATCAGACGATGGGTCTTCCTCGTAATCGCTCTTTCGTAAGCATAGAGGAGCTTCGTCAAGTAGCTGGCATGTCAGATATATTATACACCGCCCTTAAGCCTTTTATTACTGTTTATGGTGAAAAAGGATTAAGTGTAAATAATTCTAATGCACAGTTGACACAAGCCCTCTTAGGGGTCCCTTTAGAACTCGCTCAAGAAATAAACCAGCTCACATCCCATCCTATAAACCCCCTTATATTTACAAAAAAGACTTTTTTTAACTTTCTAAATGAAAAAGGTGTTAGTGAGCTGGATCAACACTTAATTCCTCCAGAAAATCCAAAAAGAAACCAGAAAGACCGACCTATATCATACCTTATTTTTGACGCTCCATATAATTTTAGTATGCAGAGCACTGGTTTTGCCGGTAATAGTCAAAGAACCCTTACAGCCATCTACTTTGATACTGCCTCCTTTAGTAATCGCTTTAACAAGCTTATGGCAGCAGAAAAACAAAGAGAGCAAATAAAGATTATCAATCAAATTACTACAAAAACAGTAAGAATGGCCTCTCCCCCTACCCCTAGAAAACCAGAGAATCCCCCTTTGAAACAAAAACAGGAACCTACTATAATCTACTGGAAAGAAAGTTTTTAAAAGAATAAGCTATACTGATCCTGTTTGAATTTTCCCGATGGCTTGTCATTCCCGCGAAAGCGGGAATCCAGCCCTGTAAATGGGAAGACAAGTTCTTGCCTTCCCGTCCTACGGAAGCGGGGAACGAGAATCTCATCTTGGCAGGAATTTTCAAATATGGCCAGTATAAACTTCTTCAGGAGGATTTGTTTTGATTTATGTGGGTGTAGATATAGGTTCTTGTGCTGTAAAAGCCGTTGCAATAAAAAAAGCCAACAAAGCATTTACTGTTCTGCAAACTCACATTTTCCCCATTAAAGAGGATAACAGGGAAGAACAAAAAAGACTTTTAATAGTAGGCCACTTAAAATCATTGGCTAACTTGTACCGCAGTCCTGAAGCAAAATACATCTTTTGTCTTTCACAAAATGTAGTGAGTACGGAAACACTTAGTTTTCCTTTTAAGGAAAGATATAAAATACTGAAAAGTCTTCCTTACCAGTTGGAAGAAAAGCTATCTTTGTTTGACAACAAAAATCTTATCTCTGACATTAAAATAACAAACTTTGTAAAAGGAAAACAGCAAGTTCTGGTATTTTCTGCCTTCAAAGATAGTATCTCTGATTTAATAAAGGATATTAATTCTATAGGGATTACCCCTCACATTCTGACTTGCGAAGCTTCCGCCGTGGCCAACTTATTTGAAATAACAAAAGATACTCAGGATCAAAGAGAAGACTGTGATCTATATTTAAAAATAGGCCATACACACACGATGGCTCTGGTTTTCATTCAAAACCGCTTAAGAAATGTATATAGCTTTGGTTGGGGTGCGGCTTCTTGTATCAGAAAAATAGCCATCAAATATGAAGTCCCTTTTCAAAAAGCTATGCAGCAATTTCGTGAAAAAGCTTTTGTCCTAACGCAAACCAAAGGATACACAGGAAGCCAAATTGCATTTTCAAAATCCCTTCAACAAGCTTTTGATAATTTAATTGATAAACTACGATTGTTATTACTTCAATTAGAAGGAGAAAAAGTGTACAAATGTAAGAAAATATTTCTTTTTGGAGGAGGTGCCCAGGTAAGAAACCTCCAAACCTTATTATCCACTCAATTAAATGTTCCTGTCTCTCGGGTTGAGCATCCCCCTCATTTTCCACAATGGAATTTGAGAAATAACGACAAACAACAAAATAATCTTGTAACAGCCTTGGGAACTGCTATGGAAGGGCTAAAAAAAACCAGAGACCCCGCTATCAATTTTTTAAAAGAAGAGTTTGCGGTTAAAGTTAACCCCTTTTCTTTTTTTGTTCATCAGTGGAAGCATCCTTTGGTACTAGGGATAAGCACTTTTATTATACTTTTAGGCTATTCCGTCTTACGCAGTCATCAATCTGAAAAACTATCAGACAAAACCCATCGTTTATTTCGGACAAAATCCATTCAAATTGCTAAAATTAACCCCAAAGAATTGGATATTCAAAAAGTGCAAAGCTTCCTTCTCAGCCGAAAGAAAATAACAAAACAAGCTGAATTAGAAAAAAAAATATCTCTTATGCCATCCGCTTTAGATACGATGAAAAAACTCAGTATGGCTATCAACAAAAAACAATCATGGAACTTGGAAATTCAAGAGTTAAATATTATAGATAACAAAATAGAAATAAGGGGAGAAATTGTTTCTTCATATTTGAATCTTCTGGAGAAAAATTTAACTGATTTAGCTAAAACGGGAAGTTTAAAAAAATTAGACGATAGCCCCACCAGCAACTTAAACAATAATACGGAACCCAATACAGTGTCATTTAAGTATTCATTCATTCAAAAACAAGGTTAAGGTAATGGATTTTAATAACCTTAAAGAGGCATTTATCAATATAAGTAACCATGTTTATAGCTCCCTTATTAACAGTTCCAGCTTTTATTTTATAAAAGAAAAATACGATAACTTGAGTTCTTTGCATAGAAAAACACTTCAAGGTCTTTGTGTTTTTATATTACTGTGTGTTCTTCTTTATTATCCCACATCCCATCTCTACTCCTCATGGAAAAATAGACAAGAAGCCAATATTAAACACCTGCTAACACGAGAACTGATGAATCTATCTCCTAATAAAAAAAACAATAGTTCCAGCTCTTATTTTTCTGGCCAGAATCCTGTAACATTTATTGAGAGAAGAATACCGGTACTTCAAATCCCAAAAAATCAAATCCAACAGATTAGAAAATCAAAGGTGATTCAAAAATCCCCTCTGCTTTCGGCTAAAGTGGAAACGGTCACAGTGGAAATGCAAAACCTCAATTTAAAGGAAATTGTGGAATACGGATATAAATTGGAGCAATTATCCAATAATATCAAATTAACCAATTTACATATAAAGGAGAATCCAAATAAAAATGATTATTTTAATGTCTCTTATGCCTTAAGCTTTTTTAGTCCAACAACAGATGCCTCTCTTAATCAAAAACCGGAAATGGATCAAAAACCCCTAAAACCCCTAAAACCCCTAAAACCTCAGACACCTCAAAAACCCAAGGTTACACCGAAAACAAAAAACTTCCCCACTCGTATAAAGGACACTTCTCCTCCTGTTTCTTCCAGTGATAAAATATTTGATAATTTAAAAACACCTTCACCACCCAATCCATCCTCTCCTTCTCTTCTCCCTGTAAAACCTCTAAATCAAAAAAAAACGGATAAAAAAGAAGCTACCCCCCCGCCTCTCATGGAACTAAACAAAACAAATATCAAAGAAGATTCTCACTTTAAAAATCGGCCAGAGAAGGTTAAAAAAAGGGATTTATTACCCGCTTTACCTATGCCAAAGAAAGAACCAAGCTCCCCAAACATACCATCTCCTCCACCCCCATCTCAGCCCTCTTCTACCCCTTCTTCAACGGATAACAACACAGCCACAAAAAAGGACAAATAATGCACCCTAAGAATTATCTACCCGCTTTATATAAGTTTTTAAAAAAACATAAACGCAAATGGGTGGTATTTATTTTATTGTCTTGCTTATTTTTTCTTATTCGTTTTCCTTATGAAGAAGCTATTTCTTATTTAATTGGCCAGCTAAGGGACAAAACAAAGTCCCCTATTCAATTCAAATATGAAAGTTTCTATATCCACCCTCTAGGCCCTGCTATTGTGTTTAAAAACCCAGAAATTCTCACCCCAACAACCCAAACTCCCTTTAAAGCGGCAGAGCTTCGTTTGCGCCCTTCCTATAAGTCTCTATTACAATTAAAACCAGGAGGTATAGTTATTTTAAAATGGCCTGGCTCTTTATTAAATGTGATAGTAGGAAAACAACAAATGGAAAAAGACATATCAGGATGGTTTATAAACATAAAAGCTCAAAATTTTAACCCCTCTTTTCTCAGTTCCTTTTTACCTATTTTGTCCAAAACAAAAGGTAAGATAAATCTTAATATAGATCTGCTTCTGGATCCTCGCTTTCAAATACAGCCTAGTGGAGCTTGGAATATAACCGGGTATAATATACACAGTCAGGCTTTATCTTACACATTTCCAGGAGCTATCGGCACTATTAGCCTGCCGGCTTTTCAATGGAGTAAAGTGCATTCCCAAGGGGAAATGAAAAAAGGAGACGCTATTGTTTCTGATGCCTCTCTAGGAGAAAAAAAAGACAGATTCCAGATCAAGACAAGAGGAGTTATGTCTGTTAAATTTATGAAACAAGGATTTTCCAATAAGATGATCCCTCGCCTAAAAAGCTACAATATAGGGCTGGAAATTTTAGCCGAGGAGGATTTAAAACCCAAACTTTACTTTTTAGATATCCTGTTTTCCTCCGTTGCTTCAGAAACACCCCAAGGTTGGCGCTATCTGGCTCAGTTAAAAGGCAATGTCGCTAATTTTTTTGACCTTTCTCCCGTTAAACAATTACCCACACTACAAGAAATACAAGACCCCCCAGAAGAGGAGGAAAGTTTTTAAACCCAAAAGAACGAGGACTCCTGACCTGTTCAATGTAAGTTATGAGAAAGGGATGGAACATTAGGAACTCTTTAGTTATTCTATCAGTACATAAGTCAACACTTATTAGGAACAACATACATGGATAAAAAGTTAAAACCTAAAATAACACAAAAGACCTCTATTAATTTAGATATGCTCAGTTTTGTTAGCCACGAATTAAAAACCCCTCTTTCCACTATGAAGCTCAATGTAGAGCTTCTGAAAAAACAGGCTTCTCTAGAACAACAAAATCTAATAAAAATGCTAGACGAGGAAGTCGCGTGGATGATCCAGTTCATTTCAGATACTTTGGATCTAAAAAAAATGGATAATAAAGCCATTTTAAATTTAAGCTGGCATAAATGGAACCAATGGATTAAATCCATTCAGGACAACATGGAAAAAACGGTTCATCTATACGAACGAAATTTAAAAATGCACTTCCCTGATAAGGAAACAGAAGTATATATGGACCCTTTATACATAAGACAGGTGTTATTCAACCTAATGATGAATGCTATTCAATGTTCTTTTAAAAACAGCTTAATAGAAATATTATGGACACAAACAGAAGCAGGAGAGTTGAGTGTGGAAATAAAAGATCATGGACCTGGTATTAATCCGAAGAGTATAAATAAAATATTTGAACCTTTTTATCAAGACACGGAAAAAATGGAAATAGCCGTCAAAGGAAGCGGCCTCGGTTTATCTATCGTAAAAAAAATTATTGAGGCCCACGGAGGGAATGTGCAGGCTTCCAATCGCCTGGATAATAAAGGAGCCTTTTTTAAGTTCACTTTACCGCGAACACGCGCTATATTCTAACCATGCCTAAAATAGAACAACTTAAAAAAATTCTTAAAGTAGAGCAAATTAGCAAAGACTCTCATGTTCTTAAAAAATATGGTAAGGATTGGCTGGAGCTTTACAAGCCTTTTCCTTCTATGGTGCTGTTCCCCGAATCTCGTCAAAATGTGGAAGATATTATCAAGTGGGCCACAGATTGTAACTTTTCTTTGGTGCCTTCTGGAGGACGTACAGGGCTTAGTGGTGCCGCCGCGGCTCAAGACAAAGAAGTTGTAGTGTCTTTTGATCGCATGAATAAAATTTTAGAATTTAATGAAATAGAACAAAGCCTCACTGTCCAGCCAGGGGTGATTACTAAAAGTATTCAAAACTGGGCTGAAGAAAAATCCCTTTACTTTCCTTTGTCTTTTGCCTCTGAAGGGTCCAGCCAAATCGGCGGCAATATATCCACCAATGCGGGTGGAGTGCACGTAATCCGCTACGGTTCTTTAAGAAAGTGGGTCTTAGGGTTAGAGGTGGTCACGGGCACAGGCCACACCTTATCTCTAGGTCGAGGACTTATAAAAAATACAGCTGGTTATGATTTAATGAACTTGTTTATCGGATCAGAGGGCACCTTAGGTCTTATAACAGAAATAACTTTACAGCTTACAAAAAAGCCGGAACCGCCTTGTGTTTTTCTTTTCTCTGTTCCTGATCTCAGAGCCCTTATGAATCTATATCATTTATTCAAATCTAAGCTACCTTTAAGCGCATTTGAAATGTTCACGGCATTAGCTGTAGAACATGTGCAAAAAAACTCATCTATCTCTTTTCCTTTAAAAGAAAAAAGTTCTTACTATGTACTAATAGAAACAGATCAAAGTTCTCAAGAAGAAGCTCTATCTCTTTTTGAGTCTGCTTTGGAAAAAGAATATGTTTTAGATGGGGTGATTAGTGAAAGCTCTCGTCAAGCTGAGGAACTGTGGTCTTTTAGGGAAAACATAAGTGAAGCCCTATCCCCTCACTTTCCTTATAAAAATGATGTTTCTGTAAGAATTTCTTTTTTGCCTGACTTTCTTTCTGAAATGAATAACACTTTAAATAAAGAGTATCCAGACTTTGAAGTAGTTTGGTTTGGTCATGTAGGGGATGGAAATTTACACATTAACATTTTAAAACCGGAAAAAATGGAAAAAGAGTTTTTTTTAAAGAAATGCGAAAAAGTAAATGATATTTTATTTTCTGTTATAAAAAAATATAAAGGTTCCATTTCAGCCGAACACGGAGTGGGGCTTCTTAAAAAGCCTTATCTGCATTATTCCTGCTCTGAGGAGGAGTTGACATATATGAAAGCCATTAAAAAAACCTTTGATCCAAAAGGCATCTTGAACCCTGGAAAAATATTTGATTAATTATTACGGAAAGTTCTTACCATGAAAGATATTATTTTATTTGAACCGATTTTTTTAATTGGGTTGATTTTAGGGATAGGTATAGTCCTACTCTGGTTGCTTATTCGGAGACAGAAAAAAAATGAGCATTTTCAAAATTCTAATAAATTTAAAGACCCGGAATGGAAAGAAGCTCAAAAAACTATTACCGATTTAGAGGGAAGCAGGCGAGAACAACAGGCTCAGTTAAAAGCGGAACAAGAAAAATTGGAAGAACTGAAAATACAATTTGAAAAACAAAAAATAGAAAAACAAGAGCAAATTAATGAAGAGAAAAAGGCTCATCAACAGTTGCGTAATCAGCTAGATCAAGCTCGGAAAACCATTGCCGACTTAGAGGGAAGCAGGCGAGAACAACAAGCTCAGTTAAAAGCAGAAAAGGAAAAGGTGGAAGAACTGAAAACACAATTTGAAAAACAAAAAAGTGAACTCAAAAATGAATTTAGAGTTCTTTCTGAGGAGATTATCAAAGATCGTCAAAAAATTTTAAACGAACAGAACAAAGAAAATGTAGGTTCCCTGCTTAAACCTCTGCAAGAGGAAATCCAAGGTTTCAGGAAAAGAGTAAATGAGGTTCACACGGAAACAGTAAAAGGAAATACCAGCCTTGAAGGAGAAATTAGAAAAGTTATGGAGATGGGACTTAAAATGCGAGACGAAGCCACTCGCCTTACTTCAGCACTTAAGGGGGATTCTCAAAAACGAGGGGCTTGGGGGGAAGCTCAGTTAGAGCGCACATTGCAAATGAGCGGCCTTGTTCAAGGTGAGCACTACGAAAAACAATCTTCATTCAAAGATGAGTTGGGGAAACAGAAAAGAACAGACTATCTTATTAAGCTACCCGATAATAAACATATTATTATTGATAGTAAAGTTTCCCTTATTTCTTATGAAAAAGCTGTCTCTGCAGAGACGGAACCAGAGCAACAACTGGCTATGGACGAATATGTTAAATCTGTAAAAAAACATATTGATGATCTGGCTTCTAAGAATTATGCCAGTCTCAATGGTATTAACAGTCCCAGCTTTGTGCTGATGTTTATGCCTATTGAGCCAGCCTATATTGAAGCTCTAAAACATGATAAATCTTTGTTTGGATATGGATATGACAAACATATTATATTGTTATCTCATACTACATTGATCCCCATTCTGCGTACAGTGGCTAACCTTTGGATAATGGATAAGAGCTATAAAGAAGCAGGTAAAATCAGCGAAAAGGCAGGGGATATTTACAACTCCGTGTGTTCTGTATTCCAAAGGTTTGAAAAATTAGGTCATACCTTAAACACAGCTAGTGGTCATTATAATGATGTGGTAACCGCTCTCGCGGGAAAACAGGGCTTACAAGGGAAAGTAGAACGTTTTAAACAAATTTCAAAAAAAGCAAGTAAAGAGATGCCTCAACTGGAACCTCGACACTCTCAGTACGAAACCTCTAAACTAAAAATACACCAGGATAATTCAGTAAAAACAGAAACCTAGAAGTAAAAAAGAAGTGAATCCCCTACACTAAAAGGGCATCCGTCCTTCAACTAAAAACACGAATGACACATATTGTCTAAAAACTGGCACAGAAATTGCTGGGTTTAAAGATAATGAAATATCTTCTGCTTGTTTGTTTTTCTTTTTGGTGCTCCTTTTTTGTTTTATCAGCAAAAGGGAATGACAAGCCGGGAAACCCTGGCTTCTTAGAAACCCCGTCGGAAACGAGGAGGGAACCAACGAGGATCATTGCAAGAGGAAAAGAAATTTTACCAATGGAAGAAGGAGAAAGCCAGAATCTGCCCATCTCCTCTTCTGATCAAATATGGTTAAGCCAATCGGGAATTGTTTCTATTCGGGACACAGGGTCCTATTTAAATATTCAAGCTCGAAAAGAAGGGGAGGTATTACTGAATCTGGATTCCCAGCTATATCTTATTTATGTGTTGAATGCGGAAAAAAAGCGTAAATTCACTATTGTAAGGGATTTTCTATCTAACCGCCGGGGCTTAAAAACAGAGATAGTGGATGGTCAAATTCGTATCCGAGGAAGGCTCTACAGAATAAAAGATTTTTTAGATTTTTCAAGGATAGCGCAAGAACAAAATTTTGATTATCTATTTGAAGCGGAGGTAGAAATGTCCCTCCGTCAGAAAATACAAACTTACATTCAAAATACCATAAAAGAGGATAAAGCTTCTTCTTTACCTTCCCCTGTTTTGTTATGGCATAAACCTCTGACGGTTCTTATTCCTGATGATCCATCTTTAACAGAACTATATAAAACACACCTTAAACGCTTTGGTGTCTTTATTAAAAAAGACCCCACCCTGCTTCCCTCTCCCCCTCTTATAGAGTTGAAGTTATTACTTGTAGAAAGCAGTGCTAATCACTCTTTTCAAACTCATATAGATTGGGGAGAGAAGGTGGTGAAGCGTCTATTAGATGGAAGTTTGTTTAAGGAATTACTATCTACATTTAAGACTATGGAAGATAAAGGACAGGCCCGTATTTTTTCTTCCGCTACATTATTAATGGAGAGTGGTAAAAAATCTCATTTTCATTCCGGGGGAGAGGTGCCGATTCCTCACTTTCATCCAGAGAGGGAAACGCAAGGTATTAAATGGAAGCCCTATGGGGTGCAACTGAACTTTACAGCTAAAGCGGACAGAAACCAGAATATATATGTGGATACGCAAGCGAATATTTCCGAAGTGGATCATACCTATTCTTCTCGTTCCGCTCCTTCTCTTAAAAGCAGCCGTATTCATTCTTCCATAACGATGAAAAGCGGACAAAGCTTTCTACTTTCTAAGTTAATTCGTCGGCAAACAGGCAGAGCTTATTCTGCTCCTGCAGAGATTTTTCGCTTACCCCTGGCTGGTCGTGCTCTTTCCTTCAAAGGAAAAATCAAAGAATATACCCGATTAAATATTTTTATTACAGCCGTTTTATACCCTGCGGGTACTATTTTTCCGTAACTTTTAGGTTCCGCGGGATGGGAAAAACAACAAAGTGGCTTTCTGTTTCTTCTTGTTCATTTTCTGGATTCCCGCTACCAACTAATTGGTTCATTTATTTTTTGAACATCAGAATGTTTAGAGATATAACCCACCTGATCCGCATAAACTGTGGCTTCTGTTAAAATCTGATTGAGCCTGATAATAAAAAAGTTCAAAAGATGAAGAGGTAAATCACAACCAAATGTATTAGGTTCACATTTAAAAGCACTAATAGCTTTTTCTCTTCTTTCCTTTTGCTCTTCCATAGAAAGACTCTGATTGGCCACTTCATCTTCATCCGGGTTAGCCCGCCCAATCAAGGAGCTTACATCAATATCTAAAGCTTCAGCTATATCATTCTTCAATAAATTATCCAAATGCTGTCGTGTTTCTCCAGATTCAACTTCTTGGTCTTGGCTTTTTAAAAATCCTCTAGCCCATTCTATATGACAACTCAACCTGTCAGCAGACCACAATGATACATCTTCTGAAAAAGCACATTCTGATATATTAAACCCTTCTGCAAATTGTTTTAAGGCTTCCTCTAACCTCCCCTTTCTTGTATCAGAAAGACCCCTCTTCCTGGCAAAATGCAAAATCATATCCGACCAATAAAGTGCCTCAAAGTGCATACTATCAAAAATCCCTTTAGGCAAACTTATATTATAGACAGTCAGCGGTCTAACAGTACCAACACGAGCATCATAATTAGTATATAGACGCTTGTCTTTTGTAAATCCAGCTTTAGATAATTGAGATATATCATCCCATTCAGATGTATCTGAAAAATGTACATTATGTAGATTTGAAGAACCCGTCTGTAAGTAACTCACCATTGTTGTATCTTCTATATCTTTCATAAACAAAGGTCCCATAAAATCGTGCTTCACAATTCTTTTATACTCCTGATCCGATGCCTTATTAAAAAATATCATATAGGGGGCAATTTTTTCAGACCACCATTTATCAAAATCCTCTAAAGAGGACACCTCTGTCTCTCCATCTTTAAATCCAATATGGTCTAAAACCAGGTGTAAAAGGTTATTATAGACCTTATCTCCTACCGGAAAACGCCCATTATAAATATCCCTCTCTATACGATTAGGGGAATAAAAACCACGACATATAGTCTTTCTCGTTAGTTCATCCAGGGTCGTAATACGAGGAGGGTAGAAAGCATAAGAAGCTCCGTTTCCCGCTATCAAGTTTATACCTATAAAAGAATTAAAAAGAGGAACGGATTTTATAATATCCTTTAAAGGTTTATCCTGGTTTTCTAAGAGCCCAGCCCTTTCCTCGTCAGTTAGCTGTTCTATTTCGAGGGGATCCGGGCCACACACAGCAGAAGCTATGACAAAATCCATAAAACCATTTGTGCTAAGCCCTAACAAACGATCAGGATGATAATTAACATCATAACTCTCTTCTTTTGAGTGATAAAATGTGTTTATGTGCCGTACTAGAGACATACCTTGGGTTTCGGGTTTTATTTGAATGTAGGGTTGCGCTCTATCTTCAGTAGCATGGTCTTCTTCACTTGCTATTTTATTTAGTACAAATGTTTTTGCATACAGTTGAGCGAAAATATTATCTGTTCCCAGTTTATGATAAACACCTAACATTTCAGGAGGCAGGTCTTTTATTTTTCTCTGTAAATCTATTGGGATATAAGTTACATTTGTTCCAGCATATTTGTTTCTCTCCCATTTAATAATTGTATTCAGATACTCTAAGCCTGCCGAGAGTGTTTTCTTTCTTAAACGGGTTTGAGCTGCTTCTGTAACGGCGGCTACATCCACTAATACCCCTTTGGAAAAAATTTTATCCTTTTCCAAAGCCAGCCATTGAAGCCAAGCTTCAAAATAAAGAGAAATAAAACTTTCTGAATGACGAATAAAGGAATTTATATCAAATTGATGGTTCCAGCCCAGACCTTTTTGTTGCGCTACTATTTTAAGTGATTCACTACGTATCTCCTGATCCTTTTCATATAAAACCTCGCCTTTATTGTTGACATAGTCAACATAATCATTGAGGTTCTCTCTTCCATTAGAATTTATGGGTCCTTCTTTTATTTTCTCTTGCAAAGAGCTAATACTTGGATTCAAAATTAATTCTAAATAAGAATCCAAATACTGTTTGATGGCCTCTAAAACCGCTTTTCTTAAACTTAAAGTTCCTCCAGAAAGGCCGGTTAAAGCTGTTTCTCTTAGACTTTGAGTAGCTTCCTCTAAACGAGCAAAATGCTCCTTAACTACCTCATCCGGGTTCTCGTATTTGTATATTTTTTCCTCTTCCTTTCTTAGAGCTTTCCCCCACCCCTCACCATAAAAAGGCTCTAGGGGAATACGAGGATCTATAACACTAAACAGAGAACCTAAAACAAAAAGACGATCCTCCTCATCTATATTTACATTAACTTCCGGCTTTAGAAAATGATAAGGAGAATCAGACACCACATCCAGGGCTACATCAGATGGATTAGGTATATTTATGTTACTTTGTCCAGTATGTTGATTGATCTGATTTAGCATACCCTCAAAAACAGATCTCGCTCTCGGTGTATCTTCTTTCGGTACAAAGCCAGCATCACCGGAAAACAAGCCCTCTTCACTAAACCCACCAAAATAATTCACATCATTAACACTATTTCTTTTCCACTTAGTTTGAAAAAGCATTTTGTATAAATCATAAATCTGTTCAAAAGAACCTGTTGTACTGGAAACATACTTAAACCAGTTCTGCCAGGAGGCTGCGGCCTTTTCCAGTCTAAACTGTCTCCAACGATCAAATGTTAAAGCGGTTTTATATGCGGAAAAAATACTCTCATGGTACTCACAATCCGATTCATCTACCCCATCACATGGATCTATCGTACCTTCCTTCACTTTAGCAGGCGTATCAGAGTCAACATTATTATATGTTATAAAATCTCTCATCCCATCCGAAACATCATCGGCTTTTATAGTCTCTGTCCAGACTTCACTATAAAAACCATGAGTGAGCCATGTATCCGTTAACATAAAGGCCAATAGGTTTATAAACCTAAAACCTATTCCACCGGCCCTTTTACCTCCTGCCATTTGCGTGCCAGGACGCAGGAGGAACCCTTTTATCCATTGAGCTATAGCTTTAACACCTAATCCAAGTCCTTTAGCACCGGCCTTAACACCGGTAGTGGCAGGTGTGGGAACCAAGGAGGCCGCGTTAGCTAACATTGCCCAGGGAACACGAACACCGGCGCGCTTAGCCCAATTTTTTAAAATATTTTGACCTACCTGACTGGCTCCCAAATGTTGAGCCCCTTTAATAGTTCCCCCTACCAATCCGTAAGCGGCATTCACAGCCGCATGAGAAAGAACAGAAGCCGTCACCAAAGAAGCCAGACCCGGGGCCCAAGATATGATAGTGCTACCCATCTTATCCCAAAATAGATCACAATGGAGTTTTCCATCTTCTGAATCTATCGTACCTTCCTTCCCTGTAAAGCTATCCCAACAAGGACCAACATGAGGATTATAAAGCCGAATGTAATCCAGTTCATGCACTATATTAGAGGCCAACATACCGGCACTCATCCCTAAAGGACCAGCAAAGAAGAGACCGAAATTAGGGCTGAGAGGTCCAAATCTTGCGTTATGATATTTTAAAGTGGTGGAGACACGATTATGAGGCACTCCAGGTCCACCATACCTCTTTACAACCCTGTGGAGAGTGGCATCAAGTCTTAAAGCATCCAAATAGCCACTTAACATACCAGGTGAAAACCAAGGATTTGTTTTTATTATTCGCCGGCCTTTAAAAGGCCCTCTCTTAAAACGAGCATCCCATCCAGGAGAAAGCAGTCTGGAATAAAGAAGATTGACTTGCCCACTCACCATCACAAAACAAAAAAAGCTAAAAACACCCACCGGGGAGGTCATTTCATAAAGTAGGTTTTCCATCCATCGAGGGTCTGATCTCCCTCCTTTTGTTATGGAGTTTATATAAGACCCTATCGCCATATTACCACCGATCGCGGCGTAAAAAATAGCCGCCTCTGGGCCAAAACCTTTAAGTTGATGTCCCGCTACCCCAGGATAGGTTCTAAGTCTTGCGGAATCCAATTTTTGAAGTGTTCTATAGTCCCCCAGTTGTTGGGTCTCATATATTCTTCTTTCTTTTAGAGTTTCTTCTTCCGTTAACTCCAAACTCATAAGGTTAAGTAGCCCTTCTACATGACCCCAGGTAATTTGAGAGGGACGCATGGCATCTTTATCCGCTTCTCCACTTACAGCATGAGTGAAAACAGGGATAGAAAAAATAAAAGTAACAAGTATATATTTATACATCATGGTCTTCTTCCTTTCTTTTTTATACTGATCCTGACAGTGTACATTTACAATCCCGCCTTCTCTGTCATCCCGTATTCTCTCCTGAAGAACCTATCTCTCTATCATTCCCGTTGCAAAGCACTGTCATTCCCGCGAAAGCGGGAATCCAGTATCAGTAAGTGTGTCCTTCAGGAAAACAGCTTTGCCTCTATCGGGACGGTCCTTGTCTTTCTTAGGTAGAAAGCCAAGGTCCTTGGACCCTCTGCCGGCAAACTGTTTTCCTGAAGAAGTACAATATACAGACAAGCAAGTTGTTATCTTTCTGTCCTGTAAAGTCTGTCGTTCCCGCTGCAAAGCACTGTCATTCCTGTTGCAAAGCACTGTCATTCCTGTTGCAAAGCACTGTCATTCCCGTGAAAGCGGGAATCCAGTATCAGTAAGTGTGTCCTTCAGGAAAACAGCTTTGCCTCTATCGGGACGGTCCTTGTCTTTCTTAGGTAGAAAGCCAAGGTCCTTGGACCCTCTGCCGGCAAACTGTTTTCCTGAAGAAGCACAATATACAGACAAGCAAGTTGTTATCTTTCTGTCCTGTAAAGTCTGTCGTTCCCGCCTTCTCTGTCCTTCCCGTTGCAAAGCACTGTCATTCCTGTTGCAAAGCACTGTCATTCCCGTGAAAACGGGAATCCAGTATCAGTAAGTGTGTCCTTCAGGAAAACAGCTTTGCCTCTATCGAGACGGTCCTTGTCTTTCTTAGGTAGAAAGCCAAGGTTCTTGGACCCTCTGCCGGCAAACTGTTTTCCTGAAGAAGCACAATATACAGACAAGCAAGTTGTTATCTTTCTGTCCTGTAAAGTCTGTCGTTCCCGCCTTCTCTGTCATTCCCGTTGCAAAGCACTGTCATTCCCGCGAAAGCGGGAATCCAGTATCAGTAAGTGTGTCCTTCAGGAAAACAGCTTTGCCTCTATCGGGACGGTCCTTGTCTTTCTTAGGTAGAAAGCCAAGGTCCTTGGACCCTCTGCCGGCAAACTGTTTTCCTGAAGAAGCACAATATACAGACAAGCAAGTTGTTATCTTTCTGTCCTGTAAAGTCTGTCGTTCCCGCTGCAAAGCACTGTCATTCCTGTTGCAAAGCACTGTCATTCCTGTTGCAAAGCACTGTCATTCCCGTGAAAACGGGAATCCAGTATCAGTAAGTGTGTCCTTCAGGAAAACAGCTTTGCCTCTATCGGGACGGTCCTTGTCTTTCTTAGGTAGAAAGCCAAGGTCCTTGGACCCTCTGCCGGCAAACTGTTTTCCTGAAGAAGTACAATATACAGACAAGCAAGTTGTTATCTTTCTGTCCTGTAAAGTCTGTCGTTCCCGCTGCAAAGCACTGTCATTCCTGTTGCAAAGCACTGTCATTCCCGTGAAAACGGGAATCCAGTATCAGTAAGTGTGTCCTTCAGGAAAACAGCTTTGCCTCTATCGGGACGGTCCTTGTCTTTCTTAGGTAGAAAGCCAAGGTCCTTGGACCCTCTGCCGGCAAACTGTTTTCCTGAAGAAGCACAATATACAGACAAGCAAGTTGTTATCTTTCTGTCCTGTAAAGTCTGTCGTTCCCGCCTTCTCTCCTGTGCTTGAGACACAATATAAAATAAGAAGAATTAAAAAATAAAGATATATTTTTCGTGAATGAAATAATTACATTGATGTTTAAATTCTATACAATAGTAAAAGGCCGGGAAGTTACTAAAAAGCCTGTCCCCGTGGAAACGAGGATAATCCCCACTAAGTACAAAAAAGACTTTTATACTGTTCATAATTTTTTTATATACCAATCCGGTATAAATGTTTTAATAAAGCCTTATGAACCATAAACAAATATATATTAAAAAATTTGGCGGCACTTCTGTAGGGTCCATTGAAAAAATCGAACAGGTAGCCGATCGTATTGCCAAAGATAAACTATTAGGGCAAAAACCCTTAGTTGTGGTCTCCGCCATGTCTGGAGAAACAAACCGCCTGATTAGTTTAGCCACACAAATTGCTCCTTCTTATAGAGGACAAGCTTATGATATGTTACTGGCTTCGGGAGAACAGGTTAGTGTAGCCCTTCTGGCCCTGGCCTTGGAAAAACGAAATATAAAAGCTACACCGCTCTTAGCTCATCAGGTAGGTATTAAAACGAACGCTCTCTTTTCCCGTGCTCGTATTCAGGAAATAAACACAGATCAAATCAATACCTGCTTGAAAATGGACCATATTCCTTTAGTGGCCGGTTTTCAGGGGGTCACTAATGGAAATACCATCACCACTTTAGGTAGAGGGGGAAGTGACACAACGGCTGTGGCTTTAGCGGTAGCGTTTAAACAATCCGAGTGTGAGATTTTTACGGATGTACCTAAAATTTATACAGCCGATCCCCGTTTGATAAAAAAAGCCTCCCAAATCCCAAAACTCAGTTTTGAGGAAATGATGGAAATGTCCTCCTTGGGAAGCCAAGTTTTACATTGCCGTTCGGTTGAAATAGCTGCAAAATATAAAATTAAAATCCATGTTCGATCCACATTTGAACAAACAGAGGGAACATGGATTCTCCCAAAGGAGGAATTTATGGAAAAGCCGTTAGTGTCCGCTGTCACCCACGACAGGAACACCGTGATTATAAAAATGTACCCTGTTCCCAGCGGAACGGAGTTTATTGCCAAGCTGTTTATGGCCCTAGCCGAAAAGCATATCTCCGTGGATATCATCTCTCAAAGTTATAACAAAGAAGGGCAAAGGTTGGCTTTTTCCATAACTTCAGAAGATTTAGAAGCGGCTAAAAAAACTATCTACGAAATAATAGAACACACAAAAGTCAGTATTATTGAAGATCTGGCAAAACTATCTATTGTCGGAGTGGGAATGGCAAACCACCCAGGGGTGGCTGCCCGTTTTTTTAAAGTCTTGAATAAAATAGGAGTGGATATGCACTTGGTAACTACCTCGGAAATTAAAATCAGTGCTATTATAGATAAAAAATATCTTTCTGAGGTGGCCCAGGCTATCCACGAAGAATTTATACTTTTAGACTGATCTGGTTTGATTCCTGATGGCGCGAGGACAGTTCGTATAAGCGGGAATCTATACCAGTTTGGAGTGCAGCTTATGTCACTGGAATATCAAAAAAAACAGCTTTATTTGATTCAGGAAAAGCAAAAACATAATTTGCTTTCTTTAGCTCGCAAAATAGGCACTCCTTTTTACTTGTATGATCTTAAAGGGCTGTTGGAAAGACTTCAGTTTTTCAAAAAACACACAGCACCGGCCCACCTACATTATGCCATGAAAGCTAATTCCCATCCTGGAATACTGAAAGCTTTCTGCAAAGAAGGGATAGGGGTGGATGTGGTATCCGGTGGAGAAATTCAATTAGCTTTAAAAGCCGGTTTTAAAGGGCAAGATATGGTATTTTCCGGTGTGGGTAAAACAAAAGAGGAAATAGAATTAGCTATTAACACAGATATTTTACAGTTTAATGTAGAAAGCCTCTCTGAACTGAAAAAAATAGCGAAAATAGCTACCACTTTAGATAAAGCAGCTCGCATAGCTTTTCGCATGAATCCAGATATAGATGTGAGCACTCATCCTTATATTAAAACCGGTTTAAGAGAGCATAAATTCGGTATGGAACCAGAGCAGCTTCCCGGATTAAAAGAAGTATTAAAACAGTACCCGGACCATCTAAAATTACAAGGTTTAACCTTGCATATAGGTTCTCAAATCCACGACTTAAAGTCTTTAAAGTCTGGTATCTTGAAGATCAAAAATCTTTATAAAGAAATGCAAGAGGAGTTTGATCTAAAAACATTTGATGTTGGAGGGGGATTGGGAATTGACTACAGAAGCCAGGACAGAAACCAGGATTTAAAGTTGATAAAAGAATATGGGAGCTTTTTAAAAGAACTTTCTAAAATGATTAAAGCACAAATTTTGACAGAACCCGGAAGAATTATAACAGCTCGTTTTGCCTGTCTGATTGGAGAAGTACAGTACATAAAAAGCAGCTCTTATAAAAATTTTGCTATTATTAATACAGGAATGCATCATCTCATTCGACCCTGCTTATATCAAGCCTATCACCATATTGTGCAACTAGATAAAAAACAAGGTTCTGAACGAGCTTATGATGTAGTAGGGCCTATATGTGAGTCATCAGATATAATGGGCAAAGATCGTGTTTTCTCAGGTCTGGAAGAAGGGGATTTTTTAGCTATTTTAGACGCAGGAGCTTATGGGTCTGTCATGGTAAATAACTACAATGCACAAAGTCCCCCTAAAGAGGTGCTTATATGAAAAAGTTTGTTTGTCTTTTTGACTAAAATACCGCATTTATACCAATTGTTCCCTGCTCCCCGCTTTCGCGGGGACAAGCTTCGCGGGGACAAGCTTTAAAAATTCCTGATTTAAAGGCTTACGGCCTCATTAACATAATAAGAAAAACTTATGTCTAGCATAAAAAAGAAGATTCATACACACTGGAAAATATATTGTGCCTTTTGTAGATAGCGTGAAATTTTTTCACCCTATCTTAAAAAATATGTTAATATTTAGAAAAAGTGCTTTTATTTTATTATTCTTTCCGTTATGTAATAGGGAATATAAAAAAGGAGTATAAAATTATGAATACAACTGGTGGAATATTTGTCTTATTATCTATTGTACTATTTATTTTTAGCTCATTTGATGTAGAAGCAAAAGTAACAGCCAGATCAGCTAAAGAAGTGGCAAGGAGGATCATCGAAAAAGATCCTGATTTAGCACAAAAGGAGGCCGAACTAATCTTCAAATTAGAGGCAGTAAGAGAATACCTTTCTGATCTTGATCCCACTCTTAACAAGAATTTTGATCCTATGAAAGCTGTACACGAAATTAATAAAAACTTTATAAGTATTGAATCAATACAAGCACGGGAAGTGCCTACTGCTTCTGAAATATCTAATATAAATGTGAACACATACCTTCTAGCTCGACAAAAAACCAGCCCTGTTTTTATTTCATCCGAAAGAGCTTCCTCTATTGTAGAGGTATTATCTTATAAATTGGGAGAAGGAAAAGTATCAGAAACCACAAAGAAGAATCTTACAGAGGCTATTCAGCTTCGAAATTCCATAATTGGACCTTCTTTATTAAAGCTAGCTCAAAAAGTGGAATCTGCTCGTACGGAAGATGTGGAAGTAATAGTAAAATTTGCAGAAAATATCAAAGATATACAACCTACAGCTAAAAATGAAAGGAATCCAGAAGTGGCTAACATTTTACTGGATTTAGGACAAAATTTACATGATATGCCTTTTTGGGATGCTCAACCCCGCACGACAGTTATGAGTGTACTGAAAACCTTCAATGAGAAATTAAACAAAAAAGCAACTAAAGAAGATACAGAAATATTATTGCAAGTTCCTGGCCCTCCCGCTCTTAATAGCCCTAACTCTAAAGTAGCCACTTCCCTGAGAGTAAATGACACAATAATTGCGGAGGTCGCATTCAAGCTCGCTATTATAAAAAATATGGTTCGGATGGAGGATATTAGTGCTTATGGTCTCCAGACGGCTATAAGAATGATAAAACAAAGAATACGAGAACTTTGTAAAGGATAATAAATATAAATCTTCTGGAAAAATAAGGTACTATACCCGGGTACCAGTACCTTATTTTTGTAAAACTTTATTATACTGCTCCTGCCCCTTTTGATCCCCGTGGCCACTGGTCTGTTTGGTATAAGATCTAAATAAAAGAAACCGGGATTTGTATAATTTTTTCCGACAGCATTTTAATTTCCGAAGAATGATTAATAACAACACCAAAAGGGAGAGAATGCTCTTTAAGAAACTGTGTTAGTGCTATAAGGCTTCGGTTTTCCACAGATGTAGATAACTTAATTTCTACCGGAAGCAAACCAAAGCTTCCCTCTAGGATAAGATCAATTTCCCGACTTCGACTCAACACAATGCAATAAATGAGTAATCTCATATACTTATGTATTTCAATGGGGGACTACATTTTTAAGATTAGGTTAAGAGACAGGGCTTGTATGGGAGATTCTTTTAAGCCCAAAAGCCTCATATATCTGCTTTATTGGTTCACTATACGCAGAAGGTTATTAGCGACCATAACAAAAACTCACATGAATTTTGACTAAAATACATGAATTTTTAATAAAATAATTGACAAAACATCTGATTTAACCGATATTTCAAGTATGAACAGTTTAGAAAAAATGAGAAGAAAATTAAAACCGAGAGCAACCTACCGGCGTGAGGATTTTATAAACTTATCCAGTAATGTCGATCGCCACTTAAAAACACTGGTTTTAGAAAAGGCTCTTTTAAAAATACAAAATGGTCTCTATATGTGTCCTGAAACAACCCCCTTTGGCGAAGCTCTCCCCGAAGAAACACAACTACTAAAGAGCTTTTTAAAGGATGACAACTTTGTCGTATATGATCTAAATCTGTTTAACAGCTTAGGCTTGGGATTAACTCAACTTCACAATAAAAGAATAGTATTTAATCGCAAACGACATGGGGATTTTCAGTTTAATGGAAAACATTATCACTTTTACAGGTGGAGAGAATCTCCAAAAAAACTTTCCAAAGAGTTTTTGTATGTGGAGTTTTTAAACCGATTTGATAAATTAGCAGAAGACACTGTAAAACATAAAAATTTATTAAAAAGACAACTCAGGAAACTGGATCAGAAAAAACTCAAAAGAGCTGTTCAAAACTATGGGAAAAAAGCTACAAAAAAGAAACTCCAATCTCTTTTATTTCAGTAATGTACTTACATAATCACTCCAACTTTAAAGATTTGATAGAAATCACTTCCAGTGAAATGAATATCAATGCCTCTTTGGTAGAAAAAGATTACTGGATTATGAATGCACTACATCACTTAAGCAAAGTATTTGAATTTCAAATGAAAGGGGGAACTTCTTTATCCAAAGGGTTTAAGATTATTGACCGATTTTCAGAAGATATTGATATACAAATCAAACCTCCGGAAAATCAATTAACTTTTAAAGTTTATTATGGAAAAAACCATGATAAGGATAAACACATAGAATCCAGAAAAAAATATTTTAACTGGATAAAAAACAAATTAAAAGGAAGAGTCAACGGGATTGAAGAAGTAAAAAGAGACACTGATTTTGATGACTCCAAATATAGAAACGCAGGTATTCGTCTTTATTACAAGAGTCTATTTTCCTCATTACCGGATATAAAAGAAGGTATCTTATTGGAGCTTGGTTTTGATAAAACAACTCCTAATGTAAAAAAAGATATTTCTTCCTGGATATTTGACAAAGCCAATTTAAAAACCATAAAGGACAATAGAGCTAAAGAAATTATCTGCTATAAGCCGGAATATACATTTGTTGAAAAACTGGATGCTATTATTCGCAAGTATAATAAATATCAAGATTCCGAAAAAATTATAGAGAACTTTATTCGCCATTACTATGATTTATATTGTTTGTTAGATCAAGCTGATATTCAAAAATTTATAGGAACAAAACCTTATCAGGCTCATAAAAAAGAGAGATTAAAAAAACTAAGCGACACCATAAGAAATCACCCAGCTTTTTCTCTTAGTAATCCAAAAGAAAAACTGTTGTTTGAAAAAGAATATCTCAGACAAAAGAGCTTATATTATACAGGTCAAATACCTTTTATAAAAATTTTAAGCAGAATTAAAAAATATTCAGAAAAATTATAGAGAGATCTAAATAAAAGAAACCGGGATTTGTATAATTTTTTCCGACAGCATTTTAACTTCCGAAGAATGATTAATAACAACCCCAAAAGGGAGAGAATGCTCTTTAAGAAACTGTGTTAGTGCTATAAGGCTTCAGTTTTCCACAGATGTAGATAACTTAATTTCTACCGGAAGCAAACCAAAGCTTCCCTCTAGGATAAGATCAATTTCTGCTCCGTTTCGCGTTCGATAGTATGAATACTCCCAACGACCAGCAGGAAACTTACTACTTAAACCTTTGAGCAACTCTTCAATAACAAAAGCTTCAAAAATATAACCTGCTTTTGGAGATCTTAAAAATTGATCCTTATCCCTTATATCCAATAAATAATTTATCAATCCACTATCACGCAAAACCCCTTTAGGCATCTTAACTAAGGATCTTTTTTTGGAACCTGTAAAAGAAGGGATCTGTCTCCATATAAAAGTCTGATTAGCAATATCCAGGTAATCTCTAATGCTCACTTCGTTTAAGGCCAAAGCACGGCCAATTTGAGCACGATTGATAATAGTGCCAGATAACTCTGCAAGCATAGAGACAAATCTTTGAAAACGGAAAATATCTAACCTGGAGTATAGTTTTCGAATGTCTTTATTAATATAAGTGTCAAAATAGTTTTTCATCCATAAGTCAAAATAATTTTTGTCTTTAGATAAACAAGGGTCTGGATATCCTCCTTTTAAAATAAAGGGAATAATATTAAAAGCTTTACGTTTTGAGAATGCTGATTTTAAAAATTTTAAACTGGATTTTTTCAAAGGAGATATAAAAATATCAAAAAAAGGAGACAAAGTTTTATTTCTCACCTCACTCGTTTTAAATGTCCCTAGTTCCAGAAAAGCCACACGACCCGCTAGGGAATCACTCGCCTGGGTTACTAATGTTGGGGAACTAGAACCAGTTATTAAAAAACGATTATTCGTTTTCCTATTACAATCAATAACTCCTCTCAAATTCTTAAAAAGCTCAGGAATTTCCTGAGCTTCATCTAAAATAAGATTTTTTGGATATTCTTTAAAAAAAAACTCAAAATCTTTTGTAATAAAATCCCGATCCTTTGTATTTTCCAGATCGAAGTATTTCCATTGTGGACAAATTATTTTTGAAAGATGGGTTTTTCCGCATTGACGTACCCCCAAAATTAAAACAGCTGGAAACCGCTTTAGAAGTGCTTGAGCTTGCTTTTCACAGTGTCTTTTTATATCAGCCATTTCTTAACTCTACACTAAGATTTTACTGGTTTCAAATAATTCTTCAACAAGTTAGGAATATCTAGTCGGTTCTGAAAAAATTTTCTTATTAAAAATCATCAGAAATAACCCCCTTAAATAGTCATGAACCTATTTTATTCAGGAAAACAGTTTGCCAGTGGAGGGTCCTAGGATTTTTTCCCGACCGACTAATTATACTAGATTACCTTTTTAAAGAAAGACTAAATCTGATACAAATAAAGAATGAAAGCATTAGTAACAGGAGCCAGCGGTTTTTTAGGCGGATGGCTTTGTAAAGCTTTGTGCGAAAAAGGCTGGGAGGTTCATGTTCTACTCCGTCCTACCAGTGATAGAAGCTCTCTTAAGAATTTGAATCTGCATTTCCACACAGGAGATGTTACTGATCTAGACTCTTTTATGCAAGCCAGCCAGGGAGTAGAAATTGTTTTTCATCTGGCAGGCTTAGTAGCTCACACATCAAACCCAAAGGGTTTTATTTGGCGAACTCCCCAGGTTCTTCTAGCTTGCACAACCAAAATCAACCCAAAGGGTTTTATTTGGCGAACTCCCCAGGCTCTTCTAGCTTGCACAACCAAAATCAACCCAAAGGGTTTTATTTGGCGAACTCCCCAGGCTCTTCTAGCTTGCACAACCAAAATCAACCCAAAGGGTTTTATTTGGCGAACTCCCCAGGCTCTTCTAGCTTGCACAACCAAAATCAACCCAAAGGGTTTTATTTGGCGAACTCCCCAGGCTCTTCTAGCTTGTACAACCAAAATCAACCCAAAGGGTTTTATTTGGCGAACTCCCCAGGCTCTTCTAGCTTGCACAACCAAAATCAACCCAAAGGGTTTTATTTGGCGAACTCCCCAGGTTCTTCTAGCTTTAAAAGAAGGGGAAAAAAAAACAGAAATCTCAAATACGATGGGCATAGAAAATATGCAAAAAGTAAATGTGCAAGGGACAGCTCATGCTATTGAGGTTTGTCAGGCACAGAAAGCAAAATTAATTCATATTAGCTCTGTGGTTGCTGTCGGAGCCAGTAAAAAACCCAGCATCTTAAATGAGCAATCCCCTTATGATCCTTCTCTTTCTGAAATAGGTTATTTCCATACCAAGAAACAAGCGGAAATTTTAGTACAAAAAGCTTGTAAAGAAGGAAAAATAACAGCGGTGATCCTTAACCCCTCCACTATCTATGGCCCTGGGGACATGAAAAAGGAAAGCCGCAGAGTGCAGCTAAAAGTGGCTCAGGGTCGTTTTCCTTTTTACACTTCAGGAGGGGTGAGTGTAGTGGATGTGGAGTCCGTCGTATCAGCTTGTATAAAAGCTGTTGAAAAAGGACGACTAGGTGAAAGATATATTTTAAGCGGAGAAAACATTAGCATAAAAGAGCTATTTTCATTAATTGCAAAAGCGAACGGAGTACGACCGCCTTTTATTTATTTAAACAACTTTATTTTAAATAGGTTAGCAGAAATGGGAGAGGGCTTGCAAAGGCTGGGTTTTTCCTTTCCTATCCAAAAGGAAAGTGCCCGCTTGGCCACTCTCTACCATTGGTTTGACCATTCCAAAGCCAAACAAGAACTGGAGTTCACCCCTATGACAGCTAAACAAGCTATTAAAAACTCCATCCAATGGTGGCAAAATGAATGATCTCATATACACTTATGGTTCTCTGGTGGCCAAGTTTTCTTCGGCTTGTTGAGGCCCTGGGCTAGGTAAAGTGAAGCTCACCTAATCACCAGGCACTGCCTCGACAATCAAGTTGTTATCTGCTTCATTCTGCTCCTTGGTTGCGACATAGGACTTCGTAATAGGACTTCGTAAAGCGATTTTATTTCTGCTTTATTCTGTCTCCTTGGTTGCTTTCATTAATTTCCTCACTTATCTGCCCGGTAAACGCCGACAATGTCTGGGTGGTTGATCGTGCCGATGATGCTGTGATGCCTGTAACCCGCCGGGAAAACACTTTGTTCGCCATTCTGTCCGTACCTGATGTGGAGTCGATACATCTGGCCGGTCAGACCTTCATGATCGAAGGAAGTGCCGGTCAGAGGAATGTTGTTCCATCTCTCTCCTATTTCGGAATCCACCCACTGATGTCCGTGTTGCTGTGCGTGGTAATAGATGCCGGCAGACAGGGTGGCGTTGGAGAAGTCCGCATTGAGCTGGATTTTTGGGTTCGTCATAGGGGTGCTATTTGGATTTCTGACGCCGTGAACTGTCCCGCGCCAACGAGCCGTACCCGTAGTGGGGATGGGCGGAGACGCTAAATGCGATGTGAGAGGATTACCCGGTAGTGACCAGCCCCACCCCGGTTCTCGGTACATCACCAACGAGTCCGGCGTTGGCAGGTCAACGATGGACTGACGAGTTGCTTGCGGCAGGTCGTCCCAGGGGCCCCAGGAATTCATATCTACCACCGGTTCCAGATCCGGCATAGCGAAGCCTGGACAGTTGCTGCCGTTGCATTTAGTTGCTCCGTAGGAACCAACAAAACGCGGGTGGTTGATGTAGCCGGTGATGACTTTCGACGGGTCCACTAGGTCGGCGGTTGCGCAGGCGTTGCTATTGGCGTAATTGTTGTTGCTGCATTGGGCACTGATCTCCCCGTACAAGCCCTGCCCCTCGAATTCACCACTTTTTCCTATCTTGATACCGTTCCATCTGACAACAGCTGAACGCAATTCTTTGTCTAGATCTTCATTATGATCTGCCAAGTCACCATAATTGAGATTGAGCTCTTTTCTAACCTGGTCGCGGTGCATGTTCTCAAAATTGGTTAATTGACCAGCCCACACTTCCGGAGAGTTGTTAGCTTTGTATGCCTCCCATAGTCTACTTAATTCAGCGCTGATTGCGTCGGAATATAGGCGTAGGTATGCATTCTTGTAGTCATCAAGGTAAGTTTTTGAAATTGGTTGATTGCGGTATTTTGTTTCTGTTTCAAGCACAGGCAGTGTAATAGTATTTCCATTTGCATCAGTTATTTGATAAGTCATAGGTTGATTATGCTCATCAAGCTTTATTATAGCTTGGCCATTCGCATCAAGTACAGGAGCTTCATAAGGGACTAGATTGTCAGTGGTTCTTCGAATATCGGTAAAGGGTCTTCTAGCTGAAAGATTCCCATCCAGAGAGCTTGTATCAAAATTAACTGTTAGTTCAACTCTAGGCCCTCCGTCGTCTTGCTCGTATATGTTTTTTGTATTTGGATCATCCTTAGTGCCATATATCACACCAAATAAGTCGGGGCGAAACACCCCTTCAGCATTACCTTTGTAGGTAGCCGTGCCGGTGTTGAAGTTGTTGGGATTGTTGGCCGGCGGGAATACAAAGCCTTCCGTCTCGCAGCCCGCGCAGATGCCCAATACCGACTCGATGTCTTCATCAGTTGGTTTGATGATACCTGCAATGGCCTTTTGTGTGGTGCGGTCAAGGGAATCCCAAGGCCCCCAACTCTGCTTGGCCAGACCGTGCTGGGACGCGGCATCATAGTAAGATATATACTCCCAGTCAGGAATGCCGTCCGCCACCAGGTTGCCTTGGTGGTCGTATAGGTCTTCCTCGAGGCTTTTGTTTGTGATCCCAGAGGCTGTTATACCGTCCTGTCTCCTGTAGTAACCTTCATAGCCATCGTATATATCGTTTGCCACATATCCACCTCCAGGATTAAATGTATATGTTGTTATTTTGCCGGTGGGCCTTTCGACATCGGCAATCGGCGGATCATACCAGGCTGGTGCCGTGAGCACCAACTGATCGCTATTCAGCACCACCAGGTCCGGCGGTGGGTCCTGCTGCTGGTCCTGCTGCTGATCCTGCTGCTTGGCAGGCTGCTTCGGTGGGTTCTTAGCCGGCACTTCCTCGACACTGGCAACCTCGTCCAGGGCTTTTAACCTCTCGTACACACCCTTCCACATCGTGTAGAATTTGCCCCCTGGGCTGGCCTTGTTCCAAGAGTTGGTCACATCTTCCATCAAACCCTCGGGAATGTCACCGCCATTGAGTACGGCGAGTATTTCTTGGAAGTAGGCGACCTTCTCCGAGGCCATTTGCCCGCTGCGGCCTTCCCAAAATGAGATGGCTTCCTCCACTCCGTTAATCACAGGATCTTCTTGCTCCACTTCTTGCGGTGGCTCTTCTTGCTCCTGTTGGTCCGGGATAGATTGTTCCTGTTGTTCCTGTTGCTCTTGTTGTTCTGGGATAGATTGTTCCTGGTTCTGCTGGTTCGGCACTTCCTCGACACTGGCCAGCTCGTCCAGGGCTTTTAACCTCTCGTACACACCCTTCCACATCGTGTAGAATTTGCCCCCTGGGCTGGCCTTGTTCCAAGAGTTGGTCACATCTTCCATCAAACCCTCGGGAATGTCACCGCCATTGAGTACGGCGAGTATTTCCTCAAAATAGGCGACCTTCTCCGAGGCCACTTGCCCGCTGCGGCCTTCCCAAAACGAGATGGCTTCCTCCACTCCGTCAATGACATCGTCATTTGAATTTGAGGCGTGAGTAACAGAAAAGAATCCTGCCAATAAAATTACAATAAAAAGTTTTTTCAACTGTCCCGAGAATGCCATAATCACTCCTTGTGGTTGAGGGTTTTAATGTTTTTGGTGAAACTCGACCTGCCTGTTTTTAGCAAAGCCGTTAAATTTTCATGGTTTCCATCATTCTGGATAAGATAATGATGTGTCATCACCCGTTTTACCTCTAGCACAAGAACTGAAAAAATACTTGACTGTAAGTAATTTTTTAAAAAATTTTTTAGAGTGGAGTGGAGTGGAGTGGAGTGGAGTGGAGTGGAGTGGAGTGGAGTGGAGTGGAGTGGAGTGGAGTGGAGTGGAGTGGAGTGGAGTGGAGTGGAGTGGAGTGGAGTGGAGTGGAGTGGAGTGGAGTGGAGTGGAGTGGAGTGGAGTGGAGTGGAGTGGAGTGGAGTAGCCCTTTTTATACATATAATTAAAAAGTATCAAAAATAACCTCCCTTAAGAAGTCATGGACCTTACTGTAAATAAGCTTCTTTTTTTACTTATGTATTGTGTATGTTAGTTAGATTAGTTATATTTTGCAATAAAAAAATGGAATTATATTGCGTACCGCATAAAGTTTAAAAAATGCCTTTCCTCCTTAGTTCGCCCTTTTAAAAATGACAAAGAAAGAAACTTAGACAGTTCTTGTAAAAACCATTGTAAAGAAATAAGACACACTCCTTACACATTCTATACACTTTCTTTACATTTACCTTCCCGTGCAAGCAATGTCATTCCTGTAAATGTTCACTCATTCGCTGACAAAATCACTTCTTCAGTAGAGAATAGGGAGCAAAAGCGAGTTCGGATCCCCGCTCCCCGCTTTCGCGGGGGTGACAGTTGACCCAGCATCCGGGCAGTGGCCTGCTGCACCCGCTCCCCGCTTTCGCGGGGGTGACAGTTGACCCAGCATCCGGGCAGTGGCCTGCTGCACCCGCTCCCCGCTTTCGCGGGGGTGACAGTTGACCCAGCATCCGGGCAGTGGCCTGCTGCACCCGCTCCCCGCTTTCGCGGGGGTGACAGAGCAGGCGAGGGTGAGGCTTTTGTAAAAAGAGAGACAAGACCCTCGCGAAAGCACTGTCATTCCCGTGAAAACGGGAATCCAGTAGATTGAACAAGACCCCCACTTCCACGAGGACAAGCTTCACGGGAATGACAGAGAAGGCGGGAATCTATTTATTTGGGTTTGGTACGGATTTTGCATATCTTCTTTTAAAGAAACAAAAAAACTATGGTATTATAAAGAAAGGAGAATAATATGAATAAATCCACAATATCGCCAGCAGATGAGATTTGGAGTATTTTAAAAGAGACTTCTGCCGATCATAAAAAGGCAAAACAGGACATGAAAGAGATCCGTGCCATCCAAAAAGCAGCTTCTATCAGCCACAAAGAGGATATGAAAGAACTCCGTGCTCTCCAAAAAAAGACAGAGCGGGAAATACAAAAAATAGGGGGCCGGTTTAACCAAAGATGGGGAGCTTTAGTGGAGTCTTTGGTGGAGGGGAAGCTGGTAAAAATTTTTCAAGATCAGGAGATAGATATAACACAAACTCATACTCGCTCTCAATCGGAGTGGAGAAAACCCGATGGCCGTGTTGAGAGGCGGGAGTTCGATATTATTGTTGCCAATGGCACAGAGGTTGTAGTTGTAGAAGTAAAAACCACTTTAGTTCCTAAAGATGTTACTGTTTTTTTAGAAACCCTGCGGGATTTTAGAAATTATTTTCGAAGATATAAGACGGAAACCATTTATGGAGCTATGGCTTATCTAGCTAGTGAGAATAGCGCTCACTTGCTTGCAGAGGAAGAGGGTTTATTTCTTATTCGAGCTACCGGGGACAGTGCCAGCCTGGTTAATAGAAAAGATTTTAAGCCTAAAGCCTTTAGCTAAAGTTATCTCTATCCCTGTCATTCCTGTAAATGTTCATTAATTCTCGGGAAAAATAGATTTTCCTGGAGTTCGCCAAATAAAACTCTTTGGGGTTTGGTACGGATTTTGCATATCTTCTTTTAAAGAAACAAAAAAACTATGGTATTATAAAGAAAGGAGAATAATATGAATAAAACCACAATATCACCAGCAGATGAGATTTGGAGTATTTTAAAAGAGACTTCTGCCGATCATAAAAAGGCAAAACAGGACATGAAAGAGATCCGCGCTAGCCACAAAGAGGACATGAAAGAGATCCGTGCCATCCAAAAAGCAGCTTCTATCAGCCACAAAGAGGATATGAAAGAACTCCGTGCTCTCCAAAAAAAGACAGAGCGGGAAATACAAAAAATAGGGGGCCGGTTTAACCAAAGATGGGGAGCTTTAGTGGAGTCTTTGGTGGAGGGGAAGCTGGTAAAAATTTTTCAAGATCAGGAGATAGATATAACACAAACTCATACTCGCTCTCAATCGGAGTGGAGAAAACCCGATGGCCGTGTTGAGAGGCGGGAGTTCGATATTATTGTTGCCAATGGCACAGAGGTTGTAGTTGTAGAAGTAAAAACCACTTTAGTTCCTAAAGATGTTACTGTTTTTTTAGAAACCCTGCGGGATTTTAGAAATTATTTTCGAAGATATAAGACGGAAACCATTTATGGAGCTATGGCTTATCTAGCTAGTGAGAATAGCGCTCACTTGCTTGCAGAGGAAGAGGGTTTATTTCTTATTCGAGCTACCGGGGACAGTGCCAGCCTGGTTAATAGAAAAGATTTTAAGCCTAAAGCCTTTAGCTGAAGAATCATTTTTTCAGTGCGAGGTTTATCTCCAGGCTCGGACATGCGGTTTGCTACAAACGAGAAGCTATGTCAACCCTAAAAGATGAAGCTAAACAAGCTATTAAAAACTCCATTTCCAGGAGTGGCACTATATCAGCTGATTCCATCAGAATAGCTACTTAAAGTGTGAGATTCCTCTTCCGAATAATTTTTGAATAAGGTATGTATTTTCTCTTTAAACCAGTCTTTTTCCGCTAAAGATACAAAAAGAGAAGTAATAAGAATAGAAAGAGGGATGACGGCAAAAACCAGATTTTGAATCCATTCCCCTTGCTCTAATCCCCTTTGTAAAGGAAGGGTAGCTAACACGGCACAAGCCAGACCACGAGGGCCCATCGCGGTTGCCGTTATAGCGTCCAGTTTAGAAAAAGCATTGCTCTTAAATACGGTGCGAATAGAAAAATAACGAGTCACAAAAATTAAAGCTGTTAAACAAATAGCCCATAGAACAGAGGACACTCCCTTAATTTGAATCAATAGCCCTAGGTAAAGAAAGAAAAAAGTGCGCAAGAGGAAAGTGACCGCACTAAGAATAGCCAGTTCATCGGAAGAAACGGGTTTATCTTCTAAAAGTGTTTTTAAGGAAGTGGGAAAAAGGTTGATATTGGCTAAAGTAAAACCTAGGCTGAGCACACCAATAGCTCCATTTAAGGATAAAAACTCTAAAATACCATAAGTCAATAAGGCCCCCGCTTCTCCTGCAAAGGGCAGTCGGGATATTTCTGTTTTTTTCCGTAAAAAAGCCCATACAATACCAGCTAATACTCCAATTCCTACAGACATGATAGGTGTGGAGCTGAGGCTGATAAAGAATTGCCCTCCACTGCTATTTTCTGAAGTTAAATATTCCAATAAACCCAAGAAAATAACAATGGTCAGCACATCCGTAAAAGCCGACTCTAACGAAAGCACTGTCTTTGTTTGTTTATTTATGGAAAGAGGTTTTACCATAGGAATAACAATGGCGGAAGAGGTGCTTCCAATACCCACACCCACAAGAAGAGCAGACATAACAGGCAATATCGGAAAAAGAACAATAGTCGTAATAGCTGTTATGGAAAAGAAAGTTAAGAGAGAAAGACTAAGAGCAGATAAAGAAGATTCCATTAAATCTTTAAAACTTAAGTGCAAACCCCCTTCATAGAGTATGATAATCAAAGTAATAATAGACAGCACTTTTCCTGCTTGCCCTAGATGGATATCCGGTTGAATTACACCGGTAATGGTAGGTCCTAAAATAAAGCCAATAATAATCAGAATTAGTAAATCAGGGATTTTAGTTTTGATAAAAAACCAACTTAGAGCATGCCCTAGGAAAAATAAAATAGAAAGTCCAATAATAATAATATCCATATTGCCTTTTCCCTGTGTTTTATACCCCTTTATCATTCCTGTAAAAGAACCTTAAACGGAAAGGTAAATTGTTGCCTTTCCGTCCCGCGAAAGCACTGTCATTCCCGCGAAGCTTGTCCCCGCGAAAGCGGGGAGCGGGAATCCAGTCGCTCTTACTTCTTCAGTAGAGAATAGGAGTCAAAAGACTCAGACATGCGTTTTGCCACAGAGCAACCTTTGGTTGCTCATGTGTCAAATCCGAACTCGCTTTTGCCCCCTATTCTCTCCTGAAGAACCTATCTCTCTGTCATTCCCGCGAAAGCGGGGAGCGGGAATCCAGTCCTTCATCATTCTGATAGATAAGTATAACCAGCCAATGCCTGAGAGTAGTTTTTTAACAAACGACCCGCTTCCTCCCTGGATAAGTTTTCGTTTAATACGGCAGCTTCTGTTTTTTGATGAATTTTTTCAATCAAATCCCTTTTATGGTAACCCACATATTTAAGTATGTCATATATAGAATCCCCTTCCATACAATGATCCACTGAATAATTTCCATTTTTACTAATAGAAACATGAATGGCGTCCGTATCTCCAAATAAATTGTGCATGTCTCCTAAAATCTCCTGATAAGCCCCTGTTAAAAAAGCAGCCATGTAGTAAGGTTCCTTTTTTTTAAGTTGATGCACCATCAAATGTTTTTCATTTTTCCATAAATAATAGTTCATAAAATGAGCAATTTTTCCGTCAGAGTCACAAGTCAAATCTGCCAGGCAGGCCCGTCTAACCGGTTTCTCTGCCAAACGATGAATAGGCATGACGGGAAATAAATGCCCTAAAGCCCAGGAATCCGGAAGACTTTGAAATACAGAAAAGTTGGAAAAGTAAATATCGGACAGTTCATCTGTAAGAGCTTGAAATATCTCTTCATAATCCTCTTTCCCCTCTGTCATACTTTTTAAGCGAGAGGCGGCTACACAATAAATATTTTCCGCTAAAGCGGCTTCTTTTAAATTGAGCACACCGTAAATAAATAATTGATGAATATCTTTCTTTTTTTCAATTAAATCATTAAAGGATTCACTAATGGGGTTTTTATTCAGACCTTTATATATCTCGCAAAGATCTTTTACAAAAGCATGTGTATCCGGCTCCATTTGAAACTCAGAGTCTTCGTTTTTCTCAATTAAATTAGCATCCATTACATTAAAAACTAAAAGAGAGCTATGTGCCGTTAGAAACCGGCCAGATTCGGAGATAATATGAGGGTGAGGACTCTTATTTTCGTCACAAATACTTTGGAGGTGATAGACAATATCATTAGCATATTCTTGAGCGCTGTAATTAGTCGAAGAATGAGACTGCCCCGAACCATCATAATCCACCCCTAAGCCTCCTCCTACATCCATGTACTCCACTTGTACTCCGAAGTGATATAGCTCTGTCATAATCCGGGCCGCTTCTCGAATAGCGGATTTAATAGGATGAATAGACGGCACTTGTGAACCAATATGAAAATGAAGAAGTTTTAAATTTTCCAGAGCAGAATATTCTTTTAATATTCCTATTCCTTGAACAATTTCACTCGCTGTCAAGCCAAACTTGGATTTAAACCCGGTGCTGTCCATCCATTTACCCCGGCTTTGTGTATTCAGTTTTATTCTAAAACCTATATTCGGTTTCACCTTTAAATTCCGGGCGGTTTTCAGAATAACACTTAACTCCTCCAATCGCTCTACAACAATAAAAATACGCATGCCGGCTTTTAAAGACAATAAAGCAGTTTGTATATATTCCGTATCCTTAAAGCCATTACATATAATAATCCGATGGGGTTCATCTAAAAGAGCAAGAGCAATAAGTAATTCCGGTTTGCTTCCCACTTCCAGGCCAAAACCGTATTTACTGCCAGATTTAATAATGTCTCTTATGACATAACTTTGTTGATTCACCTTAACAGGGAAAACACCTTGATACTGACCCTGGTAGCCATATTCTTTTATGGCTTGATTAAAACAGGTCACTAGTTTGTTCATCTGCGCATGGATAATGTCAGGAAAACGAATAAGAACCGGCAAGCGAATATGCTGTTTCCCCAACTCTGTGATAATTTTGTAAAGATCCAAACGAGGGCCTTTTATTCCTTGTGGGGCTACTTCAATATGCCCTTGGGCATTGAGAGTGAAAAAATCCCCTCCCCATATATTGACTCCATAAGTTTTAGAACTGTCTTCAATGGACCATTTTATACTTTGATCGGACCATTTTTCCTTCAGGAATTTGATTTGCTCCACCTCTTTAGGCTCCTTTTTTGTAGAACCAGCAAAATGATTTTTTTTAATTTCTTTTTTCATTAACTGCTTTCCTCTGGATTTAGTTTGTAATAATATTCAGGATACGGCCCGCTTTGTAAATAACTTTTTTTACTATTTTTCCTTTTAGGGCATTGTGAATGGCTGTTTTTTCTTTAGCCGCCTCAAGAACTGTAGATTCACTAGTGTTATTTAAACAGGTAATAGAACTTCTGGTTTTCCCGTTGACCTGTACACCTATGGTGTGTTCTTTTTCCTGAATTAACTCTTTTTGAAAAACCGGCCAGGGACTAAGAGAAACAAAACCCTCCCCCCCCAGAGCAGACCATATCTCTTCAGCTATATGAGGAGCAAAAGGCATCAATAACTGAGCTAATATTTTTAATGTTTTGTGATTCCTTACTTGTTTTCTATAGAGTTCATTTACCAGAACCATCATCGCACTGATGGCGGTGTTAAGGTTAAGGTTTTCTATATCCTCTGTTACTTTTTTAATGGTGCGATTCAATAGAGAATCCATATTTTGGCTCATTTGTCCTTTTTCAGGAAGCACATCCCCTTTGTCATTAAAGCAAAGTCTCCATACCCGTTCCAGAAAACGTCGACTCCCTTCAATACCTTGAGAAGACCAAGGTTTGTCTTTCTCCAAAGGGCCTAAAAAAGTGATATAAACCCGGATTGTGTCAGCTCCATATTTATCTTTTAAGGAATCAGGGTTGGCTGTATTACCTCGGGACTTAGACATTTTCTGGCTGTCTTCTCCCAAGATCATTCCTTGATGTATTAATTTTTTAAAAGGCTCTTTGTGAGAAACCATGTTCATATCATATAAAAATTTTTGCCAAAATCGAGCATATAGCAAATGCCCTACAGTATGCTCCGCCCCTCCTACATAGAGATCCACCGGCATCCAATATTTTTGTTTTTCAAAGTCAAAAGGAGCTTGATTGTTTTTAGGGTCTGTATAGCGCAAAAAGTACCAAGAAGACGCAGCGTAGCCGGGCATAGTGCTACCTTCTCTTTTACCTTTTTCTCCGGTTTGAGGATCCGTATAATTAATAAATTTCGGTTGACGAGCAAGAGGAGGCTCTCCTTTTTCCGAAGGTTCATAATGGGTGGTCTTAGGAAGAATCACAGGGAGATCTTTTTCATCAATAGCTTTAATTTTATCTTTAAAATGCACAACAGGAAAAGGCTCTCCCCAATATCTTTGTCTGGAAAAAATCCAGTCTTTTAATTTGTATTGCGTTTCTGGTTTCCCATAGTTGTTTTTTTCTATTTCACTGATCATTTTTTTAATGGCTTCCTCTTTGTTTAGTCCGTTTAAAAAATCGGATTGAATATGTAAGCTGTCTTCAGTAAAAGGAAGCTCTTCGCATTTCATAATTTTTTTAATCGGTAGTTTAAAATTTTTCGCAAATTCAAAATCCCTTTCGTCGTGGGCGGGCACGGCCATAATGGCACCTGTTCCGTAGTCCATAAGCACATAATCGGCTGTCCATATAGGGATTTCTTCTTTCGTAAAAGGGTGAAGAGCATAAGCTCCTGTAAAAACACCGGTTTTGTTTTCAGCCGCTTTTCTATCCACATCGGATATACGAAGGGTTTTTTCCTTATAAGCAAGCACTTCTTTTTTTTGTTCTTTTGTAGTGATTTCCTCTGTTAAAGGATGCTCAGGGGATAACACCATGAAAGTGACTCCGAACAAAGTATCTGGTCGGGTGGTGAAAATCTCTATATTCTTCTTAGAGTTTTTAATAGGAAAAAAAATAGAAGCCCCTTGGCTTTTTCCAATCCAGTTTTTTTGCCCTTCGATGGTCCTTTCCGGCCATTTCAGTTGTGTCATATCCTGCAAAAGTCTTTCTGCGTACTTTGTTATAGCCAGTAGCCACTGTTTAATGGGTTTTTTAATGACAGGGTGTCCACCTCTTTCACTTTTTCCGTCTATGACTTCTTCATTAGCCAGGATGGTTTTTAGGGCAGGACACCAGTTCACCGGAACCTTTTTTTGATAGGCTAATTTTTTTTTAAAAAATTGAAGGAAAAGAAATTGAGTCCATTTATAGTACTCCGGTTCGCAAGTGGAGACTTCCCGATCCCAATCAAAACTATATCCAAAAGATCTGAGTTGCCGACGAAAGTTATCAATAGCTTGCTGGGTGATAACCGAAGGGTGAATGCCGGTTTGAATAGCGTATTGTTCTGCTGGAAGCCCAAAGGCATCGTAGCCCATCGGGTGAAGCACATTAAATCCCTGACTTCTTTTAAAACGGGCTACAATTTCTGTAGGGGTATAGGAGGCTAGATGCCCTATATGCAGGCCAGACCCGGAAGGATAGGGAAACATGCTCAGAGCATAGAATTTAGGTTTATAGAGATTCACTTCCGCTTTAAAGCATTTATTCTCTTCCCATTTTTTTTGCCATTTTTGTTCTAGTGCTTTGTGATCGAAAGCCATTTGCATTTACCCTGCTATTGTTAAATTTGTATAATAGCACTTTTTTCCTTTATCATATATACAATATCTCCATTCTGTTTGAGAATAGCCTAATCAGGATGGTATTCCCTAACTAAGGGGACTAAAGCACCTCCCAGTACCCCTTTTGACTGGTCCCTCCCACTCTCACCAGACGACCCTCTTTTTTTAATCGAGAAATGATCTTATTCACCATGCTCTCTGACACTTGGAGGTGTTCAAACAGCTCCCTTATCTTTATTTGAGGATTCTCCTCCATCAAAGAAAGCACTCTCCTGTCCCGTTCACTTTGCAAACTAACAACATCAGCAGACGCTTTCTCCCCTTTCTTAAAAACCTTCCAGTACCCATGTTGACTGGACCCTCCCACTCTCACCAGACGACCCTCTTTTTTTAACTGAGAAATTATCTTACCCACCTCACTCATTGACACTTCAATCTGTTCAGATAATTCACTCATCTTTATTTGATGATTCTCCTCCATCAAAGAAAGCAATCTCCTTTTCCGTTCACTTTGCAAACTAACAACATCAGCAGACGCTTTCTCCCCTTTCTTAAAAACCTTCCAGTACCCATGTTGACTGGTCCCTCCCACTCTCACCAAATGGCCCTCTTCTTTTAACTGAGAAATTATCTTATCCACCAGACGCCTTGTCACTTCAATCTGTTCAGACAACTCCCTTATTTGTATTTGAGGATTCTCCTCTATCAAAGAAAGCACTCTCCTTTCCCGTTCACTTTGCAAACTAACAACATCAGCAGACGCTTTCTCCCCTTCCTTAAAAACCTTCCAGTACCCATGTTGACTGACCCCTCCCACTCTCACCAGACGACCCTCTTTTTTTAAATAAGCAATGGTCTTATCCACCAGTCTCTCTGACACTTGGAGATGTTCAGACAACTCCCTTATTTGTATTTGATGATTCTCCTCCATCAAAGAAAGCAATCTCCTTTTCCGTTCACTTTGCAAACTAACAACATCAGCAGACGCTTTCTCCCCTTTCTTAAAAACCTTCCAGTACCCATGTTGACTGGTCCCTCCCACTCTCACCAAATGGCCCTCTTCTTTTAACTGAGAAATTATCTTATCCACCAGACGCCTTGTCACTTCAATCTGTTCAGACAACTCCCTTATTTGTATTTGAGGATTCTCCTCTATCAAAGAAAGCACTCTCCTTTCCCGTTCACTTTGCAAACTCCCTTCCCGTTCACTTTGCAAACTACTTTCCCGTTCACTTTGCAAACTAACTTTCCACCCACCCCCGACTGGCCTATTCTTTTTTTTGTTACGCCGATTTTTTGCTTCAAAGGGGGTCTTTTTTTGATTATCAATATTCTGTCCTACATTCTGTGCTTTCTGTCCTACATTCTGTGCTTTCTGTCCTACATTCTGTGCTTTCTGTCCTACATTCTGTGCTCTCTGTCCTACATTCTGTGCTCTCTGTTCTACATTCTGTGCTCTCTGTTCTACCGAAGAATCTTCTTCTAACTCTAATGCCTCTTTTCTATTTAAACTCTCAGAAACCTCTGCCATAAGGGTTCGAAGCTCCCCATCTGTCAATTTTCTTCGCTTAGCTACATCTTCCCCTTGAGACAAACGACGAGCATGAACTGCATTCCATAATACACTCCATTGTCCTTTCAGTTCCTGGTAAGTCTTCAGAGGCTTATCAGGAACCTCTTCAGGAAAATCCCCGTCTCTTTTTGCTTTAACCAAATCCAGGGTTGAATAAATTTTAAGATCCACCATCACCTGAACAAAATCCTTCAGCGTAAACAAGTCTTTAACGATCTCCCCAACTTCAAACCCTTTAGGGCAAGTAGAAGGTCTTTTTTTAGCAGCAGAATAACAAAGATGGGAAAACACAGCCACAAAGAACAAAAAAATATAGAAAAATCCAAGGGTCTTTTTCATTTCAACTCAACATAAAACAAAAACATAAAGAAAAAAAGCAAAAAAACCATCTATGAAAATTTTCCCATTTAAAAATGATGAGAAATAACCCCCTATGGATGCGAATGCCTAAGATGCCTTTTCCCTCTTCGCGGGAAAGACAACAAAGTGGCTTTCTGTTTCTTCTTGCTCATTTTCTGGATTCCCGTTCCCCGCTTTCGCGAGGACAAGCTTCACGGGAATGACAGATGGATAAGCTTTTCAGGAGAGAAGTAGGGGGCAAAAGCGAGTTCGGCTTTGAGCACAGGAGCAACTAGATTCCCGCTTTCGCGGGAATGACAAATTTGTGGCAAAACGCATGTCTGAGTCTTTTGACTCCTACTTCTCTCCTGAAGACATGATTTTGTCAGCGAATTAGTGAACACGTACAGGAATGACATACAAAGTGGGATAGAGATAGTTCCTCCTTGTTTTAATACCCCAGCTTCTATAAGCAGCTTTTCCGTTTTTTCCCAAGTTTTTGAATCTAACTCCGTCATAAGCTCCAATCTCTTTCTTTGAAAAAATCGGTTTTATTAACTCTTTTGCAAGTCTTACATCAGAGTAGAAGAGTTTGAAGAAGTTATTAAGGGTCAGTTTTGGTTTTTGCCTCTTTACCTGAGCTTTGTTCTTTTTGTACTTTTCCATAAGAAATCCTTTATATGATTATAAACTATGGTTCATGGTGACTTAAGCTAATTATTAAGGTAGTTAACTTTTTGTAATCACTATGAAAAATAAGTATTTTATCCGTTCCCATATTTCTGAGAAGAAATTTAGAGAAATTATTAAGCTTTTTTCTGTTGATCTAACAGCAACACAAATAGCTACTTTATCTAAAACCAATCGTAAAACAATCAATAATATTCTCACAGGAATCAGAAAAAATATCGCTGTTTTCTGTGAAAAAGAAAGTCCTTTTCAAAAGGGAGAGATAGAAATAGATGAAAGTTATTTTGGAGCTAAACGCATTCGTGGAAGAAGAGGAAGAGGCTCCTATGGCAAAACAATCGTATTTGGACTCAAACAAAGAGAAGGTAAGGTTTATACTCAAGTTATTAAAAATTGCTCTAAAAAAGCCATTATTCCCCTTATAAACCAAAGAATATCTAGGTCAGTTATTGTCTATACAGATGGTTTTAAAACTTATGATGGGTTAGTGAATATGGGCTATAAAAGACATTATCGTGTTCATCATGGGAAGAATGAATTTGCAAGAAGAGAGCAAAAGAATATAAAAAATCATATCAATGGGATAGAAAACTTTTGGGGTTTAGCTAAAGTGAGATTATCTAAATTTAGAGGAATGAATAAAGGAACTTTTTACTTGCATCTTAAAGAATGTGAATTTAGATTTAATTACAGGAAAGATAACCTGTATATATTGTTGTTAAAAATGATGAGAAATAAACCCCTTAAGTCACCATGAACCTAAACTATTCATAAGTTGAAAAGTGTGTTATATCTATTGATAAATGTTAAAATGGTTTATTTTAATCTCTCCTCTTTTTTTGACGGGCTGTTTTATTTTGGGACTCAGTAATGTTCCTGAACCAGAGTACCAGATTTTACTTGAAGAAAAATCTAAAGATGTACTCTTTCAAGTGCGTGATTATTCAGAGTTGGTTATTGCAGAAACCATTGTAGAAAGTGAAGATTTTGATGAAGTGGGCAATATTGGATTTAAACGTCTCGGCGGTTATATTTTCGGAGAAAATAAAAAAGCAGAAGAAATAGAAATGACGGCCCCGGTTTTACTGGATCGAAATTCGGAAAAAAAATCCTGGAAAATGACTTTTATTCTCCCTAAAGAATACACTCTGGAAAAAGCCCCCCCTCCAGAAGATCAAAAAGTTACAATTAAAACAGTAAAAGAAAAAAGATTTGCCGTTGCTAAGTTTAGCGGTTTTCTATCGGAAAGCAATTTCAATGAACATACTGATAAACTATTAGAATGGATGCGGGTAAAAAATTATCCACCTTTATCGGACCCTATTTTAGCTGGTTACAATCCTCCCTGGACACCTCCTTTTTTCAGAAGAAATGAAGTCTTTATAGAAATAAGTAAAGAATCAAAAAATCTATAGCCATTTATTTTTTTTAAAGAGAAAGACCATTCCCCCACCCACAAGTAAAAAAAGCACCCATATTGCCAAATAACCATACTTCCAATTTAACTCAGGCATGAATTTAAAGTTCATGCCATAAATACCCACGATAAAGGTAAGAGGAATGAAAATAGCCGCAAAAATAGTGAGGACTTTCATAATCTCGTTCATTTTTCTATTTATCGTATTTTGATAAAAATCCATAAGAGAAGTAGTTAACTCATTATAATAATCAATAACCTCAATAATCTGAACAGTATGATCCTGAATATCTTTAAAGTAGCGCAGGTTTTTTGGTTCAACCCAGGGGTGGTTACTGATAATAATTTTATTTAAGGCTTCTTTTACCGGAAAAGCTGTTTTTCTAAGATATAAAAATTCCCCCTTAAGAGAGAGAATATCCACGGGGTTCAATTTATTGATATTAGCCGTCACACGCTCTTCCAATTCTTCAAAATAGTCCCCCATTTTTTCAAGAACGATATAATATTGATCAATGAGTAAATCTATTAAGGAATAAAATAAATAGTCCGCCTTTAAAGTTCTGATCTTCCAGATGGATTTTCTAAGGCGATCTTTTACCGGTTCAAAAATATCATCCTCCCTATCATGGAAGGAAAGAACAAAGTTCTGACCAAAAAAGATACTGGTTTGGGAAACCCTGATATGCATTCTTCCTACTTTTTTTCCTGTGGAAACATATTTAATAATAGAGAAGAGCATGTTATCCAGCTCTTCCACCTTTGGACGATGATCTGTGTTTAAAACATCTTCCAGCCAGAGACGATGAATACCAAACTGATTTCCAATTTCCTCAATCACTTTCTTGTCAGATAAACCACGAAATTCAACCCAGGTGATGTGACTGCCATCCTTTACACTCTCAACACATTTTTCAAAAGTAGCTGAATGCGATTCAAAAAAAGACTCCTTAGTGTAGTTTATCAGGTTGATATTTATTTTTTCTTTATCTCCTGAATCGCCAATATAAACAAGAGAACCGGGATGCAACCCTAATACTTTTGTGCGCGTTTTTAAAAACCGAGCCATTACACACCTGCTTTTCAAATCCTGTTGATCTCATCTCTTGCTGCACGAGAAAATTAAGTCTGATTAGTTATATCAATACCTTGTGTCAGGGAATCTGCCAAGAGAAGTCATGTTAAGACTAAAGACGGGTTATAATAACTAAATCAATCTTTACATGTAGGATGACTGGTCCGTTTTTTCTATAGCAAAATGAATATCTGAATATTTAGAGATATGTTGGAGTCTATCTTTTAAGTCAGAATTAGCTCGAAAGCTCAAACATGCGTTTTGCCACAGAGCGAGCTTTTAGCCGCTCTGTGCTCAAAGCCGAACTCGTTTCGAGCTAATTCTGACTTAAAAGATAGACTCTAATTGAATATAAAAATGGAATCTATCTGACATAAAAAAAGCCAGCCAAGAATAATTCCTGACTGGCTTTTTAGTAATAAAGCCGGCATCGTGCTACTCTCCCACAGGGTCAGCCCTGTAGTACCATTGCCGCTGACGGACTTAACTTCTGTGTTCGGGATGGGAACAGGTGTGGCCCCGCCGCTATAGACACCAGCAATTCTTTATTTAGTATTAAAGCAACTCTTTTTCCTTAATGACCTAGATTCCCGCTTTCGCGGGAATGACAGTTTTTGACCTAGATTCCCGCTTTCGCGGGAATGACAGTTTTTGACCTAGATTCCCGCTTTCGCGGGAATGACAGTTTTTGACCTAGATTCCCGCTTTCGCGGGAATGACAGTTTTTGGCCTAGATTCCCGCTTTCGCGGGAATGACAGTTTTTGACCTAGATTCCCGCTTTCACGGGAATGACAGTTTTTGGCCTAGATTCCCGCTTTCGCGGGAATGACAAATCAATCGTCTGTACTCAAAACATTCTTAGCTGGATTCCCGCGTAAAGCGGGAATGACAGATCAGAAATTGTTTTTAAAAAAGCCTCACGACCTATTAGTACGGATCAGCTGAACACATTGCTGTGCTTATACTTACCGCCTATCAACCTCCTGGTCTCGAAGGGGTCTTCAGGATCCTTACGGATCAGGGAAAACTTATCTTGAGGTCGGCTTCCCGCTTAGATGCTTTCAGCGGTTATCCGTTCCGAATATAGCTACCCTGCTATGCCACTGGCGTGACAACAGGTGCACCAGAGATTCGTCCATCCCGGTCCTCTCGTACTAAGGACAGCTCCTCTCAATTTTCCTACGCCCACGGAAGATAACGACCAAACTGTCTCACGACGTTCTGAACCCAGCTCGCGTACCTCTTTAATTGGCGAACAGCCAAACCCTTGGGACCTGCTCCAGCCCCAGGATGAGATGAGCCGACATCGAGGTGCCAAACACCCCCGTCGATGTGAACTCTTGGGGGGTATCAGCCTGTTATCCCCGGAGTACCTTTTATCCGTTAAGCGATGGCCCTTCCACTCGGAACCACCGGATCACTTTGACCTGCTTTCGCACCTGCTCGACCTGTAAGTCTCGCAGTCAAGCTCCCTTATGCCAATGTTCTCAGCGCCTGGTTTCCAATCAGGCTGAGGGAACCTTCGTACGCCTCCGTTACCTTTTAGGAGGCGACCGCCCCAGTCAAACTCCCCACCTGACAATGTCCCTCACCCCGGTTCAGGGGTGCAGGTTAGACTTCAAAATAACTAAGGGTGGTATTTCAAGGTTGGCTCCACCTGGGCTAGCGCCCAAGCTTCAAAGCCTCCCACCTATCCTACACATAACCACTCTAAAGTCATTGCCAAGCTAGAGTAAAGGTTCACGGGGTCTTCTCGTCTTTCCGCGGGTACTCAGCATTTTCACTGAGAGTTCAATTTCACTGGGGGTCCAGTTGAGACACTGAAGAAGTCGTTACGCCATTCATGCAGGTCGGAATTTACCCGACAAGGAGTTTCGCTACCTTAGGACCGTTATAGTTACGGCCGCCGTTTACCGGGGCTTCGATTTTCCGCTTCGCCTTGCGGCTGACAAATCCTCTTAACCTTCCGGCACCGGGCAGGCGTCAGGCTATATACATCATCTTGTGATTTAGCATAGCCCTGTGTTTTTGGTAAACAGTCGCTACTCCCTGGTCACTGCGACCCTCCCCCTAGCTCCACCCGCAAGGGGTTTCACCTGAGAGGGCACACCTTCTCCCGAAGTTACGGTGCCAATTTGGCGAGTTCCTTAACTGGAGTTAACCCAATCGCCTTAGAATACTCATCCTACTCACCTGAGTCGGTTTACGGTACGGGCAACTTTGACAATACATCGAAGTTTTTCTGGGAACCATAGTGTCTCCCGCTTCGAGGATCAGATCCTCTCGCATTTACGCCTGAGAGTTGAGATGCGGATTTACCTACACCCCCTCTTGCACGCTTACACCTGAATCCAATAACAGGCCGGGATAACTGAGTCCGTCACTCCTATGCTTGAACATCAAAGCCGGTAAGGGAATATTAACCCTTTGTCCATCGACTACGCCACTTGGCCTCGCCTTAGGTCCCGACTAACCCTGGGAGGATGATCCTGGCCCAGGAACCCTTGAGTTTTCGGCGCAGAGGTTTCTCACCTCTGTTAATACGCTACTTATGCCAGCAGAATCACTTGTCGTCTGTCCACCTGTCCTCGCGGTCAAGCTTCATCCTTAACGACAACGCTCCCCTACCACTGTTGCGAACAACAGTCCCTGGCTTCGGTACCATGCTTAAGCCCCGTTAAATCTTCCGCGCAAAATCACTGAACCAGTGAGCTATTACGCTTTCTTTAAAGGATTGCTGCTTCTAAGCCAACCTCCTGGCTGTCTGAGTAATTCCACAACGTTTAACACTAAGCAATGGATTTAGGGACCTTAGCCGAGGGTCCGGGCTCTTTCCCTCTCGTCACAGGACCTTATCACCCCATGACTGTCTCCCGAACTCACTATCACCGGCATTCGGAGTTTGTTTGGGTTTGGTAATCCGGTAAGGACCCCTAGCCCATTCAGTGCTCTACCTCCAGGATAGATATTCGAGGCTATACCTAAATATATTTCGGGGAGAACCAGCTATCACCCAGTTTGATTAGCCTTTCACTCCTATTCACAGCTCATCCAAGGAAATTGCATCTTCCAATGGTTCGGGCCTCCATGCAGGGTTAACTGCACTTCACCCTGGCCATAAATAGCTCACCGGGTTTCGGGTCTATAGCCACGAACTAAAAAAACGCCCATTTAAGACTCGCTTTCGCTACGGCTTCGCTTCACAGCTTAACCTTGCTCGTGACCATAACTCACTGGCTCATTATGCAAAAGGTACGTGGTCACGCTTGTCATGCAATAGCGCTCCCACTGTTTGTAAGTTCACGGTTTCAGGTTCTATTTCACTCCCCTTCCGGGGTTCTTTTCACCTTTCCCTCACGGTACTGGTTCACTATCGGTCATCAGAACATATTTAGCCTTAGAGGGTGGTCCCCCTAAATTCCCAGCGGATTCCACGTGCCCGGTGGTACTTGGGAAACTTTATCGAAGGTCAAAACTTTTCGCTTACAGGTCTATCACCTTCTTTGGAGAGACTTTTCAGACTCTTCTGCTAAATTTTGACTTTGTAACTTCGTGAAGCGAGTCCGGTCGCTTCTTTAAAGTCCCATGACACCTTCTGTACAAGGGCCGGACCCTTTAACATACAAAAGGTTTAGGCTCTTCCCTTTTCGCTCGCCACTACTCAGGGAATCTCTATTTGATTTCTGTTCCTGAAGGTACTGAGATGTTTCACTTCCCTTCGTTTGCCATTACAAGGTCTATGTATTCACCTTGAACTGCCGGCTCAACCGGCGGGTTTCCCCATTCGGAAATCTCCGGATCGCAGTGTGTGTGCCACTCCCCGAAGCTTATCGCAGCTTGCCACGTCCTTCATCGCTTTCTGATGCCAAGGCATCCTCCGTAAACTCTTAGTAGCTTTTATTTAAAAACAAAACTGACTGAAATTGCTAAGAATGATTTCAGTTCAGACTCTTTTTTTCGCTCTAAAAAATGAAATTTAAGAACAAATATTTTTGTAAAAATGTGAGTTACTTTAAACTTGTGCTTTTCACCCTTATAAAATAAGGGATCCACCCATTTCTGTACCCACAGAAAGGGCAGCACAAGCACTCTATTCAGTTGTCAAAGAGCTTGCCTTTTTTTCATAAAATACTAGAGAATTATAGTAATCACTTGGGGTGTTTTTCTCTGGTCTGTTGTTTCCGCACCGGGCTCTACACAGCCGGATTCTTTGAAATTTGCTTATCTCAAATTTTTCACAATCAGACACCTAAAGTATTTGAAAAAAAGAGCTTCCCTACAAAGTTCGTAACTTATAGGGAAAGAAGATATTAAACGATTCTTCTGTTAAAGATCAAGCTTAAAAAGGAAATATTTTTACTTTTTCTATACCAGTACGGTATCACTCCTTATTTAAGGCTTTATTTCAATTTTCACCAAAAACAGGGGAGTCATGCTGACACGAGAAACCGCTATATTGCACTGTTCCTAAGAAAAGGCCCCACTGCTGCCTTGCCGGAAAAGGCTTCAAAAATGACTACTGTTGTAGGCAATCAGGAAGAGCTTCTATAAAGGCATCCGCCTTATTGGATAGAACAACACTTTCTGTGACAAGAGCTTCAACATCTCCTCTAATATCATCTATTTGCATTTTCACATCTTCGATTTCCTGCTGTGTTTGCGCTCTATAAAACAAGTCCAAAGCTGATAAAAAACGACGAGCAGAAACTCCCAGCAGATTTTGATTATATTCGCTTAAATCCACATAAGAGTTCACCACTTCTAAAATATTAGAGCAATCTACTTCTATATCATCCTGTTCCAGCAACATATCTATATAATCAACATCATCGTCAACAGCATGAACAAAGACAGAAATAAAAAAACAAAACATAAAAATTACGAACTTTATCACCTTAAAATATCCTTTTTTCATACTTGCTCTATGGAAGCGGAGATTAAACATATTTGTACTCAATTAATTCTGAAGTAATCCAACTTATTCCACAGAAGCAGAGATCAAACAATATTAGTATAAACGCAAAAATAAAAAAACAAAAGCCACATTGTAAAAATTACCTTCCTAATTTGCAAACAACCTCAATAACATGTATCCTCAGTTTTTGTTCAGGGCCTGTAGCTCAGCTGGTTAGGAACACAGGCTTGAGAATGCCTGGGGTCAGAAGTTGCGAGGCTTCAATCAGCATACGCAGATAAGCGACCTGTGGAGTTTGCGACCTTATGGGAGCAAACAACTCAGGGCAAAAAATCATATTCATGATTTTTTGAGCGACTGAACTTACAACATTTGCAAACCAGCTCAATAACATGTATCCTCTTGTCTATTCCCGGGCCTGTAGCTCAGCTGGTTAGGAACACAGGCTTGAGAATGCCTGGGGTCAGAAGTTGCGAGGCTTCAATCAGCATACGCAGATAAGCGACCTGTGGAGTTTGCGACCTTATGGGAGCAAACAACTCAGGGCAAAAAATCATATTCATGATTTTTTGAGCGACTGAACTTACAGCATTTGCAAACAACTTCAATAACATGTATCCTCAGTTTTTGTTCAGGGCCTGTAGCTCAGCTGGTTAGGAACACAGGCTTGAGAATGCCTGGGGTCTGAAGTTGCGAGGCTTCAATCAGCATACGCAGATAAGCGACCTGTGGAGTTTGCGACCTTATGGGAGCAAACAACTCAGGGCAAAAAATCATATTCATGATTTTTTGAGCGACTGAATTTACAACATTTGCAAACAACTTCAATAAAATGTATCCTCAGTTTTTGTTCAGGGCCTGTAGCTCAGCTGGTTAGAGCACACGCTTGATAAGCGTGGGGTCAGAAGTTCAAATCTTCTCAGGCCCACCATTGTCTTTTTAACTATTGAAATTACTTATATTTTTTTCTGTAAAAACTTTTTTTCATAATTTTAGTTTTTGAATATGCTTCTATTTAACCCAATATTCTTTTATATTTGCAACTTGTTCATATATGGGGGACATTTCAATCCTTATATTTATACAAAGCCCTACTTATCAATAGAGGTAGTATAAAAATTAAATGTGGTAGTATGGGGTGTCATACTACCACATTTATTGATGGTACTAGCCACTTTTCTTATTTACTAAATACATCCATTTTATATAATTGAGTTTATTTAATAAATATAAAAATGAATAGAAACTGATATTTTTTAAAAAAAATGTCGGTTTCATTCATCAGATACATAGCTAAGCCTCAATTGTGATGGGGCCAATCGCAAAGTTGGCATCTTCTCCCTATTTCTTTTACAGGAGTTTTCCCTTCAAAAGCTCATAATCTTTCTTAGCCATATAAGCTGCACGATAAGAGCAATGAGCTTTTTTTCCCAAGGCATAAGCTGAAATACTTGAATCATTATCAAGCAAAGCCCATAAATCCGCACGATAGGAAGACCCCATCATAACCCTGTAACGATAAGGAAGATGATTTTTAGCGATAACAGAGACGGGAAAAATCTGGTGAGGTCTCTCTGAAAAATGACCCTTTGGAACTCGGATACAAGTTCTTTTAAACCTTTCATCCTCCCCTTTTATTTCAATAAGCATTTTTGTCATTTTTTTTTGTCCTTTTCTTATAAAACGATCTGCGAAGTTGATTCTTCTCCCCTTGTATAATTCAGACAACCTTTTAAACCGCTGATCCTTTATAAAAAGCCTTTGAGCATTGGCACACCAAAAAATTTTTACAAATTTATAATCTGAATCACTTAAACTAAAGATAAATTTTGTGAGTCTATCTACATTAATCCTCAAATAATGAACTGTGATCCAATCCACTAAAAGTCCACCTATACGATTATCTTTATTATTAACAGCCTCTATGGAAGCAGAAATAATAACAGATTCAATATTGGGGTCTATGGACTTCTTTCTACCACTAAGGTTAAAACCGATAGCCCTAAGATCATTATCCAATGATTTTCCTGTCTTTATTATAAAATTACTGAAACTCATAACCCAAAACCTTGAAAAGTTCTTTCACTTTGGAATCAACATGATCCGGCCAAGAAGGATGGGCTTCCTGATCTTTCACCCATTTAACTGTTTCAAGTAGTTCACTGCGAGAAGGTTTTAAAGCAAGAATTACTGATCTGTCCTGCTCTCTTAAATCACAAAATCCCCACAACTTATCCTTTAACAGATCAGGTCTTCCTAAAGTAACAAAAGTAAGAGCTTTTCCATTAAAGAAAAGTTGAGTTCGAGAAGACCAACCTTTTGGAAGGTTTAATAATAATTTATCTGGTCCATTATTTATCCAATTTTCAATTAAATAAGTTCCTTCTTTTTCTTTTTGAATACGAAACTCGCTTGCTAATCGAATTATTTTTTCTGGAATTTTTGGATCTAAAACATCTATATCAACAGTCTGTCTTTGTAAGAATCCCATAATGGTTAAAGCTCCTGAACCAATGACAACAGCTTCAAACTTTACACCCTTTTGGTGCAAGAAATTGTCAAACTCAGGTAATAACTTTTCAGGGTCAAATAAGTTCTTTTTCATGTATATTACTATAAGTAATATATTTTAAAGAGTCAAATAAATTTAAATACCTTTATTTTAAAGACAATCCACTAATTAGTGCCAGCCCGTCCCCACCATTATTATAAATTTTTTCTACGGGATTTTTACGGGATGCTCTGGTTATGAGAGGTTTTGAGCGGTTACCAAGGGTTGCAAGAGTGAATTTTTGTTGAACGGTTAGCTATTTTCAGCGTTTTGAACCCTCTTTTTTCACTTCTCAGGCCCACCATTGTCTTCTAAATCCTTTGAATTCACTACTCTTCCCTCCTTAAACAAACTCACTTGGGGAGGCTACCCACAATTTTTAACTGTTGAGTATATAAAATTAACGATAAGAAAAAATCAAATAAAAAAATAATCTTTTTTATGTAAGACATTGATTTTATTACAGGAACGAGAGGTTATAAACATACATAAACAGACACTAACGGTTATGAGCGGTTACTAGCGGGATAAATTACAGACAATTTCATTTTTCATTTTTTATAAATAAAAACTTAACTGGGAACTGAAAAGAACCTCTTAATCAAAAATATACTTATATCTTCCAAAATTTATATTAATAAGTTAAGGTATATTATCCTCACAACTTTCACTACTTTCATCCAAAAGAAAATAACTTTTTATTCTATACAGAATATTTATGTTTCGTTATTTAGTATCTTCTTTATCACCTTTCCAATGTTCTGTTAAATCTATTGTCTTATTCTCTGGTTCAAACTTTTCTAGTTCTATTTTCTCTATATCAATAACAACTGGTACTTGTGCTGATAAACCAGCTAAAATACAAGTACCTGTTGGCATTATCGGAAGATAATCAAAAGATACCTTATCAAGATAAGAGATTGTTTTTTCTACAGCCAAAATATCTTTATTGTTAATGAGTCTATGTAAAAAATAATTATGAAGTTGTGAAATTATTGTAGTTGAAATATCAGCCGGACGCTGGCTAGCTACTGTTAGAAACACTCCAAATTTTCTACCCTCTTTGATAATTTCTTCAAAGGTTTCTAATCTGTAGTCTCTCCAAATTTCACTTTCTCTTTCTGATGAGTAAGAAAGAATGTTATGAGCTTCATCAATAATAAAATGTAATGATTTTTCTTTTTCATTATTTTTTTTCTTATTATCATACAACTGTTTACATATTAACAATGGTAAAATTTTTTTCATATCAATATTGACTTCTCTTAATGAAATAACAGTAAAAAAACTTGTTAATCTATCATCTGTAATTTCAATAACCTTTTCTAAATCACCTACTCTTTTATCAAGGCGCTTAATTAAAGGAGCAAGGTGCTCTTGATTGGCAAAACCTCTTACAATCTCATTGTAATAATGATAAATTATCTTTAAGTTTTTTTTCTGTAAATCTGATAAATTATTTTTTACTTTAAAGATATTATCTCCATCTCCTAAATAATCTTTAACTTTTTTTAAAACCTCTTCTGGTTCATTATTTGAATAATACCGATTATCCGGTCTATCTAATTCACTGTCATCTTTAAGAACATAATAGGTATTATTTGTTGAATGATATTTTAAATTATTTCTTAATAAGCCAATATTTATATCTATCTCTAAAAAACTTTTAACATCTTCCAAAAAATTATAAATAACCCCTTTATCAATCTTTCTATCTTCATTCGTGAGAACATCTCTGATTATATTTTCAATCCTCGAATAATTATTATCAATGTCTTTCTTTTTTAAAGTTCTTTTTAAAAATGGTGCTTGTGTCTTGTCTGTTGCTGTGAGAAAAATAGTCCAAAATGTATGATCATTTATAGTTTCTCGAGTAATTGGAAATTTATGTTTTCCTTCTTGTTCCCGTGTAGAAAGTTCAAATCGATTTTTATATATTTTTTCAATTATCACATCTTCTTTGATATATTCTCCATTAAAATCAATTAATAAAAACTGAGAGTTTTCTTTAAATTTTTCTTTATCTTTATATTGCTTGAATAATTCTCTATATATTTTTGCAAGAGTGTAAGATTTTCCACTTCCCGTATTACCAAAAATCCCAATATGACTAGCAAATAAATTATTCACTCCAACACTTATGGATTGACCTTTTTCCAATGACAAACGTCCTATAGTTACTGGTGTATCTTTGTCTCTTATAAAATTGTGAACATCTTCAAATTCCTTCTTTTCTAAAAGAAAACATTCATTATCAATCAAAGGTAGTTCTTTAATACCTTTTTTAAATTCTTGGTTCTCAAAAAAACCAAGTAACCTAATACTTAAAATTCGATTTATTTTTTCTTTTTCACTACCATATCTTTTTCTTTGCAAGGTCTTACTATACTTACCACTTCTTAACACATGCCTATTTTTATCATATGATTTTTTAAACGAATATATATCTTCATTGATATATTCCTCCTCAATTTTACCAATAATTTTTATAAAACCTTTTATAATTTTGACATAACTTCCAACAGAAAGATTTTTTAATAATTTCCCTTTATAAAGTAAATAAGAAGTATTTTTACTTTTATCAACTGTAATTTTTATAAATCTTCCATCAACAGAAGTTACTTTACCAACTTTAAAAATAGAGTCTTTTAATATATATTCACTATTTATATTATTTCTAGATGGAATAACTACTATATTCTTTTTCATCAATACTCCTTAATAGCACATTAAAAACTTTCTCATTAATAGCTTGAAATTTAAGTTTACCATCTTTAATTTCATTATTATTAAAATCTGATGGAGAAATAATTTGAACATTATCATTATTCAATCTAGTCTTTTCAATTTTTCTTTCTATATTTTTTTTAGCTTTCTCAGTATAAGCAAAAACATAAATTTTCAATGTAGGATTTGAATTAGCCACTCTTATAGTCACTTCTCTGATATGCTCATCTGAAAAAGAAAACCCCATAACAAACAATACTGTATTTTCTTTTTCAAGCTCTGTTGAATATATTCTTAAAAGCTCATAATGATTCCTGTTTAAAACAGTTTCTTTAAATTTTTCTTTTGTTGGATTTATAATAGAAAGCTTCTCATACTCTTTAATAAATCTTTCAATATTTTCATCTAGTTTTTTATCTTTAGCACAAGGAATAAAGTGATCTATTTGTATTCTAGAGTTATCAAGTTTTTCTTTTTCAACAGCTTCAATATCAATTAACTGATTATCTGATATTTGCACTTCCTTAATATTCCTTACAATTTGTAAATGCTTATCAAAATAAATATTTTGTTCACCAATCTCTTTTTCCCATGTCAATGAACCATGAATTTTCATTAAGTTGAATACAGGAAGTTCATAAGTGTTATCATAATGCAAAGTTCTTTTAAAAAATGATTTTTTAAAATTACTTAAATTAAATACAGGATTAAAACGACCACTAAAACCATCATTATATTCCACACTTGTTACTTCTAGAGTTCTTTCTAAAAAGATATCAAAATTTGTAGTAAATAAGTTTATTTGTTTGCTTAAAATAGTATTTCTTCTATTTAAAAAAATCGTATTAATAATTTTAATAAACTCTTGATAATTATTTAACACTTCATCTAATTTCTCATCATCTGATCCTTCTAAAAGATTAATATTTTTAGAAATAATTCCATCAAAAAATGCCTTATAGAGAGATGCTTTAATGATTTTTTCTAAATTTTCTTCAATTTCTTCTTTTTCCTTTTTATCAGACAACTCTGTTAACAATCTCTCAGTTTTTCCAAGTAATGATAAGTATGGCATAGATAAACCAGAACCAATGAGAAAATTAATGTTACAATAGTATCTCTTAATTCATTTATTAAATTGCCACTTGTCACTTTACCTCCTATGCATTTTTTAACTTTATAATTCATAAATTTTTGGAACATACCTAAAAAGATAGAGACTCGATCTATAATAAATTTGATCATAATTTTTACAGAATATTTCCAATTTTAAGCTGATTGTTTATCCATAGTTTGTTGTATATGCTCAAAAATATACTCTTCTGGTTTTAAGGAGCTTTCCTCTTGATGTCGAAACTCTCTAACAATACGATTAAGGGATTCTCTATGTATAAAACCTTTATCACATAGTTCAGAAAAATGGTCTTTACTTATTCCGGTAACAGATTTAAAAAACTCTGCGTCCTTTGTTTCAATAACATGGTCAATTTTATACTCCCTAAACTTGGTCATATAAACAAAATCCGCCATACAGATAGCTAATCTCTTAATTTGTGTTGCATACCATTTCTTTTTATTCTTTTTTTCCTTATCTGTCTCTTTTTCTACAAAGTCTTCATTATCTTTTTCTACTTTCTCATTACTCACCTCTAATTTATCTTTTTCTAGTTTTTTTCTTTTTGCCTCATCTCCTATTTTAATAAAATCTTCAAGACTTCCGGCTTGTTGACTTCTATAACCTTTCACATTTTTTAATGCTTCAAAAAGATGAGGATGTTTCTCTAATAGAGCCAATGAAGGAAAAGAAACCAAAGCGTCACTGGTAATCCTTCTAGCTAACGCTACTTTAGAACCTTCACTGGAAACAGCTTCAAATATTTGACGAGAAGTCACAGGGTCACTTCTTAAACTTCCTTCATAAAATTGTTTTATATCTAAAGTGTTACAAAGCCCGTCAATCACTGTTTTTAAGTTGTCCCTGCAAATTTGCAGCCTATGACTATCTTGTTGATCCAACTGATCAGTCAAAGCATCTGCATAGTCGTAAGTCGTTCTTAAGCAACGAGAAATAGCAAAATCAAAAACAAATCCAACAGGTTTTAATACCTCCTTATGTTGTTTATCAAACCAAGCTGATTGTATCCTGAAAATTGCCTGAAAGTAGCTTTCTGCCGATTGAATATCATTTAATATCAAAATAGAATCCCATTGTTTAATGGTGACTCCTGTTAAAAACTTTCTGCAAGTAAGAGTTATTGTGCCCATCTTGTTAATTTTATCAGAATTAACTTTTTCAATCTTATTTATTATATCCTGCTTATTTTTCGCAAAAATCTCATCAGGCAGATCATCATCAGAGAAATCATCACCTGCATCTCCTCCTGCTGCATTGATAATTTCATATTGAGAAAAAACAAAATGGCGTTTTAATTTTTTTATAAGCTGTCTAATAGATTGAACCCTATTTAACCACCAAACACTATGTCTTCTCTTTGGAAGACCTAATTGTTCCCCTAGTTTTCCATAAACACTCAAGGCCGTAGCTCCATGCTCTCTTTTTGAAAGACTTTCTAAAAAGTGATCTACAGCGTCGTTGTGGATAAACCCTGAGCTATTTGATTTGAATAGTTCATTTAGAGAAAAATCCCTATCATCTGTCATAAATTTTTCTCTTTGGGTTTTTATATCTTTATCCGTGATTTCTATAGTAGAAAGATTCATATTCGGCATTTGTCTATAAATAAAAGGTTGATTTTTTTCTGGATCATCTTGAATTTCTTGCCTCTTATTTTTCTGTTCATCGAGATAGCTATAAGTAAAAACTTGTTCAGGACAAAAATCTATTGTTTCAATTAATCGAAAAGGAGTGCCAGAAAGATCAAGACGATATGTTGGACTAAGATACTTTAAAATATTTTTAACTCTATCCGTTCTTCCTCCAAAATGCACTTCATCAAAAATTAGTAAATCCCATTTTGTTTCTAAAACTTTTTTGAGACGATCTTTTACATTTCCTTGTTCATCAATATCTAAGTCTTGCAGAGAGACACATAAAACCAAAGAGCCAGAATGTTCAGGAAAATTGCCTTTTTCATCAAGAAAAGGCTCATTTTTACTTTCTCCTTTCTTGGCTCTTACTCCTATCCAATTTTCAAAATCCACATGATTATTTACAGCATTCATCCACTCTCCAATAACTCTTGGCTTATAAGTAACGATAATTGTTTTTTTTGCTTCAATAGCTTTTGCGATATGAATACCAGTAAAACATTTACCAAACCTCATTTTAGCATTTAGTAAAAATCTATTCTTATGAGAAGCTGAGTCTATCGTTTTATAAGAGTAGTCTTTGTTAAACCATTTGACAGCCTTATCAACAGCTTCTTTTTGTTCCCTTCTCAGAGAAAAACTATCTGCTCGTTTAACCCCATGAACTATTTGATTATAAGCAGTCTTTATATCTTCTAATCTAGCGTAAAACCATTCTGTTCCTGCTCCGCCTTCTTTATGTTCAATCCCATTATCTATAAGCTGTTGATGAATATGTTTGTCTGTTTTTCCTTCTGGTAAATCTTTCACCCACAGAATTTCAGGTCGCTCAGGATTACTGGCATTAAACTGTTCTCTAATACGGTCTTTATGACGCCCTTTTAGACAGTGTCCTACTTTTAATAAACCTTGTTCCTTCCAAGTATTTGTAGTATAAACATAAAGTTCTAGTTTTTCAGACATTTTTATCTCCTTCGTAAATCTCTTTAGCTATTACACTAACAATATAAATTTGTACAACATATCCTATTCTTTTTCCAAAAATTTTCTTCAAACCTACATACATTAAAGGAATAGGTGTTAATTGTGATATACTATAAATGATATTAAAAGCATTTCCAGCTGATGAACCTATGTCTTTTAATTTTATTATTTGATATAAAGTTATCCTTCTTAAAAGTTTAGGAGTTCTCTTTCTAATTTTATGTAAAACTCTATATATATCTTCTAAACTTACAGATTTTATATCTTTATTATTTCGCTTGGCTATTTCATCTATACACTCTATACATAAATGTTTAAAATCTGAATCTTTATTAATTTTAAAGGCTTTTAAGGTATATTCATTAAAACATACAAATCGTTTTTTAAATTTGTTTTCTAAAAATTTTCTTTTTATCCAGCCCATCATATTAAATTCATTATTTTAGCCAAAACTAATGGTTCAAGCAGTCCATTTCTTTACTTGTTCTTTAATGTATTTCTGTTCTTCTTTAGTAAAACTAAAGTATTTGGATAATTTTTCATCAGTCCAGATTTTGTCCTTATTCATAGATAAGTTAGGAACCAATGACCATGTATCTTTTGTTATATCTTGTGTAATTTTTTTTACACTAACTAAAAATCTTACAAAATTTGTGTTTAGATAATTTAAAAACCTTTTAGCGTCATTTTGTGACTTAAAAGTATCAATTACCATATAACTTTCTGTGCATATCTGTTTCGGATTCATTATAAAAATTTGATTTTCTCTGTATGGAACACCACCTGTTCTAACTGCTTTAGGGCAAGCTACTTTGTATGTGTTCACTTTATCTCTGTTCTTACCTATTTTCGATTTTTTAATTCTCATTTTTATTTTTCTTTTTGTAAAGCAATCTATTAAGTCACCTGTTTTACACTCTGGATGTTTATCAAAATAATTACTTGATAGTCCAAAAGGATTCCATGACCAAGCTATTTCTGAGATATATCTCTTACTTTTTTTGTTTATTTTTTCCACGATAGAGCGAGAAAATCTATCCCTTACTATTATATCGCTTTTAGATAAATCAACTGTAGTTTTTTCATTATTTTCACAATTATAAAATAATGTCTTTCCGTTGTATTTTGAAGACCAATGTAGGAAACAAACACCTCCTTTTATATCTACAGTTGGAAAAACCACTTTAGAGTTTTCAAAATCGTATATTTGCTTTATTTTTTTTGACTTCTTTAGTTGTGATGCAAACCTTTTAAGAGATTGTCCTCTACCTCCAGAAAACCATCTTGAAGGGATAACCATTACAAATTGATCAATTTGCCTATTTATAATAAGAGAATCAAGGAGAAAATGATAAATAGGATTTGCTCCTGTATTGTTATTTGTTCCTTTATAATTTTCCTGGTATGGAGGATTTCCTACGGCAACAACATTCTTGCTTCCGGTTTTTTCTTTGATATATTCCAACATGGCTTTTAACTCCTTGTTAAATTTTTCTTCATCAAGTCGTCCGTCCATCTCTGACAGATAACCACCGTTTTTAATATTTTCAGTAAAATTTTTATCATGAGATTTTTCATTGCCATAAAAAGTCCTAAGACTGAGATTATAGTGTCTCTCATCAGGAGCTAAAGCAAAGTATCTATCACTCTGATACATCTCTTTATAAACTGTATCCAAAAGCACAGGTTTATTTTTGGATTTATAAAGAGATGTGACAAGTGCTGTAGCCAGTAAAATTTCTCCAGCTTTACAAAAGGGATCGAAAAATACATAATCCTCATTTATGAAAACCTCTTCTTCTAAACATTTTACCAATTCTACAGCCTTATCCATCTTCATTACAGGCTGATCTCGTCCTTTGACACTACCTAAAATATCCACAACATGAGTATTTACATTAGCAAGTTTCAATCGAGCTGACATGAAGTCTCCTATATGTTGTTTTTTATGCGGCAATCGGTAATTCAACTTTAAAATCTGGTATTGAAAAGTTTTCTGTGGTTTCTTTTTTTCTTTTATCTATTAAAGAATTGATAACTCTAAAGTTCTTTGTATATTCAATTGGAATAACATTTTTTTTCTTACAATTTTTAAAATACTGACACCAATTCATTTTAAAATTTATTGGGTGATGTTTGTTTTTCTTAAACCACTTTCTACTGACAGCCGTTTTGTTCGCTGCTTCTTTAGCTTTAAAAGCATCCGTTTCTAAGCAAGAAAGAGCCTCGTTTTCATGTATCTGCCACTCAATACAACATAAAATATGAGCCAGAAAGACTCTGTTGTTTTTTATAAAAGATTCTGAAGAGAGAATATTTTTTTCATATTCCCATAGAAAATTAAAAATAAGAGACCATACTCTATTTCGACAAAACTTTATATTATGGGAGTCAATGTCTATAGCCCACAAATTGTTTAAAGTATTTGCTACAGTATAGAAATGAGGATTTTTGATTTTCTGTCTTTTTGCTTTTTTAAAAAAAGCATTCAAACGTCTTTCAACAATAGCTTCAACAAAATTACCATGCCCGCATGTTGGTTCGAAAAAAACAACATTGGTGTCTGTCCAAATAGACTTATCCAACATATCCAACATTTGATTTACATATTTTTCAGGGGTAAAAACTTCCCCAAAGTCCCGGATTCTATTTTTACTCCGATGATGAACAAGCTGTATAATACTCTTAGCTGTTTCCATGATGTGAGATTTATCGGACTGTTTAAGCTTAAATTAAAGGAAAAACAGGCTTTTTTAACAAAACTTTATTTAATAAAAACACTCATTTGACATTATTGAGTTTATTTGATAAATTGAATGTATGAAGAAAGCTAAGAAAAAAAAATCAATTCCTATTCAGAAGCTTCTGAACAAGCCCCTTATTTATTCAAGGGACTTTCGAGAGAACGGATACCCCTCCAGCCTACTGAGTTATTATCAAAACCAGGGAGTTCTTAAAAAAGTGGAAAGAGGACTTTATTGTAATGTCAAAAAAACCCCAAAAATCGACTTCAAATGGGAATATCTTGTCTATACTGTTCTCAGTATTCCTAATGGAATTATAACAGGAATATCCGCTCTGGATATTTATGAACTTACTGAGGAAATTCCTCGTTTCCACTGGATTGCTATCCCCAACAATACTTCTATTGGCTCCCGACCTGCTGTAACAGCTATCCGCACCCGTAATCATGAACTGGGGGCCTCTTCTATTAAAATAGGTGATGTGAAGGTTCCCATTTACGAAAAAGAGCGACTACTGCCAGAAGCTTTTAAACTACTATCAAGAGAAACAGCTATCAAGGCCCTTAGAGAAGCATTTAGTTCAAAAAAAAAGTGTCCAGATGTTGATAAACTTGTTGATTATTCAAGAAAGCTAAGAATAAATATAATCCCCTACCTTGAGGTAGTTACAACCGTATGAATACTTTATTTTGATAAATATAAGGGTGAATGGAATCCGACATTTTTATTGAAAAATGTCGGTTTTCATTCATAAGTAGATGTAATATTAAACAGCTTTACTGTCTTTTGGTTCAATCGTCATTTTAAGTCCCATAGAATCCAAGAGGCTTCTTAAAGTATTAAGCTTTGGATTAACAGAACCGGATAATGTTTTATATAAGCTTTCTCTTCCTACTTTGGCCTTTTCAGATATTTCTTTAATTCCATAAGCTCTTGCTACATCTCTTAAAGCTAGAAGAAATGTTTCTTCTGCGTGTTCACTGTCATCTTCAATATGAACCGTTAAATAAGCAGCTGCTTCTATAGGGTCTTTTAAGGACTCAGTGAGAGAGTTTTCATATTTTTTTGTTTTCTTTTTCATTTTTCCTCACCTTTTGTATCCTATAAGATACATTATGTCAAGGAGAAAAAATAAAGATTATTATCAACAAACGTCAAGTGGAATTGAGGCCAATTGAAAGGTCGGCTGGAGATCATAAGAGTAATAACTGCCATTTTAAACGCAATATATCAATAGGTACCGACCCGACCCCACCTTCTTCATAAAATACCCATTAAAATTCTATTCTTTCTGATTTTACAAATTTATTTTTCTAACAATATCTTTTACAGTTTGAACATAATAGGAAAAGTTTTGATTAAGACCTTTTACTGTAGATTCTACCTCCTGCCATCCTATTTCCTGTGATTTTAGAAAGTCATCACTTCTTAAACAAGAATCAATCAATGAAAGAGGTACACTTTTTGCTTCAAACACCTTTACAATATGTTTGGATAGCTCCTTAAAAAAATTATCAATTTCCCCCTCATTGAGAACTTTAGTGTAAATTTGCTCTATATCATAGAAATCACGGGCTCTGTTACTTTGTGTAATACGATACTTATAATCAGGATGAGATTGACATATAGCTCGAAGTTTTTCCAAAACAAGCAAAGGTTTTGAATATACTTTTATCTTAATAGACTTTACCTTAATGGTCTCAATACCCTCACAATATTCCATTTCACTAATATCAATTGGAATTTTATTTGTTAAAAAACCTTCGGGAACAATAGCAGAAGAAGATCGTCGGGCTTCAGGTAGATTCAACTGTTCCTTAGTTATAAGTTTAAATTCAACAGCCCATCCACCCCAAAAATCAGGAGCCCCTGTTTTTTTTATTTTAGGCTTACGAGTGGGTTTAAAATCAATAATGTATAACTTACTTTTTGAAAACTCTTTCCTTATCGCTGATTCGAGGTATTTGAAAAACACTTCCTCTTTCTCAATTTTATCAGGAAAAGAAAAATCAGAGTCTCTGGATAATCGGGACTTTAAACCATGAATAAGCCTCAAAGCTTGTCCCCCTTTTAAATACATTTTCTCACTCAAAACATCGTGTGAATAGATCGCTATAAGAATTTTCCAAATAACTTCTTCAGCAGTTATCATTATATCAGCCCCTTTGGATAATAAATTTTCCACTTTGAATCGTAATCCCAATTTTCATTAAAGCTTTTATCCAAATAAAATACTATTTTGTGGGAAGAAAAATATTGGAACCATTTTTTACTAACATCTGGTTTTTTTAACTTATAAAGTAAAAAACCTATAGACTGCCAATAAGGATAATACGGAGAATAAGCTTCATAAATTTTATAAAGTTGATTGATATTGATACGAGCCTTGGAAAAAGCATTTATAACAGTTTTAATTCCACCGCTATAATGAGGGCTAATTATAGAGTCAATAAGCGTTCTTTCCAATGAGGTAAAAGATATATTAACTTGTCTTTTTTCTTCTATCTTCAACGACTTCTTTTTAACACCTATTTTACCCAGATCTTGTTTTTCCAATAATGTAATTTTGGTTTTTTGATAAGTTAAGTATTTAGATGTTTTTCTGGGAGCTTTAAGAAAAGCTTGGCGTATTTTTTCTGACATCTTATCTTTTGAATGAACAGGGGTTCGCCCTATAATCTCTTTAGATAAAAAATACTCCTCCGGTCTATGATTAGTTAATTCATGTAAATATAAGGCTGAAAAATGACTAAGATAATATAAAGGCTGAAAAGCAGATAGTATATCAATTATTTGAATTTTACTTGAGTCAAAACTCAGAAGTTTGTAATCTGTTTTTATGTTCCATTTTAGAGGGATTTTATCTACAGTTTTTTTTAAACTGGTAATTATCATTTCATCTGTAATACGGTTCTTTTGAAGTATTTTATAAAGTGTTTTTTTAAATACTGTTTCAGAAAACACTACAGGTAGCTTTCTATAAAGCTCTTTATGGATTTTTTTAATAGATATATTTCTAATTTTATCTCTTGTAGCTATCATGTGTATACATACACATGATAGAGAGCATTTCTAAATATGTCAAGAAAAAAATAAAAGAATCGTAAAATCCATTTTTTCAAAGATTTTATGCACACTTTCCACAGAATAAATACCTTTATTTTAAACGCAATATATCAATAGGTACCGACCCGACTCTACCATTTCTAAATATTTCTTCTACGGGATTTTTACGGGATGCTCTGGTTATGAGAGGTTTTGAGCGGTTAACAAGGGTTGCAAGAGTGAATTTTTGTTGAACGGTTAGCTATTTTCAGCGTTTTGAAGCCCCTTTTTTCGCCTTCTCAGGCCCACCATTGTCTTCTAAATCCTTTGAATTCACTACTCTTCCCTCCTTAAACAAACTCACATGGGGAGGCTGCCCACAATTTTTAACTGTTGAGTATATAAAATTAACGATAAGAAAAAATCAAATAAAAAAATAATCTTTTTTATGTAAGACATTGATTTTATTACAGGAACGAGAGGTTATAAACATACATAAACAACCACTAACGGTTATGAGCGGTTACTAGCGGGATAAATTACAGACAATTTCATTTTTCATTTTTTATAAATAAAACCCTATTCGTAGCTTTATAAGAGTTTAATAACCAAAAATATACTAATAAAATTTAGACAACCTTTTTTATATCAACCAAACCATTACTCTATCCTAAAGGATGTATTTGCATTTCATCCAGTAAATTCCACAAACTTTTTAAAGCTTCTTCTTCATTTCTGTTAAACACACTTTCTCTTAATCTCCAAAATGTCCAACCACATCTTTCAAGCTTCCATTGCCTTTCAAGATCCTGCTGTTCTTTCTCTTCTCCTGAATGCCAATGATCTCCATCACATTCCACAGCTAATCGACCCTTAGAGCCCACAATGATCATATCAATACGATAATTTGATACTTCATATTGAGATATAACTTGATAACCTTTGCTGGCTATTTTATGAAAAACTCTTGTTTCAAACCAACTGTCAAAAGGTTCAGGAGCGTTATCAGGTCTTTTGTTTTTCGTTTGATTAATTTTTTTATAAATCTCATTTAATTTATCTTGTAGCCAGACAGTCATCTTTCTTGGGCTGTCTGTGCAATGATTTAGTAACCTCCTTCGGAAGTCTTGAATTGAAAGATCGTTTAAACCAATAGAATGAAACAACCACATCTGATCTTTTGCTCTACTCGCTGCTACATTGTATTGCTTTTTATATGTTTCCCTGGTGAGAGCAGAAATATTCCAATCATTAGAAATAGCCATACTTAGAAAGATTACATCTCTTTCATCTCCTTGGAAACTATAAGCATTTCCAACATGAATAGACCTTCTTTCTATTTCTGTTTTATCTATCTCTATAAGAGCTTTCTCAATAACTTGTATTTGAGCTTTTCCTTGTAAAACGATAATACCAAAAGTTTTCCCTTTATATGCTGAATCATCTATACATTCTTTGATTTGATTAACAATAGCTTCTGCTTCTTTCTCATTCTGTGGTTCCCTGCCATTTCCAATCTTACTAATCGCTTCATCAACATAAGTTGCTTTAAGAGGAGGAAGTCTTGAACTACCATATTGACGTAACGGAATCAAAGGAGTACCAGAATAAGAGATGCTATTGGAAAACTGAATAATTTCTGGCATACATCTGAAATGCTCTCTTAATTGAACATGACTACCTGTAAACAAGATCTCACAATAATCATAATAACTGTATTCTCTTCCTATATGTTCTGAGAATCTAATATCAGAGAGGTATTTCTTTTTGAGAATTTCTACATCTTCATCCTTTATTCCTGGATTTTCAGGACTAATCTGTTCTTTATCACCAACAACAATAATTTTTTTGGCCAGATAATTCAATAAAAAACCATCAGGACCTGTTTGGCTAGCTTCATCAATAATAGCAATATCAAAAGGCTCTGCATCAGGTTTAATATTTTCAACAACCCGATAAAGTGGCATAATCCAAGCAGGAATAGCTGTCTTACATTCTTCCATTCTTTTTTTTGCTACTTTATGATGCTTTGAAGCTGTCACCCCTGTGCCTTTTCCTATTTTACCTATAGCTTGTATCCAACCTTTTAAGCTCGATAATTCATCATTTGAAATTTGTGATAAACAAAACCTCCAAGCTTTTTTAGTAGACAACAATTCCATGTTTTTTCTTTGTTTTTTAAGTAAATCCTCTCTTTCCTGATTGAGTTCTTCTAAAAAACTCTTACTTGTTTGTTCTTTGAGCCACTGGTCAATCATCCTCCATGCCCAAGCCTCTTCAAAAAATTTTAAATTGCTTTCCCATATAGGGTTATTAATATCTTTTTTTAACTGCTGGTAAAATGTATTATTATTTAATTTATTATTAATCTCACAAATTTTAGAAAATTCTTTTTTCTTTTCTTTAAAGTCAGAGATTTGATTAAGAACATTTTTATAATATTGTAGATTTCTTTCTTCATAGGCAAAAATTATTTTTTTAGCGACTTGATTTTTCTGATTTCTATAAGGTTCTAAGGTAGAAATAGATTTTTTAAAATCTATTTCAATTTGTTTCAAAGTCTTTCGTGCTTGAATAAATTTTATTATTTTCATTTCTTTTTCAATAGAATCTACTGTCCATTGAAATTGAGGAATGTTGTAACGAGCTAAAATATCCTTTATATTTTCCACAAGACTATGAATAGAAAGACATTCATCTAAAGGTTCACAAAAATCTTTAAAAACATGGTAATTCTTCATAAAATTTCGATCTTGAGTTTTTTTAGTATCTATAGCTTGATTTTTCCAAAAATTATTTATTTTTTCCAAAGATCGTTTTGCTTTTACATAACTTTCAAACTGTTTAACTTCTTTGTAAGATGAAATACTTTTTTTATCTATTTTTATTCTTTTTAAATCCCGAATGGTTTTAGAACAAAATAACCCCCATCTGATTTGATCATTTGGTTTATATTTATCAAAAAAATCTCTCATGAGATTAGTTAAATATAGATCATGCGACGGTATTTTTGAGTTTATTTTTATTTCTGTGATCTGTTCTGCTGCTGAAAATATCTCTTTATTTTTATCCAAAATGTCATGTGTGGAAGTATATAAATGTCTCCACTCTCTATCTCTATCAGCAAGACAATCTTTTAAGGCTCGTTTAACCCATTGTTCATCTCTATTTAAAAGACTTTTTGATTTAGAATATATAGAAATAATCGTATTTTTTAACTGATCAAGATCATTATCTAGTAAATCCTTATAATAACTTACCTCCTTTGTTTCTTCGTAACACCTATATTTTTCAGTGATTTGTTTCATTTCTTTTTCTATTTTTATTTTTTCTTCTAATTCTGATAAATTAAAAATTTTATTTGCAAATTCTATTGATTCTTCCAGAACAGAATCTTCAATACCTACTAACTCTTTAATAGAAATTAAAAAAGACCTTGCTTCATCATTAGAAATAGGACACTCACCATAATTATTAAACTCTTTTTTAATCCATCCATATTTTTCTTCTTCATCTTTTACACGAGTTGATATAATAGCTGGTGATCCTGTATAAAAACCAAACAATTGTTCATATTTTTTAGATTCAAATTTTTTAATATCAACTAATCGATTTTCAATTTTTGCTATCTTGCCTTTTAAACTATTATCTTTTTCCTCTAAATTACTAATGCCTTTAATATTTATTTCAGCATCCCAATTCTGATATTCAGAGTTAATAGCTGAAAATGAATTTTTTAACTCTTGTAAAGAATCTTGGTCTTTTCCCAAAATTTCAATACATAATTTTTGTATTTCTTTTGGAAGCTTTTCTCTCAATACCTTTAAGGCACGATCTGTTTGGCTAGTTACAAGAACTTTTTGTCCCGTAGCTAAAAAATGACATATTAAATTAGCAATGGAATGAGTTTTACCAGTGCCTGGTGGCCCCTGAACAACAACTTGATTATTATTTGAGATTTTTTTTATTATATTTTCTTGTTCTTCATTCACAGGTAGAGGAAAATAATGTTTTTCGACTACAGGATGTTGTTTTGAGCTATTTTCTACAGAAGATAGTGTTCCTGGTGTTAAATTTTTATTCCCATTAAAGAGATTACTTAAACAGGGGCTTATATCTTCTTTATTCTCTATATCTCGAATAACCTCACTATAAAAATTGGTAAAGGCTCTTTCATTTCTTTTTCTAAGAATAATTGCTGGAGAAACAGTGAGTGTTGAAAAAGTCTCAGATGAAGAAAGCTCGTTTGATTCGGAAAACTGCCCTTCAGAATCATAATTGTTAAGCCATGATTTCAAACAATTGTAAAACTTTTCATCTTTCCAAAAATCATTGTTTAATTCTGATAGTTGAGAGTTGATGTAATCACTATTTTCTGGTTTTTCACTATCTTGAAACATATCCATTTTGGATTGGCCCCCATTTTTGGCTACCTCGATTGTGTTAATTTAATATACTCCACCGGAGAACGCATTCCAAGGCTGGAATGCGGTGCCCTGTGATTATAATCATATATCCACTGCTCCAATAGTTTCATCGTTGTCTGTGCATCATAACAATCACTCACATACACATAATCCCTCTTTAATGTCTTCACAAAGGCTTCCGCCATACCATTGCTTTCAGGACTATAAGCTCTTGTAAAACACGATTTTAAGCCCAACCGCCTGGCTAAAGCCTGCACATTATAAGCCCTGTAAATACTCCCCCGATCCGATAAAAACTCAATCTCCCTAGAAGCTCTTCCGCCTGAAAATCTACGCTCTACAGCCATAACCATTAAACTCTGAATATCTTCCGATAACAACGGACGATAAGAAGACACAAAGCTTATTATCTCCCTGTCATGACTATCTAAAACAAAACACACATACACCTTCTCCCCATTAAAACAATGTATCTCAAAACAATCTGAACACCACCTGGTGTTTGAATATAACGTCATCACTTTACCCGTGCCCTTATGCTCCCTCTTCAAAATACCTGATTTCGGAAGCAACAAACCATTATCCCGCATGACACGATAAATACGCTTCTTGTTATACCTGCTCAGACCATTGTTCACCCTCTTCCTATTATATAAAGCTGTCACCCGCTTATAACCATAAGTACTACGGTGCCTTATCACTTCCTTAATCCCTGACAACACTTCTTTATCCATTTCCTCTCGCTTCCTCTTGGCAGTGGAAATGGCCTTAACCTTTTTACCCTTGTGAATGGACTTTGGGTGAATATCAATCAACTCACAAAACCTCTTCTTGCTCACTTCGATCCTCTGACCCTCAAGGAACTCTTTTGCATACTCCGTCTTTCTTCCTTCCGCTTTTTTTTAACAAACTCATTGAACTGCTTGAGTGTGGTGATATCCAATGCCTGTTGAGCCACTGTTTCCTTTAAAAGACTGTTTTCTTGCTTTAAGTGCTTTATCTCTTCCAAAAGTGGCTTTGAATCAAAAGAAAGCTTCTCCTCTTCTTTTTTCATCTTCTCCCTCCATTTATAGATCGTAGCTGGTTGAATCTGATACTTCCTAGATAACTCAGATATACTCAAACCGCCATTGAAATGCTCTGACAAAATTAAGAACCTTTGCTCTTTTGGAACTCTCTTATAGAACCTTTCCACTTTTCCTCCTTATTTAGGAGGTAGCCTCTTTTTGGGGGTCAAGGACAATTTCTAAAGATAACTCAGCACTTTGTTCACAAGGTTCTACTGTAATTATTCCTGTAACAGAATGAAATTTAATAGAAAGAGGAACTTCAACAATATGTCTTTTGATATTGATACCCCTTTTATTTTTAGAAGACAGCAATCCGAGACCGAGAACTATCTGATAAACTTCACCTTGATCTTTATTTTTCTTATAAATTTTATAAAGATCATTATACACCTCTAAAACAGGTTGAAGACGTTTCTCTTCTTTAGACCAAGGAAACCACTCTTGATTTAAATACTTCTTGAAAGAATCTTCAATTTCAGGACAATCTTCTAATGAAACTTTTTCGTTACTCTCTCCTTCAGAAGTGGTTGATTGATTTGATAATTCTACAATAATGTAACTATGTAGTTGAGGCTGTATTGTGCATTCGTTCAAGGTATCCTCTTTTAACCAAGGTATAATTTCTCTAGGAGGTTCAGGGAAAGGTTTTCTTCTTGGCTTTTTAATTTCTATCCATTTATCAAAGTTAACATTTTCAAAATTAGAGTTGTGAGTTATTGAGTAGCATTCTTTTTCATTTGGAATATTGGAAAGCCATAATACTTTTTCAAATGAATTCACATCAAGCCTTGGCTTCGTCTTGAGCTTATTAAATTCTTTTAGAAATTGAAATAGTTTATGAGTTGTATTCATTTCTACTATGCTCTGCTGTATTAGGAAGTTATCTCTAAAGACTTGGATTCTTTTTTACTCCGATGATGAACAAGCTGTATAATACTCTTAGTTGTTTCCATGATGTGAGATTTATCGGACTGTTTAAGCTTAAATTAAAGGAAAAACAGGCTTTTTTAACAAAACTTTATTTAATAAAAACACTCATTTGACATTATTGAGTTTATTTGATAAATTGAATGTATGAAGAAAGCTAAGAAAAAAAAATCAATTCCTATTCAGAAGCTTCTGAACAAGCCCCTTATTTATTCAAGGGACTTTCGAGAGAACGGATACCCCTCCAGCCTACTGAGTTATTATCAAAACCAGGGAGTTCTTAAAAAAGTGGAAAGAGGACTTTATTGTAATGTCAAAAAAACCCCAAAAATCGACTTCAAATGGGAATATCTTGTCTATACTGTTCTCAGTATTCCTAATGGAATTATAACAGGAATATCCGCTCTGGATATTTATGAACTTACTGAGGAAATTCCTCGTTTCCACTGGATTGCTATCCCCAACAATACTTCTATTGGCTCCCGACCTGCTGTAACAGCTATCCGCACCCGTAATCATGAACTGGGGGCCTCTTCTATTAAAATAGGTGATGTGAAGGTTCCCATTTACGAAAAAGAGCGACTACTGCCAGAAGCTTTTAAACTACTATCAAGAGAAACAGCTATCAAGGCCCTTAGAGAAGCATTTAGTTCAAAAAAAAAGTGTCCAGATGTTGATAAACTTGTTGATTATTCAAGAAAGCTAAGAATAAATATAATCCCCTACCTTGAAGTAGTTACAACTGTATGAAAAAATATCTTTCAGAAAATGCAATAAAAGATCGTTTGAAGAATGTCGCTCTTGAACAAAAGAGGGAATTTAATAAAATTCTTAAACAACTATATCTAGAGAGATTTCTTGCTCGCTTAGCTCAATCAGAATTTGCCGATCATTTTGTTTTTAAGGGAGGACAACTCTTAAGTTATTATATAAAAATTGGAAGAGAAACAACAGATTTGGATTTCCTTTTTACACAGCTAAATGCTGAGATACCTGTCATAAAAAAGATTTTTCAAAACATTTGCTCTTTGAATATAAAAGACAGTTTTTCTATTACTGTTCTTAAAGTAGAGCTTTTAGATCATCCACACATGACCCACCCTGGATTTCGTGTAACTCTGAAGATTAAACATACTGAGGGAACACTAAAAGATAATCTTCAAATTGATATCGGCGTTGGTGATGTAGTAAATGCCAAGGCATTAGCTATGTCTCTATTAAAATATAAATCCGAACCTTTTTTTGAGGATAAAATTTCTCTTAAAGCCTATCCTCCTGAATTTATTTTTGCAGAAAAATTAATAGCTATTATCTCAAAAGGAAATATAAACAGCCGAATGAAAGACTTTCATGATTTAACTTTAATGAGCCGAAATACCAGCCTCTTAAAAGCCAGTCAGTTGAAAAAAACTGTTAATCAGGTTTTCAAGCATAAAGAAATGGAGAATGGATCGTCCCTGAAAAGTGGACAGTTAGTAGGCATCACTTTTCATACTCTTTAGGACTTTTATTGTCAAGAGCAGAATGAATCCTCCTTGTATTATAAAACCCCTCAATATAATCAAAGCACTCTTTTCTTATCTCTTCTAAACTGAGTCTTCTTGAGTTTATGTTGTTTATCAGTTCTGCCTTCAATGTTTTAAAAAAACTCTCAACTACCGCATTATCCCAGCAATTCCCCTTCCGGCTCATAGAGCTTATAAAGTCATTTTCTTTCAACATTCTTTGTATAAGATAAGAACTGTACTCTGATCCTCTGTCACTATGGAATATCACTCCTTTTGGATAAAACCTTCTAAAAAGAGCCTCCCTTAATGCAGACCTCACAAGCTCAGAGTTGTTCTTCTTATCCAATGACCAGCCTATCACCTCCTTGTTATAAAAATCTATGACCACACATAAGTGTAACCATCCCTCCAAACTCCTTATGAAAGTCGTATCACTTCCCCAAGCTTCATTAGGAGCTCCCGGACGAAACTCTCTGTTTAAAACATTTTGAGGATAAACTGTTATCTCTCCCCTATCGTAAGGCTTTCTGAACTTCTTCCTTTGGTAAAAAGAAGATATACGAAGATGCTTCATTATAGAGGAAACAGTACTCTTTGAAACAGATATATCTTTCTCATCTCTCACATCCTTTACTATACGACGAGACCCATAAAGTTTATGACTGTCTGTCCAGCTCTCTAAAACAACACTGCTTAGTTTGTTCTGCTTTTCTATTAGCCTCTGTCTTAAAGGAAGCCATTGATAATATCCACTTCTGGAAACTTGTAAAACCTCACACATCAAACTGATACTCCATTGGCGTCTATGAATGAAAATAAACTCATACCTTACCCTTCGTGTTTTGCAAAGAAACTGACGGCTTTTTTTAAAATATCTCTCTCATCTTGGAGTCGCTTTACCTTTGCCTGCAACTTCTTTACTTCAGACTCTTCCCCTCCAAAAACAGAAGAGCCTTCCTGTTTGAATTTTTTGACCCATTTACTTAAAGTGGGCTGGCTGATGCCCAGGTCTTTGGAAACACTATGTGAGGATGAATTTTGACCCATCACACGCATCACAGCCTCTTTTTTGAACGCTTCCGAATAGCGTTTTCTTTTGTTGTCTTTCATTATGCCCCTCCTTCCGGTTCATCGGACTTTAATGCATCGCTTGATGCTTACCAACTGTCCATATATGGGGGACATTCCAGAAGAAGTTTCCTATTAAATTTAGTAAAGCCGACTATGAACAATTTGAAAAGCGTTGGGCACAATATAGAGAGAAAAATAAACTTGCAATAAAAGAAACAAATTTACCAAAGAAATTTGAAAAAGTCGTATCAAAGCTAAACACTTTTCTTTTAGAACACGTAAAATAAGAATTGCTTTCAATTATCTGTACACGAAGTACTAAAAGAAACTGTACAATTTAAAGAATACACATGTTGAATGGCTTAATTTATGCACACTGTATATTTGATATTTTTTATTTTTTTATTCCAGAAGCCGCTAAAAAGGCCTATCCTTTTATATAAATGAATTATAATTTAAAAATACTATATATATTGACGATTATTACTAAAAGGGTTACTAAAAATAGAGCATTTATGCATTGCATAAGTATTTAGTCTTTTGAGGGTTTTAAATTGGATTATAAAATTAAAATTGACAATATTGGCAAATTAAAAGAAGCAAATATTTCTGTTCGTTCTCTCACTATATTGGCAGGGCTTAACAATACTGGAAAAAGTTTTTTTTCAAAAACGCTCTACTCTGTATTTAATGCAATGAATACTAATCCTGTACTAGTTCAAATACAATACTGCTTAAAACGATTACAAGAAAGCTCAGAAAGAATAGAGAGAAATATATTCATCACAAGCATAAAAATGAGAGAAGAACAAAAAAGTAACGAGAAAAATAATAAACAAAATCAAAAACCAATAAGATTAGCTGCAAGAAGTCTGAAAGAATGCTATTTCCTTATTAGTAAAAAAGAAGATCAGATTTTTACCTCAATACGAAATGATTTTAAAATCAATGATACAGACATTATAAAAGCTATAAATAAAGTAGTTGAACTATATACTCAACTTTTAAATACTATATCTAATGAAGAAGAAATAAATGAGATAAAAAAAAGTACATCTACCTTAAAGAAACTCATAGATTCAAACTCTGAAAAAGTAATAGCCCAAGGTTTTAACAGAGCACTTGAGACAAATTTAACCGGTAATTTTCAAATTCCTAATTTACAGGATTTAAAAAGAGATAAAAAAAAATCAGCATTTATTGATATTGTTAATGTTGGTAAAGTTACTATCAATGGGAATAAAGTTGAAACTAAAATTCTCCCCACAGGATTATCTGAATTACAAAGTAAATCTCGCGTAGTATATATAGAATCCCCATTTTACTGGAAACTACGTAATGCTTTATCACGTGCAACCAGATCTCACTTTCTTTTTAATTCTACTAAAAGAAGAAGCTTATTGGTTCCAAAATATTTCAATAACTTAGATCTTATGTTAATGGATGAACTATCAGGAGAAATGGCTTTTCCCGATATATTTAAAGATCTAACCACAAAAATTATTAAAGGGAAATTAATTACAGATGAATCTGGTACTTTAAAATTTAAAGAATTAAAAGGGAATAAGCTACATTCTCTACCAATGACAGCAACTGGTATTGTACAACTAGGTATGTTGGCTCTATTGATAGAAAAAAAAGTCTTAGATAAAAATAGTGTTCTTTTTATTGATGAACCTGAAACTAATCTACATCCAGCTTGGCAGGTAAAAATGATGGATATTCTTTTTCAATTAGTAAAAGCAGGAGTTCATGTAATTACAGCAACCCATAGCCCAGATATTTTAAAATGGTTAGAAGTGCATTTAAAATCTCACCCTGAAGATACAGATTTAATTGCTTTGAATCAAATGGAAGCTCATGAGGACAGTACAGTTTCTGTCGTTGATCCCGACAGAGATGTACTAAAAAAAATTATTGATATAAAAAATAATCTCACAGATCCATTTTTGGATTTATTCCTAAAAAGTCAGCAAGAGAACAAGTAACAATGTCTCAATCAAACATATCTATTGATCTATCTCAGTTTCAAGAAGAAATCACTCTTTCAGACGGTGAAAAAATATCAAATATTTATGCTTATCGAATGGATGGAAATCCAAATATGGCAAAATATGCTGATCTTGGCACACCTCCATGTTGTGATTATTTATACTATTACAATGATACAAGAGCTGTGCTTATTGAAGATACTTGTTTTGAACAAACGTTGAAAAGAGAGTTGTCAAATATAAATCAACACATTAACAATAAAGACAAGAGTCTAAAAGAGTACTTAAACAAAACTCTTATAGAAGTTCTCAAAAAAGATATATACCTTAAAGTATATGGTGCTTTTATTATATTATGCCGTCTGGAAAAAAAACACAAAAAAATTGCTAATCAATTGGCAGGCAAAGACTTTTCATTTTGGTTTATTATTAATGATAAAGGAAATATCCCTGCTATTGATAATTTAGGTATAATTCCTGCTTTACAAAATAGTTTTAAAGAAAAACTTGAAGGTGCATTGAACGGTGCAAAGTTGGTAAAACACACAAAAGTTCTCCTTAAAAAGAATTTTAAAACAGAACTACAAAAGCGTTAAATGTAATTTATTTTAACTATAAGTTAGAATAAATTCTTGTCATTTTTCAGAATGAAATACCTTTGTTCTAACAAAAATCCATTAAATCGTGCCAGCCCTAAATGACAGTTTCTTGGAAAACTCTGTAATTTCTACCTTAAGTATCACTCTTTAAAATCCTCAATCCAAGATTTTGGAACATACAATTTCCACTTTGTAACAATCTTTGGACATTTTAAAACAGAAGACAATTTAGAATAACCCTGACTCAAATTATCTTTACAAGTTTTTATCGCTTTTTTCTCTTCCGGAGCATCCATCTCCAAAAGCAATCCAAGCCTTTTAAAAACAGTTCCATTTTTCAACCTTCGGCAATACCTAATAAGCAATTTAATATCCCTATCTTCTGACATTAAGTAGTTCTGAAATACATCTCTCACAGGTCTAATACCGCCTCCTAATTGAGGGTCCATTAACATATCCGCAACTGTTCGGCTTGGATCAGGAACTTTGATCTTGGATTTTCCCCTCCATACTGTCTGCAACCCAAAAAGCTTATCTTTAGAAATACTCTTTATTTTGAATTTCATTCCATCAATAATCGGATTTCTATTATTTGGGCGTTTAACAGTCATCACCAACACAGTATTAAATAGCTGTTCTGTCATATCCCAATATTCTGTGGCACTCCAACCCCCTATATAACAGGGAGAGAATAAACGCATAGCAACCAGAGAAGGGTCTTCCACACTAATATCCCTGCTATCAGCTTCTAGTGGAATAGGAATATAGAGACCTCTTTGCACTCTCCTTACCCAACCCTGCTTATTCCAATAAGACAATAATAAAGAACTGCTTTGTTTTGTCATACCCAAGATTTCAGAAACTTCTTGTGGTACAATAGTTTCACCAGTTTCTCTTAAAACTTTAGAAAATCTCTTTCTTGAAAGAGAACCGATAGATAAGCCTCTCATAGTATATTTAAAGTAACATAATAAGACTATTTATCAAATTATTTCGCATAAAATATACTATATTTTATCTAAGAAGCTGGACTGTTCTAAATTTCAATCCTTCTATTTATACAAAGTCCTACTCATTAATAGAGGTAGTATAAAAATTATCATTATCCAAACGTCAAGCTTAATTGGGAGCCAAAGCATTCCTTAAATATCTATTAAATTTTAAAACAAAGCTTAATAATATATGAGCCTACGAAGGGCAACACTACAGTGCCAAAAAAATAAGCTATCCCCTTTATCCGTTCATATTTTTTCTTTTCCTGTCCAATGGCAAATATTACTACAGGAAAATATTTATCTTTCATTCTGTTTAACGAATCAGTAAATAATAATAAAATCATTATTATTAATATAGATATTCCTGAAACACTCAGTATATTAGATATTGGGATATCTGTTAAAACACTAATATTGACCATTGAATTTATTAAAATAGGTATTAGATAAGCTATCAATAATAGAATAGCCATAAATTGATCCATTTCCAAAATAATGAGGGTGGATCGTCCCTGAAAAGTGGACAGTTAGTAGGCATCACTTTTCATACTCTTTAGGACTTTTATTGTCAAGAGCAGAATGAATCCTCCTTGTATTATAAAACCCCTCAATATAATCAAAGCACTCTTTTCTTATCTCTTCTAAACTGAGTCTTCTTGAGTTTATGTTGTTTATCAGTTCTGCCTTCAATGTTTTAAAAAAACTCTCAACTACCGCATTATCCCAGCAATTCCCCTTCCGGCTCATAGAGCTTATAAAGTCATTTTCTTTCAACATTCTTTGTATAAGATAAGAACTGTACTCTGATCCTCTGTCACTATGGAATATCACTCCTTTTGGATAAAACCTTCTAAAAAGAGCCTCCCTTAATGCAGACCTCACAAGCTCAGAGTTGTTCTTCTTATCCAATGACCAGCCTATCACCTCCTTGTTATAAAAATCTATGACCACACATAAGTGTAACCATCCCTCCAAACTCCTTATGAAAGTCGTATCACTTCCCCAAGCTTCATTAGGAGCTCCCGGACGAAACTCTCTGTTTAAAACATTTTGAGGATAAACTGTTATCTCTCCCCTATCGTAAGGCTTTCTGAACTTCTTCCTTTGGTAAAAAGAAGATATACGAAGATGCTTCATTATAGAGGAAACAGTACTCTTTGAAACAGATATATCTTTCTCATCTCTCACATCCTTTACTATACGACGAGACCCATAAAGTTTATGACTGTCTGTCCAGCTCTCTAAAACAACACTGCTTAGTTTGTTCTGCTTTTCTATTAGCCTCTGTCTTAAAGGAATCCATTGATAATATCCACTTCTGGAAACTTGTAAAACCTCACACATCAAACTGATACTCCATTGGCGTCTATGAATGAAAATAAACTCATACCTTACCCTTCGTGTTTTGCAAAGAAACTGACGGCTTTTTTTAAAATATCTCTCTCATCTTGGAGTCGCTTTACCTTTGCCTGCAACTTCTTTACTTCAGACTCTTCCCCTCCAAAAACAGAAGAGCCTTCCTGTTTGAATTTTTTGACCCATTTACTTAAAGTGGGCTGGCTGATGCCCAGGTCTTTGGAAACACTATGTGAGGATGAATTTTGACCCATCACACGCATCACAGCCTCTTTTTTGAACGCTTCCGAATAGCGTTTTCTTTTGTTGTCTTTCATTATGCCCCTCCTTCCGGTTCATCGGACTTTAATGCATCGCTTGATGCTTACCAACTGTCCATATATGGGGGACATTCCAGGGCGTTATAGAGTTTAAAGTGTTTAAAGTGTTTTTAATATTCTCCTTTAATTGTTTAGTTTGATCTCTAGGACCTTCAATATACATACTAAAGTTGTCATAGTGACTATTTATTATTTCTATACGAATAGACTTCTCCGGTTCAGACTTACGGTTTGAACCTTTAAAATAAAGTTTATAGATTGTTTGCTTATATATCTCTATATACTTAACTAAGTCTTTAATAGAAGAAAATGATTCTGCATCACCATCAGTAAACAAAACCTCTATTTCAGTGTTTTGACAAAAACGGTAAAGCAACTGAAAAAAAGAGTCCATCTCTCTTGAAGAGAAAACCAGTACTTTATTTGAATAAGTAGCACTGCTTTTTGTTGTAGATGCATTATCTTTAGAAGTGTTCATTCACATAGTCCTATATTTTGCTTTTAATAACATATAAATAAGAAACTAATACAAGAAATACCAAAGATAATATTGATTGGGTAATTTTCTGATATTTTTTTCTTTCAATCTTTTTATTCATAGGGGTAAATGCTCAAAATCAGTAGATGTATTTCCAGCTACTAATTTCAAATCCACAAAACATTTAAAGGAACAGCAAAGAAGCCATTACCAAAACCAACACTTGTTTCACCATTGTAAAGTATTACACCACAAGCAAAATGTTTACCCACAGCTTGCTTCAACATACGTAACCCTTTAAAATCTGCTAAATTCACAGTAGCAGAAGATTTAACTTCCACACCAGCTACTAAATGACCTCTTTCTATAACAATATCCACTTCAGTTCCTTTTTTGTTACGATAATGAAAAAAAGCATGGTTTTGTTTGTGATAACTAGCTTGTCGTCTTAACTCTTGAAATACGAATGTTTCAAGAAGTTGACCTAATAATGGACGATTTTTTTTCAAAGATACAGCATTAACACCAAGAAGAGTACAAGCAAGTCCTGTATCACATAAATGAAGCTTAGGTGTTTTAATAAGTCGTCTGAAACGACTGCTATACCAGGGAGGTAACTTTTCCAGAAAAAACATTTGCTCAAATAAAGCAATATAATCAAAAACTGTGGGTCGGCTTACCTGAAAAGCAGAAGCAAGATTAGCAAAATTTACAAGCTGGGACGTTTGAGTTGCAGATAGAGCTAACAGTCTTGGGAGTATATCAACAGAACGAATTTTTGATATATCTAATATATCCCGTTGGATTAGAGTTTCTATATAATTTTGATACCAATTGATTCTTCGTCTTCCGGAGAGGCGTTTAAATACTTCAGGGTATCCTCCTGTAACGATTCGATTGATCAGCTTATTTAATGAAAGCTCCATTGTCTTAGTTTTGAATGCACCTTTAAAGAGAGTATCAAGAAAACGTGATTTATGACGTTCCAACTCTCCTTGTGATAAAGGATGCAATCTTAAAATTTGCATACGACCGGCAAGTGAATCTGAAAGTTTTGGCATCCTTAAGATATTTGCTGAACCAGTTAATATAAAACGACCAGGTATTCTATTGTTATCAACCTCTCTCTTAAGTGTAGAAAAAATATGTGGAACCTTTTGAACTTCATCCAAAATAACCCGCTTTGATAATCTTTTTACAAATCCAATAGGATCTTCCTTTGCTGCTTTAGTCACCACATCATCATCAAAGCTGATATATTCATATTTTTTAGGTGTTCCTACCGTACGAGCCAATGTTGTTTTTCCACACTGACGCGGACCATGAATCAATACTACTGGTGAATCTTTTAGTGCCTCCAACAACAGAGGTTTAATATAGCGTGGATATAAGGCTGTGTCGGACATAATCCACTTCACTCTATCTGAATAATCAGTTGAGCGTCAAGTGTAATTGGGGCCAATTGAAAGGTCGGCAGGGGGCCAATTGAAAGGTCGGCAGGGGGCCAATTGAAAGGTTAGCAGGGGGCCAATTGAAAGGTTAGCAGGGGGCCAATTGAAAGGTTAGCAGGGGGCCAATTGAAAGGTTAGCAGGGGGCCAATTGAAAGGTCGGCTGGAGATCATAAGAGTAATAACTGCCATTTTAAACGCAATATATCAATAGGTGCCGACCCGACTCTACCATTTCTAAATATTTCTTCTACGAGATATTGGTATAAAAATCACATTAGAAATAAATATTTTTTTCATAAGATAGACCATTTATTCCTGACAAAGTTGAATGTAGTTCCCACAGGTGTCATTAAAAACAGCAATTTTAACATCACCCATTTCCATTGGAGCCGATTTAAACTCAACACCTAATCCTTTTAATCTTTCATACTCAGTATCAATATTATCCACATACAAGGTAGTTGCAGCGATTCCTTCCTCAAAGATTGCTTTAGTATAAGCCTTTGAAGCAGGGTGAGCATTCGGTTCAAGAAGCATCTCAAATTCGCTGCCTTCCGTTCCAACGGTTAGCCACTTATATTCTCCAACAGGAATATCCTTTTTTACAATAAAACCGAGTTTCTTAGTGTAAAACTCTAATGCGGCTAGTTGGTCGTTCACAAACACGTTGCTAATTTTAATCTTAATCATACAAATACTCCTTCTGTCGCAGCCCCCATTTGGACTAGACAACTTTACTGTTTTTCACTTTAGTTGCTGGCTATTTGAGTGGTGATAAGAGTGTTTTCTATCTCTGTTTTTGACATTCCGGGTTTGATTTTTTTGTCATATAAAATACGAATCACTTCTTTATCAATTTGTGAATATTCTGTAGGTGTATGGTCGGGACTTTGTTGAAAGACACTATTCTGGTATGAGTAGGAGTCTTTTTGTAGCCCCATCGTTTGAGTTAGCTCTTCTCTTAATAAATGATGACGCTGGGGTGGAACTAAATGATCTTCAATACAAATAGTCGCTTCAGTAATATGATCTCCCTGATATAAAGTGGCAAATACACCGTTTTGTGGATTGCTGGTGTTATACTGAGGGATGTATCTTTTAAAATCAGTTTGTTTTGCAAAGTAAATGTTTATATTAGCATTGCTGGTCACTCTTTTAATAGATAAACTCGTGAGTTCGGATAATTCTGATATAATACTCTCTAGTTCGTTTTCATCTGATTGATTATAATTACCATGTATTTGAATGCGGATTTCAGATGCCCATTTTTTTACAGTAACATTAGTGGGATCTCCAAATTCGGAACCTAAGCCAATTTCCAGAAAATAGTGCACGGCTGCCTGGGAGTAAGAACCGTATTTAGGGGGGTTAAGCCAGTCGTCAGGAAAGGCAGGGCCGCAAGCTCCTATAAAAGTGACTAGAACGAAAAGTAAAAAACAGGATTTGCGTGGATCAAACAAATACATGCGGCTAGTTATACTCTTTCCAAAAAATAAAAGGTATTGATATTGCATAGCAAGACATTGTGGGAAATACCTAAGAATCCCATATAATATAAGCGCATTCTTGAAATAAGCGCTCTATTTTTACTTTGGAAGAAGACCCGTTAAAAAGAAAGACAAAGATATTTTTTTTACCACTTCGTGTTATTAGATAACCTGCCAGTCCTGTTACACCATGTAAGTGTCCTGTTTTAGCGTGAATACGGCCTTTTAAATCTGCTTTTTTAAAGTATTTTTTTAAAGTGCCATCTTCATTGGCTAAAGGAAAAGAAGACTCAAACTCCGGTTGTAAAGGGTGATGGAGCCAGTATTTTAGTACTGTTAATAAGTGCCGTGGTTTTATCTTATTTTTCCTACTGAGGCCGGAAGCTTGTATCAAGCGGTACTCTTGACTAGGGATACCTATTTTATGAATGTGGCTTTTAATTATTTTTAGTCCGTCTTTTAAGTTACCTTTTTTACCCTCTAATTCCACCACCATATTTTTTATCAGCATTTCCACCATGAAGTTGTTGGAATATTTCATCATAAGCTTGATATGTTCCGTTAGAGGGCGACTTTGCCATTCCGCTAATACCCTGGCATTACTTGGAGTTAAGCCTCTCTTTATTTGTCCGGTAACTTGAATGTCTCTTTGTTGAAGAAAGTTTATGGCATTCCACCCTGTCCATATAGCTGGAAAAAGAATATTTCTATAGATGAGCATTTCAGGCTGATGAAGTGGCAGAGATCCTGTAATTTTTAAAGATTCTCTGAATTGTTTTTCTTTCCTCCGTTGAATGGAAATAGTTTTTTTTCGTTTTTTTGTTACGGTTCTTGTTTTATTATCAATGGAAGAGAAGTATAGGGAGGAAGGATCAATAGTAATGCGAAGAGGATCCCTCGTTTTTTCTCCTGGACGCAGATATATGTTGGCTGTATTCCAATTAAAAGATAAAGCTCCTACGGGGGCATCGTAGCTGGAATGGGAGTTTTGAGGGAGGCGAGGTCCTTTTCTTTCTTTGTCAAAACGACTGTCATCTACGATAAGGTCACCTTCAATGGTTTTTAAATTGTTTCGTGTGAGGTTGTTGACTAGATTCCATAGGCTTTCGGACACAAAACCAGGATCCCCCCCTCCTTGCAGATAGAGATTCCCTTTTAAAGTGGCTTTTTTTATTTTATTTTTTGCTAAAAGGCGCGTGGTAAATTGAAAAGAGGGGGGTAAAGAATCCAGTAAAGCGGAAGCTATAAAAATTTTTGCTAAAGAAGCAGGGATAAAATCCTGGTCTGCATTCATTTGATAAAGAATTTCCTTTTCATCAGATACAATGAAACCCAGCTGATGGGAAGGGATACCGCTTTTTCGTATAGTGGCTTTAAATTTTTGATTATACCGATCTGGTTTAGGTTTTTTGGTCGTTTCTGTTTTTTTTCCCCGGGAGGCGATTTCTATACCGGTTCGGTGTATTTCCCCAGACCAACAGGAAAGTGTAGGGAATAAACAAAGAAATACAGCTATTGTTTTCATACTGACCATGCTTAAATTTCCTGGTTGTTTATCCACTTTTATATAATTTCTTACACCCATTTGGTATTATTTTTCTGTAACTTTTCGGTTTCTTTACTCCGTGGCAGCCAAGCCTTTATACCATGCGAGTATTATCCCCGTTTCCAAGGGGATAAGCTTTTCTGGAAAATTCAAACAGGCCGCTTACTCACTTAAAATTAATTCTACATTCTTGTTTGTTGGTAAAGGGGATAAAGGCGGGGGATCGGTTTCTACAACCTGACCGGAACCTTTTATCTTTAATAGTATTTTTTCTTTACGGGCCTTTTGATAGGCTTTTCTTAAACTTAAGCCAATAAAATCAGGGGTTTTACCTTTTTCGGAGGATAGGTCTCGGGAAGGTTTTTTATGATTTTGTGCCTGAGTTTGCTTTTTTGTTTTTTGTAAAATATTTTTTTCCGTTATTAAAACAGGAGAAAGTCCTGATTGCCTAACAGCGTACTCCGCTACTTTGGAGAACACGGGAGCCGCTACGGTGGATCCATAAAACTTTTTTTGTGGTTGCTGAACTACTACATAAATAACAAACTTAGGGTCATGTGCGGGAATAAATCCTGCAAAGCTGGAGATATATTGTCCCTTAATATAACCTCCTTCTTTAGAGTCCACTACTTGAGCGGTTCCCGTTTTACCGGCGGATAAAAAACCTTTTACTTGTGCTTTTACTCCTGTTCCTCCCTCAGAAACAGCGGATATAAGCATCACTGTTATCACTTTAGCTTGTTCTGAAGTGAGTACTCTATTTAGGGTTTTTGGTTTAAATATTTTTTTTTCTCCGCTTTCTTTATAGAACACAGATTGTGTCAGATAGGGTTGTTTGATTAAGCCGCCATTGGCGATAGCGGAATAAGCAGTAACTATCTGTAAAGGAGTGACGGAAATAGAATGACCAAAACCAATAGTGGCCAGCTGTAGTTCTTTCCAAGGAGTTTTGTTTAAAATGCCCGCACTTTCTCCAGGAAAAGCAAAACCTAGTTTGGTGCCAAAACCAAAGTCCTTTAAGCTGTGGTATAGAAAGTCATCGCCCAGGTCCAAAGCCACCTGAGCCGCTCCCACATTGGAGGAGTAAGATAAAATTTCTCTTAAGGTCATATTTTCAAATTGATGGGTGGATTCTGCTTCTTTAATAATGTGCCCTTCAACAGAAAGCTGTCCTTTCATGCCATCGTAATGGGTAGTAGGTAAAATGCCCTTTTTAAGAGCTGCGGATATAATGAAAGGCTTTAATGTGCTACCGGGTTCAAAAGCGTCTGTTACGCAACGATTTCTAAATAAGCCAGGATCGGAATGGAAGGGATGGTTAAGATCAAAAGTAGGGTAGTGGGCCATAGCCATTATTTCACCAGTTTGAGGAGCCATAATGATTCCTAAAGCGGATTTAGCGGAATATTTCTGCATTACTTTTTTTAATTCTTTTTCAAAAAAAAACTGTAGGTCACTGTCAATGGTTAAGTAAATATCGGTCCCGTTTGCTCTTAGTGCCATTAAATTGGTGTTTATATCAGAAAATAGAGGACGCCCCATAGCGTCTTTGCGCACCAGTACTTTTGTCTCTTCTCCACTTAAAATTTTATCGTAAATGAGTTCCAGGCCCTCCAGTCCATGCCCTTCGTGTCCTACAAAACCCAGAGTTTGTGCCAGAAGGGAGCCATTTGGATAAACCCGTTTTGGTTCTTCCAGGAAAGCGAGACCTCTTATTTTCCAAGATTGAATTAGGTGGGATTCTTTTTCACTTATGTGCCGTTTTAACCAAACAAATCGCCGATTTTTGTTTTTGATTTTCTTATAGATACGATGATGAGGGATATGTAAAAGCTGTCCTAGTTTTTTAGCTGTCTTTTTAGGGGTTTTAATTAAAGAAGGATCGGCGAATAAAGATTGGGACGCTACAGTAATAGCTAATTCCCGACCATGACGGTCGTAGATGATACCTCTTCGGGGTTTTAGCTTAATGACGGTCTCAAAGTTTTTTTTCTTAACAGTGATGAGTCGCTGATCTGGAAAAAATTGGAGCCAGGCTCCTCTGCCTACAAAGATAATGTAGAAAATACCTAAAACAAAACCAGCAAAAATAATTCTCGACTTCATATTCCCCTAGGGTATGGTTCTCTCTTTATTGAGGCACAGCCGCTTTTTCTCCAATAACCAAAATGACTTGCCCTTCTTTGGCCCAGTCCAAGGTCATTCGAGAATGCGCCCATTTTTCCAATCGCTCTGATCGTGTCAGATGAGCTTGTTTCATTAAATTTTTATAATATTTATCTTGAAGGGTACCATAAAATCGGGATCTTACTAAGAAATCATAATTCATACTCCTCAGCTGCATTTTAAAAAACACAATGGTGAACAGGGAGCAAATAACAATGATAACATTAAAAAAAGGTTTGAAGTTATGTTTATGTTGAGACAAGTCGTACATACTTATTTTTCCTCTCTATGAAGTCAGGACTTATCTAGTATATAAGATCTAGATTCCCACTTTCGCGGATTGTACGTGTTCACTAATTCGCTGACAAAATCACTTCTTCAGGAGAGAATAGGAGTCAAAAGGCTCAAACATGCGGTTTGCCACAGAGCAACCTGTGGTTGCTCCTGTGTCAAATCCGAACTCGCTTTTGCCCCCTATTCTCTCCTGAAGAGCTTCTTATCTCTATCCTGCTTTGTATGTCATTCCCGCTTTCGCGGGAATGACATACAACTCTATGAAGTCAGGACTTATCTAGTATATAAGATCTAGATTCCCACTTTCGCGGATTGTACGTGTTCACTAATTCGCTGACAAAATCACTTCTTCAGGAGAGAATAGGAGTCAAAAGGCTCAAACATGCGGTTTGCCACAGAGCAACCTGTGGTTGCTCCTGTGTCAAATCCGAACTCGCTTTTGCCCCCTATTCTCTCCTGAAGAGCTTCTTATCTCTATCCTGCTTTGTATGTCATTCCCGCTTTCGCGGGAATGACATACAACTCTATGAAGTCAGGACTTATCTAGTATATAAGATAATATAAACTATGCCCCCAATATACAATTAAACTCTATGAAGTCAGGACCGACTATCTAGTATATAAGATGCTCACAAAAAAGTATATCGTATGCCTTCCAGGTATAGTGAACCGATACAGCAAATATATAAGGTTTTTTGTATTATAAAGAGTCCCTCATATAACCCCTGTTTCTTAAAAACAGGAGGTAAAAAAAATATTTAAATTAAAATAGTCTCTCATATAAAACCCCTGTTTCTTAACCTAATCCTGAAAATGTATGGCACCAGAGAATCATAAGTATATGAAATTATTAATTTGTTGCATTGTGTTGTGCTGAAGTCAATAGTCAGGAACTTTTTTAATCGGAATCCCTTTTATAAGCATTTATCACTCTATATGTAGTAGAGGTATTAGGAAATCTCCTGTCGGTGAACCTGGTTATTTTGTGGTTTTTATGTTGAGGTGCGTACCCGGCAATAACCCCCCGACTTTTCATTTGCGATAAAATTCTTTCAAAGTCAGAAACACTTAATCGGAGTGGGTTTCTGCTGTAGTGTTTTCCAAAATCAACAATAATAAGCCCTCCTGGCTTTGTTACCTTGGTTAATTGTTCCATCCAGAGGCTAATGTTCGCCATATTAAATTGCCCTATCACGGACAGGGAAATCGTAATGTCCGCAAAAGCACCTCCTAATTTTTTCTTTACCTCAGAGGGCTTAAAAGGAAGGGTTTTTACAGGAGCACTTTGACTGTAAGACGAAATAACATCCTCCCTATCCGTAAGAGGGAATAAAGGGTGCATTCGTAAAATCCGGTATTCTGGTATATCATAGAGTGCATGATTCAGGCCAGAAGGTCTTTCGGTAAGAGTTTTTACCGCTAAAGCTGTCTTTGCTCCCATTTCTATTCTTGCGTGTTCCGCAAAGTTATAGGTAAAGTGACTTCCTACATCTAAAATAATGGAATCTTTTATTTCTTCATTCGTCAAACCGGTTATTCTTTGTACTAATTTAATATGTCCAGGTGTGTGTAAGCTATATACATAATGGGCATGGATTTTTTTAAAAGCCCTAACACATATATTAGCCGATAGTGGCTGAATATATAATAAAAGACATAACAAAATAAAAATGACCTTTATTTTTAAGTAAAGGTACTTTAATAAGTAAGCAAACATACAAATTGCTATATAGTCCGATAATCAAGGAATCACAAGAAAAACTTCCCGACTTCAGCACAACACGAGGGGTTAAAAAAATATTTTGATAGTTTTTGGTTATGCGAGTATGTTTTTGTTCGTTTTTGAAGCATAAAATATCCAAAAAATAAAGGTGTGTGGCCCCCCCTCTTTATGGGGTGATAACTAGCAGAATTAAAGCATTTACTCTTTGTAAGAGGTGCCCCCCTCTTTATGGGGTGATAACCAACACTGCCTATCTATTGTATTTACCTTCTTTCAAACACACGAAGCTTTGCACTGCGGGCACGGGGGTTTCTTTTTATTTCCTCTCTAGAGGGCAAGATAACTTTTTTAGTTAGGTTATATCCTTCCTTTTTATGTGCTTTTTTAAAGATGTTTTTTACAATACGATCTTCTAATGAATGAAAGCTCAACACAAAAAGCCGTCCCATTCTATTGAGGGATGGAATCATTTTCGGCAGACTATAGCTTAGGCCCTCTAACTCCTCATTTACTTTTAAACGTAGAGCTAAAAAATAAGGAGTGGCGGGGTGAGAACCTTTTTTTCTCCAACCTTGTGTATTGGCAATTAAATCAGCTAGCTGCTTGGTGCTTTCTAATAAGGCCCGTTTTCTTTGTTTTATGATAGCTTTTACTACCCGCGCGGGTTTATATACTTCTCCATACAAATAAAATAATTCCGTCAGTTGTTTTCCACTCCAGGAGTTAATAATATCACGAGCTAAAAAAGTTTTTGTTCTGTCCATTCTCATATCCAGAGGACCATCTTTATAAAAGCTAAAGCCTCTTTGTGCCTGATCTAGCTGGGGGGAGCTGACCCCTAAATCCACTATAATTATATCAAAGCCTGTGTTTTTCAAAAAAGGGGGAAAGCAGCTCCGTGTTAAGTCTGAGTATAGATGAAAATTAGCATGTATTAAGTGTAGAGACTGTTTGGGAAAATAAGGTTTTATGTTTTCTTTTCCCCATTGTATGGCAGAGGAATCACAATCCAAAGCAATAACAGACAAAGAAGAGTGTTTTTTGAGGATGGCTTGTGTATGGCCTCCTACGCCAAAAGTAGCATCCAACATCCATTTTTTTTGTGTAGAAGATATTGTTTTAGGAGTAGATTTTGCGTACTCATTTTGTAGAGTAGGAGGCAATAAAGCTAATATTTCATTTAGTAGGACAGGTTCATGCTTAAAAACAGGTGTGTTCATTTACTTAGAGAGTTTATTGCCGATTAGGGTAGATTTTTTACGAAATCCAGTACTGCTTGAGCATGATCGGGTACTTTCACTTTTCTCCATTCTTTAACCAGATTTCCTTTTTTATCCAGGACAAAAGTGCTTCTTTCAATGCCCATTATTTTTTTACTATAAAGATTTTTCTCTTTGATGACATCAAAGGCTTGGCAAAGTTTTTCGTCAGGGTCACTTATTAAATCAAAGGGATATTGGTATTTTTTTTTAAATTTCTCATGGGAGACGAGACTGTCTCTGGATACGCCTAGTATGTGGGTATGGCAAGATTGAAATTTTTTATATAGATGAGAAAAGTCTTTTCCTTCAGTGGTGCAGCCAGGGGTGTCGTCTTTAGGGTAAAAATAAAGAACCAGGTTTTTGCCTATGAAATCCTTTAGCCGTAGCTGTTTATTTCCTGTAGTGGATAGAGTTATATTAAGAGTTTTGTTATTTAAAGTGCTCTTTTTCATTTTGAATCCAAAGGGCTTGATCCCTGTTTCCACGAGGATAAGTTTTTCCGAACCTTCAAAGAATATCAACTTTTAAATAAAATAAGTATCACTTTTCTTATTGTAAATCAAGCCAGCTTCCTTAAATATTTAAAATACTTTGGATGTAAAGGCTTGGCTTTTGGGTATGATAGACATATAGGTTTTTATTTTATCTAAACATTAAGAAGATATACCAATCGTTGTCCTGCTCCCTGCTTTCGTAAACCCAAGGTGTGAAAATACTTTGGATGTAAAGGCTTGGCTTTTGAGTATGATTATGAAGAGCCTATCTCTATTCTGCATTCTTTGTCCTTCTCACTTTGTTTGTCATTTCCGTGAAAGCAGGAATCTAGCTGCTTTGTGGTCTAAGCCTGTTCCTTTGGAAACGGTATTTATTCAGGGGAAAATTGGGAAGCAAAAAATTCGGATCCCCGTTTTTTTTCATAATTTATGTGGAGTTTTTCCCATTAAAAAGCTCTTTGAGTAAAAATCTGGTACAGATTTTGCATAGCTTATTTTTAAAAAACAAAATAACTATGTTATTATAAAGAAAGGAGATGAAAATGAGTAAATCCACAATATCACCAGCAGATGAGATTTGGAGTCTTATAAGAGAGACCCAAAGGAATATAGAGCGGTTTTCGGCTGAAGCAGAGAGGCAAAGAGCTGAAGAAAAGAAGCAACAGGCTGAGCGATGGGCTGAAGCAGAGAGGCAAAGAGCTGAAGAAAAGAAGCAACAAGCCGGGCGAAAAGCTGAAATAGACCGGATAATTAACAAACTTTCGGCGGAAAATACAAAGATCAACGAGAGTTTAAAAAAGACTAACGAGGGTTTAAAAAAAGCGAAAGAGCTTTTTGAAACCCAGTGGGGAAAGCTTATGGAAAGCCTGGTAGAAGGGGACCTGGTAAAAGTTTTAAATGAAAGAGGTATAGATGTTAAGCACACTTACATGAACATAAAAAGGGAGCATGGTGAGGATCGGTATGAATATGACATTGTAGCAGGTAACGGAGACGAAGTTGTGGTGGTGGAGGTAAAGACAACTTTAAAGGTCCAGCACATCAAGTATTTTTTGGAAAGTTTAAAAAAGTTCAGTGATCGTCTTTCGTCTTATAGGGGTAAGATTATTTATGGAGCTGTGGCTTATTTAAGAGTGGATGAATCGGCCAGTAAGTATGCAGAGAGACAGGGTTTGTTTGTGATAAAGGCGACGGGGAACAGTGCTCATCTTATTAATAAAGAGGGCTTTAAACCCAAGGTTTTTTCTTAACAAGTGGTAAATAGGGAGCTTTTCTGAGGCTGTGTCCAAAAGCTGTCATTCCCGCAAAGTATGTCATTCTCGCAAAGTATGTCATTCCCGCGAACGCGGGAATCTCATTGCTCTTGCTCTTCAGGAGAGAATAGAGAGCAAAAGGCTCAAACATGCGGTTTGCCACAGAAGCAACCTTTGGTTGCTCTGTGCTCAAATCCGAACTCGCTTTTGCCCCCTATTCTCTCCTGAAGAGCTTATCTCTATCCTGCTTTGTATGTCATCCCTATAGCTAACGGGAAGCCATTTTGTCAGCGAATTAGTGAACATTTACAATTCCCGCGAAGTATGTCATTCCCGCGAAAGCGGGAATCTCATTGCTCTTGCTCTTCAGGAGAGAATAGAGAGCAAAAGGCTCAAACATGCGGTTTGCCACAGAAGCAACCTTTGGTTGCTCTGTGCTCAAATCCGAACTCGCTTTTGCCCCCTATTCTCTCCTGAAGAGCTTATCTCTATCCTGCTTTGTATGTCATCCCTATAGCTAACGGGAAGCCATTTTGTCAGCGAATTAGTGAACATTTACAATTCCCGCGAAGTATGTCATTCCCGCGAACGCGGGAATCTCATTGCTCTTGCTCTTCAGGAGAGAATAGAGAGCAAAAGACTCACCTATGGAAAAAGTAATGTCAAGAGTATAGTATCCCATTCGCAAACAAAACATCTTCTTGCGTTACGGTCTCCTGAAGGAAGGGCATAACACCTTATCAATACCACTCATCAATCAATCACTCGCTCACCTTACTTTATTGTCTCAAAAAAATGAATCAGTATCTTCACATTCACCTATCCAAACTCTTACTGTATAACAGCAGGTTATAATAAATTTGGAAAAATAGAGCAGAGGCTAATCAAACATTAGACTGTAACTATGTTACCTCTGTTTTTATGGTAATCATAGTCCGTCACTGAGCCTTAAGCTTTCTTCTGCTCATTTCCAGGAGAGCTTTCTTACTCTTTAGCTTCTTTGATAAAGTATAAAAAAACTTTATATACCCAACCTGAAAATCTGATTACTTTTTGTTTTTCTCTCTCAACTCCTTCTCCCTTCTATTAGGATCATATTTTTTACCACTTTTTAATACTCCGTAAACTAAAATAGCTAACTTCCTACTGACATTATGTTTTGCCATTAAGGCTGGTTTTTTCTCTATATAATACTCATAAAGACCTTTTAAAGAATTATTACATCTATTCTGTGTTACACTATGAGAGGCCATTTTAAATATCTGTTTAAGTGGACGATAACACCTAGAAGATTTCCTTCCATAACTTCTTCCCCCACTTATCTTCTCATGCTTGATTAAACCACAGTAACTTAAAAAATGTCCCTTGCTTGGGAAACGACCTATATCCACTACAGCAGCCATGATCTGCACTGCATGAATGTCACTGATCCCTGGAATACTCTTTAATAACCTCATCTCTTTGTGTTTCATCGAAAGCTTTTTAAACTCCTTAATATACTCCCCCTTCACCTTCTCATGTAGAGCCAGTAACTGCTTTGAACGAAATAATACAAAATCATCACAAGCAGGAACTGGAGAAAACTCATCTTTCTTATGATCTAAACCCACAGAAGCAAAAACAGCACTCCTCTGGTTCTTTAAACGAACTATACTTTTTACAACATCATTGTAGCCACTAACCAGTTTCCTTAAATATATAAAATCTTTCCCACTATGATATACTTCCTTCAATAATCCCGCCTGACTTAAACGCACTAACTTTGTAGCATCTATCTTGTCATTTTTGGCCCCCTCGGACAGAAGCCTATTACGATAAGGGTCACATACTAAAAGCTTGTTGACGCAATATCTCAACTCTGAGTAAAGCCATTGGGAAGAAGTACTCTCTTCAAAAGTGAGGATTTTCTTTCCTTTCAGACTTTTTAGATAGTCTTTTAGATAAGAAATATTGCTGGGAATATCTTCTACATTCACTTTTTTACCTTTTTTTGTTACTCTGGCTATGGCCATATTGTTCTTTGACCAATCTAAAGCTATATAATGTTCATACATAGGGTCTCCTCCTTTTTTAATATATTTTATATATTTATTGACCTTCCTACTTTACATGCAGGAAAGAGTCTTGAGGAGACCTTCTTTTTCCATTTATCAGACATGCGTTTTGCCACAGAGCAACCTTTGGTTGCTCCTGTGTCAAGCTTGTCCCCGCGAAAGCGGGGATCCGAACTCGCTTTTGCCCCCTATTTTCTTAGGAATGCAGACATATAGGTTTTTATTTTATTATCTGTTGTAATTGTTTTATAGTTTGTGCTCTTAAAGTTTCTATTTCTGTTGTGTCGTTGCAGATGACAGAAGTTTTCACCCTCTGAAAAAGATCTTTTAAACTAAGCGATGGATCTGATTCATTTGATAGCCCCTCTTCCCATCTATTTAAACTGGTAATGACTTGCCTTTTAAAATCTCCTATATCCACTTCATACAGGTTTTGAATTTTATTAATAACATCCTTTATTTGCTCTGACATAGAATTCCTTTATTTAATTTATACCGAATCAAAAAGACGATCTTGTCGAGACCACAAAACATGATCTGCCATCACCAACCAGGCCATAGCCTCTACAACAACAACCGCACGAGGAACAATACAGGGATCGTGTCTGCCTTTTTTGGCAATATCCAATACAGAGGCAGGAGATTTAAACCTTAAATGGAAAATAATTTTCTCTCCTGTGGAGATTCCTCCTCGAATACCTCCATATACGGCATTTTTACTTTTATTATGTAATTGGCTTCCTTCCATATCACTTATATTTATAGACGAAAGCTTCGTTTTTCTATCTTGCACAGAGGAAAAAGTAGGCTCTCCCAAGGAGACTTCATAACAGGCACCAATACTCATAAAAGCAGAGGCCATATCTGATTTTAATTTTCGAAAGACGGGTTGGCCCAAGCCAGATGGAGGCTGATTGATCTCCAGTTTAATAGTTCCTCCGTAACTGAGTCCTTCTGATTTTTTTTGGATTAAAAACTCTTCCACTTCTTTAGTTTGTGGTCCAAACCATTGTTTCTTATACCCGGTGGATCTGATGAAGGGGCCAATTTGCACAGGAAAGGCAGTTATAGTCAGAGATTTATAAAGTTTTTTTAAAAACATTTCTGCTACAGTTCCTCCCAGAACACGACCTGTGGTTTCTCTCCCGGAAGCTCGACCTCCCCCGCGATAATCTGTAAAGCCGAATTTCTCTTTCCATACATCATCGGCATGGCCCGAACGAGCTTTGTTTTTAATAGCTTGATAATCTTTAGATCTAAAATTTTTATTTTTCACAATTAAGGCTAAAGGAGTCCCCAAGGTGCGATCTTGAAATACACCGCTTAACAGCTCTGGTTCGTCTGGTTCTTTTCGAGAGGAAGTCCATGGAAAATACCCGGGTCGCCGACGCTCCATCTTTTTCTTAAGTAAGGTTTTTGAAAAAGGCACACCAGCCGGACAGCCATCCACCACAACTCCCATTACCGGACCATGACTTTCCCCAAAAGTGGTAATTTGAAAGTGAGTTCCAAAAGTATTAGCTCCCATGAGTGACACCTCTATATAATGGGGATACTCTCTTTTTTTCTATACCTTGTAAAGTTCAAAATTTCAAATAAGATGAATATCTATACCGATCATACTTGATCTTCGTCTCTGCGAAAACAAGATTTTTCGTTTTTTCAGATGTATATCATTAGTTTTTGCTCTTTAAATATTTTGAAAATATTTTCTGTTGTTTTTTTGCCTGATGTTTAAACATGGTCATTCCAGATATGTATTTTGTTCCCTTTAATAAAGCGTATTCTTTGCCAGGGGAGTTTTCAGTGTAATTCAAATCTATAATCCACTTGGTTTTCCAGGAAGATGGCGGCAGCACTCCTTCCGGCATGCGATTTCGACCCACAGCCCATATTATAATATCCGGTTGTTTATCCTCCTGGTTTTTTTTGGGGATTTTTTTAGACCCGTTGGGTCTGATTTTTCCGTAATTCTTTGGTTCTTTCCGATTAGCTGCCAAGCTTTTAAATTCGGAATTTTTACACACCATCGGTATAGACCCATTGGGTCTGATTTTTTGCCCTGTACGAGCAGAATAAAAAGAGGCATTAGGGAATGTTTTTTCCAAAACTTTTTTTAAGCCCCCTCCTCCCCATACAACTATACTGATCTGGTTTAATCCTTGCTTCCGCAAAGAAAGTTCTTTAAAAAACTTTCTTTTTTTTATGGAGTTGAGTAAAGCTTGTAAACCGTATTGATCTGTACTGCTTCCAAACCATTTATTATTTTTAAAAACCAAAGTGTTAACTGACTTTACCTGTTTAGCGGAAGAATCCACTTCATCACAAATTTGAAAAGCTTTTTTCTTTAGAGGGGAAGTAACAGCGGCACAAATCAGGCCCATCCTTTGTAAAATACATAGATTTTCTTTTGTAAATTCTTTTTCATCTATAGTGATTTTAGTAAAGATCATTTCTTTTTTAGAAAAAAACTTTCTATGGAAAGCGGGACTGGCTGAATGAGTAACGGGATCACCCAATACCGCCGCAAAAGGAAGAAAGAAAGTATATCCCTCGGGTCTGAAACTTTTATTCTCTTTCCTACGAGCAGCCAAGTTTTTATACTGACCTATTCGGTATAAATGTTCATATAGAAAAGGTTGGTCTAATATCTCTCCATCAGATTCTCTGATGAAGTGCAATTTCATTTGAGGGCCAAAAATCTGCCGATACCATCTCCACTGGCCTTCTTTTTTTCTTTCTGAAACAGGGAGAAAAGAGCGATTTTCAGGGTCTTTTAAAAACCATAGATGTCCTTGCATGAGTTCTTTAAAGTTTCTGATAGGCACAGCCAGTTTAAAATGACCTGCTTTATAGCTTGTCATTTTTTTTAAAACTTGAGGGAGTGATTCTTTTTTTCCTCTGGTGTGGAGAGATAAAATAAGAGGAGGAATTGGGCAGGACCCTCGCTTTCCAGTTAAGGAAGCAGGTAATAGGGCTGGCGGGGGAGGACCTTTTTCTAACGGCCAATCCCAGGTAAGAGAAGATAAGTCTTTTTTAAAAAAGATGGATTTTTTTGATATGCGAAAGCTTAAAAGTTGCTTTTCTTTTGGGATTATTTTTAATAAAAAACTTAAATCATTTGGGTTTAATTGGTCATCTCTTAATTCAAAAAAACACCTGCCCCATGAAAGTCTTTTAATTATGAAGTTTGGCCATTGCTTCTTATACGCGGGTAAAGTATTTTTATTTAGAGTGATAATAAAGTTAAAAAAACCTGCCAGGCTCGCCAAGCAAAACTCTTTGGGTTTATTTTGGTCGTGAAAGTTAGAAGGGTCTGCCAGGCTCGCCAAGTAAAACCCTTTGGGTTTAAAGAGGAGTTTCTCTCCTTTATTAAAGGTCATATCCCCTTCAGGCAATACAAAACTTTCTGTTTTTATTTTTTTATAAAAACGCTCTCTTTCCCGGTATAAAGACATGTATTCTTCATGGGGTGTTTGATTGGGAATCAGTCGTGGGCGATCTAAAAATATTCTACCCTGAGAGTCGGTTTCACGGATTAAATGAATAGTATGACAAAAAGAGGGTATTTTCTGCTGAAAAATATGTTGGGCCCCCGCTCCTACAGCAATAAATACCAGGTTTTTTGTATTTTTGTATTGATTTATCAGTTTATTAAGGATGTTTCGTTCTATAGAGCGAAATCGGTCGTTCGCTGTTCCTTTTCCTGGGTTTTTATAGGAAAGAAGGTTATTAATTTTCTGTCCTGTTTTTTTTTCTATTTCCTGATCCAGGTCTATAAAATAAAGTTTTTTATACTGAGTTTTACAGGAATCTGTAAAAACATGTTTTAATTTGTTCAACCATGAGGTTTTTCCCACTCCTCGGTGACCTATAATTAAGTAAACCATAAATATACCTTATATTCATAGAAAATACCCAATAGGATATTATTTCCTCCCCTTTTCGGTTCTTTCTTCCGGGGACAACCAAAACCTTTAAAACCAGAATTTTTAAACACGATTAGTATATCTTAATATTTAGATAAAATAAAAATCTATATGTCTGTCTTCCTAAGAGAATAGGTGGCAAAAGCGAGTCGGATCCCCGCTTTCGCGGGGACAAGCTTGACACACGAGCAACCAAAGGTTGCTCTGTGGCAAACCGCATGTCTGAAGCCCTTTGACTCCTATTCTCTTAAGAAATAGCACTATACAGGTATTCTCCCTGTTTCCACGGGGACAAACTGTTTCGTCACTTTCAACCACAATCGGTATATCTTAATGTGTATATAAAACAAAAACCTATATGTTTGTCTTCATAAGAGAATAGGTGGCAAAATAAATCAGGGTACGATATTAGCAGCAGACCAAAAATCAGGGAAGCTTTTATTTACCACTTCCGGGTTCAAAATCCTTAATGGGAATCCTGCTTTTTTTAAAAGGGCAGCAGCCATAGCCATACGATGGTCTTTCTGTGGATCAAAAGATATTAAAGTTTGTGTTTTTTCTTCTGGTAACACAGGTTTTCCTGTAATGATTAAACCATCTTCTTGCACTTTAACTTTTCGACCCACTTGGCTTAATAGTGTAGCCATTTGTTCAATACGGTGGGATTCTTTATAGCGTAGATGAGGGGCTCCATATAGATGACTGGTTCCGTTGGTTATAGCACAAAGGGCAGATAAGACAGGGAAAAGGTCAGGACTATTTTTCATATTACATTTAATTGGTTTTAATTCCTCTTCTTTTTTAATTTTTATAAAACCTCCCCTTTTTTCTATACCGGTTCGATAGACTTTAACTTGAAAACCCATATCACTTAATATGGATGGAAAAATAAAATCCGGTTGAAGACTGGTCTCCGGCCAGTCCGTAAATATCGTTTCTCCTTCTATTCCTGTTAAAGCGGCTAAAGAGAACAAACAACTCATATCCGGTTCAGGATGATATGTCGTCTGATGTATTTCCTGTCTGGCGGGAATACAATATTCTCCATTAGATCCTTGAATTTGCATACCTAAAAAGCGTAAAAAAGCCAGGGTCATTTCAAAATAAGAGTGGGAAATGATAGGCCCTTCTATATTTACAAACAAATCATGAGGAAGATTCCAGCTATTGAGAAAAACCGCGGAAGCAAATTGACTGGAGCGATGGGCTGGTACAGTGAGGGCATCTCCAGATAGAAACCAACCCTGGCTTTTTAAATGTAAGCTATTTGAAGTGAACTGAGTATCACAGGATAATTGATTTAAAACCATTTTTAGCTCTTGTGTGGGTCTTTGAAAAAGGCGGTTAGAGCCTTTTAAAATAAACGAACCGGACTTACGGGAGGCTTTTAAAGCTAAAAAGCGTAAGACCGCTCCGCCGTGTAGGTCATTTATTGTAGTCTGTTCTTTCAGGTTTTTTAAACCTGCTTCCATAGATAGTACATCTTCGCATAAACTATTTTTTGTGATTTGTAATTTGGGAAAATAACTTTGTACGATAAGAGCGCGTAAAAGAAGAGATTTTGAAAAAGGCCCGGTGCCTAAAAAATGAAAAGACATAGTTTATAACTATGACATTTTTATCATTAGTCAAACAGAAGTATATTTTTTCTTCTGGAGATCATTTAAAAACCTTCTTTTAAATTTTTATCCGCGTTAAACTTTTTATATTATTTCAAGGTGATAAGAATAGCCTCTTTTTCAGATTTTATGATATCAAAATGATTAGACCTAATAGCTTTAATCTGTACAGCAGTAAAAGCTTGTAATTGTTCAGGTAGTAAAGATTGAATTTGCGAAGGCAAAAGAGCCTTAACCCACCAGGGTCCAAAACTGGATACTTGTTCTGGTGTAAAAACTTGTGTTTGCTGAGGTGTAAACAATCGTATTTGAGAGAGGCCAAACCCTAGCATTTGTTCAGATGTGATGACCTTTAATTGTGTAGGTGTAAGAGCTTGAATTTGCTCAACTGAAAATGTAGCTAACTGTGGAAGAGTAAGATAGGGTATCTGTAGATCTGTAAAAGCTTTAATTTGATCTGGTGTTAATACTTGAATATGAGTAATGGTAAAACCCTGAATCTGCTGATCTGTGAAAGCAGGAATTTGTTTTAAAGTTAATTTTTTAATATCTAAAACAGACCATCTACGTATTTCTTCTACCGGTATTAAAGGTATATTTTTTGGGAAAATCTGATTTATATGCACTCGAATAAATACAGAAGCAGCAAAAACACTTTTACTTTGAGATTTTAGGAGTTGGACTATAATAATATTCACTTGTGAAGGAGTAAAAAAAGGAAGCTGCGATAACAGAAGATGTTGAACTGGAAATACTTTTATTTGTTTAGAGGTAAGAGCTTGAATTTTTTCCTCTGTAAATTTCTGTACTTCCTTGAGTGGCAAGGTTTGGATGTTCTGCGGAGAAAGAGCACGAATCTCATTAACCGTCAACTTCTCCACATCTACAAAGCTTGTCATACAGGAAAAAGCAATAGGAAAGCAGATGTAAGAGAATATAATGATAAAAATAAAAGACAGGATTTTTTTTATCATATATGGTCCCATATATACTGTTTTAATGAATATATCAATTAAGAAATATTAGACAGTGTAATAATTACATAATCTTAAAATTAAAAAATCAGTTAAGAAAAACAATAATAAGCAATTTACAAAAAACTCTGACTTTTTACTTCTTTTATTATTTTTTGCACAGAAATGGTTTCTATAAAAACCTGACCTGAACCTTTTAGGAAGATAAAATTTACACAGCCTTGATGTATTCTTTTCTTATCTTGAAGGAGTAGGTAACTGAGTTTGTGTGAAGGGATTTTCTTTAAATAAGAAACCAATTTTGTTTGTTCTCCAGCAAGAACAGACATCTCTTTTAAAAAAGCAGGAGAAAGAATAAAACGACGATGGCTCCATTGTGTAGCAAAAACAATTCCATACAGAACAGCCTGCCCATGAGGAATACGAAAGCAAGATTCCCGACTTCGACACAACACGATGCAATAAATGAGTAATCTTATATACTTATGATTCTCTGGTGCCACACATTTTTAAGATTATGTTAAGAAATAGGGGTTATCTGAGAGACTCTTTTAAGATTAAAAGCCTCATATATTTGCTTTATCGGTTCACTGTACTTAGATGGCATACGGTAAAGCTTTTTATGAGCATCCTCTATAAGTGAGTATTGATCCCTCTTTAAAACCTCTCTCATCTTCTGTAGGCTGAACTTAAGCCCCCTTTGCTCCATACGATGCTTCATCGTATAGGAAAGGGAGTAAGCTAAAAAACATATTGCTATATGCGCCTGTATCCTCTTTTTTTTCCAATGATAGACGGGTCTCATTTTAAGGCTGTGTTTGCACACACGAAAAGCTTCCTCTATCTTCCAAAGTTGTCTGTAACGGGTTAAGAGTGCATGAGCAGACTGATTATCTATGTTGGTTATCACTCCATGAAGACCATCCCACCTGCTGTCCTCTTCTATCTTTTGCTCATTTAAGCGGGCCTTGGTCCTTTCCACTGTGATGTATTTTTTAGTTCCATAATTACTGATAAGGCTTTTTATAGGTATCCTATTGTTTTTTACCTTTTTCATAAGACGATCAATGAGCTTTTGTCTGTCACTTTTGCTCTTCTTAGCTCTCCTCTGGGAGTAACTCACTATGAGCCTTCTTTGTTTATGCTCAAGCTCCTTTACCCATTGAAACTCCTGTGCGACGGAAGCCTCCTGCCTATACTCCTCACTTAATATCTCCTCTCTTTTGGCTTTAGGAAGAGACTTTATCTTAGCCGCCACCACATACTGAAGACCCTCCTCTTCCATAAGCTTAAGGTTTTGCTCATTAAACATAGCTCTATCCGCCACAATAACAGCCTTGTTGACGGTAAATCTTTGTTTTAGTTTTTTGATGACGGTAATAAGGGTGTTCCCCTCAGAAGTTCTGCCAGGAAAAAGCTCATAACTTAAAGGATGACCCTCTTGATTAGTGACCAAAGCCAATACCACTTGAGTCTGGTTAAACTTCAAATCCTTACTAAAACCAAACTGCCTTATGTCATCTTCATCAAAACTTTCAAAGTAAAGAGTTGTTACATCAAAAAACAACACATCCACTTCTTGGTTAAAAAGACTTAAAGTGTTCTTGGCCACTAGGTCCTTTACTTTAGCTATGTTAGGATGAAGACGATCCATCATCCGATACATCTTCTCTAAAGGGACTGTTTCGTTATAATCCTCTCGTAAGGTCTCCACTGTCTTTCTTTTAGAATCAGGATGAGCTATACGGGAGAGCACACAGCACTTTAAAATATCATTCCATTGCTCATCTTTTCTAGTACCTTCTATAATGGTATGGAACTTAAGTTGCTCATACACAGCCCCACACACGCCCTTAATGCCATAGTGCACTCTCTCCTTCTCTCTGGGGCTTTTTAGAGAAAAAATAGAAAGAGGCTTCGTTTTTTTCTTCTTCTTAAGTTTAGACTCAGACTTCTTATTTACATACTCAGGTTCTTTGCTGTAAATGATCTTTTCCATACCTGGTAAAACAGGCTGCCTTTCGTTACTAAGCTTTACAAGAATCTCCCCAGCGGCCTTCTCTAAAGCTCTTATCCCTTCCTGTGTTTTAGAACTACCTACACAATGCAGAGTTTTTTGAATCACCTTATCTTGGTGTCGTACGGACTCCATAACACGCACAAAAGAAGAACCATTGGGTTTTTTAGTGACTTTGATGAACATGCTTTTACTGTGTCAGAACAGATAAGAGAAGTAAATAGGGCCAGTGCCACACAACCTTTATTTTGGGGGTATTTTAACTATCAAAAGTAACCAAAAACACATCTACTCAACCTAAAAACTATCAAAATATTTTTTTAACCCATAGTGTTGTGTCGAAGTCGGGATAAACGCCATTTTTAGGAAAGAGTGCGTCATTTTGGGGTGTAGGCCCTGCGGATGAAAGGACACAGTCCTACAGACACAGTCCTACGGACAGAGCCTGCGAACAGAACCTGCGGATGAAAGGACACAGTCCTACGGACACAGTCCTACGGACACAGTCCTGCGGACACAGCTTCTGCGGATGCAAACACTGTCATTCCTGCAAAAGCACTGTCATTCCCGCGGAAGCGGGAATCTGGTGCAAAGAAACCCTGCATAGCAGGGGTAGAGGAGAACATGCTGAATAAAAGTGACAAGAAATTTATATCCGCTCTGGCCTTTGCGCAAACAGGCTTGCTCCTTATGGGCATCACTCTCTCCGGGTACTTTTGGTACCACTCCATGCTGAGTGTACAGGGAATGCAGCATCTGTATGAACTTTCACAAATAGTAAATGAGCAGCAAGACAAGGTGGAAGCATTAAGTAAATTAAAAACAATAGAAGAGCAATATGAAACCCAAGGTATTGGTGTTTCGTCTGAAACAAAGGAGTAAGAAATTCACTAACAAAAAACACAAGAAGTTAAATAAGAAACTAAAAAAATAAAAAACAGGAATTAATTAAATAAATAACAACTAACTAAAAAACAAGGAGGTAAGTAAAGATGAAAATAAATAACAACAAAGGATTTTCTTTGATTGAGGTCCTTGTGACCGTGGGTTTAATAGGAGTCTTAGTAGGTATTGCTATTCCCAGTTACAATGGATACAAACAGAACACAGTAAAAATGGCCCTAAAAGCAGATTTAGGGAGTGGAGCTAAAGTTTATAATGCCCATTACGCAGTAGATTCCACATATTGTGCAGAATTGGAGTCTGTTGGTTTGTCATCAGCCCGCGGCAATAACCCTATTTATAAAAAGAAAGCTTTTTATGGATTTACAACGGCTGATACTGATCCTAATGTTGGATGTTCTGGATTAAATAATGACAACCTGCACTTCAAATCTAAAGCGGATTATTGTTATACCACTGCTGATACAGCTAAAAAGGATACAAATAATTTAATCACCGACCCTAGTACTGGAGCTACTTCTTGCCCTGCTAGTCATACTAAAGGTTCTAAAACCGAACTAGCTTATGGCACACCACCGGCTGACTGTAAATTAGCTTCAAATAAATTTAGACTAGGGGCAGAAACGGATGTCTCTGGTTTAGGAGGTACATTTCTTGATGTTGATCAGGATGGAAAAATTAAAGAGCAGGCTGTAGGAAATGGCTGTAAAAACTAACTTTCCGTAAAACCCAATATCTTAGGCCGGAGTTCATTCTCTGGCCTTTGTGTATTTTAATCCATATAATAAACAGAGGATATAAAAAGAAGCAGATGGGTTCACCCCCATCTGCTCTTTTTTTTCCTGATACAATAAATGTGTATTCAAAGCTCTCTTATATTTTGTACAATAACTATTTATTCAGCCATACATTAATTAAAAATTATTTTACTCACAAGTTGGTTGATTATTTATGTAATTCCGCAGTTTTGCTCTGTTTATACAGAGCTCACTACCAGGGTCTCTAGTAACAGCTCCCTCTTTTGGATGTTTTATAGAATTGTGATCACCCATATTATCTTTGATTATCTGGTTATTTGAGAAGATAGATAGTGACACAGGTATAGAAATAAAATTTATTATTAAGATACTAAATAAGATAATGAAGTTATTTTTAATATATTTTTTCAAAGTATCTATTTTAGTTTCTACAACTGTGATTTTATTACTTGCTCTTTGATCGAGCTTTTCTGTAGAGCTTTTTATATCCTGACTGATCTCTTTTTTTAGAGCATCTATTTTACTAATTATGCTATTTTCATAGCTATTGAAAGTATCCGTAATGCTACTTATTTCTTTTTTTAAAATAGTGATTTCCTTATTTGCATTAATTACTGGATTAAGACTGTCCTTAGATATTTTTGTGATTTTTTTAGCAGCTCCCATTAATCCCCTCATAACTTTTTTCGGATAGAAAAATGCACCCTTTAATATTATTTTGAATTTGGTTAGATAATAGATTCCCACGGCTAAAGCCGTGGTACTCTGCCTAGCGGCCACATAGAAAATATATTGTTGTTTTTGTTTTCTATTCTTGACAAAATAGCTGTGATGTTATATATATACTACTTTCTGATGTGCAATAATAAATTATTGAAGTTTTGTTAGAGACATGAAAGAATAAACGAAGAGGTTATCCTACTCCGATTCGAAGACAAATGATGCCTACCAAACTGTCCACTTTTCAAAGACATTCTAAAGGGCTTAAGGATGGCACACAAAATGATAGGATTTCCCAAGGTCTCATAAACGAACTATTAAACCAAGGTAAATTGAAAAAGAAAAAGTCTGATCGTGGTGGTTATATTTTTAACAGTCCATTGATGTAAAAAAGAACAGGCGGACAATCCCCCCTGCTCTTTTTTTTCCTGATACAAAACCCGAGGATATAAAAAGCGGAGGAAATAAAATGCACAACTATATCCATAACAATTTAAAAAGCAGGTTATTAAATGCCTATAGGAAAAAATATGAAGAAAATCCTCATAAGTATATTGGAGCTTGTAAAATAAGCAAATACCTTAACCTATCTGAAAAAGAGCATGGTGAAAAATATTGGATCACTCATGGGCTATTATTGGAGCTTAAAGGAGAAGGATATTTAGAGCAACTTTTTCGTCATGGTTTTAGACTTAAAAAATAATTTGTGAGACTATAATATCCAAGAGCAGGGCGGGCACATCCCCCCCTGTTCTTTTTTTACTCCAAATCCGTCAGAAGTAGCTCTTAAAAAAGAGTATGGGGGGAGAAAATGACATATAGAAAAGACTCCGGTTGGAATGATAAAACTGAAATGATGTGCCTCTTAATTTTAAAGAAATTACAGGCAGAAGGTTTTCCTAGGGGTAGGCAGTCAGAACTTTGTACACAAATGTCTCGTAAAAGAGATGTGTGTTTATCATACGGTACTATAAACATGAAAGTACAAAACTATATGTATCTTGATACAGAGGGTTGCCAGGGATTAGCAGGGTATTCACAAAATTCAGAACGAATTTATAATAAATACCATAATTTTTCTATAAAACAGTTAGAGGAAGAAATAGATTCTCACGGCTAAACCCGGGATGCTCTACCTGACGGCCACATAGATAAAGGGATCATTAGGTTTCCCGCAGAGCAGGCTATAAGAACTCCACCCCTGGTCATTTCCCCTTCTTTAGTTTCTTTATTTCTTCTTTAGATAATCCTGTCACTTTTGAAATAAAAGCAATATCGGACTTCTCTTTCAGCATGTTTAACACAACCTGTTGCCGTCCTTCCTGCCAGCCCTCTTGTCGTCCTTCCTGTCGTCCTTCTTCTCTAAAATAGTCTCGTATGTCCATATATCCCCCTTTTTTTATTAATCTCTCTTTTAGCATCTCTAACTCCATTTTCTCATATAGCTCTGGCTTTATCTTATATCCTTTTATTAAATACTCCATTATATTTAATATTATACCCTCTGTGTCCCTTTGCCTCTCCAACATCTCTTTAAAAAGAGAAAATGCTTTTTTAAAGTTTAACTCTCCTGACCATACTTCCTTTAATAAATAAAGCACCCCTCGAATTTGAATCCGAGAGTTCCTAAACACCCACTCCCACTTCTTATCCTGTATGTCCAAAAGCCTGATCTCAAAGTTTAACATACTTTTTCTAAAAGTAAGAGGCAAACTTAAAAAATCAGGATCCCCTAAAGCCTCCTGGAAAGAGAGCTTCCACTTATGAGGATGTTTTCCATGAGAGAAGACAACAGGTATAATAGGGGTAATGATTCCTTCTTCACTTAAGCTTTGTCCGATAAGCAGATATTGGTACCGGAAAAGCTGTTCAAAAACTTTTACATTGTAGGATGATTTGTGTTCGAGGAGAATAAACATACGGATTTTGGATTTTATATGGGAGTTTGAGTATTTTGTTTGATCTCCTTTCTCTGTAAAGGGAAGAGAATCTAAAGTAGGGTTTATCTCTCCACTAGTTTGGTAGGGTTTAGATTTCAGGGGAAAGGAGAAGATAAGGTCTGCACTACTGCCATCGGGGAAGGAGTTTTGTTCTGCTTTCAGTTTTGTTAGGTCGTAGGCTTTTAGTTCTTCTTTAGAGAAGATAAGCGTAAAGAGTTCTTGAGCCAGTTCTGGTTTAGAGAAGAAGAATTTAAAGAACTGATCGTGATGATTGGTGTGAATAGCCATTTTACTCAAATCCTGTTTAAAGGTGTTTCTTTGATACTTCAGTTACAATTCCCGCGAGAGCACTGTCATTCCCGCGAAAGCGGGAATCCAGTAGATCGAACAAGACCCCCGCTTTCGCGGGGGTGACAATATTTCCGTGAAGCTTGATACTTCAAGCGGGATTTGTATATCTTGTTTAAATTCAAGGAGACTTGGTTTTTTCTATTTTTTTTCATGTTGCTTTTATATGTGCAAAATGAAAGGAGGGGAAAGAGTGGTTTTTAAAGCGTTTTTGAGAGAAAAAAATCCGAAATCCGGATATTAACCGGATATTTTATACAGATACGGTTTAAACATGAGAGGAACTACATTTTGATACTATTTCCACATTATTCTTTTTTTTGCAGATGATAAAAGACCCAAACTTTAAAAATAACCATATACAAATATAAAAGAACAGGCGGACAATCCTCCCTGCTCTTTTTTTACCTCAAATCCGTCAGGAGTAGTTCTTAAAACAGTTAGAGGAAGAAATAGATTCTCACGGCTAAACCCGGGATGCTTTTCTATACTAGCTCATTTTAGAGGTACTTTAATATGTAGATTCCTAATCAAATAAGAAAACCTATAATAGCTAATATATTATATCAATTAAGCACTCTTACTAGTCCTTGGTAATTCGACAGATAATCTCACTTTCAATTTAAAAACATCTTCTATATGGTTTGATAATTTATCCATACTCCATTTCTGTCTTTCAGAAACAAAATCAGATACAGCTTGAATAGATAAACCAGATTTATCAGAAAAATATTGTAACCCCATTGCTTTAATCGTTTCACGAAGTGCTTCATCTACAGATAGTTTTTCTCTTTCAATAATATTCATTAAGTAACCACGGGCGTATTTAGGTTTTTTAAATTTTTGAGCTAATACTTCATCATAACTTTTGTTTCTATTAGCCATCTTCATCCTCCTATTGTGTTGATTGTTTTATAGATCTTTTATCTCTAATTTAGATTTTTGATCTCTTTCTATGATTTGCTTTGTTCCTCCCAATATTCATGGGCTTTTTGAATATCTCGTTTCTGTTTTTTTTTATCTCCTCCCATTAACAAAAGAATTAGTTTTCTTTCTTCTTCTCCAAAATAAACTCTCAATCCACTGCCATAGGGAATTTTAATTTCAAATAATCCTCCTTTTAAATTCTTAATGGATTTTTTAGCACCACCTTGAGCAACCCTTTGGATATAACGATCCACAATAATTTGGCTATTCATATCTAACTTGTTCATCCACTCTAGAAAAGGGGCTTTCCCACTACTCGTTACATAATACTCGATGCTTCTTGTTGTCATTTATTTATGTTTACCATTGTTCTATATATCAGTCTTTATAGAAACTACATAAAAATATGTAGTTTGTCAAGATTAAAAAAATATTCCCTTTTACAAAGAAAAAAAGAATCACATCCAAGCTATAAAAATCTGTAAAAATGGGACAAAGTTAGTCCCCTATTTTCCATTTTGGATGTGAGCTACCAGGAAATTACAGGAAGTGAAAGAGGGGGAGTTTATGGTTGATTTGACTGATTTTTTTGACTTTACAGCAATTTTACAACCTTTTTAAAAGTGGTGGCGACCGCTCTTCTCATATATTTGCCTATAAGCAAATATATAAACATAAAACAGTGTAGTTTATAGGGCCTTTAGGCTGCCTCCCGACCCCCTATATAGTGTGAACAAAATTGATTACTTGAGTTTGAGTTATAAAACAGAGAGGAAAGAAGCAAACACCAAAAGGGGAATGCTTGAAAAGATACTCTTGTTAGAACTTCCTCCCTGGTCATTTCCCCTTCTTTAGTTTCTTTATTTCTTCTTTAGATAATCCTGTCACTTTTGAAATAAAAGCAATATCGGACTTCTCTTTCAGCATGTTTAACACAACCTGTTGTCGCTCTGTTTGCCGTCCTTCCTGCCGTCCTTCTTCTTTAATATAATCTCGTATGTCCATATATCCCCCTTTTTTTATTAATCTCTCTTTTAGCATCTCTAACTCCATTTTCTCATATAGCTCTGGCTTTATCTTATATCCTTTTATTAAATACTCCATTATATTTAATATTATACCCTCTGTGTCCCTTTGCCTCTCCAACATCTCTTTAAAAAGAGAAAATGCTTTTTTAAAGTTTAACTCTCCTTTTACTCTTGACTTACTTGAAAAAATACCGATACTAATAATGACTTCCCTCTTCGGTTTCGACTGGGAGGTGCGAGGCGGCCTTATGGTCGCTTTCGTTTTTTTGAGAGTTAAATATTTATGCCTTCTAAACCTCTTGATACTATTGTCTATATTGATGGATTTAATTTTTACCATTCATTAAAAAATACCTCTTATAAATGGCTTAATATAGAGAAGCTTATTAATTCTATTTTAGATTCTTCTTGGCATAATGTAATAAAAATAAAATATTTTACAGCTAAAACGCCATTTTCTGAATCAGCGCACAGACAGAGTGTATATTTCAAAGCTATAGATACTCTTCAGAAAGTTGAAATAGTTTATGGTAAATTCAAAAAAAGACATATAAAAGTCAGAAAAAAATATATAGAAAAATTATTTATTTTAACAGGAGAGCCTCAAAAGCTAGAACATATAAAGAGCATTTTAAGAGAAAATATTGTTCAATTTCCTACAAACGAAGAAAAAGAAACAGATGTAAATATCGCGACACATATCATATATGATTGTTGTAAGGAGAACATAAGCTCGATAGTTTTATTATCAAATGATACAGATTTAAAATTACCTCTCTGGTTTGCTAGAAAGAAATTAAAGAAAAGAGTGGTTGTTATAACTCCAATGGAAATGGAAACTCATCAGGATTTACGGAAGATATCAAATAAAACTCTGAGCTTGAAAGAAAACCATTTAAAAAAAGTCGGTTTCCGAATATAGTTGATGGAATTTCCAAACCGAAAAAGTGGTCTTGATGACAAAATAGAGAGAAATTTTAGGCTACCCGGAGAGCAAATGAATTTGACACTACGCCTGTAAATACTTTGTCATTTGATCTAAAATCAAGTCAAAAAAACTTTTACAGATATCTAAGTGGTCACTAGTAGTGATATCACGGCTTTAGTTGTGGGAATCCATAATCTATTAAAATATCTAAGAGCGGGACGGGCATATCACCCCCCTGCTTTTTTCAACAGTTGTTTGAAGAAAGCTCTTTTATACTCCATATCTCATCTAATAACTTTATAACACCTCTGCTTTTAGCCCCCTTGTCTTTAAACACTTTATGGTCTTTTGTATTTATGACTTTTAGCCCGTAGTTTAACATATCTGTTCTTATTTCAATAACCGATAATCCAAAATATTGCACTGAAGTTAGGAAAAACATATACTGCAAGTTATGTCGGATTCTGTCTATCAACTACTAGCCCGTTTTTTTATTTTTTATGTTCCTTTGCTTTTTTCGCTTTGTGTACACGAATGGGCGCACGCATGGGTTGCCTCCCTTAAAGGAGACAACTTAGCTCGTGATGAAGGCCGGCTAAGCCTAAACCCTTTTGTTCACGCAGATATAATAGGCACCTTTATATTGCCTCTGATGTCTATATTTATGGGACTACCTGTATTTGGTTGGGCCAAGCCGGTACCTGTTAATCCTTCTGTTTTAAAAAATCCAAAAAAGGATATGTTCTGGATTGCTTTTGCAGGCCCCTTATCTAATTTTTGTTTAGCTTTTTTAGGGACCATTTTACTGGCTATTTTATCTCTTTTATCTCATCTGCCCTTATCTTCCATAGAAATAATAAGAGAAGCTTATGCTTCTGCTACTACATCGGACCATCCGCTTTTCTCTTCTCTGGTGGGAGTGAACCTTGTTCTACAAGCTTTCATTTACATCAATCTATTATTGGGTCTTTTTAATCTCATCCCACTACATCCCTTGGATGGGGGAAAAGTAATAGCCCGCTTCTTACCAGTAGAATGGAATTGGCGTCTGGAGCAATGGGAAACTTATACTTCCTTTATCTTAATTGCCCTTTTTGTAACTGGTGGTTTCCGTTACCTGGTATTTCCGGCTCATTGGCTTTCATCACAGCTGATCTATCTGGCAACAAAGAGTGCTCCTTTTTTCTAACACCAGATTATACCGCACCGGTATAAAAATCTTCAAAAAATCTTTTTTGCAACAAGATTTTAGAGGAAATAAGACCTTTTATATTAAATTTTTACTAGAATCTATCCAACTTTTGGGGTACGCATCCATACTGCGTTGAAGTCAGGAAATATATTAACTAATTCAGTGTAAAAAACCCTTGGGGTTTAAAATGAACCTGGTTCAGCACACTCCCCGTTTTCCATTTTGATGTAACAACCTTCTTCAACGGGAATAATAGCAGGGCCTCTTATTGTTGGTGAACCATTTTTATCAGGACACAGCCAAAACTGCCAGTATAGGAATGAGAACACCATAACTCCGGCAATAAAATAAAGTAAAAAATATGAGGTTCTCACTTTAAATTTCATTATTTTTATACCTGTTCAGTATAATTTTATGACTTAATGGTGACCTATTCAATTCCGAAAACAAGTAAAACCACAAAACTTTACCGTATGCCATCTAATTGTGCGGGACAGAAGGACAACCACTTGCCTTCCTGTTTGACAAAACTGGATTCCCATTTTTATGAGGACTAAGCCCGGATCAGTATAAAAATTGTCAAAAACTCCTTTTTTTTCGGACAGACATACTAAAAAAGGGCATAAATATTTATGCACTCTTTAATAATTAAGACAAATACTATAAAGTATTGGCAAAAAGAGTTTCCAATGGAATAATAAACTGATTGTGTTTGAAAATCCTGGAACGCCTCCCCGGGTCCTTTAAAAGCACTTTAAACGGAAAGGCAACACAGATAAACATCACTATAAAAAAGGATTACGCACTTGCATATTCAAATAAAAGAGTTCAGCGGCCCTCTGGATCTGCTTTTGCAGCTTATTCGCAGAGAGGAAATGGATATATTTGACATTGATATTCATAAAATCACTGAGCAATACTTAAACTGTATAAAAGAAAACTCTATAACAGATTTGAACTCTGCCGGGGACTTTATAAAAATGGCAGCCCTGCTTATTTATATTAAGTCTAAAAGCCTTTTTCCCTCTGAATCTCAAGAAGATGCAGAGATAGAAAGTGAACAAGACCTCCAAAAAAAGCTGGAACAAAGCTTGTTAAAAATGCAGGCTGTACAAAGTATTTGTGAAAAACTCAATCGCTTTCCCCAGCTTAATCGGGATATATGGGAATCGGCAGAAGCAAATATTAAAGAGCTTGTTCCTTTTCCTGCTGAATTACAAAAAAAAGATATAAAGAAAGAACCTATATTAAAATTAATGCGAACTTATCAAAAAGTATTCAAAAAAAAGATCCCTCGTCCCGCCACCGTATCCATTGAAGACCCCCTTCCCTTTATGCTGGATTGTATTCGTTCTATTCATCATCGTCTCACCACAGGCTCTTTATGGAACATGAGTTCCTTAATAGAAACAGACAAAAATGTCATGTCGCACCTTCTAGTAACTTTTTTAGCTCTTTTGGAGCTTACCCGCTTGGGAGTGGTTTCTCTCTCCCAGAAAGAAGATTTTTCTGATATTGCTGTTTCTGTAAAAAGAAACTTTAATAGTAAAGATTTTTATTCCCTAAAAGAACGGGAGATAGAAGCAACATTGTAATTATACCGATTGTTCCCCGCTCCCCGCTTTCGCGGGGACAAGCTGTGCGAGGACAAGGTTTGAAAATTCAGGATGGAGAGGCTGGGAAGTTACAGAAAAGCTTGTTCCCGTGGAACCGAGGATAATACCATAAGGATATAGAAAACATAGAGAAAAAAAAGGATGATCCATGAACAGAAAACTATCAACGAGTGACTTACAATCTATATTAGAAAGTGTTTTTTTTGCTATTAGCCGCCCTCTCTCTATCCAGGAATTATCCCGGCTGTTTCATATTGAAAAAGTATCTATATCAGAAATAAAACAAGCTTTATCTGTTTTACAAAAAAAGTATCAGGAAGACTCCTGTGGCATAGAATTAAAAGAAGTAACAGGGGCCTGGCAGTTGAGAACCAAAGAAGAAAACAAGGATTATATCCGCCGCCTGATTAAAGGTCGCCTGTTCCAGTTATCCCCTCCCGCTATGGAGGTGTTGGTCATAGTGGCTTATAAACAACCTTGTAAAAAAGCCACTATAGACGAAATACGGGGTGTGGAGTCAGGACATCTTCTAAAAACCCTAATGGAAAAAGATTTAATTTGTTTCGGACCTAAGAGCTGTGACCCTGGACGTTATATTACCTATAAAACAACCAATCGCTTTTTAGAAGTATTTGGTTTAAAAAATTTAAAAGAACTCCCTTCTCACGAGGATATTCAGGATCTTCTTTTATCCGAAAATAACTCTACAGCTTCGCAAGAAGGTTTAAAACCGACACTGAATGAGATCAAAAGCACACAACAAGATTTTTCTGAACAACAAGAAAATATTGAAGAGGAATTGGAAAAAGTCTCTAAAGAGATTAATTCTGTAAAGCCACATACACAATGGAATAAAATAAAAACCAACTCTTCTTTCGCATCCCCTTCAGGTAAGAAAGTGCCATGAGCTTGTTAAATTTTAAAATAAAAAATAAAAAAGTACGATTGGTTCTCAAACTGTTTCTCTCGCTTTGTATTATCTATCATCTGGCCATGATCCTTATTGTCCCTCATCGTATGTCTATCCTCCACGAACTTCTCATGCCCTATTTTACACCTTATGCGCATACATTATCTATGATAACCGGTTGGGATTTTTACGCTCCCAAGCCCAGTTATTACTTTTACTTTGAATATGAAGTTATTGACTCAAAAGATAAAGTGGGCACCTTTCGTTGGCCCCCTTCACGAAAGGAATCTAAGAGGATTTATTTGAACCACAATCGCCTCATTTATCACTCCCGTTTTTTTATGTTTTCCGGCAAGAGAAACATACGAAAACATTTTATACCTTATCTTTGTCATCTCCATCCCGAGGCAACCGAAATTTCTTTGAAAGCCCTCCTGGAAGATAGACCTCACTTTAAGAAAGCACGTGTTTTTCAACCTGGCTTTTTTTCAGAAAACAACATAAACAATATGAAAGAGTGGTTCACTGTATCCTCTAAATGCAAGAGACGCAAAAAATCCAGAAAAATAGACAGTCTGGATGAACCTATAACAGACGAAGATTTTTCGTCCAGGTAAGGGTGACTGCCAATGAAATGGATAAAAAAGAATATCAAGAATTTAATTAACAACTGGGACTCCTTTTGGTTTAAACCCACTGATACCCTGCCAGTGTCCTGCTTTCGCTTTTTCTTCTGTCTCGTTTTGCTTATTATGTACCTTATTCGATTTTTCGACATCCGTGTATTCTTCTATGAGTCCGGCTTAATGAGCAGCACTTCAGCCAAAATATTCCATCAAATATACACAAATAAGTCCTTTGATTTCATACTATCCTCCGATACTTTACTTTATCTATGTTATATATTATTTATCCTTGTTTTGCTGCTGATGGTGTTAGGAGTGGCCAATCGCTTTATAGCCATTTTAGCTTTTGTTTTGCACCTCGTTTTTATACAAAGAAACCCTAGTATTGTTTTTGGTGCCGACATAGTAGCCACCTTCTGGCTTTTTTATCTGATATTTGCCAACTCCAATACACAAATAAAGTGGATTCACTACTTTTTGAAAAAACAAAAAGGGCTCATGTCTGAACGAGTGGAAAAAGGAGACTGGTTGAACACTATTTCCATTCGTTTTATACAAATTCAACTCTGTGTTATCTATATGTTTTCTGGTATGGAAAAACTAAAAGGACCATCCTGGTGGGATGGTACAGCTATCTGGGAAGCCCTGTCCTTTTACGATTTTACTTTATTTAATTTTTCCTTTTTGTTATCCGCCCCTATGTTATCTGCGGCATTGGTTATTTTTACTGTGTTATTTGAAATCTATTTTCCGGTTTTGGTGTGGGTACCTCGTTTAAGAAAGTTTATGTTGATGGCCGGTTTCTGTTTGCACTTAGGCATTGCTCTTTCTTTAAATATTTATTTCTTCTCTTTTATTATGCTGTCTTCTTACTTTCTTTTTATCTCACCGGAATTTTTAAGAAAAATATTAAAAAAATGGAAGTTATAACCGTGAGGCTTTAGGGGATAATGGCACACAATCAGAAGATAATGAACATTCCACCGGAGAGTTTTTTTTTAGATGATTTTACTAAAGATGTGTGTGTTGAGCTGTGTGAAAAAATAAATCCTCTTTTTCAAACCCCCATTTCTATTTATGAATTAGCACAAACATTCAGCCTCCCGCCAGATAAAGAATGGGGCCACTGGGCTTTGCCTTGCTTTTTTCTAAGTAAGAAATTAAAAAAAAAACCGGCGAAAATAGCTCAGCAAATATCCACCTCTTTTGATTCTTCTTCTGTATTTGAAAAAGTGGTAAATAAAGGCCCTTATCTGAATTTTTTTTTTCAAAAAAGTTTTTTAAAAACGAACCTATTAGATCGGCTTAAAACAGGAGCCTCTTTTCGTGTGCCCACCAAAAAAACAGGTTCTTATCTTGTTGAATACTCTCAACCTAATACCCATAAGGAACTACATATTGGTCATACAAGAAACCTTTGTTTTGGTCTTAGCCTGGTCACTCTTTTGAAAAAAAGAGGCTTTCCCGTTATCAGCTGCACTTATCCTGGAGATATGGGCACCCATGTAGCCAAATGCCTTTGGTATCTAGCCTTTCACAATAAAGAGACCTTTCCTCAACATCGCAAAGGCCAATGGTTGGGGGCTATTTACACTAAAGCTTATAAAAAATTTGAACAAACAGAAGATTCTATAGAAAAAGAAAAAAACAAAAAACAAGTCACACACATTTTACAACAGTTGCAAAAAAAACAAGGAGAGTTTTATGATCTATGGAGAAAAACTCGCCTGTGGAGTCAAGATTTAATGAATGAAGTATATAAGTGGACAGGTGCTGAGTTCGATCACTGGTACTGGGAGTCTGAAATGGATGTTCCATCTATAAACTGGGTAAAAAAACTATTGGAACAAGGAAAACTACAATTATCCGAGTCGGCTGTTGGAATGGATCTAGGGGAAACTTTAGGGTTCTGTCTCCTTCTAAAATCAGATGGAAACGGACTCTATGCTACAAAAGATCTGTATTTAGCTAAAAAGAAATTTGAAGACCATAAACCCGTTAAAAATATTTATATTGTGGATCAAAGACAGGAAAACCACTTTCAACAGATTTTTAAAGTGTTAGAAAATATCGGCCGGCCAGAATTAGCTAAAAAATCCTGTCATCTAAAATATAATTTTGTGGAATTAAAGACAGGAGCTATGAGTTCTCGTGCAGGTAATGTTATTCCCATAATGAATTTAATAGACACAATGACTGACTATATAAAAGACCATTTTTTAAATAAATACCAAGGAAAGTGGTCGAATAAAAAAATTAACCACACAGCTTATATCCTGGCCCAAGGAGCCATCAAGTACGGTATGAATGAGCAGGATTTAAACAAAAAAATTGTATTTGATATGAAAGAGTGGTTGAAACTGGATGGGCGATCAGGACCTTATATACAATATGCTCATGCGCGATCCTGTTCCTTATTAAAAAAATTAAACTCTTTTACTGAAGACAAAGAGACTACAATTAACATGAAAGCCCTTAGTACTTCTGAAGAATGGGATTTGATTTTACATTTATCCTGGTTTTCCCTCACTATGGAAAAATGCGCTTGGCAAATGAAAACCTCTCCGATTTGTCATTATCTTTTTGAGTTGGCTCAAAAATTTTCCCGATTTTACCAAAACTGCCCCATTGGTTCTTTGGATAATAAAGAGCAAAAACACTTTCGTTTGTTTCTGGTTCAAGTGGTAAGAAGAACTTTAGAAGAAGGTCTTTCCATTTTATCCATCCCGGCCCCTGAACAAATGTAATTTTATACCGAACCGGTATATCTTCAACTTTGGTAATCCAAGCAAGCTCCCAATACCTTGGATATAATTAACTTCATAACGGCAAATTTCCTTTTTATCAGTGTTCCAAGCGTATAAAATAAAGTTACCCTCTTTTGTTTTTCGTAATGAATAACACTCTGTCTTATGTGTTGAATTTTGATATTCAAGTAAGCTTTGACTTGTGTTTAGGAATATCATTTGTTGTTGGTACTGGAATACCTTTAAATTCGCATTTCTGTTTAAGAGCTTCCTGCAAGGCTGACAATATTACACATAAAAGAGAGGGAGGTGGCAGTCATGGTATAGGTAAAGCTGTCTTCTTGGCGGTCAGCAAAATAAAAACTTAATAATTTCTCTAAATTTCTTCTCTGAAATACGGGAACGAATAAAATACTTATTTTTCATGTGATAACAATAGGTTAACTACCTTTTAAGTCAACTCAAGTTATCTTGAACCTTGTTAAAAATTATTAGAAATCATCCTCTTAAGTCACCATGAACCTTTATTTAATATTCAAAAACACTAAAGAAAAAAGTGAAGAGTGCCGATAAACTGTCATTCCCGTGAGAACGGGAATCTAGTTGCTCCTGTGTCAAGCTTGTCCCCGTGAAAATGGGGAACGGGAACCAGTCGCTCTTGTTCTTCAGGAGGAATAGGAGTACAAAAGGCTCGGACATGCGTTTTGCCACAGAGCAACCTTTGGTTGCTCGTGTGTCAAAGCCGAACTCGCTTTTGCCTCCTATTCCTCCTGAAGAGCTTATCTCTTTATCATTCCCGTGAAGCTTGTCCTCGCGAAAGCGGGGAATGGAGAACGGGAATCTAGTCGCATTGTGCTCTCAAGGGCCTAACTCATTTTTCCCTCTTGTTGGGGAAATTTTGAATAAGAACCATTTTTCAGGGATTGTTAAGTAATTTTTTCGATAAGGAGGTTACAGATATGAATGTATATTATAGTCACCAATCACCAATCACCAATCACCAATCACCAATCACCAATCACCAATCACCAATCACCAATCACCAATCACCAATCACCAATCACCAATCACCAATCACCAATCACCAATCACCAATCACCAATCACCAATCACCAATCACCAATCACCAATCACCAATCACCAATCACCAATCACCAATCACCAATCACCAATCACCAATCACCAATCACCAATCACCAATCACCAATCACCAATCACCAATCACCAATCACCAATCACATTTTCGTCTCAAAATGAGATAAAAGTCAAGTCTCAGCGTGTCTTTATACCGAACCGGTATAATCCTCTTAAACGCAATAAAGGTTTATCTATTATAGAGGCTTTAGCAGCGGCTTTTATAGGAGGAGTTGTCTTAGCGGGAACAGGGAAAATGATCGCTGTTTCTCTTCATTCTTCTAAAACCATTCAAGCCTCCTCAGCCGAGCAGTCCCTTATATGGTCTATAAGTAAAGTATTAACCAATACCATTCCGTGTAAGGCTAATCTCAAACCCAGCAGTGGGGGTATAAGTTCAACCAATGGTAAAGGCACAGTAAGCACGCTCATACAGGGTTTAGGTGACCCGAATGTAGAGGATACCACTTTAGTAAAGGTGGGTGGTTTTAAAAATACCTTAGAGGTAGTGAAGATGGATTTTACGGGGAGTGGTACAGGTAATCCCAAGACCAGTACAGTGATTAGGGATTTTATAGTTTATTACAAGAAGAAGGGAGTGGGGACAATGGAGGATAAGCCCTGTAACAGTTCCAATGTAGAGGGTTGTTATTTTCAGGGATGTAGTTTGAAGTATAAGTTAGAGAACAATGCCAGTCCGAATGTAGAGGTATGTGATGTGCAAAATTGTGCAGGATTGGGGGAGAATCACATAGCGGGGATAAAATGTCCATCAGGGGAATACTTAAAAGGTTTTGACAGTAATGGGAATAAGATATGTGAGGTTTTAGGGGAGTGTCCTCCTAATCAGTACCTAAAGGGTTTTGATGGTAGTGGGAACAAAGTTTGCTTAGACAGATCCACTCTTATTGGTAGTCAGATATGTCCATCAGGACAGTATCTGGGGGGCTTTGATATCGGTGGTATAAAAGTATGTCATCCGGTACCCCCAGGGCCTAGGGGACCAGCAGGTAGTACAACCACGGTGAGTGTTCCTACTACTACTACTGGTGGTTCAACCACGGGTAGTGCAGGTAGCACTACAGGAGGCAGCACTACAGGAGGCAGCACTACAGGAGGCAGCACTACAGGAGGCAGCACTACAGGAGGCAGCACTACAGGAGGCAGCACTACAGGAGGCAGCACTACAGGAGGCAGCACTACAGGAGGCCCACCCCCACGATGTACTAATGGATGGAGCACGAGATGTCAAAGGTGTATACCAAGATGTAGAAGCTTCCGTATTCCAGGGGATCCAGATGCAAATGCGAGGTTCAACATGTGTGGAATGTGGAGTGAAAGGAGTTGTAGCTGTGTAGCACCCTGTGGTCGCCAGAGTCGTTAAAAAAGCTGGTTACGCCAAAGAAGGGTAGTTGAACAGGCCGAACCGACGGAGACCATATCTACTATTAGATGGTCCTATAATCCAAGCAAGCTCCTTGTAAGATTGTTAAAATGAGTGTGTTGAAGTCAATTCCATCTAGCTGAGCGGACTTAGGTAACAGAGAATGTGTCGTCAAGCCAGGTAAAGTATTCACTTCTGTTATTAAAGGACAGATATTGTTCTTTACAATAAAATCCACTCTACAGTAGTTGCTGATAGGCAATATATCAGCTACTTGATGCACCAATATTTTACACTTTTCAATTACTTTTTTATCCAATCGAGGAGGGAGCAGGTATTGTGTCTTCTTGGATTGATATTTACTTTTATAATCATAAAAAACCTCTCCAGGGACAATTTCCACCGGTGTTAAAACTTGACCATTTAAAAAGGATACGGCCAAGTCCATACCTTCTATATAAGATTCCACCAATATTTTTTGATCGTATTGAAAAGCTTTTTTTAAAGCTAAACTCCATCCTTGTTTAGTGTGACATACACTAATACCTAGAGAGGAACCTTCCCGGGAAGGTTTTACAACTAAAGGAAAAGAAAGGTGGGGGAGAGATTGTTCTTTGTCCAATGAAAGGGCGTTCGGTATATTTTCTAAATTTAGATTTTGATAAGGAGGAGTGGGAATACCTTTTTGGTATATATAATCTTTAAAAAAACATTTATCCATACAAAGAGCGCTGACTAACACTCCACTACCGGTATAAGGAATTTTTAAATATTCACAAATACCTTGTAAAATGCCATCCTCTGCGTACTTTCCATGAACAGCTAAAAAAACGCAATCCGGTTTTAGCTTAGATAAATTTTTAGCTATATTCTCGTCTGCCTCCAGGACTGTATATAATATACCTAACTCATCAAAAGCCTTTGCCACAGATTGAGAGGACATGAGGCTCACTTCCCGTTCCGCCCCTAAACCACCTTGGATAAGCCCCACTTTTTTTATTTTTTCTAGGTTCATAGTTTCTGGTTTCATAGTATTATTATCTCTATATCTTGTCTTTCTTGGTAGAAAGCCAAGGGCCTTGAATCCTCCACCGGCAAACTGTTTTCTGAAGGACACATTTACTAATAAATTATTCTCCTCGTAACTACTGAATTCCCGTTTCCACGAGGACAAGCTTTTTTGTAATTTTTCAATTATTTTCTCCCTGGCAGGGGGCCTTTAAATCCCGAAGTTTCAAACAGGATCAGTATAATTTTTAAACACAAATGAAAAAAATACACTCTCCAACACTATAAGAATTTTTTTTATACATAAAATTAGCTTTTTTCCAAAAAATCAGGTAATAAATATAGTTGATTATACCTGAACGGGTAGGGGTTTTCCAGCTATCATTAAACTATCCTCAATAACAGATAGTGTTGAATTCTGACCAGTTCGAAAATAGGAGGGAAAAATGAAAATAGCTAATTTATTTATTTGTTCATTTTTTTTAGTATTGTTTAGTTATTCAATGCCGGTATGGGCTGTAGGATATGACCCTTCAGAGGAAGCAGTACTTGCTAATCCTGATCCTCTCCCCCCTGCTGAAGAAATAATAGGTGTTATAGGTACTCCAGAAGAAGCTAATAACAGAGGTAAAGAGATACAGTTGGCACACGGAGGCTGTGAAAACAGAAATTGCGACAGCAATTGTGGCAACGACAGACATGGATATATACATTGTGATCCTGACATCATTGTTGTTCCTAATCCTCCTGTAATCACAGCGATTGGTAATGTATGTAGAGGTTACCTGGGGTATTGTTACACAACTATAACCAGTCCTGTGGGGACACCTTGTCATTGTATAAGTTATAACTTGTTCGGTCTGCCTTACGTGTGGCTCCAAGGGATTATATCCACATTTTAAGGTTCGGTTTTATACCGAACTAGATTGGTATAAATGAGAACAAAAAAAACAGCTAAAAGCTTTTACTTAAGAGATCTTTTTTCGAAAGAGGATGATACTCTTAAAAAAATTCGAGAGTATTCAGAAAAAGAAAATGTCGGGCACATGCAAGTCTCCTATTATGAGGGAGGCATTTTGCAATTTTTATGTAAGGCTCTTCAGGTTAAAACAGTGGTAGAGTTGGGCACTCTTTATGGTTATTCCGGTTTGATGATGGCCCGTGCTTTGCCAGCAGATGGACAGCTTTTTAGCTTGGACATAAATAAAAACAGGCAGGAAAAAGCAAAAACTCTGATTCAGGACGATCCCTCTTCTAAGAAAATCCACTTTATTACCGGACCGGCTGAAGAAAGTTTAAAGACAATAGAAAGTGAAGCTCCTTTTGATATGGTTTTTATTGATGCTGACAAAGGGGCTTACATGGACTACCTGCGATGGAGTAACAAAAATCTAAAATCAGGTGGTCTTTTGGCTGCCGACAATACATTTCTCTTTGGAGCAGTGTATGGAGAACCTGAAAAAGAACAAGATGAACAAGCTTTAAAAGCTATGAAACAATTTAATAAAGAGGTAGCTCAATCGGGATTATACACTTCTACTCTCATTCCTACAGAGGAAGGGCTTACGGTAGGAATTAAAAAGTGAACCAATACTAATCATGTTTAAAAGCTTGACTAGCAAAAGGAAATAACCGAGAAGTTACGAAAAAATAAATACCCACCGGGTATAAAAATGAACCAATGACGATCGAAAAATTTCCATCTCGAATAATTCCATCTAATAACAAAAAATATGACACTATTATTGTTTTTATTCATCATCTAGGTGGTGATCCAGTAAAATTAAAACACCATGTTGAATTTTTGAATCAAAACGGCTTTGATGTCTGTACTTACCCTGCTTTTTTACATGGGAAAGAGCATTTGGAGGCATGTTTCCATTTGATAAAACAACATAAAAAAGGAGTTTTAGAAATATGGACTGAGGAGTTAGAGAAACAGTTGAATCAGCTAAATGGTAAGAAAATTATTTTTAGTTTTTCTTTTCCTTCTGTGTCTGCTCTTTTGGCTATTTCTAAAAGGACAGATATTAAATCTTTAATATGTGATGGAGGTCCTTTTTTTGATCTATGGCCAGCCTGTTGGAGATTTTTTACTTATCATCAAAAAACCCGGAATGTTTTTTTTAAAGTATATCTAACCGGTAGAATGTATTTTGCTTTTCAGTCTTTGTTTATGCGAAGAAAAATAAAAAATCGGTTAAGGCGTGTTCCAAAGAACTTTCCTATTCTCAGTCTCCAATCAGAAAAAGATCAGCTGGTTCCTGTTTCTTCTGTAAATAAATTCTTCAAACAGGTGAAGCAAGTGCATATCACCACAGTTCTTTTAAAACAAAGTGCTCATTTAGAGGGATTAAAGAAAGAAAGAGACTTCTATATAGAAAGTGTCCTGACATTTTTACGGAAAGTGGCAAAGTGAGATGGACTTTTTCTGTTTCCTTGTGCTATGTTATGGTAACGATATAGGTGGATAGTGATAAACTTATTCAGAAGAGAATAAGAGGTAAAAGTGAGTTAGGCCCTTGAGCGCAGAGCAGCTAGATTCCCGCTCCCCGCTTTCGCGAGGACAAGCTTCGCGGGAATGACAGAGAGGGCGGGACAGAAGGCATGAGGGATAGAGATAAGCTTCTCAGGAGAGAATAGGGGGCAAAAGCGAGTTCGGATTTGACACATGAGCAACCACAGGTTGCTCTGTGGCAAACCGCATGTTTGAGTCTTTTGACTCCTATTCTCTACTGAAGAAGTGATTTTGTCAGCGAATTAGTGAACACGTACAGGAATGACAGATCTGTGAAAAAACACATGTTTGAGCCTTTTACCTCTTAATAATGGAAATCTTATGTCCTCTTTAATTGAAGTTAAAAATTTATCAGTGGAATTTAAAACCGACAACGGCACAGTTGAAGCTGTGCGGGACATTTCTTTTAATATTCAAAGAGGAAAAACAGTGGGTTTAGTAGGGGAGTCTGGTTCTGGTAAAAGTGTGACAGCCCTTTCTATTATGCGGCTCATTCCAGAACCCCCTGGTTCTATTTCCGGTGGTCAGATTTTTATGAATACAGAACAGCAGAAAAGCGATCAGGATAAGGAATCCTCCCCCTCTCTTTCTGAGAAAAAAGAAGATATTTTAAATCTGCCGGAATCCGATATGAGAAAAATACGAGGCAATCGCATATCTATGATTTTCCAGGAACCCATGTCTAGTTTAAACCCTGTGTTCACAGTGGGCAATCAAATTTCAGAAGCTTTGGTTTTACATAGGAGCATGAATAAAAAAATGGCTTGGGAACAAGCGATTGAATTACTAAAACAGGTGGAAGTAGATAACCCTTCTGAAAGAGTAAAGTCTTACCCCCATCAGCTCAGCGGAGGACAAAGACAAAGAGTTATGATTGCTATGGCCATTGCCTGTAATCCCGATCTTTTAATCGCGGATGAACCAACAACGGCTTTGGATGTGACTATTCAACAACAAATTATGGAACTCCTTATGAACCTTCAGAAAAAATATGCCATGAGTGTTTTATTTATTACACATAATCTAGGGTTGATTGCTGAAATAGCAGATGAGGTTTTGGTTATGTATAAAGGTTGTATAGTCGAACAAAATACCACTGTAGATATTTTCAAAAGACCTTCTCATCCCTATACCAAGGGATTGATGGCTTGTCGGCCCACATTAGATAAAAATAGTCGTCGCTTGCCTGTAATGAGCGATTATATGGATGAACAGGGTAGAGCTTTGGATCCGGGCGACAAATGGGGCACAAAAAAAATTAAACCTTTGTCCTCGAAGGGGCTGCTATTAGAAGTAAAGAGTTTAAAAAAACATTTTCCTCTTAAGAAGAGTGTGTTCGGAACACCGCAGTCCTGGGTAAAAGCAGTTGATGATGTGTCTTTTACTGTGCGAAAAGGAGAAACTTTAGGCTTAGTCGGGGAATCCGGTTGTGGCAAGACCACTTTAGGGAGAGTGATCTTACGGTTATTGACAGCCACGGCAGGGGAAATTTTATACCAAGGGCAAAATATAATGCAGCTCTCTCGTAAAGAGATGCAGCCTTTAAGAAAAAAAATGCAAGTTATTTTTCAGGATCCCTATGCTTCTCTCAACCCTCGTATGACTATTGGTTCTGCTATTATGGAACCGATGATAATTCATAATCTGGGGGAAGATAAACAAGAGAGAATAAAGAAAACAGAGCAGTTATTGGAGAGAGTGGGTTTAACAGGAGATATGCTTCACCGTTATCCTCATGAATTTTCAGGAGGACAAAGACAAAGAGTGTGCATTGCTCGTGCCCTGGCCGTGCAACCGGAATTTATTATATGTGATGAATCGGTTTCTGCCTTGGATGTTTCCATTCAATCGCAAATTATTAACTTACTTTTAGATCTTCAGGAGGAAATGGACCTTACTTATATTTTTATCTCCCATGATCTGGCTGTAATAAAATTTATTTCTGATGAAGTATGTGTTATGAATAAAGGCAAAATTATTGAAAAAAACACTTATCTTGAGATATATAAAAACCCAAAAGAAGATTATACAAAAAAACTACTTAATTCTATTCCTGTTGGAATACCCTCAGAAACTTCTCCCTCTTTGTAGGTGACTATAGCTCTTTAGCCCGCTATATAACTTGTTGTAAAAATTACGCAAATTTGATAAAATCACCATATTAGTTTGAAATTGATGGGATAATGTCCTATTGAAATGGGTAATATGGAAAAATACAATGTATATGTACCTATTTTATATTCTCTATTGATTTTATTACATATAAAGATACAGGCAGCTCCTGGCAATACAGGTCCTCTTTGTCCTTTTGCTTTTTCAAAAGAAGAAGAGTTTTTGAGTTTAGCGGAAAAAGCAGAAAGTTTAGATAGAAAAATAGAAGAGGCTAATTTAAACAGTATAAATGCAGAAATGGTTCGTCTGCGCTCTGATGTAGATCAGCATATTTCCAAGATGTTTGATGAAGTGAATTTTTCATATAAATCACTATTCAGATTAAAAGAAGAGATTGAATCCTTAGAAGATGCTCTTAATAGAGAAATAGAGTCATCAAATAAAACCAAGGTAAACGGTGTTAATCACACTCTTTTTGTTGGCGATTTAATACGAGACCCTGCTACGGCTCAGGTAGATACTCCTTATCGTATAGATTGGCTTCATCATCCCCGTCCGACTTATATTGTTTTTGGCCCAAAGATTATTGATGTTTTCTTTCATCCTAAAAAAGATATGAAAACACAATTTGCTATAGCAAGAAAAAATTTAAAAGCTTTACAAGTAGGTTACGCTGGAAAATATGGTGATGCAGGTATAAAAATATTAACTCTTTCCAATCCAAGTAGTGGATCTAGTAATAGAAATAGAATATTTGAAATTAAAACTGTGGGCAAATTATCCGGGCATATCCGTTGGGGGGGCTTTATCGCCGGAGATTTTTTATATATTGTTCATTATGCGAACAATACACATAATAACAGATATAAGCACGCTTTTATGATGAATTTATTAGATAAATTACAATCCTTTCAATCTGCTGTAAATGAGTGAACTTATACACCTTTTTTTAGCTAAATGAATGAAGACTAGTGTGAAAAATTTTCATTGTTTTTAAATAATTCTCTCTGTTTTTTTAAAATTCCTTTGACACCAAATGTTAGTTTTGGTCTGTTGACCCCTGTTTTGCATATACACAGTTTCCAGTAAGCCATTTTGATTAAGAAATAAACTGTGAACCTATAGGGGGTGTAATGAAGTCACTATTTATGCAGAATTATCCTATCCATATAATACTATTTATCAGTGTTTTATTTGCTTTGGCTTGCCAGAACAGAGGTAGCCAAATGCAGCAAGATAGTGAGAGAGGGAAGAAAACCAATCCTCCTTCTGTAACACTTCCTGAACCAGATGTAGGCACTAATGGTTCCCGTTTTAAATTAACAGAGTTAGCGGCGGCGGAAAAAAAGATCTTTCAAATAAATGATACTATTGTGTTCACAGGTTTAGAAGAGCAGATGAAGAAACAAGAATTTTTAAAAGAGGTTAAGCTAAGAGTAAAATTGCATTGCATTTTTGATATGGAACAGGTGCTTATTAAGGAATTTACGAGGGAGTTACAGGCTTCTATTCCTCTTATTGAATTATTATCACAAGAAGCTTTATTGCCTCAGAAAAGTAATTATCCTTCTTGTGGATTTTCTTTTAAAGCCGAGCATAAAGGAGGAGCTGCCCATCACTTTGAACTCCCCCCCTTACCTATTGTGGATTATGACAGCCCTCGTTTTATTCAATTATGGGACTCATTAGGAAAAATAGATGATTCATTTAATTATGTTTTTATAGATGAATTATCCCGTTATTGGCTGGATACCGGAGAGCAAGAACCCATGAATGATCTACAGTTAGTATGTAGTGACTTTTCTTTATCTTTACCTATCCGCCCGCAACAATTTATTCCATTTTCTGCTTTTTCATTTGATAGTTTAGAAGAAAGTATATTGGAAAAAGTACATAAGGAAAACCCTGTTCAGCTATGTCGTATCTTTGGATACAAAGCGAGCACATTAGTGGGAGTGTCCTCTGTTTTTCATCTCATGTACCCGCAGCCTTCTCTTAGAGTAGATATAGATGATGATTTATTTAAGAACAAAGAACAGTCGTTTTACTTTGCCATTATGGAGCCTGATGGGATAAAAGTAAAGGAACCTCGTCCCGATTTCCCCATTTATACTTATAGTATTAACAACCCTCATTCTTATCCTGTGCACATATTGATTGAAAACTACGAAGAAAGAGAGCTGAATTTGCAATACTATGGATTGTATCACAGGGCAGGAAGAAGTTTTTACTCCAGAACAAAAGAGCTTTTTAGCCTAGGCAGTATTTATACTGTAAACGGGCAGTCGGCTCAAAATAAAACGGAAAAGGGGACTATTATAAAACTAGAACCTAAAAGTGAAATTTCTTTTTCTGCCTTATTAACAGAGCCTTTTTGGCTTTGTAGAAATTCACGAGATGGCACTCTTACTCACTGGTTAGGTACGGTGGTCTTATTTCCTGACTTAAAAATATATCAATTAATTTCTGACCAAACAGAGGCCATTCCTTTATCGCAAAATATTATGTATGAATTAGACACCGAGGCTGGTAAGCATTTTAATATATTAACAGATTATCTTAAACAAAGCGGCTGGAAAAACAAGTTTCGTAATATCTTTTTTAGGAGAGGGCTGTGTGACGGAAAGATCATAGCACAAAGTAAAGATCCTATTATTGAATTGTATACACCACCTGGGACAAAATTGAGATGGATTGATTTTACTCCTGTTTATCAAGGTCATTTCAATAATACAGATAGCTTTATTTCCAAGCGGGTGAATCAAAAATAAGACACCTTATTTTAAGACTTGTAACCCATTGTAATTACACACATTTTATATCCATCGGGGTATTATCCTCGTTTCCACGAAGACAATCTGTTTCGTAATTGTTCGATTCTTTCCTATAGGGCAGCCAAGCTTTTAAATTATTTATGCACTCTTTAATCATTCTAAAACCAGGCATGAAAATTGCTAGGGGTAAAACATAATGATAAGGAGGAATTATTTATGATACAAACAATCGAAAAAGAACAAATACAAGAAAATAAAGATTTACAAAAAAATCTCTTATCCGTGTTTTCTCATGTTTTTAAAAACCTTCAGGAGCTAACACAGGCAGATACTTCTCAGTCGCATATTCTTCAGCACTCTGAAGAAAAATCTCATATTGATAGCATGAAAGAGAAATTAAAAAACCTATCTCCACCTCAATATTACCCTCGTTTAGCAAATGAGATTTTTGGCATGGGACCCATTACAGATCTCATAAAAAATAAAAATGTTTCAGAAATTATTATCAATGGCGGTCGTCATATCTTTTATGAAAAAAAAGGAAATTTACATGTTTTAGAAGATCACTTTTTATCCGATTTAACTTTTCGTAATTTTACTCATCGTGTTTTGGATGAAATAAAACAAACTATAAGTTTAAAACAGCCTTTTACTGATGGAAGCTGGAGGGGATGGCGAATCCATATAGCTATGAGGCCCGTGGTGAGTGTGGATTTTCATTTGAGTTTTAGAAGGCATCCTGAAGATCCGTGGACACTTTCTAAACTAAGAGATCAAGGGTGGGCACCGGAGAAAGCTCTTCATTTGATTGAAAAACTGCTTTCTCAGAGAAGTAATATTTTAATTGTAGGGCCTACCAGTTCAGGAAAAACATCTGTACTCAATGCTTGTCTTAAATGTTTGCCCTCCCATGAAAGAGTTATTACTATTGAAGATAGTAGTGAGTTATTACTACCCAATTCTGTTAGTACGAAGTTGCTTACTCGCTCCAATAGCAACAGCCCGGATACTCTGTTAGATATTGATCAAAGTGAATTAGTTCGGCAAAGTCTCCGTATGAGGCCAGACAGAATTGTTATGGGGGAGGCGAGAGGGTCGGAAGCCAAGGATTTACTGATGGCTTTAGCTACCGGACACAGTGGTAGTTTAGGAACTATTCATGCCAAAAATCATAAGCAAGCTCTTTGGCGTTTGGAAATGTTAGTGCAGATGGGGGCTCCTTCGTGGAATACAGATACCATCAGACAGATGATTGTTTTGAGTATTACCCATTTAATTGTACTCGGTCGTTATATGGGAGAGAGAAAGCTTATGGGAATTTACAAGCTTTCTGGAGTGGAAAAAACAGGCTTTTTATTTGAAGCCCTGTATGCTCATTTATCCAACCCTGATTCTTGCTTTGTTAATTGAATCCCTAACTCCAAAAGTTGGTCCCTTTGAGGAGCAGAAGGAGCAGAGGACATGAGGCATAAGCCACTTGTGGTTTTGGGGAAAGCGATCACATCTCGAATATTGTCTGTGCCACTTAAAAGCATCAGCAATCTATCCAAGCCCCAAGCTATTCCACCATGAGGGGGGGTGCCATAGCGTAGGGCTTCCAGAAAAAAACCAAATTTTTCCTGGCATTCTTCGGGACTTAAAGAAAGAGCTTTAAACAAAGCGGCTTGTGTTTGACTATCGTGAATACGGACGCTGCCACCGGCTAGCTCTTGACCATTACAAACCAGGTCGTAAGCTTTCGCTCTTATAGTTTGATGGTTCCATTTTTGATCCAATAACAAAGGGAGATCTTCATCCATAGGAGCTGTAAAAGGATGGTGGCAGGCTTTCCATCTTTGATGACGGCTATCGTATTCCAGAAGGGGAAACTCTCTTATCCATACAAACCGATCTTGTTTGTCTTGGATCAGTCCTTCTTCTTTTCCTAATTGACGAATCAAAACATGGGCCGCCTGAGAAATTTCTTGTGTCAAACCAGCTAACATAAACACAATGTTTTGGTCCTTTCCCCCTGCCGCTTTAAATATTTTTTGCAAAAATTCTTTTTGAATCCATTTATCTGCCGGGGATTTTAGTGTTCCATCTGGTAAGGATTTGATCCAAAGCAAGCCCCCTAAGCCTTGTTTTTTAACTTCCGTTGTGAGTTTTTTAATACGGCTGTTACTAAAACTCTCTTGTTTGAAAAGAGTTAAAGTTTTAATCACTCCTCCTCTTTGTAAAGTTTGTTCAAATACAGGAAAACCACAACCAGATACATCCTTGCTTATATCTTTTAACTTTAAAGGGTTTCTTAAATCCGGGCGATCTGTTCCGTACTCTTCCATAGCTTTTTTGTAAGAAAGGGTGGGAATATTTTCTATAGTTTGATTCTTAAATTTTTTCCACAGTGCTTTTAACAAAGCTGTATTTACTTGTAAAATATCTTCTTCATTAACAAAACTCATTTCTATGTCAATTTGTGTGAACTCGGGTTGTCGGTCTGAGCGTAAATCTTCGTCTCGAAAGCAGCGGGCTAATTGAAAGTAGCGATCTGTTCCTGCTATCATTAAGAGTTGTTTCAGAGTTTGAGGACTTTGCACTAAAGCATAAAAAGACCCTTTGTGAATACGGGAGGGTACCAGATAGTCTCTTGCCCCTTCTGGGGTGGTTTTGTACAAAATAGGGGTGTTCACTTCTATAAAGTTCATCTTACTTAGTTCTTTGCGCACTTCCTGATAAACCTCGTGGGCTAATTGCATGTTTTTTTGCAAACGCTTTGATCTTAAATCTAAGTAACGATATTTTAAACCCAGGTCTTCAGAAACATTTTGGGTATCTACTAAGAAAGGGGGAGTGTCTGCACGGGAAAGCAATTCACAACGGTCTGCTTTTATCTCTATTTCTCCTGTCGGGTTTTTCTTACTTACCATTTCTTTAGGTCGTGCACATACTTTCCCTTGGACAGCTATTACACTCTCTAAGCCAAAAGAAGAAACTGGTTTTAATTCCTCTTTTTTGGGGTCTAAAATCACTTGTGTATAACCTGTTTTGTCCCTCAGATCCATGAATAGGACACCCCCATGATCTCTTATTTTTTTTATCCAGCCCATTAGCACCACTTCTATATCTGTATGGGAGGCCCTTAATTCACCACAATAATGGCTCCGTTTTAATTCCTTAATAAAAGGTTTGTGTTTCATTTTTGTTCCTATCCTGAGAATAGGCTTTTTTTTGAACTACTTTTCCTGTATTGTCAAGCTATGCCGGTTTGGTATAACAAGGGGATGGGAAGCCACTAAAGTTGGCTTCCGGTTTGAAAGTTACAGAAAAACTTGTCCCTGTGGAAACGGAGATAATACTCAAAGGGATATAGAGCAGGGTTTATGAAGAAAAAAAGAAAAAAAGGGTATCCAGCTGAGGTCATTCGTTCCCGTTCTCCTGTTGTAAGTGATCCTATGCAACTGTATCTAAAGGAAATTAGTCAATTTCCGGTATTAAGTAAAAAGGAGGAGGAAAAACTCAGTAAACAGTTTTATGAAACCAAGGATCCCCATATAGCTCGTTTGCTGGCTCAAGCTAACCTACGGTTTGTGGTTAAAATAGCGGCTGAATACACCCGCTTTGGTGCTCGGCTCATTGATTTAGTTCAAGAAGGTAATGTCGGGCTTTTACATGCCATTAAGGAGTTTAACCCTTACAAAGAAGTGCGATTGATTACTTATGCTGTCTGGTGGATTAGAGGATATATCCAGGAATATCTCTTACGGCAATATTCTTTAGTGCGCATTGGTACTAGTGCCAAACAAAGAAAATTATTCTATCTTCTTAGGAAACAACAAGAGCAACTCAATCAGGCTCTACCTTATAAATCAGATACGCAGCAACTACTGACTCACTCCGGTTTTAAGGAAAAAGAAGTGCAGGATATGCGCCAGCGGCTTGATGCACGAGATTTGAGTTTGGACCAACCGCTTTCAGAAAATAGTACTTCTACATTGTTAGATATACAGCCCCAGGTGGAAGAAGAATCTATGGAAGATAACTTAAGTTTTTTTCAGGAGGAAGAAATGATGCTAAAAAGTATTAAAAATATTCGCCCTCAACTCAATACTAAGGAGCTTTTTATATTAGATAAACGCTTACTTTCAAATCATCCTCTGACTCTTCAGGAAATTGGGAAAAAATTTTCTGTTACCAGGGAAGCCATACGCCAGGTAGAAAGTCGTCTCATAAAAAAAATTAAGGACCAGATGGTGGACTTGTTGCAAAATTAAAAAACTTAAACATTTTTAACAAAGAAATGGCTTGAAGGAAATCAGTGTCTTCAGTAGCAGCAGACTCTTTTAACTTAAATTCTATATCCGGTTGAATCCCTTGTTCATGGATAGAATGCCCTTTTGGAGTGTAATAATGTGCTACTGTCAATTTTACACCGTTTCCATCTTCTAGGGGGATTAAAGACTGCACAGACCCTTTACCAAAGCTTTTTCTGCCTAATAATATAGCTCTGTTATTTTCCTGTAAGGCCCCCGCTAATATTTCTGCTGAACTGGCAGAATAACTATCTATAAGAACAAGCATAGGAAAATCAGACAAGGTATTGTAAGAAGAAGCTTTAAATGTCTGGTCATGATCTTTCACTCTCCCTTTAATACTGACAATAATACCTTGTTTAATAAAAAGATCAGCTATTTTTATAGCTGATTCAAATAAGCCCCCTGGGTTTCCTCTTAAATCTAAAAGCAAACCTTTTAAGTCAAAATGAGATATATGCCCTTCTTTCTTTTTATATTTGTTGATGGCTTTTTGTACTTCACTGAAGGTGCGTTTTGTAAAAGTGTTAATGCGAATATAGAGAAATTGATTTCCTAAATCTCGATAGGAAACAGAATGAACATCAATGATTTTTGATTGTAATTCAATTTGATTTGTTTTTTTTGAATTAGGGTCCTTAATAAGAAGGCTTATTTTATTCTTCATTTTGTTTTTTAATAAGTTATTTATTTCTTTTCTATTTAAACCTATTGTTTTTTGATTATTGATTTGTATAACAATGTGTCCTGCTTTTAAGCCAGCGGCTTGAGCAGGAGAGTTGGCTAATACGGCGATGACTATAAGCTGTTTATTTTTTATGGCAAGTTCTATACCAAAGCCTTTAAATTGGCCTTTGGCTTCTTGTTTAAATGTATTGAGTTCTTCTGCTGATAGGAAATGAGAGTGAGGGTCTAACTCCTTTATCATTCCTTTAATAGCCCCTTGGGTAAGTTGTTCTGTGGATATTTTACGAACATAAGAGCTTTCAATGATATTCAATACATCAGAAAATGTTTTAAGATGCTTGTATCTGTGATCGTTATTTTGCTGTTTTAATACAAGAACTGAAGAGGAGTCCTCTTTTTGAAAGTTTTTATCAGATTTCACCTTTTCCTGAGCGAGAACTGAAGGAAGTAGAAAAAAAGAAAGAAAAATTGTCCTTATCATTAGAAAAGCATAAACTTCAAATCCTGGAAAGAAAAGTCCTTAATTTGCCTTATGATTTAAAATTGTGGGTAATATACCGAACCGGTACAGAAAAAAATCAAAACTACAACTTATGTCTTGCTATTTTTAGTTTGACCTAGGGTACTTCCCTTTTTACTGGGGATTCTAGCTGCAAAGGGATACCATAGTATTTTACTATAATAGATTTTGCCAATTTTAACAGATTCATCTCTTGGTAAATCTATGTTAAGAGGAATATGCATTTCATGATTTTTATATTTTTCATGGTAAATCAACCCATATTTTTCTTCACTCTTATCATAGAATAAAGTTGCGACAGGATCATCATCTATAATAATATTTAAAACAGGAACATCTGGTGGAGATTTAGAAGCAATTTCTATTAAAGTTTTTTTTAAATAAGTATGTTTCATTTCTTAAGAGTGAGCTTTATAAAATGGAAGCAAAGGATGTTTAGAGTTAGCTTTTTTTAATTTTTTATAACTCCTTTCATTTCTCTTTTTTGCTTTTTCCACATAACCACACACGGCAGGTAAAGGAGGGGTGGAAAACTCAATTTTTTAATTATATGGATATTTAAGCAAGAAGCTGTAGCACCCGTATCCCATATAAAATTATTAGATTTATGCTTTTCTTTGTTGTTTGGATTAATAATCAACCCTGGAGTTTTAATAGTGTTAAGCAGGTTGATTATAGACAATTTTAAAGGCAAGATAGGGGTGTTCAATCTTAGACATTAAGCAATTCTGGAGATGTAGTGTACTTGTTGTTTTTCTATTTTTTGAATTAAAAATGTTTCTAATTTAAATTGTTTTTCTTTTATTGCTGTATCCATTGCTTTTTCCACAGTGTCATAGATACCAACAATCTGTTCATCTTTTATAAGAGCAAATTTGTCTTTCTTATTTTGATCTCTCAATAAAGTTGGCAATTGATTTTGAAAGAATGTATAATTCTTTTTTAAAAGTTTATCAGTCTTTGTTTCCATATATATTCCTTAATATAAGACAATTTACCTTATGGATTGGCCCCCATTTTTGGCTACCTCGATTGTGTTAATTTAATATACTCCACCGGAGAACGCATTCCAAGGCTGGAATGCGGTGCCCTGTGATTATAATCATATATCCACTGCTCCAATAGTTTCATCGTTGTCTGTGCATCATAACAATCACTCACATACACATAATCCCTCTTTAATGTCTTCACAAAGGCTTCCGCCATACCATTGCTTTCAGGACTATAAGCTCTTGTAAAACACGATTTTAAGCCCAACCGCCTGGCTAAAGCCTGCACATTATAAGCCCTGTAAATACTCCCCCGATCCGATAAAAACTCAATCTCCCTAGAAGCTCTTCCGCCTGAAAATCTACGCTCTACAGCCATAACCATTAAACTCTGAATATCTTCCGATAACAACGGACGATAAGAAGACACAAAGCTTATTATCTCCCTGTCATGACTATCTAAAACAAAACACACATACACCTTCTCCCCATTAAAACAATGTATCTCAAAACAATCTGAACACCACCTGGTGTTTGAATATAACGTCATCACTTTACCCGTGCCCTTATGCTCCCTCTTCAAAATACCTGATTTCGGAAGCAACAAACCATTATCCCGCATGACACGATAAATACGCTTCTTGTTATACCTGCTCAGACCATTGTTCACCCTCTTCCTATTATATAAAGCTGTCACCCGCTTATAACCATAAGTACTACGGTGCCTTATCACTTCCTTAATCCCTGACAACACTTCTTTATCCATTTCCTCTCGCTTCCTCTTGGCAGTGGAAATGGCCTTAACCTTTTTACCCTTGTGAATGGACTTTGGGTGAATATCAATCAACTCACAAAACCTCTTCTTGCTCACTTCGATCCTCTGACCCTCAAGGAACTCTTTTGCATACTCCGTCTTTCTTCCTTCCGCTTTTTTTTAACAAACTCATTGAACTGCTTGAGTGTGGTGATATCCAATGCCTGTTGAGCCACTGTTTCCTTTAAAAGACTGTTTTCTTGCTTTAAGTGCTTTATCTCTTCCAAAAGTGGCTTTGAATCAAAAGAAAGCTTCTCCTCTTCTTTTTTCATCTTCTCCCTCCATTTATAGATCGTAGCTGGTTGAATCTGATACTTCCTAGATAACTCAGATATACTCAAACCGCCATTGAAATGCTCTGACAAAATTAAGAACCTTTGCTCTTTTGGAACTCTCTTATAGAACCTTTCCACTTTTCCTCCTTATTTAGGAGGTAGCCTCTTTTTGGGGGTCAAGGACACTTAGCACAATAATAATATATTATCACAATCTTTCTGTAAAAAGCCAATAAAAAAACCTATAAAAAAGTTACGGGGTTCATAAGTTAGGAGAGGTTAGAAGCGGTTAGCCAAGAGGTGCAAGAGTGGCTTTTTGTTGAACAGCTTAGCTATTTTTCCCCATTATTTTATATCAAGTTGGGGTTATTGCTTTTGGAGTATATCATCTAAAAAAAATTAACGAGTCATTAGAAAAAATCAATAAGAAATTAAATGAAATTTCTTCTTTTCTAATAGATAAACGCTCAGCCGAAATTAGTGGTCTGATTTTGGAGTTATTACATATATCTAAAGGTATCATGAAATTTAACAAATCAGGTAATCTTACAGAGGTTCTCAATCGCATTGATTTAATTTTATATGTCATTTTTGAGCTTCTTTATTGCTTTTTTAGAAAGACCTGTCACTTTTGAAATAACTGAAACATTTATTTTTTCTTTCAGCATATTTAAAACAATTTCCTGTCGTCCTTTTTTCAACCCTTCTCTTTCACCTTCCCACCGGCCTTTTTCTTTGACAATTTCCAGTACATCTTGCATAAGCCTAAGACACCTTAAAAGATTTTAAGAACCATTTTTTAGTTTTCTAATTGCTTTTTCAGATAAACCTGTCACTTCAGCAATAATAGAAATATCTAACTTTTTTTTAAGCATATTTAAAACGACTTGTTGCCGTTCTTCCTGTCGTCCTTCCCACCTGCCTTTTTCTTTGACAATTTCCAGTACATCTTGCATAATCCCTCCTTGTGTTAATACCCCAGCTTCTACAAGCAGCTTTTCCGCTTTTTCCCAAGTTTTTGCATCTAACTCTGTATTATCTTTTAAATACTCCAATATCCTTAATTCTACAGTCCTTCTTTCCTTTCCCTTTAAATCCTTCAGTATCTCTTCAAATTCAGCATAAGCATCTGTTACTTTTAATGGAGTTACTTTCTTCTTTAAACTCCATATCTCAGATAATAGGTTTATGACGCTATACCCTTTGAATTTCCCGCCTTTAACGGCTTTTCGGATTTTAGGGTCTTGCGTGTTTATTATCTTCGGTTCATAGTTTATCATATTTTTTCTGGATTCAATAGGAATCTCGGAAACAAAAGACCCAAAATCCTCTTCTTGGAGGGATTTTTTCCACTTAAGAGGTTCTTTGCCATGATAAAAAAGCACAGTGATTATAGGCTGGGGATAGCCCACTTGCTGGATGCTATGCTTTCGGCCTAACACCTGATAGTCTAAAAGCTGGCTAAACAGGTTTTTATCATAAGAGCTTTTATGTTCTAAAAGAATAAATATTTTTACCCTGCTTTTCGGGTACTTTTTAAAAGGGAGGGAAAAAATAAGATCCGCTCTTTTTTCTTCAAAAGTGTCTTTTTCTATTTTTACCTTGTTTAAATCATAAGCTCCAATCTCTTTCTTTGAAAAAATAAGTTTCAGTAATTCTTTCGCAAGCTCTATGTCAGAGTAGAAGAGTTTGAAAAAACTATCATGGGTAAGTTTTGGTTTTTTCCTCTTTACTTGAGGTTTGTTTTTTTTCATATAAAATCCTTATCCTTTGGTTTCTATCTTAAAAATTCCAGGGTTGGTTTTATACCTCATTATTAGGACTTAAAGAAGTTTTTAAAAAAATACAACCTGTTTATTTGATTGAAGGATGCCTCCTCAATAGGGAGGCTTTATTTTTTTATTCTCTAAGTTTCTTACTGGTTCGCTTTCCCTCTATTATTTTTGTAACACTCTGGTCGTTTACTTTGACCGAACAAAATTTTTTTCCTGATTTTCTAATTGTTCTTTAATGGAAGGTGTAGGGGTAGAATATGGAACAGAATGGGTCATTGAGCATATTCTTAAAGAACACTTAGAGCCTGTTAATCAAACAGAAAACTTTAAAGATATGATTGAAGGCTGTTACCCCACAGAGACACAGGTAGGCTGGTTGGAGCTTTCCACAGTGGATATTCTCAAAAAAATGGACGAAATAGCTTGGGACATAGCTAAGGATGAGTATATTTCCAGCCTTGAAGAAGACAAGGAAGTTATGAGCTTTGACAATGGCTCAACTTATTTTTGGACTCATGATATAGAAAACTTGATTGAAGAAAAGCTGGAGAAAAAAGTTTCTTAAAAAGAGGCTTCTTTGAAGGGTTTATAGGATAAGGCGAACTCAAGAGTTTAAAATAGAGGGTTACTTACATTCTAAAATTCAAGGTAGCATCAGAAGGATCAATTAAAAATTTCCTTGATAAAATTACTAAAAAAGCAATAAAAGTTTGATAAAATCGCAGTTTTATTAGTAAAATGCTTATTCTGATAGTTTTTTAAGGGACAAAAGTTATATTAGAAGCAAAGCATAAATATATGAAAATCACGGATTATCACGCCAAGTATTACGCCCACGAACTAACAAAGCACCGTCCTTCAGGGGACATTGAAGGGCTTATTTCAACCCTTATGTCTGCTCAGGTGGATTTGAATCCTCATCAGGTGGATGCTGCTTTGTTTGCTTTCAAGTCTCCTCTATCAAAAGGGGCACTTTTGGCTGATGAGGTAGGTCTTGGAAAAACCATTGAAGCAGGTATTTTGTTGTCTCAAAAATGGGCTGAAAGAAAAAGAAAGCTTTTGATTATAGTCCCTTCCAGTTTAAGAAAGCAGTGGAATCAGGAGCTTTGGGAAAAATTTTTCCTCCCTTCCACTATATTGGAAACAAGATCTTTTAATAGCAGTCTCAAACAAGGTATGGAAAATCCATTTCAAAGAAATGATGAATTAGTCATCTGCTCTTATCAATTTGCGAGGAACAAATCAGAATATGCCAGTCAAATCAAATGGGATTTAATAGTCATTGATGAAGCTCACAGACTAAGAAATGTCTATAAGCCGACAAACAAAATTGCTAGAGCTCTCAGGGAAACATTTAAGGATGCACCAAAAGTATTATTGACGGCAACACCTTTGCAAAATTCTCTTATGGAGCTTTACGGACTCAGCAGTTTTATAGATGAGTATGCTTTTGGAGATAAAGAAAGCTTTAAGTCTCAGTATTCTTCACGAATTGGCTCAGATGAAACTCTTTATTCAGAGTTAAAAAGTCGACTGGCTCTTATATGCCAGAGAACTCTTAGAAGACAAGTTAAAGAATATGTCCGATACACCAAAAGGATTTCACTTACTGAGGAATTTACTCCTAAGAAAGAGGAACAAGTTTTATATGAAAAAATCTCAGGTTATCTGCAAAGAGAAAACCTTAAGGCTCTTCCTTCTAGCCAAAGGCAGCTGATTACATTGGTTTTAAGAAAGCTCCTTGCATCTTCTACATTTGCCATTCACGGAGCTTTAACAAAAATGATTAATAGGCTGGAATCTGTATTGGAAAAGGATATTGAGCGACAAAAAAAATCAGAGACAGAAATTTCAGAAGATTTTGAATCTTTTGAAGATACAAAAGAGGAATGGAAAAATGAAGACGAAGATAAAACATTATTATCTGAATCGGATAAAACCTCTATCAAAAAAGAAATTGCCGAATTAAAAGAATTTCATGAGTTAGCAGTTTCAATTACTGAAAATACTAAGGGAGATTCTCTTTTAAAAGCTTTAAAAGTAGGTTTTAAAACAGCAAGAGAGCTTGGAGCTAAAGAGAAAGTAATTATTTTCACTGAATCCAGAAGAACACAAAACTATCTTTTAGACTTATTGGGAAAAACACAATATGCAGAAAAAATAGTCTTGTTTAATGGCTCTAACAACGATCCACAATCAAAGGGAATTTACAAGAAATGGAAAATAGAAAATAAAGATTCAGATCGCATTACAAGCTCAAAAACAGCGGATATGCGATCGGCTTTAGTGGATTATTTCAAAAACACAGCTCAAATTATGATTGCTACAGAAGCCGCCGCCGAAGGTATCAATCTTCAATTCTGCTCTTTTATTATAAATTATGACCTACCTTGGAATCCTCAGAGAATTGAACAGAGGATTGGCAGATGTCATCGCTATGGACAAAAACATGATGTGGTAGTTGTTAATTTTTTGAATAAAAAAAACGAGGCAGACCAAAGAGTATTACAACTATTGTCTGAAAAATTTAGACTTTTTGAAGGAATTTTTGGTGCTAGTGATGAGGTCTTAGGTAGTATTGAATCTGGCGTTGATTTTGAAAAAAGAATTTTAAATATTTATCAAAAATGTCGCACTTCGGAAGAAATTAAAGAAGCCTTTGATGATTTACAGGAAGACATGTCTCAACCTATTGATGAGAAAATGAAAAATACAAGACAAAAACTACTTGAAAACTTTGATGAAGAAGTGCATGAAAAATTGAAAGTAAAAAATCAAGAGAGCAAAGAATATTTAGATAAATACGGAACACGGCTTTGGGAAATAACAAAACTGGTTTTAAAAGACAATGCCGTTTTTGAACCAAAGGTCTATACATTTTATTTAAAAACAAAACCTTTTGGTTTAAACAGCATTCCTTTAGGCCCTTACAGAATGGGAAATAATATACAAGACTCTCATATTTACCGCCCTAATCACCCTTTGGCTGAAAAAATCGTAAACACTGTATTTGAAAAAAAGACTGAAAGAAAAAAGTTAAAATTTAATTATACCGATTCGTCTGCTCCTAAAATCAGCATACTGGAAAATTTTATTGGCAAGACTGGCTTTTTAAAATTAACAAAAATAAGCATAGAAAGTTTTGAAACTGAAGATTATCTAATATTTTCCGCATTAACTGAAGAAGGGGAAGAATTAGATCAAGAGCAATGCTCAAGACTTTTTTCTCTCCCTGCTGAAGTGTCTGAATTAACAAAAAAAATCAACTTTGAGCCTTTGGATAATAGCTATAATAAAAAGAAAAAAGAAATTCTCTCTCATATTTCAGAAAAAAACTCAAAAAATTTTGAAACAGAGATGGATAAACTGGATTATTGGGCAGAAGATAGAAAAAAGACTTTGGAGCAAAAATTAAAAGAGATGGACAAAAGTATAAGAGAACTCAAAAGATCAGCCCGAAGGGCTAACTCTCTGCCTGAAAAAATCAAACTTCAAAAACAAGCTAATGACATGGAAAATAAAAGAGATAAAGAATGGAAAGAGTATGAGGTAGCTAAAAAAGAAATTGAAAACAAAAAAGAACAACTAATTGACGATATTGAAGCTCGTCTTAAGCAAAACATTACAGAGAATATTGTGTTTGAAATAGAATGGGAGATTATTTAATGAGTAATAAACCAGATAATATTGTTGCTGAAAAAATTGTAGAGGAATTTTTAAAAAAACAACTTCTTTCTGAAGATAGAAAAGAAGAATGGATAAGGAAGCTATCTTTGGGTGAAGCTTATTTTGAAGACTGGAATTTGCTTGCGGATGTTTATATTCAGGATCAGGCAAAGGGATAAGTTTTATGGGTCAGGAAAAAATTAAATCTATTAAATTAAATAAATTTCGTGGTGCTACACAACCTTTTGAAATTAACTTTAATTTAAAAAAATCAATGATAATGATTTTTGGAGAAAATGGCACAGGAAAATCTACAATTGTTGATGCTATGGACTTTATTTTTAATAAAGAGTGTGGTTCTTTAAAAGAGAAAAGCTCAACAAAGATTAAAAGCCACCTCCCTTCTCTTGGTTCATATTCTCAGGATGTAGAAGTTTTCATTAGTAGTCAAAACTATCAATGGAAAGGTAAATTAAATGGTTCAAATCCAGAAATTAAAGGAGGCGATCATCTTCCTTTATTAAAAATTTTAAGAAGAAGTAAAATCCTTGAATTAGTAAATGCAGAGCCTAAAAAAAGATATGAGGCTTTAAAAAATTTTATTGAGTTACCACATATCCGTTCTTCTGAAAACTCTCTCAGAGAAAACCTCAGAGAGATAGATAGAAATATAAATAGTGCAACATCAACAAATCAGAGTCAGAAAGATACTCTTCAAAAATCGTGGGAAGGAGAGGGGAAACCAGGAGATAACTATCTTCAATGGGCAGAGAAAGAAAGCAGGAAACAAGTTCATGAACTGAAAGAAAAAATCAATCAATACACTCAATGTATTGATCTAATAAAAAAAATTATCGAATCCTGGGATTATTTTAAAAAATCAAAAGAGAAACTACCCTTATCAAAAAACAAATTAGATATAGCTAGACAAACGCTAAAAGAACAAAGCCGAGATAATCAGCTGGAAGAAATCATTGATATCTTACAAAAGACCCAATCTTTTTTAGAAAAAAAAGAATCTGATGAATGTCCGGCTTGTGAACAGCCAATTACCCCTAATAAATTAAAAGAAAGAATTGCTGTTCGTTTAAAAGATATACAAGAGTTAATTACATTAAGAGAAGATTGTAGTGAGGCAGAAAAAGAATATAATATTGTTCAAAAAGATATTTTAATGAACAAGAATAAATTTAAAAATTTAATACAACACTTGGATAAAGTTTTAGCAAGAGATCAAACAATTGACGAGATAAAAAAAATAAAAACAGTTTTTGATAAACATAGATTTCTATTTGAAGATCAGGTTGATCCAAAAAAAGAAAAGATTTTTTTTGAAGAGCTAAAGACTATCCTCAAAAGATTTAAAAACACTTGTGATAAAGATAACAAGTCCTTGAATCAATTAAATTTAATTAAAATTTCTTTAGGAAATCTAAAGGAAACAGAACAAAAAATACAAAAATTGAGTAATAAAAAAGATTTTTTAACCATAATTCTTCAAGTTGTTGAAACAGAAAGAAAATCTTATGTTGAAAACATCTTGGATAGCATCTCCAAAGATGTAGAGGCTCTTTACTCAAAACTTCATCCTGAAGAGGGATTAAATAATATCACTTTGTTTTTAAAACCTAGAGTCCAGGGTTCTCTTGAGATTAAAAGCAATTTCCAACATAAAAAAAATATCCCTCCCCAAGCTTATTTTAGTGACTCTCATCTTGATACTTTGGGTATATGTGTCTTCATAGCTACAGCAAAGTATTTTAAAAGTGATGTAATAGTATTAGATGATGTCCTGACTTCTGTAGATCAAGCTCACATGGATCGGTTCATTCAAATGCTTCATAATGAAAATAATTTTTTCAATCAAATTATACTTACTACTCATTATAGACGCTGGCGTGAGAGGTATAAATTTCATCGCCAACCAAGTTCAGGTATTGAATTGATTGAATTAAACCCTTTTTGGTCTTTAGAGAAAGGAATTAGACATAGTGAAACTAAATTAGCTATTGAAGAACTGGAAACTCTAAAAAATCAAAATCCTTTTGATCGCCAAAGCTCTGGCTCTAAAACAGGTATTTTTTTGGAAAGGATACTGGATCATATAACTTTACTTTACCGTTTTAATGCCCCTAGAAAACCTGATTCCTCTTATACTTTAGGAGAGTTAATAAACTGTTTTAAACATAAATTTATAGAAAAAATGAAAGTAAAAAAGCATACTGGTAGTGAAATACTGTTATCTAACACAATGAAAGACCTTTTTAATATAGCAGAACCTATCAGAAATAAAGTAGGCTCTCATTGGAATGAATCAGGAATGGATATTTCAGATCAGGAAGTTATATCATTTTTAGATATTACTATAGAAATAGGGAAAAGTTTTATATGTTCTGAATGTGGAGGATTGCCTGTTAAAGAAAAATCGGATTATTGGAATTGCAGTTGTGGAAAAACAAATTTATATCCTTTAAACAAATAATGTCTTGTTTTAGATGAGGCGCATAATACTATTTGAGAGGTAAAAATGAAAAATACAAAAAGATGGAAACCAGAAAAATTAAGTTTGCAATCCATGAGCATCACAGAAGAACAGAAGAGAAAGTTAAGACAGGTTTTTCCTGAAGTATTTAATGAAAAGAAAATTGACTGGGAAAAGTTGAAAGCGACTCTAGGGAAAGAGTTAGACAGCGGTAATGAAAGATACAATATGAACTGGCCGGGTAAGAGGGATTGCTTTCGTATCATTCAAGAGCCTAGTTTTGGAGCTTTAAAACCCTGCAAAAAAGAAAGTCTGGACTGGGATAAAACACAAAACCTTTTTATAGAAGGGGATAATTTAGAAGTCTTAAAACTGCTCCAGCACTCCTATTACAATAAAGTGAAAATGATTTACATTGATCCCCCTTATAATACCGGGAAGGATTTTATTTATCCTGACAAGTATTCAGAAACTTTAGATACTTATTTGCAATACACTGATCAAAAAAACACGGAAGGTAAAAAGTTTTCCACAAATCAAGAGACGGACGGGCGTTTTCATTCTAAATGGATCAATATGATGTATCCCCGTCTTTTTCTGGCTAGGAACTTGCTTAGGGAAGATGGGGTTATTTTTATTAGTATAGATGATAATGAGATTAGTAATTTAAGAAAAATTTGTGATGAAATTTTTGGAGAGGAAAATTTTATAAATTGTTTTATATGGAATTCTACAAAGTCTGTGACTAACACAGCAATAGTTTCTGTTTCTCATACTTATAAATTAGTTTACGCTAAAAAAATTGAATTTTTTACAGAAAATAGATTTGCTTTCCGTTTTCCTGAAGATGGTGAAGGCTTTTCCAATCCTGATAATGATCCAAGAGGTGCTTGGAAAGCAGACCCCTTTCAAGTAGGTGGGTGGCGCCCTAATCAACAATATAAGATAAAAAATCCAAAAACCGGCCAGATTTACAAACCTAATGCGGAATGTAGTTGGAAAAATGATCATGAAACATTTTTAAAATTGTTAAAAGATAATAGAATTATTTTTGGTTCTTCAGGAGAAGCAAGCCCAAAAAGAAAAAGATTTTTATTTGAGGCAAAAGAAAGAGGAAAGGTATCTAAAACATGGTGGGATGATGTTGGCACAACTACAAATGGAACAGAAACAATTAAAGAACTTTTTAATGATAAGAATATTTTTTCAAACCCCAAATCAGTTGATTTAATTAAAAGAATGATACAATTAGGTGATTATACTAAAAATGGAATTATATTGGACTTCTTTGCAGGTTCAGGAACAACAGCCCATGCAGTTTATGAAAAAAACTTGGAAGACGGAGGCAATAGAAAATATATCTGTGTTCAGCTTCCAGAACCAACACAAGAAAACACAGAGGCTTATAAAGCAGGCTATAAAAATATAGCTGATATAGGAAAAGAGAGAATCCGCCGAGCTATTAAAAAAATTAAAGAAGAAAACAAACAACAAAGTTTATTAGATCAGAATAAAAACAATTTAGACTTAGGTTTTAAAGTTTTCAAACTGGATAAATCCAATTTCAAAATTTGGAAAGAGGAAGTTTCAAAAGATAAGACAGCTTCCGAACAGGTAGAAATGCACTTAGAAGATTCTATCAATCCTAATTCTTCTGAAGAAGATCTACTTTATGAAATTCTGATTAAAACAGGTTATGAGCTGACAACTCTGGTTAAGAGCTTAAAGCTAGCTGATAAAAAAGTTTATTCTGTGGAAAATAATGCTCTCTTAATTTGTTTAGATAGAAAAATCACAAAAAACTTAATTATTGAAATGGCAAGGCTCAAACCTGCTCGTATTGTTTGCTTAGACATAGGCTTTGATAATAATGATCATTTAAAAACAGACGCTATGGAAACTTTTAAATCTTACGGAGTGATAGACTTTAAAACTATTTAAAAGAGGGATACCTACAAGATGAAAAAAAAACCTCCAATGAGTCAAAAGTTATTAAAAAAAATTCCTTCTCAAATTTTGATTTATCAAACGGAAAAAGGCCAGACAAAATTGGAAGTCCGTCTGGAGGAGGAAACAGTCTGGCTTACTCAAAAAGATATGACTGAACTTTATCAGACAACAAAACAAAATATCAGTTTACATATTAAAAATATCCATGAAGAGGGGGAATTAGATGAAAATTCAGTTGTCAAGGAAACCTTGACAACTGCTTTGGATGGCAAAAACTATAAAACAAAATTTTACAATCTGGATATGATTATCTCTTTAGGATACCGCATAAAATCCCATGTAGCCACCCGCTTTCGCAAATGGGCAACCGAAAGGTTGAAGGAGTATATTATAAAAGGTTTTCTTTTGGATGATGAGCGTTTGAAAAATCCCAATCAACCTTTTGACTACTTTGAAGAGCTTCTCCGCCGCATTCAGGATATTAGAACTTCAGAAAGACGCTTTTATCAGAAAATTACCGACATTTATTCTACAAGTGCTGACTATGATCCGACTGCTGAAATAAGCCTCACTTTTTTTAAAACTGTTCAAAATAAAATGCATTGGGCGATTACCGGCCAGACAGCGGCGGAAATTATCCATACAAGAGTTGACAGTAAAAAACAAAATATGGGTCTTACAAACTGGAGAGGGGAAGAAATCAGAAAAACGGATGTAAGTATCGCAAAAAATTATCTGAATGTAGATGAACTGAAGGCCCTCAATAATTTAGTGGAGCAATACCTGCTCTTTGCCGAGGGGCAGGCCATGCAAAGAAATCCAATGTATATGAAGGACTGGATTAAGAAATTGGATAGTTTTCTCCAAGTGAATGAAAAAAGTATTTTAACCCATGCCGGGCAAATTGCCCATGAAGCTGCAAAAGAATTGGCAGAACTGGAGTATGATAAATTTCATTTCAAAAGAATTAAGGGAAAAGATAAGCAAGATAGCGATTTTGATAAACTGACAAAGAGAATTGCCCCCCATGGAAAAAAACATAAAAAAGCGAGAAAGAAAAGGTAATGAAATTTCAATTTGATCCCAATCAACCATATCAGTTGGACGCTATTTCTGCGGTGACGGACTTGTTTAAAGGGCATATTATTTCATATAGGACTTTTGGTACTACGGGAGGAAAAATAGGAAGCTTGCCGGAGTTGTCTCTATATAAAGGAGGGTTGGAAGCACTCTATGGGAACGAACTGACTTTAAGCAATGAGCAAATCAATGATAATTTAAAAGATATACAGAATAAAAATCAAATTATTTCCTCAGAGAGTATAAATACTAAAGGAAAAAACTTTACTGTGGAAATGGAAACAGGGACAGGGAAAACTTATGTTTATTTAAGGACAATATTTGAATTAAACAGGCAATATGGATTCAGCAAGTTTACCATTGTTGTCCCTTCTGTGGCTATTCGGGAAGGAGTTTTAAAATCTCTGGATATGATGAAGTGTCATTTTAAAGAATTATATAACAACATTGCTTATATTCCTTTCATTTATCAATCTAAAAAAACCAGTTTATTGAGAAATTTTGCCAGAGGAAATGATTTGCAAATTATGATTATCAATATAGATGCTTTTAATAAGGATAAAAATATCATTCGTGAAGAAAGAGACCAAACAGGGGGAATAAAACCTATTGAATTTATAAGAAATATAAAACCGATTGTGATTATTGATGAACCTCAAAACATGGAAAGCGAAAAATCCCGTGAAGCTATAGAATCTTTGAATCCTCTTTGCACTTTAAGATATTCTGCGACCCATAGAAATTTGTATAATCCAATTTATTCGCTTAATCCTGTGCAGGCTTTCAAAAAAAGCTGGTTAAAAAAATATCTGTCGCCTCAGTTGTGGAAGAAAATGATCCCACACAAGCTTATATCAAAGTCTTAAAAATCCAAAATATAAAAAACAAAATTACTTGCTCGTTGCAGTTTTTTCAAAACATAAAAGACGGCAGAAAATTGATAAAAAAAGTCTGCAAGCAAAATGATGACCTCTATCTTATTTCAAAAGAAAATATTATTTATAAAAACGGCTTTAAAGTGAGTGAAATAAACTGCAAGCCCGGCATGGAGTTTGTCCACTTTTCAAATGGAATCAAACTCTCTTTGCACGAAGAGCAAGGAGGTTATAAAGAGGATATAATTAAAGCTCAGATAAGAGAAACTATAAAAGCTCATTTTCAAAAAGAAATACAATTAAAAAATCAAGGAATAAAAGTTTTGTCTTTATTTTTTCTGGATCGTGTTGAAAATTATAGATTGTATCAAAAATCACAAATTTCTTTAGGTCCTTATGGAAAATGGTTTGAAGAAATTTATACAGAGCTTTCTAAAGGATATAAAGAACTGAAAACAAAGCCAGTTAAAGAAGTTCACAATGGCTATTTTTCCAAAGATAAAAAAGGGATACTAAAAAACACAAAGGGAAATACCAAAGAAGATGAAAACACTTACAATCTCATTATGAAAGACAAAGAAAGACTGTTGGATATAGATAATCCTCTTAAATTTATTTTTTCTCACTCAGCTTTAAGAGAAGGCTGGGATAATCCAAATATCTTTCAAATCTGCACACTAAACGAAACAAGCTCTAGCCTCAAAAAAAGACAAGAAATAGGAAGGGGTTTAAGACTCCCTGTCAATCAAACAGGAGAAAGGATTCAGGATGATCTTATTAACAATTTAGTTGTAGTGGCTAATGAAAGCTATGAAGATTTTGTCCACAATCTACAAAAAGAACTGGAAGAAGACACTGGTTTTACTTTTGGTTCTCTTCCTGTAAATGCTTTTGTTGGAATCTCTTTTGAAAGCAATGGCGAAGAACATAAAATAAACCAAGAAGAATCAAAAGAAGTATGGAATCATTTTAAGGAATTAAATTATCTTTCTGACAATGGGTATATAAACAAGACCTTTTATCAGTCTGTTCAAAATGAGGCTTGCTCTGTTCCTGAAAAGTTTAACCCTGCTCTTAATACTATTATCCATGTGGCAGAACAACACCAGCTAGAATTTCATATACGAAAACATCAAAGCAAAAAGAAAGCTAAAATCAATGAAAAAGCTTTACTTAATCCAGAGTTTAAAAAATTTTGGGAGGCTATTAGCCAAAAAACAATTTATTCTGTTCATTATGACACACAAGAACTGATTGAAGAAGCTGGTACAGCCATTAAAAATATGGAAAAAATCCCTCCCCTTTCAATCCTTGTTAATAAAGCAGATATTAAGCTGGAATCTAAAGGTGTAACCTCTCAACTGATAAAAACTCCCGATTATTACTCTGTTTCTGAAAGAACAAAAATCCCAGATATTTTATCTTACATTCAAGAGAGAGTCTTACTGACCAGAAGAACTATTTTTAACATTTTAAAAAAATCAGGAAGATTAAATAAAGATTTTATTTCCAACCCACAAAAATTTATGGATTTAGCAGTAAAGGAAATAAAAAATGTTTTACATTATTTAATTATTAAAGGCATCCAGTATGAAAAGTTAAAAGGTTCTTCTTATGAAATGTCTCGGTTTGATGAAGAAAAACATAAAATGGAATTTGTAGAAGATCAAATCATCCCCACTAAGAAATCAGTTTATGATTATATCTATTATGAATCAACACCTGAGAAAAAATTTGCTGAGGCTCTTGAAAATATGCAGAATATAAAATATTTTATTAAATTGCCAAATTGGTTTAAGGTAAGAACACCTGTTGGGAATTACAATCCTGATTGGGCTATCCTCAAACAGAATGGAGATATTGTGTATATCCCGACTTCGACACAACACTATGCAATAAATGAGTAATCTCATATACTTATGGTTTTTTCTGTGCCACACATTTTAAGGATTAGGTTAAGAGACAGGGGTTATATGGGAGATTCTTTTAATACAAAAAGCCTCATATATTTGCTTTATCGGTTCACTGTACTTAGATGGCATACGGTAAAGCTTTTTATGAGCATCCTCTATAAGTGAGTATTGATCCCTCTTTAAAACCTCTCTCATCTTCTGTAGGCTGAACTTAAGCCCCCTTTGCTCCATACGATGCTTCATCGTATAGGAAAGGGAGTAAGCTAAAAAACATATTGCTATATGCGCCTGTATCCTCTTTTTTTTCCAATGATAAACGGGCCTCATTTTAAGGCTGTGTTTGCACACACGAAAAGCTTCCTCTATCTTCCAAAGTTGTCTGTAACGAGTGAGGAGTTGATGAGCGGACTGATTATCTATGTTAGTTATCACTCCATGAAGACCATCCCACCTGCTGTCCTCTTCTATCTTTTGCTCATTTAAGCGGGCCTTGGTCCTTTCCACTGTGATGTATTTTTTAGTTCCATAATTACTGATAAGGCTTTTTATAGGTATCCTATTGTTTTTTACCTTTTTCATAAGACGATCAATGAGCTTTTGTCTGTCACTTTTGCTCTTCTTAGCTCTCCTCTGGGAGTAACTCACTATGAGCCTTCTTTGTTTATGCTCAAGCTCCTTTACCCATTGAAACTCCTGTGCGACGGAAGCCTCCTGCCTATACTCCTCACTTAATATCTCCTCTCTTTTGGCTTTAGGAAGAGACTTTATCTTAGCCGCCACCACATACTGAAGACCCTCCTCTTCCATAAGCTTAAGGTTTTGCTCATTAAACATAGCTCTATCCGCCACAATAACAGCCTTGTTGACGGTAAATCTTTGTTTTAGTTTTTTGATGACGGTAATAAGGGTGTTCCCCTCAGAAGTTCTGCCAGGAAAAAGCTCATAACTTAAAGGATGACCCTCTTGATTAGTGACCAAAGCCAATACCACTTGAGTCTGGTTAAACTTCAAATCCTTACTAAAACCAAACTGCCTTATGTCATCTTCATCAAAACTTTCAAAGTAAAGAGTTGTTACATCAAAAAACAACACATCCACTTCTTGGTTAAAAAGACTTAAAGTGTTCTTGGCCACTAGGTCCTTTACTTTAGCTATGTTAGGATGAAGACGATCCATCATCCGATACATCTTCTCTAAAGGGACTGTTTCGTTATAATCCTCTCGTAAGGTCTCCACTGTCTTTCTTTTAGAATCAGGATGAGCTATACGGGAGAGCACACAGCACTTTAAAATATCATTCCATTGCTCATCTTTTCTAGTACCTTCTATAATGGTATGGAACTTAAGTTGCTCATACACAGCCCCACACACGCCCTTAATGCCATAGTGCACTCTCTCCTTCTCTCTGGGGCTTTTTAGAGAAAAAATAGAAAGAGGCTTCGTTTTTTTCTTCTTCTTAAGTTTAGACTCAGACTTCTTATTTACATACTCAGGTTCTTTGCTGTAAATGATCTTTTCCATACCTGGTAAAGCAGGTTGTCTTTCGTTGCTGAGTTCTACTAAAATTTTATGAGCTAACTGCTTAAGTTGACTTAACTCTTTATCCCCCTTGCACCAACCTAGAGAGCGAACGGTTTTTTGCAAGACCTTATCCCCTTTACGAACGGACTCCATGATGCGGACATAAGTTTTACCGGAAGAGTTTTTAGAAACTTTGATAAACATGTTTTAACTGTGTCAGAAGAAAGAGGGAGAGTAAAGAGGAGCTATGCTCTACAAGTTGTATTTTTAGTATATTTTACCTCTCAAAAGTAACTAAAAACACATCCGTATAACCTAAAAACTAGCAAAATATTTTTTTAACCCATAGTGTTGTGTCGAAGTCGGGAAAAATCCCAGATATTTTATCTTACATTCAAGAGAGAGTCTTACTGACCAGAAGAACTATTTTTAACATTTTAAAAAAATCAGGAAGATTAAATAAAGATTTTATTTCCAACCCACAAAAATTTATGGATTTAGCAGTAAAGGAAATAAAAAATGTTTTACATTATTTAATTATTAAAGGCATCCAGTATGAAAAGTTAAAAGGTTCTTCTTATGAAATGTCTCGGTTTGATGAAGAAAAACATAAAATGGAATTTGTAGAAGATCAAATCATCCCCACTAAGAAATCAGTTTATGATTATATCTATTATGAATCAACACCTGAGAAAAAATTTGCTGAGGCTCTTGAAAATATGCAGAATATAAAATATTTTATTAAATTGCCAAATTGGTTTAAGGTAAGAACACCTGTTGGGAATTACAATCCTGATTGGGCTATCCTCAAACAGAATGGAGATATTGTGTATATGATAAGGGAAACAAAATCCTCTTTAGATAAATTAGGCTTGCGGGGTTTGGAAAGCAAAAAAATTCAATGTGGGAAGGCACATTTTGAAAGTATCGGGGTTAATTACAAAGTTTGCACTTCTATTAAAAACGCAGACTTATAGGTAGTTTATAGATAAACCTTCCAGTTATGCTTTCGTATTAAAATATTATATTTTTTAACATTTTGTTTTTTTAATTTTCTGAGGCATGGGTCAATAAACTGTCTCTGTGTTTCCATATAATTAAGATCTGTTTTACACTTACTCATTAAAGTATCTAATCTTATAAATTCGAGGATTCATTCTGCTCTTGACAATAAAAGTCCTAAAGAGTGTGAAAAGTGATGCCTACTCACTGTCCATTTTTCAGGGACGATCCAGTTTGAAGGTGGATTCCCGCTTTCGCGGGAATGACTGGAATGGCAGGTATGGGGAATTAACGAAGGTATGTGGGAATTAACGAAGGTATGCGGGAATTAACGAAGGTATGTGGGAATTAACGAAACTATACGGGAATGGCAGGTATGCGGGAATTAACGAAACTATACGGGAATGACAGGAGCTTTTTTAAAAATCACAGCGTGATAAAATTGGAAAGAAAAAACTTAAGCAATACCAGGAGTTAAGAGAGAATATGGCGTTCCCTACGGGACTCGAACCCGTGTCTTCACCGTGAAAGGGTGACATCCTAACCGCTAGACGAAGGGAACTTAAAGTGTGACCCGCCTTGGGCTCGAACCAAGGACCCTCTCCTTAAAAGGGAGATGCTCTACCAAACTGAGCTAGCGGGTCATATTTTCTTTATTGTTCAGGAAATTCATAATATGTCAAATTTTTTTTTTACATAACATTTTTTTTAAATTTTAATACTTATCTATGTGAATTATCATAATGTAACTTCTTAGATTCCCGCTTTCGCGGGAATTGTACGTGTTCACTAATTCGCTGACAGAATCACTTCTTCACTCTTTCACAAGAGTTATTCATTTGCCGAGGTGTTTTCTGATTCAAACCCTGATGAGGTCTAAACTCATTATAGTATATCAAATACTGCTCCAATTCATCCTTGAACTCCTCTATCGTCTCAAATACACTCCCCTCTATTAAATCCTCATTTAAACTCCTCCAAAATCTCTCCACCTTCCCATTCGTCTGTGGCCTATACGGCCTTGTATATCTATGCCTTACCCCCAACTCCAACAACATCCTCTCAAACGGATGCGATAACTGATTATTACGAGAAGAAAACTCTGAACCATTATCACTCATAACCTCCTTAAACTCCATCTTATACTTCTTGCTCAATACATTAAAAATCTTTAAACACGAAAACATCACCGTAAGACTCTTTATATCCTCCACCACTTCAGCCCAAGCTATCCTCGTGCAATCATCTATAACACACACCAAATAGTACCTCTTACCCCCTGACTTCACTATCATGTCCTTACCCAAATGATGGCAGTCTATGTGACCTAACTCCCCCGCCTTCTCCTTTATTATCTTGCGCTTATTCTCTATCATCTTCGGCTTCAACTTATTTACCCCCTTCCTCCTGAATATACGATATACCGTACTAGCCGATATCGGAACCTCTCCCCTTTGCTTAAGAAGAGGGTTTAGTATATGACACATCTCGTATCTATTAACACCATTTTCCCTGTGTTTTAGCACCTCCTGCTCAATATAGCTATTATTATCCCCCCTTCTTAACCTCCATCTAGGACCTCTCTTACGAGGAACAAGACTCCCCTCTGTAGGATGACTTAAATAGCGATGATAGTATTTTAAAAAAGTCTGACGATTAGTTTTATGGAATTTGTAAAAATCACTTACAAATCGAAACTTTGGATGTTTCTTCCTCTTTACTAACTCATAGTCTTTTATCATATACTGCCACTTACTAATATAGTTCCTGTATAGGGTCTTATCTTGTGTGTTATCCCTCATAACTCGCCTCCTTATCTTGGGTTATTTAGAGCTTTCTAACGCTCCCTTATAAACTCAATTTTGTCAGCGAATTTGTGAACATTTACAGGAATGACAGAAAGATAGGCTCTTCAGTAGAGAATAGGGGGCAAAAGCGAGTTCGGATTTGACACAGGAGCAACCACAGGTTGCTCTGTGGCAAACCGCATGTTTGAGTCTTTTGACTCCTATTCTCTACTGAAGAAGGGATTTTGTCAGTGAATTAGTGAACACGTATAGGAATGATAGTGCTTCTATATGAATAAAATAACAAGAGCTTCAGCATTATTCTTGTGTTCTTGCATAAATAAAAAGATTTTTAATTAACTCCTCGTACTCCGCTTTATGAATCTGAGAGGATCCCGTAGCCGGAGAAGCCTTCTCTTTCCGACTCAAACAAGTTAAAGGAATATTTTCCAAGCCCAATACACTCATAAAAGAGTGCAGTCGAGGCATTATGTAGGAAGCCGCACCCATATTAGCCGGTTCTTCCTGCACCCATAACACCTTTTTCAAACGATGATAACCATTTAAGAAAGGAGTCAATGCTAATTTAGGGAATGGATAAAGCTGTTCCACCCGCACCAAAGCTGTGTGGCTTAAATCATCAGAAGAAGACTGTTCCCGTTCCTTTTTTAAATCAAAATACACTTTTCCGCTACATAAAATAAGAACCTCTACATTTTTTGGTTTTTTTACTTGAGGATCTGCTATCACTTCCTGAAAACCAGCAGAGCGAATCAAATCTTTCCTAGAAGAAACCACCTCAGGATGTCTTAACAAAGACTTAGGGGTCATTACTATTAAAGGTGTTCTAAAATCTCTTTTTACTTGTCTCCGGAGAAGGTGAAAAAAGTTAGCAGGAGTTGTCGGATAGCAAACTTGCATGTTCCCCTGGGCACAAAGCTGAAGAAACCTCTCCAGTCGTGCGCTGGAATGTTCCGGCCCCTGCCCCTCATAACCATGAGGAAGAAGCAAAACCAAGCCACAATTTTGCATCCACTTTTCTTCTCCACTGCTTATAAATTGATCAATAATGATCTGTGCTCCATTGGCAAAATCCCCAAATTGAGCCTCCCATAAAGTAAAATAAGAATGATCGGCACAGGCATTCCCGTACTCAAAACCTAATACGGCCATTTCGGAAAGGGGAGAATTATAAATACAAAATTCTCCTTTCTCTGGATTTAAAAGGGAAAGAGGAGAATAGGCTGCTCCCGTCTTTATATCGAAATAAACAGCGTGACGATGAGAAAAGGTACCTCTTTTGGAGTCCTGACCGGATATACGTACCGGATGGTTTTCCAAACAGAGAGTTCCATACGCAGCTAATTCACATAAAGCCCAATCTAACTGATCTTCCTTTACTTTTTTTTGCCGGTTTTGAATGAGTTTTTTCACTTTGGGATGTAGATGAAAATGATCCGGAAATTGGGTGAGAACATTAAGAGTGTTCTCTAAATGCTTATCCAAAGGACAAGTATCTACTTCTTTGAAAAAATCCTCTTCATCAGGTTTTTTGTGTCCCTCCCACAGTGTCCCTTTTAACTCTTCTCTTGTAATAACTTTATCATTTTTTCTTGTTTTATCTAAAATATTTTGTAGCTCTTTAATTTGTTGATCGTAAAATTCTTGAGCTTTTGTTTTACTTAACAAATTTTCTTTTTCCAACTCTTTCGAGTAAATTTGCATGGCCGAGGGATGGTTTTTAATTTTTTGATACATAAGAGGTTGTGTAAAAGATGGTTCATCTCCCTCATTATGGCCGAACCGCCTGTAACATATTAAATCTATGAAAACATCTTTTCCGAATTTATGGCGAAAACGCAAAGATATATCCACTGCTCTTATACAAGCATTAAGATCATCTGCATTCACCAATAACACAGGGGCTTGAATAGCCTTGGCTAGGTCGGAAGCATGCACAGAAGAACGGGCATCCACAGGATCTGTTGTGAATCCCACTTGATTATTGAGGATAATATGAAGAACTCCGCCTGTTGTAAAACCTTCCAACTCAGAAAGTTGCAGAGTTTCACTCACAGAACCTTGCCCGCTAAAAGCAGCATCTCCGTGGATAAGAACTGGCAAGACGGCCTTTCTTTTTTTCTGATCTTTTAAGGCCCGTTGTCTGGCCCTGGCAATCCCGCATACTACCGAATTGACAGCCTCTAAGTGACTGGGGTTATAAGCCAATAAAATATTACAGGAAGATTTATCATCAAATGTTTTAACCGAGGAGTAACCCATGTGATATTTGACATCCCCGTCAAAATCAAAATGCTGAAGTGCTTTTCCTCCGTCAAATTCCATAAATACCACTTCTGTAGCCTGGTTCATAAAGTTATTTAAAACATTTAACCTGCCCCTATGGGCCATTCCAATAACTAATTCTTTTATTTCTGTTTTCACTCCTTTTTCAGCCAGGTACTCTAGCATGGGAATGAGGGCATCCCCCCCTTCTATGGAAAATCTTTTAGCCCCTACAAAGCGGGAATGTAAAAATTTTTCCAACGCTTCTGTTCTGGCTAATTCATAAAAAATATTTTTTTTCTGGTCATTGGAAAGTTGAAACAGTTCTCCTCTTCCTTCAAGTTCATTAAAAAACCATTCCCTGATTTCTGGCTGACACCCTCCTACTTGCAGACTGATAGTGCCACAGTAGGTTTTCTCCATAAAACGGATAATGTTTTCAAGGGACTCTCCTGGTTTCATTCCTAAAATAGAACTCATCTGGAATGTTTTGCTCAAATCTTTCTTATCCAGGCCAAAGCGGGAAAGAAAAGGAGGCTCTTTTTTTTTGGATGTATCGGATGGTTTAAGTTGGAGAGGGTCTAAATGAGCGTAAAGGTGGCCATCAGAACGGTAAGCGGAAATAAGTTGAAACACGGCCAGTTCTTTTTCAGATAGAGCGTCGGACGATAAATCCTTTGCTAACTCCACTCCATTAAAAAACATTTTCCATTCAGGAGGGATTTGACTAGGATTTGCACGATATTGCTGAAACAGACTTTCAATGTAATCTAAATTGCTTCTATTTAAGTAATCTAAGTTCGCCAAAACCATCATCCTTTCTTGGGTATAACAATCCTGTTTGCGTTTTTCGGTTGTTTCTTTTTTCTCCTACGGAAGTTTCTTCTTACAGAAGTTTCTTCTTACGGAAGTTTCTTCTTACGGGAAGAGAGTTTCTGAAGAGTCCCATTTCTATACAGATTCGGTATAACTTACTGCATGTTTTTCCCTCTTTTCTTTATACTGATTGTGTTTGAAAAATCTAGTTGTTTTTACACTTATATTGCTCCTATTTTAATTTATACTCTTATGGTATTATCCCTATTTCCGCGGGGACAAGCTTTTCTGTAATTTTTCGGTTCTTTCCTCTTGACAGCCAAACCTTCCTGTTTAAGCCATCGGGAAAATTCACATAAGATCGGTATAAAGCGAAAAAGCTTGACCTAAAGTTAAGTTACTTTCAACATGAAGATACTATGTGGAAAGCTCTTTGGTATCAAATAGACCTTATCATTACCGATATATGGGCAAAAATCCCTGGTTTATGGAATTGGAGCATCTTCAAAATAGATAAAAACGCCATCACACTGGGACAGCTGATTATCGGGATCACTCTGTTGATTCTGGGTTATTATACTATGCGCCAACTCACCCGCCACCTGGAAAAATTTATTCTAAAAAAACTGGATGTACAGGAATCGGTAGGGCACGCTATCTCTACTTTTGTGCTTTATTTTTCCATGATTGTTCTATGCTTGTTCACTCTTAGGCTTTTGAATATCCCCATTACTATTTTTACTGTTATTGGTGGTGCCCTGGCTGTAGGTATTGGTTTTGGTTCTCAAAACATTATGAATAATTTTATAAGTGGTCTGATTCTTATTTTAGAACAACCTGTTCGGGCTGGAGATATATTGGAAATAGATGGGATAACAGGGGAAGTGGAGCGTATAGGTGCTAGAGCGACTATAATTAAATCTATAGACAATACTCAAATTGTGGTGCCCAATAGCTCCTTTCTGGAGAAAAATATCTTAAATTGGACTTTATCTGATTCCGTAGTAAGAAGGCGGGTAAATGTCGGAGTTATTTACGGTTCTCCCACAAGAAAAGTAGAAGAGCTTCTTTTAAAAGCTGTAAAGGAGCATGAGGCGGTACTAAAAACCCCTAAGCCGATAGTGTTTTTTAAGGATTTTGGTAATCATGCCCTTAATTTTTCCGTTTCTTTTTGGGTGAAAGTGAAAAATATTATAGAGTTAAAAAAAGTCCCCAGTGATATTCGTTTTCGCATAGATGAATTATTTAGAGAGCATAATATTGTGGTGGCCTTCCCTCAGCAGGACATGCACTTTAGGACCCCTCTTCAAGTGGAAGTAAAAAATGCCCACTCTTAAAAATAAGAGTTTATCATGAGTAAATTAGATGTGGATAAAATTGAAGAGGATGTTTCCAAGCAAAAACCTTTTGTGGGTGGTCGCATTGATCGTGTGGGAATAGAGGGTCTGGAGATACCTGTGCAAATACAAAATGGATCCGAAGTTCTTAAATTACAATCTAATGTGACGGCTATGGTATCTTTGGATGATGAAAATATGCGAGGTATCCACATGTCCCGCATCTATCTGGCTTTGCATGACTGTTTGTCTAACCGAATATTGAGTTTATCTTCTATAAAGGAGCTTTTACATAAGCTTGTAAAATCACAAAAAGGTATTTCCCACTACGCCTATCTGAAATTTAGCTGGAAATGGCCTATAAAAAGAAAAGCCCTTAAGAGCGATGCTCTGGAAGGCTGGCGTTACTACCCTGTTTTTTATGAAGGCCGGTTACTGGAAAAAGACAAAGTGGAACTGATAATGGGAATGACGGTTACATATAGCTCCACTTGTCCTTGCTCAGCTAGTTTAGCTCGTTCTTTGATTCAAGAAAAATTTCAAGGGGATTTTGTAGCTTCTTCTGTAGATAGTAAAAAGGTGTTTCAGTGGCTGGGTAAGGAGCAGTCTATCTCGGCCACCCCTCATGCCCAAAAGAGTTTGGCGGAGGTAAAATTAAAAGTAATTGCAGAACAACAGAATCTGATTGAGCTTATTAACGAAGTAGAGGAAATTTTAGGTACTCCTGTGCAAACAGCTGTAAAAAAAGAAGATGAGCAGGAGTTTGCTAAACTAAACAGTGAAAACCTAATGTTTTCCGAAGATGCTGCCCGTAGAATAAGAAATCTGTTGAATAAAAAAAAATGGGTAGAGGATTTTTACATTCATGTAAAACACTTTGAAAGTCTTCATCCATTTGAAGTGGCTTGTCATATTACGAAACAAGTTCCAGGAGGTTTCCGCATATAAAGTTGCCTTTCCATTCTGCGAAAGCGGGGCCTCGCGGGGGATCAAACAAGGTTAGTATATCATTAGGGGTTATATGTACAGCGAAACCCGATATTGGGTCTGAGGGTTCTATCTTTTTCAAAAGTGGTATCTACTGAGAAAATGCCGGCGGTTCTATTGTTGGACCCTCCTCTTAAAATGGCTCCGGAAAAGCGTGACCCCTGCATATATCCTAAGCCAGCGAATCTATTAATTCTTTCCCTATCGTCCAAGATAGTGTAATCTTCTCTTGGTCCGAACAAATTTTTTAAAGAAGTTGGAAGATTATAAATGTATCCCGTATAAGTCGTCGGCAAGCTACTGATATTGTGTTGAACTAACTCACCTAAATTACCGGAAAAATCCCATATATATTCGTTATTTGGCAATTTATGTGTGCGCTTATTCAGACTCCACCTTTCATCATTAATATCATCATCGTTACTGCTTGTTTTTATACCTGAAATGGAACCAATATTAAGTTGATTCCCGGTTTGGATCCTGGTGGTTTTTTTAGACCAATTTACATCCACTGACTCAATATGTCTGGCTATCGTGTTCCACTCATCATTTGTAATAAGTTTATAGCCTATGCCATTTTCTTTACAGTAGTTAATAGCGTTTTCTTCACTGATTCCTTTTATAAGCACACCTCTCGCTATAGCTTCTGCTTTTAGAGTGGGGCGATTATAAGGAGAACCTAAGCTGGTTCCAGAGGGTACCTTAGCCTCGTATTTCATCACACAAAAAGCGGAACCAGTAAAGTTACTGAATTCAGGAACACCTATGTAACCTTGTGGACATATAAAGTGATTTGTTGTGTTTTTGCATAGTAATCCACTATTTCCTGTTTGTGAGACAGCTACTTGGATTCTTTCTTTTTTATTGACGATACCGGTAATATCAACAGAAATTTTCCATTGCCCTCTATTACAAGTGGGGGGCTGGTCCAGAGGATAACCTTCAATGTAAATTTTTACTTCTGAACCATCTCTTTCACATGTACCGGAGATAGAATATTCACTGGCATTATCGCTATCTATTAAGCCCAGATCGTTGATGTCTGCTGTTCTTTGTTCTATTTGAGAGTTACAAACTTCAGGATCAAACTGTTTACGGTTTGTCCTATTGGAATTTTGTGCACAAGATAAGGAGAATGTCAGTAACGAAAAAACGGTAAAAGTCCAAAAAATATACCCCCTGGGTTCGATTTTTTCGTAACTTCCAAGTGGCTTTTTCCCTTTATTCGCCAAGCCTTTAAATCTGAAATTTTCAAATACGATCAGTATCATTTTCATAAAACTTCTCCTGGAGTAAGTATTATGTTTTTCGATGTATGACTTCTATACCTCATAGTATCTTATCAAAAGGTTAAGAGAGAGTGCTACTTGGTTAAAAATAACATAAATTGTAGAGTTTGTTCAAAGCCATTCAGCACTTGTAATAATATCTTACCTTTTTATAGACTAAAGATTGATTCGAACCTAGACCAACCAAACCAGATATTTATAATAATATCGTATGCAGACTTTAAGCAGGGCTTGCTTGTGATTGATATTACCGATCTGGTTATTCACATTGTTTTGATAATTGTGGGTCTGTACTCGGATTCAGTTTGGCGTAAGCACATATCTTGTAGCAGGGTTTTAGTTTCTCGGGGTCGTTGTCTATACAGGTGGAGCGTTCGGCTGTGCACTTGTTGTTTTCTAAATGTATTTTTTCGTATGAAGTAAGTGCGTCGAGCCGGCAGTAGGTATTACATTCATCTGTCCAGGCGGAGCAAAAACCAGGAATGATTTCCAACCCCCAATCCGTTTCAACCGAAAGAGATTTATAAGGATATGATTGGCATCCTATCCAAAGGAGCAAGAAAAAAACACCGATAAGGATATGGCAAAATTTTTGCATAGTAACTTGATTTTAAAAATATACCTTCCTTTTTGTCAAGGATTGTTATCCCGACTTTGGCACAATACGATGCAATAAGTAAATAATATCAACAACTTGTGATTTTTTCTATTTTAACAGAGTAAAATGGAGTATAAATATACAAATTTTTAATTGCTCAGGGAGCATCAAGAGCCTATTTTAACAGAGTAAAATGGAGTATAAATATACAAATGATAGAAGTTCATAATGTTACTAAGAAATATGGTTCCCGTGCCGCTGTGGAAAACCTCAGTTTCTCTGTAAAGAAAGGGGAAGTGGTTGGTTTTCTAGGGCCTAATGGAGCGGGTAAGACAACCACAATGAAAATCATTACCGGTTATATGGTTCCCACAGCTGGAGAAGTCAAAATAGCGGATGAAGATATTTTTGAAGACCCTATTAAGATAAAACAAAAAATAGGTTATTTACCGGAGGTCCCGCCTATATATAGTGATATGTATGTGGATAAATACCTTTACTATGTAGCTGGTTTAAAAAAATGCTCGAAAGAAACCATAAAATCTCAAGTGGATTCGGTTATTGAGAAGGTGGGGCTTCAACCAGTCCGTCGCCGACTGATCCATAATATTTCAAAAGGATTCAAACAAAGAACGGGCTTGGCTCAGGCTTTAATTGGTGACCCTGAAATATTAATTCTGGATGAACCCACAGTGGGTCTGGATCCCAATCAGGTTTTAGAGATGAGGACTCTTATTTCTCAGCTAAGGGGGCAGCATACTATTATTTTATCCACTCACATTTTATCTGAAGTTCAGGCGACCTGTGATCGTATTATTATTATTAAAGAGGGAAAAATGGTCACACAGGAGTCTTTATCCTCCCTTCGAGAGAAGCAGGCGCAAAGTCGCCGCCGCATCAGTGTAAGGGTAAAAAAGATGTCTGAAGATTTAATACAAGAATTGAAAACATTAAAAGGGGTAGCCGATGTTGTCTCATCTCCAAATTCTATTTTAACTTTGTCAGCAGATACGGGAGTTGGTAGTAATTTGAATGAACAGGTTGCTAAAAAGGTGATTGACAAAGGAGCGGGATTGGTGGAATTGAGTGAATCTTTCAGCTTAGAAGATGTATTTTTGAAGTTGACTAAAGATGAGAAAAAAGAAGAAAGGAAATGATAAGGAATAATAATAATGAGACAGTTTTTTAATCAGTTTAACAAAGATTTTAAGCAAACTTTTTTTAATCCGGTGTTTTTTATGATGGCGGGGCTTTGTTGCTCTATATGGGGTTTTGTATTTCCCAGAAAACTTTTTGAATTTGCTCGTATAGCTGGTGTCAGCCCTTTTTCTCAAGGAGGTATGGGAGGAGGGGGCTACAATATTTATGAAACAGTTTTTATTAGTCATTTGTCCTTAACACATTTGCTTTTGCTTTTTATTGTGCCTATCTTTACTATGCGGCTTATTTCAGAAGAGAAAAAGCTACGTACTTTTGATCTTTTACTAACCGCTCCCATTACTTCTACAAAAATTGTACTAGGGAAATTTCTAGCGGCTTATGCTGTTGTATTAGTTTTAATTTTCTTGTCTTTTTTATATCCTATTATGACAAGTTGGTTTGCCGAGTTTAATATTGTTTTACTGGTGAGTGCTTACCTGTCTATAGCTTTGCTTATGGGTGTTTATACAGCTATTGGCTTGTTTAGTTCTTCTTTGAGTGCTTCTATTATGTTGAGTGTGTTTTTGGGAATTATTTTTAGTGTGGCTTTGCATTTTGTAAGCCTGGGTGGGCAGCTTTCCAATAACCCTGTATATTCTTCTATTATGGAGTATTTGTCTGTTTCTACTCATCTGGATAACTTTTTTCGAGGGAACATAGTCAGTAGCAGTGTTGTGTTCTTTTTTATTATCATCGGGTTTTTTCTATTTATGACCCAAAGGGTGATAGAATCCTCACGTTGGAGATCGCAATGAGTTTATTAGGTAAATTATGTTTGTCTTTAAGTGGTTTAAGTTTGATTATTATGATGTCCACCAGCTGGATTTTAGGGGGCTGGCTCAATGTATTGTATGTTTTCCTGGGTTTGTTTTTTTTAGGAATTATACTGTCTTTTCTTATTGACTATCATCTTTATCTTGGTTTTTTGCTGATGAGGACCACTAAAAACGGGATGTCTATGGGGGTATCCATTTTAATTACTTTAGTCTTTTGTGCTTCTTTAGCTTACTTAAGTACGCGTTTTAAAACTTCAATGGATATTACAGAGGAAAGAATTAACTCTTTAGCACCGCAAACCATCCAGTTATTGAAAAATCTGGATCAGGACATGGATTTAATTGTTTTTTATAAAGGAGGGACTGGAAATCAAAAAAAAGAGTTAGTGAAAAAAAACCTCACATTATTTAAACAGAAAAGTTCAAAAATAAAAGATCGTTACTATGATGCTCACTTGAGAAATAAATTAGCTCAGGAATACTTAAATGAAACTCCAGGTAAAGATAGTGAAGATATTTTTGTCTTTATAGAATATAAAGGTAAAAAAGTGTTAGTCGAATTTCCTTTTGATGAGGAGAAATTAGTTTCCTCTATGATAAAGGCCACTCGTCGTCAGGAAAGAACAATATATTTTCTATCTGGTCATGAAGAAAGAGATATATCCAACCAGGAGGGGAGCGGGATCAGTAAATTTAAAGACGCTTTGGTTCGGTCTTCATTTCAAGTAAAAACCTGGAGCTTTGTGACCAACGGGGCTCTTCCTAAAGATGTGTCAGCTTTGGTGATAGCAGGACCTCAAAAGCCTTATTTGGAAAAAGAAATTCAGTGGTTGGAGGAATATTTAGATAAAGGTGGTAGAATGTTTGTAGCTTTGGATCCGGATAAAGATCACAGCTTAAAACCCTTTTTAAAAAAATTTGGTGTTAATTATACTTCCCGCTATGTAATGGACCGGATAGCAGCCCTTATGGGTTTAGGGCAACTTTCCCCCCTAGGAGTTTATTTTGACAAAGCCAGTGTCATTACCAGCTCTTTTCAACAAGGTTCTTTTTCTGTGTTTCATATAGCTAGTCATTTGGAAATAGTAGGCGCAACAAGAGGTTCTTTTGCCATTACAGAATTGGTAAAGACCAACGAAAACGCTATATCTGTTCCTGATATTAAAGGTAAAATGGAGGGGAAACATGCGGCTCATGTTATAGCTATGTTGGTGGAAGAATCTAAAGAATTTGAAGAGGAGGCCAGGGGGCAGAAGGATCCTAAAAAATCGGATAAAGAAAAAAAACAAAAACCGGCTATGAAATTAGCTGTCTTTGGGGATAGCGATTTTTTAACAAATGATTTTATCAATAACAGAGGTTTGAATCGTGATCTTATTATGAACACCATTTCGTATTTAGTGGATGAATCAGATCTGGTGAGCATTCGTCCTAAAAGGTTAAAAGCAACGCAGCTGATTTTAAAAAGCTCTGATCAGATGGGAATGGTGTTCTTTTCTATTGCCCTTCCTATTATTTTCTTTATTTGCAGCTTTATTATTTGGTTTCGTAGGAGAGAGGCGTGAAACGCTGGCTGGGCCGGTTCATTTATTTTGTAATTGTAATAGGCACGGCGAGCCTGGCTTTTTATCAATATAAGCAGTCGCAAGAAGAACAACAAAAATCGGAGAAACAAAATCTTGTTTTTCCCTCTTTGAAGTTGCCGCAGGTGCAGGCTTTTTCGATTGAAAAAGGAGACACCTATATTCATATACTCAATAAGAGTGGAGAGTGGTATTTGGATTCCCCTATAAAGGACCTGGCAGATAGAGATTTAGTGGGAGATTGGATAGAAAATCTGCTTTCAGAGAAAATTAAAACTATTAAAGAAGAAGGAGTGGATTGGGCGGAGTATGGGTTGGATCAAAATGTAGGTTCTATTGAAATCATCACAAACTCAGGTACTAAACTCAAATTGGATATTAGTCACTATAGTGCCTTTGATGGACGTTTTTATATCAGAAAGGAAGAATCACTTCTTCTTGGAAATACTTCTTGGGCTAGTTTAACGGATAAGCAGGGAGACTATTTTAGAAGTTATAAGGTTCTAAATATCGGTGAACGCCCTGTATCTCTTCATTATGATTCAAAGTTATTTAAAGCTCATTTAGATTGGGATAATTATAAATGGAAGTGGAGTGACCATAAAGAAGAACAGGAAGATACCCCTACTTTGTTTCCTCTTTCTCATTCTGAGCTGGAATCTTATTGGAGTTCTTTTTCCAATATTAGTTTTGAAAAAGAGGTTTATCCTAATACGAAGGATCTTAGGAATAAATTTAAACTTACTAAACCTAACATAGAATTACAGATGGAATTTAAGCCTAAAGGGCAGAAGTGGTCTTTAAAAATCAGCCCGGAAATAAACGGAAAGTTTTACGCTATGGTGTCCAACAGGGATTATATTTTTACTTTGAGCCAGGAGCAAAGAGATAGAATACTTTTAACAGAACAGATTATTCGGGATCATCATCAGCCTTTTCAATTTAAAAGGAAGGAAGCTCATTTTATAGAATGGAAAGGGTATGACCTGGATATTCAAGCTAAAAAAGAAAAAGAGAAATGGATGTTGGTTCGAACAGAAGGAGATAAAAAAAAATCTGAATTAAATGTAGAAGAATTAAAAAATGTTTTGAATAAGTTATCTACTCTTTCCGCAAAAAAATATTTTAGTAAAGAAAAATCTTTTATAAAAACCGCTGCTTTGATTATAAAAAATAAAAAAGAGGTTCCTATTTTAAAATTAGAGCTAGGTGCTCCTGTTGAATGGCAGGAACATAAAGGGAAAGATGAAAAATCAAAAATGGTCTATGTCAGAAGTAATATTGGTCAAGAAGTAATGGCCTTGGATTTTAAAGCAGTAAAGTCTATTTTTTCTTCTTCTCTATTGCAGACAAACAAAGAACAGGAGAAAGAGAAAGAGAAAGAGAAAGAGAAAGAGAATAATAAGCCATAATAAGTGGCGTTTTTTGAGTGACCTCTACAGGAGTACGAAAGCAACATGCGAAAAGATAATAGAAGTGCAGACCAATTAAGGAAAATACAGATCTCCCCTCATATATTAAACCATCCGGAAGGCAGCACGGAAATCACAATGGGGAACACACGAATCATCTGTTCAGCTTCCGTGGATTTATCTGTACCAAAATGGATTCAAACGCCGGAAACAGGTTGGGTCACCGCGGAGTACGGGATGCTTCCCCGTTCCACTCATATCCGCATGAGAAGGGATAAAACAAGCACTTCTGGGAGATCACAAGAAATTTCCCGGCTGATCGGACGCAGTTTAAGATCATCTGTAAACTTAAAAAAACTGGGGGAAAGACAAATTCATATTGATTGCGATGTCATTCAAGCGGATGGAGGCACCCGCACGGCTGCCATTACTGGTGGCTTTGTTGCTTTGGCTTTAGCTCTTGAATTTCTTAAAAAAGAAATAATGATTAAGCATATTCCCCTTAATCATTATGTGGCTGCCACCAGTGTGGGGATAGTAGATAAAGAGCTTCTATTGGACCTTTGCTATAAAGAAGATCAAAAAGCAAAAACAGATATGAATGTGGTGTTTGCCTCTACCGGACAACTGATCGAAATCCAAGGGACTGCGGAAGAGGAAACCTTCAGTCGCAAGCAATTAAATCAAATGTTAGATATGGCCTGGTCCGCTTGCCAAATCCTATTCAGAAAACAAGAAAAAATCATAGGTTCTTTCTTTCCCCTTTCTCTTCCAACATAGATTGAACTAGCATAGACTTGTGTCCTTGAGGGGAATAAAAGGTTTGTCGCAATAAAATTGATCAAAAAACCTAATATAATAAAACATGATAGAAATCTTCAAGAATTTTTTAAAATATTAATTGACCTGCCATATTTTCAAAAGGACAGTCACTATATTTAAATAATTATAAAAATGATGAGGTGGAGTTGCTTGTGTTTTTATTAAATGGAGGTTTTTTTAAGATCATATCCAAGTAACCATGAGAAAAACTAAATAAATATCTTTTTTCATCATCTAGCTCTTCTATCCCGCAATCATCAGGAGCACTGGCACATATATCCTCTTTTTCACTAATTAACTTCATGTGTTTTAATAAACGATCTGTTGCTGATGTTTTTCCCTGTTCTCCTTCTATACTATACTTTTCCTCCATCTGTACAATAGCTGAACGAAGGTGTTCCGTGTAGCCAGATTCACGATAATTATCTATGTGGTATAATATAAGCATCCACCTGCCTAGCCAATGGTTCTTAGCATAGGATATATACGGTTTAATTTTTGCCTTTTTAAATTCTTTTAAATAGATAATACCCAAGGCCGATGCGGCTATACTTTTTTTACCCTTATCCTTTGATTCCTTAAAAGCTCGTGTTAACCACTGCTCAGCTAATTCGTAATTACTTAATTGATAATTAAGACAACCGGCTATTGACATAAAAGAAGTACTGGGCTGATCTATATCCAATTCCTTGTTGGTTTCATCTAAAGCTCTTGTCAAATCAGCCGGTGTATTGTAATCCATAAAACAGGTGTCAAAATAAAGAGAATCCACCACACTCGTATTAGAACAGGAAGTAAATACAAAGAAAGAAAACAAGCATAAAAAAAGGTGAATATTTTTCAAACTGAAACCTCTAAGTTGACAAAATTTTAAGCTCATACATATATTATTAAGGACTTTATATATCGAGTAAATATTTTATTTTTCTGTAATGTGTTTAACTTAGAAAATATAACAAGAGAGCGGAGCAATATGCTATACTGGGCTGCACAAAACAAGACTAAAGTACCAAAATTAGGTTTCGGTACCTGGCTTATAAAAGGCTCTACATGCGTAAAAGCGGTGCGAACAGCTTTAGATATAGGCTACCGTCATATTGATACGGCGCAAATTTATAGAAATGAATCGGAAGTAGGGGAGGCCATACAACAATCTGGTGTAGTCAGAGAGAAAATATTTTTGGTAACAAAAGTATGGCGGGACTCTTTAAGTGCAAAGGAAGTGATCCGCAGTACAGAAGAAAGTTTAAAAAAATTAAAAACAGATTATGTAGATCTTTTATTAATTCACTGGCCTAATGCCATATTCCCGTTAAAAGAAACTCTTTCCGCTATGCAAAAGCTGATTGAGCAGGACAAAACAAAACGGATAGGGGTTAGTAACTTCCCTGTTGAACTTATAGAGACTTCAAAAAAACAAGCCCCGGAAGTGATTTGCAATCAGGTAGAGTATCATCCTTTTTTAGATCAAAGACCTGTTTTAAAAGCCATAAGCAAACATAATATGTTTCTCACAGCCTATTCTCCTCTAGCCAGAAACAAAGTTTTTAAAAATAAAGTTCTTCAAAAAATGGGAGAGAAATATTCCAAAACAGCAGGTCAAGTTGTATTGCGCTGGTTAGTAGAACAAAAAAATGTTATAGCTATTCCGAAAGCCGCCAAACAAAAACACGCCGAATCCAACTTCCATATATTTGATTTTCAATTAAGTGAGTCAGATCGTTTGATTCTGGGAAATATGTGCTTCTCGCAAAATCAAAGGCTAGTTGATCCAGAATGGGCCCCGGAATGGGACTAATCTTTATTTATACCGACGAACAAGTATCGTGCCCTTACAAGAAGACACCTGTTCCCTTAGAAGAAAAAAAAGACGATCGAAAACCCTATTCTCTTCACTCCTGTCATCCTCGCGAAAGCAAGGATCGAAAAAATATTTAACCATGATGGGACAGAAAAACACTAGAATACAAAAAAATAAAACATAAAATCGCTCCCAATAAAAACCATTTTTTCACTTTAAATTTAATAACAATAGGAATAAGGTGCACAAAGCACACATATAAAAAAAGACCAGAAGCAAAAGGAAGCACAAAGCTTTCCAGGTTTTCCATGTAAGAGAGTAAGAAAAAAACATGATAGCCGCCTAAAAATGCAAAACAAAAGGCTAGAATAATACCAAAAAGGGATCTACGCGAGAAGCCGGATGAAAGTCCAATTCCCAACACAGTAACACTCTCCGGGAGCAGGTGAAACAACAAACCTATACTCATCATAATAGCTGTTTTCATATCAATCAAAAGGGCCGAAGCCAATCGCACGCCATCAAAAAAAGCGCATAAAATTAAACAACCTACAGCTGAGCACCCAACAGAAGATGGGATCAAATGATAATGGATATGACTTGAGTCATGTTGATGGCAATCGTGTTTCTTGCCAGGAAGAAGTTTATTCAAAAACTTCATATACGGTAAAATTCCTACTTCAGAAAAAGCATTGACTAAAAAACCCATCGCCATAATCATTATTATATTACGCACACTCACTTCCGTACTGAAAGAATGAGGTAAAAAATCAAAAAATACCAGGATAATTAAAAAACCGGTACCAAAAGCGACAACATGATGTAAATGAAATGAGATTTTTTTGTAAATAAAAAAATAAGTAAGAAGTAAAATAGCAATGCAATAAATAATAGAGAGAAAAAAAAACACAATAAAACTATAGGACATACATAACCTTTAACAAATAGGGATATTATTAATTAATGAATTATGCCTACACTCTTATATCTATAAAAAAATGTCAAATTTTTTTATTTTTACAGATATTTTTTTTATCTTTTACTACTTCTGCGGGTCAATGGCCGGAAAGAAAAAATTTTATTTGTGGATATAAGGCTGTAGTAGAATATATGAACAGCCTTATCCTCAGAGATCGTGACATTACTTTACATCAAATAGAACAACTCCAAAAACGGGAAATAACAGAAGAAGAAGTAATAGAGTTAATAATAACATTAATGAGATATCGCTTACTGCCCATAAATGAAACTCAGGGAAAATGTCGTTTTTTCAGTTACCTATGCGTTCAGGATGAATCTACGGATGTAACAGATACACTATTATACAATCTTGCCGTTCAACGGCTACAAAACAATCCTCATGGATTGGAGACTTGTCATGTATACTCCCGTGGCAGAGAAAAAGTATTTCCTCTATTTAGTCCTGATTGCAAAATGGCTATTGTAAAAAGAATCGGGGCTATCCCGGCCCCCTTAGCTACGGCGCAAGCCGGTTTGGAATCCGCTTGGGGAACTTCCCGCTTTTCAGTACAGGGTCATAATTTTTTTGGCATGCAAACCACATTTTCCTCTTCCAGAAAAACACACAATCATCCTAAATGTATTCCCGCTAAAAGAAACCCTAGAAGATGTGTTTATAAGTTCACTTCTATTGAAACCAGTGTCTTTATTTACACTTTGTTATTAAATACCTATTCCAGCTATATCTCATTAAGAGAACAAAGATATCAAACCAACTTAGAGGAGGCACCCCCTTGCGAGGCTTCCCTAGAAATGGCCAAGGGCCTAAATAAGTACGCTGAAGACCCTGATTATGTAAAAAAAGTTCAAGGAACTATTAAAAAAGTTTGCCAAATCATAAATGATTGTTAATACTACAGTATGTGAAAAGTTTATTTGATTTATTTATACTGATTTTGTTTGATCCCCGCAAAGTCTGCCCTAGCGAAAGCGAGGGTGAAGAGTTCTCCACTTTCGCTGGGACAAGATTTTGTAGTTTCTGTAAACTTCTTTCCAGACCAATCCAGTATATAGGCTTATTATTTTTTTCCTCCTTCTTACTGATCTCCTGCCAAAGCACTGTAAGACAAAATCCTTATAATGTAGAGGCAGAAATAAACCGACTTCCCTCCTCTTTTAAAAGAGGGATCAACAATACACCCTCTCACGAAAAAAAGCCCTGTGATCTTAAACAAGGTTCCGCGGTGGTACTGATGTACCACAAGTTTGATGAACCTTATAAGAGTACCAGTGTCACTATTGAACAATTTATAGAACAAATGGAGTTTTTTAAAAATAACGGATACACAGTTGTTTCTTTAGGTAAAATTGTATCCGCAGCCAAAGGTGATATCCCTTTTGGAGAAAAATGGATAGCTATTACCATTGATGATGCCTATAAGTCCTTTCTGAAAGCCAAGCCTATTCTGGAAACATACCAATACCCTTATACGATATTTGTTAATACACAAGCCGTGGATGAAAACTACAAGAGTTCCATGAGTTGGGATGATCTAAGGACAATAGTGCAATCTGGTTTAGGCGAGTTGGCAGCTCATTCTCACACTCATGGTCACTTAGTACAGGATATGAACTCAGAACAAAGAAAAAGAGACATTTTGGTTTCCGTAGAGCGTATATTTCAAAACACCTCCACTATGCCCAGGTTTTTCTCTTACCCCTTTGGTGAAGTAAGTAATAATCTCATTGAAGAAATAAAAAACATGAATCAGGTAATACTAGGTAAATCATTTTATTTTGAAGCCGCTTTTTCCACCCAATCCGGGCCTGTAGGTTGTTCTTCAGATTTATTTACCCTTCCTCGTTTTGCCATTAACGAAAAATATGGTGTGATAGACGATCTGTTCAAAATTAAAGTGAATAGTGTCCACCTACCCATCTATGACTACCATCCTAAAAACAAAGCTGTTTGCGTAGAACAACAAGTAAGTAAAGTCTATTTTTCCACTGATTCTCATATAGATTTAGAGAGTATGCGCTGCTATGCCAGCAGAGGTAATTCAGCTCGTGTTAATATATCCAATGGATTGGTAACAGTAGAGTTAGAAAAACCTTTAGGTCATGGATTAAGTAATCCCAACGATATTAGGGAGAGACTTAACTGTACCGCCTATTACAAAAGAGGCTTTATTTGGTATGGCCGCGAATTTACCATTCTCAAAAACTCTGCTGAGTGTTCTAAATAAATTACTGCCATAAATTCTGCCACCAGGGTTTTTTAGATGAACCAGGCTCTTTAGGTTCTTTAGGAACGGGAGTTATTTTTATTTTCTTACGGATCTTATTAATATCCCAGCCAGTCAGTCGTGCTAAGTTTTGTGCCTCTTTCTCCTGCCGACGAGGTAGTTCTTTTAATAAATACCTACGCGCCTCTTCGCATTTTCTAGGAGAACCTTTCCAGGGATGCCGGAGTATATAACGACCTTGAAAATTTCTGTTGTCTTGGGTTTCGTGGAACATCAAGTCTTCGGGAAAAGTTTTATTAGTGTAACGTAAGTGTAAGCGGGTTACTTTAACCGGTTGGGCCCCTCCACGAGGCCGCTGGCGACGACGAAAAGAGGAAGAGCCTGGTGATTCAGAAGGAAAACTATCCAGCCAAAAAACCCCCAAACCTTTTAATTCTTTCTGTGTGAGAGGTTCCGCCGCACAAGGGTCACACCACGACATATCCCAAAAATATTCCATAAACACCGCTTTCCTATTTTCTTTTTCCACCTGTCTTGTAAAAAGGTCTTTATAAAAAGCAGAAAACTCTTTTTTAATATAAGGTGGAATGTCCATACCTGTCGGTATCTTTACTGTCATATAATTTGTGGTTTCCACTCTCCCGTTTTTACTTAGTACATAAACAAATAACTCCTGAGGACCTTTAGCGTTTATCATGCCTAAACGAATGGGCAACATAAACTTTTCCGATTCAAAAGCAAATTGTAGAGGTCTTAAATAAGTTAAACCTGTTTTACTTTGTTTTTTTATATTTACTTTAGCCACAAAAAACTTCATTTTTTGTTTAATGTAAGGAGCAAGAGCTTTATGCGCTCCTTTGGGAATATTGTATTTGTTTTGCCTTAACCATGTTTCCAAACCACGGGACTCCTTGGCGGAGAGAATGACGATATCGTATTCTCCCACTGTGAACTTTTCTTCCACTGTGACACCTAAAGATTTTCTACTTCTAGATCCTATTCCTTTTGACATCACCATCATACTTCTTTCAGGTCCTATTGAATCCGAAATGATATGATCAGGTACACAAGGATCTTCATCAAAATATTCCACAAGACGAGGGGCTGTAAAAGAGTCAACTCTTTCAAAAAGCTTTTTTTCCCCTACATTTACTTGTTCCTTCTTCAAAACAGAGGGAACAGGAACCACCAGAGCAAACTCTTTAAAAGAACCTTCATAATCATTCATCATACTAATAACAGTTTTGTTTTCGTTCCTGACCAAAACCACTTGAGAGGCATTATTAAAAAGCTTTGCCCCCCCTTTGGCTACATAGAAACCGCAAAAACCATAAGTTTTTCCTATTGAAAAAAGAAAAAATATTATAAGAATAAAAAATATTTTCATTTTCTCTCCTTTATTTTTAAAAAATAAGATTTTTTCAAAATCTACTTTCTTTCTTATTCCATTGAAAAGGCCTGGCCTGAAATTTTTTATTTAAGAGAGGAACAAAACAAGAACCAGCGACCAAAGAGTAAATCAAGCCATTTTGTATATAAAAATAATAATGTAACACGAGAGAGGTAAAAGCAACAAAAAAGGTAAATATTGCTTTACCTACCAGATGATTAGGAGAGGTTCTTGGATCGGATATCATAAAAAAAGCGAACAACAAAAGAGAACCACTTAATGCCGCATGGTAAAAAACAGCCATTTCGTAGCCTAAATAAAGATCCCGAATGAGTAAGCCACCCAGATAAAATAATAAAAAGAACCAGGATATATCCATACGATGTACTTTCGTGACAATAAAACAGCCCACAGCCACCATCCATATAGATAAAGATATATGGGAACCCCATTGCCCGGGAGAAAGCCAAGCCTCTCCTAGAAGCAAAACAACAAAGATACCAAAAGCGGATGGATTAAAAAAGTGCTGTTTATTGTATTGAATACAAAACTTAGAACTAATGGCAATAAAAGAAGCTAGAGGGTGTATCCATAGATTATCACTTCTTAATAAGAGGACCAAACTGAGACAAGTTATAAAAGCACTTAAGAAATGGCCTCTACTGAGATTTCCCTTTTTTTCAATACCGGATCGGTATAATTTCTTTTTCCAAAAAAACTGTGTTAGGAGACCGGCAGCAAATGTAAGAACAACCTGTGTCCATAAAAGGGATAAGTCAAAAACCAATACACCATAACTAAACAGCACCCCCATAAAAGCAATTTGAACATATCGTATATCTTTATAAAAGGCGGCCTGGTTATGTTTCAAAAATCATTCCTTTTTTGATTAGTTTTATTAACTGGCTCGATGACTCCTTATCTCCCACTAAAATCACTATATACTTTTTAGCTATTTATCTTACAATATATTCATAGTTTTTAAGTCTTTAGTAATAAAGATATTTACAAAATAAGATATTTATCATAGACATAATATGAACCTTTTTTTGTAAAAAGCTGATAAATTTACCTATGGAAAGAGAGCTTCTTTTTTGAAAATTTTTAATCGGACTATTTTTGGCCTCCTTAATAACAAGAAAGGACAAGCATTATGAATGTAAAAGTAAAATGGTGGGAAAAGATCAAAAACTTAAGTGTAGAAGAATTTACCACCCCTTGCCCTGAAGTGGTGTCACCTGATACAGAGCTTGTTGCATTGGAAAGGTTAATAAAAAAGAAAAGATTCAGGCATATACCGGTTCAGGAGGAGGATAAAATTGTCGGTATCATTAGTGAGCGAGATATTTTTTCTGCCTATCGTTCAAATGATATAAATACACTGACAGCCAGGGATATTATGCAAAAAGAACCTTATATTATCCCATCCGATACAAAGCTTTCTGAAGTGGCCTTTTATATGTCAAAAAACAAATACGGAAGTGCTTTAGTGATAAACAAGGAAGGGGAGCTAGGTATTTTTACTTCTACGGATGCACTTAATGCCCTTGTAGAAGTTTTAAGAGGAGATATTTTGACTAGTGATTGATGGAATTATCTCTACACAGATGTCATCCCCGCACAGGTGTCATCCCCGCGCAGGTGTCATCCCTCCACGGGTGTCATCCTCGCACAGATGTCATCCCCGCACAGATGTCATCCCTCCACGGGTGTCATCCTCGCACAGATGTCATCTCCGCACAGATGTCATCCCCGCACAGATGTCATCCCCGCACAGATGTCATCCCCGCACAGGTGTCATCCCCGCGGAAGCGGGGATCTAGTGCAAACAGATTTGGGGCTGTAGCTCAGCTGGGAGAGCGCAGCACTGGCAGTGCTGAGGTCAGGGGTTCGATCCCCCTCAGCTCCACCATTTACTGTCCTAACTATTAGAATTACTTGGTTTTTTTTATTTGGATTTTTTTTGGAGGTGATTTTTCCAATAACCTATCAAAATAAATCCTAATTTGATATTTTTTGCCTACTAACTGTCCACTTTTCAGGGACGATCCAAATTGAAAATCTGATAAGTAAGTTGCCTTTAAATGGAAAGAACCGGAAGTCTCCCCCTTTTAGCCCATCAAAGCCAGGAAGACCCCGCTGACCGTCACTGCTAGGCTGTCCCTCTGTAGGAGGTACACCACACTTTTTTCTACATCCTCCCTTCTCTCCTGCACTTAATATTCTATTGACCGAAGGAAAACCCATTTCCGTAGAGAAATTTCTTATATGAACAGGAGTTCCTTTGCAGATTTCATGGTAGATAGCATCTTTTCCGTCTCTTCCCCTGCGCCCGAAAAGCTTGATACGCTCCTCTATGGATATACTTCTTTTGGCCGGAACAGGACCGGCATCTTCTCCATTCAAGATAAGCTTAAGCATGCCTCTTGCTGTTTCTGCCTCAATAAGAATATTGCCCCCATTTCTCCCTGGAGTTTGATCTTTTGCTTTTTGCTTAGAAGGAAAATTTTGAATGACCGAATGATTAGATAAAAATTCATCAGCAACAATAACCAAGTCATGTTCACCGGTTTTAATTGTTGCCAAATGCAGAACAACTCTTGTGTTTTTAATGACTGTATCTTCTGTTAATTCAAAATCTTCAGCTATAGTAGTGATCTCATTTTCAGGAATTTCTTTTTCTTTAAGTACATTATCAGTGGTTTCTATAATAACTATTTCATTTACTGAGGGCTTATTTGCTTCCGGTTCATTTACTGGTGATAGACCTTCTGTTCCAACTCTTGACTCTCTTTTGACTTTTGGTAATGGACTGTCTTCATCGGAGAAAGACAAATCCTCGCAAGCGGAGAAAATAAGAAAAGAAAAAATCAAAAAAATAAATTTAAAAAACTTCATAAAACTCCTTTTCGTTTTTGGAGCTTTAAAGCATTTCAGAAAAAGAAAGAAAAAAAAAGGGGGGTCAATTAAGGTTTTGTTCCAACGGAATGAAATTAAGGGGAAAAAGCTTTCCGCAAACGGAAAGAGTGAGGAAAACAGGCTTTATTTTCCTTAAATTACCTTAAAAAGCTTTCCGCGAATGGAAAACTTTATTATTTTCATATTAAAAAAGAGATGGTTTTTAATGTAGAAATTTCACATTTAGTTGTTTTTTTATTTTTGAAAAACAGAAATAAAGAATAACTTTAAATTAATTTTCCCAAAACCTTGAAGCTTTCCAATACTTCGGCATGTACTTTTTTAATGTAAGAGCTTTTACTATGAGTAAAAGAAAAAAGTCCTACTTTTATTTAGAATGCACAAAAAAGATACTTTAGGAACCCAAGACCCTTCAGGGGTTCCAGGTGTTTCATAAAACTTATATCCAACTCCATACAATCAATTGATTTAGAAACAAAAATAGGACAGACCTACATATAACAAGGCACTTTAGGCAGCCAATGTCTTTCAGGTGTCCAAGCTTTTCTATAAAATTTATATCCAGTTCCATATAGATGAATATTGCTATTCCAACCCGTCCGATTGTGCGCTTTAAGAGTTTCGTGAGAACGAATCTCCAAAAATTCATATAAAAGTACCTCCTCATCTTCCTCTAAACGCACAATCCGTATAGTCACATCCCCATTTCTAAGATAGGGAAGGTAAGTTACAGTAAGTCTTGAAAAAGGGTCTTTTAGTTCAGGTTTTCCATCTCTTAAAGTATCCTCCGCCAAAAGGTTTCCCTCCTGGTCATACATCCTGGCTCTTAAATTTGGATCAATCACGGGAGCTAACTCTCTATCTTCATCTAATATCTCACCATAGCAATAAATTATTGATTTCCAATTTCTGCCGGTTCTAAACCGCTCTTTACCTAAATAATCATAAACAAGTCCCGGAATATCTGCAAGAGTTTCTCCCTCTTCAAGCCTACCATGTTCACGGTAGAATCTTTCAGAATCTTCTATCTCCTCCGGCCCTCCAGGATGGTAATTTCCATAAATCTTGATCTCCTGGATCTCTTGAGGCTCTCTCTCAAACCAAGACATGGCAAGAGAATTAAAAGAAAAAACAACTAAAAATAAAATTAAACTTTTCATAATAAAACACCTGTATTTTTATCATGGTTTTTCAAAAATGCAAAACTTTACTCTGCGAAGAATTTATACTTTTAGACTGATCTGGCTTAATTTCTGCTGGCACGAAGACAGCTCTCACTAGACCCTCGCTTTCGCGAGGGTGACAGAGAAAGTGAGTAGGTTTTTTATGAGAAAATAGTCCCTTCCTTGTCCTTTAACTGAAAAATAAGATAACACCCCCTTTTTAAAACACTTTGCTATTGATAGAGGGGAGTAGATAAAGGAGTCTTAACTGTTTTTACTTTAGGAACAATAAAACGACCTTTTTCTTGGTGATAAAACCCACCCACTAAAACCTTCTTAATTGGAGAAGGGGGTGTTTAATTGAGGAAAAATTATTACCTTTAACAAGGTACTTTAGGTCAAAATAATAAAAAGTATCTGCTCCAAAGACAACAATAGGACAGAGCTACTTATAACAAGAAAAAGGGACACGGTATATTGTGTCAGCACTTGTTCTGATCGCTGCACCTTTTGGATAAAATTTATATCCAGTTCCATACACATGCATAATGCTATTCCGATCAGCCCAATGATGTGCTTTAAGAGTTTCGTGAGAATGAATCTCCAGAAATTCATATAAAACTACTTCCTCATCCTCTACTAAACGCACAATCCGTATAGTCACATCACCATTTCTAAGATAGGGAAGATAAATTACAGTAGCTCTTAAAAAAGGGTCTGTTCGTTCAGGTTTTCTATCTCTTAAAATATCTTCCGCCAAAAGGTTTCCCTCTTGGTCATACATCCTGGCTCTCACATTGGGATCAATCACGGTAGCTGTTTCTCTATGTTCATCTAATATCTTCTCATAACAAAAAATCATTCTGCTGTATCTAAATCGCTCCTTACCTAAATAATCATAAACAAGCCCCGGAATATCCGCAAGAGTTTCTCCTTCTTCAAGCCTACCATGCCTACGGTAATATCTTTCAGTTCGTTCTATCTCCCCAGGGCCTCCAGGATAATATTTTCCATAAATCTTGATCTCCTTAAGTTCTTGAGGTTCTCTCTCAAACCAAGACATGGCCCAAGAATCAAAAGAATAAACAACTAAAAATAAAATTAAACTTCTCATAATAAAACATCACTTCAGAAGATTAAAACTACAATCAATTGATTTAGAAACAACAATAGGACAGAGCTACTTATAACAAGAGAAAGGGACACGGTATATTGTGCCAGCACTTGTTCTGATCCCTGCACCTTTTGGATAAAACTTATATCCGAATCCATACAATCAATTGATTTAGAAACAAAAATAGGACAGAGCTACATATAACAAGGCACTTTAGGCAGCCAATGCCTTTCAGGTGTCCAAGCTTTCTTATATAGCTTATATCCGGATCCATACACATGAATATTGCTATTCCAGCCAGTCCGATCGTGTGCTTTAAGATTTTCGTGAGAACGAACACCCAGAAATTCATATAAAATCACTTCCTCCTCCTCTTTTAAACGTACAATACGTATAGTCACATCACCATTTTTAAGATAGGGAAGATAAGCTACAGTAAGTCTTATGAAAGGGTCGCGAGTGGCAGGGTCTTCTCTATCTCTTAAAGTATCCTCCGCTAAAAGGTTTCCATCTTGGTCATACATCCTGGCTCTTAAATTAGGATCAATCACAGGTGCTGTTTCTCTATCTTCATCTAATATCTCACCATAGCAATAAATTATTGGTTTCCAATCTCTGCCGGTTCTAAACCGCTCTTTACCTAAATACTCAAGCTTATGAGCTAGGTGAATATCCGCAAGAGTTTGTCCCTCTTTAAGCCTACCATGTTCACGGTAGTATCTTTCAGTACGTTCTATCTCCCCCTGGCCTCCAGGATAATAAGATCCAGAAAGCTTGATCTCCTTAAGTTCTTTAGGTTCTCTCGGAAACCAAGACATAGCTAAAGAATCAAAAGAAAAAACAACTAAAATTAAAATTAAACTTTTCATAATAAAACATCACTTCAGAAGATTAAAACTACAATCAATTGATTTAGAAACAACAATAGGACAGAGCTACTTATAACAAGAAAAAGGGACACGGTATATTGTGTTAGCACTTGTTCTGATCCGTGCCCCTTTTGGATAAAATTTATATCCAGTTCCATACACATGCATAATGCTATTCCGATCAGCCCAATGATGTGCTTTAAGCCGTTCATGGGAATAAAAACTTATATCTTTTTCATGTAAAATCACTTCCTCATCCTCTACTAAACGTACAATCCGTATAGTCACATCCCCATTTCTAAGATAAGGTAGATAAGCCACAGTAAGCCTTAGGAAAGGGTCGCGAGTAGCAGGGTCTTCTCTATCTCTTAAAGTATCCTCCGCCAAAAGGTTTCCCTCTTGGTCATACATCCTAGCTCTCAAATTGGGATCAATCACAGTAGCTGTTTCTCTATGTTCATCTAATATCTTCTCATAACAAAAAATCATTGATTTTATGCCGGTTCTAAATCGCTCTTTACCTAAATACTCAAGAAAATGAGCTGTCTGCCAGCTATCTGCAAGAGTATCTCCCTCTTCCAGAACACCATGTTTAAGCCAGTATTGTTCAGTATCTTCTATCTCCTCCGGCCCTCCAGGATGGTAATCTCCATAAATCTTGATCTCCTGGAGCTCTTGAGGCTCTCTCTCAAACCAAGACATGGCCCAGGAATCAAAAGAAAAAACAACTAAAAATAAAATTAAACTTTTCATAATAAAACACTTGTATTTTTATCATGGTTTTTTAAAAACTCAAAATCTTACTCTTCTCTTTGGAACAGAGGATGAAAAAATTTCATTCCCACTAGGACCTAAAACCACCACTTGTAAATTTTCCAAATTCCCGTACTCTGGAATATCAAAGGCCGCATGAAGATAAGAAAAATCAAAAGGCAAAGCCTTGCAATCCATCTTCCCTGAAGGCTCTTTTTGATGTAAAAAACCCATAAGAGTCTCATAAAAAGGACGAATCATTTTTTGAAGAGTTTTATTTTCTTTTTCGTCCCTTAATAGAAAGGTGAGATAGTCCCCATTTCCTGAAAATTGTTCTGGATGAGAGGGTGTGAATAAAGTAGTGTCAAAAGTTTTTACTTTAGGAACAATAAACTTATCCCTCTCTTGATGATAAAATCCCGCCACAAGAATTTTCTTGAACATAGCGTTTTTTGTCAAATAGCCCCGCTGAGGGTGTGGTTGCCATTTGTTCTCCTGGATAACACGACTTACTTTAGCCATCACGGAAAAGACCCTCTGATGACTTTCCCTATCTATCCAAAGTTTTTTAATGTCTTGTTTATTATCCATGATGCTATTTCTATTTGTTACAAAATTCCAGGAAAGCCTCCCTTTTTCAATCCTTGCGTGTAAAGCTTTGGGAATCTTATACCCTCCGCATAATTTTAAAGGGATGTTTTTTAGAGGTCCACCAAATGATCTGCAAGCCGGATCAAGGATATTATAAAAATCTTTTCTTTGGCCCAATAAATGAACTAATTCGTGAGAGAGAGTTCCTTTATTGAATTGATCTTCTCTTATAAAAGCCACATCCCCAAGGAAACTCCAAGGATGGTCGTCATGATTAAATATCAGTAAAGTATCCCTCAATGTTTCACGAAAGGCCGGTACAAGACTAACCCCGTAAATTTCTTCATGTCTTGGGAGGTTCAAACTCTTATGCAGCTTATGATAAAGAAAGTACTCTTTTGAAACAACAGCAAAGAGTTTATCATACTTACCTTGTCCTCTCCATTCCGCCCTCTCCATTCTTAAGTTTCTAATGTCTTTAAGAAGTCCATAAGTAAAATACTTACCAGAGAAGGGACTAGCCCCCTCCCCTCCTTTATATCCCTTCCCAGAAGAAGAACCACTCCTCTTAGGCATTATATTAAGAAACTCTTTTGAAACCTCACCATTGTCACAATTTCCTAAAATAAAATTATTGTTCCCTATCTTGGTTATTAACATACTACTGTGAAGCCTAGATAAAGGAAGAAGAGAGGGAAGAAAACTTGTCGCTTCAATGGATTCAATAAACCTCTCAACCTGCTCAGAAGATACAGCCGGATAGCCATTTGGAACACCACCTAAATCTTTAGATGTTAAATTTGAAAAATAGCAGTTATCGTGCTTCTTATTTTCTTTATCTTCTCTATTATAATCTCCCGTTATTCTTATAAAACCCAAGTTTAATCCCTCTAACTCTAAAACATTCAGGCAAAACTCATTAGCGGCATTAAGGTTGATATTGTTCCCACAATTTCCAAGACTTAATTTACTTTCCGCATTGGGTTTAACAGAAAGTTCATTTGGAATGACTTTACCCTGCTCCACAATACTCACCCGAACAGGAATATGAGAGTTCTCTGTGTTTATTGGCATTATCGTTTGATCTTCTAAACGGCTAAAAGAGCTTTGTTCTATTCCATAATGCTCTCCAATATTCGTAGCTGCATCTAATTTGATATATTGTTTCAACTCCACAGGCTCTATTTGACTTGTGTCAAGCTCAACAAACTTGTAAATCACCGGTTCTTCAAAGGGAAAGTCCCTGGTGGAAAAAGCACAGGCTTTATTGGAGGATCTCAGGGATGTATTAAACTGCCAGTCATTTTTGGCTATCTTTTTAAGGGGGACACATCTTATACTCACAAATTGGTTTCTGACTTCTAGTTTTAAACTAAAATCTCTTTGTTTTATACATGCGTACGGATTGGTGTTTTGAAAACAATGTCTTGGAAACTGATATTGGATTTTAATCAAAACTCCGGCTGGTTTTCCTTTTACGAGATCATAGCTTTTAAAGATAGGAGCTTCAGGATTATTTTGAGGTTCTTGAATATGGAAAGGCTCTACCTGGGGAGCGGCCACGGATTGATAGACTAGTTGATGTGTGATTTGGACATGGCCTTCTTTTCTGTATTTCCTCTGGTGAACCTGTTTTATGGCTTTTTTCTGAGCTGTATGAACACCTCCTCTTATTCTGGCCGTAATTCCTCCAAAAAAGGTTTTTACTTTATTAGAGACTTTTCCAAAAAAAGTTTGAGGAGGAGTTTTTGTTTTTCTGGTTTCTGTTCCTGTTGGATTCTGATCTAAGCTTGAAGGTATATGACTTGTAGTGGAACTGGGTTTTGCTTGTTTATGGGAAGCTCCTCCATGTCTGTTTCCTGATGAAACTGATGATGAAGCTTTCGGTTTAGAAAGTAGTTTATGAAGCTTAGAGTTTTGTGCTTTAGGCTTTAAATTATTTCCCCCTAAAGCAGAAGAAGAACTAGATTTTTGTTCCTCCTGTGTGGCTAAAGGTGTTTGATGAGCTTTTACCCCTTCTGCCCCACTCATTCCCTTGGCTTCTTTTGTTTTTCTTTTTTCTGCTTTCTTGACCCTTGTTTCCTCTGCTTTTTTAACCTGTGCTTGACGACACATACTTAAAGCAAAGTGATTAAGACTGGACTCCGTCTTTACACTCTTAAGCTCTTTGTAACAAGATATAATGTCTTTACTCTCTAGCTTTTCTCTAATTAAAGACTTTTTATCTAAACTTTGACCTTTATATTTTTCCACCACTTCATACATCTTTCGATAACAAGTTGGTTTAGTCACATGGTGGTGTTTTATTTTTTTTAAAACCTTCTCAATAGAGTAAGAGTTAGGAATAAGAAAACACTGACGAAAAGTATTTGTCACCTCTCTTAGTTTGTTTTCACAGTTTAACCTACAGTTCTTAAGCCCCACATTACAGACTTCCTCTTGAACCTCGGAAAGAGAGTCTATCAGATGAGAGAGCTTATTTAACTCACACGAGGGGAGAGCTTCTGTTCCACCTCCATATATTCTGCCACCTTCTGCTTCACCGGCTTCTTTACTGCTTCCATCTGTTCCTGGTTTTGAGCTTTTTTGTACTTTTTCTAAGCTATTTTCCCTTAAATCTTGAGCTAGGCTTTGTCCCCAAGGCTCTGAACACTGAGAGGGATCCACACAACAAAGTTTAGTGTTATCTAACACCCCCTGGCAGTATTGATACACTCCTCTATTGGAGTCTTTACTCAGAAGAGTATTATTTAAGTACTCCAGGCAACCCTCATCCACCTGGCAGGTGTAATCAGAACTGCCTACCTTCCCCTCACTCCCATAAGAATTTGAAAAAACCAGAGGAGAGTAAAGGAATAAAAAAGCGGAAAATGACAAAGAAAATAAATATTTGTTTTTTAGTTTTTGAAATAAGAAAAGGAGCAGTGGATAAAGTAAGATTTTCATATAAGAAAAAACTTTCATAATTAAAAAAAATTGAATTTTTAAATTATCGGTTAATTTGTTGGAAAACTTAACTTTGTTTTGAAGTTTTATCTTTTTAAAGCCCCCTGGCTTAATTTAACTAATTATGAGGACTCAAAGTGATAAACAAAAATGGCAAGATTTCAGTCCAAAATTTAAAGGAGATCATTCTGCTTTTTTCAACAGTTCGTCGGACTGGTACATTTAAAGCAAAAATTGAACTGAAAGAGGTTAAACATATTAAAAGAATTGGCTTTGATAAAACCGGGGACATTGGCAGATGATTAAAAAAGGAGAAACTAACCGGAAAGTCCTCCTTTGATTCAAAGGAGCTTTTAAAAGAAGTAAAGCACCAGTGTTTTATATCATAAAGCCGGAGATTTTTTTCATTATCTGCTGTGATCTTTTTTCTCACTTTTGTACCGATTGTTCCCTGCTTTCATGGGGACAAGTTTCGCAAGGACAAGGTTTGCAAATCCGGGTTTAAAGGCTTGGCTACTTTGGTTCTAAAATGTCATTCCCGTGAAAACGGGAATCCAGAAAGTAAACAGAGAGATGCCCTCTTTCGCGAGGATAATACCTGATGGATATAAAACGAGGGGTATAAAAACGAACTCTTTTATTTATCTTTGATTAGATACACACATCGAGAATTTGTGAAAAAATTTTAGAAAATCACGCAAATTTCACGCAAAAACATATTTGAGAGAATTAAAAATGTGTGTGATTACATGGATTTATAAACAAAAATGGCGTTTCCTATCAGGAAACGCCATTTTCTTACCTCTCACATAAATTATCTCTTACTTATCGTATAGAACCAAAATATTTTTAAATTTTTTTTATCTTTTTCTGTTTATAAAAAACCTTTTTTAAAAAATAACCAAGTTATATTAAGTATTTACCAACTGACTTTTTTTTAGTCCCTTGTCTTACTTTAAGACATTTGTGTGGCTCCTTTTTGTTTCATTTTTAAAATCTGTGGCCTTTTATTTCTCTTTTCACTCTTAAAAACACCTACCTCAAAACGACTTTCCTACTCCCAAAACCCCGTTTTTGTGCACTTTTTGCCTGTAAAAATGGCGTTTCCTGATAGGAAACGCCATTTCCAGGACAAGGAGCGTCATTTCGTGGATGAAGCCTACACAACACGAGACAGAGTACGGCCCTTCTGAACACGGAAAGACACATGAGTAGAAACCCTGCATGAGCAGGGGATAGAGGGAAACATGCTGGATAAAAATGACAAGAAATTTATATCTGCTCTGGTTTGTGCACAAACGGGGCTTCTCCTTATGGGTATCACTCTCTCCGGGTATTTTTGGCACCACTCTCTAGCCAATTTACTGGGAATGCAGCATCTGTACGAAATTTCACAAACAGTGAACGAGAAAAAGGAAAAGATAGAGGCCACCATCAAACTAAAAAACATGGAAGACCAATACGAGAGCCAGGGCATTGATGTTTCGTCTGATACACAGGAATAAGAAACACACTAATTAACTAAGGAACTAAAGCAATAAAAAACAGGGATTAAGTAAATAAAAAAAACCAACTAAAAAAACAAGGAGGTAAATAAACATGAAAATAAATAATAACAAAGGATTTTCTTTGATTGAGGTCCTTGTAACTGTGGGTTTAGTGGGACTCTTAGTGGGTATTGCCATTCCCAGTTACAACGGATATAAGAAAAACACATTGGCTATGGCACTAAGAGCAGACCTAGGAAGTGGAGCTAAAGTTTATAATGCCAAGTACGCGGTGGACTCTCATTATTGTCATTCATTTGCAGATGTAGGCTTATCTACAGAGCGGGCATCTAATCCTATCTATAGAAAGGCTGCGTTTTATGGTTTTGAAAAAGTTGACACCACAGAGTGTGGAACTGTTTCGGCAGATGATGTTAAGTATAAAACAGATGACGAGGCTGCTGGCGTGTGTGCAGATACGGCTTATAAAACCAAGGCTGCCTGTACGGCAGCCTCTAAAACATGGAAAACTAATCCAGCTTTAAAATATGGAGATACTCCAAACGCATGTGAATTAAAAGCAAACGAATTTTTGATGGGAGCAACAACCAATGTTTCTAACTTAACTTCATTTCTTACAATAGATGAAGAGGGAAGAATAAAAGAAGAATCAGGTGCAACCACCCCAACGGATTGTGCAGATCCAGCTACTTAATAAGCTATTTTACTGTTAAAACCTTAAGGCCGGAGTTAACCTCTCCGGCCTTTTATAAAGGGAATGTTATTGCGGAAATTTTGTTATTTATAGTGTAATTTTTAAATCAACTTAATTAGCTGAAAAATGGAGAATACTCCAAAAAAACTTGGGAGAAGTAATGACAATCAAAGAAAAAGCCCAAAAAGCACAAGCAGATTTGCTGGATGCTGTTCTAGACATTTTTAAAGATAAGCCAGATCAATCATTTGGCCCGGCATATATAACCAAAGAAGCAGGCTTGTCTAAAGGGCTTAAGGATGGCACACAAAATGATAGGATTTCCCAAGGTCTCATAAATGGGCTATTAAACCAAGGTAAATTGAAAAAGAAAAAATCTGGTCATGGTTATATTTTCAACAGTTCATTGATGTAAAAAAAGAGCAGGGCGGGCATCATCCCTCCCTGCCATTTTTTTACCTCAACCGAAGAAGAACCACACTAAGGATATATAACATGAATGACACAAGACAAGTAGGACCCTATTTTAAAGAGAGAGAAAAAGTGAAAGAGATTATGAAGGAAATGCTTCAACCAAAATTTAAGTGGACAAGAGAAGTTAAATCAAAATTTGAAAAAAGTTGGAAAGACTATTGGACAGCCTATGATGAACATGAAAAACGCTGTAAGGAGCAAAGGTAAGTACAGTAAATAAATGTAGTAATGAGTACGAGAAGGGAGTTATTTTTTAAAGCTTCATTCCCTTTCTACAATGTCATTCCCGCGGAAGCAGGAATCCAGAAAAATAAACAGAGCGAGATGCCCGCTTTCGCGGGCATAACAAGCTTTACGGGCATAACAAGCTTTACGGGCATAACAAGCTTCGCAGGCATGACAAGCTTCGCGGGGATGGCATGATGAAGGGATAGAGGTCAGAGAGGTGTAAAGTGAAAAAACTTAAGTGTAAATATTGTAAAAAAGCATTTCAGCTTGTAAGAAGACAAAAGCTTACTTGCGGACAGGAGAAGTGCAAAAGAGAAAGAAAAAAAGATTATCAAAGAGAGTATATGCAAAGGCCCGAGCCAAGAGAAAAACGACTGTTATATTACAGCGAGTACATTAAGCGGCCCGAAGTAAAAAAGCATGTCCAAAAATACCACCAAATCTATTACCAAAAGAAAAAGGAAGCTTCTCAGCTTGTAAGATCAGTGTAGATATAATTAAGAGCGGACACATCAGAGAGTAATGGCTTTTATCCGTATCCACTAAATTTCGGTATAGATATAATTCCAGGCGAACACATCCAGTAAATAACTCTGCCTGACAGGAAGAGGATAAGGTTTTCAAAAGGTAAAAGTAACTAAAAAAATAAACAAAACCACTCCTATTTTCACTTTGATAACCGCTGATACCTCCTGCTAACCAGCAGTATCCCGTCAAATTCCTGTCAAAAAATAGTTGGATTAACATTCTTTAACCTATACAAAAATAATGAACACTTATAAAAAATATCTTATTTTTGTGGAAATACCTTAATTTTTAAGGTATTTTGACGGTTCTTTATGTTATATAGTATATAATTACTTAAAACTTCAGGTATTTTAACATGAAGGCATATAAAAAATTACATCATATAGCTTCTATACAAGGGGGGCTTTTGACAGCTAAGCAAGCGGAATCCTGTGGCTACTCACGCAGCAATCACTACTATCATATTAAAACAGGAAACTGGATTAAGGAAGGTTGGGGGATTTATCGACTGGTTCATATTCCAGTGGATGAAATGACTTCTTATTGGAGATTGTTGTTGTGGAGTTGTAATGGAGAGAGCGAACCTAGGGCTGTGTTTTCTCATAAAACGGCTTTGAGTTTTTATGAGTTGTCTGACGTGAACCCCAGTAAAATAACAGTGACAGTGCCAAAAAAATTTCAAAAACGGTCCAAACCTTCTAAAACACTAAATATATGTAAAAAAGATTTGTCAAAAAAAGATATTAAACAATTTAAAGGGCTGCCTGTAACAACACCTTTGAGAACACTACTGGATATACACGAAGAAGAATCCCTGTCTGAAAATCTTATGGAACAAGCTGTGAAAGAAGCTTTAGAAAAAGGTTTTATTAAAAAATCTGATCTTAAAAAAAAATCTGAACTGGCGAGGTATGCTCTTTGAAACCTGTGGATAAATATAAAAGTGCAGCTAATTTTCGCATGGCTGTAAAAAGTAAGCTGAATGAAATAAGTCAAAAAACAGGACAAGACATTCAAAGGCTTTATCGTCAAGTGACCTATGCTCAGTTCCTAGCAAGGCTGTTTTTAGACGATAGCATCTCCTGGGTGTTAAAAGGAGGCCATGCTTTTGAGTTAAGATTACAAAAATCCAGAGCGACAAAAGATGTTGATTTGGCTATGAAAGATATGAAATGGATTCATTCCAAAAAAGAAGAAAAATCATCTGCTCTTAGAGAACTGCTTTTGGATAAATCTCAGACAGACCTTGGAGATTATTTTGAATTTAGAATTTCTCAGCCTGTTTTATCTTTAGATAATGCTCCTTATGGAGGAACTAGATTTCATGTTGAAGCGACGATTGATGGTAGAACATTTAGTAAATTTTTAATAGATATTGGTATTGGCGATGCATAGTAACATAGCCAACCCTGAAGAAGCTATTGATTAAGCTATGAAGTATATAGAATATATAGGAATGCGTAAGGGTCTATTTGCGCTAAAAGAATTAGAAAATATGTTTTCTGAATGAGAAAATGGGGTAGGAATCACTAAAAAAAGAGAAGAAGAGCAGAGGCTAAAATATAAAAACTCATTACATTAACCTCAAAGCTACCCCTTAAAGGTTTATTTAAAAAGTGATCTCAGTTAAATAAGCCACTATGAAAAAAAGTCAATTTACTTTAGAGTTTTTGTTGAAGTAGGTGTTAAGACAAATGGAAAATCTTACAAACCTTAAAGCTATACTCCATTCAAAGCGTGCCAACATTTACTATTTGGAGAAATGTCGGGTTATGCAAAAGGATGGGAGAGTTTTATACTTAACTGAAGACAGACAAAATAAGAAATACTGGAATATTCCTATTGCTAATACTACTGTTATTTTACTCGGTACTGGCACTTCTATTACCCAAGCCGCTGTACGTATGTTAGTTAGTGCAGGAGTGATGATAGGATTCTGCGGGGATAGTGGAACACCTTTACTGGCTGGCTGTGAGGTAGAGTGGCTATCTCCCCAAAGTGAATATCGCCCGACAGAGTATATGCAGGGATGGATGTCTTTTTGGTTTGATGATATTAAAAGGTTGAAGGCGGCTAAAAATATTCAGTTGAGTCGAATGGAGTTTCTTAAAAATGTTTGGAGAAATGACAAAGAACTAAAGGCAGAAGGATTTTATATTGATGATATGGATGTTAGTTCAGCACTTGAAAAATTTAAAAAAAATATCTCCAAAGCAGATAATATAAATCAATTGTTGTTAGCGGAAGGGCAGTTAGCAAAAAAATTGTATGAAATTTCAGCAAAGAGAGTAAAATATGACGAATTTGTTCGTAACCCTCAATCTGAGGATACAGCTAATACTTTTTTAAATCATGGGAATTACTTAGCTTATGGTCTAGCGGCGACAGTTTTATGGGTGTTAGGTATTTCTCATAGTTTTGCCTTAATGCACGGAAAAACTCGCCGAGGTGCTTTAGTATTTGATATTGCTGATCTGATAAAGGATTCATTAGTTCTTCCGTGGGCCTTTATTTGTGCAAAAGAAAAGATGAGTAATCAAGACTTTCGCCAACAGTGTCTTCAGGTGTTTGCACAACATAAAGCACTTGACTATATGTTCAATGAAATAAAAAAAACAGCTCTTCAGGATAGTTTATTATGATAGTTCTTTTTGTTTCTGAATGTGAAAAAAATGCTATTAAGAAAACTCAAAGGGTATTAGACGCTTTTGCTAATAGAGTAGGAAGAAGGACATGGCGAACAGTTATTACAATGGAAGGTTTATCAGCGGTAAAAAAACTGTTAAAAAAAACAGCTTCAAGGAATACGGCTGTGGCTTGCCATTGGATCCGCCGCCGCAATCATTCTGAAATAGTATGGATAGTGGGCAATCAAAATAAATTTAATATTCAAGGAGAAATTCCTGTTAATTTTACTGAGCAGGATATTATTAATACTAAATGGGAAAGTGACTGGAAATATCTACCTTTGATAAAAACTCTGACTGCCATGTCAGCATTATTTCATGACTGGGGAAAAACAAATACACACTTTCAAAATAAATTAAAAAATTTGCAAGAATCCGACCCAATACGCCATGAATGGGTTTCTTATATGCTTCTGAGTGCGTTTATACAAATAAGTGGTAATGATACCTCTGATGAGAAATGGTTAACACTTTTGGCGGAGGGAAAGGTTGATAAAGAAAAGATTAAAAGTTTTTTGGAATCCAATGAGGCAGTTTTCAACGAAAAATTACCACCAGCGGCCTGCTTGATTAGCTGGGCAGTAATGACTCATCATAAATTGCCAACTCTGCAAAAAGAGAAAGCAAAAGACCACAGAACAGAACCACTGAAGAGTATAGATGGTTTTTTTTCACTTATATCAAAAGAGTGGGGCTATAAAAATAAAGAGGAGCAACACAACCTTGATTTTTCAAAAGGACTATTGGAAAAATCATCTTATTGGATAAAAGAACTTCAAAAATGGGCATCAAAGACAAAAACATGTCTTCCTTTATTGCAAGAATGTTTGTTAAGTGGAGGATGGCCTGTTATCTTACACCATATACGGTTATCCTTAATGTTAGGGGATCATTTTTTTTCATCACAAGATGCTGATCCAAAGTGGCAGGGACAATCTCACCTATACGCCAACACAAAAGCAAACAAGCGGTCCATAGAATATAAGCAGAAATTGGATGAACATTTAATAGGTGTTATGAAGGAGGCTGTATGTGTATCCCACCTATTACCAAGAATGGAATCCCAGCTTCCCAAATTGTCTTTAGATAGAACTCACATATTAAAAAAGAAAAGTCCGAAAAGATTTAGATGGCAAGACAAAGCTGTAGATGTCATAAAACATTGGAAAGAAAATGCAAATATAATTAGTGGAGAAAAGCAGTATGGTTTTTTTGGTGTTAACATGGCTAGCACAGGCACAGGGAAAACTTTTGCCAATGCTAAAGTTATGCTGGCTCTATCAGAAAATGAAAGTAACTTACGATATACTTTGGCCCTTGGATTAAGAACACTCACATTACAAACAGGTGATGAATATCGGAACCGAATACGACTTGATAAGAGTAGCATGGCTGTGCAAATAGGTTCAAAAGCTATTATGGAGTTACATGAGCAGAAGATAAGGTCAAAGGGAATAGAGGAGTTTGAAGAAAACATTAAACGAGGTTCAGAGTCTTTGGAACCCTTATTGGAAGAAGAAATAAATTATGATGATACTGAATGGGAGAAAACAGCTTTTAAAATTGCTCTAAAGGATGAAAAACAAAAAGGTTTTTTTTACTCACCTGTGCTTGTGTGCACTATTGATCTTATTATATCCGCTACGGAAACTAAAAGAGGAGGACGTTATATTCTTCCTTGCCTACGGCTTATGTCTTCTGATTTAGTTATTGATGAGATAGATGATTTTAATCAAGAAGATTTAATAGCTATAGGACGATTAATATTTTTAACGGGAATGCTAGGCAGAAAAGTCATCATTTCATCAGCTACTATTCCACCTGCTCTTGCAGAAGGATATTTTAACGCTTATCAAAAAGGATGGTTGTTATTTTGCAAAACTAGATTTACCAGCAAGACAGTGGGATGTGCTTGGGTTGATGAGTTTGGAACTCAGATTAAGAATATATCCCCTCCAATTAACGGTAATGTATCTACTACTGAAATGTATAAAATTCAACATGAGCAATTCATAAAAAAAAGAGTTAACAAACTGAAGAAACTAGTTCCAAGAAGGAAAGGTGAGATTGTACGATATGAAACACAAAAATCCTCTAGTAACTCTACCAAGAGAGAAGTAGATTATGATTCTAACAAAGAACAATATTTTGAATGTATAAAAAACACCATCTTAACTATGCACAAAAGACATAAATTCCGAGATGAGGAATTACAAAAATCAATAAGTATTGGTCTCGTGCGAATGGCAAATATTGATCCCTGTATTGCTTTATCGCAATATTTAATACAAACTGACTTTCCGGCAAGTATAGATATTAAAATAATGACATATCATAGTCGTCAGATAATGTTACTACGAAGTGAGCAGGAAAAATATTTGGACAGTATTTTAAAAAAAAGGGAAGAAAGTTTAAAAACCCCTATTATTTCTGAACACCTTAAAAGTACACAGGCTGAAAATGTTATATTTATTGCTATCTCCACACCTGTAGAGGAAGTGGGACGTGATCATGATTTTGACTGGGCTGTTGTGGAACCTTCTTCTCTTCGCTCCATTATTCAGTTGGCTGGTCGAGTTAGGAGACATAGAGAAAATGTTGTCCATTCTCCAAATGTCGCTCTTATGCAATATAATCTTATGGCCCTTAAACTTATGGCCCTTAAAAAAGGTGTCTCTCAGCCAGCTTATTGCAGACCAGGTTATGAAAGCACAGAATTTAAGCTGGAAACGCACGATTTAACAAAATTATTGAATGAAAAAGAAATAGCTGAACGAATAGATGCTGTTCCTCGTATTCAAAAAAAAGTGATTGATTGGAAACAGAATTTGGCAAATTTAGAACATGAAGTTATTAGTAATTTGCTGACTAACTATGACCAAAAAGGTCCTGAGAGTTTACAAGGCTATATTGAGCAATATTGGTGGTTGACGGCTTTACCGCAAATTCTTGTGCCATTTAGAAATCAGCAACCACATGTCAGCCTTTACCTTGTATATGATGATAACAGTTTTTATTTTGCTGAAAAAGACAAGTACGGAAAACCTGTGGAGAGAGACAATATTTATAAAATAAAATATGGTTCAAATGACGATATATTAAGCGAAAGGCTTTGGTTGAAAAGAGATTATAAAAAATGTCTGGAGACATGGGCTGAGAAAATAAATACTGGAATGAAAGAAGTCTCATTACGATACGGTGAACTCAGTTTGCCAACTTCAACTTTATATAATAATCGTGATAAGATATATCTCAATCAATTTGGATTGACATATTCTGACAATGTGTGAAATATTGTTTATATGAAAAAGACATTTGTAAACATGGATACAGCTATTATTGATTTTGTTAAACAAAAAATTAAAAAAGAACTCCAGAATGTTACTAATGAAGAAGAACAAGTGAAAGCACTCCTCCACAACTGGCTTGAAGAAAATAGTGTAAATGCAAAAAATTGTAAAAAAGCAAGTCATGTCGGTAAATTTACGCATCCAGATGCAATGTCATTTGCGATTTTTAAAGGTGAAAAAGAAGAAGACGGTTTTGTGAGAACAGGAAATATAAAAACAGAAATGGATTTTTACAGCAGTGCAAGTTATGCAAAAATTACAAAATTCTTAAATATAAAGTTGAAAAACGGCAAAACTGTTCTGGAACATTTAGAAAAGGATAGCCAATACATTCAGGATCAATTAGGTCTAAAAAAAGATAAATATAATGCTATTCGGAAAAATTTACTAAAAGTAAATACGGCACATGAAGAAGTAACTGGAAGTGAGATAAAGCAAGTGTATTTTCCTGTTGATAGAGGTTATCATTTATTGTCTATTCTTGTTCCCTCCGGCATTGTATTTACTCTAAATGAAAAACTGAAAAAAATGAAGTTTTCAGAGCAAGCAAAAACAGCCCGAGAAGCTAAACAAAAGGGAGAATATAATAAAGAAGGTTTTTGTGATATCTATTCTCTCACTCGCATATCTTATGGAGGAAGTCAGCCGCAAAATATTAGTGACATAGCCACAAAGCTTAAGCCGGCTTATTTATTGCCAAGTGTGCCTCCTCAGGTACGAGAGAGAAAGGTCAAACGGCCAAAATATGATTTTTTTAAAGAATTAATTAGAATGAAAGGTTATGAGTATATTTTTTCTGGTTTTCATAAATTGCAAAGTACTGATCGGAATAACGAAAAAATCAGAAAAGCCTGCGACCAATGGATAGAAAACTTTTTAGACAGAGTATTGGACAAAGTAGGACTTTTGCAACAAGAAGAGCCTGGTTGGAGTAATTTCTCTAACAAATTACCTTTGTGGCAAAAAAAATGGCTGGATGATCGGTATCGTCAAGAAAGGGAGCTATCTGAATTTGATACTGTGCTGGATAAGATTGTTGATGGTATATCACGCCACTTCATCTTCTTGTATGAGAAAGTCATTGGAAGAAAGAAAATACTGTTAAGTGATGATGTATTTAAACATGTAAAAAATATAGTAGAAAATAACAAAGAACATTTAAGATAAATTGACTATGATCAGAAAACTCATTCTCATAAAAAATATTGAAGTGCAAAACGCCAATGCTCTGTCCAGCCCTTATACAGTTGGGTTTCCGGCTATAACGGCCTGGTTGGGAGCTATCCATGCTCTACAAAGATACATAAGAGACAGTTATGAAGATTTGTCTGAGGTTCAGTTTAAAGCTGTGGCAATAATCTGTCATAAACTTTTTTTAAATGTAAGTAGGGAAAGTTACGATAATCATATTATCTTATCAAAAAATCCACCTGCTACTCGATTGGATGAAAAGTTTATTAAAGAAAGAAAAAAAAAGTCTTTTATACCAGAACCTGTTTGCCATTTGGATTGTTCACTTCTTATTGAGCATAACTTGGTCAATAGTCAATGGCGTTTGCTGTGTGAGTCTGTGAATGTAGCTTTAAATACCAAAATCAAAATAGCTGGAGGTGATATTTTAAAATTTGAAAAAGTAAATCTAAACAATATTTTTACTATAGATGAAAATGAGGGACCTGAATTGCGCTTTTTAACCCGTAAACTCATGCCCGGCTATTTCATTAAAGAACGAAGGGATCTTATGATTAACTCAATGAAAGAGGGCCTTTGTGCTTTGGATTCTCTTCTTGATTACCTTAAGGTTACAGACTCTTGTAAAAAAGATGAAAAGGGGAAATTATATTGGGAACAAAGTCGAAAAGGGCCAGGTTGGGTTGTACCTATCGCTACTGGATTTCAGGGCATTACTGAAATTAAAAAAGTAAGTGGACAAAGAGATTTTAATACTCCTCACCGTTTTGTGGAAGCAATAGTTACACTTGGTGAGTTTGTTATGCCTTGTCGGATTCAAAAGTTAGATGAAATGTTATGGTACTACTATTTTAATCCTAGTAAAAACTTATATCTTTGTCAACAAAACAAATAGTAAGGGAAGGAGAACATAATGGCAAAAAAGGGAAATAATAACAAAGTTCCATCTGTACTGGCTTTTGAAAAAAAGTTGGTTCCTTCGGATGGGTATATGTATGGAACAACTTGGATTAACAAACATACTGATCAGAAGCCTTTAGAGTTAAAGGAAAAGGCTGTTAGGGGGACAATCTCAAACAGATTAAAAGGTAAAAAACAGGATAAATTAGATTCCGATATTGAAAATCCAAACCTCCAAAAAGTGGATATTTGTAGTTTAGGAGTTGATCAGGATACTTTGAAATTAAAGTTCACTATTAAATTCTTAGGTGGCATAGAAAACCCTTCTTCTTGCAATAACCCAGACTTTTCTGGAAAATGCAAGGAAGTAGTGGAAAAATACATTAAGGAACATGGGCTGTTAAAATTGGCTTTTCGTTACGCTCATAATTTAGCTTGTGCCCGGTTTTTATGGAGAAATCGTGTTGGTGCTGAACAAATTGAAGTTAATATAAAAACTCTGAGTTCACACGATGACACCGAAAACAAAGAAAAAAAGGAATGGAAATTTAATGGACATAAAATAGACATGAATAGTTTTGATTCAAGTGAAGGAAATGGTGACATAAAAAAATTAGCTGAAAGTATAGCTACAGCTTTATCTGATTCCCGACATTTTCTTTTGTTGGAAGTGGAAGCCTGTGCTCGTTTAGGTAACAAACAGGAAGTATACCCCAGCGAAGAACTGGTATTGGATAAAGAAAAATTAAAAAAAGGTTCAAAAAGCAAAATTTTATATTCTATTGATGATATTGCTGGTATGCACTCACAAAAAATTGGAAATGCCATAAGAACTATTGATACTTGGTATCCTAAATTTAATGAAAGTAGCATCGGGCCTATTGCCATAGAGCCTTATGGAGCAGTGACTAATCTTGGTAAGGCATATCGTCACCCAAAAGCAAACGATAAATGTGACTTTTATAGTCTGTTTGACAAATGGGTATTAGGTGAAGGAGAACTTTCAGAAGAAGAACAGCACTATGTAATTGCTGTATTAATACGAGGTGGAGTTTTTGGAAAAAGTGATAAAGAATCAAAAGGTGAACAACAATGAAAAATTATCAGGAGATAACACTTCGTTTGGACACTGATATTAACCAGTATTTCTTATGGAAGAAAATATTTCAGCAAGTGCATTTGAAGTTTGTTGAACTACAAGATAATAATGGAATGATCTCCATTGGAATTAGTTTTCCCGGATATAAATATAACAATAAAATAGTTTGTCTTGGTTCCAAGCTAAGATTATTTGCTCCTGATGAGGATATACTGAAAAGTTTTAATACACAAAAAATGTTGAATTATTTTTCTGATTATATTCATTGCACAAGTATTCGTGAAGTCCCTGAAAAATATGGCCATGCTATATATTGGCGACAGCAACCTAAATCTAGTGTATTAAGAATGGCTCGGAGAAAAGCTAAACGCGAGAAAATATCCCATAAAGAGGCTTTAGAAAGACTGAAGAACTTTAATGAGCAAAGAATAAGGGCACCATATATTAATGTTGTAAGTCATAGCTCAAAACATTATTTTCGATTGTTTATTGTTAAAAAAGTAGTGGAGTCCTCTATGATAGGAAATTTTAATTGTTATGGTTTGAGTTCTAAGTCAACGGTTCCTGAGTTTTAACCTGCTTTGACCTTTTTTTTAACTCTTTATTTTTAAATCAATAAAATTAAATATTTGCACAACACCCGCAATATTAAGGTTATTTTGGAATAAATAATCTAATATATTGTTATCTTTAATAAAATACTTTATCAAAGATTGTTTACTGCCGCATAGGCAGCTTAGAAATTCAATCTTAGCTTGCGCGAGGTTTGCTTTGGGTTTACTGCCGCATAGGCAGCTTAGAAAGGCAGATTGATCTATCCGCTCCTCAGGCAACTGTTTACTGCCGCATAGGCAGCTTAGAAATGTGAGATTAGCCTCTGTGAGATTGGCCCTCGGTTTACTGCCGCATAGGCAGCTTAGAAATCCACACGCGGAGGCTCAGACCAGAGAAGACAGTTTACTGCCGCATAGGCAGCTTAGAAATCTAGCTCGTTTTGGACAAAGACGCAGCCCCTGTTTACTGCCGCATAGGCAGCTTAGAAAATTGGTGTGCCAGATCCTAAAATTCGATATTTTGTTTACTGCCGCATAGGCAGCTTAGAAAGGGATCTCCTGCGTCACCCTTGTCCCCTTTGTGTTTACTGCCGCATAGGCAGCTTAGAAATGAAGCTAATTGCTTCTTCAATGAAGAAGAAAGTTTACTGCCGCATAGGCAGCTTAGAAATACGGTCGGCCTAAAAAGAAGATTTTCTTTTTTGTTTACTGCCGCATAGGCAGCTTAGAAAACCACTTCCACTACCAAGTTCAATCCATTTTGGTTTACTGCCGCATAGGCAGCTTAGAAATACGGTCGGCCTAAAAAGAAGATTTTCTTTTTTGTTTACTGCCGCATAGGCAGCTTAGAAAACCACTTCCACTACCAAGTTCAATCCATTTTGGTTTACTGCCGCATAGGCAGCTTAGAAAGATCGAACCCCTCCGAATCATACCCGTCCCGAGTTTACTGCCGCATAGGCAGCTTAGAAAAGAAAATAGGTCAGGGAGGCGTGAAGAAAATTGTTTACTGCCGCATAGGCAGCTTAGAAAATGAAACGAAACTATCTGGCCTATTTTGTAGGGTTTACTGCCGCATAGGCAGCTTAGAAAGGCAGCGACTCAAAATATTTAATTACTTTTTGGTTTACTGCCGCATAGGCAGCTTAGAAAACTGGCTCCACTGGCCAAGGCTTGTGACCCCAGTTTACTGCCGCATAGGCAGCTTAGAAAAACCTCGCTGGTGTAAAGCTCCAGGGGGCCGAGTTTACTGCCGCATAGGCAGCTTAGAAAATACAATTTCATCAAAATCTTTGACACCTTGTGTTTACTGCCGCATAGGCAGCTTAGAAAAATCACCCACGCATTGATCTATTTGCTCCACAGTTTACTGCCGCATAGGCAGCTTAGAAAGAAAGTGCCGTAAGGAGAGAATCGGCTTATTCGTTTACTGCCGCATAGGCAGCTTAGAAACCACCTTTCACGCAATACAGAAGGCTTTCGCAGTTTACTGCCGCATAGGCAGCTTAGAAATTAACTGCGTGCGTATATTCGATACGGCTCCGGTTTACTGCCGCATAGGCAGCTTAGAAAAACCTCGCTGGTGTAAAGCTCCAGGGGGCCGAGTTTACTGCCGCATAGGCAGCTTAGAAAATACAATTTCATCAAAATCTTTGACACCTTGTGTTTACTGCCGCATAGGCAGCTTAGAAATGAATAAACAAAAGATCACTCAAAAACTTCTTTGTTTACTGCCGCATAGGCAGCTTAGAAATACCGCTTTGGTCTTGTCCGGCCTTTTTGCACGTTTACTGCCGCATAGGCAGCTTAGAAACCAAGGCTCTTTTATCCCCAAGTCCCTGAAAAGTTTACTGCCGCATAGGCAGCTTAGAAAACGGATTCTCAATGCCCAAGTCCCTGAAAATCGTTTACTGCCGCATAGGCAGCTTAGAAATCGAAGGGGCCGAGCTTGAAGGAGCTTGCCTCGTTTACTGCCGCATAGGCAGCTTAGAAAATCAATACAATGTTCAAAGTTGTTTAGCTTTCGTTTACTGCCGCATAGGCAGCTTAGAAATGAAGAAGATGATCCTGTTGTTAAAATAATTGGTTTACTGCCGCATAGGCAGCTTAGAAAACTAAACTCTATCTGCAATTCTCTGGTTGCAGGTTTACTGCCGCATAGGCAGCTTAGAAATCAAGCGGAGGAACTTTCCATTGAGTCATCCCGTTTACTGCCGCATAGGCAGCTTAGAAATCTATAATCATTCAGAAGGGCTGCGTCTTTGTGTTTACTGCCGCATAGGCAGCTTAGAAATGGAGATCAGCTTCAGCGAGATTGGCCCTTGTGTTTACTGCCGCATAGGCAGCTTAGAAAATCCCCCTGAGGGGCTAAACCATTGAGGGCAAGTTTACTGCCGCATAGGCAGCTTAGAAATGTTACTGATAAACCTAAAAACCTTTACATACGTTTACTGCCGCATAGGCAGCTTAGAAATTACTCTTTAGTCCCCTATATAATCCGGACTGAGATCTAATCGGGATTAGCATATTCTTATAAGACAGGATATGTTCTACTGAAAGGGGGTTAGTGATGTCAGATATAGAGAGTAAGCAAAGATTAAGTATCCTTTGGAGTTGAAGAAGATGGAACCTTAGTTTATTCAACTGTCTCATGTAAAGAAAGATTTTATTTCAATCAAAAAGTATTTAAATTTAATCAACCTCATTATAAAGAAGTTCGTAAAGAGTATTTTATGTTTTTAAAAGCTTTGGAAAGGCTATATAAAAGATATAAAGAATCTATGAGAAAAAAAATGTTAGTTGATTTAAATGAAATGATTGAATATTGCTCCAGGAGATATATTTTTTATAAACTATTAAACATTAAAATTCCAAAACAGATTGAAAAACTATTAACTAATAAAATAAAAGCAAAGTGTTCTTTTAGAACAATATAATCTAAATTTTTGCGTGATTTTTGCGTGATCTTCTGGTTAGTAGCGGTTAGTAGCAGTTATCAGAGGGATGAAAGGCGATTGTTTTGTTAGGTTTTGAGGTTATTTTAAGGCTTTTAAACCACATCTACCTGTCCCTCTCCCTCCGCCACTTTTTTAGCGCGGATTGGACCGACTGGAAAAAGTTTAGGGATTTTACAAGGTAAAATAACTGAACCGTTCAACAAAAAGGCACTCTTGCTGCCTATAACTAACCGCTTCAAACCTCTCCTAACTTATAAATCCTGTACAAATCCCGTAAAGTTTTCATAGTTTGACATATATATGGTAGTATGGTACTTATATAATTACCATGTTAAGAAAAACAACAGTATATATTGAAGAAGATGAATTGGATACTTTGAAAACTCTTTCACTTATCCAAAATAAGTCAGTGGCAGAGTTAATCCGTTTTGGTGTTCAAAAGGTTTGCAAATCTATTTCCCGAGAAGAAATGAAAGCTTTGGACGTGCTAACTAAGATCAGACAAAATACAAAGAAGAAAGGCTATTCCAGTAAAGATATTATGAATATGGCTTTAAAAGCACAAAGAGAAGTTCGCAGTGAGCGTAAAAAAAAGAAAATCCATCGTTATTGATACAAATGTTATTGTAAGTGGTTTTCTGGATGATAGTGACTCTTATCCAGCTAAAATCATTGATGCTTGGTTTTTTGATCGAATACTTGTAGCTGTAAGTCAGGAACTGAAGCAAGAGTTAAATAAGGTTTTTAAAAAACCTTATATCGTTGAAGTGTTACAAAACCAAAAACCAATTAAGTCCATTTTAGGCAGACTGTTTAACAAATCTCTTGTGATTGTACCAGAATCTATAGATAATATTATTTTTCCGGATGAAACAGATCATTTTCTTTTAGAACTTGCTATTAGTGCCAAAGCATCAGTGATTGTCACTGGTGATAAAAGACTATTAAATATAAAAAGGACAAAAGGTATTCAAATTCTTAGCCCCAGGCAATTTTGCCTAAAATTTAAAATTACATAGGAGAAAAGAGATAATTGGTACGCGCTAAAATAGTGGACCGAACAGAGGGCATAAAATCAGTATTGATTTTATGAGCGACGGGTTTAAACATCTTGAGTAGATTTGCTATAACTAAGTTGTATTAAGGAGGAATGGGTGAGAGGCTGAAACCAGTCGTTTGCTAAACGACCGTACGAGTAATGCTCGTACCGAGGCTTCGGACTCCCTCTCCCTCCGCCACTTTTTTGTTTAACTCCAAGAGGGGTTATATTTCACTCTGACAGAGGTTCAGAGTATAGTTCTTACCTTGTTCAGAGAATGTGTTGAAAGATAATCATTTTACTATATCTATGAGCCGGAAGGGGAATTGTTGGGACAATGCTGTAGTTGAGAGTTTTTTCAAAACATTAAAAGCTGAATTGATAAACAGGATAAACTCAGGAAGATTCAGTTTAGATGAGATAAAAAAAGAATGCTTTGATTATATTGAGGGGTTTTATAATACAAGGAGAATTCACTCTGCTCTTGACAATAAAAGTCCTAAAGAGTATGAAAAGTGATGCCTACTAACTGTCCACTTTTCGGGGACAATCCAACTATCAAAAAATAGAAAGCGGATCTTATAGCATGAATCTGTACACTCTTCACAGGTTGTCTACTGGATTGGCCCCCATTTTTGGCTACCTCGATTGTGTTAATTTAATATACTCCACCGGAGAACGCATTCCAAGGCTGGAATGCGGTGCCCTGTGATTATAATCATATATCCACTGCTCCAATAGTTTCATCGTTGTCTGTGCATCATAACAATCACTCACATACACATAATCCCTCTTTAATGTCTTCACAAAGGCTTCCGCCATACCATTGCTTTCAGGACTATAAGCTCTTGTAAAACACGATTTTAAGCCCAACCGCCTGGCTAAAGCCTGCACATTATAAGCCCTGTAAATACTCCCCCGATCCGATAAAAACTCAATCTCCCTAGAAGCTCTTCCGCCTGAAAATCTACGCTCTACAGCCATAACCATTAAACTCTGAATATCTTCCGATAACAACGGACGATAAGAAGACACAAAGCTTATTATCTCCCTGTCATGACTATCTAAAACAAAACACACATACACCTTCTCCCCATTAAAACAATGTATCTCAAAACAATCTGAACACCACCTGGTGTTTGAATATAACGTCATCACTTTACCCGTGCCCTTATGCTCCCTCTTCAAAATACCTGATTTCGGAAGCAACAAACCATTATCCCGCATGACACGATAAATACGCTTCTTGTTATACCTGCTCAGACCATTGTTCACCCTCTTCCTATTATATAAAGCTGTCACCCGCTTATAACCATAAGTACTACGGTGCCTTATCACTTCCTTAATCCCTGACAACACTTCTTTATCCATTTCCTCTCGCTTCCTCTTGGCAGTGGAAATGGCCTTAACCTTTTTACCCTTGTGAATGGACTTTGGGTGAATATCAATCAACTCACAAAACCTCTTCTTGCTCACTTCGATCCTCTGACCCTCAAGGAACTCTTTTGCATACTCCGTCTTTCTTCCTTCCGCTTTTTTTTAACAAACTCATTGAACTGCTTGAGTGTGGTGATATCCAATGCCTGTTGAGCCACTGTTTCCTTTAAAAGACTGTTTTCTTGCTTTAAGTGCTTTATCTCTTCCAAAAGTGGCTTTGAATCAAAAGAAAGCTTCTCCTCTTCTTTTTTCATCTTCTCCCTCCATTTATAGATCGTAGCTGGTTGAATCTGATACTTCCTAGATAACTCAGATATACTCAAACCGCCATTGAAATGCTCTGACAAAATTAAGAACCTTTGCTCTTTTGGAACTCTCTTATAGAACCTTTCCACTTTTCCTCCTTATTTAGGAGGTAGCCTCTTTTTGGGGGTCAAGGACATATGTCACAGACACTTAACAACCAAAAAAAAATTAGATCAAAATGAACAACAAGAAAATTTATATAGAATTTTCTACTATGATTGTTATCCTTTAAATTTCAGAATTCATCACCCACTTACAAAAAAATTGATAGATTTTTCCAAGACCACAGAGCATCGTTTCCGACAAGAGTTTTTTAAAGAACTTAAGAAAAAAAGGAAAGTGGCCCTTAGGTTGGGTCACCTTGTGACTTATAAGGATTGGAAAATTCCTGCTTATCATTTAAAGGATTTGTTGAAACAGAATTTTGGCAACCTTACTGAAGGACATATTACTCTTGATATTGTTCAAAAGGGAACAGACATTAAAATAGGAATTGATATTGCTTCTTTAGCTTTAAAAAAGCAGGTTGATAGAATTATTTTAATTTCAGGTGATAGTGATTTCGTTCCCGCGGCGAAACTGGCCAGAAGAGAAGGTATTGATTTTATATTGGATCCTTTGTGGCAACGAATCAGTCCTTCTTTGTATGAACATATTGACGGACTTCGTTCTGTCATTAAAAAACCAGATTAAAAAATAAAAAGTAAATTTTTAACTAGCCTAAAACCCAGTCAAATAAACCTTCAGAAGATGTCTATCTTTTGACAGTATTGAAGATATTTCTTATCAGAGTTTTGATATATTCCCCTTAAAAGCTTTGTAAATAAAGGGTTACATAAAACACTTTGGACAAGGGTCTATATGGAATCATTTTTGCATCTGTTTATCTTGGGAAACAACACCAGGGAAGGTGCAAAAAAATGCTTAATACACAAATTATAAATAAATATATTTATGAACTGAAACCAAGATTGGATAAAATTCTTAGAACAAATTCTAATGAAGAAAATATTCGTCCTGTTTTTATAGAACTATTAAATAGGTGTGGTTCACATTGGATCGTCCCTGAAAAGTGGACAGTTAGTAGGCATCACTTTTCATACTCTTTAGGACTTTTATTGTCAAGAGCAGAATGAATCCTCCTTGTATTATAAAACCCCTCAATATAATCAAAGCACTCTTTTCTTATCTCTTCTAAACTGAGTCTTCTTGAGTTTATGTTGTTTATCAGTTCTGCCTTCAATGTTTTAAAAAAACTCTCAACTACCGCATTATCCCAGCAATTCCCCTTCCGGCTCATAGAGCTTATAAAGTCATTTTCTTTCAACATTCTTTGTATAAGATAAGAACTGTACTCTGATCCTCTGTCACTATGGAATATCACTCCTTTTGGATAAAACCTTCTAAAAAGAGCCTCCCTTAATGCAGACCTCACAAGCTCAGAGTTGTTCTTCTTATCCAATGACCAGCCTATCACCTCCTTGTTATAAAAATCTATGACCACACATAAGTGTAACCATCCCTCCAAACTCCTTATGAAAGTCGTATCACTTCCCCAAGCTTCATTAGGAGCTCCCGGACGAAACTCTCTGTTTAAAACATTTTGAGGATAAACTGTTATCTCTCCCCTATCGTAAGGCTTTCTGAACTTCTTCCTTTGGTAAAAAGAAGATATACGAAGATGCTTCATTATAGAGGAAACAGTACTCTTTGAAACAGATATATCTTTCTCATCTCTCACATCCTTTACTATACGACGAGACCCATAAAGTTTATGACTGTCTGTCCAGCTCTCTAAAACAACACTGCTTAGTTTGTTCTGCTTTTCTATTAGCCTCTGTCTTAAAGGAATCCATTGATAATATCCACTTCTGGAAACTTGTAAAACCTCACACATCAAACTGATACTCCATTGGCGTCTATGAATGAAAATAAACTCATACCTTACCCTTCGTGTTTTGCAAAGAAACTGACGGCTTTTTTTAAAATATCTCTCTCATCTTGGAGTCGCTTTACCTTTGCCTGCAACTTCTTTACTTCAGACTCTTCCCCTCCAAAAACAGAAGAGCCTTCCTGTTTGAATTTTTTGACCCATTTACTTAAAGTGGGCTGGCTGATGCCCAGGTCTTTGGAAACACTATGTGAGGATGAATTTTGACCCATCACACGCATCACAGCCTCTTTTTTGAACGCTTCCGAATAGCGTTTTCTTTTGTTGTCTTTCATTATGCCCCTCCTTCCGGTTCATCGGACTTTAATGCATCGCTTGATGCTTACCAACTGTCCATATATGGGGGACATTCCACATAAAGATTTGTGGGTGGTAACAGAAGATAGAGTCAAAAATAATAAAAAACCAGATGGAGCAATAAAAAATTACTACACAATTCATGGATATTGGGAAGCTAAGTCTCCAGATAAAAATTTAGATAAAGAAATAGAACAAAAACAACAATTAGGTTATCCATTAAATAACACTATTTTTGAAAATTCTTCAAAATGTGTCCTTTTTCAGAATGGTCAAGTCTGTAAAGAAATACAAAAAGATATGTGGAGTGATAAAGCATTAGGAGAATTATTATCTTTATTTTTTAATTTTCAAACACCTGAAATAACTAATTTTAATAAAGCTAAAAGTAAATTCTTTGAAAGGCAAACATTATCAGCATTGATAAAAGAAATTAAAGAGGAACTTCATAATTTAGGTTCAAATGTGGATTATCTAAATGAAATCGATGTTTTGGTTAACGAGTGTAAAAAATTTATAAATCCATATTTTGAAAGAAAAAATGTAGAACAATGGTTGATTCAACATATATTAACTGAACAAATTTTTTTAAAAGTTTTTGATGAACAACAGTATTTAGAGCAAAATAATATATCAAAATCTATAAAAAAAATTGAAGAAAAGTTTTTGCTCAATAAAAAGCAAGAGATAGTAAATAAGATAAAACCATATATAAATCCAATTGCAAATTTTGGAACAAAAATAAAAGATCTAAATGAAAAACAACTTTTCTTAAAAGATGTATATCAAAATTTTTACAAATCTTACGACGATAGAGTGGCTGGTGAGTTCGGTGTAGTTTATACACCGAACGAAATCGTTAAATTTATAGTTCGTAGTACTGACTTTCTTTTACGGAAACATTTTGATAAGGGTTTAGAGGATAAAGGTATTCATATTTTAGACCCAGCCACTGGGACAGGGACTTTTATTACTGAATTGATGCAACATATTCATTATAGTGATGATAGTTCTTTAGAATATAAATATGATAATGAAATTCACGCGAATGAACATATGGTATTACCTTATTATGTGGCTAACCTAAACATAGAATATATTTTTCAGAAATTAACAGAAAAAAGACGTCCTTTTAAAAATTTAGTTTTGATGGACACTTTAGAAAATTCGGCTACATTAAAAGGTCAAATGACTTTTAGTGGTCAAGCTTTTGAAAAAAACCAACAAAAAGTTAAACATCAAAATGAAAAAACAATATATGTTATTATGGGAAATCCTCCTTGGGTAGAATATTCTGATCATAAGGATAGTTACCCTGAATTAAGGAAAGCAATAAAAGATACTTATGTTTACAATTTAAGAAAATATCAAAAAAATAGGAAAACAGTAAAACCAAAAATTCCTTATAATAAATATTCTATGTTTTTGAGATGGGCTTCTGATAGAATAGATAAAGAAGGTATTATATCTTTTATAGTTAATAGATCATTTATAGATGGTGATAGTGCTACTGGAATCAGAGCTTCTCTAGAAGAAGAGTTTGATTATATTTATGTTATTGATTTAGGAGGCAGTTTAGTAGCAGGTGATCCTCAGTATTCAAATGTGTTTGAAGGGATAAGAACAGGAAATTGTATAGTGTTTCTGATTAAGAATAATGATGGTCAAAATTCTATAAAACTAAGTTCTTTGAAAAAATTGGAAAAATTGAAAAAAGATGATGGTAAATTGAAATTATCTAATCTCCATAATTTTAGTATAGAAAAATATATGAATAATCTTGAAAGTGTTATTCCAGACTCAGAGAAAAATTGGATTAAAAAAACTCAGTTTGATGGATTTTATGTAGGGGATTTATTTTCGAAAACTCAATTTGGAGTTTGTTCTCAAAGAGACAGAATAATAATAAAAAAAAGTAAAAGTGATTTAATAGCTTCTGTAAAAAAATTTCTGAAAGAAATTAAAAAGAATGGTAAAAATGCAACAGGTGTGAATAGAAACCTTGCAGCTCGTATTTTATCTGGTAAACATAAATTTTCATTTGATAAAAACAAAATATCAAAAATATTATTTAGACAAAATGAAGAAGAATATTATTTTTATTGTTGTAAAAGTTTAGTTGATAATCATAGTCGTGTTTCTGATATATGGGGTAAAAAAGGTAATAAAAAGAGTTTAGCTTTATTTTATGGTTTAACAAAGGACGGAATATTAAGAACACACGTTTCAAATAAGCCTATTTCTAAAGATTTTTTTGGAACAGGTATGCAGACTAATAGAGTAATTGCCTTAAAGTTTTTAGAAGAAAAGTCTGTTGAAGAGTTTAAGCAACATTATAATTTAAAAAACATTCATAAAGAACAAATCTTTTATTATTTAATTGGTTTATTTTTCTCAGAAAATTATAGATCTTTTATAAAAGAAAATAATTTTGATGGAATTAATCTACCTATTCTTTTTATGGAAAATTATGCAGATTATGTAAGGCAGGGACATAGAAAAGTTAATATTCTTAAATAGTCTTAGAGGTAATAATAATGAAAGAAGCGGAAAAATATACAGATGAGCAGCTTAAAGAAACTTTGAATATAGCACAAAAAATCAAAGTTGTTCAAAATGATGAAGTTCTTACAAAGAAGCAAAAAAAACAAAAAATCAGACAATTAGTAAAAAAGAACAAGAAACTTTTTTTAAAGATGGTTTTTATATTTTTAAAGAGAAAACTTTGGACTGAAAGATCATGGGCTATACGTTTGGCTTTGATTGCAATTATTCCAGGAGTGATTAAAGGGGGATCTGTTGGTTTAGCAACAATGGGTATCGGAGTAGGGATTCCTATGTTTTTAATAACATCTTTTGGTGGTGCTTTTATAGGAATGGTAATTGACGAAATAAAAAGAGAATTAAAAAGAAAAAAATCTGGTTAGAAATTAGATATTCAAAATCATACATATCAAAGTAATAAGAAAATTCCCCTTCCGAACAGCCCCACACCCTTTCATGGGGGCTTGAGGAAAGGGGAATTTAATTTAAGTGGTAGGGTTATTAATGCATACACAACATAAGGAACTTTTAAAAATTGTACATAAACAATATGAAAAATTAAAAACAAGTCTAGAGCATAAAGGAGGAGGGTTTAATAAGAACAAACCATATCTTTTTGTGCTTGGCTGTGTGATGGATAGGCAAATTAAAGCTGATAAAGCATGGCAGATTCCAAAAGATATCGAAAAATATTTTAAAGTAAACAACTTTGAACAATTACAACAAGTTTTACCAGCTGAGATTAAAAAGTACTTTATTGAAAAAAAGCCTCATAGATTTAATGATAAAATGGCTGATTGTTTTAATGAAGCTGTTAAAAAGGTTCATATCCAATATAAAAATGATGCGTCTTTAATTTGGAAAGGAGTTCAATCAGCTGCAACTGTTATTTATAGGTTCCTAGAATTTAAGGGTGTAGGTTTAAAAATTGCTACTATGGCTGTCAATCTTCTAGATCAGGAGAATTTATTCTCTGAAAATTTTGACAGAAGTGCTATTGATATTTCACCGGATAGACATGTACAAAGGGTTATGACAAGGTTGGGGCTCGTTGATGAATCTCCTTCTGTTAGTCAAATAATCTTTAAAGCAAAAGAAATTTATCCTCCATTTCCAGGTTTATTGGACCTACCGTTTTATGATGTTGGTAAAAAATATTGTCATGCAAGAGAACCTCAGTGTTCAAGTTGTCCTTTTTACTTACATTGTGATTATGGAAAAAATGTGAAAATAGTGTAATAAAAATAGTCTAAGATGTTGAAAGGTGGCGGGAAGTTGAGCAGTAAGAAGCAGGTTTCAGGCGAGTAAGGTGCTTTATTATGAGGTCTTACTGAAGTTTTTAGAGTTGGAAAGAGCTTGTTTCATGCCTGAAAAGATCTCTCAGAAAGAGTCGTAAGTGAGCTTTGTCTACCTTCTTAAGCAGAGGATTTTTTGTGGAAGGAACTGATGAACTGATGGGTAAGTCGTATCTGTCAGGCCAGTAAGGCTCTGTGTGGGAGCAAGTTATCAAGCTCCTGGAGGTGTTGTCATGCTCGGAAGCTCCTCATCAGTGGAGCAGTAAGCCTACTTGTTCATGTGCCTTAAGCGAACTTTTGTTGTTGGAAACTGACTGGTAAGTGAGTGGGTAAGCCGTGTCTGTCAGGCAGGTAAGGGCTTGGCTTGGAGCTTGAAAGGTGGGTGTGAGCATCCCGGTAAGACGAGTTTGTGCTTCAAGATAAAGTGCAAACATAAACGCAAAGTAGCTTTTTTTTGAATCCTCTCAAGCCCTTGAAAATACAAAGGTTTTTACACACCCGAACTCTGACCACCCCCCCTCATCCTTTGGTTTCGTGGAGGTGGTCAGAGTCCGTGTGTGTATCTATTTTATTTAATTTGGTGGAGTCTGGATTTGAGAGGAAGAGAGATAGAAGAGAAGAGGAATTTGGAAGAGCGGGAAACGGCGGGGTGGGGAATATTGGATGAGCTTTGTTGGAGTATAAGAGTTTTAAAGTCTTTTTAAGATTTTGTTTTTCAGTTTTTGGAAATTGTAAGTGAGGTTTGTCTTTCATTCATTGTTAATCTTTGTTTGCTTGTTTTCTTACTTGTCTGTTAAGCTCAGATAAAATAAGTGGTGAGGTTTTTTATGTATAAATTTCTTCTGGAAGTTGCTCAAGCAGTTTTGCCCTTTGCTATGAAAAAATTTGAAAACAATGAACAAATAAAGCAACTAGAAATTGAAATAAAAAAGCTTAAAAAAAGAGCTATTCTGTTTTGTTGTATTGGTCTTGTGATAGGTTTAATTTTAGGATTCTTAATATCTTATTTGTTTTGATAAGTAATATAAGGGATATCTTGTAAGCCACTCTCCAGTTATTATTGTAATCTATATAAAAGTCTAAGTAGTTCCAAATCGGGGACAATTAACTTATTCATTACGGTAAAAATTCCATTTTAGGTTTTGAAAGCTTAAGACGGCTGTTCATTCGATAAGATAGGTCAGGGACAGGTCTTATTTTTTTAGTTGCTTACCAGCCGAAACGAACTTGCAAGTCAAGGGTGGCCGTCAGGCCATCGCCATAGGCGAACGCAGTCCCTTTACTTCAAGTTAGATTTTGAAATAAAAAAGCTAAGTAATTCCAATAGTGGGTAAAACGGGAAGCCACTTTGGTGGCTTTCAATGGTAGGAGGTGCCGGCTGAAAAAAGGAAAGCACCAAAACAGCAAAAAACTGAAATAATTCAGTAAAATCAACACAAACCCGCCGTGCTTTTTTCCCGGACTTTCCCGCCGTTTCCCGCTCAACCAAAGTAAATCACAGCAAAATCACAGCGAGTTTTTTAAAAAGGTCTTTTTTTATATTTTGTTCTTGATTTTTTTCTAAAATTACTGATAATTAAAAATAACATCCCCACTTGTTTCGGTGAGTGGGTGCGAGGCGACCGAAAGGTCGCTTTCGTCTTTTAAGAGAGATATATTTTGCAATTTAAACTTTCTAAGCCTCTTAATACAATTGTTTATATTGACGGACTAAATCTTTTTTATTCTTTAAAAAAGACTCCTTATAAATGGCTGAACATAGAAGCTCTTATTAACTCTGTTCTGGATTCTTCTTGGCATAAAATAATAGCAATTAAATATTTTACAGCAAGAGTGCAAAGCACCTTAACAGATCCCTCAAAAGACAGTCGCCAAGATATATATTTGCAAGCTCTTCAAACACTTCAAACGATAGAAGTAGTGTATGGTAAATTTAAAAAACGGGATATAAAAGCAACACTATCAATAAAAAATCCTAAAAAGTTAAAACAGATACAAAAAATCATGGGCAGAAGCACTTTTCAATTTTCCAAATATGAGGAGAAGGAAACAGATGTAAATATAGCAACACACATTATATATGATTGTTGTAAGGAAAAAATATCCTCTATAGCTTTATTGTCAAATGACACGGATTTAAAATTACCTCTCTGGTTTGCAAGAAATAAATTTAAGAAGAGAACGATTGTTATTACTCCTCCCGAAAACAAAAATGGCTCTCTTACTTTAAAAACAGCTCAACAGCACTTACAAAAAATATCGCATAAAAATATAAGTTTGGAAGAAGCTCATTTAAAAAATAGTCAGTTCCCGGATGTAGTCGGTGGAATTTCTAAACCAAAAAGTTGGGTTTGATATATTTAAAGCAAAATCACTTTAATAAATTTCTGATATTGACATTAAAGAAAAAAGGAAAGATGCAGGAAAGAAAGTTACAATTATTAAAGAATGGTTTGTGTTTTCTTCTTCAGTCCGGATTATATAGGGGGCTAAAGAGAAAACAGCAAAAGCTTTTAACCTGTTTGGAAATGAGTAGAAGAAAGTTTGAAGGTGGATTCCCGCTTTCGCGGGAATGACTGGTTTGTTTAAAAAGTGATGTGAGGGATAAAAAATTAAGAGCCTTTTCAAAGATCACAGCGAGAATCACAGAGAGATAGATTTTGAAATAAAAAAGCTAAGTAATTCCAATAGTGGATAAAACGGGAAGCCACTTTGGTGGCTTTCAATGGTAGGAGGTGCCGGTCAGGCAACGAGGGTATCAAGAAGCCAAAATAACCTAATTATTAAATAAAAATCCTTCTGTTTATCCCGCTGCTAACCTCTTCTAACCTCTCCTAACCGATCCAAAATGTAAAAAAGAATCAAGAACAGATTTTAAGTTTTATCAAGCAGATTACAACTCAAAAAAAGGATTGATTGATATAAAAGAAATGGCGTCTCTTAATTTACATATATGTTCAGAGATTCAAAAAACAAAAACACCTTAAAAGAAAGAAAAATTCCTGATTTTTTATTTCTTGTTCAAAATCTCATCTATTATTCTATGGACTTGGCCACCTGTGGAGTCTTGAGAGATTTTGAAATGCCAATTTTGCTCCAAATCTTCTGAAACAGCTTTGCACCAATTTTTCATAAAGTCCCATTTCTGAATATCTCTTTTCTTTTTAATTCCTTTCACCTCAAGAATTAAATGATCTCCATTGGACAGCCGGACAATAAAGTCCGGTGTGTAATTTCTCATTTTTCCTTTCTCATCCATGTAATCAATGTTAAATCCAAGGTGATCATTTTTTACCCATGCTAACACCTCTTTATTTTTATCCAACTCTCTGGCATGAGTATATTCCCAAGAGCTATCTACTACGCATTGGTTCATGTGAGTTTTTTTAAAAATAGCAGTTTTCTTTTTTGTCCACCATTCTTGAATCTCACTTGTGGAGGAAAACTGAGAGTTCTCATTGTATATGACGGAGAGTTCTTCAATAGAATCTTTTTGTATCAAGCTAAAAACTTTATTTACAATTTCATTCATTTTTATCATTACAATAAGGTCTTTTCTTTCTTTTTCATAATTTGGTTTTATTCTGAACTTTGAAGAATTTATAAATTGTTCTACAAGTTGAAAAATCATTTTAATAGCATAATGTTTTAAAATTCCTTTTTTCCATTCAAGCTGGCTTTTATCATAAATTTGGACTGTAATTCTCAACATCAAAGTTTGCATCCTGTCAGGTTGACATTCTTTTTCAAAAAATTCTTGAAGACTTGTTAATTCTATATCTTCATATCTTGGCTTTCCGTCAATGACAGGAGCTAATTCCTGGATTTTTGGAATACTGGAAACATCAACTGTAAATACAGGCATGGATTTAAAATCAATTCTTAATTCCGGCCTTAGTTGATAGTCTATTCTCTCTACATTAGGCCATGTTATTGCATATTGAGATTTTTCCTTTTCAGGAAAAATGCAGTTTCTTGGAATTTCCTCTTTTTTGCCTGTGTCACTGCCTTCTTGAGGAAGATAAGCAAAAGGAACACCAAGAACATTGACATATTCTGATTCAAACATTCCGTTCTCGTTCAACTCATAAGACATTCGCCTTAAGCCTCTTCCAATAATCTGCTCACAAAGCAACTGACTGCTGAAAGCCCTTAGCCCCATGATATGGGTTACTGTCTGGCAATTCCAACCTTCAGACAACATAGCAACAGAAATAATATGGTGTATGTATTGTCCACCAGATTTGATTTTTCCTACAACGGCAAGCCTATCCCGTGTGGCTTCATCCTCTTCCATTCCTGAATAAATTTTTAACATTTTTTCCGAACCTTTAAATATCTCAGGAACAGGAATGTCATTATTTTTAAAGCTGTATTCTGCTTTGTCCGCTGTTTCTTTTCTATTTACAATGGAAATCATTACAGGAGGACAAAACTCTTTTGAATTTTTACAATTCTTTTTCCAATCATCATACTTTTTGCGCCAACTGTGTGAAAGATGTGTGTAAGCCATTTTTACTATATCCGGCAAAGACTCTGTTTCTTTTGCTTTTCTATTTAAGTCAGGTTTTACTTCCTCATTTTCGTAAATATGATAAAGTTTGGGTTTTAAATGCTTAGCATCGGCTGAAGCATCATCACCTACTGCAAATTTTGGAGTTTTGACAAGCCCGGATTCAATAGCATCAGTCAGTCCGAAATCACTGATAATCCATTCAAATAAATTTCTCTCATCTGCTGTTTTTCCTGTAGGGGCATAAGGAGTGGCGGAAAAATCAAATATCTGGTTGATGCCAATTTTCCTATTGATGCGATCCAAGCCTTCAATCCATTTTGTTGCTTTTTCTATATCTTCTTTCGTCAAGTCATCCGTTTTTTTTATTTTCATTTCTGAACGGTGTCGCCAGGCATGGTGAGCTTCATCATTTAAAACAACAATGTTTTTTGATGCAGCTAAATCTTCCAACACTTCTCTTGTATAAGCATAGTCGCTTTTAACACCTCTTTTGTCCGGGCCTTTTCTTTTTTCTATTTGTTCTTCTGTTTCCCATTGAAGCTGATGCCAGTTTTTTATCAGCACTTTACCAAGGCTTAATTTTTCCTGCCATTCATTTGGTATAATTTTATATTCTCTGTAATAATTTCTTTCTGATGATATGTCTAAAACACGCAATCTTTCCTTAACTGTCAAATTAGGAGCAACAATAAATATGTTCTTAGAAAATCTTGTGTCTCTTGGATAAGTGATCTTATTAAGAACTTGCCAGGCAATGGTCATAGCCATAACAACTGTTTTTCCTGTTCCTGTAGCCATTTTACAGCAAAGCCTATCTAACTTTTCATCTTTAGGTATCTTAAGCCCCTGTCTGAAAGTATCTCTGGCTTCTGTAAGAAAAATAAGGGTTTCAATAGCTTCCAACTGACAAAAAAAGAAATCATATTTTCTTCCTGAATCTTCTGATTTTGTATTCCAAAATTCCAGTAACCTTCTGGTGACTCCTGTTATACCTGAATAGTCGTCTTTTTTCCATTTTTGTATTCTTTCTCTTATTTCATTCACAAGGGGGATTTCTTTAACTATTCCATATTCATCATAAGATTTATGTGTGGAACTGGCTATAATATAACTGGCCGGTCTTCTGCCTTCTTTAAGGACAAACTCTTTTATTGTTTTGTCAAATTTCCAATGTTGATTGGGTTCTTTAAAAGGAGAATTGATTATAAGCTGTTTAATGGGTTTTGGTGAGGACATACAATTTAATCCAATGTTTTGATAATCAGGCTTTCAATGCCTCTGTCATCAATAATTTTTATGGCAATTTTTTTATGATTTTCCAGTTTAAAAGGAATAGACTCTGTTCCTTTGAATTTATCCATCAACTCTAAGTTCAATTCTGATTTTAAACTTTTTTTCAACTTTTCCCAGCCATCTTTGTTTCCTGAAAGAGGGAAAAATACCTGTCTGGGATATAAAGACCTTTCATCATAATTGGTATCCAACATCCATATTGCAATTTTGTCTTTGCCGCCTTTTTCAAGTTCATTTGTTTTTGTGTTGTAATAGTCAAAGCCCTGAATGCTGACAGTATATTTTCCTTTATGATCCCCTTTGGTGATTTTTTGAACTTTAACATCAGGCTGGCCGACCAACCAAAAGCTTTCCCCTTTTGTTTTCTTTTTTAGATCATGGGTTAAAAGATCACTGTTCATTTGAACTTTTAAAACTTTTGTCCATTTCAAATCTAATTCGTCAACATCTTTGCCAGCTTCAGGATCAAATTGAAAGGCACAAAAAATCACAATGTCAGGCCGAAATTGCTTTGCTTCTTTTAAAGCTTCTTCTACTTGCCTTTGCTCTAAGGGAGCAAACTCTGAACCAAAACAAACAATAGCTCTTTTCCCGGTTTCTTTTATTTCCCCTTCACCATAAATATATTGAGTGTCACTGATCATTTCTAATCTTGTAAATTCAATATCTTTGCTCAATCCTTTTTTCCCTTTTATCCCATGCTCTTTAAGAGCATGAAACCAATCCTGCTTTATAATGCTATTTGCTCCATTTAGCATTTCTCCTGATAAAGTTTCCACTTTAACGGCTGGGATAGCTTCAACAGTGAAAGGCCCGGAAACTCGGAATTTGCTTTTATTTATATGAGGCTGATCGACCAATTTCTCTTTTGGGGCATGGCGGGTTATAGCTGACTCTATTTCTGTTTTGGTCATGCCTTCTTTTATGTCAGGGTTATTAGCAATGGACTTTAAAGTTATATGAGGAACTTCTTTATATTTAAACCCTCCACTGACACCTTGTTTGTCGTCTGTTAATTCATAGTAGTCAAAGTTGGCTGTCATAAGCCTCTGCTTTGCAAGGGCAATGGCTACACGGGAAGTGTCACAAGTAATCCACCGGCGCCCCCATTTTTCAGCAACATAAGCTGTTGTCCCACTACCACAAGTAGGGTCTAAAACTAAGTCACCTGGATCTGTTGTCATTAACATGCAATTTTTTACAATTTCATTATTTGTCTGCACAACATAGATTTTATCTCCCGCCGGACCAATACCTTTCCAATAATTACTAACTTCTGATATTCTAAAATCTTCATAAAAGTATTTATATCCAATCTTATTGCCTTCTAAAATTATCCTGTTTGCTTTTACTAAAGTGTCCAATCCAAGATATGAAGTTTTCCATTGTGTTCCCTTTGGCGGAAAGTAATCTACTCCTTTGAAATTAAAAGGTTTTTGTTTTTCTGTCCCTTGCGCATTAAGCCCCAAAGTCCGAAAGAGAATATAATCAGAGTGATCTGATAGAAATTTTTTAATATTTTTCCGTTCTTCTGCTTCTATTCTTATCTCACTATCATTTTGTCTATTTTCACACCAAAGATGCGAACCGGCGGTATTAGCAAATTGCTGTATATCTTTATCAATATATAATTTACGATATTTAAAATTATTTAAACTTTTAGCATAAAACATCACATAAAAAACATCAGACTTTAAATATTTCTTAGTGAACATCACAGAGGCTCTTTTTATTGTGATTTGACTCACAAAATTATCTACTCCAAAAACTTCGTCCATTAAGTTACGAACTAAGTGCACATTTTCATCAGAAATTTGAACAAAGCAAGAACCACTTTCTGTAAGCAATTCCTTGGCCAAAAACAATCTGTCTCTCAAGTAAGTTAAATAAGAATGAATACCAAGCTCCCAAGTGTCCCGAAAGGCTTTTATCATTTCCGGTTCAGCAGTCAGGTCTTCATCCTTTTTGTCTTTTACATCTCTTTTGTTTATAAAAGGTTGAAAGTTAGAACCATATTTAATCCCATAAGGAGGATCAATGTAAATGCATTGAACTTTTCCAGCCATTCCTTCTTTTTGAAGTAAAGAGTTCATTACCACAAGAGAGTCCCCGGCAATCAAACGATTACTCCAAAGTTTTTCGTGTTTATAAAATTCAATCTCTTTTTCTAAAGGTCTTCTTTCGGTAGGATCATGGAATAAAGACATTTGTTCATAATCTACAGAATTTCTTGCTCTGACAGTTTCAACGATACTCCTTGGATCTATTTTTTCGTGAATATGTAAAGGAACAGTCGGGGCTTCAAAAGATAGCCTTTCTGCTTTGCCAGCCCACTGAAGTTCAGGGTCTATATTAGGATCATATTTGTATTTCTTTGTCTTAACTTTTGGATTGTCTGTTTCAGAAGTTACAGCTCCCACTTGAGGGTTATTTTTCCTCTTTTGAGTTTTATGTTTATAAATTTCTATAGATTTTGATTTATGTTTTTTGTGTCTTGCCATGATGATGCTACAAATTTAAGTTTTTATTTTCGCTTCTTTTTTAATTTCTTTTTAGGTGCTCGTTGTGACAAAGTTGAAGCTGCGGCAGTTTTAGCTTTTTTACCTGCTTTTTTACTTTTTAATACTTTAGAAGCGACTTTACCGACTTTCTTAGATGTTTTTCTTTGTTTTGGCATTATATTTTCCTTTACTTGTTAATTTTGAGACTTTTCTATTGTGTTTTATAATTCAGCAGACTCCATGTAATTTTCTAACCTATCAATAGCCTCTCTTTTTTCTTGAGCAGAAACTTCTGCTCCTTCTTCTGCATACATTTTTTCAAATTTTTTTAACCTTTTTAAAATATGCTGAATTGTGGGATTTTGAGCTTTTTGGATATGTCCATAAGTAAAATCCACCTTGTTTTTTAACTCCCAAGGGAGGTCTCTATATTTTAATGATTTGTTTTTTTTTGACATATTCCTAAGCTTTTTCCTTTTCTTTACATATAATAAAGAAATCTATTTTTATTCATAAAAAAACAATTTTTATAGATTTGTTGTTCTTTAAAAAGTATATGCAATTTTTATTCCAGACACTTAAAAAATTAAGTTTATGACACAAAGTCCGCTCTTAATGCAGAATATAAAAATTTGCTAATTTTAAAGTAAGACCCTTTTATAAAAAAGTAGTAATTACTTCCAAATGAGCCATATCTCTGGAAATCGTGTAAAATTTTCGCAAAAAAGAAAAAAAACTTGATAAAATCAGGTTTTATCTATTTAATGCAATGAGTTATGAATGAGCCTTTTTCAGAGATTTTAAGGGCATATCTTGCGGAAGAGCAGAATAAAAACCCCTCTACCAGTGAAACGGCTATTTCCAAGAAAATGAACATTCCGCCAACAACGCTTAATCGGCTGGCTAACGGCCATTCCAAGCCGACAGCAAAGACCCTTTCCAAACTACTTGTTTTTATCCCTGAACTGAAGAATAGCCTCCCAAAAGAAATTTCTCAAATTCTGAAAGTCGCTTTGGAAAGGGAAGAGGAGTATGTAGAAGATACTTTATCAACTTTATTGTCTGATAAGCATATCTTCCTGTGCTGGTGCTTGGCTTTTTCTGAACAGGGGGTAACAAAAAATGAAATAGAGAAAAGCTTTGGCTGGAAGGGGCTTTTAGCCCTTAAAAAACTTATGAATAAAAAGATATTGTATGAAGATAAAAAAGGCTTTTATAAAGTGACAGAGGGAAATAAGGATACTATCCTGTCTTTCCGCTTGCTTAAGGCTCATCTCATGTTTTTAGCGGAGCAATACAAGCCGGATAATATAAAAAACAATTACATTCATTACTGGGTGGAATTTTTGGATGAAGAAAGCAGGCGGAAATTGACAAAAGCTCATAGGGAGTTTCATAGAACAGTCCGAAGCATTATGGAAAACAATAAAGGCAAAGGAGACATCCCTGTCTTTTCAATCGCTTGTAGTGATTCTTTATTAGGACAGGATTTGGAAGAGGAAATATAAATGCAATACATTGGGTGTTTATTATTATCTACATTTTTACTTAACCCTTGCTTTGCTCAAGAGGGTTATGGTGGTCATTATGCAAATGCTTTTTCCGGCATAAAAACAGGGAAAAGGTTTGTTTATCAAAACGCTGGCGGGGCTTTCGTTGTTTTAAATGAAGATGAGCTTTATTCTTTTCCAACTGGGGAAGAGAAGCAAAAGGTTATTGTAGCCCATCCGCAAATGGAGGCTATTTTAAATTTTGTTAAGGAAAGTCAAGTATCTTGGGATAGTGGAAATGCTTTTCCAAAATGGGGAAAAGAAACAGGTATTGTTTTTAATGGAAATTATCCTGAATCATATCAGGCATTAGAGGCTTTAAAAACTCTAAAGGTAATAAATATGGGAGAAGTTCCACAATATGTTGTAGGAAGAGAAGCGGGATTTAAGATTGCAACTAACATCCATAAAGCAGGTTCTTTGAGTTTTTATTCAGATAGGATGAATAATTTACCTATGCTTATGCTTGCTGGCCCTCATGGTGGAGGGGGCGGAGCTTATGATATAATCATGGCTGTTGGTCCCCACGGGGGCGGAGGTGGAGCTTATATGAAAGCTTATCGTTGGGGACAAGAGGAAATATCAACAGAGGAATTAAAGGAAAGGATGCAAACAGCAGGTATTTCGGAACAGGTGTTTTTATATGTTGTAAATGGTTTTAATTTTAAAAATCCAGCCATGTATGAACAGGCAGGTATCCTTGAAAAAGCTTTAGGTGTTCAAGTAGGATTTGGTTCAATGTATGAAGTTTCAAGAGAAGAGTTGTTGTCGGCAATAATGGAAGGACAAGGAATAGATATTCAGAAATATGTAAATGACAATAATGCTTTTGCAAGCTATTATCAGGAAATGGTTGCCGCCGGATATATTGACAGCAAACAATTAGCAGGGGCAACAATAACGACTCCAGTAAGTGCTGTATGGAATGAAACAGAAGATTTTGTTGGTGATTCTTCTTGGGTTATCCAAGAAGTTCCCTTTAACATGATAAAAGCAATTTTACTTGATTCTCAAGGAGGAGTAAAATGAACTCTTTTATTATGTTCAGCAAAGTCTATGTCTTAGAGCCTATTGGTGGCGGTGGAGGCGGTTCTTATAATATGATGCAAAGGAAATGACTAAAGGTAATTGTAGGTGCAAAATTTAGAATAATCAACACATGAATCAGACAGAAGAACAAAAAATAGAAGTTTTTACACTTATTCAAAGGTTTTTAAAAAATCCTCCTGTAATCATCTGGGGTTCAGGTGCAACTATTCCTTATGGCCTGCCCAGCATGGATGATTTAAAAAAATCTTTAAAATCTGAACTCGGAGATTTGGGTACAAGTGCTAATTTGGAAACAGAACTGGGGAAAATTGACGATATAAATAAAATTGATATAGTTAAAAAGATTATCAGAAATGAAGTTTCTAAAAAACAATTAGAATGTCTGAAAAAAGCTATACAAAATATGAATTACTTTAAGTCAATAACCGATATGATAAAAAAGTTTTATGATATTCATCCAAGAAAAATTGATATTGTAACAACTAATTATGATTGTATCTTGGAATACGCATTGTCAAAAAGCGATTATAATTTCACAGATGGATTTACTGGTAAGCCATTATCAAATTTTCATTCAACAGCTTTTGGAAAAAAAGAAATTGTTAATTTAATTAAAGTTCATGGTTCGTTAAATTGGTTGTCCGATGAAAATAGTAATACATTTTGCTTGCCGTATGAATATGAATTTGAAAACTTAAAATACACTATGGTCTTACCTGCTAAAGAAAGAAAATATTATGAAACTTTTATAAAAGAACCATATAGAACTCTAATTGGAAAATCAGACGATGTAATTGAAAACGCAAATAGCTTTTTAGTTGTTGGATTTGGCTTTAATGATGAGCATTTGACTCCGAAGGTTGACAGTAAAATTAAGACCGGTACTCCTATCGTGATTATTACAGAAAAAGCAACAGATTCTTGTATGCAAAAGCTTAACAATGCCGAACAGTATTGTTTATTTGAAAAAGATAAAAATGAAACTAAAGTTATGTTTAAGAAAAACAATTCTCCTAAGAAGTCTTTAAAATTAAATGGAAACTATTGGAAACTTAATAAATTCATGGAGGTTTTATGAATCAACCACAGCAGAATCCATTTGGGAAAGTAGAAAGTGTAGATACAGGGAATGTTGTTATCAAAGTTATTGAAGAGCAGAAGCTCAACAGTATTCAAGTAAATAATTTGCTTCGCATCCGATCCACAAAAACAGGAGAAGCCATTATTGGCTTGGTTATAAAAATCATGCGTAAGTCTTCTGATAAAGTAGAACCTGATAATCCTGAAGAGATTATTGTTGAAAATGTAGTAAAAGCCTGTTTAGTCGGAACGCTATTAGATAAATATGGTACAAAATCAAATGTCTTCAAACGAACATTAGAAACAGTGCCAAGCCTTGACGCTGATTGTTTTCTAATAGAAGGTGAGGAGCTCTCACAATTTATGAAGTCTTTGTCTGTTGGTGATGAAGAAAAAGAAAAATCATTAAACATTGGAAGATATGTTATATCAGAAGATGCTAAAACCTATTTGGATGGCAATAAATTTTTCCAGAGACACGCAGTTATTGTCGGAAGCACAGGTTCTGGAAAATCCTGGACTGTTGCTAAAATTTTAGAAAAATCTTCTCAATTGCAATCCGTGAACAGTATCGTATTTGATATTCATGGAGAATATAAACCACTATCCAGTTTAGATAATACAACTTTATTAAAAGTAGCTGGACCTACAGATAATGCAGATAATGAAAAAATTATATATCTACCTTACTGGCTTTTATCTTATGAGGAAATAATGGCAATGATGTTGGATAGAAGTGACCAAAATGCTCCTAATCAGGCAAGGGCTTTATTTGATTTGGTTATAAACTATAAAAAACAAAAATTAAAAGAGAATGATAAACAAGATATTCTCAATAATTTTACTATTGATAGCCCTGTTCCTTATTCCATAGATGAAGTTTTAAAAGAACTTGATAAATTAGATACAGAAAGAGTTCAAGGCTCTACTTCAAAAGGAAAAGCAGGCCCTTTAAATGGTAAACTTACTCGTTTCATACAAAGATTAAAAAGCAAGCAAAGCGACAAAAGATTAAATTTTCTGTTTAATAACAATTCAATTTTACAAAAACATGAATGGCTTGAAAACTTGGTTGAAAAATTAATGGATTTTAATAATAAAAAAGGAAATAAAATAGTTGATTTTTCAGAGGTACCTTCAGATATATTACCATTGATAACTGGACTTGTGACAAGATTGATTTTTTCAGTTCAGCAGTGGACAGATGAAGACAAAAGGCATCCTATTGCCCTATTTTGTGATGAAGCACATTTGTATATTCCTACAAATACAGAAGCTTCCAGTATTGAAGAGAGAGGTCTCTATAACTTTCAGAGAGTTGCAAAAGAAGGAAGGAAATACGGATTATCTCTGGTTGTCATTAGCCAAAGACCAGCAGATGTAAGCAAAACTGTGCTAAGCCAATGTGGAAACTTTATATCTATGAAACTTTCAAATCCTGATGATCAAAATGTTATCAGACGACTGTTTCCAGATAGCTTGGGGAATTTTGCTGAATTATTACCTATTTTAGATATAGGTGAAAGTTTAATCGTAGGTGATGCTTGCTTGCTTCCAAGCAGAGTAAAAATTGATGAGCCGAAAATTAAACCTGACAGTGCAACAATTGATTTTTGGGATGAATGGAAAAAAGATAAACAAGAAAAAGGAATTAAAGAAGCTCTTGAAGATTTAAGAAGACAAAGCAAATCTAAATGATTACATATATTTTTTGTTTAAATTTATAATAAGAAAACCATGATTGAAGATAACAAAGATATTCAAAAATTCATTATTTCTTATGACGGACAAGTAATGAGGGAATCACACTCAATGAGTGTTGAGGACTTAGCCCCATCTTTATTAGCTTTAGATAAAGTCTTTCAAATTTCTAATACACTGTTGAATGGTATTAACAGCAATGCTCATCTCAAAGTGTCTGGCCAAAGAAGTGGTTCTTTTGAAGTAGTTTTATACTTAGCTCAGTATTTACCAGAAGTTATGTCAATTATAGAAACTTATAAGTCTGCTGATTTATTTAACATAATTTTTGGGAAACTTGGATTGTTTGATCTTATAAAAAGTTTTAATAAAAATAACTCAAAATTACCCATTAGTATTCAAAATTTGAATATTAATGGAGATATCTATAATGCTGAAGTTATAAAAATATTTAATGGAACAATAAAAGAAAATAAAAAATTTTTAAAACCTCTTCAAAATAGAGTAGGAGAAATAAAAGCTCTTGATGAAAAAAATAGAATACTAAAGTCTATAAACAGAGAAGAAGCTCATGCTTTTCTACAATATCAAATTGAAGAAGAAGTTAATACAACCACAAATACATTTAAAAAATATTATCATATTATAACCCTTAATTTTGAAGAAGATAAAGGGAAACTAAAATGGAAACTTTCAGATAATAGTTTATCTAATCATTCAGTAATAACTGCTTTAATAGAGGATAAAGAGTTTATCAATAAAGTAGAAGGTAGTTTGTTATCTTTTTCCAAAGGCGATATTTTGAAATGTCAAGTAAGAGAAGAGCAAAAAGAAGTTGGCGGTAAATTAAATTCCTCTTATTTCATAGAAAAAGTTTTAGAGCATAAACCTTCTTTAAAACAAATGAACTTATTATAGAAATTCATATTATCATTTAATACCTGAGTTTTTTACATTTATAAAATTCATCCCACGCATGGGATGAATTGGATGGTTTATCCCACCGACGGTGGGATGAAAAACTGCATTTTTCTTCATTTATCCCACGCATGGGATGAATTTAGGCTGATTATCCCACCGACGGTGGGGAGATTTCAGCCTCTCTCTTTTCTTTTTTTCTTTTTTCTGAAATGCTCCTGAATCCGAAAACGGAAGGGAGTTTTATGAATTTTAAATTTATTTTTTTGATTTTCTTATTTTTTATTTTTTCTGCTTGCGAGGATTTATCTTTCAATGATGCAGATATTTTTTACCAGAAGAACAGCTTGTTCAAGAAACACTTACTCCAGAAGCTGAAAACAAAGAAACTCTCAATGTAGCTGAGGATAAAGGACAAATCTCTAAAGAAGAAACAACTATTGTATCAGAAGATTTAGAGCTTTCTGAAAATTTAGTCATCCAAAACAGAAAAGTTGTTTTGGATATGGTCACAATTCAAACCCTCCAACATGACTTAACAATCTTAGCTGAGGAGTTTGTATCCAATCATTCTTTTATTCGTAATTTCCCAGAGGGGCAAACTGCAAATAAAAAAGAAAATGGTAGAAACGGAGGCCATGTCTTAATCAAAGCTAAGATAGCCAAAGGAAGTTTAGGACTTATCTTAAGTGGTGAGAATGGTGGCTATGTTTCTAAAAGACCCATATCAAGAAAGTCAGATGGGATCAATGGACAAAATTTCCTTTCTTAGAGGAGATAACTAAAACTTCTCAGTCTGCACGAATTATTGTTTTACCACAGAAGCTTCAAGATATTCTTTTGCAAATGCAAAAAGAATCTGTAAATGACTTTGTATTTACAGATAAAGAAGGAAGGTTACTGAAGTATAATGCTGTTCAATCATCTTTTAATCATGGTTTTATGGCGTTGGAACTTCCTTGGCGTTCTACCCATATCTTAAGACATACTTACGCCACAATGGCACTTATGGGGACGAATAACCTTTCTGCTGTTCAAGCTAGTCTTGGACATTCTCAACAAAGGATGACTCAAAAGTATGCGAAGGCTGTTGCTCTTTTGAGTTCAGATATAGGAGAAAAAACATCTGCTATATTGTTCAATACAGCTAAAAAATAAAAGATATTTTCGGCTATTTGAAAATTCCCGTCAAAATCCCGTCAAAAAGTATTTTTGAAATAAAAAACTCAAGCAATATAAAAGGTTAAGAGAGTGAATGGTAGGAGGTGCCGGGATCGAACCGACGACATCCACCTTGTAAGGGTGGCGCTCTACCAGCTGAGCTAACCTCCTATAAATCTATCAACCTTCTATTTAGTGTTTTTGTAGGTGTATATGACCCGTGTATTTTGCTTTCAGACCAGAAATTTTTTCAACACGTCTTTTAAATAGCTCCTGAGCTGACTTAATTTCAAGCGCGTTAACTAAAACTTGATCTACATGCTCAACAGTAATAATCTCCATTTTCTGTAAAACCTCTTTGGGCATCCCTTTTTCTTTATCTTTTAAATCTTTTTCATTCTCCCTTGGAATAATAACTGTCTTTATACCTTCTCTATGCGCAGCCAGAATTTTTTCTTTCAATCCTCCAATCGCTAAAACGCGTCCACGAAGTGTGATCTCCCCTGTCATGGCTACTGTTTTCTTTACAGGAAAGCGCATCACAGCAGAAACCAAACTAGTAGTAATAGCCACTCCCGCCGATGGACCATCTTTTGGAACGGCTCCTTCAGGAACATGAATATGAAAATCGTGTTTCTCAAAAAAATTAGAAGGCAATTCAAACAAAGGTCCACGAGAACGGACATAACTAAGGGCCGCGGAACAAGATTCCTTCATAACATCACCTAACTGCCCTGTAAAAGTGAACTTCCCTTTACCAGGAATCACAGAAACTTCAATAGCTAATAAATCTCCTCCCGTATCTGTCCACGCTAAACCATTTGTCAATCCTATCTCACTTCTTTTTTCTACTTTTCCATACTTAAATTTATGCACTCCTAAATATTTTTTAATTTTTGTAGCGGAAATAGTAGAGCCTACATATTTTTTAACCAACTCTATTTTATCGTCAGCCTCGACCTTTTTTTGAGTAACAGAAAACACAATCTCTTTTACCAGCTTCCTACAAATTTTTGCAATCTGCCTTTCTAACTCCCTAACCCCCGCTTCCCGCGTATAATATCGAATAACTTCGCACAAAACCTCTTTAGCTACTGTGAGTTTATACTTTTCAAGACCATGCTTTTTCATCTGCTTTGGCAATAGATATTTATCGGCAATATTGAGCTTTTCCCTTTCCGTATAACCTTCAATATAAATCATTTCCATTCTGTCCATTAAAGGCCGTGGAATGCCATGTATGGAATTAGCCGTCGTAATAAATAATATAGAAGATAAATCATAATCCACTTCCAGGTAGTGATCTTGAAAAGTATTATTTTGCTCAGGGTCCAATACCTCTAATAAAGCAGAAGAAGGGTCCCCACGAAAACTAGTGCTGATCTTATCTATCTCGTCTAACAAAAACAGAGGATTACCATACTTCACTTTACGCAAGGATTGAATTAACTTTCCCGGTAAAGCCCCAACATAAGTTCTACGATGCCCCCGAATTTCCGCTTCATCCTGCACTCCTCCAAGAGAAATACGCACAAAAGGACGATCCAAAGCTCTAGCAATAGAACGAGCTAAAGAGGTCTTGCCCACACCTGGTGGACCAATAAAACAAATAATGGGACTCTTTGGGTTTTCCGCTATGGTTCTGACAGCTAAGTATTCTAAAATTCTCTCTTTTACCTTCTCTAACCCCCAATGATCTTCATTTAATATTTGTTCTGCCAGATAAATATTCCTTTTTTCCTTTACATAGTTTTGCCAAGGAAGAGTAATCATCCAATCTATATAATTTCTGATAACCGCCGCCTCAGCACTCATAGGAGACATCATTTTTAGTTTTTTTACTTCCCGAGCGGTTTTGTCCTTAGCCTCTTTAGACCACTTCATTTTACCCGCTTTTTCTTCCAGTTCCTTAATCTCTTTTTGGAAGTCGTCTTTTTCCCCTAACTCTTTTTGAATGGCCTGTAGTTGTTCGTTCAAGTAATATTCCTTTTGGGACCGCTCCATTTGCTCCTTTACTCTGGTCCTAAGCTTTTTTTCCACCTTTAAAATTTCAATTTCCCGTGTGATATGAGTTAAGACCAGCCTTAACCTTTCTCCTGGATCAAAAGTCTCCAGGATAAATTGCTTGTCTTCCATTTTTAAATTAAGTTGTGAAGCTATGTTGTCAGCTAACTCACTAAAACGATTGATAGTATAGATACGCGCCAACACCTCAGGGGGAACTTGTTTATTTAATTTTACATAATTTTCAAAAGAGGAATGCACCATTCGTTTTAAGGCATTTGCTTCCGTCTCCTCTTTTATTTCTTCCACAACCGGACGGACCTTCACAGTAAAAAAATCATCTACCTGGAGAAATTTATCTATGTGAACACGATGCTTACCCTCCACCAAAGCTTTCACCGTCCCATCCGGCAGCTTAAGATGTTGAATAATAGCACCCACTGTACCCACAGAATGTATCCGGTCAGGAGTGGGGTTGTTATCCCTAGCCTCCTTCTGAGAAGCCAGGACAACATCTGTTTTATTATTCATAGCATATTGAAGAGCATTAATACTTTTTTCACGCCCTACAAAAAGAGGCATCATCATGTAAGGAAAAACAACCAGATCTCTTAAAGATAATAACGGCAAAGTCTGTATATCTTTTTGTTTCATTTATTTCTCAAACCCCTATTACACCATCCCCATCTTACAAGCAACCCCTGTTTGTTATACCGCTCCGGTATGGAGATTTGCGCCCTCCGCACTTCGCTCACTCCCCAGAAGAAGCTCACAAAAAAACCAAAATTCAAACCTGTATCAGTATAGTTGATTTTTATGCACTCTCCTCCGTATCTACTGCAACAGGTTTTTTGGTTTTACTCTTATTATCATATACGACACGAGGTTGCTCTTTTCCGAGAATCACATCCTCAGTAATAATACATTTTTGAATGGACGGATCAGAAGGCACTTCATACATAATATCTAAAGTAGCATCTTCAATAACACCTCTCAACCCTCTGGCTCCCGTTTTCTTTTTGATAGCTAAATGAGCAATGGCTTGTAAAGCTTGCGGTTCAAAAATCAAATCCACATTTTCGTACTTCATTAATTTTTGGTATTGCCTAACCAAAGCATTTTTTGGCTTCTGCAGTATATCCACCAGAGCTTCTTCATCTAAAGCGTCCAATATGGCAATAATCGGCAGTCGGCCAATAAACTCCGGTATCAAACCGTATCTGGATAAATCATTGGATTCTACCTTCTTCAGTAAATTTTGCTTCGATTTTAATTTTTCCTCATCTGTTTTAATGTCAGCAGCAATACCCATAGCTTTATTGGAAATCCTGTTTTCAATAATATTTTCCAACCCTACAAAAGCCCCCCCTACAATAAACAATATATTAGAGGTATCTACCTGAATAAAATCCTGTTGAGGGTGTTTGCGCCCGCCTTTTGGAGGAAGGTTTGCTTTCGTGCCCTCTAAAATTTTTAATAAAGCTTGTTGAACCCCCTCCCCACTCACATCTCTTGTAATAGAGGGATTTTCAGATTTACGTGTAATTTTATCAATTTCATCAATGTAAATAATACCTCTTTGTGTTTTTTCCACATCGTAATCCGCAACCTGAAGAAGATTAAGGATTACATTTTCTACATCCTCTCCCACATAACCCGCCTCGGTCAAGGCTGTTGCATCAGATATAGCAAAAGGCACATCCAAACGACGAGCAATAGTCTGAGCTAAAAGAGTTTTTCCCGAACCGGTAGGACCAATTAAAAGAATATTGCTTTTATTGATTTCCACATCATCATTATCTTTTTTCCTGGCAAACTTATGACCGGAGGAACTGATCCTTCTATAATGATTATAAACAGCTACAGAAAGAGCCTTTTTAGCTGAATGCTGCCCAATCACATATTCATTCAAATGTTTGTGGATTTCAACAGGGGTAGGAGGATCAATCGTTTTTTTAACCTTAACTTCTTCATCTAAAATAAGATCGTTGCAAAGCTCAATGCAATCAGAACAAATATAAACCCCTCCTGGACCGGCAATGAGTTTTTTTACACTTTTTTGGTTCTTTTGACAGAAACTGCAGTTATATTGTTTTTTAATGCTCATAACTTTACTTTCTTCCTTGAGGATACTATGTGGTCAATTAAATTAAAGTCCAGTGCTTCTTGAGCACTCATATAATAATCCCGATCCATAGCAGATATTAGCTTTTTAACATCTTTTTTTGTGTGTTTAGAGTAAATTTCCGCTATTTTTTTCTTTGTGAGAGCCATCTCCTTCGCCTGAATCTCAATATCACTCACCTGACCGGAAATACCCGACCCAGCCACATGAGGTTGATGTATCATAACACGGGCATGAGGCAATATATATCTTTTACCGGCTGTTCCCGAAGCCAACAAAAGGGACCCCATACTGGCCGCTAAACCAATACAATAAGTCCTTACATCGCATTTAATAAACTGCATAATATCGTACAGGGCCACCCCGGCAGTCACACTACCTCCAGGGGAGTTAATATAAAGATGGATATCTTTTTCTGGATTTTCCATTTCCAGGAAAAAAATCTGGGCAATAATGCTATTTACAACCTCATTTGTAATAGGCATCCCCAACATAATAATGCGATCTTTCAGAAGACGGGAGTAAATATCGTAACTTCTCTCCCCACGGGGTGTTTGTTCAATAACAACAGGAATAAGAGCCAAGGTGTTCTCCTTTTTACGGGACTAGAGTCGGGTTCTTAAGAATGGCTTCATTTTTACCATCTTACAAGCCTGTCGGATATTTATAAGAATGTCTTAAATTTTGTATCAATATCTCTTTTTTTGCAATATATAGTTGATTTCTCTCCTGAAGAACAAGAGTAACCAGGTTCCCGCTCCTCGTTTCCACGGGGACAAGCTTCGCGGGCAATGACAGATAAGGCGGAAATGAAAGAGCACTTATGCTTTGTTTTTTAAAAGACTTTCCAGAATATCACTGGATTGCCGCATAAGAGAATAAGCATCCATTTTTCCAGCTGATTCAGGGTTTAAATGAAATAATCGGTTATAGAGTTTTTTATCCCTCTTTTTTCTATTAAAAAGACCCTCTTTTTCGTATAAGACAAAATAATCATGACATATCTCCTGTTCTGGTAAATAACCGTTTATGGAAAACCCGGGCAACAAACAATTTAACCGGTCTAAAGCCACTCTCAAATAAGAAGACAAAATAGACTTATTAAAACGCTCATCATAAGGGCAAAGCATCCATAAATCCATTTTAGACGCTTCGGGATGACGCTTAAGACTTAAAAAGTCTTCGCCCCACCTAAGAAAAGGTTCCGGTTCCTGTTCGTGTTCCTGTTCGTGTTCGTGTGATACATGATCTCTCCTTATATATTCAGGTAAAACCAACAACAGCAACGGAATCACTTTTTGAAAAGCGCCTTGGTCCCAGGATAAAGAAAACCGCTTCCATATTTTTATTGGTGGCTTCCAAGTAGGAAACAAGAAAGACATACTATTTGAAAAAAACTGAAGGGTTTCCAGTCCACTTAATGTCCATATCAAAAATCGGCTTTTTTGCACTTCCTCATTCCACTTAAATTCTATATGTGTTTTTTTTAACTTAAGATCTCTTAACAGATTATTAGACGAAGATAAATCAGCGGCAGACATATCCAACCACTTCACCCCTTCTTTTTGTAAAGCATACTTTATATCCGCAAAATACCTCTGTGAAGACTCCCTAAAGAGATACTCAGAAAACAAAGGACTAAATCCATTGTGGTTTCTGTAAGTTTCTTTCCCAGGATGAAGGGAAAGAGGAACTCGCACACTCCTAACCTGTTCGGTATAACTTCCTGAAAACTCTTTTGCCAAATATAAGAACAAATTGGATCTTACAGCTTCTTTTATACTGCTCTTGTTTGATCCTAGCGAAGCCGGCCCTCGCGAAAGCGGAAGTGAAGAGCGAGACTCTATACCTGTTTGGTGTAAAACAGAATGACAGACCTGAAAATCCCGACATGTCTCCAGCAAAAAAGGATTCAAAGCCCCTCTAAATTCCACAGGCCCCTGGGAGGCAAAAATAGAAAAACCTTGTTGAACAGAATAAAAATGATCTCCGCATAAATAACTTTTTTGCAGATCACTTAAATGAGAAGGTAAGAAAACACCAAACGGCCCTTCTCTTTCTGCCGAGGATAGGGGTTGTAGGCTGGATATATCGAACAAAGTGGTCCGAAAAGCTTTTTTCTGCAACTGATGAGCTAGCCAAGCTCCTCTTCCCCAAGAAGATACAATCACCACATCCCGCATAATCCCTCTATAAAAACTGAAATATTTTTTTTAGTAAGGAAAACCCGTTACTATGAAACCCTGAACTGAACACCCCAATTAAACGATCACTTATTTGTTGCATCGTATTGTGTCGAAGTCGAAAAAAAAATCCATTGACAAACCTCAGTTTTTATATAACTTTCAACTCTAAAAAGGAAGGAAAAAATGTTTTATAATATTAAGTTTTCAGCTATTTTAACGGGCATTTTATTTTCAATTGCTTTTACTGCTTCAAAAAAAGCTCCAGCTGAATCAGAAGTACCAAACAAAACAATAGACACTGCTAAAGAATCAATAACTCCATATTATCCCCACCCTCACCGCCGTCATCTCATTAGAAAATTGTTAAACCAGTTGCACGAAGTCAACCGAAAACTACAGGCGGGAGTGGTAGTTCAGTGTCGTTGCAACACTGATTGGTGGTGGGCTTATGGATCTTCCATACAGGATTCTGCGAATGATCAGGATTCTGCGAATGATCAGGACTCTGCGAGAAAAATTTTGCGGCTTTCACCACACATAGTCAGAGGATATGGGTACAACAAGAATGAGGCAGAATGGGATGCAGTACAAGCCTGTAACCCTATTTCTGACTCACCATTAATATTTTTTAAAAAGGAGGAATCTCAGGATAAAGGTGCCTCCTCTATTAATGAAAATGAAACGGAGACCTTAATTAAGGATACCTTACTCTGGTGCCGCCCCTACTAATGGATATACCAGGAAGGAGTTTGTTCTTTCTGGGATACAACAACTCCTAAGTCTATAACTGCAAAACCTTTCGATTTTATAAGCGGCCCTATCTGATGAACATCTGTAGCAGAAACAACTAAAACTAAGCCTATACCACAATTTAACACTTTCATTAATTCCAATAAATCCATTCCTGTCCTCTGTTTCACTTCCATAAAAGGTTGTGGTATGTCCCAAACATTTATTTTAGCCCCTGTCTGCTTAGGAAGGATTCTTAACAAATTATCCATCCCTCCCCCTGTAATATGAGCTATAGCTCTTAAGCCTTCTATTTTAAATAAATCTAAAGCTAAAGATACATAAAGGGCCGTTGGTTTCAATAACTCTTCCTCCCAAAGAGATATATCCGGCTGAAATATTTTTCTTAGTAAGGAAAACCCGTTACTATGAAACCCTGAACTGGACACCCCAATTAAACGATCACCTACTTGTACCTTATGCGCTCCTAGTATTTTAGCACGATCCACGACCCCCAAAGCAAAACCGGCACAGTCAAAATGAAGCCCTGTATAGCTATCCGGCATCTCCGCTGTCTCTCCCCCTAACAAGTAACAATGGCTTTGCTCACAGGCTTTCTGAATTCCTGTTAAAAATTCCCGAGCGGGCTTTTGGCGTAATTTAGCACAAGCATAATAGTCCATAAAGAAGAGGGGCCTTGCTCCACTACAAATAAGATCATTTACACACATAGCTACTAAATCCTGACCCACCTCTGCGTACCTTTTGAAGTGAACAGCTAATTGTAGTTTTGTTCCCACACCATCCACACTGGCCGAAAGGCAAGGTTCCTCCATATCGGAAAATACAGCTTGAAAAAGACCACTATAAGGACCAATACCGGACAAAACTCTTGAACAAGATGAAAGAGATGACTTTTTCTTCAGCCACTGAACTAACTTATCCGCCTCCGCAATATTCACTCCTGCTGAACGATAATCCATTGCCTACTCCTTGTTTTTCAGCAGGTACTTTATACTTGCCTTCACCCCTGCTGAACGATAATCCATATTAATTAAGCCAGTAAATATCCTTAAACCTGTTCAATGGTCCTATTATACGGCTTTAAAACACTTTTTTTTATCTCTTATACAAGGAAAACCGATAATATTTCTCATAAAGGGACATTATCATGATGAGAATTACTTTTTTTATTATTCTTTTCCTCTCTACATATCTGGCAGGTGTAAAACCCGCCACGGGTTCATCTGTGTATCTCAACAAAAATAACTCTACATATCTGGCAGGTGTAAAACCCGCCACAGGGACAAATACCTTACCAAATATCCAACCCTGGTTGATAGCACAAAATAATACGAAAGAAAAATCAAATGAAATAAATGCTTATGATCCTTTTGCTGATTACTCTGAGTTTGAAAATACAGCAGAAGAACAAGAAAATATCAATTTCTTTCAAACAGGCCGGTTCCTTAGTATAGGGGCTGTAGGGGGTATTCAATTATTTACATTAAATATGTCTGCCCTTTACCAGATAGGCCCTACTTATGGAGGGTATCTTAATTATTTTTTCGACTTAAATTTTGCTATCCAATTTGCCCTCATCGCGAGCACTCATTCCATAGCTTTAAAATCGGAATCAGGACAAGCTTTTCTTGGTGCTGCCGATTTTATTTCAATGGGGGTGGATTTTAAGTACTTTTTGGACAAAAATTTATTTAACAAGAACTTTTCCTGGCTACAGCCTTATTTTTTCTTGGGTGTTTATCATTCCTCAGTTACAATGGTGGCTACATTTACAGACCAAGCCGGTTTTTTTGAAGATAAAGGCTTCGGTTTGAATATGGGTTTAGGTCTTGAGTTTCAATTTCTCAAAAAAATACACTTTGGTCTGCAATACGCTTTTAAATTTGTTACATTGGAGCAAGAGGCTGTACCATTAATCCTAAATATCGGAAATGGCAAACAAAACACCAATTTTAGACCTTACGGAGACTGGATGCACATCACTATGCTATTAGGTGTCAATTTTTAAAACAATGTTCTTTATTTTATGTTAGTCTTTGGTTGTCAAAACAAATAGATATGCTTACAGTATAGAAATACACACATACAAGGGGGTATAATTATGAGCAAAATAGTATCTTTTATGTTTTTAGGCTTCCTCTCTCTATTGGTAGCCATTCCTGTTTCGATGCCTATTATAGCACAAGCGGAAGAAGGTATGGCTTCAAGCATGGATGGCATGAGGAAGAAAAGGTACCGTTATCGCAAAAGAACACACCGTGTTCAAGTAGGGGCCAATGCCATTCCCTGGCACACAAACGCAGACAAAAATATGTTCATTGATGCAGATCTGTTATATGGGTATAACTTCGGACATTTTGAATTTGGCCCAAATATAGGTCTTAGCTTTGCAGATAAAAAATTACAAATGCTTGAAGCAGGACTATGGGGGGAATTTAATATAATTAAAAACACCAGAAAAGAGAAATTTGTACCTGCCATAGGTTTAAAAGCGAATTACCTGAGAATGAAAAGAGACAATAATCTTTTACTATCCATTTATTTCTCTTTGAAATATTTTCCAGCTAGCCGAACAGGTCTTGTCCTAAACATAGGCTATGAGGTAGTAGATGAATTTAATGCGCTATTCAAGTTTAATGAGATGGGGCTGCCTATTTCTTTATCTTATGTTCATTATTTTCACTTCTAATCTATTAAAAGTAATTGAAAAAAATAAAAGACCGGGAAGGATGTAGCCCTTCCGGTCTTTTTTTAATTGTACCTCTTTATTACTGAATAACAGAGGATCCCTGATTTTTCCTAGAGTCAGAAAGATCTGGTTTGTCTGTAGGAGTTGCTGCAGTAGAAGTCTCATCGGTGGGAGTTGCAGTGGGAGCTTCAGCGAGAGATCTCGTTTCACAATTGTTTCTATCTTCAAAATCAAACAGAGCGAAATGGTTCTGAAACCAGTGAAACACTTCTTCCCCAGATACTTCTTTTCCTTTGATATAACGCAAAGCTTGTTCATTGCCTCCATCAAAAACCATTTTCGTTTCAACTAGGTTAAAAATATCTGTTTTCTTAATGGTAAGAATTATTTTCGAACCATCTACTCCCCAGTTTTTTATAGGAATTAAAATATCCCCTGAAATATAAAACTGTTCTTCATCAATAGTTATCGCTTTATGAAACTCTTTGTAATTATCTGTAAAGGCGAATTTATAAACAGAAGTATCCTTTTTGCAATTTGATTCTTTTTTGACATCGGTGGTATCTGTCTGACTGCTCCTGTCACCAACGGAAGAGCCTTGACTCCCTGGAGAACGATTACTACCAGGCGAACTTTTCTGGCTACCTCCTCCCCCGCTGCCAAAAACGGCAGGTCCCTGAAGGTTGCTGCTTTGTATCGGCTGTGGGACCGCCACCTGTTGAGATGGACTTTGCACTGGCTTAGGTGGTGGTGCTACCACCTTTTGAGACGGACTTTGTTGTACTGGCTTAGGTGGTGCTACCACCTTTTGAGACGGACTTTGTTGTACTGGCTTAGGTGGTGTTGCCACCTTTTGAGACGGACTTTGTTGCACTGGCTTAGGTGGTGCTACCACCTTTTGAGACGGACTTTGTTGCACTGGTTTAGGTGGTGCCGCCACCTTTTGAGATGGATTCTGATTTGAAGTCTCACAGCTGTTATCCTCAAAACCCTTACTGCTCAAAGCCCCTTTTAATGAATTAAAAACTTCCCCTCCAGACATTGCCTGTCCTTTTACAATTCTCCGGTCTTGATAATTGTTAAACAATTCAAACTTACTTTTATGATAGGTAGCTGCTTTGTTGATGGTAACAGTTATTTTCCCATTCCATCCCCATGAGCTTGAAGGAATTAAAATGTTTGACAAAATATAAAATTTTTCACTGTTAACAATGATAGGTTTAAAATATTCATGAACTATGCCATCAAAGGCGAATTTATAAACAGCAATATTTACGGAGCAATCCTCTGTTTTTTGTTGTGAACCGCTCTTTACCGGAGGCATTCCTGGAATATTTGGATTGGCACCGGCCTGTTGTTTGTAAAGGTAGGGATGCGCTCCGGGATCAGTAGTCACATTGGCTTTTAGATAGTTATAAGCATGCGCTGCTGTCAATTTTTCCCCTCTAATAAAGCCTTCACTTTGAGAATGCTTAGCTCTGTAATAAATTCCATTATCGGGGATGCTTAATTCGTAAGTATTTGGCTTAGTTTCTTTTATATCACTGTGAGGAACAAATAGGCCGTTAATATCCACATAAAATTTGTTATTCAAGTTAGATCCTCCTAATCCTCCTGATTTGGTAAAAGTAAAAGTGTAGGTTTTAGTCGGTAGTTTATGAATTGGATTTTCTTTTATATTACCACTGGAGGCTCCATTGCTTAAGTCTTTAAATCCGTTTAGCCGGGCTTTTAAGTACATAAACACTTCATCCCCGGACATCACCTCACCTTTGAAATACTTTCGTGTTAGTCCAACCCATTTGCGTTCCTGTTTGTAGTAAGTAGCTCCCCTATTAAGAGTAACCTGTGCATTATTCCAATCTAATGCGCTTTTGGGAATCAAAATGTCCTCTAAAACATAAAAACTCTCACCGTCAATGTCTGCTCCACCGACTCCCCCATCTTTACTAAAGGAAAATTTATGAACTTTAGAAAGCTCCGATAAAGCGTTTTTATAGTTTTTATGCCCTGCCAAGACAGTGGATCTGGCAAACTGAGGAGAATGTTTTCCTAAACTGTAATTGTAAATCCTTTTCCAGTCGGACTTAAAATTAGCACTTGCAGAGGCTTGATTGCCTAACCTATAAGTGTAGTCATTAGATAAAAAGTTAAAGATATAGTTAAATATTTCAATTTTGTCCCTTCGGCTGTTAAAATCTATTTTGTTGTTTTCAAAAGTAAATTCCACACCGGACGGAGTAAAAGTAAATCCTTTGTGTTTAAGATAGGCATTTAAACTTCCTAACTCTGCAATCTTTTTATGATTGACTGTTATTTTATGATGAGAAGGAGAAGAACCACCCCACCTGTTCTCTGTAGAATAAATCAACTCTACATAATCCCCATCTTTAGGGATATGGTGGGTCTCAATGCCCCATTTAGAAGAGATCATGGCTCTATCTTCATCAGAAAATCCCACCAAAACTTTAGGAACAGCAAAAAGGTGAAAAATCATGAAATTTCCAGCAAAATGAGCGTATTCTTTATACGCTGCCATAGCCTCACTTTGCGGGGTATTTTGATTGACTAACTTAGGCTGAATATCAGTCCAATCTAAGGGTTTGCGAGTTGAACCGACAATTTTATATAGCATTTCTGTAGTAGCAACCACAAAACCAGAAGGCTGCATAACTCGATTGGGATAGACAGTATGAGTCTCTGGCTTAAAAACACCTCCATTTTTTTGGTAATCATCCAGCCAGTCTTGTGAATCAGAAGAAAAAGCTAATGGAGAAAAAAATAGAACTATTGTAAATAACAAATTAATAATATACTTAAAACATAAGGTGGATTGTCCCTGAAAAGGGGGATAAAAAATTATTGGTTTTATAACTGCCATAGGAACACACTTAAGCTTGACTTTTATCTCATTTTGAGACAAACTGTGATTGGTGATTGGTGATTGGTGATTGGTGATTGGTGATTGGTGATTGGTGATTGGTGATTGGTGATACATGATTACTCCTTTCAACTGCAACTCAATTTGGACAGTTTATATCAGCAACATAGGTTTTTATCGGAAAGATATTAAAAAACCTTAATTAATTATCGGTAAAGATATTAAAAAATCTTTAGTAAAATTGGTTTGGATTACAAGAAGGAAACACAACCAGCTCTTGTCTCTTCAACAATTTGACGCTTGTCTTAAAATTTTACACTAATGAGATTATGATGCAGCTTAAAGCACTTTCTCAAGAGCTTGCCGTATCAGCTTTTGGTAATATGAATCCCTTGTTTTCCCGACTTCAGCACGTAAAAAACGATATATTGATCTTTAATTATAAGATTGGAGATGAAAAAGGGTGTGGTAAAACAACTTTCTCTGGAAATCGGATGCTCATTGAACAAATAAAAAAGATTGCCTAATCATGGTTTTCAAAAAACGAAAAAAATTAAATAAGATTGTAGAAAATGATGAACCTTTAGCAAGGTATATTTTTTATAAAAATCATTTTTCTAAAGAAAAAAAGAGAGTTAAATGACAAGCTTTTATGCCTTATAAAGATAAGGTATCAGTATTCAGACATAAAAATTGCCCCGAAGATTGTATTTTGAAAATTGGAAAAAAAATAGAAAAACCCAAGTCTCCTTGAATTTACACAAGATATACAAATCCCGCTTGAAGTATCAAGCTTCACTGTTAGCCAGTTTTAAAAACTTAAAGAGAAAAAAGCTTAAAGCGAGTAAGGCCCTTGAGCACAGAGCGACTGGATTCCCGCTTTCGCGGGAATGACAGGGCTTTCGCGGGAATGACAGGGCTTTCGCGGGAATGACAGGGCTTTCGCGGGAATGACAGGGCTTTCGCGGGAATTGTAAATGTTCCCCAATTCAAATCCTTTGGGTTTAGGCACAGATCTTGCATAGCTTATTTTTCAAAAACTATGTTATTATAAAGAAAGGAGATAAAAATGAAGAAACCTATAATATCGCCGGTAGATGAGATTTGGAGTCTTATAAAAGAAACCCAAAGGAATTTAAAACAACTTTCGATTGAAGAAAAGAAGCACAGGGCTGAAGAAAAGAGGCAAAGGGCTGATATAAATCAGCAAATGGCTCAAACAGATCAGCAAATAGACAAGTTGACAGCAAAAACAGATCGGCAAATAGCGAAAACAGGTCGGCAAATAGACAGGCTTTCAGCAAAAACAGATCGTCAAATAGCTGAAACAAATGAACAACTGAAAAGGACAGGTATCAAGCTGGATAAGTTTATTGGAGATACAGGAAACCGCTGGGGCAAGTTAGGGGAAAACCTCGTTAAAGGCAGTTTAGCTCAAAGATTAAAAGAAAGAGGTATCAAAGTAGATGCTGTTATAACCAATGCCAGAAAACGCGGTGTAGAATTTGATATTATCGCTCTCAATGGGAAAGAAGTTGTTGTTGTGGAAGTGAAGGCGACTTTGGACCCTCCCGATGTGGATAAATTTAAAAAGAATATAGGGCAGTTTAAAGTTCTATGGCCTGATTTTAAAAAGAAGACAGTGTATGGAGCAATGGCTTTTTTGCTTAAATCAAAGCGGAAAGCGGAGAGTTTAGCTGAGAAGCAGGGTTTTTTTGTTATTTCTGCGACAGGTGATGTGATTATAAAAAATGAAAAGTACTTTAGACCCAAGGTTTTTTCTTAAAATCCAACTTTCAGAATATTTGTAGCTTCCTTAGTAAGCACAGAACAGCTATACTTATGTGGCCTTAGACAGAGGCTTTAACCGTGGGAATCTATAAGGTCAAAAAATAAAAAATCGGAAAGGTTTAAATGTATTGGAAATTCCCTTTAGCTTTTTGGTTGCTTATTCCTTGGGTGGCATTAATATTATACTATTTTTTGCATGGGAGAAAGAAAAACAGAGCCTTTCGAGTCAGCCTTTTAGATGGTTTTAAATTAAAAAATAGCTTTCGATCTCGATGGGTGGAGTTGCCGGCGGTGCTTCAGTTTTTAAGCCTTCTCTTATTAATTCTTGCTTTGGCCCGCCCTCAGGCAGTGGATACGCAAGTGAATCGCAGTGCGGAAGGGATAGATATAGTTATTGTGTTAGATACTTCAGACTCCATGTTGATAGAGGATATGAACCCAGGCAGTCGGATTGAGGTGGCTAAAAGGGTAATTAAAAATTTTATAAACGGACTTGTATATGATCGTGTAGGCTTAATTGTATTTGCGGGGGAATCTTATACAAGGGTGCCTCTGACTTTGGATTATGGTGTCCTTTTGAGTAGTGTGGATGAAGTGAAGGTGAGCCACTACGACCCTTATATAAAAAAAGGTACAGCTATTGGAGTGGCTTTGGCAAATGCGGTGGCCCGGTTGAGAAAGTCTTCAGCCAAAAGTAAGGTTATTGTTTTTTTGACAGATGGGGAAGACAATGTGGGGGTGATTACCCCTCAAACCGCTTTGGATATTGTCCAGCAATACGAGATTCGAGTTTATACAATAGGAGTAGGGGGCCGTGCCGGTCCTGCTCGGATTCGAAGGGAAGTAAAAGACCATACGGGTAGGAAAAGAATTGTCTATCAAAGACTGAAGACAAAAATTAACGAAGAGTTATTAAAAAAAATTGCACAGGAAACAGGGGGTAAATACTTCAGGGCCAATAACGCCAGGGTTTTAGAGCTTATTTTTTCAGAAATAAGTCGGCTGGAAAAAAGTGTCGTGGAGACACAGGAATGGAGGGAATATAAAGACCTATTCCCCGGTTTTTTAGAAAAAGCCACTTTATTGTATTTGGTATCTCTGTTATTATCTTTTTCTTTTTTTTGGAGAGTGATTTAACCTCAAAGGGTTTAAAATAGCTTAGGTTTGTCATAGATTTTACTTAGGTTCGCCAAATAAAACCCATTGGGTTTAAAGATAAGGTAAGTGTGTCAAAGATTTTACTAAAGTTTACCAAACAAAACCCTTTGGGTTTAAAATGAGTTGAGGGGTCTGTGTCATGTTCTTTATGTTGTGGGTTAAAAGGTTTTTTTTTTCACAGCACCGATTTATTCGATTTACTCCCTTGGTGAGTATTTTAAGCCTTATTTTAGCTTCATCCAGTCTTGTACTGGCTATGTCTGTGTATAGTGGTTATGAAACAACAGTAAAAGAAGCTATTGTCAATATGACCGGCCACCTAGTTATTACCGGTCGAAAAATAACCACACAACAGGATATTATAGATAAAATAAAAGAGGATCTGGAATCAACTCTATCTTATTCGCCGTTTTTATCTTTAAAATCGTTATTAGTGTATAAAGGTCAGCTATCTGGGGTGTTGTTGGATGGTATTGCATCTAATGAGTCTCAACACAGGGGAGGTTTGAAAAGCCGTTTAATAAAAGGCACTTTTGATCTTAAAGATGAAAAAGCAGCCCTGATCGGTAGAGGAGTAGCTAAAAAGTTTAATTTGAATCCAAGGGATTATTTTTATATTGTGCTTCCTAAGATGAACCCGGATGGTTCTTTTCAAAACAAGCATCAGCAATTGTATGTAGAAGGTATATTGGATATGGGTTTTCATGGTTTTAATTCTCGTTATATCTTAATTAATATAAAAACGGCTCGGAGTTTAATTCATCACCCCACTGCCGTTACTGGACTACGATTTTTGATTCGTAAAGAAAGCCAAACGGAAAGAATGCGCGTGAAGTGGGCTAACCAGTTGGGATCGGATTACAAAGTGAGAGACTGGAAAAATATTATAAAGAGTATAAACAGTAGCTATTTTGAAGCTGTGCAAAGGGAAAAGTTCTTAATTTTTTTTATTCTCATGGTTTTAGTTCTGGCTAGTGCTTTTAATGTATCTTCTCATTTGTCTATTACTGTTTTGAATCAGATTCGGGAAATTTGCATTTTAAAGGTTATGGGAGCCAGTTCCTTTTTTATTTTTTTTCTTATCTTGACTCAAGGTTTTATTGTTAGTTTTGTAGGGACTGTAATAGGAATGGGGGTCGGTTGGGCCTTATCCAAGGGGTTTGTAATGGTTCAAAGTTTTTGGCAAATCGTTCCTTCTGATGTATATAAGGTCAACACTATTATAGCGGATATACGATTTTCTGATATGGTATTAATTTTTGTTTGTGCTCTATTGATTTGTCTTATCTCCTGCTTATTACCTACCTGGAGAGCTTTAAAGCTCTCTTTAAGAGAGGGACTACTTTGTGAGTGATATTTATGGTTATATTGATCTTGTTTGAATTTTCCTGATGCGCAACCGGGAATCCAGTAGCTATACCGGTTTGATATAAGGGCAGAGTAAAAAAATAGGAACAAAATATGGATATATTAACTATTAAATCATTAAGTAAGAGTTTTTCTAAAGGAGAGGGCCGCATTGAGGTTTTAAAAAATATTAACCTCACTGTTAAAAAGAAAGAAGCTATATGTATTACTGGTGGTTCTGGAGTCGGGAAAAGCACTTTTCTGCATGTCATTGGAACTTTGGATCGTCCTAGCAAGGGGGATGTTTTTTATTACAATAAGAATTTGAATTTAGCTACGGATTTAGAGCTAGCGGATTTTAGAAGTCAAAAAATGGGTTTTATTTTTCAGTTTCACTACTTGTTAGGTGAATTTAACGCACTTGAAAATATTATGATCGCCGGACAAATTGGTCATAGAAGTTTTAAAGAATCAAAAGAGAGGGCGGAATATTTAACGGAGTTGGTTGGGATTGCTGATCGCAGAAAACATTTTCCTTCTGAGTTAAGTGGGGGGGAACAACAAAGAGTGGCTATTGCCCGGGCCTTTGTCAATGAACCGGAGATTATATTGGCTGACGAACCTACAGGTAATTTAGATGCAAAAAACACAATCCATATTTTAGATATTTTTTTTGAATTAAAAGCGCGTTTTGGAATGACATTTATTTCCGCTAGTCACGATCCGGTATTTGCCAAAGCTTTTCCAAAGCGTTTGCACATGCAGGATGGCCTATTTTCTTAAAGCTTTTTACTTAAAAATGGGTGGTGCCAGAGAACCATAAGTATATAAGATTACTCATTGATTACATCTTATTGTGCTGAAGTCGGGAAAAACCTTTCTCCAACATGCAAACTATACAAATACAGACTTATTTGGAATTAAATCCAAAAAAGTCTTGACTTTTTTGGATTTTAGTCAAAAATAGTCGTAATGAAAAAACCTCCTTTTCATAGGCTGAATCAAGCTTCTATTCTAAAAGATTTAAAAAAAAAAATGGTTCTTCTCACAGGACCACGGCAAGTGGGAAAAACATGGCTTGCAAAGAAAATCATGGATCATTATAAGAACCCACTGTATCTTAATTACGATTCTCTCAAAGATAAAAAAATGATAAAAGAACAATCCTGGCTAGAGTCTGTAGATCTTATCGTGTTTGATGAAATTCATAAAATGGACCAATGGAAAAACTACATAAAAGGAATTTTCGACACCCGTCCCCAACACAGAAGTATATTGGTAACAGGAAGTGCCCGACTTCAACAAATACAAAGATCAGGAGATTCTTTAGCTGGACGTTTTTTTTCCCATACCCTTCTTCCTTTCTCCCTTTTTGAATTAAACAAGACTAACCAATCTATTGGCTTTAATAACCTGTGTAGCAGAGGAGGATTTCCAGAACCCCTACTGATGGCGAAAAACATTAATGAAGCAGAAAGATGGAGGCAGCAATATATGTTTTCCTTATTAAGAGAGGATATCCCTGACTTTAAAAACCTTCAAAATTATAGAAAAATGGAAACTTTATTATATCTACTTAGAGAAAAAATGAGTTCGCCTATAGCGATTCACTCTCTTTCCCAGGCCCTTAAAATAGACCATAAAACCGTCGAAAAATATATTACTGTTTTAAAAGACCTTTTTATTATTTTCTCAGTTCCCTCATTCTCAAAAAATATTGCTCGTTCTCTTTCTAAAACAAAAAAAATCTACTTTTACGATTACGCTTTTATTGATGCCATAAATACAGGGGGACGATGGGAAAATATAGTGGCTCTCCATTTACTGAAACACTGTCTTTATTTACAAGAAACACAACCCTCTAAGGCATTACAACTAGTATATTTAAGGACAAAAGACAAAAGGGAAGTAGATTTTCTACTGACGAAAAAAGGCTCTCCGCATCTGATGATTGAAGTGAAATCAAAAGAAGTGGCTTTTAGTAAAAATTTGATATATTTTCATGATAGATACGGTATTCCAGGAAAACAGCTATGCCCAAAATTAAAAAGACAAAAGCAAATAAAAGGAAAAAATATCACTTCAGAAAACCTTGAAACTTTTTTACTGAAACTGAAAACATAAAAAAAATTATTCACTAAATACTGTCCTTAACCCCCACAGTGGAGTAAAATTGATTTAGTTTGCTCCTTAGTGCTTGGAATGAAATCCAAAAAAGTCTTGATTTTTCTGGATTTTAGTCAAAAATAGTCATAATGAGTGTAATAAAAAATAAACACTTGTTTTAATAATATCCTCAAAAGTGTTTCAATATGAGACTCACTCAGCAAATATTAGAAAAAATATATAAAAATAATAATAATAACCGATATGTTAATGTAGAATTGTATGTTAATATTGGATCGTCCCTGAAAAGTGGACAGTTAGTAGGCATCACTTTTCATACTCTTTAGTTGGGGGGCAAGGACAAAACCACTTTCCCGACTAAATAACCAACTTAAAAAAGGAGAATATAATGAAAAATTTTAGAATAAGCTTAATAGTTTTTGCGTTTTTATGGTTTGTCCCCATTTTGACGGCCTCAGCTTTATCAGTCAAAACTATACCGGACTGTCGCATAAGTGGGGGAGCCAAAATATGTACCGACTGTTTCCCTATTTTTGACAACCAACCTTTTATAGGACAAGGACAAGAAGTAATAGACAAAAAATCATTTTCTTCGCGTTATGTTCGTAAATGGAAACAATGTGAATCCTGCTCCGAAACTTATGAACCATTTGTAGAGCACAAGAACTGTAAAACCTCCAATGATTGCGCTTTAGTGAAAGCAGATTGTTGCTCAGGACCCTGCCGACCTCTAGCTATTCATAAAGCCCAAGTGGGAAAATACAATGCCAGGCTGAAAGAGGAATGTTATGGACACTACCAACCACCAAAACCTGTACCACTACCAATTGGTGTAACACCAAAACCATCTAATTGTCCCGACAGAGGAAATCCCGAATGCATGGGAGGAACAACAGGAGGAACAGTTGGAGTTGGAGAAGAAATAGGCATGTCTCCGTCCCCATCCTTCCAGTGCGTATGTGGACAAAGTTCGGATTATACACCCCAATACGCAGCGGTTTGCAGACCCTACTATTACAAAAGAGAAAAGGGCAAAACCAAAGATAGCAGCAATTTTAACTGGAAGGCTAATAAAAAACACAAACAAAAATACTGTGCAGTATTAGAGTACCTGCCAAAGCCAAAACCACCTACACCTATTAATAAGAAGAGTGGAGTGATTCAATAACCTTTTAAGTGCAGAACCGATTAAACCCCCGTTCCTCGCTTTCGCGAGGACAAGCTTCACGGGGGGGTGACAATATTCCCGCGAAAGCACTGTCATTCCTGTACGTGTTCACTAATTCGCTGACAAAATGGCTTCCCGTTAGCTATGGGGATGACATACAAAGCAGGATAGGAAGATAACAACTTTCTTTTCTGTATATTGTACTCCTTTAGGAAAACAGTTTGCTGGCTGAGGGTCCAAGGACCTTGGCTTTCTACCTAAGAAAGACAAGGACCGTCCCGAAAAAGGCAAAGCTGTTTTCCTGAAGGACACATTTACTGATATTAGATTCCCGTTTTCACGGGAATGACAGAGAGATAGGTTTTTCAGGAGAGAATAGGTGGCAAAAGCGAGTTCGGATCCCCGCTTTCGCGGGGATCCAGAATATTTGACATAAAAGTAAAAAAACATTTATTGTAACCAAATGAATACTTCACAATTTTATTATGCCCATAATGTACTTGGAATTTCCTCATTTCTGCAGCCTCAAAAAATCCGTTCCACCTACCGCCTATATCATAGCTCAGAGACAGAAACTGAGTTCTTGTTTTTTTGCCAACAACTATATTCCTCGCCCCCGCTTTCGCAAGGGCCAGCCTTACAGGGATCAAACAAGATCAGTATAAATAAAGAAAAAGACAGTTCTTTAATTCAAAAAATAGCTCAAGCCCTGAGGTTCTCTAATTATGGGATTGTGGAAATCCTGGATAAGCAGAGTCTGCATGTTCCTTATATCCTAAATAACCTTCTAACTCGATTCTGCCCAAAAGGTTTTGTCATTTTTGGACCTGATTTAGCCTCCCACTTAAACCCAAAGGGTTTTAATTTTCATAACTCCGAACACAGCCCAACTTCAGAAATAGAAAACAGGGCAAAAGAGGTAACACAAAACCACCACTTAAACCCAAAGGGTTTTAATTTTCATAACTCCGAACACAGCCCAACTTCAGAAATAGAAAACAGGGCAAAAGAGGTAACACAAAACCACCACTTAAACCCAAAGGGTTTTAATTTTCATAACTCCGAACACAGCCCAACTTCAGAAATAGAAAACAGGGCAAAAGAGGTAACACAAAACCACCACTTAAACCCAAAGGGTTTTAATTTTCATAACTCCGAAAAAAATCCAACTTTAGAAATAAAAAACCCACAAACAAAATATTCAAATAACCCTAGTGTCAAAAACCTCTATAGACAAATAACGAAAACGATACCCATTAACAAAAATCAATATCATTCTATTTCTGGTTGTATCTTAAACAAACTCAGTGATTTTACTGCACCCGATCTAAAGAAAGTACAAGAAACAAAAAAACAAGCTTGGAAAATACTAAAACAAGTTTTTCCTAGGTGATTACTGAAACTCATAAAATTTAATAGAGAAAAACAAGATGAATGAACAACCAAAATCAATGTATTTTATTTAACATCCTTACGAGAAAAAAATGCTTTTGGAGTTTTAATTTGTGATGAAGGTAATGAAAGAAAACTTATATCAATGGTAAGAAGAAAAAGAAAAAAAACTATTACTTCTAATGAAACCTTAAATCCTTCCCTAGAAAGAATAGTTGAAGACCCTCTTTTTAAAACTTCAACTTCTTCCTATTTTATCCAGATAACAGATTTTATATCTTTTGGTTTATTAAGAAGTGAATATCCTTCTAAAAGTACGAAACCTCTTGTTCAGAAGGCATTTAATAATCTTGATAAGATTTTAAATATAGGGGGTTCTCAGAAAAATAAGAAGGCAATAATTAGATGCTAAAAAATAAAAAAGCAGAAGTCGGACTACCCAGTCTTGAGAAGCGAACCTCCTGCACCTTCTATTATTGGGTTTATTTGTAAAATGTCAATGCTAAAAGTATAATTTTAAATCAAAATTTGCCTCAAAATGCTTTATTTGGACTAATTTTAAGCTATTTTTCAGGGATATTTCCCGAAATGGAGACGCTTTAGTTATTCCTATTTTTGGTTTTTGTGATATCATCCCACCTGCTGTCCTCTTCTATGCTTTATGCTCATTTAAGCGGGCCGTGGTCCTTTCCACTGTGATGTACTTTTTAGTCCCATAATTACTGATAAGGCTAGAAGAATTTAATGACTTGAGTTGAATTTCTCCTTTCAACACAAAAAAATTTTACTAGGTTTTTTTACTTTAAAACCGGAACAAAAAATAATATAATCTTCCATTATGAAACTGTATTTACTATCTCTTTTACTGCCTTTAGCCTTTTCCATAAGCCATCCCATAAGTCATTTTATAGCCAACCCATTAGATCTAACATCGCAAGAAAATTTCCAACCGGGGGAATTAAAAAAAAAGCTAATACAAAAAATTTTAGAAAAAATGCAAGCAGACCAACTTGATAAAAAAGCAGACCAGCCTAATAAAAAGCAAGCAAACCAACCTGATAAAAAAACAAACCAACAAAAAAATAATCAACAAGAGGGAAAACAAAATAAAGAAAAGTTATTACAAACTGATAAAACAAAAAATAAAACTCTCACCCCTTCATCTCATAAAAAAGCCTCCGAACCTACTCCCGTTAAAAATACCCTTATAAAACCCACCTGCACCATAGAGCTAAAAATAGAAGGCTTTATTGGAGCCGCCACTTTAGATATATTGGACCGAGCTATCTACGAGGTTAAAAAACAAAAATGCTCTTCTCTGCTCTTGCTTATTAACACACCAGGCGGACAACTCCTTAGCACGCGAAAAATAGTAGATCGTATTCTCAACACGGATTTCCCTGTCCTGTGCTTGATATATCCTGCCGGTGCGCACGCCGGAAGTGCCGGGGCCATTATCATGCAAGCTTGCCATGTGAACGGAGGTATCGAAACCACTAATATCGGAGCCGCCACTCCCATTCTAGGTGGGGGGCAAAAAATGTCCGAAGACTTAAGAAAAAAAATGATAAATGACACCACCTCCTGGCTGGACTCTCTAACTCAGTTAAGAAAAAGAAGTCAAAAATTCGGACGAGAAATTGTAACCGAAGCTAAAGCCTTAAGTGCCAAGGAAGCAGCTAAAGAAAAGGCCCTTGATTTTGCCGGAAAAACAAAGTTGGAATTTTTACAATTTGCCGAAGGGAGAACGGTCACCGTCAAAGATGGAAAAAATCATGTTGTCCAAGTAGGAGGAGACATCATACCCGTTCGATTAGGGTTTAGACATCATTTTGTTTCTTTTATTACAGAACCGGAAATTATCTATATTCTCTTCACGGGAAGTCTTTTTCTATTATATTATGAAATAACTCACCCTGGCCTCGGTGCTCCCGGCATTTTAGGAGCAATGGGATTGATACTTGCCTTTATGGGAATGCACAAGCTGGACTTTTCCTGGGCTGGACTGATTTTGATTTTGCTCAGCATGGCTTTGTTTTTAGCAGAGGTATTTATATCCGGCTTTGGTATTTTTGGTGCTTCTGCTATAATTTCTTTTGTCATAGGTAGTTTTCTTCTTTTTGATCCGGCTAAAACAGGAGGTGTGGATATTTCTATTTCCCTCATTATCTCTGTTACTATTGTGTTTGCTCTGCTGATGGGAATGGTCACTTGGCTGGCCGTGAGCACTTTAAGAATGAGAAAAAAGACAAACATTAGTGATGACTTCATGGATAAAGACAGCACCCCGGCAGAAGTGATGCATGTAAATGAAGACGGCCTTTCCGGTTTAGCTTTTATCAAAGGGGAAAACTGGCATTTTCAATGCAAGACATCTGTAAAAAAAGGGGATAAAGTAAAAGTCTTACAATATAAAAACCTGATACTAGAAGTAGAGTCTCTTAAATAAGAAGAGAGAAGCTCTCTGAAGAGCGCGATTTTCTGACCTGCTCGGATTACCTGCTAAATTATAGAAAAACCTTGACTTCTCTTTTATACACATAGTAAAAATTTTTATAATCCTAACCGGAACCTTTCTATAATCAAATAGTTTGAAGGATAAAAAACTTTTAAAGGAGAACATGCTCATGTTTAGTTTTGGCACCATTATAGCCATTTTAGTTTTTCTGCTCTTTTCCTGCTTTAAAATTTTACCGGAATGGCAAAGGGGATTGGTCCTGCGATTTGGACGATTTGTCGGTGTCCGCGGACCCGGGCTGGTTATTATCATCCCCGGTGTGGAAAGAATGATCCGTGTGGATACCCGTACTATTGCTATGGACATTCCGCCCCAAGATGTGATCACTTTGGATAATGTGAGTTTAAAAGTCAATGCCGTGCTTTATTTCCGCATTACTGACCCTGAAAAGGCTATTACAAAAGTGGAAGACTACCATTTCGCTACAGCTCAATCCGCCCAAACCACTTTACGCTCCACTTTAGGCCAATATCAAATGGATGACCTGCTTTCACAAAGAGACAAAATCAACCACACACTTCAAAATATACTGGACCGTGATACGGAGCCTTGGGGTATTAAAATATCAAAAGTGGAAGTCAAACATATTGACCTGCCCAAGGAGATGCAAAGAGCTATGGCCCGCCAGGCGGAAGCGGAAAGAGAGCGTAGAGCCAAAGTGATTAGTGCGGAAGGGGAATTTCAAAGAGCGGAAAAACTGACGGAAGCTTCAAAAATCATTTCTTCCAGCCCTGCTGCTATCCAGTTAGCTTATCTTCAGGCTTTAAACGAAATCTCCAGTGAAGGAGCCAAAACCATCGTTTTCCCCATCCCAATGAACCTCCTGGAAGCCTTTCAAACAAAGAAAAAAACCGATTCTTTTGGCTGAAATCAGACTTAAGTCATTAAATATTAAAAAAACAAGTCATTTTTTCCGATCCTTTATAAAATACTAATTATACTCAGTCGTGTTTGAAAATTCCGGACTTAAAAGCTTGGCTGTCCTGGAGAAAAAACCGAAAAGTTACGGAAAAATAATATACACGAAGGGTATAAAACATAAGTAAGACAGTGTCCTTTTTTTTGACGATCCGGTGGATAAAAAATGGACTTATCAGCATGAATAAGAAAGGGTAAAAAGTATGAAAAGGCTTATTGTTTTAAGTTCGTTTAGCCTTATATTAACAGCTTTTCTTTTATTGATGAATTGTGCTAAGGAACAAGCAGGTTCGCCCCCTACTGGTGGAGATGGGAGTGACTACGGGTTTGACCCCTCTAACCCCTCCTCCAGTTATGGATATGATCCTACAACAAGAGGTGTAGCTCAGTTTTCTTCCACACCCAGACCAAAAGGCAGTACTGAGGAATGTCCTCTATGCAAAAGCTCTCAAGTTTTGGAACTGGAGGAAGAGCATGGAACCAGTGCCCCTATTACTATTACCAATAGAGCTGCATTTGAAGATTTTCGTCTGGGCGTCCCCATTAACAGTATGGAGGATATTGAAGACCTTAGAGTATATGTTAAGCTGAGTAAGACCGGTAAAAACTATTATGGTGGCATAGTAACGATTCTTTATTGGGATTACGACAGAGACCCTGGTGGAACCAGCCCTCGAGGAGCCCGCTTGTCTTCAGGGGGGGGGAACGATGCCAGATACAATGTGTGGTTTAAAAAAAGTGGGAAAAATTACTACCACGGGTTTTTTCAAGAAAATGCCGGTTCTGTCATTCTGGTTATTGACAAGGAAACGCCTGTTGTAAAAGACCCGGACAACCCCACAGCCAATAAACTATATAGCGGTTCTATATGGAATATGCAGTTTCGCATGACTTTTCGTGGACAAAACTCCTGTAATAGCGATCAAATATATGTCGAACACTATATTAAAGCCCAAAGTAATTTCTGTTCAGGTAAAGGTAATGCCCCTCCTCCCCCCTTTAACCCTCTAACGGATTGCCAGGGAGATAACAATTTTGAACCTCTTTCAGCACGAAATAAAAGATGTTGGGAGTTCGATACCGGTCCTTTTGACTGCCGTACTTGGAGATCGGGAAGTGGAGTAGCCACCTTCAAAGCCATAAATCCCAATGGCAACTGTTATACAAAAATGGGTACTTTTCAGGGATTGGATATTTTAAAAGCTTTTAATGTAAGCAAAATAGGTGATATTCGTGTACATACCCCCTAATTAATAAAAAGGAGTGTCATTATGAAATGGAAAACGGCAAACTTTATAAAAGGAATCATTTTTATTGTATCTATCGGTTTTTTATCCGGTTGCGGAGATTCTTCAGGAAACCAGGTGGCTACAGACCCCACCCATAACACTCCTCGTAAAGAAATAGTGAACCTGAGAGAAAGCTTTACAGGGGGAGCTGTGTCTTCTATTAATTTTCAAGTGTCTCTTCCAGCAGGTACAAAACAAAGTCTCCTACAATATAATGGAAGAGTCTCCATTAAAGGCTCAATAGAGATGAACAAAACTAAAGCTCCCTGTTTAAGCACTCATTCTTTTAGCTGTGACGCCGAATTATCCAGCAGAAGCATCACAACTAATGGCTGCTCCCTTTCTCATGGTATCAATATTTTAAGAATTGACATTGGCGAAGCACCAGAACTCAAAACCACTTACTCCGTGGTCGGTATAGAAACCTCTAAAATCCCTTTTAACTGTTTTCTCCCACAACAGTAGTGAAAACCTATTTGAATCAATTTTTAGAAGAATTGGAGATACATCATTCTCCCCATACTTTATCTGCGTATAAAAGAGATCTGGCCATTTATAGTCATTTTCTAAAAGAAAATACAGATATGGCCCTTCTATATGAGTACATTGATAAAAAAGGCTTAAGTGCTCGTTCCAAAGCCAGAATTATTAGCAGCGTTCGATCTTACTTTCGTTTTTTAGAATCCAAAGGAAAAAAAACACAACTTAAAAAATTACGCCCTGTTCCTGTACGATCTACACTACCGAAACTGATTTCCCCAAAAGAGTTCCAAAAGATATATAAAGCCGCATACGAGGAAAATAGACATAGGAGTGCTAGAAATCACGCTACTTTGCTCTTGTTATTTGGCTTAGGCTGCCGTATTAGCGAGATTATTCAAATTAACTTACAAGATATAAATGAACTAGACTCCTCTCTGGTTGTTACAGGTAAGAGAAACAAACAAAGAATGCTCCCTCTTACACAAGATCTGTTCAGACAGATTAGGACATACATTACACAGGATCGTCCGGCTTTGCTCAAAGCTCATAAAACAAATTCTATTTTAATCAATAACCGAGGTCAGCGCCCTTCCCGGGTGGATGTCTGGAGATGGCTGTCTGTATGGTCTAAAAAAGCTGGCTTTACAAAAGTAAAAAGCCCTCATCAGTTTCGTCATGGCTTTGCCACGAGTTTGTTGGAAAATGGAGCAGATCTCAGAAGTATTCAATTCCTCTTAGGGCATTCCAGTATTCAAACCACGCAGATATACACCTCTGTCAAACAAGATCATTTGATACAAACGATTAAAAAACACCACCCTCTTTCTTCCTTAAAATCTCCTATTGTGCCGATCGAGTGTGATAACTCCATATCTAAAGGCCCCGCTACCTCGGAGCAAAGAACCGAAAAGTGATGGAAAAATAACACTCGATGAGTTCAATTCCTGTGACCTCCACCATACTATTTTTATCCCTAGTAAAATCAAACACTTAGAGTTAAAGAATAGTTTTTTTAGTGGATTTTAAAAAAGGTTTTAAAAGCTAAAATAAAAAGATAACTGCTTTTGTAAAATTGAATCAATGGTATAGAACAATCAATTAAAAATTTACGCTTAACCAGGCCTAAAAAAGCGGTAAAACCAAGAAAACGCAAGCTTTTTCAGAGGCTGCTTAGTTTGAATAAATGATTTTTAGCATGAAAAATAATAAGCCTAACAAATCAAAGTTTTATAATTAAGCCTCGTTTTTGAGCTTTTTAATCTCTTTAGCTGGCAATCCTGTCACTTCTGAAATAAATGAAACATTCTGTTTCTTTTTCAACAGGTTTAAAGCAACTTGTTGTCGGCCTTCCTGTCGGCCTTCCTGTCGGCCTTCTTGCCGGCCTTTTTGTAAGCCTTCAAAGCGGCCTTCTTGCCGGCCTTTTTGTAAGCCTTCAAAGCGGCCTTCTTGCCGGCCTTTTTGTAAGCCTTCAAAGCGGCCTTCTTCTCTTATATTTTCTCTCACATCCATATAACCTCCTTTTTTTGTAAAGATCCTTTTTCTAAACGCCTCCTGCTCTGTCTTTTCCCATAACTCATCCGACACTCCAGCAGACTTAAAATAATTCATTATACTTAAAACCAAATCATTATCCGCTTTTGTGGAAAAGACCCCAAACTCAGACAATATCTTTAATAAATCCTCCTCTTTTATCTTCTTCTTATCCTTTAATGTCCAAATCTTCTCAAATAAATTCAATATCCCTTTGCTCTTTTTAAAGCTCTTGTCTTTCAAAAACTTTCTCAAAGACTTATCATGAACATCTACTAATTTCACTCCATAGTTTAACATGACTTTTCGCCAAGATAAAGATATTTTAGATACTAAGTCCCCAAATAAAGCCTCTTTAAATGACAATTTCCACTTCCAAGCCTTTCTTCCATTATAAAAAAGCAGAATAATTGTAGGCTGAGGACGGCCGGTCAGCTTTATAAACTGCTCATGAAGATAGGTTTGATAATACAGCAGTTTATTAAACATGCCTTTTTCATACTGTGATTTATGTTCGCAGAGTATAACTATTTTTAAGCGTTTTTTACGATCTTTTTTAAGAGGCAAAGAGAAAATAAGATCCGCTGTCAGTCCTTTTTTTAAAGTGTCTTTTTCAAATTTGATTCCCTCCCAATCGTAATAGGACCATTCTTGTTTAGGAAGGGTTAGTTTTAAAAGCTCAATAGCCAGCTTAAGATTGGAATAAACTTCTTTAAAAAACCTATCATGAGGACTGAAGGCTTTTTGCAGCTTTATCGTTTCTTTATCCTGTGGCTTTGCTTTTGGCTTTTTTGTTGTTTGTTTTGAGTTTTGTTTCATAAAAAATCCTTGTTGTTATACCGATCCTGTTTGAGTTTTCCTGTATTTTCTCTTTTGCAAAATCAGGAATTTTAAAACAAGATCAGTATAAATGCCACTGGATTTTTTCTTGTGTTTTTAAAATTAGTAACGTTTTTTTAAATTATACTGATTTTACTAAACTTTCCTACTGAGCCTATGCAAAAAACGGCATCTCCAATGGCCCCAGCATGATATTTTCTATTTTCATAATTTTTATTATACTCGTCATTTTTGTCAGCGAATGAGTGAATATTTACAATTCCCACGAAAGCCCTGTCATTCCCGTGAAAACGGGAATCTAATATCAGTAAATGTGTCCTTCAGGAAAACAGCTTTGCCTTTTTCGGGACGGTCCTTGTCTTTCTTAGGTAGAAAGCCAAGGTCCTTGGACCCTCAGCCGGCAAACTGTTTTCCTAAAGGAGTACAATATACAGAAAAGAAAGTTGTTATCTTCCTATCCTGCTTTGTATGTCATCCCCATAGCTAACGGGAAGCCATTTTGTCAGCGAATGAGTGAACATTTACAAGAATGACATTCCAGAAAGTGTCAGAACCTGCGGCTATGGGAATGCCCAGTCCGGAGCATTTGGATGCTCGTCAGAAGGGGAAGAGATTGTATGGACAGAAGCACAACCAGCCCTTCCCGGCTACATGGCTTGGGGTCCCTGGGATGATTTGCCGGAGGAACTAAAACAGAAGCTTGAGGACATTTCTCTACCCACTCAGAATGAAATTGCAACATTATTGGGGGAACATAAGGTTACGTTTCAATCTTCAATATACAAAACAACCGGTACTGCGTCCTATTCCGGTGATGCCGAAGGGGTGTTCCACCCGAACTGGTTCGGTGTAATCTACGGCACCAAGGACAATCCGAACACAGAGCTCAACGAGTATGATGACGGCGCGCCACGCGTCGCCTTGGTCGTAAATTTTGACAACAACTACATTGACGCCAAACTGACCGCGCGCCGGCCGGCAGATGATATTGCTTCGTTACCTGATAGTGGTCTGTCCCATGCTCCCACTTACCTTACCCGCTACAAAGTCGTGAACAAGGGCCTAGCGGCACTCGGTGAGCCGACCTATGCCACCTTTGGCGACTATGCTGATGATGCTCCGATTACAGACGCCGAAATGCGCGGCACTTCCCTTATATGGGCACTGGAGATGAAAGAGAATGGAATTTTTGAAGATGACGGTTTTAGTGGACAGATACTGGATGTCTGTACTGCCGATCCCTGCAGTGCCTTAAATAATCCAGAGAATCTTAAGACCAATGAAGTAATAAGAGGAATTATCAACCACTACCGCTTTGTGGGATCCTATATCGCAACCAAGGAGTAAAAATCGCTTTACAAAGTCCTATATCGCAACCAAGGATAGGGGTTGTTTTCTGTTAGGAGTCATAAATAACTTTTATGTTTCTTGTGTTATTTGTGAGTTGGAATATTTACTTCCCCCCCCCCCCCCCCCCCGCCTCCGGGGGGGATTCTTTTTTGAAGCTTATTTTTTCTTTAGTTTATATACACAGCATATAAACATTATTAGAAATCATCCTCTTAAGTTATCTTGAACCAAAACAAAATAAAAAAGGACAAAAACAATGATGAAAGAATATAGAGAACTAATATCATTTGCTCTTCTGGGGTTTGTACTCCTTATAGGGTTTATCTCCCTTCGGATCGTTCCGGTAGGGCATCTGGGTGTTATAAAAAACTGGGGAAAAGTCACCCATGATAATGTGTTGGCGGAGGGATGGCATTTTGTTATTCCCGTTAAAACGACTGTGGAGTACATTAATATAAAACTGCTTAAGTTTCAGGATAAAGCTACGGCCAGCTCAAAGGATTTACAGGATGTATCCACAGAAGTTTCCATACAATATTCCATGAATGAGGTGTCTTATCTTTATCAAAAAGTAGGGACAAAAGAAATTGTCAGCAATATTGTTTTAATGCCCGCCGTTCAGGAAAGTGTGAAAGCCGTTACAGCCAAATACACAGCAGAAGAGTTGATTAAAAAAAGACCAGAGGTAAAGACGGAAATAAATAAAGCCATTCAAGAGTTTTTAAATGAAACTCTAAATAAAAAAGGGCTGAGTGAAAAATCTCTCATCATGGCCAATGTGGCTATCACGGCTTTTGATTTCTCGGAAGAATTTAACAGATCTATTGAAATGAAAGTGCGGGCAGAACAACAAGCTCTTCAGGCTAAAAACGAAAAGTTAAAAAAAATCACTGATGCAGAAGCTATAGCCGAAAAAATCAAGATTGAAAGTATAGCCACCGCCAATGCCATAAAAAGGGAAGCTAAAGCTTTAAGAGAAAATCCTCTCCTTATAGAATATAAACGGATGGAAAAATGGGATGGAAAGTTACCCGAAGTCACAGGGGGAGCTATCCCCATGTTTGATGTAAAGAAATATAAAGAAAACACCCGCTAACCGCTTATACTCTTCGGCCAAAATCCCGTTCCAGACGGGAAAGAGGGTATTCTACAAAAACCGGCCGGCCGTGCGGACAAAAACTGGAAAGCGGAAATTCATCCATTTGAATTAAAAGTTCTTTCATTTCCTCTTTACTTAGAGCCTGTCCGGCCCGTACGGCAGAGTGACAGGCCATACTGGCACATAAATCAGAAATTTTTTTCTCAATAGCAAAACTGCCCCCAAGAGAATTGATTTCATCAGCTAACTGAACCAAAGATTTTTGCAAAGCCACATCTTTTAAAATAGGCGGAGCAGAATGAATCACCACTCCATCCGGGCCGGAAAGCTCTATCTCCACACCTATTTTCAAAAGCTCTTTCTGAACAGACAATAAAGCTTTTACCAAGGATGAATCCAAATCCAAGGCTAAAGGCACAAGACGATTTTGCACATCCCCCTTACCTTTATTCCAGGAAAACATCAATCTCTCATACAAGATTCTTTCATGGGCAGCATGTTGATCAACAAAAATAAGGGAGGATCTTGTCTGTGCTATAATATAAGTTAAGTGAGCCTGAGATAAAACATGTAAAGAAGACCAATAGTTTTGATTTTCTACCTTATGAACGACTAAAAGGGAAGTTGAATCACCTGTATCTTCCGTAGTCTCAGGAGTGATTTTCATGCTCCTGACCGTTTCTGCTACAGAAGCAGCACCTTTATATTGATCCTGGTGTGTCCATTTTCCGGTTTCTTTTCCACTGCTTTCCAGGGGAGAACTCTTTGAAGGTTCACCTAAATAAAACCCTTTGGGTTTAAAATTTTCGGTTTCTTTTCCACTGCTTTCCAGGGGAGAACTCTTTGAAGGTTCACTTAAATAAAACCCTTTGGGTTTAAAATTTTTTTCTTGAAATTGTGTTTGCTTAAACACCGCATCTGGAAAACTCAATTCTTTTTCTTGTTTAATATCAGGAGCAGAGGGTTGTTGTTTTTTTTCTTCCAGCCATAAAGCTTTTTCCAAAATCGCGCGCAGACTATTATGAACAGCTTTAAAAACAGGTGAAGAATTTCTAAAACGAATCTTGGATTTCGCAGGGTGCACATTCACATCTAAATCCGCCTTCCGACAGGAAAGATTTAAAACCACAATAGGGTACTCCCCGTGCATCAGCAAGCCTCGATAAGCAGACATAACTGCCGAGTAAAGAGTAGCATCCTCTACCCATCTCCCTTCTACAAAAAACCACATTTGCCGACGATTAGAAACCGTATTGTTAGGAGCGCAAAGCACAGCTTCTAAATGAATATCATGGTATTTTGTTTTAGTATAAAAAGTCTTTTCTAAAGATAAAACCTCTTCTGTTCTTTTTTGCAAATTCTTTGAACCAGGCCAATAAAACAACAACTTGTTTTTACATAACACTCTAAACTCTACATGTGGGCGAGGAAGAGCCATAGCTTTAAGAGTATTTTTAATAACTGTCGTTTCCGCGCTTTCCGACTTTAAAAACTTTAATCGAGCCGGTGTATTCTGAAACAAGTTTTTTACAATAATAGTAGTGCCTTTTTCTGACCCTATAGATTCTACAGAGGTTTTTTTTCCAAATTCACTTTGTAATCGGCCTGCTTGTTTTTGATTTTCCGGCTTTGAAACCAAAGTCAAATCACTCACTTCCGCAATACTGGCCAAAGCCTCACCACGAAAGCCATAACTACTAATAGCCCAAATATCCTGAAGAGAAGAGATTTTACTTGTGCTATGCGGAGATAAGGCCAAACTTAATTCAGAATCTTTAATGCCACAGCCATTATCCTTTATCTGAACAAAACGTCCTCCCTCTGAAAAATGAATTTCAATTTTATCAGCACCTGCATCCAAGCTGTTTTCAATCAGTTCTTTAACTAAATTAGCCGGTCGCTCCACCACTTCCCCGGCAGCTATATGATTTATCACCTCCGGTGGTAATGTATGAATTGAATTTACCTTAAGCACCCTTTTAAACCCTTTCTAATGTATTTAAACCCAGAGGGTTTGATCCTCGTTTCCACAGGAATAAGTTTTTTCGGACCTTCCAGGAGTTTCAACCTGTGAATAAATAGAAAATCAACAGGAAAACTCAAGCACGATCGGCATATACCAAACCGATATACCCAATAATACTGTAAATGACAAGCACCATTACTTTTATAACAACCTTTCCTATATCCATTTTGAGCTTTTGGTTTTTCTATAAAATAATGGTAAAAGCTTCCAACAGAGAATAGGACTCAAAAGTGAGTTCGGCTTTGACACAATAGCAACCTGTGGTTGCTTTGTGGCAAAACGCATGTTCGAACCTTTTGAGTCTTATTCTCTGTTGAAGACAAATTGTTCTTATTCATGTGAAAAGTCACAAAATTCAAAATGAAGTGATAAACAGGTATATTGCTTTGTATTTATTATGCACAGTATAAAAAATAAAGCTTTTATTTTGACAAATATTTAAAGCATTGAAAAAATTTTAATAGTTATACTGATCTGGTTTGATCCCTGCAAAGCTTATCCTCGCGAAAACAGGGAAAGGGGGGGGGCATATTAGATCAGTATAGAAAGCCCATTTAAAACAAGTTTTACTCATTGAAAATAAAGAACTTACAAGGTCTTTAAACCACTGGGAAAAGCAATATACAATCACTCTGAGGGACAAGAATGGATTCTTATTACCCAGACCAATTATCCAAGGATACAGATTGGGAAGAGGTGGAAAAAGTACCTCTTCCTTCTGCAGAAATTGAAAAAACGCCTATCTGTAAAAACACCCCACAATCCAAAGCAGATAACCTTGAAGCGGCTCTGGATGAAAACGAGACCCTGATGGGTCGTCTGTCTGTAACATTGAGGCAAAATGCCTTTATAGAATCAAAAATCCAGTCTGTCGAAAGTAAGAACAAAAAGCTTACGGATAAAAATGTTTTTCTTCAAGACCAGTTTTTAATACTGAAAGAAAAATACCAAACTCTGACACAAAAAAACTCGCACTTTACCCAAAATCTTTATAACAATTCAGAAGATTTAAAAAAACTAAAAACAAGTGTCAACAGTCTGGAAAATCAAGTTAAAAACACCAAAGTAGAAAAAACACAGGCTCTTAAACTCAACCGGTATTTAATACAAAAAGTAACGGCTTTGTTAAAACAAAACAAAAACACGATAGAGGAAAACACAAGTTTAAAAATCGAAAACTCAAAAATGAAAAAAGTAACCGCTCTTATTCCTGAATGGGAAAAAACCTTTGTTTCAACTAAAAAACAACACTCTAAAGAAGTTCATCAATTAAATAAAGCAAAACAGGCTCAAACAAAACATTATCAGGGTATTATCAAAACTCTTAATAAATTGGCAATAGATAAACAAAAACAACACTTTTCTGAAATAGTTACACTAGAAAAACAAATTCAACAAAATAAATGGAACAAAAAAAAGACACAAGATAAAGTACAAAGAATAAAAAATCTAAACACTACACTAGCCAATTATTTAACAAAAATGTCAAAGAAAGGAGAGTTGTTCCAGGAATGGAATAAAAATATTATACAGAGAAACGAATATCTATGGAAAGAAGAAAAAGAAAAACAGAACCTTCAACATGAAACAACTTTATCTTCGTTAAAAAAAGATCAGGAAAAGCAAACCCAGCAGCATGAAAAAATTTTATTTTTGTTAAAAGAAGAAAAAGAAAAACAGAACCTTCAACATGAAACAACTTTATCTTCGTTAAAAGAAGATCAGGAAAAGCAAACCCAGCAACATGAAAAAACTTTATCTTCGTTAAAAGAAGATCAGGAAAAGCAAGTTCAACAAATCGCAGAAAAACATCAAAAAGCCTTATCAGAAAAAGCATCTGCTATAGAAAAAATCAAACAACATTATTTAGCTTTAATTGTCAATATTAAAGAACAGCATAAGCAGAAGCTAGAAAAAACAGAAACTCATTACAAATCCATAGTAACCGATATAGAAGCTCAACAAGAGCAACAACTCAACGAACAAGAAGAAAAACAAGCTATAGCCATACAAAAAATCAGGAAAGAAGCACAACAAGCTCAAACTGAATTAGATAGAGTTCTCATTAAATATAAAACATTAAAGCAAAAATGGAATAAAAGAATCACACAAATCATTAATAAAAAAGCCAACCTTATTAAAAAACTATCTAACCAATATAAAGAAGATAAAAAAAACCTTATTCAATCTTTTCAAGAAGAAAAACAAAATAGGAAGCTTAAAAACCAAAAAGAAATACAAAAAATAAAACAAGAGCTGGAAAAAAATATAAAACAAAAAGAGGAAGAAGCTCATCATACACGGGAAACTTTAAAACAGGCATCCGAAGAGCAACATCAGGCACATATACAAAAAACACAAGAGTTAATCTATACACATAATCAAGATCTCGAAAAAATACAGGAACAACATAAAAAAACACAAGAAGAGCACAAAGCACAACAACAAAAAGCAATGGCAGAAAAAGAAAAAATCATTTCTCAACTCAATAAAGAACTAGAAACATGGAGTCAAAATTATTCCGAGTACGAGCAAGACATTCGCCAAAAAATAGAACAAAGCTTTGAAAAAGAAAAAACCAGCTTAATATCAGAAAAAGAATCTGCTATAAATAAAATCGAACACCGCTACGAGTCCTTAATGGCTAATTTTAAAGAAAAACAAGAGCAAGAACTAAAAGATCTAAAAGAAAAATATGAAAATAAATTTTACGAAAAATCCTCTCGTTTAGACGATCGGCTGATTGAATTAAAAGAGGAACATGACAATCAACTATATAATTTAAGTGTAGAAATGGAAAAGGAACTGATGGCCGAAAAAAGAAAATCTGCCTCTGAAAATGAACAAAACATAAAAGACATTCAAAAACTGCAAAAAGATTTTAGAGAATTACAAGCGGAATTGGAAATAAAAAACCTTAAAGTCGCTAACCTGGAGCTAGAATCCACCAATAACAAAGAAGAGCTAAAAAAACTAAAATGGAATAATCAGGAATTAGAGCAAAAAAACAACCATCTTCAAATACTATGGGAAAACCAAGCACCTGAGATGGAACAACAAAAACAACAAATTTCCAGCTTACAGCAACTGAATCGCACACTCAGCCAATATATACATGAAAATCAACTGCCTTCCCATAATAATCATACACAAGAAAAAGATAGTATAAGTGATTTATTAAAAAACATCCATATTCACAATAAAGATATTATATAGATATAGTAATTACGATGACCTGTTGAAAAATCTGCTTTTATGATAAGTGCCTTATCCCTTACTTCTACTCGCCTCCACTTTTTCGAGTAGAAACAGCAGGACAATCTAGGTCGTCACTCGGATCACAATTCGTTTTTTTACCCTCTATTTGCTGACTTCCCCCCCCCTGTTAAAAGCTTGCAGTTACTTGTGTTTTTGCTGGCTTTTTCTATATCAGGAGCATTCCACTGGTACTTTATAATAAGGCGCGTGTTAGGTTCAATGGTATAGTGGTCAGGGGCGGGACATTTGTATTGTTCATTACTGTTGTCGCATATTATAATAGAGTCTGGCCAGATAATTTTTAAGTTATTAAATTGGGATTTTGTTAACTTTATACAATCATCATTGTCCAGAGTCATAGAGACCGAACCGGAGCTGATTTGAATAAGGTTGAAATTGTCTTCTGTACCGAGGGCAGGCTTATATTTTAACTTATTGGTAATAGTATAGATGAATTCTGATTGTGTGGGTATGTTAGGTCCCTCTGCTGTTGTAGATCCACCTGGTTCATTTGTTCCATCTGTTCCCTCTTGTTGTTCACCTGTTCCAGGCAGAGTTGTGTGGTGTGGTCCACCACCACAACTTATTAAGAAAAATGCAATTACATTTATAATTATGAGTTTTTTCATGAAGCTCTCCTTTTTGTTAGATAATGCGTTTATTTTATTACTTCACAGCAGTGATGTTAACCTAAAAAGAGACCATTGTAAAGCATTGCTTTAAAGAGGGAACACCAATTTAGAAGGATCAGTATCACTTGCAAAAGCCTATTAATATATGCTTATAATTTGATTTATACTGATCTTGTTTTATCCTCATCTCTGGCACATTTAAAACCTTTAGGTTAAATTTATGAATTTTTTTCTTTCTAATTCCCGTCTTGTTATTTTAGTTAGCTTGTTCTTTATCCTCTTTGGAACAAGAGGGATACTCAATATGCAAAGACAAGCTATCCCCCCTGTAGATTTTGCAAGGGCCACTATCACCACAATTTATCCTGGCTCTTCCCCTACAGAAGTAGAAGAGCTAATTACCACCAAGATAGAAAATGAAATACGAACGGTCAGACATTTAAAAGATATAAATTCTATATCCAAGCCAGGTATGAGCATTATTAATATTCGTATAGAAATAGACCAAGCTAATACAATAGAAGTCATCAATGAACTACATCAATCTTTGCAAAATGTTCAGGGCCTACCTCCTGAAGTGTTAGACCCTCCCCAGCTGACCCATATTGACTCCAGTACTAGGCGACCTGTCATCAACCTTTTGGTTACAGGCCCCGATTATCATCGGATGAGGGATCAAATCAGTTGGAATTTAAAAACCAGGTTGGAAAAAATTCCAGGTGTAGCGGAGATTGAACTCAACAACTACAAAAAGAGGGAGTTTCTTGTATTACTGTCTCAAGAAAAAATGAAAAAGCATTATATTTCTGCCACCGACATTATCTCTGCTTTAGATCAAAAAAAAATGGATGTCCCGGCTGGCTATTTGGAAACAGATACCAGTAGGACTTTAGTTCGAGTGACGGGGAAAATAAGAACTGTAGAAGATATGGAAAATACTATTATTCGATCTAATTTTTCAGGAGAAAAAGTTTTTATAAAAGATGTAGCCACTGTGATAGACGGTTATGAAAAAGAAACACAGAAGAAATATTTTTACAAATCTCATAAAAATGAGAATTACCAGCTTACTCCTGCCACCTCTCTTTCCATAATGAAAACAGCTAAATCGGATATTCTGCATTCGATCTCTCAGATTCAAAAAACCATTAACATATTCTCACAAAATTTAAACCCAAAGGGTTTTAATGGAAATAAAGATTACAAAATTCTCACTGGATTTAACGATGGAGAAAACACACAAAATCGGCTGACAAATGTTATCAGTAATGGCTTAATGGGCCTTCTTATTATTTTTATCGTGTTTTTTCTCTTTCTACCTTCTCGTATTGGTTTTATGGTGAGTTGGAGCCTCCCTTTATCTCTCTTTGGCACTTTTGCGATTCTCCCTTTTATGGATGTCAGTTTTAATGTGATTACAATGCTAGCTTTTGTTATCTGTATTGGTATGCTTATTGATAATTCCGTTGTCATTGCTGAATACTACTCTCGTCTTGTAATGGAACATAAAAAAACACCTTTTCAAGCTGCTTTAGAGTCAACGCAACAGTTTGTAAAGCCTATAACCGCTACCATACTCACAACCATAGTTGCTTTTTTACCCCTACTCGTCACTACAGGGGTTATGGGGCAATTCGTAAAATGGATACCCATTGTCGTTACTTTGGCTCTCATTATGAGTTTATTTGAATCTTTCTACCTGTTACCTAATAGGCTGACCTGGCTTTCCCAAAAAAAACCCAACCCCTATCAAACAAATATCCTTAATACACTTTCCTATATTGAAAATCTTTTTGAAAAGTTGATAAAAAATATTGTGGCTAGAAAATATATAAGTGTGGGTGTCATCGCTATTCTTATCTCATCCACTATTTTGATATTCCTGTTTGCCAGCCGATTGGATTTATTTGCCCCAAAAAGTCCTGAGTTTTATGCAGCTTTAATAGAACCACAACCAAATACTCCATTAGAGATAATTGACAAAAAATCACAAAAAATCGCCGAACAAATGCAATCTGTTTTTGGAGGTAAAAAACAAATTGACTGGATGTCTGTTGAATCCAATACAGAGAATGCAGCAATCCTATTGAGAGTAAAACCCTCTATGAGAAGAAAACTCAATTACATAGATACTCTCAATCAATTAAGAGAAATAAAAAGAGAGGATTTAAAAACATTAAGATTCAGCACTGTTGTAGGAGGGCCTCCTGTAGGAAAACCCTTGAAGGTTGTTATCCAATCCAACAATAGAAAAGAAATAAGAAAGTTCATCAATAAAATCTCTCCTGAAATAGAAAAAATTCCAGGGCTTATTAATGTAAAAAGCAACCCGGACAGGGATCAAGGCGTAGAGTATCAAGTGAACACCGATACAGAAATTCTGGCTCGACTGGGGATACACTTTTCTTCTGTGGGAACAACATTAAGGACCGCTTTAGAAGGGCATATTATTACCGAGCTTACAGAAAACAACGAGTCTTTTTATGTCCGTATTAAAAATGACGACACTAAAATATCCTCTGCCGGTTTAAAACCGCTAGAGACTTCTCATCTGTCTTCGGAGGTCAAATCCCTTCTCCGTTCTAAAAAATCAAAACCTGTGGGGTTATCTTCTTTTGAGGACTTAAAAAAACTAAAAATTAAAACATTTACAGGGCAGCTGATCCCTTTAGACAAAGTAGCAGAAATAAAAAAGGTTCCATCAGAACCCCACAGAAAAAGTTATAACTTTGAACCTGTCATTTTTTTAGAAGCGGATATAAACCCAAAAATAACGACCAGCCTTAAAGTAAATAAGCAAGCTAAAAAAATCATAGAGCAAAAAATTAAAGACCATCCTTCTTTAACTTTTAAAATGATAGGAGAACAAGAGACAACAGCAGAATCCTTGAACTCTTTATTAAATGCCGCCCTTATTGCTGTTTTCGCTATTTTTATTATTCTTATTGTTTTATTTAAAAGCTTTCTTCTTTCGTTTTTAATTCTTACTTGTATACCTCTTGGGCTGATTGGGGTTATTTGGGCTTTCTTTTTACACCAAAGACCTTTGGATTTTTTTGCTATGATTGGTATTATTGCTTTAGCCGGTGTTGTAGTAAACTCGGCCATTATACTTGTTAGTTTTATTTTAAAATTAAAAAGAGAGAACCTGAACAGTTCTTTATCTGAAATTGTAGTTAAAGCTTCAAAAATGCGTTTTCGCCCTATAATAATTACAAATCTCACAACATTGGGAGGTTTATTTCCTACAGCCTATGCTATTTCTGGGTTTGAACCTTTGCTTATACCAATGACTTTAGCTCTCTTCTGGGGTCTTTTGACGGCTACTCTCTTAACTTTAATTTGGATTCCTTGTGCCATTTTGATAATAAAAGACGGAGAACATTTTATTACCACACTGAAACAGAAATATAAGAAAAGGTTTGTTTTAAACTAACCTCAGTGGGTTCAGTTTGGATCGTCCCTGAAAAGTGATGCCTACTAACTGTCCATATATGGGGGACATACCACTATTTATTTTAAAAATAGTTAAATTAGCCACTATGTAGTTTTATTCTCACTAACAAAAATATGAGCATAGCATCAAAACGGTGAAAAATGATATAATATATTCTTAAATACTATGTATTATCTACATTCGGAGGAGAGAGTTGAAAACAAAGCGAAAAAAAGAAATAAGAAGAATGTTTCCAAAGGACTTCATAAATAAATTCTTATGTGGGGATGCTGTTCAAATTTTAAAACAGATCCCCGATGAAAGTTTGGACTTAGCTATTACATCACCTCCCTACAACATTAAAAATTCAACAGGAAATGGTCTGAAAGACGGGAGAGGGGGTAAATGGGCCTCTGCCGCTTTGATAGAAGGCTATGCCACTTATAACGATAATATGCCTCATAAAAAATATGTAAAATGGCAAAGAGAAGTCCTGACAGAAATAATGAGAATCTTAAAACCTAATGGTGCTTTCTTTTATAACCATAAATGGAGGGTGCAAGCAGGTCTTATTCAGGATAGACAAGATATTGTCCAAGGCTTTCCTGTTCGGCAGATTATTATATGGCAAAGGGCGGGAGGCATTAATTTTAATAAGGGTTATTTTCTCCCTACCTATGAAGTGATTTACATGATAGCAAAACGGGGTTTTAAACTAGCCCCTAAAGCCAACGCTGTAGGGGATATTTGGACTTTTCCGCAGGAAATGAATAACAAACATCCAGCAGCTTTTCCTGTAGGACTTATTGACAGAATCATTAGTTCCACAACAGCGAAGACTGTTATTGATCCTTTTATGGGCTCAGGAACAACGGCTTTATCAGCTAAGAAATTAAACAGAGATTTTATTGGAATTGATATCGCTAAAGAGTATTGTAAACTCGCGAAAGAAAGATTGAAAAGTTTTGAGAAAACAGGAATAGACCCTTTTCAAGAAACAAAAAAGAGCAATAAAAAAACCAAAGTACAACTACACAGTGATACTTTGCCTTTATTTCAAGATGCAGACTTATAATGAAAATCTACACAAAAGAAAGCCTTATTCGCGAACTAAAGAAAATCCGAAAACAAGGTTGGATAAAAAGTCAAAGAAAAATAAGCCATGGTAATGTAGGAAATACTCTTGAAGACCTATTAGGGATTGAAGAAAATAATCTACCTATCCCAAACGCTGCTGAATGGGAGTTGAAGTGCCAAAGAGCAGGTACAAGTTCTCTTACAACATTACTACATTGTGAACCTTCACCAAAAGCAATAAAGTTTGTGTCTAAAATTCTGCTTCCAAAATATGGATGGAAGCATAAAGAAGCAAGTAAAAAATACCCAAAAAACAGAAATGAGTTTTCGACAAACCATTTCCTGTCTTAATTATTCTGACAGAGGTTTTTGTGTAAAGCTTGATAAAAGAAAACGAAAAATTGTTATTTCCTTTAATTCAAAAAAAACAGACGAAAGACACTCTACATGGTTAAAGAGTGTAAACACACGAATAGGGCTCAAAGAATTAAACCCTCAACCTTATCTTATTGGGGCTTCGATGATATTTTTCATAAAGTTGGAGCAAAACTAAATAACTGTTTTTATATAGAGGCTGAAGTAAAAAAAGAAAATAAAAAAGAACTTTTTAAATATAGTAAAATATATCAATTAAGCGGTTTATCAATAGATAAGTTTTTGAACTGTCTGGAAAAAGGATTTATCCTTATAGATTTTGACGCCCGAACAGGACACAACCACGGAACAAAATTCAGATTCAGAAAAAATCAACTCCCTTCTTTATATAAAAATGTAAAAGAGCTTTGATTATTTTCAGATTGCTATTTAAATTTTCTACTGAAATAATTATCTAAGATATAAAAATTTTAATTAAGAAGGCTAAAAAATATAAGGAAAAGAAGAACCATACGAAAAAAAAGCCTATGCAGATATAAAAAAGTATTGCAAATAAGAAGCACTGTAATCATATTTGAATGCTTAGGCTTCCCGTTTTTTCTTTTTAGGTTGACTTGATAGAGTTAGATCAATATGTTGAAACAATTACTCAAAATTTAAAGAAGAGGGATGCCGCTCCTGACTATTCTAAATCCGCAACTGCCGCTGACGTAAGAAAATATTGTTTCATTAAAAAGAAATAAAAAGAGAGGATTTAAAAACATTAAGATTCAGCACTGTTGTCTGAAAAATGATGCCTACTAACTGTCCACTTTTCGAGGACAATCCATTCTCCTTTATATAGGTGTTTTTATCCATATTACCTAGCAATAATTAACACTTCCTTTGAACTTCCATTACTTAGAACATATTTATAATCAAGTTTTTTTATTTCGATGGTTGTTTTATGCTGATTTAACATATCAACCAACTCACTAATTGCAGGCATCCCGTTATATCTATAAGAAACAACTAATATTGAGTCTTTAAATTTGTTAAATAGATTTTCAAATGCTTGATGTATCTTACCCTTATTGCACCATTCATTTTTTCCATTTTTTATTTTTTTATGCTTAGAATTTTTATCAATTAAATTAGGCCATTGATCATAAACAACGATACCTTCAAGAAAGTGATAAAAATCAAAATAATTTACACCAATACCTTTTTCTGAAATATAAGGAGTATCTATATAAACCAAATCTGCTTTAATATTTAAGTCAAAAATGTCAGAATTAAAAACTTGATTTCCCTTTTTATTACTAAAAACTGCATTATTTCCTTCTTCAACAAATCTTTTAAAATGATCCTCAAATGAAGTATCCCATGTTTTTTTATTCCCAAAACTTCTTTTTACCTCCGCAGTTCTGATATACAAATTTTTTCTATGAAACAAGTTATAGGGTCGTTTAATTATACAGGATTGAAATAAGGCATAGTAGGCCAATGCCTGTTTATATTTGTCTTTTATTTGTCTAATATTTGTTATAATAATATCAAGCCATTGATTTTCTGAATCTGTAAAATAAATGTCATGAAAGGTATCGTAGATAAAAGTCGGATATTTAATTTGTGAATGCCTGTTTAAAATAAAATCAATATCATTATTATTCAAAGTGATCTGAGAATTTTCAATTATTGCAAGTCCAATGTAATAATTAAACTTTAGTATATCATTATAAAAAACTTGTTTACCTTTTTGTTTAAACATATAGCTAACACAGCCAGTGCCACCAAAAGCATCAAGGACACATTTAAATTTTAAATCTTCTGTATAGTGATCAATCCATTTGAGGATTTTATATTTACTCCCTTGATAGCGTGTTGAGGGTAAAACACCTTTTTCATTATCAGGAAAATTCTTAAAAAGATGTAATTGGTTTTGTTTTGTCCTTGTTACATTTTTTATATTCCTATATTTTAAGTATTCTTTTAAATTAGTATATGGCGGTTTTCTTAACTTTGCAGTTCTTGCCATTTCCGTAGTCATGTAATTCATCCAAAAATCATCAAATACTTTTACCCCCATTCTTGAAAAGGGACCCATACCTTCTTTTAGTTCTGAAATTTTAACACAAGAACCAATATTCTTAGTGTTTCCACTGCCTGGTCTATCTTTAGCTATTTTATATTTTTCTTGAACGAGAAAATCAAAATCCTTCACTACTGACAAAATTTCTTCAAGGTCATCAATAGAATAAACTTTATTCTCATCAATAAGCTTTTTTGAAAATCGTTTTGTTTCATAAATAGTGTGGATTTTAGTGACTCAATCTAAATTATTACTTTCACTTTTATCTGGGTTTGAAACAGGGGTTTTAATCCCATTGATCTTTCTAATATGATAGCCTGAATATTGGCCATTTTCAATCTTCTTTACGAACTGTGGTTGAGTCATTTCTTGTCCATTGGTTCTGTCTAGAAACTTAATATTTCTTCCTGTTGTAGTTTCTTTTATTGTTTCTACTGATTTTCTTTTAAACATTTCAGTAACCTTTAATGATGTTAATAGTAATATATATTTAAAGATATTTCCAGTATTGATAAAAAGATGCTTTTTTGCCTTGCGCAAAGTATTCATCTTAAACCTCTCATCCACCAAAGAAGCCCCTGGGCCTGAAAAATCCATGTAGATTTTTATGTAGATTCGTGTAGATCAAATTTGAAATATCGGGAAATATCCCGAAACAAGTTAAACAAAATGGTGATTGCCTGATTAATCAAGAAACACGAGGGTTTGAAATACCCCGACATTTCCTGACATACTAACCAACATGAATATTAAAAAGTATGTGGTTTAAGTGGCGGGGTGGACGGGAAAGTAGGAAGTGATTTGAAAGCCTTAAAATAACTCCAAAACCCAATAAAACCAACGCTTTTCTTTCTGTTGATGACCGCTTATGTCCCTCTATAGCCCAACCAATCACGCAAAAATCACGCAAAAATTTTCTATTTAGAAGTTTTATATACTTGAAGGACTTTTGTGAATACCATTTTTTATAATCTTGACAAAATTTCAAAAGCAAAGCTGGATTGGCCCCCATTTTTGGCTACCTCGATTGTGTTAATTTAATATACTCCACCGGAGAACGCATTCCAAGGCTGGAATGCGGTGCCCTGTGATTATAATCATATATCCACTGCTCCAATAGTTTCATCGTTGTCTGTGCATCATAACAATCACTCACATACACATAATCCCTCTTTAATGTCTTCACAAAGGCTTCCGCCATACCATTGCTTTCAGGACTATAAGCTCTTGTAAAACACGATTTTAAGCCCAACCGCCTGGCTAAAGCCTGCACATTATAAGCCCTGTAAATACTCCCCCGATCCGATAAAAACTCAATCTCCCTAGAAGCTCTTCCGCCTGAAAATCTACGCTCTACAGCCATAACCATTAAACTCTGAATATCTTCCGATAACAACGGACGATAAGAAGACACAAAGCTTATTATCTCCCTGTCATGACTATCTAAAACAAAACACACATACACCTTCTCCCCATTAAAACAATGTATCTCAAAACAATCTGAACACCACCTGGTGTTTGAATATAACGTCATCACTTTACCCGTGCCCTTATGCTCCCTCTTCAAAATACCTGATTTCGGAAGCAACAAACCATTATCCCGCATGACACGATAAATACGCTTCTTGTTATACCTGCTCAGACCATTGTTCACCCTCTTCCTATTATATAAAGCTGTCACCCGCTTATAACCATAAGTACTACGGTGCCTTATCACTTCCTTAATCCCTGACAACACTTCTTTATCCATTTCCTCTCGCTTCCTCTTGGCAGTGGAAATGGCCTTAACCTTTTTACCCTTGTGAATGGACTTTGGGTGAATATCAATCAACTCACAAAACCTCTTCTTGCTCACTTCGATCCTCTGACCCTCAAGGAACTCTTTTGCATACTCCGTCTTTCTTCCTTCCGCTTTTTTTTAACAAACTCATTGAACTGCTTGAGTGTGGTGATATCCAATGCCTGTTGAGCCACTGTTTCCTTTAAAAGACTGTTTTCTTGCTTTAAGTGCTTTATCTCTTCCAAAAGTGGCTTTGAATCAAAAGAAAGCTTCTCCTCTTCTTTTTTCATCTTCTCCCTCCATTTATAGATCGTAGCTGGTTGAATCTGATACTTCCTAGATAACTCAGATATACTCAAACCGCCATTGAAATGCTCTGACAAAATTAAGAACCTTTGCTCTTTTGGAACTCTCTTATAGAACCTTTCCACTTTTCCTCCTTATTTAGGAGGTAGCCTCTTTTTGGGGGTCAAGGACAAAGCTTAATTTTATAGTAATGAGGTTTTTATGCAACAAGCTACTGCTTTAAGCAACATTTTTGAAACTCAGAAAAATTTTTATAAAGATATTGCTTTCCAGTTTGAGTCTCTGAAGACAGTTTCTAATCTTGCAAGGACTATAAGTGAGCAACAAAATCTTTTTAACCGCATTATTCCACCTTATGTTGAGTCTTTGAAGACAGTTTCTAATCTTGCAAGGACTATAAGCGAGCAACAAAATCTTTTTAACCGCATTATTCCACCTTATGTTGAGTCTTTGAAGACAGCTTCTCGTCTTGGGAACATCATAAGAGAACAGCAAAAAGTTGTTACTCCTTATTTTAGATTTTTAAAGACAATTCCTTGTTTTAATGAAAATTTTAAAAATCAACAAAAATTATTCAGTCAAATAGCCACTCCTATTTCTTTATATCCTAAAAAGTTTAATAGTTTAACTAAACAAAATTTTAATATAATACAAGGACAGAATACACGAAAAATAGAGGCTGAAAATATCCAGCTAAATGAAATAAAAACATTATTAAAAGAGGAGTTTTATGAAATTAAATATCTTTTAAAACAAAAAAAGAGAGAAGAAAAAATTACAGAACACAAGCCAATAAAAGTTAATCAGAGGATTAAAATTGTAAGGATTTTTATGGATATATTATTCTTTATAAAATGGATTATAATAAGATTTTTTATTGATGTTTTAAATTTTAAATGACAGATACTTTCACAAGAAAACAGAGACATTACTGTATGTCTCAAATAAAGAGTAAAAACACAAAACCTGAAATTGCCATTAGAAAGTTAATTTGGAAAAAAGGATATAGATACAGAATAGGACACGGACTTATGGGGAAACCCGATATGGTTTTCCCTTTTTATGGCATTGCTGTTTTTATAGATGGATGCTTTTGGCATGGCTGTTCTAAGCATTGCAGAATGCCTTCAAGCAATGTGAGATACTGGAAACAGAAAATATCTGGAAATAAAAAGAGGGACAAAAGAATTAACAGACAATTAAAAAAAGAAGGTTGGAAAGTTATCAGAATTTGGGAGCATGATATAAAGAAGAACCCTAAAAAAATGGCAACTAAAATACTTAACAGCCTATTGCTGTGTTGACAAGGTTAAAATAAGAATTTGTATAGATGTATATCACATTAGCTTTGCCAATTCGGTGGTATAATTATTTTATCATATTTCCGTTTTTTTATAAATGGATCAACCTCTTTAATAGAGGGAAACTCTATTGAAAATTCTCTTTGTAAATCTCTAAGTAGCTTCTTTCCCGACTTCGACACAACACTATGGGTTAAAAAAATATTTTGCTAGTTTTTAGGTTATACGGATGTGTTTTTAGTTACTTTTGAGAGGTAAAATATACTAAAAATACAACTTGTAGAGCATAGCTCCTCTTTACTCTCCCTCTTTCTTCTGACACAGTTAAAACATGTTTATCAAAGTTTCTAAAAACTCTTCCGGTAAAACTTATGTCCGCATCATGGAGTCCGTTCGTAAAGGGGATAAGGTCTTGCAAAAAACCGTTCGCTCTCTAGGTTGGTGCAAGGGGGATAAAGAGTTAAGTCAACTTAAGCAGTTAGCTCATAAAATTTTAGTAGAACTCAGCAACGAAAGACAACCTGCTTTACCAGGTATGGAAAAGATCATTTACAGCAAAGAACCTGAGTATGTAAATAAGAAGTCTGAGTCTAAACTTAAGAAGAAGAAAAAAACGAAGCCTCTTTCTATTTTTTCTCTAAAAAGCCCCAGAGAGAAGGAGAGAGTGCACTATGGCATTAAGGGCGTGTGTGGGGCTGTGTATGAGCAACTTAAGTTCCATACCATTATAGAAGGTACTAGAAAAGATGAGCAATGGAATGATATTTTAAAGTGCTGTGTGCTCTCCCGTATAGCTCATCCTGATTCTAAAAGAAAGACAGTGGAGACCTTACGAGAGGATTATAACGAAACAGTCCCTTTAGAGAAGATGTATCGGATGATGGATCGTCTTCATCCTAACATAGCTAAAGTAAAGGACCTAGTGGCCAAGAACACTTTAAGTCTTTTTAACCAAGAAGTGGATGTGTTGTTTTTTGATGTAACAACTCTTTACTTTGAAAGTTTTGATGAAGATGACATAAGGCAGTTTGGTTTTAGTAAGGATTTGAAGTTTAACCAGACTCAAGTGGTATTGGCTTTGGTCACTAATCAAGAGGGTCATCCTTTAAGTTATGAGCTTTTTCCTGGCAGAACTTCTGAGGGGAACACCCTTATTACCGTCATCAAAAAACTAAAACAAAGATTTACCGTCAACAAGGCTGTTATTGTGGCGGATAGAGCTATGTTTAATGAGCAAAACCTTAAGCTTATGGAAGAGGAGGGTCTTCAGTATGTGGTGGCGGCTAAGATAAAGTCTCTTCCTAAAGCCAAAAGAGAGGAGATATTAAGTGAGGAGTATAGGCAGGAGGCTTCCGTCGCACAGGAGTTTCAATGGGTAAAGGAGCTTGAGCATAAACAAAGAAGGCTCATAGTGAGTTACTCCCAGAGGAGAGCTAAGAAGAGCAAAAGTGACAGACAAAAGCTCATTGATCGTCTTATGAAAAAGGTAAAAAACAATAGGATACCTATAAAAAGCCTTATCAGTAATTATGGAACTAAAAAATACATCACAGTGGAAAGGACCAAGGCCCGCTTAAATGAGCAAAAGATAGAAGAGGACAGCAGGTGGGATGGTCTTCATGGAGTGATAACCAACATAGATAATCAGTCTGCTCATGCACTCTTAACCCGTTACAGACAACTTTGGAAGATAGAGGAAGCTTTTCGTGTGTGCAAACACAGCCTTAAAATGAGACCCGTCTATCATTGGAAAAAAAAGAGGATACAGGCGCATATAGCAATATGTTTTTTAGCTTACTCCCTTTCCTATACGATGAAGCATCGTATGGAGCAAAGGGGGCTTAAGTTCAGCCTACAGAAGATGAGAGAGGTTTTAAAGAGGGATCAATACTCACTTATAGAGGATGCTCATAAAAAGCTTTACCGTATGCCATCTAAGTACAGTGAACCGATAAAGCAAATATATGAGGCTTTTAATCTTAAAAGAGTCTCTCAGATAACCCCTATTTCTTAACATAATCTTAAAAATGTGTGGCACAGAAAAAACCATAAGTATATGAGATTACTCATTTATTGCATAGTGTTGTGTCGAAGTCGGGAAAAAATGGCAACTAAAATACTTAACAGCCTATTGCTGTGTTGACAAGGTTAAAATAAGAATTTGTATAGATGTATATCACATTAGCTTTGCCAATTCGGTGGTATAATTATTTTATCATATTTCCGTTTTTTTATAAATGGATCAACCTCTTTAATAGAGGGAAACTCTATTGAAAATTCTCTTTGTAAATCTCTAAGTAGCTTCTTTCCTAAGACATTTTGATATTGTTTGTTCAAACAAAGTTTATACCAATTATCTAAATTAGACAAAGTGATAATTCCTTGTATTTTTGCCCCTAAGCCAACTTGTTTTAATAAGGAGACAATCATTTGTTTTTCAGCGTCAAGGCAAACGATAACAATTCTATCAGTGGTTATATTATCTGCAATATCTTCTGCCATTTCCGTTGTTAGAGTTAAGTGTTTAACTTGAATAGCTAATCCAAAATTTGCCAAAATATCAAGTCCTCTGTCAGCGGCATTGGTTATACCAACACGATACAGTAATGCAGGTAAAATAAGCTTTGTTTGCTTATTATCAATTCCCAAAACCATTTTAATAAATACTTTAAAATCTTCGAGAATTTTCTTGTCTTTATTTTTAATTTCTAAAACCACTTGTGCTTTTAAAGCGCGAACAATAGTCGCAAATAAAGCATAAACTAAAATCTCATAAATTTTATCTACGCTTCTACGAAGACCGGGGGTAGCCTTGAACAATGTAATAAGTTCTTTTAAAGAAAAACTTGCCGATGTGGATGAGTTGATATATTGGTCAGCAGTATGAACTGATGAAAGTCGATTTTTAAGTGCTTTATAAATATATGCCTCAACAAAGCCTTTTCCAATTTTATTGATTTTTCCTAACTCTGCTAATAGTTTTGGTGGCATAGCGTTGGCTTCAAAAACATTGTCTTGATATTTTTGGCTTGAGGTGCTTTTTCGCCCAACTAACAATGATGATATTTCATCGCGCCAGCGTTTTGATACATTCCTATAAGATTCCAAATCATTTAAATTCCAGTTTTTTTCTGTTCTATGATGAAATAAAATTTCAGCAATCTGAATCGGTTTGTATAAATGAACACGAGACTTTCGTATTACATTATCTAAAGCTTTTTTGGCTGGATTTTTAGTGTGCATGAATTTGTTGTAATTTCCCAAATATATCAAGTTGCACTGATTGGCTTCTTGGTTGTTTGTTCATTGTTTTAATCATAGCTTTTGCGACGGCTTCAATTTTAGGTATGACTACACTGTTACCAGCTTGTTTTCTAACCTGAGTATCTGATACAACAATTTTAAATGTGTCAGGAAACCCCTGTAAGCGGAGCATTTCTCTTGGAGTCAATCGCCTTTTACCATTGAGAGTAACATAGTTATATGAGCCATTAGCCCGTAAAGCACAGGAAAAAGGATGTATTCCAATATTGCCGCTTTTATTTTCATGTAATATAGAAGGGAGTATGATAATTTTTTTGTTTTGCTCTTTTAATTTTTGTTTAATTTTTCTTTGAAAATATTTGCTTAGAAAATGTTTTTTATCAATTCGATTTTCTGGTTCCAAAATGTCAGAAAGTTTTTTTGTTTTTATCCCATTTATGGGAAATTCAAAATGATAATGTTTTTTGAAACCAACTAATATAATACGCTCTCTTTTTTGAGGCACTCCAAAATCAAGGCCATTAAGAACCTTATAATGAACAAAGTATCCTAAATTTTCTAAATGCTTCAAAATTATTTTGAATGTTCTGCCTTTATCATGTGTTACAAGTTGTTTTACATTTTCCAATAAAAATGCTTTTGGCTGTTTTGCTTTTAAGATGCGTTCAATATGAAAAAATAAAGTGCCTCGTGTATCGGAAAAACCAAGTTTATTGCCAATTATACTAAAAGCTTGACATGGGAAGCCAGCAGAAAAAATGTCATGGTTAGGTATCATTTCTGTATTTATTTCTGTTATATCACCAAATGGTTTTTCTCTGAAGTTTGCTTCATACATCATCTGACATGACTTATCCCACTCAGAACTGAAGACACATTTTCCACCTGCTCTCTCAAAGGCAATCCGCATACCACCTATGCCCGCAAATAGATCTATAAATGTAAAATTTTCCATAATGTTTTTATATTATAAGTTTAAAATTTCGTTATTCATATAAAATTATATTATGCAGATTTTTACATAGCAAAATAACAGACTTTATTATAGATACTTTATCAGGCTAAAAGTCCGGTATAAAACAAATAAGAACCTTTAAATATAAGATATTATTTTTTTTAAAAAGTTTATAATTGATGCTTTGAGCAATAAAATAAGGTTCATGGTGACTTAAGCTAATTATTAAGGTAGTTAACTTTTTGTAATCACTATGAAAAATAAGTATTTTATCCGTTCCCATATTTCTGAGAAGAAATTTAGAGAAATTATTAAGCTTTTTTCTGTTGATCTAACAGCAACACAAATAGCTACTTTATCTAAAACCAATCGTAAAACAATCAATAATATTCTCACAGGAATCAGAAAAAATATCGCTGTTTTCTGTGAAAAAGAAAGTCCTTTTCAAAAGGGAGAGATAGAAATAGATGAAAGTTATTTTGGAGCTAAACGCATTCGTGGAAGAAGAGGAAGAGGCTCCTATGGCAAAACAATCGTATTTGGACTCAAACAAAGAGAAGGTAAGGTTTATACTCAAGTTATTAAAAATTGCTCTAAAAAAGCCATTATTCCCCTTATAAACCAAAGAATATCTAGGTCAGTTATTGTCTATACAGATGGTTTTAAAACTTATGATGGGTTAGTGAATATGGGCTATAAAAGACATTATCGTGTTCATCATGGGAAGAATGAATTTGCAAGAAGAGAGCAAAAGAATATAAAAAATCATATCAATGGGATAGAAAACTTTTGGGGTTTAGCTAAAGTGAGATTATCTAAATTTAGAGGAATGAATAAAGGAACTTTTTACTTGCATCTTAAAGAATGTGAATTTAGATTTAATTACAGGAAAGATAACCTGTATATATTGTTGTTAAAAATGATGAGAAATAAACCCCTTAAGTCACCATGAACCTAAAATAATAATGAATTAATAAGGTTTTCTTTTGAAGGAATTAGATTTTTTTAGGTAATTTTCAACTTTACAACTCCAATTTTACAAGGATGCCTCCCAAAAAAGGGAGGCTCTTTTTTTTATAATTCTTTTTATTACAATCTTTTTGGATTGGCCCCCATTTTTGGCTACCTCGATTGTGTTAATTTAATATACTCCACCGGAGAACGCATTCCAAGGCTGGAATGCGGTGCCCTGTGATTATAATCATATATCCACTGCTCCAATAGTTTCATCGTTGTCTGTGCATCATAACAATCACTCACATACACATAATCCCTCTTTAATGTCTTCACAAAGGCTTCCGCCATACCATTGCTTTCAGGACTATAAGCTCTTGTAAAACACGATTTTAAGCCCAACCGCCTGGCTAAAGCCTGCACATTATAAGCCCTGTAAATACTCCCCCGATCCGATAAAAACTCAATCTCCCTAGAAGCTCTTCCGCCTGAAAATCTACGCTCTACAGCCATAACCATTAAACTCTGAATATCTTCCGATAACAACGGACGATAAGAAGACACAAAGCTTATTATCTCCCTGTCATGACTATCTAAAACAAAACACACATACACCTTCTCCCCATTAAAACAATGTATCTCAAAACAATCTGAACACCACCTGGTGTTTGAATATAACGTCATCACTTTACCCGTGCCCTTATGCTCCCTCTTCAAAATACCTGATTTCGGAAGCAACAAACCATTATCCCGCATGACACGATAAATACGCTTCTTGTTATACCTGCTCAGACCATTGTTCACCCTCTTCCTATTATATAAAGCTGTCACCCGCTTATAACCATAAGTACTACGGTGCCTTATCACTTCCTTAATCCCTGACAACACTTCTTTATCCATTTCCTCTCGCTTCCTCTTGGCAGTGGAAATGGCCTTAACCTTTTTACCCTTGTGAATGGACTTTGGGTGAATATCAATCAACTCACAAAACCTCTTCTTGCTCACTTCGATCCTCTGACCCTCAAGGAACTCTTTTGCATACTCCGTCTTTCTTCCTTCCGCTTTTTTTTAACAAACTCATTGAACTGCTTGAGTGTGGTGATATCCAATGCCTGTTGAGCCACTGTTTCCTTTAAAAGACTGTTTTCTTGCTTTAAGTGCTTTATCTCTTCCAAAAGTGGCTTTGAATCAAAAGAAAGCTTCTCCTCTTCTTTTTTCATCTTCTCCCTCCATTTATAGATCGTAGCTGGTTGAATCTGATACTTCCTAGATAACTCAGATATACTCAAACCGCCATTGAAATGCTCTGACAAAATTAAGAACCTTTGCTCTTTTGGAACTCTCTTATAGAACCTTTCCACTTTTCCTCCTTATTTAGGAGGTAGCCTCTTTTTGGGGGTCAAGGACATTTTGTTTCGCTTCGCTTTCCCTCTATTGTGTTTTTAAACTCCAGTCGCTTGCTTTGGCGGAAAATTTTTCAAATTGTCCTCAAGAAAAAAATCGGTTCCTCCCTATTTTTTGATTCTCAAAAAATTGGTTGCCCTCCCATTTGTTTTCTTGCAAAGCACTCCCTTCGTTTTTTCTTTTTTATTTAAGAGGGCAAGCAAGCCAACAACAAACCAAAGGGAGGTATATTATGGCTAAAAAAGAAACAATTTACAATCAACTGACAGCTTTGGCTTTTCAAGTTTCAAAGCCCTTTTGCTACTTATGCTATAGGGAAGTTAAAACAAGCCACTGTCCAAAATGCGGAACAGATGAGTTCATGCGTCTTATGGAAGGTATAGGGGTAGAGTATGGAACAGAATGGGTTATTGAGGAAATTCTTAAAGAACACCTTAAGCCTGTCAATCAGGAAGAAACTTTTGAATCCATGATTGAAAACTGCTATCCAAATAGATACAAAAGTTGGCTGGTTGGATCTTAATACAGTGGATGTTCTTAAAACAATGGATGAAGTGTCTTGGGATATGGCAAAGGATGAGTATATTTCTAGTCTTGAGGAAGACGAGGAGATTATAAGTTTTGACAATGGTTCAAGCTACTACTGGACTTCAGACATTGAAGAGCTCTTAGAAGAAAAACTTAAGGCAAAAGCGTCTTAAGAAGCTTCTTTCTAAAAAAACATTAAAGAAGCCCCTCACGGGGCTTCTTTTTTTTCTGAAAAAAATCTGGAGTTCCCTTTTGTAAGCTTGCATTTTTGTATTATTAAAAATTGATATATTTATTTATCCAATTCCAAGCATCTTGAGGTAGCCAACCTTGTGCGTTTTTAGGATTAATTTCGACGATTAAAAGATGTCTATTTATAGCAGAATAGATCAAATTATAAAGTTCGTTTACATCTAATGAACAAGCAACTAAGTAAGTATTATCAATATAATACCACCAATCTGTAATATGTCTTTTATGTAAAAGATCATTCATCCTTTGGTAAATTACATTACTGTTAAATGGTATATCTGTAGAATATGTAATTAAATATATTTTTTTATTTTGATTCATTTTCTTGTGTCCTAGGTAAGAGATTCTTTTTAGGATTATTTATCAAAGAATCGGTATCGCCTATCTTTACATTTTCAGGTTTATCTTTATGACCATAAAAAAGTCGCATTTTATTCATTTGAAATTGATATTCTTCTGACCGGAGATATTCAGGCTTTTTAAAAAGCAGATAAAAGTATGCTACAGAGAAGAGTATTATTAAGATAACTGCTATTACAATATAAGTTATAGATATGTAGCCTTCTGTTTGTGTTGCCCAATAAAAGAGAGGAAGACTGATAATAATACATAAGTATAGAATATGATTGATTGGGCTTTTTACGATTTTTTTTGCTACTTGACCTAATTGAAAAAAATGCATATTGTTTATTCCTTTAAGTGTTTACCCTCTTATTCTTAGTTTTATAGATTGTTAAGCCTTTTTGAAGGTATTTGAATCTGTAACAAAAAAACATCATTATTTTTCATGTCTAAGTTATGAAAAAAGGCTCTAAAAAGAAATAATCTCTCTTAAAAAAAGGATACTCTTTAAAAAATCGTGTAAAATTTTCGTAAAACAAAGAAAAAACTTGATAAAATTGGATTTTATCTATTTAATGCAATGAGTTATGAATGAGCCTTTTTCAGAGATTTTAAGGGCATATCTTGCGGAAGAGCAGAATAAAAACCCCTCTACCAGTGAAACGGCTATTTCTAAGAAAATGAACATTCCGCCAACAACGCTCAATCGGCTGGCTAACGGCCATTCCAAGCCGACAGCAAAGACCCTTTCCAAACTACTCGTCTTTATCCCCGAACTGAAGAATAGTCTCCCAAAAGAAATTTCTCAAATTCTGAAAGTCACTTTGGAAAGGGAAGAGGAGTATGTAGAAGATACTTTATCAACTTTATTGTCTGATAAGTATATCTTCCTGTGCTGGTGCTTGGCTTTTTCTGAGCAAGGGGTAACAAAAAATGAAATAGAGAAAAGCTTTGGCTGGAAGGGGCTTTTAGCCCTTAAAAAACTTGTGAATAAAAAGATATTGTATGAAGGTAAAAAAGGCTTTTATAAAGTGACAGAGGGAAATAAGGATACTATTCTGTCTTTTCGCTTGCTTAAAGCTCATCTCATGTTTTTAGCGGAGCAATACAAGCCGGATAATATAAGAAACAATTACATTCATTATTGGGTGGAATTTTTAGATGAAGAAAGCAGGCGGAAATTGACAAAAGCTCATAGGGAGTTTCATAGAACAGTCCGAAGCATTATGGAAAACAATAAAGGCAAAGGAGACATCCCTGTCTTTTCAATCGCTTGTAGTGATTCTTTATTAGGACAGGATTTGGAAGAGGAAATATAAATGCGATACATTGGTTTTTTATTATCATCTATATTTTTACTTAACCCTTGCTTTGCTCAAGAGGGTTATGGCGGGGTGGACGGGACTCGAACCCGCGACCTCCGACGTGACAGGCCGGCGTTCTAACCAGCTGAACTACCACCCCCCGTGTTCTTTATTACCACCTGCCTTAAAGCCGCAAAAAAGTTTACTTTGTAAAAGAAAATATAAGACAGTCAACTGATATTTATAACAAATAATCTTGTATTCAGCAAAAAATAAACATAGAATCTCAGGAATTATGAACCCAAAAGTACAAAAATTTATGTGGCTGGATATGGAGATGACAGGTTTAGATCCAGAAAAAGAAGTTATCATAGAAGTAGCCGCTATTGTCACCGATCACCAACACAATGAACTCGACTCCTACCACCAAATAATCAAACAACATAGTGACTACCTGGAAAAAATGGATAAATGGAATACAAAACAACATAAAAAGTCCGGCCTCTACGAACTCGTACCCAATGGTATTTCACAAGATCAAATGGAAAGAGAATTGATAGATTTAGCAAATAAGCACTTCAAAGAAGAAAAAATTATCCTGGCGGGAAATTCCATTTACCAAGACCGGTTATTTATAAAAAAACACCTCTTTAAATTTGAAGCACGGCTTCACTATCGTATGCTAGATGTTTCCGCCTGGAAAATTATTTTTTCCAATGCAAACATTGTATTCAAAAAAGAAAACAAACACCGAGCCTTAGATGATATTCGTGAAAGTATCAGAGAAATGAAAACCTATCTCTATTACCTGGATCAATCAAAACTCAGTCATCAAGAAGAAAGTAATGAATGATTTTCTGGCAGCATACTCTCATATACAACAGGGACTAACAGGTTGGAATCCAGTCGCTCTTGCTTTTCAGTAGAAAATAGAGGCTCAAAGGGCTTCAGACATGCGGTTTGCCACAGAGCAACCTTTGGTTGCTCTTGTGTCAAATCCGAACTCGCTTTTAAACCCTATTTTCTACTGAAAAGCCTATTTCCCGTCTTGTCTGTCATTTCTGTGAAAACGGGAATCCAGTCCTAGTAGGAATTTTCAAACACGATCAGTATATGTGTTTTGCCGCAGAGCTATACTGATCTTGTTTGATTTTCTAATCGAAAGAATTTAATGCTATAAGTTTAGTATCCAGACGGGTAACTATATGAGAATATTAGATCCTGTACATAAGTATATTACTTTTTCAGATCAGGAAGCCCTGTTAGTGGACTCCGCTTTATTTCAGAGATTACGCTATATTCGTCAACTGGGTTTTGCGGAGTTTGCTTTTCCCGGGGCGGTTCATAATCGGTTTTTACATTCTATAGGTGTATGCCATCTAGCGGGAAGAGCTTTTGACTCTCTTCTTTTTTTAGATGACTTTTTATCCCCCAGAAAGAAAAAGGACTTTCGTCAGTTAGTTTGTTTGGCGGCTCTTTTACATGATGTAGGACATGGTCCTTTGTCTCATGTTTCTGAAGTGGCTATGCCCCCTTTAAAAAATTTGAATCTTTCTTTCTTTAATATTCAAGATAAGGACGGTCAGGCCACCCACGAACACTATACAATTAAAATTATTTTAGAGTCAGAAATAGGTAATATAATTAAAAATATGGATATAGACCCTCTGTATGTAGCTTATCTTATTGATGACCGGATACAGCTTGTGGACGATGATTTTTTTATTTCAAAAGGGGTGGATTTTAAACCTCTTCTTAAACAGATTGTGAGTTCTGATTTGGATATGGATCGTATGGATTACCTTCAAAGAGATGCTTTTTTCTGCGGAACGGATTATGGCTTTTGTGACCATGAATGGATATTACAAAACATGCGAGTTCATATACACAAGGATAAAGCTTTTATGGGTATTGGACAAAAAGCCATATATAGTATGGAGAGTTTTTTTCTAGGTAGAAGACACATGGGACTAGCTATTTACTTTCATAATAAAATGGTGGCTATGGATAAGATGCTTTACCATTATTTTTTAAGTGATAACTGTGATTTTCGTATTCCTGTTTCTTTGGAAGAGTATCTTTGTTGTACAGATATTTCTTTATTGGAAAATCTCAGAAAGGCGGCCTGTAAGAATGAATGGGCGCGTCGGATTATTGAAAAGAGACCTTATGAAAAGGTATATGAGGTACCCTATACTGATCTTAATAAAAAGGAGCAGATAGAAAAATTAGAAAAAGTAAAAGAGGTTTTGAAAAAAAAGGGTGTTCCCTTTATACATACTAAGTCTTCAGATCATATAGAAAAACACTTTATTCAAAAAAGGCATGTCTTTCCTATATATATTGTGGATGAGTTTACAGGTGAAGCCGTCAATTTAATGGACAGAATGAAAATGTTTAATCAAGAAGAGCATACTGTGTTAATGGATCGTATTTATGTGCCTCCTGAAGATAAGCCCAAAGTCTGCTTTTCTGAATAAATTGTTTGTATATAAGGTGTCTTAATCCGAAAATTTATTATCATCGGGGTTTTATTTGAAGATAGTGTTATTGAAAGGTATGATTGTACTAGCTAAATAAAACCTATTGGGTTTATTTTAGTGATGAAAGTTAAAAAACCTTGGAGAAGCTTGCCAAATAAAACCCATTGGGGTTTAAGGAGATAAACTATGAAAACAAGAAAGTTATTTTTTATTTCACTTCTTTTTTACGGACATTCTGTTTTTGCATACATATCCGGTGCAGATCGTTATGAGATAAGTATAGGGGGGGATGTTCTTTTTTACACAGGTGCTCAGGTTAGATATAATTGGAGCACACAGTACTATACTAAACTAGGTGCGGGTTTTGCTATTGAATTGTTTATGGATGGCAACCAAAAGTTATTACAGGAATTTGGATTTTCTAAGAATACCACATTATTGACTGCTGCTTTGGTTAATTCTGTTGTTTTTGATCTCCGTATGGGTTGGGCAAAAAGCATATATGAAGGACCTTATGTAGAGGTGGGGTATGGTGTTATGTTATGGGGTAAAGGTGAGGTGACAGGACAACAGATTAACAACACTATCGGTTCGGCGAGTGATTTATCTAATAGCAATATTTATCGAATGGATATCGTGAATCATGGACCTAATGTTCATCTGGGGTATCGTTTTATTTTAGTTGACAAGCTGACATTAAATATGGACTTGGGTATCTATAAGCCTCTATTTTCTAACACGGCATTAAATTACGGTGATATAGCTGTTCCTGAAGGGGAATCAAAAAAAGTGGATGACTTGTTAGTCAGTGATATATGGTTTTTATCTTTGGGAATATGGTTTGGCTTGAGCTTTTAATGGATTTAGTGTCATTTTTTTCAGAGATGATGAGTTAGAAATGGGAGGTTGAAGTGAAGTTAGTTGTTTTATTTTTTTTTGTTACTTTACTTTCTTCTTGTAGTTTTTATACGATAACGAATAAAACGAACGAAGATATAGTAATAAAAAAGAGTGGTGGGGATACTTTTATTTTAGAGGCTTTGTCTTGTGTTGAGTTGACTGAATACTTCCTTGGTTTAGAAGGGGATTTTCCTTTCTCTCTCGAAGGAGCAGACAGGGAATATAGTGCGAATCATTATGAGGTCGTCTTGAAATTGGCAGACGAGGTGGCTACCAGGGAAGTGGTTCTGAGTAATGAAAATACCGATTGTGATAAGAAAAAACCCCTGGAAGAAATCAAAATAGATGGTAAATTAAAACCTGTTTGTGGGGAAGGGGCTACTCCTCAGGTGGCTAAATGTAGCTCCTCTGATGGTAATGCAGCTACGGCTAAGTGTCAGATAGAAGGGGATGATAAAAAACCTATTTGTGTGAATGAAAAAAATGAAATATTAAGCATAAAACCAAAGTGTGAAGAAGAGTCTGTTCAGCCTATTTGTAAAGAAGAAAAAGTAAGCCAGGAGAGTGTAAAATATTATACTATTACTCTTAAAGCGGAGCAGGCTATAGTGACTATTGTTATAGATGATATTACAAAATCTTTGCAGGCAAAAAACAGTTGTATAAAAATCACGAGGAGTCATTTTAGCTCTTTAGTGATGACGGCTAAATCTACTGCCTCTACCGGTGGTCTTGGAAAAGTATTATGTTCTGTTGTTAGCAAAAAATGCACTCCCAATAATTATGACATTAATACTAACAATGCTCCTGTCAGTCCTGAATTGTCATTAGCGCCAGCATCCAGTATGAATGCTAGCGCGGCTTGCGAATTAGTTCAATAGAATTTCTCGGGTTTTGTTTGTGTTATGGATGGAGTCCGTACGACACCAAGATAAGGTGATTCAAAAAACTCTGCATTGTGTAGGCAGTTCTAAAACACAGGAATGGATAAGAGCTTTAGAGAAACTGGAAGCTCAGGAAAGAGCAGAAGTGGAATTATATAGATATGCAATCTATATTTTTAACACCTATCCAAAATATCCATTAATATTTTTGACACCTATCCAAAATATAGATATGATAAAAATAATGGATAGATATTTGAGAAAACCTATTTTAGAAGACTTGAAGAATAAAATGGTTTTTGTCGGTGGACCAAGACAGGTGGGTAAGACCACCTTATCCTGGGATTTAGCTCCTAAAAAGTGTCGTTACTTAAATTGGGATATTTTAAAAGATAGAGAGTTTATATTGAAACAGCATTTTCCTGTGGAAAAATTTATTATTTTCGACGAAATTCATAAATTCAAGCAATGGCGCACTTATATCAAAGGGCTTTATGATAAATACAGAACCGAAAAAAAAATACTCATTACAGGTAGTGCCAGGTTGGATTATTACAGACATTCCGGGGATTCTTTACAAGGGCGATATCATTATTATAGGTTACACCCTCTTACAGTACAAGAATTGGGTATTAAAACAGAAAAAGATATGAGTACTTTACTCAATTTAAGTGGATTTCCAGAGCCTTTCTTCTCTGGTTCTAAAAGACAGGCTTTACGCTGGCAAAGGGAGTATAGAAGTAGAGTGGTTTATGAAGATATATCCTCTTTGGAATTATCTCAAAATTTATCTCAAATGGAGCTTTTAATTTTACAACTACCTACTCTTGTTGGTAGTTCTTTGTCTATAAATTCTTTAAGAGAAGATCTGAGATTGGCATATAAGACGGTAGCAAAATATTTGGATATTTTTGAAAGGATGTATCTTATATATAGGATTCCTCCTTTTCATTCCCATAAGTTGAGAGCTGTCAAAAAAGAACAAAAACACTATCATTATAATTGGTCGGAAGTGCGGGAGGAAGGAGCGCGGTTTGAAAATCTTATTGGTAGTCATTTATTGAAATGGGTTCATTTTCAACAAGATTATGAAGGAAAAAACAAGGAGCTTTATTATTTTCGCGACACAGATAAAAGAGAGGTAGATTTTATTGTCACGGAAGATAATAGACCTATTCAAGCTATAGAATGTAAATTAAAGGCAAAAGATATATCCCCTCATCTTCGGTATTTTAAAAATAAATTTCCGGAGACAGAATGTACTCAAGTGCACTTAAAAAGTAAAAATGAATATATATCAAAGGAGGGTATAAAATCTATGGGTTGGCAGCGGTTTTTAAAAAATCTTATATAGTGTGTAATAGTGTTGTTTTTTTGGAATTTTAAGATATACGTTTTATTTTTTACTTTCCGAAGGAAGGTGGGGAATGTGGGCAGGGATCAAACGGGAGAAGTACAGTTGTCAGACATTATTTATTGTATTGTGTTAGGATTGAAGTCGGGAGAAAAAAGAGACTTTAGTTAGGATTTTAGATAATTATCTTTCGTTTTTTAATTGTTTATAATATAAAAAATGTATGAAAAAACTATTTTATATATTTTTGATCTTTCCTGTTTTCTTTATTTTCTTTTCTTGTGAGGAAGATCCAAATGGACAGTCAGCGCAAGCCAATGAGACACCGAATATACCGGAGTTGGAAAAATTAAAAGCTGATGAACAGTCTTTACAGGATGAAATTGATTTATTGAGAAGAAGGATTAGAAGCGCAGATGATTCAGATGATATTTCAGACCTGAATGATGAACAAGACCAGTTGAAAAAGGAACTGGTAGCATTGGAAGAACAATTAAGGCAAAACCAAAATCAGCAGCAGGATATAGAACAAGAGGTCGAAGACAATCCTTTTTGTCAAAGAACCGCCGCCGTACGACAACTTATAATGAAAAAGATAAAAGATGGCGCAATAAATGATGAAATAGAAGATTGCAGGGGTGTTACTGATTTTATGATAAGTCAAATCACAGAGGCACTGGTTTTACGGGTGAGGGAATTAAAAGCCGGTGATCTGGATGATTTGAGAGGGGTTACCTCTATTGACTTGTCAGATAATAAAATGAGTAGTCTTCCCTCCGGAATTTTTGATGATCTGGTGAATCTTGTAGGGGATGACGCTGTTAAACTCACAGGAAATGCTTTTAGCTCTCTTCCTAGTGGGATTTTTGATAACCTAAAAAAATATAATGCAGATAGTAATAACTATGGTCTGGATATTTTGACGGAACAATTGGAAGAGTTTGAAGAATTTGATGAATTTGATTCAACACACGATGATAGTATTTTACCGGATTTAGATGTAGCCAAAGATCCAGGTGAGGCAACGGCCTGTGATAGCTATAAAGGAGTGTGTCGTGAGGATGAGAATAATGATGGAAGTGTATGGACTCTCAGGACAGATCCAGCTTGCGAGGAGTGGGACTGGAACGCGGTAAGGTACAGGCACAATGAGTTTAAGAGTTATCTAAATGCCTTCAATGGTCTGACCAAACCTTATTTATATGAGCATTTTGAAGAGGAGTTTAAGGACACTCCCTCCGGCGAGCCTTCCTACAATTATTATAAAACAGAATATGAAAGTTTTAAAACAAGTGTTTCAGAGGAGGATGAAAGAATCACCAACTCTCAGCCAGCCTATGCTGTACAATTATTAACTGATCGCCCAGACTCCGATCAGTATGTTAAAGGACAGTGTAGCTGGCCAGGCAATTTGAGTTTTTAGTTTTAAAAACATCTTTAAAGTGGATGTGAGTTAATCTATAGATATATGAAGCTATTTTATCTAGTTTTCTTCTTTTTTTTTATTTTCTTTTCTTGTAATCAAGACCAAAACCGTACTCTTGACGGTCAAGGAATACCGGAGCTTAAAAAGTTACAAGCTGATGAACAGTCTTTACAGGATGAAATAGAACGATTGAAAAAACGACTCAGCTATGAAGGTGACACCTATGAAATTGAAGAATTACAAGATGAGATTGATGAATTAGAAGATAAGTTGAAAGAAAACAGAGCTAGGCAAAAAGAGGTGGCTCAAGAAATAAACGAAAACGACTTTTGCCAAAGGACGGGTGCTGTACGGCAACTTATAATGGAGAAGATAAAAGATGGTGCAATCAATGATGAAATAGAAGATTGTAGGGATGTTACTGACTTTATGATAAGTCAAATCACAGCGGCACTGGTTTTACGGGTGGGGGAATTAAAAGCTGGTGACCTGGATGATTTAAGAGGGGTTCCCTCTATTGATTTGTCAAATAATAAAATGAGTAGTCTTCCTTCCGGGATTTTTGATGATCTGGTGAATCTTGAAGGGGATGACGCTGTTAAACTTACAGGAAATAATTTTAGCTCCCTCTCGAGTGGGATTTTTGATAATCTAAAAATATATAATAAACAAGCTGCTAACTATGGTCTGGATATTTTGACGGAACAATTAACTGAGTATGGAAGTCGTGATGAATTTGATTCAGCACACGACGATAGTATTTTACCGGATTTAGATGTAGCCAAAGAGCCACTTGAGAAAACGGCCTGTGATAGCTATAAAGGAGTGTGTCGTGAGGATCCGGGTAATGATAGTGAATTATGGACTCTCAGGGCAGATTGTGAGAAGTGGGAATGGGACGCCGTAAGATACAGGCATAATGAGTTTAAGGATTATCTAAATGCTTACAATGGTCTGACCAAACCTTATTTATATGAGCATTTTGAAGAGGAGTTTAAGGACACTCCCTCCGGCGAGCCTTCCTACAATTATTATAAAACAGAATATGAAAGTTTTAAAACAAGTGTTTCAGAGGAGGATGAAAGAATCACCAACTCTCAGCCGGCCTATGCTATAGGTGTATCAAGTCGCCCAGACTCCAATCAGTATGTTACGGGAAAGTGTAGCTGGCCAGGAAATTTAAGCTTTTAAATCTTTTTTCCGCACTAAAGGGGTGTGAGCCTGAGAATCTGGCCTTTATCTACACTGATATAGATAAAACCTTTGGGGCCTTCTATAACATGGCGTACTCGGAATTTTAAATCAGATAGTAGTCTTTCTTCTTCTTTTACTGTGTATTTTATACTACTCTTGCTTGATACTCGTTTTTGCGAGGACATAGTTTGTTGTTTTTGTAAGTTTTTTTGCAAGGGTAAATGAGATTCGGAGTTTGCCACTCCCTGATCTGATTGGCGTATTATCTTAATTCTATTTAAATGTTTTAGTACCAAAGCTCCAGAAAAAAAGTGATGCTTCCATTTTTTAAATTTTTTTCCAGAATAAATCAACAACCCGGAAGGAGCGATAGAGGGGGTATAATATTTCACCGGTTGTTCCATTCCTTTTTTTCTTGTGCCTTCTCCTATTTTTGGACCCCAATATTCTCTCCCATAAGTAATCACAGGCCAGCCGTAGTTTTTTCCTTTTTTGATTAAATTGATCTCATCTCCTCCTCGTGGGCCGTGCTCTTGTTCCCAAAGCTGACCTGTTTCAGGGTGAATAAAAAGTCCCTGGGGGTTACGGTGTCCAAAGCTCCATATTTCTGGTAGGTTTTTTTTAATATACCTCTTGGGTATTTTTTTTTCGTCACTTTTTGGTTCTTTTCTATCGGCAGCCGAGATTTTAAATTTGGAATTTGCAAGCGCGATCGGTATAAACGGATTACCCTTAGCTGCTTTTCCTTTATCAGTTAGTCGCAATATTTTTCCTAAGTGGTTATCTAACTTTTGGGCCAAGTGTCGTTCCAAACGATCCCCTATAGTTACATATAGAAAACCTTTTTTATCAAACACCAAACGAGAACCAAAATGGTGGCGGGAAGAAATATAAGGAGTGGCTATAAAAATATCTTTTAGTTGAGTTAATTTATTATTTTTCAGGACACCACTGGCTACGGCTGTCGTTTGTTTTTTACCTCTTGGTTTTGCATAAGATATATATACTTTTTTATTTTTGGAAAAATAAGGGTGAAGAGTAATATCCAACAAACCGCCTTGCCCTTTTGCATATACTTTAGGTGCTCCTGAAATATTGGTTATTTTTCCCGTTTCGATATGGAGTTTTTTAATATGGCCTTTTCTTTCTGTAAATAGCAGTTCTTTTTCATTAATAAAAACCATACCCCATACGATCCCCAGGTTTTTCGCTAATACTTCTACTAAAAAAGGTTCGTTGGTAGAAGAATATTTCTTTAAAACTTTGGGAAAAGATTTTTTTATAGGTAGTTTTGCTTTTTTCTTTGTAGAAAGTGGGGCCTTTTTTTTTGAAATGGATAGACTAAAGAAGTGAGGTATCTCCCCTATAACCGGCAAAGCTATAAAACAAGATAAAAATAAAAAGTATTTAAATTTATTTGAATACAATAGATATAAATCTCCTGATCACCTCTTTAAGATAGAAACAAAATTTTTCAGATTCGCGAAGGCAAGCTTTACGGATAACCTATCCTTTCGGAGATGGAGAATAAATGGAATTGGTATATAATTTCTTAAAAAGTTCAAGTTTTTCAATAAAATAGCCGATTACTTTAAATGATTTAAGGGGTTTAAATATAAACCTTTTTTCGTATATTTTCTATGAAAATCTTACTCTACCCAATGATTTTTTCCCTATTCCTATTACAGAGCAGGCTTATTATCAAAAGATGTGTGTGTCGTCAGGCACAGGCTCAAAAAGCATATAAACCAAGAACCAAGGAAAGAAAAAGAAGAACAAGAACAAGAAAGAAAAGCACAGGCAGCAAAGGGGGAAAAAGGAACAATAGCTGATCCTCCCGACCCCCTATAAGGGGTTTATTTCTCATAATTTTTAGTGATTGGCAAATTATGAGAAGATTGTGGAAACCTTGAAAGTAAAAGACCGGAGGGTGAGTCCCTCCGGTCTTTTTATATATTGATAAAAACCTATACCCGTATTCTGGGGGTGATTATTTAACAACACCAGAATCTTGATTTCTGCTAGAGTGGGAGGGTTTGTCAGTAGAAATCGCAGAAACGAGAGATTCCATTTCACAATTGTTTCTATCTTCAAAATCAAACAGAGCGAAATGGTTCTGAAACCAGTGAAACACTTCTTCCCCAGATACTTCTTTTCCTTTGATATAACGCAAAGCTTGTTCATTGCCTCCATCAAAAACCATTTTCGTTTCAACTAAGTTAAAAATATCTGTTTTCTTAATGGTAAGAATTATTTTCGAACCATCTACTCCCCAGTTTTTTATAGGAATTAAAATATCCCCTGAAATATAAAACTGTTCTTCATCAATAGTTATCGCTTTATGAAACTCTTTGTAATTATCTGTAAAGGCGAATTTATAAACAGAAGTATCTTTTTTGCAATTTGATTCTTTTTTGACATCGGTGGTATCTGTCTGACTGCTCCTGTCACCAACGGAAGAGCCTTGACTCCCTGGAGAACGATTACTACCAGGCGAACTTTTCTGGCTACCTCCTCCTCCGCTGCCAAAAACGGCAGGTCCTTGAAGGTTGCTGCTTTGGATCGGCTGTGGGACTGCCACCTGTTGAGATGGACTTTGCACTGGCCTAGGTGGTGCTACCACCTTAGACGGACTTTGTTGTACTGGCTTAGGTGGTGCTACCACCTTTTGAGACGGACTCTGCACTGGCTTAGGGGTGGTGGTCACCTTTTGAGATGGACTTTGCACTGGCTTAGGGGTGGTGGTCACCTTTTGAGATGGACTTTGCACTGGCTTAGGGGTGGTGGTCACCTTTTGAGATGGACTCTGAACTGGAGTGACTCCAGCAAGGCGATCTTTCGCTCTCCTAATTATATTTTGCAATCCCTTAATATAGTTTTTATCATCTTCTATACTAGCTGTTTTTACCTCAATTGTAGATGTGTATCCCCTAACACTCTTTTGGGATCTTGCCAAATATCCTTCAATTTTTTCCACCCAATCTTTAGCGAAGTCAACTTTTCTTTGATTGTAAGCTATCTTTTCTGAGGTAACCCCCTCCTCTATGGCCTTTTGAAGATATCCCTCTCTCTTTTTTAAGAATGTTTTAGCTTCTTCCAACTCTTTTTGACGCTTCACTACCCAAGATTCTTCTTCTCTTTTTCTTTCTTTATAGATATCTAGTTTTCTTTGCTGCGACTTTATAGCTCTTGTAACATTATTGTTCACATTTTCAAGGCGACTTATCCACCGCTCAAGATTAGCATTAGGATCTTCTAAGATCTTTAATGCCTTTTCTAAACTGAAATGGTAATGATGAAGAGTGTAACCGTCTTTATCTGAGTAAGATTTATATGCATAAGCATAATGATTATATAAAAAGATTATTGTAAAAAAAATAAATATTCTAAACATAGGACCTCCCTTGTAAAAGCTATTGTCAATCAAAAGACAAAGCTATTTTGATAAATAGAAAAACAGACCTTCCAACCACTACTTTGTATAAGTCATAAACACCTCCTTAATAGTAAGAAAAAGTTATTTACAATTATTAAAAACCTTCGACCAGGAACCTTGCTGGCATTGATAACGACATGAACCGATCCCGGAGAAACCATTATGTGCCCTGCACGTTCCACTATAGCCTCCATGTATAGTAGGTCCAATAAGGCATCCCTTTCCCATATAATTACCGGATGTACAGCTTTTCTTACAGGTACAAGTGTCAGTAAACCATGTTGCATTGCCAGGACACTTATAACATTGCTTACATTGGTAACTATAGTGTTCACCTGGACATTTTTTCCGACAAGTACAAGCCTCCTTAGACCACGATTCATCGGGATTACATCGATAACATCGCCTACATTTGGCATCATAGGACTGAGCCATATTACATGTTATTTTCTTACACGCACAATCTGTAGTAGAATATTTTTGATCTGAATTGCACTTATAACAATGTTTACAACTGGAGCTATATAAGTATCCAGCGGCACATTTGGAAGGGGGTGCTTTTGTAGTAGTAGAGGGATCACTTGGAGGCACAATCCCTGTAGTGCCCCCTCCTGTAGTGCCCCTTCCTGTAGTAGTAGGAACACTTGTCCCTGGTGACCCGGCTGGTCCCCTAGGCCCTGGTGGACCTGGTGGCACAGCATGACATACTTTTATACCACCGATATCAAAGCCCCCCAGATACTGTCCTGATGGACATATCTGACTACCAATAAGAGTGGATCTGTCTAAGCAAACTTTGTTCCCACTACCATCAAAACCCTTTAGGTACTGATTAGGAGGACACTCCCCTAAAACCTCACATATCTTATTCCCATTACTGTCAAAACCTTTTAAGTATTCCCCTGATGGACATTTTATCCCCGCTATGTGATTCTCCCCCAATCCTGCACAATTTTGCACATCACATACCTCTACATTCGGACTGGCATTGTTCTCTAACTTATACTTCAAACTACATCCCTGAAAATAACAACCCTCTACATTGGAACTGTTACAGGGCTTATCCTCCATTGTCCCCACTCCCTTCTTCTTGTAATAAACTATAAAATCCCTAATCACTGTACTGGTCTTGGGATTACCTGTACCACTCCCCGTAAAATCCATCTTCACTACCTCTAAGGTATTTTTAAAACCACCCACCTTTACTAAAGTGGTATCCTCTACATTCGGGTCACCTAAACCCTGTATGAGCGTGCTTACTGTGCCTTTACCATTGGTTGAACTTATACCCCCACTGCTGGGTTTGAGATTAGCCTTACATGGGATGGTATTGGTTAATACTTTACTTATAGACCATATAAGGGACTGTTCGGCTGTGGAGGCTTGAATGGTTTTAGAGGAATGAAGAGAAACAGCGATCATTTTCCCTGTTCCCGCTAAGACAACTCCTCCTATAAAAGCCGCCGCTAAAGCCTCTATAATAGATAAACCTTTATTGCGTTTAAGAGGATTATACCGGTTCGGTTTAAGAACACGCTGAGACTTGACTTTTATCTCATTTTGAGACGAAAATGTGATTGGTGATTGGTGATTGGTGATTGGTGATTGGTGATTGGTGATTGGTGATTGGTGATTGGTGATTGGTGATTGGTGATTGGTGATTGGTGATTGGTGATTGGTGATTGGTGATTGGTGATTGGTGATTGGTGATTGGTGATTGGTGATTGGTGATTGGTGATTGGTGATTGGTGATGTAAATACATTTTTACTCCTTTCAACTGCAATCCAATTGAACAAGTTTATACCAACAATATATGTATATGTCGGAAGATATTAAAAACTCTTTAATAAAAAAGGTTAAATATTATAAAAACTGGTTCTTGTCCCTCTAACAATTTGACGCTTGTCTAAGAGTTTTACACTAACTTTAGGTAGTCGGTTCTGAATAAAGGAACTTTTTACTTGCATCTTAAAGAATGTGAATTTAGATTTAATTACAGGAAAGATAACCTGTATATATTGTTGTTAAAAATGATGAGAAATAAACCCCTTAAGTCACCATGAACCAAGCTTTATTGATATTCCTTAGAGCAGGAGTTAAAAAAGCAGTCGTTGCATTACATGGTAATTCATATTTATTTATAAAATTAGATAAATATTTTTCGTCATAAGATCTTCCTGAGAAAGTGTCATCCTCACCAATTTCAGTGTATGGCTTTTTGACATCCACTTTCGGCTGATGAATCTTAGCAAGGAGACATGACATTAACAGTCTAACAGCCGCTCTGTTGGTTGAGCATCTTGCTACATAATCTAATTTATGAAACACAGTGGAATCAGAGATAAACCGGTTCCTTAAACGTTTCCCCGCTGATTTGTATAAATTTTCCAAAATTTCAACACATTTCTTTTCATTGGTCATAATGTTAGCTCCAATTCACCAAAATCTTTTTGTATGTTTTCATTATCAGAGGAAGCTCTAATTTCCATTATTTTCTTGGGATCATAATTAGTCCATAAGCTCTCTATTCTCACATCTTTTGTAGAATGAATGGTTTTTTTTGGACCTCTGGTTTTAAGCCATTTTTTTTCTGGATAAAGTTTATTCATAAAATCACAGTCATAGTTGCTGACGGCGACAAGTCCTTGCACAGAGTTTAAAACTCTGGCCAAATCCCTATGATCTTGATCATTCATTTCATTAGAGTAAGCCTTTGCGTCCCCTCTGGTTTTGTGAATATAGGGTGGATCACAATAAAATAAAGTTTTGGGGGAATCATACAGCTTGATCACTGCAATAGCTGTTCTGTTTTCTATTTGCACTCTAAGCAGTCTTTCAGCGATATCAGTAAGAGCACTCGTTCCACCAAACCACCGGGAAATAACCCCTGACATGTTCCTTCTTGAGGTGTTTTTACAGTTAGCCCAACGACCAAGGGATGCTGTTTGAGCTAAACCTGTTCTTACTTGTCTCGCACGAACATAAAATCGCCGTGCTCTTTCAAAGTCACTTAAATCAGAATGTATTTCACAAGCTTGAGCAAATTCTTCTCTGGAAAAAGGGGTCAAACTGACAGCTTCAACTAGTCTTTCTTTTTCACTTCTGAGAACTTTGAAGAAATTGACAACCTCTCCGTCTAAATCATTATAGGTTTCAACTTTTGAAGGTTTCCGGTTAAGTAACACAGCTCCAGAACCGGCAAAAGGTTCACAGTAATGATGACATTCAGGCAATAAGGGAAGAAGCCAATCTAAATGGCTGAACTTTCCCCCATACCAACCAAAGGGAATCAATTTTTTACCATGAAAAGCGATAATTGGAGAGGGTTTGTTTTTACCCACAATGAAGTCTCCTTAAAAAAATTTTTAACACCTATCAATAATAGTGTAGATTTTTAATTTTTTTCAATGACTTTTTAAGTTTTGACAAGATAAACATGCGAAAAGGAAATCTGAAAATATTTATACAAAAGTTGATTCTTCTTGACATTATTGCAACGCATTAAAAATTTAGTGGTATAGAAGGTAAATTGAAGTTACCTTATTTAAACTGGACAGGTAAAGCGGGACGAACCTCTTTTGAAATTCCAATAGTTTCCTTGCATACTCATGAAAAAATGAGTTTTTGGCTTACAAGTCATATTTTGTTAGTGGTTGAATAGAAAAACTCTTCTTTTTGGTTTTGTGTAAAGCAAATACCACGGCTTTGGCGGCTTCACTTTCTGTAATACAAGGAACACCATAGTCCAGGCAGCTTCGTCGAATACTGAAGCTAATATCTATAGAACGCCTCCCGGAAGTGGTATTTATCACAAAGGCCACCTGACCAGAACGAATACGATCCACACAATGGGGTCTGCCTTCGTGCACCTTCCTTACCCTTAAGCATTCTACTTTTTTTGATTTTAAGAACTGAGCTGTGCCCCCTGTAGCCGATAAAGTATAACCCATTTCCAATAGCTGCTTTGCTATAGGCAAGAGGGCTTCTTTATCCTTATCCCGTAGAGAGAGAAAGACCTCTCCGCTTTTGGGCAAATTTAGCTGAGAAGAGTGCAGAGATTTTAAAATAGCTTCTGAATAATTAGTTCCCCTTCCCATGACTTCACCAATAGATTTCATTTCCGGTCCCAGAATAGAATCCACATCCTCAAATTTTTTAAAAGGAAACACCACTCCTTTTACAGACACCATCTTTTGTTTTTTCCAATCATATTTATCTGGTTGCACTTTCTCAGATGGCCAAGCCATCATAGCCAACATAGCCAGATCAACCAGAGGAACTCCAGTGGCTTTAGATAAAAAAGGCACACTTCTGGAACTTCTTGGGTTTGCTTCTAAAATATAAATTTCATCATCTTTAATGGCTAATTGTAGGTTTAAAAAACCTAAAATTTTTAAATGACGAGCTAGGGAAGCAGAAAGTTTCTCTATCTTTTCACAAACTTCTCTTTTCAACCTTTGTGGAGGGACCACTCCCATACTGTCACCACTATGCACTCCTGCACTTTCAATATGTTCGATAATACCACCTATCACTATCCAATCGGTGCCACATACCAGATCTACATCCACTTCCAAGTAATTTTCTAAAAATTGATCCATTAAACAAGGTTGATGGGGAGAGATAAAAGGCTGATACCGATGAAAATATTTTTTTAGCTCCTCCTCATTCTCAATAATTTCCATTCGACGCCCTCCTAGTACATAACTAGGACGGCAAATAACAGGATACCCTGTTACTTTTACAGCTTTATGGGCTTCCTCTATCCGTGTCGCTTGGCTGGCTTTTGGAATTTTAAAACCCAACTGAGAGCAAAGAGAGGCAAAACGTACCCTATCCTCGGCCAAGTCTATACTCTTTATAGAAGAACCGATAAGGTCAAAGCCCTCGCGCACCAGAGAAGAAGCCAGACCAATAGGTGTCTGTCCTCCCATCTGAGCAAAAAAACCCATAGGTTTCACGAAGTTTAAAATTTCTGTTGTGTGTTCCACCGTTAAAGGCTCAAAAAAAAGCTGATCGGAAGTATCATAATCCGTGGAAACCGTTTCTGGATTGGAGTTTATCATTATTGTTTGGTACCCCATTTTTTTTAACCGCTTAACACTACGCACACAGGAGTAATCAAATTCGATTCCTTGCCCTATGCGGTTGGGGCCACTACCTAAGATCACCACTTTGTTTTTGTCTTTTTTCGTTTTCTTTCGTTCTCGTACTGGACCCCAATAAGTGGAATAATAGTAAGGGGTTTGGGAAGCAAATTCCCCGGCACAGGTGTCCACCTGATAAAAAGAAGGGACAATATGATATTTCCAACGCAACTTTCGAATGTCTCTTTCTTTTTTATTAAACCAATGGGCTAATAAAAAATCAGGCACTCCCATGCGTTTTGCCAAAAGTAATACATGAGGTGTTAGATGCTTTTTTGTTGTTGTTTTAATTTTTTGTTCAAACTTAATCAACCGCTGAAATTGATCTAAAAACCAGGGGTCAATTTGTGTCCACTCATGTATTTTTTGAATGGTCTGGCCCTCTCTAAAAGCCTGAAGAAGAGCGTACATTCTTTGGCTATTAGGGTAAGCCAGTTGTTTTTCTGAAAAAGTCATTTGTTTAAGAAGGTTTTTATTTTTTTCTAAAGACATAAGGGCTTTCATAAAGGATTCCAGAAAAGTGCGTCCCATCCCCATAACCTCACCCACACTTTTCATTTGTGTATTTAAAATATCTTTTGAACCTTCAAATTTCTCAAAGTCAAATCGGGGTATTTTTACCACTACATAATCTAAAGCGGGTTCATAACAGGAAGGTGTTGTACCGGTAATGTCATTTTTAATTTCGTCCATAGTTAAGCCAACAGCCACTAAAGAGGCTATTTTAGCGATAGGGAAACCGGTAGCCTTACTAGCTAATGCAGAAGAGCGACTGACCCTGGGGTTCATTTCTATCACTAATCTTTCCCGGGTTTTAGGGTGAACGGCGAACTGAATGTTAGCTCCTCCTGTTTCTACGCCTACAGCGGAGATGATCTTCTGGGCCTCATCTCTCATACCCTGGTACTCTTTGTCAGAAAGAGTTTGTTGAGGGGATACAGAACAGCTATCTCCGGTGTGCACACCACAAGGGTCTATATTTTCAACAGAACAGACTACTACAAAAGTGCCTGCTCTATCTCTCATTACCTCTAACTCAAACTCCTTCCATCCTAAAAGGCTTTTTTCCACAAGCACTTCTGATGTGGGGCTTTCCTTTAAGGCGGCAATCAATTTTCTTTCATATTCTTCCATAGAGTTGGCTACACCACTACCAGCCCCTCCCAAGGTGTAATTAGGCCGTAAAACCAGAGGAAAGGTAATTTCCTCCGCTACCTTCATACCTTGTTTAAAGGTCTTGACTAAAACACTTTCCGGGTAGCTGGCCCCCACCTCTTTTAATAGTTGTCTAAACTCTTCTCTGTTTTCCGCTTTACGGATCACCTCTGGGGAGGCTCCTAATAAGCGAATACCCAGTTTCTTTAGCACCTTTTTTTTGTCTAATTCCAAAGCTAAATTTAAAGCTGTTTGTCCTCCTAAAGTAGGTATAATGGCGGAGGGTCTTTCCTCCTTTAAGACTCGTTCTATAAACTCCACCTTTAAAGGTTCAATATAAACACGAGTGGCCATCTCTGGGTCTGTCATAATAGTGGCTGGATTGGAATTAATGAGTATCACTTCCAGCCCTTGCTCCATGAGGGCTTTGCAGGCTTGGGTTCCTGAATAGTCAAATTCACAAGCCTGGCCAATGACAATAGGTCCGCTTCCTAAAATGATGACTTTTTTTAGATCTTTTTTTATAGGCATTTTGCCATTCTCTCCTCAGTGGGGTTTATACTTTAAAAATTCCATACCATTAATAAAGGACATTTTGTCATTTTCTCCTTAGAGGGGCTTATATACAAGCCCTTTCCCTCTGCGTAAATGCCAGGGAATCTTCAAGCGAAAGAATTTTAACCGATTTTGTCAGAATTTAGAAAAACTTTTATTGACGAAGATTAGGGAAGTAAATAAAAATATACTAATTGGGTTTGAAAACTCTGAATTTGAAGGCTTGGCAGCCTCGGAGGAAAAAACCGAAGAGTTACGGAAAAAAGAATACCCTTTGGGTAACTGATTTTGTTAAAAAACTCTGAATTTGAAGGCTTGGCAGCCCTGGAGGAAAAAACCGAAGAGTTACGGAAAAAAGAATACCCTTTGGGTATCTCTTCATAAGAGAATAGGAGTCAAAGGGCTTCAGACATGCGGTTTGCCACAGAGCAACCTTTGGTTGCTCTGTGCTCAAATCCGAACTCGCTTTTGCCCCCTATTCTCTTATGAAGGCAGACGTATATGTTTTTATTTTATATAAGCATTAAAATATACTAATTGGGTTTGAAAACTCTGAATTTGAAGGCTTGGCAGCCCTGGAGGAAAAAACCGAAGAGTTACGGAAAAAAGAATACCCTTTGGGTAACTGATTTTGTTAAAAAACTCTGAATTTGAAGGCTTGGCAGCCTCAGAGGAAAAAACCGAAGAGTTACGGAAAAAAGAATACCCTTTGGGTACAAGGTTAAGAAAATGGGAAGAAGAAAAAAGACAGAGACCAATGAATCCGGTCTTTCCAAAAAAGATTTTAGAGATAGTCCCTCTGTGGAAAAATTCTACAGAACTATTCATCAGTATCAACTGAGGGAAGAAGCTTATAAAGCCGCCATCGAGATTTATCTCAATCGGAAAAAATAGTTTTTTGCCATTTGACTTTTCTTGTGGTTCGAAATTAGGTTTTTTTATTATACTTCTTTAGTTTTATATTTTGAGATTTATTTGTAATAAGAAAATATAACTTCCTTTATCAAAGTAAAGAATCTTAAAGTTCAAAATCAAGCGGTATTAAAAAAATATTTAAAAATATAAAAGTTATGTTTCGATCTATAAATCCTTTTACGGAAGAACAATTTGGTGAAGTCTCATCTCTTTCTCCTTTACAAATAGAGGAAAAACTTTCTCTTTCCACTCAAGCCTTTGATAAATGGGACCAAATGAGTGTGGAAAAAAGAGCAAGTTATGTTCCCAATCTGGTTACCCTTTTAGAAAAAGAAAAAAAGAATCTAGCCACTCTTATCACAAAAGAGATGGGTAAGCCCATTACACAGTCGGTAGCGGAGATCGAAAAGTGCCAGATTCTTTGTGAGTTTGTTTCAAAACAGGCTCCTTGTTTTTTGGCTGATCAAAAAAATCTTTCATCGGCCTCTTCAAAGTCTTATGTTATTTATAAACCTCTGGGGGTGATTTTGGGGATTATGCCCTGGAATTTTCCTTTTTGGCAGGTGTTTCGCTTTGCTTTGCCCACCCTTCTGGGTGGAAATGCTGTTTTAATCAAACAAGCCCCTAATGTCATGCTCTGTGGTGTTGAGTTAGAAAAATTATTTATTAAAGCCGGCTTTCCTCTGGGAGTTTGCCAAAACCTCCCTACCTCTATAGAGCAGATAGAAAAGATAATAGCAGACAGATGTGTTAAAGGGGTGTCTCTAACAGGGAGTGTGAAAGCCGGTAGGGCTGTGTCGGCTTTGGCTGGAAGGTATTTAAAAAAGAGTGTGCTGGAGTTGGGAGGCAGTGATCCTTATATAATTTTAGATTCAGCAGATCTAAAAAAAGCGGCTAGAGAATGTGTCCTGTCTCGACTAAATAATAGTGGGCAAAGTTGTATTGCTGCCAAACGTCTTATTGTGACTAAAAAAAATGAAAAAAATTTTATATCTCTTTTAACAACAGAAATGCAAAAATATAAAATGAATGATCCTATGTTGCCGGATACCAAGTTAGGCCCTTTAGCTCGTAAGGATTTGAGGGATCATTTACATAATCAAGTGGAAGGTTTAATTAAAAAAGGAGCCCAAATTTTATTAGGGGCGAAGTTTCCAAAAAATAAAAAAGGCTACTTTTATCCTCCGACGGTATTACATGCTGTAGGGGGTTCAGAGGCTTCTTTTTTTGAAGAGGAGTTATTTGGCCCTGTTGTCTTGGTTATTACAGTATCTAATGAGAAAGAGGCTTTATTTGTTAGTAATGCCTCCCCCTATGGTTTGGGAGCGGCTGTTTTTAGTCAAGATGAAGCACAGGCGGAACAATGGGCGCGTGATAAAATACATTCTGGTTCCTGTGCTGTTAATCGGGCTTTGCACTCCCATCCGGCTCTTCCTTTTGGTGGCATTAAAGATTCAGGGTATGGGAGAGAGCTTTCTGCCTGGGGCTTTTATGAGTTTGTTAATATAAAAACTATTTTTCGGTAAAGTGGATTACCTTCTCTGCCTTTGTGCTTAGATCGTGATTGATCCCTTTATAAATTTAAGTTATACCATACACCACGACCATGACCTTGTTTTATTAAGTAACCTTTCTTAATTAATGTACGAAAATGTTCTTTGAGAGTGTTTCTGCTCACTCCTGTAATTTTAATCATATCACCCATTGTTACACGACCTTGCTCTCTAGCATGTTCAAGAATTTTTACAGAAAGAGAGGGTAAGTTAGAAAGAATAGTTTTTTCATATTCTATCTTTTTTGTTAATCGCTTCACCTGTTTTTGAAGCACTCGAAGAAAAAACAATACCCAAGGTTGCCAATTAGGAGTTTTAGCATATATTGTTTTTTGAGTTTTTCTCAAAGTAGAGTAATAGTTTTCTTTATTGTGTTCAATGATATTTTCTAAAGAACTATATGGAACATAAGTATAGCCTGAACGGAGTAAAAGTAAAATTGTTAATATACGACTTAAACGACCATTACCATCTTGAAACGGGTGAATTTGTAAAAATACGACAACAAAGATAGCTATTGCCAGAAGAGGGTGTAAAGATTCCTCTGTCAAAATTTCTTTAAACCATACAACTAACTCCTTCATTAATCGAGGTGTATCAAATGGAGTTGCTGTTTTAAAAATAACTCCTATTTGGATTCCTTTTGCATCAAAAGCTATCACCTCATTTGAAGATGTCTTGTATTTCCCACGATGATAAGCATCCTTTTTACTATACCGGAGAAGATCCCGATGAAGTTGTTTGATATGATTTTCACTAATAGGAATACTGTCCCAGGATTGAAAAACCAGTTTCATTGATTCAGCGTAGCCAGCTACTTCCTGCTCACTTCGAGTTTTAAGAGACTTTATATTGATATTACTAAGCAGGGTTTCTACATCACGATCTGATAAATCACTACCTTCAATACGAGTGGAAGAACCAACACTTTCAATAGTGGCTACTTTTTTTAATGCCAACAATCTTTCCGGTTCTAACACACCTAAAGTTTTCCATGCTCCCTTAAATTCATCAATCTCCGCAATAAGAGATAGCACTTCATGAGTGATTTTTAAACTGTGTATTCTTATCATACACCTATTTTTACACCCATTTACACCCATTTACAATCTTTATTCTTCAAGTGGTGGATTATAGTAAAGAGCTGCGTCAAATTAACTGGCTTTCAGTCGCTTTGTACTCAAGGGCTTAACTCACTTTTGCATCTTAATTCTCTCTTGAAAAAATAAGCTTATTTATGTGGGAAATCAGAAAGCTTCAAAGCGCGATTGGTATATTTTGGGAAAGATTGTTCTCTTATTTTGAAAAAAATACTCTTTTTTAGTGGAGATCAAAAAAATATCTAATTTTTTTCAAAATATTTGTCAAACAACTTATTATCTCTTATATATCTGATCTTATATAGCTGATGAATTTATTTAAACTCAGAGTGTTTACTTCTGAAAGGACGGTGTTCCCATTTTTACGGGGACCAGTTTTTCTACAGGAGTTTCAACCTGTGAATAAATGAATAATTACACAGAAAGCCTCAAACATAACCAATATAAATACAATGGTTTAAAACATAAGGATATAAGGATAAACAATTATGAACAAAAAACCTTTATTAGTCAGTATTCCTCATAGTGGAGAGAAGATAGTAGATGAATGTACTTGGCTTAAAGAACTGGATGAAGTGACTTTAATGTATGATGTGGATCGTTTTGTAGATCAGATGTACGAACCGGTACTAAATAAATACGACATACCGAAGGTAGTAGCAGAGTATCACCGCTATGTAGTGGATTGCAATCGTTGGCCTACTGATGTGGATTGTGATTCCGTGGAAGGAAGTAAAAATCCTTCCGGTTCTCACCCTACGGGGCTTCATTGGAGGAAGACAACAGCTGGATATATTTTGTTTAAAAAACCTCTTAGTCAAAATCTCCATGAGAGTATTATTAAAAAATATTATACCGATTTTTTTGAAGCCATTGACTCTATATACGAAAATTTTCGGCAGAGAGGAGAAAAAAATATTTATCATTTAGACCTTCATAGTATGCCTTCTCGTGGTACGGAAGCTCATAGAGACCCGGGAGAGGATAGGGCGGATATAGTTATTGGTAATGAAAAAGGAAAAACAGCGACAGAAAAATGGACAGAGCAGGTGAGTGCGGCTTATCGTAATCAGGGCTTTCATGTGCGGCTTAATGATCCTTATACGGGAGGCACCATTGTTGAAAAATATGGAGACCCTCAACAAGGTCGCCAGGCCTTGATGATTGAATTGAATCGTAAACTTTATATGGATGAGAAAACTAAAAAATGGATTCCTGATAAAGCCGAAGCCATAAAAGAAAGATTAAATAAAGTTATATCTGAGATCTATCACCATCTTCCCCTCGCGGTAGAGTAGCACAAGTGAGAAATAGGCTACATGGGGCTACATATTTGGCTACACGGATTTTTACTTGGTTGGAAAATTTCCTTGAGTGATGACCTTAAAAGGTTAAAAAGCCTTCTCTTTATTTGAAATAAAATTATGCAAAGCAAAATAATTCAAATTTTTTGCTGTTAGTTATATGTTAATAAGGTTATTTCTGAGTTCTTAATAACGGATAAAATATTAAAATAGAATGTAATGAACAAAAAACTTAACAATAACGATAAAATGTTGATTTTTTTACTTTAGGAAAAAGAATGTCTTACGAGTCTGTCGATATATTACAAAAAGCCCTTACAAAAAATGTTTTTAATTATGCAAAAAGCCCGAAGAAAGCGGCGGGCAGAGCTTTAGGAACATTAGTTGAAATTATTAATTTCTATTTATTAAAATCATGGGGATATGAAGATTATACTATTATTGAGCGTTCTATACCAGAATATGGAAATGATAATATTACTCACAATGTTGAATTTAGTCTACATCCAAAAGAGTTTGTTGAAAATATAAACTTAACAACCGACAACTTACCATTTACATCTAAAAAAATAATAAAATTGATAAAAGATAATGAACAACTAGACAATGCGAAAATTAAAGGAACTCAGTTACTCTCACAGTCAAATTTACTCCGTAACTCTTGTATAATATATGAAGATGATAAAAAAATTCTTGTTGCTTCACTTAGAGAAGAAATAAATAGTATATGGAACATCTCTATAAAAAAATTATATATCCAGCCTTTTATTATATTTGAATGTAAAAGAGTTGGAGTTGAAGAAGGGGTAAAAAAAGGTCCTCAAACAATTGAGAAAGCAAAACAAGGAGCTTATGTTGCAAGAAGTGTTTCATCATTACAAAAAATTAGAATAAATGATGGTACTTTGTGTGGAGTTTTGCAGTTACCTAGTGGAGAATTAAAATATGAACCTTATAATCAATTCCTTAAGCATATAATCAAATCAAATGCTCCTGATCTATTAAGAGATTTTATTTTAACAGTAGGAATTGTAAGTAATCATGGTAACTGGTTTACTTCCGAAGATCATAACAAAGAGTTAAAAGTATTAGCTCAATCGTATGACTGGTTATTATTTTTAACTGATGAGGGGTTATCTCAATTTGTAGAGAATTTGTTGTTAAATCCTACTACAAAATATGAATCTGTTCGAAAAGCATTTGTAAGTAGTTATCAAAGTCAAAGAACAAGTAACAGTTTTACAAAAGTAAAAATTTCACTATTAGCAGATAGAGCTATTCAAGAATATTTTAAAGCGAATTTACCAAAGATTGAGAGCTGGTTTAACATTATCTCGCCGGTTAATAAGAGTATTCAAAATCTAAAGTTAGATATTAATTCTCTGACACAAAAAAAGTGGAAGGAGATACTTACATGACAGCAGGTCGTACTGTTAATTCTCAAAATGTTAATTGGTGTACTCCCAGAAGATATGTAAAAGCAGTTAAACAGGTGTTTGGAGGTGTAATAGAACTTGATCCTTGTTCTAACAAGTGGTCAATAGTAGAAGCAAATACAGAATTTTCTTTACCTAAACACGATGGTTTAGTTGAATCTTGGAAATATAAAACCATATATGTCAATCCTCCTTATGGAGCAGATCGGGAAAAAGGAACTACCATAAAACATTGGCTATATAAATGTGCTGATGCAAATAATCGCTTTCATTCAGAAATTTTAGCTTTGATTCCAGTGGCTACTAATACGAGCCACTGGAAAGAATATATATGGGGAAAAGCTACTGCTGTATGTTTTTTATATGAGACTAGATTGAAATTTTTAGAAAATGGTAATATGGAAGGAAAAGGTGCTCCGATGTCTTGTGCAATGGTTTATTGGGGTAAAAGTTATACAATTTTTTTCAATATATTTTTGAAATTTGGAGCCGTGATTGACTTAAGGAAATTGAAAGACAAAACAATAGGAGAGGAAATTATCATTAAAAAAAGAAGAAAAGTATTTTCACAAGACACTGTATTTGATATCGAAAACAATAGTAACCAATTAGATTTATTATAAGCTATAGTAGTTAATACGGACTGTTGAAAAACCCTAAAGTGGACTATTTAATTTTAGAAGTGAAAGGAATTAAAAAGAAAAGAGATATTCAGAAATGGGATTTTATGAAAAACTGGTTCAAAGCTGTTTCAGATGATTTAGAACAAAACTGGCATTTCAAAATCTCTCAAGATTCTACCGGTGGTCAAGTCCATAGAATAATAGATGAGATTTTAAAAAAGAAATTAAACATAAAAAAATAAATCACTCCTTTTTATACCGGTTTGGTATAAAACTCTATTGGGGTTCAAAAGATGAAAATTCTTATTTATATTTATAGTTTTTTTTGCTCTCTGAAACTGGCTATTTTCACTTTGTCTGCTTTAATTATTTTATTTGCTGTAGGTACTTTTTATGAATCTGCTCAAGGACGTTTAGCTGCACAAGAGGTTATTTATCGCTCCATAGTGATGACTCTACTGGTATCTCTTTTGGCTTTAAATATTATTGCTGTGATGATAGATCGTTGGCCTTGGAAAAAACGGCATATTGGATTTTTGCTAGCTCACTTTGGCATTATATTTGTGATAGTGGGTTCTTTGATGACGCGATTTTACGGAGTGGATGGAAACTTGCGATTAGCTTTGGGGGAAAAGGGAGGAGAATTGACTACTTCCTCTGTCTTTCTTATGGTTTATTCCTCTTTTGATGCAAAAAATTTAACGGAGCTTTATCGGGAACCTGTTTATTTTTTTCGTCATTCACCAACACCAAAAAAGCCTCATTTGGTACAAATAGGTTCTGATGTTTTAAAAATAAATGATTTTTATCCTTCTGCTACTGTTCGTGAGAGTTATCAGGCAGCTTTACGAGGGGGGCCAGCTTTGCGATTTCAAATAGAAGGAAGCCGTGCTCAGATAGTCAGGTGGATGTTTAAACCTCCTTGGATGGATAAGGTGGAACTCCCTTTAGGGCCAGCTCAAGTTCTTTTATTAAAATCTTTTCCCGCTGTTGAAAAAGAAAAGAAAAAGGAAAAAAATAAGGTGGTTCTCTTTTCTTTACAAAAAGGAAAAGAAATAGAAAATCGCCCTAGTTTGTTGTTAGTACCTAAAGAAAACCAGATACAATACCAACTGCGGAAGCCAGGGTTACAAGAGGTAAAACAAGGTGTTTTAGAAATAGGTTCCGTGTTAAAAACAGGCTGGATGGATTTTCAGTTTCGTGTTATTGAATATTTACCTAAGGCTTTGCCAAATGCGATATTCACACCTCAAAAAAGAGCTAATGATCGGACTAACTCTGCTATTCAAGTGGAGTTTAAAGGGGAAAGTAGATGGATGGGGCTAAACTCTCATCTTTTTTTCTTTGATGAAGATAAGGTGTATGTTGTGGCTTATGTGAATGAAAGAAAAAATCTGGGTTTTCAGTTAAAATTAAAAAACTTTAAAGTGGTTCGTTATCCCTCCAGCTTTAAGGCCGCCTCTTATGAAAGTGAAGTGCAGGTAGAGTCAGGTGGTACGCAAGGCTTATCTTCTGTTGATCCTATAGATCAAAAAGAAGATACCCATCTGATTTCTATGAACCATCCTTTGAAATGGGCTGGTTACACCATTTATCAATCCGGTTTTGAGGAAGACGATAGTGGGAAGCCAGTGGCTTCTGTTTTTGCCATAAATAAGGACCCTGGGCGGTTTATAAAATATTTTGGATCTTTATTGATTGTATTAGGTTCTTTTATTTTATTTTTAAGAAGAAATTTGCGTAGCAGAATAAAAAGTAAATAAAGGGTTTGTTAATTTTTTTCTTGTTATACTAATCGTGTTTGAAAAATCCAGTTATTTTCGCGCTTATTCAAAAGTTAGAGCTCCTGTAAGGCTCGAAAAAATCAAACCCTCTGGGTTTATTTTATTGAGAAAATAAAAAATATAATGTATTTGCTCTGTAATTTGTAAGAAGGTAAGTTAAGTGATAATGGGGTTCTTAACCGGTAGTTTAAAAAAATCTCTATTATGGGCAGTGTTATAAACAAATGATTCGTTTTTACTTATTTATTTTTCTTTTTTCTGGTTTTTCTGTTTTTGTTTCAGCAGATAAGGACATAGGGGGGCCACTTAAAGTTTTGCCGGTGCAAAGTGGAGGCAGGGTGCAGCCTTTTGACACTTTTGCTCGTAACAGCCTGCGCTTTATATATGGAAAGACCCAATTTAATAAAAAATCGGCGGTGGATATTCTTATGTCTTGGGTGTTACTGCCAGAACATTGGAATGAGACTGATTTTGTTCAAGTTAAGGAATCTGTACTTAAAAAAGTGCTTAAACTGAACATGGACAAAAGCCATTTCAGTCCAAGCGAGTTATTAAACAACAAAGCTTTTGCTCAGGAGATAGAGGAACTTCGGGTAAAACAACAGAATAAAGAGTCTTTGGATGATTATTTTAAGTCTGTTCAGAATTTGGAAAACCGTTTAGTTCTCTATCAGGCTTTTTATAGAGGGGACTTGCCGGGTTGGGTTCCGGATTTTGTAAAAGATATACCGGTCGAGTTTGAAAATTCTGGATTTGAAGACATGGCTGCCCAGAGTAAAGAACCTAAAAATTATGGAAAAAAAATACCCGATGAATATAGTAAAAAAAGCTGGCTTGTTTTTTCAAAAATGGCAAAGGAGGAACAAGAGCTTTTTCAAAAAGTAGTGAGAGCTTATGTGTTAGCTGTTTCACCAGAAGGGCAGTTATCAGGCAGCAAAGAAAGGCAGGATCTAAAAAAAGCAGTTATTAATTTTCAGCAGAAAATACAATCAAAATATCCTTCTTACAAAGCGTCTTCTTCTAAAATATCTGTTGAACTGCATTACAATAAATTAAATCCTTTTCGTTGGGCCTGGGTTTTGTATCTATTAGGTTTTTTGTTTTTATTTATATATTTTCTATTTCGTAAAAAAACTCTTTTTTATATTTCTTTGTCTGTATTAACTGTGGCATTTTGTTTGCAAGGGTATGGGATGGCCTTGCGTTCTTTTATTATGGGGCGTCCTCCGGTGACTAATATGTATGAAACAGTGATTTGGGTTCCCTGGGTGGCTGTTATTTTTGGTGCTATGCTTTGGTGGCGACAAAAAATCTTTGCTGTTTTTGCTTGTGCTTGTGCGGTGGCTTTGTTTTGTTTGCTCTTAGCGGATTCGGCTCCTACTTTGTTAGATGGACGCTTAGAGCCTTTGGAAGCGGTTTTGCGCTCTAACTTTTGGCTCACTACTCATGTACTGATTATCACCATGAGTTATTCCGCTTTTTTTCTAGCCTTTGCTATAGGTGATGTACTGTTATTTATGTTCCTGTATCCAAAGGGGGTTTTACCGAACAAAATAAAATCTTATGCTAGATGTATTGATCGTTCCATTCAAGTGGGGGTGGTATTATTAGCGGCAGGAACCATATTAGGAGGTATATGGGCGGATTATTCTTGGGGGCGATTTTGGGGATGGGATCCTAAGGAAACATGGGCTTTAATTAGTCTCCTGGGTTATTTAGCTCTTTTACATGGACGCTTAGTGGGTTGGGTAAAAGAGTTTGGTTTGGCTGTTGGTTCGGTGTTGATCTTTTTTTTGGTTGTCATGGCCTGGTATGGTGTGAATTATGTTCTAGGCCAAGGATTACACTCTTATGGATTTGGATCAGGAGGGGTGGAGTATGTAGCTGGTTTTGCTTTTTTTCACTTAATGTATGTTCTGCTGGTGTATTTTTTACGCTCGCGAAAGAAAGGGGATAACAACAAACAGTGACCTTCAGTTATACCGAATGGGTATAGAGTTTGCGCCCCTCTGTCCTTTTGGCAGCCTGGTCTTTCCATCCGGAACTTTCACACCCGATCAGTATAAGTTCAGGATGACTTAAGTTCAGTATTATTATAATTAACTTGTTAAAAAATTAAGTGATTCTAAATAGATACATACTTTTTCTTGAAAAAATATAAGGTTTATATAAAACAGGAATATTAAAAAAATAGCATTGCTGATCTTGTTGGTATGGATTTTGCATAACATAGTTTTGAAAAAACTATGTTATTATAAAGAAAGGAGATGAAAATGAATAAACCCACAATATCGCCAGCAGATAAGATTTGGAGTATTTTAGAAAGAGTTTCTGCCAGTCATGAAGAGGCCAAGCGGGAAATGAAAGAAATCCGTGCCAGCCACAAAGAACTTCGTGCCAGTCAAACGGAAACCGACCGGCAAATGAAAGAAACCGACCGGCAAATACAAAAAATAGGGGGCCGGTTTAATCAACGATGGGGAGCTTTAGTGGAGTCTTTAGTTGAGGGGAAACTTGTAAAAATTTTTCAAGGTCATGGGATAGATATAACACAAACTCATACTCGTTCTAAATCAGAGTGGAGAAAACCGGATGGTCGTATTGAAAGACGGGAGTTTGATATTATTGTGGCTAATGGAACAGAGGTTGTGGTTGTAGAAGTAAAAACCACTTTAGTTCCCAAAGATGTCACTGTTTTTTTAGAAACCCTCCGGGACTTTAGAAATTATTTTCGAAGATATAAGACGGAAACCATCTATGGGGCGGTAGCCTATCTAGCCAGTGAGAGTAGGGCGCATTTGCTTGCGGAAGAAGAAGGTTTATTTCTTATCCGAGCTACAGGGGACAGTGCCAGCCTGGTTAATAAGAAAGATTTTAAACCTAAAGCCTTTAACTGAAAAATCATTTTTCAGTGTGGAGCTTATCTCCGTAGAGCTGTCATTCCCGTGAAGCTTGTCCCCGTGGAAGCGGGGAGCGGGAATCCAGAAAGGTAAAGCTGTTTTTCCTGAAGGATGTATTTACTTATAGATCATTACTTCTCTTAGCCGATGAGATGCCCGCTTTTGCGGACATGACAAGGGTTGTAGGTATGACAAGGTTCACGCTTCCGCTCAATATCCAGTTACTGGTTTAATTTTTCTTCTATGACAGACCATGTTTGTTCTAGCTCTTTATTACTAGTGCAATAAGGGGGGAGAATATAAACGATATTACCCAAAGGGCGTAAAAACACTCCTTTTTGAAAAGCTTTCTTACTAAATTCTTCAGCAAAAGAGGAGCTGTATCCTTGGCTCTTTACACGAAACTCCATAGCGGCTATAGTGCCACAGCCTCGTATATCTATTAGATTTTTATGTCCTTTGAGAACCTGTATTTTTTTTTGGTGGAAAGACTCTATTCTACGCCATTGCTTTTTCCATTTTGTTTTTTTTATTTCTTTAATGTTAGCTGCCGCTGCCGCACAGGAAATAGGATTACCTGTAAAACTGTGACCATGAAAGAAAAGATGCTTTTTTTCATCAGACAAAAAGCTGTCATAGATTGTTTTATTAGCTACAGTTAAAGCTAACGGAAGGAAGCCTCCTGTTAATCCTTTGGAGAGGCATAAAAGATCAGGAACCATTCCTAATTTTTGAAAAGCAAACAGCTCTCCAGTTCTTCCAAAGCCGGTCATTACTTCATCAAAAATAAGGTATAATCCCTTTTTTTTGCTTATAGAGCAAATCTCCTTAAGGGCTTGTTTAGGCCACATAATCATCCCTCCCGCTCCTTGAATAAAAGGTTCGATAATCACTCCGGCTAAATTAGCATGATACTTTTTAACCTTTTCTGAAAAATCAGAAACATAAGCGGACACAGGGTCATTGGATCGTGTTCCTTGCTTCACTCTAATAACAGAAAATAACAACTCTTTGTAAGGGTGAGTAAATAGGTTTCTTCCGCTGACACTCATGGCCCCTACAGTGTCCCCGTGATAAGAATTTTTAAAGGAGATAAACCTATTCCTTTGTGTTTCCCCCTTTGTTTGTTTCCAACTTTGTATGGCCATTTTAAGAGCAGACTCCACAGCCGTAGAGCCATTATCAGAAAAAAATATGTAAGGTAATTCTTTTGGCAAAATACCTTGTAGTTCTTTTAATAACTTTTTTGCAGGGGGATGATGGAAGTTGGCAAATAAAACCTGGTCCATTTCCTGGGCTTGTTCTTGTACCGCTTTTACAATAGAGGGTTCGCAGTGTCCAAGAGCAATCACCCACCAGGAGGAAATAGCGTCAATCACCTCTTTTCCATTTTTTAGATGGATAATACTGCCTTTGGCAGACACTGCCTCCGGCAGTGTTTTTATTTTTTTCATTTGGGTATAAGGGAGCCAGATTTTAGCTTGTGTTTTCATATCCTCTATCTTTTATACATTACTTTTTTATCGAAATCGTCATCAGCCATTCTTTAACTAGAGAAGAAAAAGCCATTCTTTCATAATCAAAAAGCCGTGTGGCTCGCTCTTTAAAGTCCGGGTCTTTTTTTTGAATCATTTGTATTACTGTTTTAAGGTGATGGTCTTCCTCTCTGAGTATGGCATTTAAGTTAAAAGACAGCTTATTTGACTTTAGAACTTGATTATAAAGTTCGTATAACATGAGAGCGCGTTCTTCTATCAGCCATGTTGTGTAAAAATAGTTTAATATATTTTTGGAAGGGACATTGGTTAGGTCTTCTTCTGCTTTGTGGTCAATGGCCTGGAAGTAATCTTCAGAGGCGGATCCTTTTATAAGATAAATATCTTCAAATGTGGGACAGTCCACAGGAGATAGTTTATGGGCCAAATGTTTGAAATAAAAGGCGTGACGGGCCTCTTCACTAATATGTTGGAGTATAAAGTGATCTAGTTTTGTAGAGTCTTGACTTTTAATTATTTTTCGAGATCCGATATGTTCCATAAAAGCTAATGTGTTTAACCAATAGGTATGTCGTTTTTTATCTTGGACAATATTTTGTAAAAAAGACAAAAGGTCTTTTCTTATACTTGTTTCTTTTTCAAGGGATAAAGGCATAATTGGTTCTTATTTTTTAATATATTATTTTTTTCTAACCTATAAGTGAATGTAACTAATACCACACCGGTATAGAATCTGCAAATTTTGTTCATTTATCAGTAAATATGTCCTTCAGGAAAACAGCTTTGCCTCTATCGGGACGGTCCTTGTCTTTCTTAGGTAGAAAGCCAAGGTCCTTGGACCCTCTGCCGGCAAACTGTTTTCCTGAAGAAGTACAATATACAGACAAGCAAGTTGTTATCTTCTTGTCCTGTAAAGTATGTCATTCCTGTAAATGTTCACTAATTCGCTGACAAAATGGAGTTTATAAGAGAGTGTTGTCAGCCCCGATGAGGAGGGGGACTCTTTCATTTACTGGATTCCCGTTTTCACGGGAATGACAGAGAGATAAGTTCTTCAGGAGAGAATAGGGGGCAAAAGCGAGTTCGGATTTGAGCACAGAGCAACCAAAGGTTGCTTCTGTGGCAAACCGCATGTCTGAGACTTTTGACTCCTATTCTCTCCTGAAGAAGTGATTTTGTCAGCGAATTAGTGAACATTTACAATCCGCGCCAGCGGGAATCTCATACTGACAGGAATTTTCAAACCCGATCATTATAAGTTCAGATAAAAATAATGAATAAAAAATGACAGTTGTTTGAAATGTTGTAAAGTTTTTGTCTCTATATGAGAATTTTTAATAAAAATAGCTTAAGCAAGATATTTTTTAATCATTTTATTATGTATCTCCAATAAAATATCTATAATAAGCTCTATAGGTTTTAAGACTAATGACCGATAAATGAGGGACATTCCAAAATTCAATAACAGGAGGTAGTATGATGATAGAAAAGAAAAGAAAAATAAATGGTTTATTATTAAATTCGGGTTTTCTATGTTTATTGTTGGGGTTTTCTATGTTTTTAGAAGCGAGAGTTACTGTTGAACAGCAGCTTCAAAGTGCGATTGAAGGCAATTTGCATAAGTTGGATAAACAGATATATGATCTCACGGTAGGATCGAACTCTGTCTTTCCGGCGATAACTCAAGATTTAAGAAAGATTTTTCAATATTGGGAAGAAGACAAAATTAAGCTTAAAGAAGTAAGACAACTTTTGAAAGAGTGTGAAGCACCAGCTCGCGACGCGTCTTCAAACAGGTTATTAGGGCAGTAAGACAACTTTTGAGACAGGGTGAAGCTAATAATTAATAAACAAAGAGGTTTTTTTAAAGTAGGGTCGTAAAGTTTCAGGAGACAGCGTATCCAAAAGAGGTAATTCCAGTAGAACGGAAATTTTACCTTTTGTTTCAATATCTTTTTTATTTTTTGCGTGGAGGGGACCCACCATAATCACTCCCATAAGGGGAATGTTTTTTGATCTTAAAACAGATAAGGTTAAAAAAGTGTGATTAAGGGTTCCTAAAGTGCTTTTAGCAACAATAATGACCGGGCAATCCATTTTTTTCATTAGATCAGTCATGTCTTCTTTTTCGTTAAAGGGAACCAAAGCCCCGCCAGCTCCTTCAATTATTAAATTAGCCGTACCCTCTGGGCAGTTAATTTTTTCTTTTTGAAGGTTCACTCCTTCCATTTTTGCGGCTTGGTTGGGAGAGAGAGGATTTTTTAAAGTATAAATAGAAGGATGAATATTTTGTTCGGGAATAAACCGACTTATAACTTCATTATCTGTTCCAGGAAGTATTTTATTTAGGACAGGTTCAGAGGGTTTAGGAACATTTGTAGAAGAAAGCTGTACTGTATTTATTGGTGAAGGTGGAGCAGGCGGGGACGACGAAGGGATATTTGCAGAGGAAAGCTGTGTTGCATTCCCTCCCTTTGGAACTTGGTAGCCAGCCTGGATAGGTTTCCAGTAATGAGCCGGCCAGGTCATACATAAACCGGCGGCAACAATAGTTTTACCTACATCCGTATCCGTTCCTGTGATAAAGATTTTTTTCATTTTTTCCTGCCTTCCTGTCCCTCGCCGTCCCTGTCATTCCTGTACGTGTTCACTAATTCGCTGACAGAATCACTTCTTCAGTAGAGAATAGGAGTCAAAAGGCTCAGACATGCGTTTTGCCACAGAGCAACCTTTGGTTGCTCATGTGTCAAATCCGAACTCGCTTTTGCCCCCTATTCTCTCCTGAAGAGCTTATCTCTATCCTGCTTTGTATGTCATCCCTATAGCTAACGGGAAGCCATTTTGTCAGCGAATTAGTGAACACGTACACTTCTCCCGGGAGCGGGAATCTCATCCTGGCAGTAATTTTCAAACCCGATCAGTATAATAAAAGTTTTAAAACATGGATTAATTCTTTCAATTGTTTATAAGTATGATTGTAATGGATACAAATTCTCAATCTTTCTTTTCCTTTGGCAACGGTAGGATAACGAATGGCCCTTATATCGTAGCCTTTTTTTTGCAAAGTTTTTTCTATAGCTAGAGCGGAAGTGGTACTTTCGGTGATAATCGGAATAATCATACTTTCCGAATCTCCGATAGGGGCTAAATTTTTTATTTTATTTCTAAAAAAATCTGCTTTTTTCTTTAATAATTCTCTTCTTTTAGCTTCTTTTTTTAACACATTTAATACACATTTTATATAAAATAGAAGAACAGGTGAGGGGGCTGTTGTATAGATAAAAGCGCGGCATTTATTAATAAGATACTTTTTTAAAATAGCCGGTCCGGCTATAAAAGCTCCATTAGCGGCCATAGCTTTTCCGCAAGGATGAATGCTGATTATATGCTCTTTTTCTCTTAAAGGACCACATAAACCATTTCCTTTTGGACCATAGATCCCTGTGGCATGAGCTTCATCTACGATTAATAAGGCTTGATATTTTAAAGCCAGTTCAGATAATTCCTGTAAAGGAGCAAAATCCCCATCCATACTGAAAAGGCTTTCCGTAATAATCATTTTGTTTTTTTGTCTTTCTTTTTTTAATAAATGTTCCAATGTATTCATATCTTTGTGAGGATAAATATGACAAGGGCTGCGACTGAGTCGGCACCCATCAATAAGGCTCGCGTGGTTCATTTGATCGGAAAAGATGACAGAATTTTTACAAAGAGTTTGAATTAGCCCTAGGTTAGCCATATAACCGGAGCTAAAAAATAGGGCAGATTTTCTACCTACATACCGTTGGAACAATTGTTCTGTTTCTTTGTGCCAGGGGGTGTGGCCTCTAATCAATCGAGAAGCTCCTGCACTTAACGGGAGATCTTTTTTTAAGGCTTGAATCAAGGATTTTCGTATGCCAGCATGATGAGTTAAGGATAAATAATCATTAGAGCTAAAATCAAGACCTTCCGGTGTTTTTAGTTTTCTGTTTAGATTTTGATGAGCAAGCTGTGTTAGTTCTTTTTCCCATTTAGTAAGATAGAAGGAAATATTTTTTGTCATTTCTTTTTGTTTCATATTTTTATCTATAATGCGACTATTTAAAAGTCTGAGTTTTTACTAGATTCCTGCCTGTTTTCGCGGGAATGATGGTTTTGCGATCAAGCCTAAGTTTTCAAGCATTTTTTTATCTTGCGGTAGTTCGGGATTGGAAGAAGTAAGCAGTTTTTCTCCAATAAAAATGGAATTGGCTCCGGCAAAAAAACAAAGGAACTGATCCGATTCTGTCATACCTGTGCGACCGGCACTGAGGCGGATCATCGCCTTTGGCATAATCAGGCGGGCGGTGGAAATCACTCGTACAATTTCCATTGTGGAAATTGGTTTTTGTTTAGCCAGAGGAGTTCCAGGGATGGGAATAAGTTTATTAATAGTCACACTCTCCGGCTGAGGGTCAAATATGGCTAGCTGATGTAAAAAATCAATTCTATCCTGCTCTGTTTCCCCCATCCCTAAAATACCTCCTGTGCAGACAGTGATACCCGCTTCCCGGACATGGTGGATGGTTTGAATCCGATCTTTATAGGAACGGGTGGTGATAATGTTAGGATAAAAATTTTCAGAACAATCTATATTGTGATTGTAGGCATAGAGGCCAGCTTGTTTTAATTTTTTAGCTTGTGACTTGGAGATCATCCCCAGTGTGCAGCATACTTCCATATCCAGTTTATGAACAGCAGACACCATTTCCAATACCTGGTCAAACTGAGGACCATCTCTTACTTCTCTCCAGGCGGCACCCATACAAAAGCGTGTAGCCCCTTCCTCCTTGGCTTTTTTAGCGGCGGATATAACTTGATTCAGGTCCATGAGCTTTTCTTTCTCCACTCCCGTTTTGTAGTGAGCCGACTGAGGGCAATAAGAGCAATTTTCTGGGCAGCCCCCTGTTTTAATGGACAGGAGCTTACTGGTTTGTATTTTTTTGGGATCAAAATGTTTTCGGTGGGTACTATGCGCTCTATACAGTAATTCTATCATAGTTAGATGATATATCTTTTTTACTTCATGGATAGATAAGTTGGAAGATTGAGATGAAGACATAAATTAACCTGCTCCAGATTTGATTGTCTCAGACTGTGAAAGCACTTTAAGCGGAAAGGCAAGTTGTTGCCTTCCCGTCCCGCGAAAGCGGGAATCCATTCTCTCCTGAAGATCCTAATCTCTATCCCGCTTTGTCTGTCCTACTTATCCCGACGAAAATGAAAGCCACTTTGGTGGCTTCCCATCCAGCTTGCACTATCATTCCCATTCCAGAGGGAATCTTATCCTGACGGGGATTTTCAAACACAATCAGTATAACATAATATGAGGATATTCAAGTAGAGTCAGTATAAGCTCCAAAAACAGGTTACACAAGGTTTTTCCTTTACAATTTTTCAAACAATCAGTATAAGCGAGTATCAAACCGAAGGGGTGTAGATTATGAAAATTTTTACAGGTAAGGCTAATCCTGAGTTTGCACAGAAAGTGGCTTCTCATTTAGATATTCCTTTAGGTCATTGTGAAGTGTCCCGCTTTGCGGATGGGGAAGTGCAGGTTTCTATAAAGGAAAATGTGCGAGGTTCGGATATATTTATCATTCAAAGCACCTCTTCTCCCGTAAATGAGAATTATATGGAGTTGTTTATATTGATGGATGCTGTAAAAAGGGCCTCTGCACGGGAGATCACTTTAGTGATGCCCTACTATGGTTATGCCCGCCAAGATCGAAAAGCCGAGCCGCGTGCTCCTATATCCGCCCGTTGTATCGCGGACCTTTGCCAGGTCTCTGGTGCTAAAAGGTTGCTTGTTGTAGATCTGCATGCCCCTCAAATTCAAGGTTTTTTTAATGGCCCTGTGGATAACCTGTTTGCTTTTCCGGTAATGGCTCAAGCTTGGTTGGAAAAAAAGAAAGATATTCAAAATATTGTTTGTGTCAGTCCTGATACGGGAGCGGTGGAAAGGACCAGAGCTTTCGCGAAAAGAATCAAAAGCCCTATAGCCATTATAGATAAAAGACGGGACCGCCCGAACGAGGCTAAAGCTTTCCATGTGATTGGAGATATAAAGGGTAAAACGGCTCTTATCGTGGATGATATGATTGATACGGCAGGCACTCTTTGTGTTGCTGTAGATCATTTGATAAAAAAAGGAGCTAGGGAAGTATATGCGATTGTCACTCATGCTGTTTTTTCTGGCTCGGCGGTGGAAAGAATTAAAAATAGCCGCTTGAAAGAAGTGTGGGTCACTGATACGATTGCTTTAAAACAGAATAGTGAGAAAATACATTGTGTTTCTGTGGCTCCTTTGGTGGCGGAAGCTATGAAGCGCATTTACTCTAAAGGTTCTGTAAGTGCCCTTTTTGATTAACTATATCGGATCCTTATAAAAAAAGGGGGAGGAGGGCTTTAGAATCTCTCCCTTTCCTTTGGGAAGAAGCTTCCCTTGGGAGAAAACAAGGAGACAACGGGAAAACGCAAACTGTACTGGATAAATATATTAAGATAGAAGGAGAAATATAAATGTCTGAGAAAAAAACTTTGGAGTTTGAAGTCTATTTTAGAAAGCCAGGTAGTTCCCTCTCCCGACAACTAAGAAAAAAGCAGCTTATTCCTGCTGTTGTGTACGGTCCTGGGCAAAAATCCATGGCTTTATCTTTGGATATTCGGTCTGTGGAAAAGTACGCTAAAAAGGAATATGAAAATAAAATATTTACTTTTAAATCAGATGAAAAAGATTTGAATGGTTTAAAAGTGTTAAAAAAAGATATTAGCTATGATAAGGTGACACGAAACCCTTTGCATATAGATTTTCTTTCATTGGATATGGCTAAAGCTGTTCGTGTTAATGTGGAAGTGCATTTCACTGGTAAATCAAAAGGGGTTAAAGAGTCTGGCGGTGTGTTTAATATCATTCGCAGAAATGTGGAAGTGGAATGTTTTCCATCGGAAATTCCAGAATCTTTTTCCATAGATATAAGTTCTTTGGACATTAACCAGAACTTTCATGTGTCTGATTTAAAAGTGCCAGAAAACATTAAGTTGATTACCAGTCCTCAGGCTTCTCTTTGTATGGTGAGTGAAATTGCAGAAGAGGAAAGTAAGGCGGAGGAAGCGGATGAGTCGGCTCCTGCCTCTACTGGATCTGCGGAGAGTGCCAGCAAAGGTGGTAAAAAAGAGGATAGTGCAGCTAAAAAATGAAATTAATTGTGGGCCTGGGAAATCCAGGAAAAAAATATCTTTTAACTCCTCACAATATTGGTTGGATAGTTTTAGATGCTTTGGCTTGTCATTGGGATCTTAAGTGGCGTGCTAAAACAAAACTTCAATCTCAAGTCACTTCTGTTGAGCAAAAAAATATTTTACTTGTGAAACCTCTTACATATATGAACCTCTCGGGATCTGCCATTAAGAATATAATACATTACTATAAGATAAATCTGGATGATGTTTTGGTCATCCATGATGATACAGACCTTCCTTTTTTATCTCTTCGTTTTCATAAAAACCGAGGCCCGGCTGGCCATAATGGGCTGAAGAGTATTAATAAAGAGTTGGGAAGCCAAGATTATGCTAGAATGAGGGTTGGGATGGGACACAATACGATACCCTTTGATAAACAACAAAAGGAGCAAGAATCGGCTGTCAAAAAAAGTGCTAATAAAAAAAAATCAGGCTGGTTACCTTCCTTACCAGCTATAAAAATAGCTGGTGTGTCGTTTCCTATAAACCCCATTGCTGGACAAAGACTGGTGTTAAAGCCTTTTACAAAAGAGGAACAGAAACAGTTACCAAATTTTTTAAGTAAATCTATTGAAGCCATTGAGTATTTTTTATCAGAAGGACTGGAGAAGTCCGCCAATCGCTACAACTCCGAAGCTTTATAAAAAGAATGATATTTTAGTGTGGAGATCAGATCAGAGGAGTATAACAAATGAAATGTGGTATTATCGGGCTTCCGAATGTAGGGAAGAGCACTTTATTTAATTGTCTAACTTCTTTAAGGGTGTCGGCAGAGAATTACCCGTTTTGTACTGTTAATCCTAATATTGGGCGGGTGAATGTTCCCGATTTACGCTTGACGAAACTAGCTCGTATTTTTGAACCGGAAAAAGTCACTCCAACCAGCATAGAGTTTGTGGATATTGCCGGTCTCCTACCTGGGGCGCATAAAGGAGAAGGCTTGGGTAATCGCTTCCTTAGTCATATCAGGGAGGTGGATGCTTTAATTCATGTTGTGCGGGTGTTTAGGGATAAAAATATTTCTCATGTGCAAGGTGATGTTGATCCTATTCGGGATATTCAATTAATTGAGACAGAATTGCTTTTAGCAGATGTGGAATCTTTAGAAAATAAAAAAGAAAAACTCATTAAGTTATCTAAAGGGTCAAAAGAGAAGGAACTAAAAATAGAATTGTCTTTAACGGAAAAACTATTGCGATTATTGTTGGATGAGGAAACCCCAGCCCTTCAATATAAACCGGAAAAAGAGGAAAAAATACATTTTCGGAATCTGCGGTTATTAACATCTAAACCCTGTCTTTATATATGTAATGTGGATGAATCTTTTAATGAAATAGACGATTCACAATCTCTCATTAAAGGTATTAAAGATAAATATGGTTCTAATGTCGTATTGTCTATTTGCGCTTCTTTAGAAGCACAGATTGCTGAGTTGGACTCAGAAGAGGAAAAGCAAGAATTTTTAACTACTTTAAATTTAGCAGAGTCGGGTTTAAGTCGTTTAATTAAATGCTCTTACCGAAGGCTCAATCTTATTACTTTTTTTACGGCTGGTAAAAAAGAGGTGCGTGCCTGGACTGTTTCAAAAGGCAGTTCAGCACCTATCGCTGCCGGTAAAATCCACAGTGATTTTCAAAAAGGCTTTATTCAAGCAGAAGTTTATTCTTTCGCGGATATGCAGACAGCCTTATCAGAAAAAGTGCTGAAAGAATCGGGTAAATACAGACAGGAAGGAAAAGAATATATTGTCCAGGATGGAGATATTATGTTGTTTCGTTTTTCCTTATAAGTCTGTAAACCATCTAAACGCCAGTCCTGTCATTCATCCTCGCGCCAGCCCTGTCATTCCTGTAAATGTTCACAAATTCGCTGATAAAATAACTTCTCCAGGAGAGAATAGGATTTAGAAGAGTGGTAAATTTATCATAGTTTTCCTGAAGTTCACCGTTTTCCTGAAGTTCGCCAAATAAAACCCTTTGGGTTTAGAAGAGTGGTAAATTTATCATAGTTTTCCCGACTTCGACACAACACGATGCAATAAATGAGTAATCTTATATACTTATGATTCTCTGGTGCCACACATTTTTAAGATTATGTTAAGAAATAGGGGTTATCTGAGAGACTCTTTTAAGATTAAAAGCCTCATATATTTGCTTTATCGGTTCACTGTACTTAGATGGCATACGGTAAAGCTTTTTATGAGCATCCTCTATAAGTGAGTATTGATCCCTCTTTAAAACCTCTCTCATCTTCTGTAGGCTGAACTTAAGCCCCCTTTGCTCCATACGATGCTTCATCGTATAGGAAAGGGAGTAAGCTAAAAAACATATTGCTATATGCGCCTGTATCCTCTTTTTTTTCCAATGATAGACGGGTCTCATTTTAAGGCTGTGTTTGCACACACGAAAAGCTTCCTCTATCTTCCAAAGTTGTCTGTAACGGGTTAAGAGTGCATGAGCAGACTGATTATCTATGTTGGTTATCACTCCATGAAGACCATCCCACCTGCTGTCCTCTTCTATCTTTTGCTCATTTAAGCGGGCCTTGGTCCTTTCCACTGTGATGTATTTTTTAGTTCCATAATTACTGATAAGGCTTTTTATAGGTATCCTATTGTTTTTTACCTTTTTCATAAGACGATCAATGAGCTTTTGTCTGTCACTTTTGCTCTTCTTAGCTCTCCTCTGGGAGTAACTCACTATGAGCCTTCTTTGTTTATGCTCAAGCTCCTTTACCCATTGAAACTCCTGTGCGACGGAAGCCTCCTGCCTATACTCCTCACTTAATATCTCCTCTCTTTTGGCTTTAGGAAGAGACTTTATCTTAGCCGCCACCACATACTGAAGACCCTCCTCTTCCATAAGCTTAAGGTTTTGCTCATTAAACATAGCTCTATCCGCCACAATAACAGCCTTGTTGACGGTAAATCTTTGTTTTAGTTTTTTGATGACGGTAATAAGGGTGTTCCCCTCAGAAGTTCTGCCAGGAAAAAGCTCATAACTTAAAGGATGACCCTCTTGATTAGTGACCAAAGCCAATACCACTTGAGTCTGGTTAAACTTCAAATCCTTACTAAAACCAAACTGCCTTATGTCATCTTCATCAAAACTTTCAAAGTAAAGAGTTGTTACATCAAAAAACAACACATCCACTTCTTGGTTAAAAAGACTTAAAGTGTTCTTGGCCACTAGGTCCTTTACTTTAGCTATGTTAGGATGAAGACGATCCATCATCCGATACATCTTCTCTAAAGGGACTGTTTCGTTATAATCCTCTCGTAAGGTCTCCACTGTCTTTCTTTTAGAATCAGGATGAGCTATACGGGAGAGCACACAGCACTTTAAAATATCATTCCATTGCTCATCTTTTCTAGTACCTTCTATAATGGTATGGAACTTAAGTTGCTCATACACAGCCCCACACACGCCCTTAATGCCATAGTGCACTCTCTCCTTCTCTCTGGGGCTTTTTAGAGAAAAAATAGAAAGAGGCTTCGTTTTTTTCTTCTTCTTAAGTTTAGACTCAGACTTCTTATTTACATACTCAGGTTCTTTGCTGTAAATGATCTTTTCCATACCTGGTAAAACAGGCTGCCTTTCGTTACTAAGCTTTACAAGAATCTCCCCAGCGGCCTTCTCTAAAGCTCTTATCCCTTCCTGTGTTTTAGAACTACCTACACAATGCAGAGTTTTTTGAATCACCTTATCTTGGTGTCGTACGGACTCCATAACACGCACAAAAGAAGAACCATTGGGTTTTTTAGTGACTTTGATGAACATGCTTTTACTGTGTCAGAACAGATAAGAGAAGTAAATAGGGCCAGTGCCACACAACCTTTATTTTGGGGGTATTTTAACTATCAAAAGTAACCAAAAACACATCTACTCAACCTAAAAACTATCAAAATATTTTTTTAACCCATAGTGTTGTGTCGAAGTCGGGACCCTTTGGGTTTAGAAGAGTGGTAAATTTATCATAGTTTTCCTGAAGTTCGCCAAATAAAACCCTTTGGGTTTAAATCTGGTATGGATTTTGCATAGCTTATTTTTAAAAAACTATGATACTATAAAGAAAGGAGATGAAGATGAGTAAATCCATAATATCACCAGCAGATGAGATTTGGGCACTTATAAAAGAGACTCAAAGAAATTTAGAGCGGTTTTCGGCAGAAGCAGAGAAGCGGCAAGCAGAAGCAGAGAAGCAAAGGGCAGAGGAAAAGAAGCAGCAGGCTAAGCGATGGGCTGAAGCAGAGAAACGTAGTGCTGAAATAGATCGGCAGATACAAAAAATAGGGGGCCGTTTTAATGAACGATGGGGAGCTTTAGTGGAGTCTTTAGTTGAGGGAAAGCTGGTAAAGATTTTTCAAGGTCATGGGATAGATATAACACAAACTCATACTCGTTCTAAATCAGAGTGGAGAAAACCGGATGGTCGTATTAAAAGACGGGAGTTTGATATTATTGTGGCTAATGGAACAGAGGTTGTGGTTGTAGAAGTAAAAACCACTTTAGTTCCTAAAGATGTTACTGTTTTTTTAGAAACACTTAGGGATTTTAGAAATTACTTTCGAAGATATAAGACGGAAATCATCTATGGGGCGGTAGCCTATCTAGCCAGTGAGAGTAGGGCGCATTTGCTTGCGGAGGAAGAGGGTTTATTTCTTATCCGAGCTACAGGGGACAGTGCCAGCCTGGTTAATAGAAAAGACTTTAAACCCAAAGCTTTTAGCTGAAGAATCATTTTTCAGTGTGGAGCTGATCTCCATAGATCTGTCATTCCTGTAAAGCTTGAACTTTGTCATTCCCGCGCAAGCGGGAATCTCATTGCTCTTGCTCTTCAGTAGAGAATAGAGAGCAAAAGACTCACCTATGGAAAAAGTAATGTCAAGAGTATAGTATCCCATTCGCAAACAAAACATCTTCTTGCGTTACGGTCTCCTGAAGGAAGGGCATAACACCTTATCAATACCACTCATCAATCAATCACTCGCTCACCTTACTTTATTGTCTCAAAAAAATGAATCAGTATCTTCACATTCACCTATCCAAACTCTTACTGTATAACAGCAGGTTATAATAAATTTGGAAAAATAGAGCAGAGGCTAATCAAACATTAGACTGTAACTATGTTACCTCTGTTTTTATGGTAATCATAGTCCGTCACTGAGCCTTAAGCTTTCTTCTGCTCATTTCCAGGAGAGCTTTCTTACTCTTTAGCTTCTTTGATAAAGTATAAAAAAACTTTATATACCCAACCTGAAAATCTGATTACTTTTTGTTTTTCTCTCTCAACTCCTTCTCCCTTCTATTAGGATCATATTTTTTACCACTTTTTAATACTCCGTAAACTAAAATAGCTAACTTCCTACTGACATTATGTTTTGCCATTAAGGCTGGTTTTTTCTCTATATAATACTCATAAAGACCTTTTAAAGAATTATTACATCTATTCTGTGTTACACTATGAGAGGCCATTTTAAATATCTGTTTAAGTGGACGATAACACCTAGAAAATTTCCTTCCATAACTTCTTCCCCCACTTATCTTCTCATGCTTGATTAAACCACAGTAACTTAAAAAATGTCCCTTGCTTGGGAAACGACCTATATCCACTACAGCAGCCATGATCTGCACTGCATGAATGTCACTGATCCCTGGAATACTCTTTAATAACCTCATCTCTTTGTGTTTCATCGAAAGCTTTTTAAACTCCTTAATATACTCCCCCTTCACCTTCTCATGTAGAGCCAGTAACTGCTTTGAACGAAATAATACAAAATCATCACAAGCAGGAACTGGAGAAAACTCATCTTTCTTATGATCTAAACCCACAGAAGCAAAAACAGCACTCCTCTGGTTCTTTAAACGAACTATACTTTTTACAACATCATTGTAGCCACTAACCAGTTTCCTTAAATATATAAAATCTTTCCCACTATGATATACTTCCTTCAATAATCCCGCCTGACTTAAACGCACTAACTTTGTAGCATCTATCTTGTCATTTTTGGCCCCCTCGGACAGAAGCCTATTACGATAAGGGTCACATACTAAAAGCTTGTTGACGCAATATCTCAACTCTGAGTAAAGCCATTGGGAAGAAGTACTCTCTTCAAAAGTGAGGATTTTCTTTCCTTTCAGACTTTTTAGATAGTCTTTTAGATAAGAAATATTGCTGGGAATATCTTCTACATTCACTTTTTTACCTTTTTTTGTTACTCTGGCTATGGCCATATTGTTCTTTGACCAATCTAAAGCTATATAATGTTCATACATAGGGTCTCCTCCTTTTTTAATATATTTTATATATTTATTGACCTTCCTACTTTACATGCAGGAAAGAGTCTTGAGGAGACCTTCTTTTTCCATTTATCAAACATGCGGTTTGCCACAGAGCAACCTTTGGTTGCTCTATGTCAAGCTTGTCCCCGCGAAAGCGGGGATCCGAACTCGCTTTTGCCCCCTATTCTCTCCTGAAGAGTCTATCTCTATCCTGCTTTGTATGTCATCCCCATAGCTAACGGGAAGCCATTTTGTCAGCGAATTTGTGAACATTTACAATTCCCGCAAAGTATGTCATTCCTGTAAATGTTCACAAATTCGCTGACAAAATTGAGTTTATAAGGGAGCGTTAGAAAGCTCTAAATAACCCAAGATAAGGAGGCGAGTTATGAGGGATAACACACAAGATAAGACCCTATACAGGAACTATATTAGTAAGTGGCAGTATATGATAAAAGACTATGAGTTAGTAAAGAGGAAGAAACATCCAAAGTTTCGATTTGTAAGTGATTTTTACAAATTCCATAAAACTAATCGTCAGACTTTTTTAAAATACTATCATCGCTATTTAAGTCATCCTACAGAGGGGAGTCTTGTTCCTCGTAAGAGAGGTCCTAGATGGAGGTTAAGAAGGGGGGATAATAATAGCTATATTGAGCAGGAGGTGCTAAAACACAGGGAAAATGGTGTTAATAGATACGAGATGTGTCATATACTAAACCCTCTTCTTAAGCAAAGGGGAGAGGTTCCGATATCGGCTAGTACGGTATATCGTATATTCAGGAGGAAGGGGGTAAATAAGTTGAAGCCGAAGATGATAGAGAATAAGCGCAAGATAATAAAGGAGAAGGCGGGGGAGTTAGGTCACATAGACTGCCATCATTTGGGTAAGGACATGATAGTGAAGTCAGGGGGTAAGAGGTACTATTTGGTGTGTGTTATAGATGATTGCACGAGGATAGCTTGGGCTGAAGTGGTGGAGGATATAAAGAGTCTTACGGTGATGTTTTCGTGTTTAAAGATTTTTAATGTATTGAGCAAGAAGTATAAGATGGAGTTTAAGGAGGTTATGAGTGATAATGGTTCAGAGTTTTCTTCTCGTAATAATCAGTTATCGCATCCGTTTGAGAGGATGTTGTTGGAGTTGGGGGTAAGGCATAGATATACAAGGCCGTATAGGCCACAGACGAATGGGAAGGTGGAGAGATTTTGGAGGAGTTTAAATGAGGATTTAATAGAGGGGAGTGTATTTGAGACGATAGAGGAGTTCAAGGATGAATTGGAGCAGTATTTGATATACTATAATGAGTTTAGACCTCATCAGGGTTTGAATCAGAAAACACCTCGGCAAATGAATAACTCTTGTGAAAGAGTGAAGAAGTGATTTTGTCAGCGAATTAGTGAACACGTACAATTCCCGCGGAAGCGGGAATCCAGTAGATGAACAAGACCCCCGCTTTCGCGGGGGTGACAATACTCCCGCAACGCTGTCATTACTCCCGCAACGCTGTCATTCCTGTACGCGCTCACTTAGTTTTTAACAGGCTTTGAAGTGTCTTGTAATGTTTCTCTTTCTTTCCGTTCCCCGGAAGCGGGAACTAGTCGCTTCTGTATCAAGCTTGTTCTAGTAGAAACGGGGATCGAAACATTCAGTACCATAAGTATATCTTTTGTAAGCTCTATAAAATTCTTATGCTAAAGAAGTGAAAAGACTTTAAACACTTATGAAATCTTTACACGGGATGTAAAAATCTCTTTTATTTTTAAATGAAATACTTTATACGCTATAGAAAAAGTAAGACCTAACGAAACATAAAAAGAGGAGATAAGAATGAAATTACTTTTAACTGTTTTATTGTGCATGCCGTTTTTAAGTTTGGCCTCTATTAATTTAGAGACACAAAACCAGCTAGGCTCCGGTGATCCTGACGAACCTTTCATACCTTACATTAAGTTAGAGGTACAAAAACTATCTTATGGTACTGGACTGCCTAACGATGTTACAGACTTACCTTTTATTAGGCCGGTTGATGATCCTTATGATCCTGTTTTTCCGGAACCTTTAACTGTATTAGATAAAAAGGCAAAAGAAGCGGCGGTTGATTTTTGCATAAATGATGCGGAAGGGATGCAGAATGATTGCATTCAACTTCTGACTTCTCGTATTGAACAGTGCGGAAGAGCGGAATCGTTCCAGGCGACTATAAAATTTTTTAGTAGAGATGATTACCTTACGAAACTTCTAGATGCCTATGATTCGCAAATTAAATGTCTTAACAGAAGTGGTTTCCTTATAGAGAAAATGGAAATGGCTGTTAGACCATGGGATCCTGATGCTTGGCCTTACCTGCTTGTGCCTGAGCTGCCCCCCCCCCTGGAGGACCCCTCAGAGGACTTAGATGATGATGATGATAAGGACTTATCGAGCCTCCACACAGCCCCGCTTGAGTATGCTTCGAAAGATGATGATGAAGAAATTGTCCCTTTTTTAGAGCCTCGTCCTGAACTCATAAAACCTTGCTCTCCCGACGGTCACGGTGCTGGCCCTAACTCTGGTAGTGGTCTTGGTTCCGGTGGTGGTGGGCCTGCTTTTGGTGATAGTTATGATGGACCTTGCTTTTTTTAAGTCAGGGTTCCTTTTACAAGCGTTTGTTACTACTAATCAAGATATTTTTTCAGTTATGAGCGAGTTTTGACTCAATTAACTTGTCCAGCTTTTTTTCTATTCTATCCATACGTTTTTCTAAACGAACTTGTCCAGTTTTGACCGGACCTAAAAGAAGATTAAAGACAAGGCCCAACCCGGTAAGAACAGCGACAAAAGCTATTACTGCTTGAAAAAGGGGGGTAAATTGTTTCATGCGTATTATGATAATAAAAAATCTTATCATACGCAAGAGACTAGCTTAAAAAACTAAAAGATGTCGTTTGTTTTAATTGGAAAGTTCACCAATAAAAACCCTTTGGGTTTGAAGTAGAGGATAAATTTGTCATAGATTTTACCGTAGTTCACCAATAAAAACCCTTTGGGTTTAAAAGAGTGGTAAATTTGTCATAGATTTTACCGTAGTTCACCAATAAAAACCCTTTGGGTTAATGATGAATCTGTCGGAAGAGAATAGGGCTTAAAAGGCTCGGACATGCGGTTTGCCACAGAGCAACCTTTGGTTGCTCGTATGTCAAATCCGAACTCGCTTTTAAGCCCTATTCTCTTCCGAAAGAAGCTTTTTTCTTTATGTGAGAGATTTTACCAAAGTTTATCAAATAAAACCCTTTGGGTTTAAAAGAGTGGTAAATTTGTCATAGATTTTACCGTAGTTCACCAATAAAAACCCTTTGGGTTTAGTTTTTGTTGAAGAACCATCGTTTTAGAATAGATTGTTTTTTTTGGTTTTTGGAAGAAGGGTTACGCCCTAGGTTTTCCTTGTTTTTTACAGTTTCTTTTTTTGATGAATTTATTACTTCAGTTGGTTTTCCTTGTAGAACTTCATTAACCATTTTTATTTCCGATAAATCTTTTAGACTGAGAGGGCCTCCTTGGACAAAAGAAGAAATATCTCTGTCGGATTCGAATATTTTTCCGCTGGGATCTACCACAGTCTCATCCATGAAATTGAGGTTTTTTCCTCGGGCTTGTAATGCTTTAAAAATGTTAAGCCGTCTTCTTTGGCTGGTTTTTCCAACTAAACTTTGTTTAATATCTCCTGTCATCTTTAGCTGCTTTATAACAAAATGGGCTGTTTTATTTTTGTAATAATCCATCACGAGCACAGCCGCTCCCGTGGCTACGGCTGTTGCCTGGGAAGTTCCTGTCATGCGTCCGTATTTTCCTCCTGGGAGAGTGGATAAGATGTTGTAACCGGGAGCTGATTTGTGGACGGTCTTTTGCCCCCAGTTGCTGCTTCTTAAAACTTTATCTGAATGATCTGTAGCCGTTACAGGGAGGATGTTGCTTAGTTCGTATTTAGCCGGGTAATAACCGCTTTTATCCATGTTTGATTTTTCATTTCCGGAAGCGGCCACAAAAAGAATACCTTTTCGTTCTGCCTCTTGAATAGCTTGTTTTTCTCTTTCATTTCCATTTAGCCCGCCGCCGGAGTAGTTTATGATATGTGCCCCGTTTTGAATAGCATAATGGATGGCTTTAATTGTATTATTTAAGTTATTTTTTCCATTATCATTTATATCATAATACTTAAGCGTCATTAGACTAACTTTAGGGGCCACTCCACTGATACCAATACCATTTCCTCCTTCGGCTCCGATAATCCCGGCTATGTGGGTGCCGTGTCCATGAGTGTCTTTAATATTGTTGTTGTTTTTAACAAAGTTCCAGCCGTTTATATCATCTATATAACCGTTTTTGTCATCGTCTAGGCCATTTCCTGGAATTTCCTTTTTGTTGACCCATATATTTGCTTTGAGATCAGGATGATTTATATCCGTACCTGTATCTATAATAGCTACAATAATATCTTTGCTTCCTTTAGAAAACTTAAGCCAGGCGTCTTTTACATTGGTTTTTTGTAAATCCCACTTTTTTTTCATCAGAGGGTCGCTCATAATGAGTTGCACTTCTTTTTCCGGCTCTTTTTCCTGTTTGGCTGTGCCTAGACTAATATGTCTTTTAGGTGGTGTGCCAGTTGTGGCATTTTCTTCCCCTTTTTGTTGTATTTTATGGGCGGCTTTTTGTTTCTCTTTGCTGTTTTGAAATAGAGTGTTTTTATTTTTTTCCGCCAGGGCTAAAGGAATAAAAAGGCTAAAAACGACTAGTAGAATCTTATTCATAATATTTTCTGTATCGGCTGTTTTGTGTCTGACTTCAATTTTTATATGTCCCGGCAATTAATTAGGGCTAGATTCCCGCTTTTGCCTCCTATTCTCTCCTGAAGAGCTGATCTCTATCCTGCTTTGTATGTCATCCCCATAGCTAACAGGAAGCCATTTTGTCAGCGAATTAGTGAACATTTACAGGGGGGGATGACACGAAAAAATAGGTGAAATAAGTAAAAAGGAAAGCCGGGGTAAGAAATAAGAATTGACAATTTGACTCTCACCCCACTTTCATTTAACTTTAGTCTTAGAGGAAAACTTTAAATATTTTGGAAGCTTCAAACATGGTGTCTATTTCAAAAAATCCATTAAAAACTTACGAAGTACGAATTGGAGACTGCTCTTTACGAGTAAAATCTGCCCATAATTCTAATACTTTGAATGAAATTATTCAAGTGGTTGAGCAGCAGATCCGTTCTTCAAGAGCAAATAATCGGGCTTTATCCATGCAAAAAACATTTGCTCTATCTTGCCTGAATATGGCTGAAGAATTGGTTTGTCTCAAAAAAGCTGTACGGCTGAAATTAGATCATTTGGAATCTTCCGCTCAATCTGTTTTTTCTGAATTGAAGTCTTCCTCTGTAAGCGTATCAAAATAACAAATTTAAAATCTTGTTATTTTTTAATTCGCTTATTTATAAAAAAGGGGGGAGATCTTGTCTCAGGTTATTCATCTAAAGAAAAAAGTTCATTTTTCAAATAAATCCTCAAAAATGAAGTTGAGAGGCGCGTTTCGAGAGAAAATCCAACAGCATGATAAAAAGGAAAACTGTAATCAGCAAGCTGATAGGCAGCTATCGGAGATCTTATCTCGATTGGATATTTGGGAAAACGGATTAACTGTAGCGAGTTATTATGCTCTGCCGGGGGAGATATCCCCCTCTGTGTTTCAACAGAAATACCACCAGAAATTAAAATTTGTTTTCCCTCAAATGCGAGAAGGAAAGCACAGCTTTGTTTCAGCCGTTTTGGATAAAGGCGAAGATTGGGAAAAAAGCCCCTGGGGAGGATGGCAGCCTTCTGGTGCAAAACAGGTTTCTTTATCTGAAATTGATGTGTGTTTTGTACCGGCATTGGCCTTTGATCGGGAGGGTCGTAGGTTAGGACGGGGTAAGGGTTTTTATGATCGTATTTTGTCTCAGTTCACGGGGTTAAAGCTGGGTTTAGCTCATGTTTTTCAAATATGTAACTCTACTTTACCGGAGGAGAGTCACGATATCAGAGTGGATGCTGTTTTGACCAGTCATTTTATGTTTGTCCTCTCCGACCGATGGTCCCTGTTTAATGTGAAGAAGAAAGTGAAGGTATAATTTAATGATAGATTCATTTTGGATGTTGATGAGTGCTTTATCAGGTTTTCTCCTGGGTTCTTTTGTTTTTCTTTTTTATCTACGGCTTTTTCAAAAGCGTAGAAAAAAGCACCTTAAAAAAGAAGTCAACTTTATTATTAATCAGGCTAAATCTAAAGCGATGCGAATGGAAAAGAGTGCGCTTTCTAGGGCCAGAGATATGGAACGAAAGATGAAAAGCAAGGTGGAAGCCGAAATCCGTAAGGAAAAGAAACAAATAGAGGATATAAAATATCAGGCAGAGAGGCGTAAAGCTCGTTTGGAAAGAGACCTAAGAAGAAAAACAGAAGAGATGGAGAGTCAGATTAAAGACCTGGAAAAACAAAAAGAAGTATCTCATATAATGGAACAGCAGCTGGAAAAAGCGACAAAAAAAACAAATGAAAAGTGGGAGGAGCTAAATACTATAATGGAAAAGGCGGCCAGTTTGACCAAGGAACAGGCAAGGGAAGAGATAAAAAGAAACATGAAAGAGGAAGTGCAAAAGGAAATTCTGCCCCAATTAATAGATATGGAAAAGAAACTAAAAGAAGAGTCAGAGAAAAAAGCCAGATTAATTCTATCTCAAGCTATAGCTCGTTTTGCTTCGGAAGTTTCTACAGAAAGAACCACCACTTCCATCCCGATAAAAGGGGAGGAGACAAAAGGAAAAATTATTGGCCGGGAAGGCCGTAATATAAGAGCTTTAGAGGCGGCTTGTGGTGTGGATATTATTATTGATGAAAGCCAGGAAATTATTTTGATCTCTGGCTTTGACTCTGTTCGGAGAGAGGTGGCCGTGCGATCTATTCATCAATTGTTGGAAGAGGGGCGTGTGCATCCCGCCCGTATTGAAGAGGTCGTTGGAAAAAGCAAAAGAAATATATTTGTCTCTATGGGGGAAGAGGGCAGGCAAGTGTGTTTTGATTTAGGTATTCATGATGTAAAACCGGCTCTTATAGAGGTTTTAGGTTCTTTAAAGTATCGGTTTATAGAAGGGAATACCGTTCTTAAGAGTAGTATTGAAGTGGCTCATTTAGCGGGTCTTATTGCCAATGAGTTGGGTTCTGACGAAAAAATAGCAAAGAGAGCCGGTCTCTTTCATGCTGTCGGTTTGGGTGTGGATCATCGTATAGAAGGTAGTTATTCCTTGGTAGGAGCGGAATATGCCAGGAAACACGGAGAGTCACCAGCCGTGTGTCAGGCTATCCGCTGTCATAGAGGGGAAGTTCCTGCCCAGTCTATTGTAGATCATATTGTACAGTCTGCTCATAATCTCTTTCGTGAACGACCAGGGGCACGAAGAGAGGTTATAGAAAATTATATTAACAGGATGAAGGATATGGAGTCTGTAGCTAATAGTTTTGATGGAGTGATCAGGAGTTTTGCTATTAGAATCGGAAAAGAAATTAGAGTATTAGTGGATAGTGGAAAAGTAACGGATGAGCAGTCTTTTATGTTGAGTCGTGACATAGCTGAGAAAATAACAAAAGAAATGGACGAACCTGGTCAGCTCACAGTTAGTGTGGTGCGGGAGTGCCGAATGGTGGAGCAAGCCAGATAGGTGTATGGGTATGCAGATGAGTCCTGAAGAGCAAGTGAAGAAAATCCGCTTTGGATCTGTGGATTTTGTTTCAGAAGAAGAACTTTTAAAAAAACTGGTAAAGAGTTTTACGCAAAAAAAACCTTTAAAAATTAAAGCGGGTTTTGATCCCAGTCGGCCTGACCTGCATTTAGGGCATGCTGTATTATTAAACAAACTTAAGCAGTTTCAGGATTTAGGGCATCAGGTTATTTTTCTTATTGGGGATTTTACAGCGCGGATAGGAGACCCTTCTGGTTCGGATAAAACGCGTCCGGTTTTAAGCTCAGCCCAGGTAAAGGAGAATGCAAAAACCTATTCCAGACAGGTGTTTAAAATTTTGGATCGAGATAAGACAACTGTGTGTTTTAATTCTCAATGGATGGATAAAATGCTAGCCGGAGAGCTTATTTCTGTAGCAAGTAAATATACCATTGCGCGTATGTTGGAGAGGGACGATTTTTCTAACCGTTTTAAGACAAATAAATCTATCTGTGTTCATGAGTTTTTATACCCTCTTGTGCAGGGTTATGATTCTGTTGTTTTAAAAGCGGATGTGGAGTTGGGGGGTACAGATCAGTTGTTTAATCTCCTGGTAGGGCGGGAATTGCAAAAAAGAAGCGGACAGGAACCACAGTGTGTTTTAACAGTACCGGTTTTAGAAGGTACGGATGGAGTGCAAAAAATGTCCAAAAGTTATGATAACTATATTGCTATTGAAAATTCCCCCAGGGAGATCTTTGGTAAAACAATGAAGCTCAGTGACCCATTGATGATTCGTTATTACAAGCTTCTTACGGATAAAACAAATGAGGAAATAAGGAAATTAAAGGAGGATTTGAAATCGGGGAAAGCTCATCCTATGGCGGTTAAAAAAGAGTTGGCTTGTTTTTTTGTTGAGCGGTTTTACAGTGCCTCTCAGGCGGAAAAAGAAAAAGAGCATTTTGAAAATATTTTTTCCAGACAGGGCATGCCTTCTGATATTCAAGAGCATATTTTTTCTCCCAAAGAGGAAGGTGTATGGATCTGTCATCTTATTCGTGAAGTGGGATTTTCATCCTCTACAAGTGAGGCCCGGCGGCTTGTTCAAGGTTTAGCCGTGGAGATTAATGGGAAAAAGGTTCGGGATGATAATTTAAAAATGGATTTAAAAAAAGGAGACGAATTTATTCTCAAGGCGGGAAAGAGAAGGTTTGCTAAAATAAAAGTAATGTAGTGTTAGTGGGGAGTTTAAAAGTTTGGCTAATCAAAAAATAATACCCAATGGGATATAGTGCTTTTCCTAAGAGAATAGGAGTCAAAGGGCTTCAAACATGCGTTTTGCCACAGAGCAACCTTTGGTTGCTCGTGTGTCAAGCTTGTCCCCGCGAAAGCGGGGATCCGAACTCGCTTTTGACCCCTATTCTCTTAGGAAGATAGACATATAGGTTTTTATTTTATGTAAACATTAAGGTATATCGATCGTGTTTGAAAACTCTGGATGGAAAGGCTTGGTTACGTCGGAGGAAAGAACCAAAAAGTTATGCAAAAAACTTGTCCCTTTGGAAACAGGGATAATACCCTCCGGGTATAGGGAGTTTAAAAAATGAAGGTTAAATTTTTACCTCAGAATATGTCTTTGGAGATAAAACCGGGGCAGAGTGTGATGGACTTAGCAAAGGAAAACAAACTACCGGTGAGTTCATCCTGTAACGGCATGTGCGCCTGTGCAGAATGTCGTGTCTATATTGTAAAAGGAGAGGCCCATATTCTTCCCCCTTCCTCCCGGGAAGTGGAACTGATAGGGGGAGGGTATTTTATTGATAACAGGCGCTTATCCTGTCAGTTATTTTGTTTTGGTGATGTGACTGTTGACTTATCGGAGCAGGTGGAAAGGCACAAACAGGGTGGGGCTGTTAAAAAACAACTTTTAAAACAACTTTCTAAAGATAAAACAGAAGGCAGTTCTTCTGTAGGGGGGATATTGGTTGAACAGGATCAGGAGATCAATAAAATACAAGTTCCTGAGACAGATGAAAAGAAAACAAGGGAAAAGAAAAGAAAAACCGGTTCTGGTAAAAACAGAAAGTTTCATTATGGAAGAAAAAGAAGACACTCTTTTAAAAAAAACCAAAAAGTTACGGAAAAATAATATCCTTTGGATATAATTCTTTTGTTATGTTTTTTTCTAAGGCTTCGTTGGTGCCGCCGCCTATTTCCATGAGTTTGGCATCCCGCCACAATCGTTCTACATTATACTCTCCCACATAGCCAAAGCCACCTAGCACCTGAATGGCTCTGTCGGCCACTCTTTTTCCCATCTGTGCGCAAATCAGTTTTGCTGCATCAGAAGGCAATCTTTGTCCCGATTGATTCAGGTTCATGGTTCTGGCAATGTTATAAACATAAGTTCTACAAGCCATGTACTCTGCATAGCTTTCGGCCAGATATTTTTGAATTTGTCCGAATTTCCTTAGACTTTGTCCGAAAGACTGTCGTTCGCTGGCGTATTTATTCATTTCATTCAAACATCTTTTAGCAATACCCAGGCTCATGGCCGCCAGGCTCAGTCTTTCTATCTCCAGATTTTTCATCATGTGGACAAGTGACTGGCCTTCCTTGCCAATAAGGTTTTCTTTTGGAATTTGACATTGAGTGAATACAAGCTCTGCTGTGTTGGAAGATCTCATTCCTGTCTTGTCTCTAATTTTTTGTCCCACTTTATAACCTGTAAAATCTCTTTGTATAAGAAAGGTGGATATTTCTTTTTTATTGGATTGGGCGTAAAGGAGGACGCAGTCAGCAGGTGTGTTATTTTCGTCTTGAGTGCCATTAGTGATCCACATTTTTTGGCCGTTTAAAATAAAATGTTCTTTTTCTCTTGTAAATCGGGATTGCATTCCAAAAACATCGGTACCGGCAGAGGCTTCTGACATGGCCATAGCCCCTATCCATTCTCCTGAGCAGAGTTTGGGCAGCCAGCGTTTTTTTTGTTCTTCATTGGCGTTTTGGGAAATATTATGGGTACAGAGCATAGCATGGGCCAGATAAGCCAGGCAAAAACCAGGGTCAGAGCTGCTTAATTCTTCATGTGCGATCACGGCAGATAAAGCATCCATGCCAGCCCCTCCCCATTCTGGATCCACGGTTATACCTAAAAGCCCTAAAGTTCCTATTTTTTTGAATAATTTTAAATTAAACCGCTCTTCCCGGTCATGTTGGAGGGCTTGTGTTTCCACTTCTTCTTTTATAAATGAGGCTAGAGTTTGCCGGAGCATTTGGTGTTCTTCTGTAGGTTGAAATAAATCGTATTTTTTCCAATCTGATGCCATTAAAATACCGCTCTTTTCTGGTAGAAGTTTATATATAACTATGAAAAGTTTAGCATATTTTGCCAAAAAAACCTACTATGGTGAAGAGAACCTCCATCCTGTTTGATTTTTGAAACCCTGTTTTTTACCTAAATAAGGAGTCAACAGAGCCATATTAAGCTGATTTTTTATTGGAGATTTTATTGTTTATGGTATAATTCTTTATGCTAGAATTTTTATATCGGAGGAAAGAACTAAAAAGTTACGGAAAAATAAAGCTCTTTTGATATATTTTACTTTTCATAAGAGAATAGGAGTCAAAAGGCTCAGACATGCGTTTTGCCACAGAGCAACCTTTGGTTGCTCGTGTGTCAAATCCGAACTCGCTTTTTCCTCCTATTCTCTTATGAAAAAGGATATATAGTTTTTTATTTATCCTTGTTTAGATCTCAGAAAATTTTGCAAAGTTCGGAGCAATAAAACCCTTTGGGTAAGGAGATTAAAAGTAATGATTCAGGTATCTGATATAGCCGCCAGGCAAATTCAGTTTTTGAAAGAAAGAGACCAATTAACCGAGAGGGACTTTTTACGGGTTTCTGTTAATGAAGGAGGCTGTTCTGGTTTTTCCTATAAACTGGATTTTGATACAGAAAAAAAAGAAAGTGATAAAACTTTTGATTGTAAGGGAGTGCAAATTGTTGTGGATTCTAAAAGCTTGCTTTATCTCATGGGTATGACTTTAAATTTTGATGGAGGATTAAATGGCAAAGGCTTTACCTTTTCCAATCCTAATGCTTCTAAAACCTGTGGATGTGGTTTTTCCTTTAATGTTTAAAAAACCTATTTAGAGTTTATACATATTTTTGCCTATTTTTTTTGCTATTCTCTACTGAAGAAGTATCTCTCTATTAGTTCGGTATAATGATTTCTAAATAAATAGAAACTAAACTTCATGGGTTATATGTCCAAATCATCTTGTTCAAATATTATTTTTTTCTACAATTCTCCTATAGGAAATCTAGAAATTTGTTTAAAAAAAGCTCAAATTTATTCCTTATCAAGGGTGAGTGTACAAAACCGGGTTCATTCCAAAAATACCTTTGTCTTTCATCCTCGTTTTTCGTCTCTTAGGAAAGAAAAAGAACTGACTACAAAACCTTTTTCTTGCGGAACCAAGGGGCAAAAACCGGATAGGTATAATTCTCGTTTTTTAATCGGTCAAAATCTAAAAACATCAGAGTTAATTTATAAGCTGCTTTTGTTTTTGGAGGCTTACTTTTCCAAGGATGAAATCCACACCCATCATTTTTCTTTATTTTCCAGAGGGACTGCATTTCAGAAAAAAGTATGGAGGCATTTAAGAAAAATACCTTATGGACACACTCGTTCTTATGGGGAAGTAGCCAATATGATGGATGCTCCCGGGGCAGCCCGGGCGGTGGGTTTGGCTTGCGCTAAAAACCCCTGGTTGATTTTAGTTCCCTGTCATCGGGTTGTGGCTCAAAAAGGTTTGGGTGGTTTTGCCTTGGGGCTATCAAAAAAAAAGTGGCTTTTAAACCATGAAAAAAAATTATACCAATCGGGTTTGAAAATTCCTAAAGGCCCTTCTGCCGGAGGAAAGAACCGGAAAGTTACGGAAAAATAGAAGCTTATGGGTATAGCTTGTTAAAGGCTATTAACTAAGGAGGCTATCTGGGATTTTTTTCTACTGACTTTATTTTGATGTTGATGGCCTTTTTGAACGGAGCGATCCATTTTACTGTTAAATATTTTTAGTTGTTCTAAAGCTTGGTTTTTATCTTTTTTTTCAATAACTTCACGCAGGTTCTTTTCCAAGGTGCGCAAGTTATTAATGGCCCTTTTGTTGACTTGTCTTCGTTTAGCTGTTTGACGATTTCTTTTTTTTGCTGATTTATGATTAGCCACAGTTATACTCCTTCTGCTATAGATATACTTATCTGGTTTAATCCCCGCTTTCGCGAGGACATGTTTTGTGTTTTCTGTAAGCTTTTTTCCAAGGGCAAACAGAGTTCGGAGTGCGCAATTTCTATACCGGTTCAGTATAGTGTGATAATTATCATGGTTTCTTCTTATTAGCAAGAGGTATTATGGCGGCATCCCTTTCAGGAAAACAAAATGAGAAGCAAGTGGTAGTACGATCTGCCTTGTTTATGTCGGCGGGCACTTTTGTATCCCGGGTGCTGGGTTTGGTCAGAGATATGGTCATAGGTTCTTTTTTTTCCAGAACGGAAACGGACGCTTTTTTTGTTGCTTTTAGGATTCCCAATTTTTTTCGTCGGTTTTTAGGGGAAGGAGCTTTATCTATCAGCTTTATTCCCATATTTATCCAATGCCTTTCCGATTCTGCGGAAAAGGACTCTGAGAGAAGAGCCAGGAATTTTATGAACAGTGTTTATACCATTTTATTGGTTTGTGTTTCTATATTGACGGTTTTAGGCATTATTTTAATGGAACCTCTTTTAAGTGTTCTGTTTTCCGGCACTCCTTTTGCAGAAGTAGAGGGAAAACTGCATATAGCAGTGGTGATGGCTCGCCTTTTATTTGTGTATTTATTTTTAGTCATTATCTATGCTTATTTTATGGGAGTGGCCAATGCTTTGGGACACTTTTTTATTCCTGCTCTGGCCCCGGCATTTTTAAACTTTTTTATGATTGTTTTTTCTTTTTTACCAAAGAGCCTGGTGTCCTTCCCTCCTTTGCTTTTATGTTGGGGGGTTTTAGTGGGGGGGGTGATGCAGGTTTTTTTAACAGCTACTGTACTTTTTCGGCTTGGTTTTTTACCTCGTATTCGGTTCTCTTTTTTTACAGGTGATTTAAAACTCATGGGGAGCCGTTTTCTTCCTGGTATTTTTGGAGTGGGAGGATTAGCTCTTATAGGTCTTTTAAACCTTTATTTTGCTGGATGGTTGGAAGAAGGAGCGCACACCTATATTTATTATGGAGATCGTTTATTGGAGCTTCCCAGGGCTTTGATAGCCATTAGTTTGGGGACAGCTCTTTTGCCTAATCTTTCTTACTTTGCTGTGGTAGGAGAAAGAGAACGAATGTTGAAAACAGCGGCAGATCAAAGGGATATACTGTTATTTTTGATTTTACCATGTGCTTTGGCTTTTTATTTTTTAGGTCTTCCTATTATAGAGGTCTTATTCAAAAGAGGAAACTTTGATGCTTTTACAGCTAATAAAACGGCCCTGGTGTTAAAAATTTACTCATTATTGCTTGTGAGTGCTTCTCTTTCTCAGGTATTAGCCACTTGTTTTTATGCCGTTAAAAACACCTGGTATCCAGCCTTATGCTCCTGTTTATATGTTTTGTTTCATTGGCTTCTCACGCCTTACATGATACGGGCTTTTGAGTTAGAAGGACTTGTAGGCGCTACGGTTATTTCTAATGTTTTCTTTATGCTTCTTTTAACAGGGGCTTACCCTTTTTTTATAGGTCCCTTTTATTTATGGAGAACTTTAAGAAGGGTGATATACTCTTTGCCTGTTTTAGTAGTTCTATCTGTGTATATGTATGTTGCTTTTGATTTTTTATGTGACAGTCTAAGTATTTTTATGGGTGAAAGAGAATCTCTTATTTCCACTTTGGCTCTTATAGTTGTTATTTTTTCCTCTATCATTTTATACTTTGGGTTGGGATATTTACTCTATCTACCTCAGGCAAGAGAATGTTTAAGTCTGATAAGTCGTAAAGTAAAACAAAAAAAACATTGATTATGGTGGTGTTTCGGTGAGTTTTTTTATTTTATTTTTCCATTCTAAGGAGTCCCACTGCCGTGGACCGATAATTTTTTCGACTAATTTACCTTTTTTATTCAAAATATAAGTTTCAGGAACGGCCTGAATACTAAAGGTGGCTTGCATTTGCTCTTTTCCTACATTGGCGGGGATAAAATTGGCATGAAATTGGGGAAAAGCCATTAAAAAATTTTTAATATTATCTGTTTTCTCATTAGATACAGCCAGGATAACCAGGTTTTTAGGATAATACCCTGCCAATTTATTTAAAGAGGGTAGTTCTGTAACACAGGGAGCGCACCATGTCGCCCAAAAATTGATAAGTACCACTTTATTTTTGAAGGAAGATAGAGTTATAGGTTGCGTATTTAAGTCATATACCGTGAATTCGGTGCTTTGCATTTCTATTTTTTGTTTTTTTATAACATGTTCAGGTAAGTTTTGTTTTTTACTTACATATTTAATAATAGTAAAAAGACCGGTACCCCCTATCAAGCTTATTAAAATGATTCCTGTAACGGTTCTCATAGAGTTTTTTTGCCTTTCTTGAAGAGTTCTAGAAAAAGCACATTTACTCAAGACCTCCGTCTTCTATCCACTTCTTGATTAGGCTTCTTTCTTTATCCGTCATTTGTGTAGCGTTACCCATAGGCATCCCTTTTACAGGGTCATCTTTTAAAGTCCATATTCTGTTAAGAAACTCCCCATTATCCACTCGTGATTTAGAGGTAGCATAGTCCAGCCAATCAGAAGTTGGTTGCATTTTTCCAGGACCATGACATAGAGTGCATCTTTGTTGAAGAATAGGTTTTACCTCTGCAAACCTGGTTTTATTTTGTTGAACAACAGTAGTAGAAGTGGTGCCAGCGACGGCGGTAGAGGTAGTAGAAAAGGAGGGGGGGGGAGGAGTGGTGCCAGCCAGGGAAGAGGGGGTATTGGCGGCAGAAGTGACATTGCTACCAGATGCTTCTGCATTATTTGTGTTTCCTGAGGCATCTCCTTCTGTGGCGATGTTTTCCGCAGGACTGGCAGCTATTGATGAGGCTGGCCTTTGTTTGCCTCCACAGCTAATAAACCAGGGCGAAAGAGCTAGAGCAAGCAATATTGTATAACGATCGGGTTTGAAACTGACATATTTAAAGGCTTGGCAGCTCATTATATAATGGAATGGATTTATATCATTTAACTTTACAACTTTTCTTTTTATTGTGTGTTCTTTTTGCACTGTTTTTCCTCCTTACTTATCGGTAAATTTCTTTCCTATTTCTATTTTCTATATCGGATCGGTATAAATAAAAGTTTGGTTCATTTAGGCTTATGGAATAGCTGAAAATAAAATATTTTTATGTTGTTACAATTTTATACATAGCGTTATCAAGCAGAAGTGCATATAATTAATACCTGATGGGTATATGTATAAAACTCTTTGCTTATAATTATTGGCATTTTCTGTTTTTTCTGTAATGATGGTTTTAATATGAAAAAGCTATTTCCTGTTTTAATGTTTCTTTTTTTTCTTTCAGAAGAGTTACTGGCTAGACCGGAGTATGCTGTTAGGATTCGTGCAAATCGCTGTACAACCTGCCATTCTAACCCGGCAGGAGGGGGGCATAGAAATCTCACCGGAAAAGCCTTTGGTCCTAAATCCGCTCCCTTAAAATCTTTTTCCGAACAGGATATTTTTGGTTTTGATTTAAGGGCTATAGCCTATACTCCCTTAAAAGATTTAAAAGATGTAGAGAAGGAACAAAACGGCCTGGGGATTATGGCGGCGATTCCCTCTATTAGTGTTCCCTTTCATTCTAACGATAAAGGGCTGGAGTGGCGGCTGGTTTATTCTCAGAATATAGGAGGTTTTGGAGGATTTACGACCCCTAGGGATGCTTACTTAAGAATTAAGCTCTATGATGATTATCGTGCTCTCCCGCAGTTTATTACGATAGGCCGTTTTTCTCCTCCTTTTGGTTTAATGACAGATGAGCATCGCACTTATGTTCGTCAACAAACTAAGACTTCCTGGAATGAACAAGAAATGGGCATCTTACTATCAGGTGATTGGTCCTATAAGCTGCATTATGATATAGCTTTTGTTAACGGAGAACAGACAAAGGGGCAAAGTTTTGGAGAAGGGCTTCTTTATGAGTGGGGAGCCATTGCCAATATCAGATATTTAGCTAATTGGGGATGGATGGCAGGGGTCAGTGGTTCGGCCCATAACTGTTTGCCAGTTCGTGAAGAAGGAAAAAAATGTGCAGCAGCAGCTTCTCTTTATCAGGTGCTTTCTTTAGATAGCTTAACAAATAATTGGCTTCCTGGGGATATCTTAGCGGAAGCGGTAGCAGGATATAATACCAATTCTCGCCTTCAGGGTACTAGGTTTGTTTCCAATCTGAACTATTTAACATTTGTGTTGGAAGATAAATATTCTGTAGGTGCTCATGTACAGTGGAACTATAATTTTTTCTCCGATTGGACCTTTGTTGTTAAGTACGACTATCTTACTTTGGATTGGGAATATAGGAAAGATGCTTACTATCGAGTGGGTGTTGGGTTAAATCATTTTTTCAATAATCAAACTTCTCTTCAAGTGCGGTATGAGAAAGCTTTTGCCACGCCTGTTGATGAAGTACATGCCGAAAAAAAGGGCCTTGCCGCTCAAGATGTTATTTGGCTGCTCCTCCAAGTAAAAATTTAAACAATCCGTATTATATAACCTGGTCTCCCCCTTCCCTTTAATCATTGTCCTTCCCGTGGAAACGGGAATACTACCCGATGGGTATATTTCCATTTTATTATTGTAATGTTTGTATTATTGTGTAAAACAGCGAATACACCTTACCAGGAAAAAATGAAAAGCTCATTTTTTAAATGAAGGTAGTCACTTTCTTCAGAGGAGAATAGGAAAACTCAAACATAACCAGAAGGTATAATATGGTTCTATTTTTACTTTTATTTTTTTCTATTTCTGTGGAAGCTCAGTCTATGCCTCCATTTTCATACGGTGCAAAGTTATCCGCAATAACAAAAGCAGAAATACAGCTGACAGATAATCTGTTAAATCGGCTGGTTCCAGACATGATATCTGGGAAAGAGAGAGAGATAAGAAAAGCTGTTAGTACACTTAAATCTTTACCTAATGTAGGTAAAAGGATGAGTGTTTACGAGACAGACTCTCAAGTGGTTGAAGCAGGAAATATCTATTTTCAATCTGGGTTAAAAAGTTATAAAAATTTAACCGCAGATATTAATAGTCCAAATTGGGTTTCTTTGATATTTGATCCATCCTTAAAAAAAGAAGAGGAGATGAAAGCGATAGTCAGAGATTTACGATTATCTCTTGTTTTTTTTAGTTTAGCCGGGTTTGACTCTCTTGATGGAAAAAATAAGTACCTGGAAGTCTTTCATCAATTTCAGGTATTACTTGCCACTCTTTTTGAACTATATAGAAAATCTACAATAGAACAGGATACTTCTATAAAAGAGCCTTTCGTAAGTTCTTACTCAGAAAAAGTTAGATACCTACAATCTATCAGAAAATTTCAACATTTTTATAAACAGTTAATGGAAATGTATTTTCAAGTTATGGAACCATCTTTTCGGCATTTGTCATGGTTGCGAGATAACTTAGTAGATATTTCTTTTAAAGCAAAACATGAAACATTATTAAATAATAGTAACAAAATAGAAAGGATAATGAAAGAGATCATGGCTTCTAAAAATGGCGCGAGTAAGTCTTTGTACCAAACTGGTATAGAAAATGGGGCCACTAGCAGAGCTTCTCTCCCCATGAGAGAAAAACAGAAACAACCAGAAAAGCCTACCTTTGCACAGGAGGAGAGCAACTGGACTGGTATAGCTTCTGAAGAGCCAGCAGGTAGAGCAGGAAATCAGATAAACGGGAAGAGAGTAAGAAGTTTTACGGTTACTAAGAGTGGCTATGAAGGTGAGCGGTTAGTTTCTGAAGAATTAGCAGGAAAGGACAAAGTAAGCAGAGAGAGAGTAAGAGATTTGACGGCAACTGAGATAGAGGAGGGTGAGCGGTTAGTTTCTAAAGAACGAGCAGGGGTTACTGAGATAAACGACGGGGGATTAAAAGGCTTAGTAGTGGCAAGTGATCCGATGAATATGGACTCTCTGAAGGGCTTGAACCCTAATGAGAAAATGGAGAGCACGCCTTCTCTTCCTGAGACATTTATAGCAGATGATAAAATAGATATGGAGATGCTCAGAGGGTTCACAGCTACTAAAAGTAGTGATACCTCTGCTAAAGATAGTGATATAACTACTAAAGATAGTGGTGATAATCTTTCCATTCTTAAAAGGTTGAATATTTTTTGTAAAAGAGCGTTTTCAGAATAAAATTATTGAGATGTTTTTTTATTAGATAAAAGCTCAGAAAGAACAGGTTCCATTTCTTCAATAGAACCCATCAAGAGACCGAACCGGTTTTGCTTGCTGCCCTCTTAAATAAAGAAAATCAGAATCATTATTAAAAATTATAAATGCTAACTTTAGTATGTAGAACTAAAATTAGCAAATCTTTATACTCAAAACAAATTGATGCGTTCTTTATGAAGTATATGAGTAACAATATATTAAAAAAATTTGGAAAACGAGTTCGGCAAGAACGAGTAAAACAAAACCTTTCCCAAGAAGAACTGGCTGAAAAAGCTGGTGTTCATCGCACTTATATCGGAATGGTAGAAAGAGCAGAAAAAAATATTACTCTTCAAAATATAGAAAAGATTGCCAAAGCTCTTAAAACCTCTATCAATAATTTGATGAAACTGGAGAAATAAATAACTGTGGGAAAAAAAGAATTAAGAAAAAGAGACAAATGGCAAGATTCCAGTGGAGAAAAAGCTGGAGTTGCAGAAAAAACTTTTTATGAAGTTTTCTTGAAAGAATTCAAAGATTCAGATTTAAGAATACGAGCAAAGCCAAAAGAATTTAAAAATATCTATTCTAATATAGAACTCGATAAAAAAATATTAGAAGATATATATAACCCACATAAAGAATGGGTGCATGGTGTACATCCAGATTTTGCTATAGATAATATAAAAACAAAAAAAACACTGTATGTAGAAGTTAAAAGACAAGATGGTTGGGTAGAAGGAAAACCCCCTAGTGTTGGTAGAGGAAATGCACATGAGAGATCATGCAAATTTTTTACACCAGGATTATTAAAAATATTAAGAAAACAAGGAAGACTTGGCGATAAAATCTTACCATTTTGGGTAGTTTTTCAAGGTGATATTGCGCGTGATCCAAAAAGAGTAAGAGAAATAACTTATTGGTACGCTGAATACTCTGCTCATTTCTTCATGTGGAGTAATTCAACAAGCGATAAATTACTGATTAAACATTTTAATAATGACCTTAAGTATCTTCTAGATTAAAAACCAGTTTCTCATTTTATATTTCTTCTAGAAAATTATTTCATTAAATAATGAAAAGTTGTCATTAGATATTAAGGAAAGGGAATCTTTTCTGCCCCTCATTTTCAAAGATACTTTGGTTTCTTTTTTTTTCTGTGGTTTGATTTGAAAAAGAGCTATCTAATGACGACCTAATCACATCTAAACCCCAAGCTGACCAACCCTTAATTTTTTTTCTTGCAAATAATTCAATACGCTCCTGATTTGGAAACATTTTTTCTATTCTTTTCATTACTTCTATAGGTTTTTTACTATGTTCCTGTCTTGGACTCCGTATTAACTGTTGGACATTTCTCGCGCCTCTAGGTTTAGGTATTCTACCTCGCTTAAATACTAAACATAACTCACAATTTGAAAGAGTGTATTGTCCAGGATTATGATTCATTTTATCCCAAACAAATGCAACTGTTCTATAATCAAATCCCCAAGCTTTTCCCAATTCTATAGCTTGAGCTAAATGAGGATTTGTTACCCACATAAATAAAAGACAGTCATCTTTTGAAATTTTATTAATAGGTATTATCATTAATTCATTTGTTTTTAGTGTTGGATATTTAAAATCAGCTGTACTAATGAATATCTTTTTTGATAGGTCAATTTTTTCTTTATTTTTGCTACTTTTATCGTATTGTAGTTTTCCATTATAATTCCATGGTGGGTCAGCGTAGATAATATCAAATTTTTTATTTGGTAACTTGGGATAAGTACCAGGTAGAGTATTTTTTACTATCCTCCGCTTAGTCTCCTTATTGTAAATTGAATACCCAGTTTTTTTATTCATAAAATAAATTTAGCCTATAAATTTTTTAAAACTTACATTTAGATAACTATAGTATGTATAGATTATATTTTTTATGCAACAAAAAATGGTATCTTCTAAAAAGGATTAACGCAAAATTCCATCCGATTATTTTAATGGGAATGTTTGCTTGAAATATTGTCCTTGACCCTCAATAATAGGATACCTCCTAAAAAAGGGGGAAAGTAGAAAAATTCTATGAAAGAGCCTTTTATATTTTAAAAGGTTGAATATTTTTTGTAAAAGAGCGTTTTCAAAATAAAATTATTGAGATGTTTTTTTATTAGATAAAAGCTCAGAAAGAACAGGTTCCATTTCTTCAATAGAAAACACTCCTGCTTGCTTTTTTACAATCTGCAGGTTCTGGTCTAAAATAAATGTTTCAGGCCACTTTGCTACATTAAATTTTTTTGAAACTTCAAACTCAGAGTCCCAAAGGATATAGGTGTTGTTATTATTGAAATTAACTCCTTCCCTTTTTAAATTTTTTAGAAATTCCTGAATATCTGTTTTTGAAGAGTCATTAGATACAGCCAGAAGTATCACATCTCCCTGGAACCGCTCTACAGTGGAAATAAGATCAGGAAATTCTTTTCGGCACGGCAGGCACCAGGAAGCCCAAAAATTTAAAATAACTGGTTTTCCTTTGAGGTTTTCGAGGGAAAAATCTTTCCCTTTAAGATCTTTTATATTTATTTGAGGAGCGGGAGAGGAATCCCAGGAGGAGGAATCTTTGTTAAAAGAAGGAGATATAGTGTCTTCAGAAAATAAACGGATAAAGCCTGTATAATGCAGGCTTAGAACCATCATTCCCACTATAAAAAAGAAAATAAGCCCTTTTATCATAGTTAGTTGATCCTGAAAAAGTTTCTTTCGCTCACAATTTTTCAAAACTAAGAGAGAAAAATTTCGGACATGCGGTTTGCCACAAAGCGACTTTTAAAGGGGCTTTTGCTCCTATTTCAAACTAAGAGATAGAATCTTATTTTATCATAAGGTGAAGCTTTCTGTCGCATTGTGCTCAAATCCGAACTCATTTTTCCCTCTTAGTTTTGAAAAATTTTAAATAAGAAAACTTTTTTCATGGACGACTAATTTAGAGTAGGGCAAGGGCTAGTGTTTTAATATTTTCGTTAGAGTGCTCATGCCATTTTTTGTCCAAAATAGTTTTTTTTATATCTGTAAGGTGAGAGGCCATATAGTATAAGGCCTTTAAACCTTCCTGAATAATATCCTCATCTGTACTGGAATGGATACAGTTAGCCAGTGTTTGATTGGCTAAAGGGTCTTTTGATTTTAAGTGTCCTAAAGCTAAAATGGATTGTTTTTGAATGGCCTTTCTATCTTTGTAGTTTAATTTTTGAAACCAGCTTTCCTGATTGTTGCAATGATAAGCTATGGCTTGATGTGAGGAGCTCAACTGCGCTCCTGAATAAGCCAACCCGTATAAGGAGTAATAAACCAGGCCAGCGTGAGGTATCTTTGAAAATTCCACCATTTTATCAATAATGGCCATATCACTGACATGGAGATGCCCCAGGCTTTTAAAAACCTGATAACAGTTGACAGGGTCTTTGCTTACTTGGGCTATGCAGGCTTGGTTCATGAGTTTTCGTTGAGCTTTATAATCTGTTACACAAAAAGTTTCTAAAATGAGAGCACTCCATAGGTTTTTATAAAAACCATTGGGGAAGTCTTGTGCTGTTAACTTAAACTGTTGACAGGGCATTCGTTCATCATAGATAAGAGCAGTAGCATAATCGTAGCCTTCTGAAGTAGGGCGACGGATCATGTCCAAAACATTGGCTCTTAATTCTTTGTTATAAAAATCAGCAGTAATCCAATCAAAGGAGTTTAAAAAGTTTAAAAACTGAACTCTCACATAAGGAAGCAAAGGGCTTATTTTTTGGTATAGAGGAAAGAATTCACCTCTAAATCTTTTATTGTTTTTAATGCGGTTAAAAGTATTCAAGCTCTGGCCACGGAAGGGTTGGTTTGCAGACATGAAAGCCTTAATAGCGGAGTAGGAATCCGGCCCCTTACCGGAATTGATTAAATCCCATACTACTTGCATGCCCTTTGCCTTATCTATGTCATCTTGGTATAAATCACACATTTTTTGAAATTGCTGGTCGTTAGGGCCAACTCCTTTTGCCTCTGAAATAGTCCCTCCTATTGTTCTATAGATAGTAGGATTCAGTAGTTCTGGATCTATCTGATCTATATAAGCACTGTAACTTCCATATTGTGCAGTCATTTCTTGGAAATAATGGCTGAGGGGTTGACGAATATCTTTTCCTAAAGGGCTTAAGGAGGTAAATCCGTAAATACCATTTAAAAATACCAATCTCATTTGATCTTTGAAGGAGAGGCCAAAAGGAAGATACCGGGCCGCTACCACTGTTTCTGCCATATCTCTAGCCATATTATGATCTAAAAGCACTTGTAAATAAGCTTCTGGTGATCTATGATCGGGCTGCTTTCCCGCTAGGGTATTACATCCAAAAAGGAATACTTCTTTTACATTAGATAATAGGCCGGGGCAGGATCGGGAGCAGGATTGTTTTTCCATAATATTGACAGGGAGGATATAGGTGTGTTTTTCACCAAAGAATAGCCCTCCAAAGTGCCCTGAGATAACCAAGATATCACAGCTATAGCCTTTTTTACAGGCTTCTGTGAACCAATGTGTGTCGTTTGGTGTGGCCTCTTCAGATAGAGGGACTAACTCGACGAATTCAAAATCCCTGGAACCAGATAAATATTTTTTGAATATTTCAATTTCATCAGAGGAGTTAATAGTAATAGAGCATACCTGGTACTTGGCTAAAGCCAGATAAGACCAAAAAGCAAAAAGTAAAAAAATAATAAGTTGCTTCATTGCCATTAAGATAAGCTGGAAAATTCAAACATGATAAGTATAATTCTATACAAAAAAGTAAAGTAGGTATTGAACTATTGTGTTAAAAACTCGCCAAAGGTTTTGATTGATGACAAAAAAGTGTGCATCGCAGCCCTCTTCTTTTAGAGTGATTTTCTTACTAGGCCCCACGGCTGTCGGGAAAACAGATCTTTCTTTTTATTTAGCTGAAAAATTATCGGCTTCTATTTTAAACTGTGACAGTATTTCCATGTATAAGGGTATGGATGTTGGTTCGGCCAAGCCTCGGTTTCGTATAAAAAACACCCCTGCTTTTTTATTTGATGAATGGGAACCTCCTTTTACCTGCACGGCAGGCTTATTTAGGGAAAAAGCCTTGTCTATTTTAGAAAAAGAGCTGAGTTACCGATCTGTGTTAGCTGTGGGAGGTAGTGGTTTTTATATTCAAGCTTTAGAAAAGGGAATGTACCCTATTAAGGAGGTCAAACCGGAGATCAAACAGCAGGTTCAAAAAATACATAAGGAAAAAGGTTTAGAGCATTTATATAAATTGCTACAGTTTTTGGATCCAGAATATGCTAAACAAATATCGGCTCAAGATACATATAGAATTTTTAGGGGCACTTGTATTATTCTCTCTGAAGAGAAACCTATGTCTTTCCTTCGTTCTTCCTTTAAAGAGCAAAAGCTGCCTTGGCCTTATTTGAAAGTGGGTTTGTGCCTTCCTCGTGAGGTCTTACTAAAAAATGTTCAGAAAAGAACAAGTCAAATGATTAAAGAAGGTTTATTGGAAGAGACGCAGACCTTATTAAATAAGGGACTAAAAGATTGGCCTTTAATGAAAAGTGTGGGATATAAAGAAGCCGTGTTGTGTTTAAGTAACCAGCTTTCCAAAGAAGAGTTGAAAAACAAAATTGTTCATCGCACAATGAAGTTAGCAAAAAGACAAATGTCGTGGTTTAAAAGAGATAAAAGCATTCATTGGTATTTATATACAACAGAAAATAGATTAAAAATTTATAATTTGATTAAAGAAAAACAGGAAGGAGCTTGAATAATGAACAGTATGACGGGATGTGGTATTAGTCGTTGGAAATCCAAAGATTGTTATATAGAAGTGGTGGTGCAGTCTTATAATAGTAAGCACTTTGAGTCGCGTGTGCAGATTCCTCCTTTTTATGCTTCTTTAGAGGGGGAATTGAGAAAATATTTGCAGAAAAAATTTAACAGAGGATTTGTGAGCTTATTGGTTACCCGTAGTCCCTCCTGGCCTATAAAAAAGACAAAAATAAAATGTAATAAGGAACAAGCTTTGAAATGGAAAGCTCTTTATAATCAGTTAGCCTGGTTTTTACACCGAACAGGTATGGAATTTGCGGACTCCGAACTCCCTTCTCCTTTAAGGAGAAGCTCACAGAAAACACAAAATCTGTCCTCAAGAAAGAAGGGGTCAAGCAAAATGAGTATAAAGCTGGAAAATAGTTTGGATTTGGTGACTCTAGCGCAGCAACCGGGTGTGATGGAGACATTGTCTGAGCCTTCTCTTATTTCCGCTAAAGAAAAAAACAAACTAAAAACTTTAACAATGAAAGCAATGGATTTGTGTAGCAAAGAGAGAGTCCGGGAAGGTTTGTCTTTAAAAAAAGATTTTCAAAAAAATATAAAACATCTTTCTTTGTGTATTCATAAAATCAAATCTCATTCTCTTAAGCAAAATGAAAAAGCCAATAAAAATGTAAAAGAGAGAGCTCGTTCTATTGATATTATGGATGATCAAAATACAGTACAGGATATGATGGTGGCCTTAATTAATCGGATGGATAACAGTGAAGAAATAAGTCGAATGGAAGAGCATATTCAGGTTTTTCGCACTCTTATTCTTTCTAAAGGAGTGGTAGGAAAAAAAATATCTTTTTATCTTCAAGAAATGATAAGAGAGATTAATACAATAGGATCTAAATCACAGGATTTTAAATTAACACAAGAGGTAGTGCAGGCTAAAACTCTTATTGAAAGAATGCGAGAGCAAGTTCATAATGTGGAATAGTACAATTCAGTATAAGAAAAAAGCTTTTATTGTTATGTCCGGCCCTAGTGGAGCGGGAAAATCCACCCTCATCCGGGAAATTTTATCCTTGTATGGTTCCAAAGCTATGACCACCACTGTTTCTTATACCACTCGCCCCCCCAGGGGAGAAGAGCAAGAGGGGCGTGACTATCATTTTGTAAGTAAAGAGCAGTTTCTGGCTTTTAAGGAGCGGCATTTTTTTGCGGAATGGGCTTGTGTTTATAATTACTATTATGCCACGGCTGTTGAGCAGATAGAAAAATGTTGGGCGGAGGGTAAAGCCATAATTAAGGATTTAGACTTGCAGGGTGCGGATCAAATCAAAAAAAAATACCCCCAAGCCTTAAGAGTATTTATTGCTCCTCCCTCTGTGGAGGAGTTAGTCCATCGTGTCCGTAAAAGGAAGGAAAACAGCAAAGAGGAATTGGAAGTGAGGAAAGAACAAGCTTTAAAAGAAATGGAATACGGAAATCACTTTGAGCATTATCTGGCCAATGTGGATCTTCAAGAAACTATCAAAAAGTTAAAGAAAGTTATTGATGAATATTTAAAGGTAGTATAACATGCTTCCATCCGGTTTGCTCCTCGACTCCATCAGCTGCCATTCCTGCGAAAGCGGGAATCTATACCGGTTTAATATAGCAGGATTAAAACTGTTCTATCAGTTAAAAAAAGGAGGGAATATGGCTCGCGTAACAGTAGAAGATTGTTTAACAAAGGTATCTAATCGTTTTGCTCTGGTTTTGCTGGTTACTAAACGAGTAAAGCAATTTTTAAAAGGGGATAAATGTTTGGTGGGTGAAAAGAACAACAATGTGGTAAATGCTTTAAGGGAAGTGGCGGCAGATAAAATTAGCTTTGATTGTGGAAGTCAGATGCCCGAAGAGCAGCTGGAACAAGATTTACGGGTAGAAAGAGAAATACCTAAGCATTTATCCGCTGACTAAAAAACCTATTTCTCTGTCATTCCCGCGAAAGCGGGAATCAAATCAGATCGGTATAAAAAAAGAGTTTAAGTTTAGTCCTGACATAACCGAATGATAAACAATGAATTTTTTAAATAGGATTTGGCGGAAAATAAGTTCCTTTTGTGCTCGGCTTTTAAGGAGTTTGTTTCACTTTAAGGGGGGAGTTCATCGTTATGTCCTCCGATATTACCTTTTATCTATACTCGTATTGAGTCTCTTTTTGGGTAGTATATTATTTTATTGGTCCTGGCTTAAATCAAGTGTAAGCCGTCTTTCCCCCGTTACCCTTTATTGTTTAGAAAACAAAGATGATACAATATGCAGGGGGAGATTTTTAAGATATACAAGTTTGAAAAATAGGAAAATCAAAGATATCATATTTAAAAAATGCTTCTGCAAGAATACTTATTTATTTAATGTAGAAGTGAGTGATTCTGATTTCAGAGACAGCCGGTTCGATAGATCTTATATAAAAAACAGTTCTTTTGTTGATGTAGATCTGTTTAAAGCTTCTTTTTACGGGGCTATTTTAGATAATGTGGTTTTTGAAAAAAGTGAGTTAACAGGAGTGCTATTTAATTTTGCCACTGTTCGGAATGTTTATTTTAAAAATGTAGATCTCAGTTCTACTGTGTTTATTGGTACCCGATTTGAAAATGCCTATTATGATAAAAATACAAAGCTGCCTTTTTCTAGGGAACAGGCCAGCCGAATGGGTTTTTTACTTAAATAGAGAAGAATATGATTTTAAAAAACTATATTCAAGATCAGATTAAAGAGATTGGTTCCTATAAAAGCCTTAGGTGGTATGGTTTTTTTCTATCTCTAACCCATGTTGTTACTTTTTTTTTCTGGCACCATAATGGCACCATTTATCAAAATACGATTAAAAACGCTAATACAGTTTGTTGGCCACAAATTCCTTTTTGTGAGTCTTTACGGGTTCTCTCGCCTTTTGGAGTGGAAGTCTTGTTATATGTCTATTTATGTCTAGCTTTTTTTACAGCCTTTATATTTTTAAATAAAAAATTTGTTACTTTGGCTTATTGGTTGTTTCTAACAGTTAATGTAATAAAATTTTATCTCTTTTTTTTAGACTACCTTATGATGGGGAATTATCATTATATGCCTTTTTTGGTTTCTTTTTGTTTTTTATTTATTCGGCAAAAGCTTTTTTTTATTCCCATATTGATTACCAGTTTTTATTTTTTTGCCGGTCTTTTAAAGATCAGTAATTTAGATTGGTTAACGGGTTTGGCTTTTTCACAAAATTTAAACTTCCCTCTTTTTTTTAATGAAGAGGTAAAACTGACTCTTTGTTTTTATGTTGTTTGTTTGGAAATAATAGGGTCCTGGTTTCTTATTTTAAAAACACGATGGAAAGCGGCGGTCCTTGTGCAATTTGTTTTATTTCATATCATGTCTTATTTTTTTACCGGCTATTTTTACCCTTTAGTTATGTTGTGCTTGCTTTCTTTATTTTTTCTTATCTTTGTTTTTCAGGAAAGGGTTTTTATTTCCCTCGATATAAAAAAGCTATGGCCTGGTATTTTGTTTATGTGTTTGGTCGTAGCGGGAAATCTGTTGTCTTTTTTTATTCCGGGAAGAGAGGGATTAACAGGGGAAGGGCGTCTTTGGGGTGTGAATATGTATGATGCCCATACACAATGCAACAGCCAGATTTTTTTAAAGTTTAAAAATCAAACAATTCAGGAGTCTTTTACATCCCATGCAGAGTATTCTATGCGTATTCACTGTGACCCTTATATTGATTTTAATACGGTCAAAAAAGCCTGTGACTTTTATAAAGATGAGCCGGAGTTTATAGATATAGACTGGTCTCTTTACATTAAATTGAGATCCGATTTGGAATATAAAAAAATAGTGAACGAAGAAAATGTTTGCAGTAAAAACTTAAAATACTCGTCTTTAAGGAAGAACCCTTGGATTAAGAGTTATTGATTTATATTGTTTGTATTTGAAATTCTATTTTTAGAGGGATTATTTATCACTAAGAGAGGAAAGAAGGAAATATAAAATCTCAGACATGCGTTTTGCCACACATTTGTCATTCCCGCGAAAGCGGGAATCTAGTTGCTCTTGTGCTCAAAGCCGAACTCGTTTTATATTTCCTTCTTTCCTCTCTTAATAAGAATGTCTTAACATCTATTAGATCTCAGTCCAGGGATTATATAGGGGGCTAAAGAGGTACAATTAGAGATAACAGTTATGTATAAACTGCATTGAAGAAAACAAAATAAAGGCAGGGGTTATGAAACAAGTATCTATGATTAATATACAAGAAAAGCATAAGAAAGTTTTTTTTATTTGTATAACTTTTATTATGATTGGAGTTTTTATTTCTCTTTTTGTCTTTTTTATAAAGGCTGTAAAATATAAAAAGCATTATGAAGCCACCCGGACGCATTATCTCATTTTTCCTAACTGGAATAGAATAGTAGAAGAAGATCCTATTGAGATTGTGTCTCAGTTTAGGGGTGACGATAAAAAAACAGGAGTGGTGGATGGCAAATGGAATTTAAAAGGTAAAATAGAGCCTCTTTTTGATAAAATCAATGGTTCTCTTCATGGTGCCAGCAAAGCCACACCGGCTGTAGATGAAACTGGCATATATGTGGGTTCGGATGCGGGTTGGTTTTATAAATTAGATCATAAAGGAAACATGATATGGAAAACTTATTTAGCTAAGACGGAACAGGGGGTGCACGGGACGGCCCTCCTTAGTAAAAAATACCTTTGGATAGGGGCTTATAATGGGGTTCTTTATTGTTTGAAAAAACAAACAGGAGAGGTGGTGTGGACCATCCATTTAGGGGGTGCTATTGGATCTTCTCCTTCTTTTTATAAAGGACAGATTATTATATCCGTGGAGCTTCTTTTTCCTCATTATATGGGTTATGTGGCTTCTGTTTCTGCCAGGGATGGAAGTCTTAATTGGAAAATGCCTCTGACTTCGGCGCATATCCATTCTTCGGTGGCTATTCATAAAGAGAAAGGCTATGGAGTAACAGGGGCTAATAATAATAATTTGTTTAAAATAGATCTCAACTCTGGAAAGATTTTATGGGCTTTACCAATGAAAGGGGATATTAAAAGCACTCCTCTTATTTACAAAGATCGTATTTATGTTACAAATTGGGGAAATCAGTTTGCCGCCGTCAGTGAAGCTGGTAAAATACTTTGGTCAACGGACATAAAAAGTGCTTCTCAAAGCTCTCCTACTTTAGTTCCTGATAAAGAGCTTTTTATTTTTGGCACTCATAGAAAGGGGCAACTTTTTTCTGTATCCGCTAAAGACGGTGCTATTATTTGGGAAAAGCCAATAGATAATGATAGAGCTATGGCCAGTGGTGTAAGTTTTTTCTCAAAACGGTATAAAAAATATTTGTTCCTCTTTCCTTGTGAAAAAAAAGCTATCTGTCTTATTGAGCCTTCTAATGGAAATATTTTACAAAAAATACATACGGGTTTTTTACTTACGGGCAGCTTTGCTTACTTTAAAAATCGGTTCTATATGGGATTCAATGATGGCGGAATCTCTGTTTTGTACTGATAAAAGGATGGATTCTGTTTGTTTTAGATGTCATCTTCAGGAGAGAGTAAGGTCAAGAGGCTCAGACATGTGTTTTGCCACAAGATAGATGTCTGTTTTTCAAGAATAAGATCAAAAACAAGATTTAAAAAATTTGACATTTTTATTCAAACAGCTCATAAAGATTATATATCACGCTTATCTAAAATGGCAAACTGAGACCTGCGGGTCTTTGGGTCTCTTTGCTGCTTTTTTTATGAAACTTGCGTTTTTATATTGATGAACTTAATTTTTATTTATGATAAATAATCAAAGAGGAAGTTATGAGACAAATTATCATTAAACCAGGAGAGGATGGGTTTTGGCTTGCCGAATGCCCTAGTTTACCTGGTTGCATTAGCCAAGGACAGTCCAAAAAAGAAGCTATAAAAAATATTCAAGAAGCTGTTCAAGGATATATTGAAGTTTTACAACAAGATGGAGAGCCTATACCTGAAGATAATATGGAATCTGTCATTGTAGCAATATGAGCAAACTCCCGATCCTTTCTGGTAAAGAATGTATTCAGATACTTAAAAAACATGGAATTGCCATCTAAACATTTTTATCAAAGCCACCAGAGCACTGGATTCTGTAACTCCATCTTTTGTTTCAATTTGATACAAATAAGAATCTTTTTTAGAGAAAGATTTACCTTTATTTGTCCCTTTGGTATTTTCTATTTTCATTAAAGATTAAAAGAACTTACTTATATATCTTGTTTTTAAAAATGAGGGTAGCTCAGCCTATTGAGCTTCATAAACTAAATATGGACTAAATATTTTATTTGTTAATTAATTTTTTTATGATAGCCTTAATTATAGGGTCATGCTTTTTAAGGGTTTTCTTGTTTTAATGATGATGGGCTTTTGTGTATCTTTTTGGGGGCCAAGGACACTTTTCAGTGGAAAAGAGGAGTCAAAAAATTTAGATTGCTATAGATCTGTCATTCCTGCGGAAGATTGTCATTCCCGCGAAAGATTGTCATTCCCGCGAAAGCGGGAATCCAGATCTGCTAAACTGAAAGCCCCTAGCTTATTCATCTCAAAAAATGGGAAAAATTTTTATAAAATAGAGTTGACAAGGATGTTTAAAATATGAATATTGTTTTTAACATACATACATACATACATACATACATACATACATACATACATACATACATACATACATACATACATACATACATACATACATACATACATACATACATACATACATACATACATAAAGTATATTCATTTCTTTTTCTCCCGTTTTTTTCAACATGTCCTTTTCAAGAGAAAAGAAGAGTCAAAAACTCAGACATGCGTTTTGCCACAAATATGTCATTCCCGCGAAAGCGGGAATCTAGTTGCTCTTGTGCTCAAGCTTGTCCCCGTGAAAACGGGGATCCGACTCGCTTTTTCCTCTTATTCTCTTCTGAAAAGATGTTGTTTTCTATATACGATCGTCAGGCAGAGTACTGTGGCTTTATACCGAACTGGTATGGCTGTGGAAACCTATCTTTTCAACAGAGTTGATATAGTGAAGAAGCTCTGTTTCCATTTTTTATGTCATTTCACAAAACAAATTATACTTATCCGGTACGGGATTCCTGTTCTTTGTTTTTACGAGGACAAGCTTCACGGGAAGGACAAACATTTACAGGAATATTGTCATTTCTACAAAGTATGTCATGCCCGCGGAAGCGGGCATCTCATAAGCTACGGCTTTGTCACCTCCGCGAAAGCGAGGGTCTCATAGCTACGAGGAATAATGATCTATGAGTAAAAATATGTTCTTCAGGAAAACAGTGTTACCTTACTGGATTCCCGCTTTCGCGGGAATGACAGTGCTTTTACGGGAATGACAGTGCTGGCGCAGGCAATGACAGATGGATAAGCTTTTCAGGAGAGAAGTAGGGGGCAAAAGCGAGTTCGGATTTGATACAGAGCAACCGAAGGTTGCTTCTGTGGCAAACCGCATGTCTGAGACTTTTGACTCCTACTTCTCTCCTGAAGAACAAGAGCGACTGGATTCCCGCTTTCGCGGGAATGACAGGGGAAGAGGAAAGGAATGCAATTAAACCAGGAAGTAATTTAGTTAAGGGATGTAAGTAATAAATTAACTAAAAAAGGGTATTAAACTGATCGTGTTTGAAAATTTCAGATTTAGAAGCTTGGTTAACAAGGGGAAAAAATCCTGAAAGGTACGAAAAAATAATACCCTTTGGGTATTAAACAAAAACAAGGAGGATGTTAAGTGTCTATATACAAGAATGTAAGAAAGTTTTTGGTCAAAATATTTAATAAAAACCAGGGTTCTGCGGCCATTATTTTATCTTTGATGGTTTCAGCAGGGGTGCTCAGCACCATTTACTTTACTCAAAAAATGACAGGGGGTTTTTTATCTGAGCATTCGCAGTCTATAGAGGAATGGGAAAAGCATTTGGTAACGGAGTCGGCTCAAACCCTGGCGGCTTACCTGGTGGCCAATAATCTTATTCTTTGTCGTCAAGATGGTTGGACGGGCAAGCAATCTAATTGTAAGTGGACTCTGGCCCCTAAGACAGAGAGTCCTGCTGATTTTCATTTATCGGATGAAGGGGACTCAGCAGAGGGGCTTTCTTATAAAGGTAAATACACTTTGGATGATGTGGAGAAGGAATATAAAGTGACTTTTCAGTTGGTGGATTGGCGGAGCACCTCTATAGAGAATTTGATTGGTGATGTGCCGGAGGCGGTTTGCAGAGATAAGAACACTTTGGAAGTGATTAGTGATGCGTCCTGTTTAAAGTATGAGGATTCTACTGACCCAACCAATCAGCTTTGCGAAAGAGGGGGAGCGGATGTTCCCGATACGCTTTGTGAATATATAAGACGAGTGGATGGGGACTACTGGATTGTTTTGGCCAAAGTGGAGGTGGATTATAAAGACCCTGTCTCCAATAAGGATTTAAAGCATATAGCTTTATCGGGTATTAGAAGACCTTTAAGTTCTGTTAAATTCGGCCCGGTTGTTACAGGCCGGAAATGCTCCTTAAGCTGTAAAGTGGGAACAGTGGTTAATCCTTTTCCGGGTTGTCGGGGTTCGACAGATATACCTACTGAGGCAGGAAAATATACAGGAAAAGCTTCCAATATTATATCTATTAAGAACAATGGTCCGGGAGCTATTTATTCTCTTTCTTTATTGAGGGAGTCTGTTGGATTGACGGGAATTCAAGATTCTTACGAGGAAGATGTGACATCGGATATAGTTAAAGAAGCCAAATCCACAGAGCAGGTGTTTTTGCCTAATGAAACCATAACATTTGAGTATTTTTATGATTGCCCTGTAGAAGTAAGAAGATCCACTGTATATAAGACCGGGAACCAGGATCGTGTGGAGGTCACCAGTAGCACTAAAGATATTCCTTTTGAGAGTTTTTTTTATTCACTTAGTTTTAGTGCCAGTAATCCAGTAGGGGTTTGTTACAAAAATGGTGCTTCTCTTGATTTGCCAGATAAAACACATAAAGATGTGGAGTTTGTAACGATGAGGCTTCCTCGTCTGGCTTCGGCTTCTTCTGCTTGTACTTTAGGGGCTACGGCTTGTGGAGCAGGGGGGACTTGCCAATTTGCGAGCTTAGAGCCGGCCAGAACTTTTATAATACCAGTAAAATTAGCTGTTACCCACGATAAGTTGATAAAAGAAGTTGTGACTACCGTTTATAGTAGTGCAATACAGCGATCAGTGAATGATTCTGACGGAGCTGACGGAGGAGACGGAGGTGGTGGAGTTAGTGGAGGTCAAGGAAGTCCACCAGGTGGTGGACCTAGTTGTTGTCCACCAGGAGGTTTAGGAGGCCCCTCTGATAATGGTACAAGTGGTCCTAGTGGTGCGCCTGCCAGTCTATAACTGAATCTTTGATAAAGGAAAATTGATTTTGAACCAAAATATTTTTTGCAAGTTTCAAGTTAAAAATAATTTGAAAAAAAGAACAAAAAATCAAGATATGCCGACCCGGTATAGAAAGAAGGAGGATCTTCAAAACTTCTCATTTCCTTTTGGAAAAAACAAAGAGACGATTGGAAAAATCAAACTTTGGTATAACAATTTAAGTGGAATATTTTTTATAAACAATAGGGGTTCTTTTGTTGTCTCCCAGCTTGTGGCAGCCTTTATAATGGGTATTAGTGCTGTGGCCTTGCTGGCCTATATGCAAGGTCAGTCCAGACAGACCCATGAAGTCGAGCAAGAACAAGACCTATCTTTTAATATTCACTCCAATATTATATCCGATTTGCGTGCCCTATTGGTAGAGGCCAATATAGATAACACCGGGGAGAAGCAAGCCCAGAATAAAGAAGGTATTTGTTCTTTTTTAGAGCCACCCACTAAAAGTGCAGGTGTGGAACTCATCCAACTTAACATAGGTTCTAATTTAAGTTCGGAGGCTAAGAGTAGTTTTTCAGAAAGCCGATGGGAGGCTTTTTTTGACAAGAGTGAGTATGAGTTATCTTCCGATGTAAAACCTTGTGAGGCTATGGATCCTGATTTTACGGATAGTCTGTTTAGCCGCTGTTTTAAGTATATAGGTAAGCAAAACGAGACAGCGAATGAAGCCTATGTGATAGCCCGTATTATACCGAAGAAATTTCCAGAGCAAACCGATATTGATTTAAGCCAGTCTAACACTTTAGATGCAAAGGCAGTGCTGTTTGAGCTTCAGTCCTTGGTATCTGTTTTTAAAGGGGATGATTATGATGAGAAGGGCCTTTATGTGAGCAAGCAGTATAGCCTGATATGGGCTAATGCCGTGTCGGAGTGTCATGTTAAGTCTATTAATGATAGGAGTGTGGCGGTTCAGTTTTCGGGGGCTGGTCCGGGAAGGATCAGTCGCTATACTGTTATTAATACTATAGATTTTGAGGCTAAACCAGGATGTAATGAGCTTGAGTTTCAGGAGATTACTCCCGATACATTGATGTCTTATAGTGTTGATAGTGTCGGCAATATAGGAGCAGATGCAATGCGGGCGAGGACCGCCTGTAGAAGAAATGTGTTTCGCTGTAAAGGAGAGAGCAGTGATAGTTCGGAAGATTATGAGCCTGTGATTTTTACTATGGGGCTTTCTAATGACAGTGGAGAGTGGTTTGATCTTAAGAAAGTAGGGCTTACTTTTAAGGATGAAAATAATGCAGAGCTGGCCTCCGGCAGTCCGGGAAAGCTGACCGCAGAGGTGTATGACGGGGTTAGAGATTTTAATGCTAATGAAGCTCTTACAGATGTGCCCCTTAATGCCGATCACGCTGTTTATAAATTTACTTTAAAAGATAAAAGCGATGGGGATAACTCTTTAAAGGGTTTTTGTGATGATATATGTGACACAAATAAAAAGGTATTTCCTTCTATTACCTTAGATTTAGATAAAAGCCCAGGGGTAGCTTGTACTTCTTACTCCAGTAAATATGAGGAGGATGAGAAAAACCGTTTTCGCTGTATAGCTTGCCATTCTAAGATGTGTGCTAAGTATGGGTTGGGAGCTTTTGGTCCTATTAAAGATGAGTTGGATGATAAGGGTAATTTAGTGTCGCAGGGGTTGGTGGATGAGCCTTTGGACGGTACCATACCGGAATGCGCTTTACCTAAAAATAACAGCGGGGGTAAGTATGATTTACCAGACTTTAAAAGTAGTAGCTCTGTGGGTGGTTCTGGGGATTGTGTAGCGATAAAACTTCCTAGTATAGATTCTTTTAAAAGCTTTGATAGTGCTCAGTATGAGTTTAAAAACTGTAGTAATAATCTTCCGGTTTTATGTTTTGGTTATGGTCATTATTTACCGGCCATTAAACTTTCTTCTCCTACTTCTAAACCCACTATATTTACCGGCAGTTTTGATAAGGCTAAGGAAGCTTGTTATAAAATGGGAAGAGAAATAATAAAGAAAACGGAATTAGGGAGCTATTTTAACTTTTGGGTTCCAGGCCTTAATTTAACAGACGCCAGAGTGGGTGAGTTTTTGGAATTTGATCTTTCCTCATCTTTTTCCGGAGATACCAGTTACTTTGACTATGTTAATAATGCAAATCGGGGGATATTTATAGCCCCTTCTTATAAAATAGAAGAAATATCAAAACCTTTAAAAGAAGGTTATTTAAAAGAGTTTAAGAATGGGGGATACACCTCTGCCTGGGTGGCGATGAGAAAAGACGGAGGAGGCCAGGTCATAGGCTCTATTCCTTGGGCGGAGGTAGCCACCTCCGATGCGGCTATTTTTAAAAGAGAGGCACATCCTGGTCATCCCTTTCACCCTGTATTTTTAAAAAATACATATACTGTGCCCTCTTCCGGCACAGACACTATCTTAACTCACAATATTCAGTACAAAGGGGTGTATAATTTACCAGGTGGCAGTGGTATCACAGGAAAAGCCCTTTGCCGAAAAGGCCCTGGAGACTTTGTTTTAAGCAGCAGTGCTGTTTCTGTAAAACAAGCTCCTGGAGCTTGTACTGCGAGGGGAGCTAAATTCCTTCCTCCTTTAAGTTCTTTGGAATGGGTTAAGGCCATGACCCTTATAAATGAGAACCATGAAGATTATCCTTTTCCTGACCCGGGAGAGGATTTTTCGAACGATCATAGTTTTTTTGTTTCTGTAAATATTCCGGCCACGGGGGCTTGGGTGGCCTTAAGCAAGTCAACAGGAAAGGATGGTAAAAATACAGAGAACTGGCGATTAAGTGACGCTTATTTTCCAGATGCAAAGTCTCTTTTTAATGCGGACAATGTAGATGAGCCTATGCCAGATAAAGGTTCCGACTATATCGGTGTAGTGGATTATGAAGGGACCCCTGTTGTGCCGACCAATTTAACCATAAGTAATGTCCGTGATCGTAGTTTTATTAACACTTATAAGAAGATCTGTTATGAGGCGCATGATAATGATCAGGTCAGCCTTAAGCCCCCGGCAGGGGTGAATGGTGCTTGTGGAAGTGGAGTAGATGCGACAGATCAAGGATTTATAGATAAGAGGCGTAAGAGTGTGAAGTTTATGACGGAGTGGGTGGAGGAGCACACCTCTGGGGAGTTTGTGATAAACATGCAGGCAATAGATGAGTTACAGCAGCGAGCAGAGCATTTATACTGTGAGAAAGTGGGAGATGAGGATTGTGTAGCTTGTGAGGCAGATTGTGATGCGAAGGCGGCCCAATGTGTAGATGCCTGTCCTGAGGATTGTTGTACCACGAGCAACAGTTGCACAGTGCCAGGTGACCTTAGCAGTTGCACATCCACAACAACCTGTTCTAAGTGTCCGGCCTGTTTGAATGAGTGTGAAACAAAGAAGAATGAGTGTAAGAATGAGTGTCGAAAATGTGGTGGCACGGTTTATCCGAGTTGTGATGATGAGGGTTTTTGTGAATGTAAGTGGCCCCCCCTTAATTCTGAAACTTGGACCCCTTCTATCTTACCAGATGGGGCTCCTTTATAAAGTGTGAGTCTTTTATTTTGGAAAAACATTTCGAAGATGAATAAATAAGGGAGGGAATTTGTCATTCCCGCGAAGCTTGTCCCCGTGGAAACGGGGAGCGGGAATCTCATTGCTCTGCTCTTGCTCTTCAGTAGAGAATAGAGAGCAAAAGACTCAAACATGCGGTTTGCCACAGTAGCAACCTTTGGTTGCTCATGTGTCAAGCTTGTCCCCGCGAAAGCGGGGATCCGAACTCGCTTTTGCCCCCTATTCTCTCCTGAAGAAGTTACCTTTATCCCTGTCATTATTCTCGCCAGCTCTGTCATTCCCGCAAAGTATGTCATTCCCGCGGAAGCGGGAATCCAGTAGATGAACAAGACCCCCGCTTTCGCGGGGGTGACAATACTCCCGTGGGGGTGACAATACTCCCGTGGGGATGACAATACTCCCGCGGGGGTGAGAGATTGTTTTAGCGGGAATCTAGCTCTGTAAAAGTGACAAAAATGGATCTAGTGACTAATTTTTAGTCAGTGATGAAAATTTTATACGCTAAAAAACATCAAAAAAACTTACTTTTCCCTAAAATATTCCCTGGTTTTATTCTTGCATCATTAATTTGTAGTTAATGATTTTTGGTTTTTCCTACTTAGTTTTATTTTAAAGATTTTTTTTGTTGAGACGGGAAATTTCAAAAATCAATGGCAGTCAGGAAATAAGGAGTTTATTATGTTAATTTTTAGTTCTCCACAAATGAGATTAATTTTTGCTTTTTACATGCCTATACTGCTCATGTTGCTTTGTTATCTGCAAGAACAAACACGCATGTTATTGGAATATAATTCCGCTCATTGGTATATTGAACTATATAAACAGCCAGTTTTTCAAACAGATCTGAACTACCACAAATAATAACTTTTATATGCAAGGCACTTTTTAAACATTGTGCAAATATCTTCATTTAATCTATTACAAATGAAATTGGATTTGATAATGTATATATTTTTGTATACACTACATTAATCGGAAAAAGTAAATGAAAAAGCGATTACGGGAAAAGAAATTAAATCGTTATGGTTGGTACAAATATGAAGAAGGGAAAAATCACGAAAAATGGACAAACGGTGAAATTAAAACAACTGTACCTGGACATACAGATATAAATGAGATAACGGCTAAAAAAATTTTAAAACTGGCAGAAATGAATAAACAGTAAAAGGTGAAAAAATAAAAATTTGAAAAGAATTGAAAAATGAAAATAGAAGGAAAGATAAAAAAATCAGGGAGATGGTGGGCTGTAGAAGTACCTTTGCTTTTGATATTTACCCAAGGTAGAACTAAAAGATCAGCTCTTCTTATGATTAAGGAAGCTATAGAGGAGTTGATTGATATTAAAGGTTTTGAAGTATGTATTGATAATGTTCAAATTGATACATTCAGTATAGCTGCGAATAATACCAGAGAGCTTATGGCTTTTATTTTGAAGCAACAAAGGTTACACCATAAGAAGTCTATAAGACAGGTTGCTGTAAAGCTAGGTTCAGATTCTCCAACAGCTTATAGTAGATATGAACAAGCTAAAACGGGACTCAATATAGATAAATTCACACAGATATTATCAGCTATTAATGAAGAAAGTGAGCCAGTTTTGAAGTTAGTTTCTAAAGTTATGTAATTGTTCTGTTTTATCTATATACAAAAATAAGCTGATCTCGAACGGCCTGGGCATGAGCTAAAGCTTGGTAATATTGGGATTTAAGACGGACTTTTTCCATCTCCGATAATAAAGTCAACTCCTTGGCTGAAATAAGTTGGAACACATTTAAACGTCCTTGCAGAAAGGCTTTTCTAATTTCTTTATAAGAGCGTGCCCTTAGTTTGTGGATTTTTTCGGATGTTTTAAGAACTAAATAAAGAGCGTGCAGGTTTTCTTTTGTACTTTCTATCAATCTTTCAAATTCTTTTTTTGTGATCTCCACTTCCCACTTGCCTACTTCTACAGAATCTTCACTAAATTCCACTCGGTTAGCCCTGGCGTAGGTGGATGGAAGCGGATAACTCAATTTAAGCCCTATAGAGTAATTTTGATTTCTTCTTTTCCTTAGTCCTTCAAAGGAGGTAGGGAAGTCTTTTTCATACCCTCCCACTCCATAAGAACCAAACAATTTAAGAGCAGGCCATACACTGGATTGTTGTAATTTTAATTTCTGCTTCCCGACCATAAGATTTTTTTGCATCAATAATACTTTTCTTGGAGTTTGAGAAAGATTTTTATCAAATACCGGAGGAGGGGAGGGTTGTCCATGGATGGTAAAACGAAGGGTATTTGTGTGTTTGATGTTTAAAAGGTTGAGTAGCTTTTTTAATTCATCTTCATAACTTGTTTTTTGTAAAATGACTTCTGTTTTGGCTCGTTCCCATTCCGCTTGTATTTGACTCAGCTCCCCTGGTTTTATGTAGCCGTATTTACTCTTTTCTCTTGTGATTTTAGCTAGCTCTGCATAGTCTTTTTTTTTGGATGTTTTTAACTTTAAGGAGAGATGGTTGATATAAGTTAGCCAAAACTGCCGGATGGCCTTAAGAATAAGATCTTCTGTATCTTCTTTTAATTTTAACTTATAGGCTTCGGCTTGAGTGGAAGCTATATTTAATCTGATACGATCTTCATAACCAAAAATGTTTCTCATTAAGTCTTGTTCTACTGTCAGCCCTAGTTGTTGTGTAAAGGTTATATTGGGGGAGTTATTTATTTTCTTAAATGCGGAGGTAAATTCTCTTTCTTGTTGGATATGAGAATACTGAAGTTTTAAATGAGTGCCTGTTAAAAAGCTTTTTCCTATACCTGCTAAGATTTGACATTTTTCCTGAAAAGGGTTTTCAAAAATGTTTAAGGTGTTTCTTTCTTGTGATGCACAATCGGCATTGACAAAAAATTGCCAATCTAAAAAAGCTTCCACCCCGGCCAGGTTTTGCAGTGGCTTTGTTTCACTAGCTTGAATTTTTCGGTACTCTAATGAATTTTCTAATACTTTTTTTACAACTATATCCTGGGATAATGTTAAAGCATGAGAGGAGGTGGAGAGGGTGGAAATATAAAAAAGAATATAGAACAAATAGATTATACTGATCTTATACCAATCGTGTTTGAAAACACTGAATGTAAAAAATTGCCGGTATTTTTTTAAACCATTTTGTGTCATAGTTAGTCCTTTTGTTTGTACTGGGTAGAGGATTTTTTTATATGTAAGAGCCACTCAGGAAACACCAATTTTCTTTCTGGATTATTTAAAAGTTTATAAAAAATAAAATTGCGGATGAGAAGGCGCACATAAGTTCTGGTTTCTTCATAAGGAATTTCCTCAATAAAAGAAAGAGGGTCTGTGATGGATAGTTTTTTTGCCCAATCCATTACAGCTGTTCTTCCGGCATTATATACGGCTACTGTGATAACAAATTGGGAATCATAAGTATTAAATAATTTTTTTAAAAAGGCCGTTCCTAAAAGAATGTTTTTTTCTGGATTATACAGGTCGTACATGTTTTTGTAAGAAATGCCGTGCTGTCTGGCAACTCTTTTGGCCACAAAGGGTCGTATTTGCATAAGGCCAAAGGCATCAGCGGGGCTTCTGGCCTTGGGGTTCCATGCCGATTCCTGACGAATAAGGGCGTATATCCATTCTTTTTCTATATTAAATAATTGAGCTGCTTTTTCCACCTCTTTTGTGTAAATGGTAGGAAATATTAATTCTGTATAAGAGCGAAAAAAAACAGTTCTATCCTCTAAAGGTAATTTTCCTACCATTTTAAATAAAGGGAAATAGAATCGAGCTTTAGCCATATAATAAAAAAGAGTGACCCCCTGTTTCATTTTCTTATTTTTATCTTTCTGATATTGTTCCGCTTTATATTTTAGAAAATCCAAGGCGGAATCATATTCATCTAAGGAGATTAACCACTGAGCCACTGTGTAATCACTTTGACTCTCTTGTTGAAGGAAGGTCTTTTTTTTATCAATATAAATGGTCTTCTTTAATTTGTAATGAGCTAATAAGCCATAATAAGATAAAGGATCTTTTTTAATAAGTTGTGTATATGTTTTGTTGGCGGACTGAGGGTCTTTTATATCTTCGTAAGTATGCCCTATCCAAAATAAAACACGAGAAGGCAGGTACTCACTTTCTGAAGTGTCTAATAACTCCTTTAATACCTTGATACTGTCTTTTCTTTTTCCTGTTTTTTTGAGGCTCCATGCGTAATTCCATTTTGTTTTTTCATAAGTTTCTTTGTCCGGGTATTTTTCTTTTAAAGCTCTTTCAAAAAAAGATATGGATTTGGCCCATTGCTCTTGTTCATAAAAGATGAGGGCTTTCATGCGATAGATTTTAAATAAAGAGAATCGTCCGCGTAGTTCTTTTTCTATTTGATTAAGAGTGGCCAAAGCTTTTTTATTCTGATTAAGTGTCCATTGTGTGCGGGCTAATAAATAAAAAATATTATGGTAAGTATAGATAGCTTTTTTGTTTGTTTTCATTTTTCTTTTGAGCCAGTTTTTCCATTGTACAGTGGCGATCAAGTATCTTTTGTTATTTCTTTGCATTTTATAGATCCATCTCATCCATTTAAAGGACTCATTTTTTTCGTGAAAAGAAGATTTAGAGCTATTTAAAAATTGGCGATAATAAAAAGCGGCCTGCTTAAACTGCCGTGCTTGCCTAAAATCATGCGCTACAGCTAGTTTTTGTTTTTGAGAGGGTTTAGAGATGTAACGGGGAGATAAAACATAGAGATTTTTCTGCCACTCTTTAATACGAGGGTCTTTTGTTTCTTTTGCTATTTTAATAGCTGTAATGAGGTATTGCTCTCGTAGATATTTTTCTTTGGAGAGTTTATACATGTAAAAAGAAGCTTCCATAAGCTCTTTTTCATCTTTTAATTTTTTTGCTTTTTTATACCATTCTTTTGCTGCTTGTTTTTTTAACCAATCTGGAAAATCAGATAGATTTATATGAATTTCTGTATGGCAATAGGAATATAAATTTAACTTGGCGTAATATTTTAAAGGAAAAGACCGAATTTGGGATAGGAACTGTACATGATGGCAAAAAAAATCCAGGTCTTTATCCTTGGCTAAAAGAGCCTTTTTGTATAGAACCCACCAATCTATAGCTTGACTGGAATATTTTTTTGCAATGGCAATAAGTTGTTCCTGAATTTCCTCTGGTTTGTTTGTTGAAAATAAAAGAGGTTTTTGTGTAAAAGAAGGAGGGAGGTTCCACTTCTCATCTGTTTTTTTAAAAAGGGAACAAGCACCTAAAAAAAAGAGGAAAGAAGAACAAATTAAATAAATGTTTTTCATAAAATAAACATATATATGGAAAAGTTTTTAAGCCAAAGAACTTTGTAACCGTTTGATTCTATCTTCAATAGGGGGATGTGTGCTAAAGAGCCTTCGCATAAGAGATTTTGAACTTTTGTTGTTTATCATTAAGTAGCTATATTCCTTTTTGTTGTGTGATCGCATTTGAGTGATCTGAGATAAAGAGCGAAGAGCAGAGATCATTTTGTCTCTTCCGGCAAAACGAGCCCCTCCGTGATCGGCTCTATATTCTCTCCAACGGGAAAAAAAGCAAACTAACATGGAACCTGGAATATAAAGTAAAGTCACAAATACCTGGCGAATCATGTATTCTATAAACCAGTTTCTTCCCCTGTTTAAGATTTTTTTTACCACTATTTGAGCCAGCAGATCCGCAATTAAAAAAACCATTACATTCACAACCCCTTGTATGAGGCTCATTGTAACCATATCTCCATTGGCAATGTGAGCTACTTCATGGGCCAATACCCCTTCTGTTTCATGTTCGTTCATGTGATTTAAGAGACCAGTGGAGACAGCTACAAGAGAGTTTTTTTTGCTGGGTCCGGTAGCAAAGGCGTTGACTTCGTTACTTTTGTAAATACCGACGGTTGGTTTGACAGGTAGTCTGGCTTTTACGGATAGATGGTTCACTTTTTGAACCAGCTCCCTTTCTCTGGAGTTAGAGCTGTTTTCGGATATAATTTGTATCCCCATCCCTCGAATCGCCATCCATTTAGAACTCCATAGGCTAATCAGTGCTCCTCCCATTCCAATAAGGGTGTAGAAAATAAGGTAGAAGGTAAAGCCTTCCACCTCTATTTGAAAGCGATCCATTAGAAAGGAAGCTACTAAGAATAAACTGGAGACCACTAAAAAATTGGTGCCAAAAAAAAATAATATCCGTTTACTCCATATAGATATAGCTTGTAAGTTCATGGTGTTCCCTTGGTAGTGATCATATACTACCTGTGGAGGAGCCTCCTGTAGCGGAACCTCCCGTGGAGGAACCTCCTCCAGAAGTGCTGCATGTTTCGCCTGTAGCACTGTTACCGGTTCGAGTTCCGTCCCGCACTCTTCCCACTTGTTTATATTCATTAATACACCAAATATCTTTATCTGTCTCGTCTCCAATGTTTTTAGGCTCTCTGTTTATTAAGTCAGCCGCAGCATAGGCTGTAAATGTAGTAAGTGTTGTTGTTGCAGCAGTAGGAATATTTACCGGTACAAAGATACCCTTTGGATTGGGAGGGGTGGCATCAGGGTCTTTTAGTTTGGGATCTTGAAAGGCGCAGCTGGCAATACACCCTTTATTATTATCTCCACAACTCCCTCCATCTCCAAAATTCTTACCACAGAGTCCAAAAAAATTAAATGCACTTGTTTCTAAACTCGGAGCATACGTTGGAGGTTTACTAGAATTATGTGCTCCAAAGCCGGCGTTATAAAGCATCTGTCCATCTGGAGCGACTCCGATTGTCAGGAGATCCGTTGTGTAAAATCGGTGCTGAAGAAAAAAAGATTTTTCCGCCATATAGACCTGGCCCAAAGAGGATTGAGCTTCGGCGGTTTTTGATGTCCTCATATAATTTCTATAGCTGGGAACAGCAATGCTGCCAATAATGGCTATCAAGCCAATAGTGACAAGCACCTCCATAAGACTGATCCCTTTTTGTCTGTTTTTACCACTCATTTTGTACCTCCTGGACTCTTCTTTACTTTAATGACATCTTTTTTTATCTGTTTCTACTTATGCAGTGTATCAGAATAATACTACTTGTGTTCTCAACCTCTTCTATAGCTTATCTCAATTTAGAAAAATTATACCGTATTAAATATTTTATACAAAGTAAATTTTCAGTATAATGATCTTGAATGAAATTTATTATTTTAATTTTATCTATTTTTGGGATTGCTTTTTTGGGAGGTGTTAAGGAGCAAGAGAGAAAGCCTCTTTATTTTGCTCCCCCCAATGTTTTGCAGCATTTTTCTTTAGGTTATAGAGATTTTTTAGCTGATCTTTTATGGCTTCGTTTTATACAGGACGCGGATTTTTGTTCTTTCAAAAAAGGTCGTCCTGTTTATAAAGGGGATATAAAGACCTGTGAACTGGGATGGTCCTATAATATGGTGGATGCCATTACAGAACTAGCTCCTCGGTTTAAAACCCCTTATACTCTTTCTTCTGTTATATTAAGTGTTTTTACAGGGGATAAAAAAGGAGCGGAGCGTATTTTATTAAAGGGTTTAAAACACTTTCCCCAAGACTGGCGCATTAATTTTTATGCGGCTTATTTATATACTGTAGATATTAAAAAACCGGAATTAGCTGCCCGCTATGCCTACCAATCCGCCAAAAATGGAGGGCCTTATTGGCTTTATAGCCTCTCCGCTAAAAAATACGGAGAGGCTAATCAGCTTCTTTTGGGGGAAACAATATTGAAAAACCTGCTGAGCAGGGACCTAACAGACCAACAAAGATCCCATGTTGAAGAGCATTGGAGGGAGTTTCGCGAAGAATATATGCAAAAAAAAGCCCCCTAACCTTGACCCTTTCTTATTTAGGCTCATCTTTTACAAAATATATATATTGATCTGGTTTGGATTTTGTGGTTTTTAAGCTTCTTCCCAAGGGAAGCTCCTTTTTAATGGGGGGGTGTGCTGATTTAATGGGAGGTGTGCTGATTCCATACAGGATCGGTATTATTTGAGTTTCTGTTTTTTTAAAGGTCATGTATGGCAAAAGATTACTACGACATATTATCTGTTTCTCGTGATTGTTCCCAGGAAGAAATAAAAAAAGCCTTTCGTAAACTGGCTTTGAAATATCATCCTGATCGTAATAAAGGAGATGCAAAAGCGGAAGAAAAGTTTAAAGAAGCCGCATCCGCTTATGAAATACTGGGAGATCCAAAAAAAAGAGCCAATTATGATCAGTTTGGTCATGCAGGAGTGGATTCTCGTTTTGGTCAGACCGGGTTTCATGATATTCAGGACATTTTTAGCTCTTTTCGGGATATTTTTGAAGGAGGGGATTTTTTTGGCGGAAATGGACTGAACTCTTTATTTGGGGATTCCTCTTTTTTTTCCTCCGATATGAGGGGGGCTTCTAAAGGAGCTGATTTACGCTATCGTATAGATATATCCCTTTTAGATGTGTTGAGGGGAGTCAATAAATCTATTAATTATGAGGTGGAAAGAGATTGTGAAAGCTGTAAAGGTTCGGGAGCAAGGCCAGGTACAGGAAGAAAAACCTGCACAGAGTGCAGAGGTTCAGGTCGGCTCACGCGCCGACAGGGTTTTTTTGCTTTTTCCTCTACTTGTCCAACTTGCCAGGGAATGGGATCTATGGTGGAGTCTCCATGCGGAGTTTGTCTGGGAGTAGGTCGAAAAAAGAAAAAAGAAACATTAGAGGTGCCCATTCCTCCGGGGGTGGATACCGGAACTCACTTGAGGTTGAGGCAAAAAGGGGAGTCAGGATATCGAGGAGGACCAGCAGGGGATTTGTATGTACAAATTGTCGTAAAAGATAGGGATCATATCAAACGCAAGGGTGCTGATCTGATTGGCTCTATTACTATATCCTATCTTCAGGCCCTTTTAGGTGCGAAATTAAAGGTGGATGCCTTGGATGGAAAAAAAGAGATTTTGGTTCCTAAAGGCACTCAACCTGGAGATTATATAACTTTAAAGAAAGAAGGTCTGCCTGATATGAACAGTCGCCGGCGCGGTAATTTATTATATCAAGTGCAGGTAAAAATTCCTCATCGCCTGAAGAAAAAAGAAGAAGAACAATTAAGAGAAATAGCTAAGGTGAAAGGAGAGCTTGTCTTGGATAACTGAAGGAGTATAATTATACGGGAAGGCAAGTTGTTATCTTCTCATCCAAGGTAGAGATTTTAAAGATGAAAAATAAGATCAGATATAAAAAACTGTATTATAATAAATACTTATATCAGAAAGATAATATATATTCTAGGGTTATTCGGGTGGGCAGCTTGACTTTTTTATAAAAGAACAAAAATTGTAGTTTTTCCAAAACAAATAAACACAGGAGTAATTTTATGGGAAAAGCGATTGGTATTGATTTAGGAACCACTAATTCTGTTGTGGCGGTTATTGAAGGAGGAAGGCCCAAGGTTATAGCTAACTCTGAGGGCAATCGTACAACCCCTTCCATTGTTGGTTGGAACAAGAATGGAGAGAGACTGGTAGGGCAACTAGCTAAGAGGCAGGCTGTTGTGCATCCTGAAGCTACCATTTTTTCTTCAAAAAGGTTTATTGGCCGTAAATTTAAGGACATGGAGGAAGAAATAAAAAAAGTGCCTTATACGGTTGTAGAAACGGAAAACAAAGACAGTGGTTTTAAGTGTAATAATAAAACTTATACTTGTGAGGAGATAGCTGGTTTTATTTTATCTAAGCTCAAGGCGGATGCGGAAGAATATCTTGGGCAAAAAGTAACAAAGGCTGTTGTTACAGTTCCAGCTTATTTTAATAATTCCCAAAGGCAGGCGACAAAAGATGCTGGACGTATAGCCGGACTAGAAGTAGAGCGAATTATTAATGAGCCTACCGCCGCGGCTTTATTTTACGGGATGGATAAGAAAACAAATAAACAAATAGCCGTATATGATTTTGGAGGGGGCACTTTCGACATTTCCATTTTAGAAGTAGCAGAAGGTTTAGTTGAAGTCAAATCCACTAACGGGGATATTTTTTTGGGTGGAGATGATTTTGATGTAGCTATAATAGATTGGATGCTTAGTGAGTTTAAGAAAAGTTCCGGTATAGATCTTTCTAATGATAAAATGGCTTTGCAACGTTTAAGGGAGCATGCGGAAAAAGCCAAAATTGAATTAAGTTCCATGCAGGAGACGCATATTAACCTTCCTTTTATTACAATGGATGCTTCCGGCCCGAAACATTTAGATATGAAACTCAGTCGATCTAAATTTGATCAGCTGACGGAAGAGCTAGTAAAACGTTCTATAGAACCCTGTAAGAAAGTGTTGGCTGATGGTAAATTAACTGTAAATGATATTGATGAGATTATTCTAGTGGGCGGAACGACTCGTCTGCCTTCCGTTCAAAAGGCTATTAAGGAATTTTTTGGAAAAGAACCAAGTAAAGCCGTGAACCCGGACGAAGTGGTGGCGTTAGGAGCCGCTGTGCAGGCTGGTGTTTTTACTGAGGAGGTTAAAGATATTTTACTTTTGGATGTGACTCCTTTGTCTTTGGGTATTGAGACCTTAGGAGGAGTAATGGCTACCTTGATAGAGAGAAACACCACTATCCCTACGGAAAAGTCACAAGTGTTTTCCACAGCCGAAGATAACCAACCTGGTGTGAATATTCGTGTCTTTCAAGGGGAGCGTGAAATGGTTAAAGATAATAAGCTGCTCGGGGAGTTTGAGCTGACTAATATACCCCCTGCTCCTCGTGGAGTGCCGCAAATTAAAGTGATTTTTAAAATTGATGTAGATGGAACTATTAATGTTTCCGCTGAGGATAAGGGTACAAATAAAGAGCAATCTATTAAAATTAACAAACCAGGATTAACCGAAGAGGAAATTCAGAACATGATCAGTGCAGCTGAAAAATATGCAGGAGCCGATAAAGCTAAAAAGGAAAAAATTAATGAGCGCAATAAGTTAGATAATATGGTTTATCAGGTGGAAAAAATTCTATCGGAAAATAAAGATAAGCTAAATGATACATTGTCGAATCAGACAAAAGAGGCTCTTTCATCTGCAAAAAATTGTTTGAAAAATGAAGAATCAGATATTACTGACTTTCAAAAAGCTCATGACAACTTAAATAATGTTTCACGAGATTTAGGTGCAGCTATTTATGCTGCTTCCAAGGGAAAAGCCTCTTCTTCCACTGAAGATGGGGTGCAGAAGACCCAAAAGGAGGATGAAAATAAAGAAGAAGAGAAAGACAGTTCTAAAAAGGACGACAAAGAAGATAATGTTATTGATGTAGATGCTAAGGATGTATAATCAAAAAAGAGGTGTATATTTATATTTCCCTTATGAGCTTTTTGACTCCTATTCTCTACTGAAGAAGTGATTCTGTCAGCGAATTAGTGAACATTTACAATCCCGCGAAAGCGGGAATCCAGATAAAATCCAAAATTTTAAAACACGATCGTTATTAGGGGGTCATCTCAATATGAGCCATATAAGTGTTCTCATTTTAATGAGATGTATAAGTTTTAGTTATCTTATATAGAAAGTTTACTTCTTTTTTTGTATCTATTTTTGAGAGAAAATATATCCGATCTTTTGTATTGATGAGAGCCTTCTCTGGGTCAAAAAATTGACAAGTCACTTGTAAAATCATCTGTAAATTATTATAATGACTCTATTTATTTTACTTCTCAGGACTACTTTTACAAGCGTATTTTTCTTTTATATAATTTACTTTATGCTTTTTTTTAAAGTGAGGGCTTCTGCTTATTAATAAAATATAAAAAAATAGGACTAGGGCTATTGACATTATTTTATTCTTGGTTCAACCTCTAAAGGACAGTGAAACAAATAATTGTTTATGTCTTTTTTTTAACTTTCGTATTAACTGTTGATTCAGCTATAGCGGCCTACTCTGGCTTACCACAAGAATCTCCTCTCGTTCTTAGAGCTAATGTAATAGATACCTACCATTGGTCTGAAGACGATCAGAAGTATAGCCTAAAAAAAAGTCAATTTTCTTTTACGGTGGAGCGTGAGTCCAGCAATCATGAGTCCAGTAATAGCAATGTACCTAATATAATAGATGAAGGTGATATTACACAAACAGCAGAGCAAAATGCGCGTTATCTATCTGTGTCCGCCTCGCAAGTAGCTATAGAATCCTCCTCCGGGAAAAAGAAGGTTGTACGTTCTCAGCTTTTTGAAGATAGGGAAAGACTGCATATTTACTTTTCTAAAGACAGTAAAGACGAGATTTTTAATAGCTTATTGGTGGCGGCTAAAGTAGAGGTGCCTGTGTGGCAGCACCAAAGCTCTTCTCATTATAGCTGTCAGGTCAATAAGGAACAATTGTTGGTTTGTTCGATGGCTTATGTATCAAGACCAGCACTGATATTCGGTAAATAGTGGTCCTTAAACAGTTCGAACAATTTTGTAGAAGAGAGTTTTTTCAGGACCGGTTAAATAATGTCAATCTTGCTCCTGAGTTTTTAGAGTAATATTAGCGAGGCAGATAACGAACAGGGTTTATGGGTTGTTTCTTATATATCAACTCAAAATGTAGATGAGGTCCAGAGGACCGGCCTGTGTTTCCCACTTCTCCTATTTTTTGCCCTTTTTTTACATAGCTTCCTTTTCTCACTATTATTTTATGTAGATGTGCGTATAAACTAGCCCAGTTATGTTTGTGTTCAATGATGATGATCTTTCCGTAGTGGGCGAATTGTGATCCTATATAAATAACCTCCCCTTCTGCAGTGGAGAATACCGGGTGTCCTATTCGTTTTGGAAAATCAATGCCTTCATGGTAAATGGAAAATTTTCTGGATAATGTATGAGGTTTTTCAACCGGCCAGGTAAAATTGGGTCTGTTTTTTTGATGAATACAAGAGCAGAGAAAAAAAAATAAAATACTCCAACCTGTGAAAACAGGAATCCAGCACAATAATAGATATAGGTTCACTTTTAAAAAAGAGAAAATATCTTGCTGTTTTTTTCTTTGAGAGTGATTTAAGCGGGACAGGGGAATTGGGTGCATAACTCTTTTACCTCTCCGGCAATTTTATTTAAGTTATTTTCTTCATCTGGTTTTTCTAGGGCACTGTGGATCCATTGGGCTATTTGTTCCATCTCTTTTTTTCCCATGCCTCTTGTGGTGATAGCAGGGGTTCCTATACGAATACCGCTGGTGACAAAAGGGGATAGTGTTTCTCCAGGGACTGTATTTTTATTAACAGTGATACCAGCTTGCTCTAATGCCCTTTCCGCTTTTTTTCCTGTTACATTTTTGTTGGATAAATTTATTAAAATAAGGTGATTGTCTGTTCCTCCTGTTACAAGAGAAAACCCTTTGGCAGTCAAGGCTTTAGCCAAGGTTTGAGCATTGGATACCACCTGTTTTGCATATTGTTTAAAGGAATCTTGTGAAGCTTCCTGAAAAGCTACGGCCTTAGCTGCTATAATGTGCATCAGAGGTCCCCCTTGGATCCCCGGAAAAATAGCTTTGTCCAGTTTTTTACTATTTTCTTTTGAGCATAAAATAAATCCCCCTCTAGGACCTCTTAAAGTTTTATGAGTGGTGGAGGTGACAAAATCGGCATAAGGAATAGGGGAGGGGTGTACCCCTCCTGCCACCAGTCCAGCAAAATGAGCCATATCTACAAGCAAAATAGCCCCAATACAATCTGCAATTTCTCTAAAAATTTTAAAGTTAGGGATACGCGGGTAAGCACTATGACCCGCAATCAGAATGCGTGGTTTTTGTTTCTTTGCCTGGTCTTCAATATGATTATAGTCTAAAAGGTTTGTTTTAGGGTCCAGTTGGTAAAAGTGAGATTGAAATACAAAGCCACTAAAATTAACAGTAGAGCCATGAGTGAGGTGACCTCCATGAGTTAAGTCCATCCCCATTATGGTCTCTCCCGCCTGAGCCACAGCAAAATAAACCGCCATATTGGCTTGGGAACCGGAGTGAGGCTGTACATTAGCATGCTCAGAAGAAAAAAGTTTTTTTACTCTTTCTATGGCTAGAGATTCCACAGTATCTATATGTTCGCAACCGCCGTAATATCTTTTTCCAGGATAGCCTTCGGCGTATTTGTTCGTGAGGATGGACCCTTGGGCATCTAGTACGGCTGGTGATACATAGTTTTCAGAAGCAATGAGTTCTAAACCCTGTTTTTGTCGAACACTTTCTTTTTGTATAGCTGAAAAAATAACTTCATCATTTTGTCTTAAGAGTGTTGTCATAATCTTGTCCTTTTCTTAGATTCTATTGATAAGATATTAGGAGATATCCGATTAGCCAAGTTGTTTTACTCGTTTTAGGTGTCGTCCCTCTTTAAAAGGGGTGTTAATAAAAACTTTAAGTATGTTATGAGCGTCCTCAAAGTTTAATAACCTTCCTCCTAAGCAGAGGACATTGGCATCATTGTGTTCCCTTGCTAAACAAGAGCTTTTCTCACTCCAGGCTAAAGCCGCTCGGATACCTGGAAAACGATTAGCTTTTATAGCCATACCCTGTCCGCTTCCGCATATTAAAACACCAAAAAGGGGGGGGCCATCAGAAGACGAATCTTTTACAAGCTGGCGGCATAATATTTTGGCTTGTTCGGGGTAGTCACTTATTGTTTCGTCAAATACTCCTAGGTCCTCCCATTTTTGATCAGGATTATTTTTTATTAAAAAGTTTTTCAATGGAAAGCCAGCATGGTCGTTTGCTATAAAAATCTTAATCGGTTTTTTATTTTGTTTCATTGTTGCACCAATTGTATTAGGTTTTTATTTTGTTTTTACATAAAAAAATAGTTCTCTCTTGAAGGCAGCACTCACTGCCATAATGGAAAGTTTCAAATTTAAGGGTATTTTTTAAATAGCAAGCAGGCATTAGTACCTCCAAAACCAAAGCTATTGTTTAAAGTTATATTTATTTTTCCCTCCTGTGCATGATGAGGAACAAAGTTAAAGTTGTATTCATTATCGGGATTGTCTAAATTGATAGTGGGTGGGGCTACCTGGTCACAAAGACTTAAGATGGAAAAAAAACTTTCAATAGCTCCTGCTGCACCCAGAGTATGGCCTGTCATACTTTTTGTACTGCTTACTTTAAGTTTTGAACTATGTTCTTTGAAAACAGACTTGATGGCTTTTGATTCTGCTATATCGCCGGCAGGAGTGCTGGTGCCATGAGCATTGATGTAGTCCACTGCTTCCTTGGAAATACCAGCAGATTGAAGGGCCATTTGCATAGCTAAAGTAGCCCCTTTTCCTTCTGGTTCGGGTGCGGCAATGTGATAGGCATCGGAGGAAGCTCCGTAACCAATCAACTCCGCATAGATAGGTGCGTTTCTTTTTTTAGCTCTCTCTTCTTCTTCCAAAATTAAAATGGCGGCTCCTTCACTTAGAATAAAGCCATCTCTATCTTTGTCCCAAGGGCGTGAGGCTTTCTGTGGCTCTTCATTTCTGGTGGACAGGGCACGCATGGCGTGAAACCCTTGAAAAGCCAAAGAAGAGATAACCGACTCAGATCCTCCGCTTATGACTACATCGCAAATACCTTCTCGAATCCAACGGCTGGATTCACCAATGGCGTGAGCGCCAGAGGCACAAGCAGAGACAGTAGAAAAGTTAGGTCCTCTTAAGCCCCAGTGGATACTCACCTGTCCTGAAGCGGAATTAGCAATAACCGCAGGGATGAAAAAGGGGGAGAGACGCTTTTGTTGGTTTAACCGTGTGGCGTTTTGTTCGATAATACGAAGTGACCCTAGCCCGGCACCAATGAGGACGCCGGTTCTTTTTTTTAAGCCTTCTTCTTTTTCAAAATCTAGACCAGCCGATTCAATAGCTTGTTTTGCACTGGCTAAAGCTAGATGAATAAATCGGCTTGTTTTTTTTTGCTCTTTTTTTGGCACCCATTCGTCAGTTATAAAATCATTTACTTCTCCTGCTATTTTTATATCAAGAGCATCTGTAGGAATAGCCTGGATAAGGTCAATTCCTGAAGCGGAATTAAGTATGGCTCTCCATGTTTTTTTTACCCCTGTCCCCAATGGAGTAACGGCACCTAAACCTGTAATAACAACTTTTCTCATGAATTTGTTTTTTGATTTTCTTTTATAAAATCAATAGCATCTTGAACTGTTCGTATATTGCCCTCTTCCTGATCCGGTATTTGAATAGAAAAATTATCTTCAAAGGCCATTACCAATTCGACAATGTCCATACTGTCCGCACCCAAATCATCTACAAATGAGGATTCCGGTTTTACCTTGTCTTTTTCCACCCCTAATTGATCCACAATTAGGGCAGTCACTTTTTCTTCGATGCTCATAATATCCTCCTGTTTTATTTCTTTTAGTATGTTCTTTTTAAGAGGTCAATAATAAGACTTACATAGCCAGGCCACCATTAACAGAAATGACCTGTCCCGTTATATAGTTGGAACTAAGCAAAAAAGCAGCTGTTTCAGCAATATCTTGAGGATGCCCCAGTTTTTTTAAGGGAATTTTGTCCGTAATAGCTTGTACCTGTTTAACATTAAGTCGCTCTGTCATATCTGTTTGTATAAACCCGGGAGCAATAGCGTTGACTTGAATGTTCCTACCAGCGAGTTCATTGGCCATAGCTCTGGTAAGGCCCTCAATGCCAGCTTTACTGGCCACATAGTTGGTCTGTCCTGGATTCCCTATTTGAGCCACCACAGAAGAAATATTTATAATATGCCCCTGTCTGGCTTTAATCATGTATTTAGCTGCTTCCCTTGCACAGTAAAAGTTGCCGTAAAGATTGGTTTTTAGTACAGAGTCAAAATCCTCGTTTTTCATTCTCAATAAAAGACCATCTTTTGTAATGCCGGCATTATTTATTAAGGCGGATATAGCTCCAAAGTGTTCTATAAACTTATCAAAAGCTTTTTTGACAGATTCTGAGTTAGTTACATCCATTTGTAATAATAAGTGTTTCGCTCCTTCTAAATTTTGGAAAATGTGTTGAGCAGAATCAGAAGAAGAAGAGTAGGTGATGGCTACCTTTGCTTCTTGTGTTGCCAGATATTGGGCAATAGCAGCTCCAATTCCGCGACTGGACCCGGTTATCATAATACATTTATCTTTTAGATTTTTCATTTTATACTCCTCCACGGGTTTATATTTTTCAGTTTTTGTAAATCATCTAAGGAATGAAAATGAGCAATGGTTTTTGAGCTATCTATTTTTTTCATCAAGCTGGATAGAACTTTGCCCTCTCCTAACTCCAGAAAGGAATGGCAACCTTGTTCTATTAAATACTGAATAGACTGGAGCCATGAAACAGGAGCTTTCACTTGTTCAATTAAATTGTTTCTTAATATTTCTGGTTCGTTCTCTGTTTTGGCAACTGTATTTTGCACAATCAGTTTATTTGGTGTTTTAAAAGACAGTGTGTGTAAAAAAGTATTCATTTTTTTGCGAGCGGGTTCCATAAGGGAAGAGTGAAAAGGGGCAGATACTTTTAAAGGGATAAGACGTACTTTTGCTGAAGAAAAAACATATTTTTGATAATGCTTTTTAGCCCAATCTAATGCCCTTGAGGAGCCGCTTAAGACGGTCTGCTCAGGGCTGTTGAAGTTGGCTGTTTCCAAAGGAGTATGGCCACTTTCTTTTTCTACCCATTGGCAGAAGTTTTTAGCTTCTTTCGGAGAAGGGCCTATAAGGGCACTCATACCCCCTTCCCCGGGAGGGCAGCATTCACTCATATATAAACCTCTTTGCCGAACAGCCCTTAAGGCCGAATTTAAAGGCAGAACACCGGCGGCCACCATCGCGGAATATTCCCCTACAGAATGTCCAACACAGTATTTGAGGAAGCTTATATCTGTTTCTTCCGCTAGGCAAAACCAGGCTGTACAAGAGACCAGTACAATAGCTGGTTGAGCATTTTGAGTGAGGGTTAATTCTTCTTCTGGCCCTTCAAAGCAAAGCTTTTTAAAATTAATTTTGAGTTCATCCGAGGCCGATTCAAAAAGCCTTCGGGCTGTTTGGAATTGCTCATAGTAAAAGCGTCCCATACCTATCGTTTGTGACCCTTGGCCTGGAAATAAAGCTGCCCACATAATATATTTTCTCCTGTATTCTTGCAAAGCTTGTTTCTGCGAAGCTTGTTTTTTTTGTGAAACTTACTCTTGCAAAACTTCTTCTTGCGAAGCTTACTCTTGCAAAGCTTACTCTTGCAAAGCTTACTCTTGCAAAAGCGAGGAACAAGGGGACCAAAATCTAATACCTTAAAAAAATAGATCCGCTGGTCATGCCGCCCCCCATAGCGATCATTAAAATATCTTGCCCTCTTTTTATTTTTCCCTGTTCTATAGCTCGAGCCATAGACAAAGGAATGGAAGCGGAAGAAATATTGCCTGTGTCTTTAATATCAAAAATTACTTTTTCTTCTGGAAACTCAGTGAGCTTACAAAATTGTTTTAAAATTCTTTCGTTTGCCTGATGAGGAACCAGCCAGTCTATCTGGTTCAGTGAACGCCCTGTATCTTTTAATGTTTTTTCAAGGGCAGAGGACATAATTTTTACAGCTTTTTTAAAAACAGTTTGTCCTTCCATGTGAATGTAGGTGTCTTGTGTTTCACTTATATCAGGTTGAGTCTCCGCAAAGCCAGCGTATTTCGCACCAGGGGCAGGGATAAATAAGGCAAAATCCATTTCTCCATAAGCGTTCAATTCCTGATGATAGACACAGCCTTTTTCCGGGTCTTTGTTTTGAGATACAACCGCCGTGCCTGCTCCATCCCCAAACAATACACAGGTGGTGCGGTCTTTGTAATTAGTAACATGGTGTAAAGTTTCTGTTCCTACTACCAGAATATTTATATATTTTCCAGACTGAATATATTGGTCTGCAATACTGAGAGCATAGACAAAACCACTGCAAGCTGCGGAAATGTCCAAAGCAGGAATATGAGAAATTCCCAGTTTTTTTTGCAGAGTGCAGGCTGTATTGGGCATCAGCTGATCGGGATACACAGTAGATACCAGAATAAAATCCAAATCTTCAGGCTTCAACCCACTTCGCTTAAGAGCTTGTAGAGAAGACTGTAAAGCCATATCACTGGGTAGTTCGTTTTCTCCGGCAATGTGTCTGGATTCAATGCCGGTCCTTTGCTTAATCCATTCGTCTGAGGTGTCCACCATTTTTTCCAAATCTTGATTGGTCAACACTTTCTTGGGTAGATAATATCCTAATCCACTGATGCGGGAATGATACATTTTAACACCAACTTGATATTATTCTTGAGATAAGACCACTTGCCGTCCCTTATACCATCCGCAGGAAAGACAAAGACAATGAGGGCGTGTTAAAGCCCCACAATTAGAACACCGGCTGAGGTTTTGTTTTTTAATGGCGTTATGGGCCCGCCTCATATCCCTTCTGGCTCGGGAGATTCTGCTTTTTGGTGAGGCCATTTTATTATCCTTTGTTATGGTTTTTGTACCTGGTGGGTATGATTATCCCCGTTTCCACGGGGACAAGCTTTTTTGTAATTTTCAAACCTTGTCCTCGCGAAGCTTGTCTCCGCGAAAGCGGGGAGCGGAGAACGATTGATATAACTTCTATTTATATTCTTTATTTGTTATTCATAAATACTGTAAAATCAAGAAAAATTTTTATAAACTGATCGTGTTTGATCCCCGCTTTTGCGGGGATGACAGAAAGATAAGCTCTTCAGTGGAGAATAGGGAGCAAAAGCGAGTTCGGATTTGATACAGAGCAACCGAAGGTTGCTTCTGTGGCAAAACGCATGTTTGAGTCTTTTGACTCCTATTCTCCACTGAAGAGACAGAGTGGCTGGATTCTCGCTTTTGTGGGGATGACAGTGTGTTTTGCGAGGATTCCATATCAGGTTGGTATATTATGGGAAAACAGTGGAAAACAGCCGGAAAGCTGAGTCAGGCGGAAAAAAAAGGAGCTTTATTTACAAAGCTCTCCCGTGAAATCCAAGTGGCCGTTCGCCTGGCCGGACCTCATCCTGAAAACAATCATCGCCTGAAACTGGCTTTAGAAACAGCTCGTTTTCATTCTTTGCCGAGGGATACCATAGATAGAGCGATCGCTAAAGGCCAGGGCCAAAAATCAGAAGATCAGATTGAAGAGCTTATTTATGAAGGATTTGGTCCTCATGGGATAGCCATGATTGTGCTTTGTCTTACGGATAATCGAGTGCGCACGGTTTCGGAAATTCGGTTTATGTTTAAAAAGCATAACGGGAGTATGGGAGAGAGTGGTTCCGTAATGTGGATGTTTGATAAGGTGGCTTTGGTACAGGCAAAGAAAGAGGATGACCGCAATGTGGAAGAGGAAGCCATTGAAGCGGGAGCGGATGATATAGAAAAAGAAGAAGACTCTTATATTTTTTATGGAACATGGGAGGGCTTGCAAACCTTAAGAGAAAATTTGATAACCAAACAATGGGAAGTTATAAAGGCAGAACTGGCTTATAGGGCTAAAGATAAAGTGACATTGGTGGATAATCAGGAACAGGATGTGCAAAACTTATTAAGTCTCTTTAGGGACAATCCAGACTGTAAAGCTGTGTATACTAACTGGCACGGATATACTCATCTTGTTTGATCTGGATCGTTCCTGAAAAGTAGACAGTTGGTAGGCATCAAGTGATCCGTTAAAGTTTGATGAACCAGAAAGGGGGTTGACCCGAAACCTTATTAATTCATTATTATTTTATTGCTCAAAGCATCAATTATAAACTTCTTAAAAAAAATAATATCCTATATTTAAAGGTTCTTAATTTGTTTTATACCGGACTTTCAGCCTGATAAAGTCTCTATAATAAAGTCTGTTATTTTGCTATGTAAAAATCTGCATAATATAATTTTATATATGAATAATGAAATTTTAAACTTATAATATAAAAAACATTATGGAAAACTTTACATTTATAGATCTATTTGCGGGCATAGGTGGTATGCGAATTGCCTTTGAGAGAACAGGTGGAAAATGCGTCTTCAGTTCTGAGTGGGATAAGTCATGTCAGATGATGTATGAAGCAAACTTCAGAGAAAAACCATTTGGTGATATAATAAAAATAAATACAGAAACGATACCTAACCATGACATTCTTTCTGCCGGCTTCCCATGTCAAGCTTTTAGTATAATTGGCAATAAACTTGGTTTTTCTGATACACGAGGCACTTTATTTTTTCATATTGAACGCATCTTAAAAGCAAAACAGCCAAAAGCATTTTTATTGGAAAATGTAAAACAACTTGTGGAATGTCCCCCATATATGGACAGTTGCTAAGCATCAAGCGATGCATTAAAGTCCGATGAACCGGAAGGAGGGGCATAATGAAAGACAACAAAAGAAAACGCTATTCGGAAGCGTTCAAAAAAGAGGCTGTGATGCGTGTGATGGGTCAAAATTCATCCTCACATAGTGTTTCCAAAGACCTGGGCATCAGCCAGCCCACTTTAAGTAAATGGGTCAAAAAATTCAAACAGGAAGGCTCTTCTGTTTTTGGAGGGGAAGAGTCTGAAGTAAAGAAGTTGCAGGCAAAGGTAAAGCGACTCCAAGATGAGAGAGATATTTTAAAAAAAGCCGTCAGTTTCTTTGCAAAACACGAAGGGTAAGGTATGAGTTTATTTTCATTCATAGACGCCAATGGAGTATCAGTTTGATGTGTGAGGTTTTACAAGTTTCCAGAAGTGGATATTACCAATGGCTTCCTTTAAGACAGAGGCTAATAGAAAAGCAGAACAAACTAAGCAGTGTTGTTTTAGAAAGCTGGACAGACAGTCATAAACTTTATGGGTCTCGTCGTATAGTAAAGGATGTGAGAGATGAGAAAGATATATCTGTTTCAAAGAGTACTGTTTCCTCTATAATGAAGCATCTTCGTATATCTTCTTTTTACCAAAGGAAGAAGTTCAGAAAGCCTTACGATAGGGGAGAGATAACAGTTTATCCTCAAAATGTTTTAAACAGAGAGTTTCGTCCGGGAGCTCCTAATGAAGCTTGGGGAAGTGATACGACTTTCATAAGGAGTTTGGAGGGATGGTTACACTTATGTGTGGTCATAGATTTTTATAACAAGGAGGTGATAGGCTGGTCATTGGATAAGAAGAACAACTCTGAGCTTGTGAGGTCTGCATTAAGGGAGGCTCTTTTTAGAAGGTTTTATCCAAAAGGAGTGATATTCCATAGTGACAGAGGATCAGAGTACAGTTCTTATCTTATACAAAGAATGTTGAAAGAAAATGACTTTATAAGCTCTATGAGCCGGAAGGGGAATTGCTGGGATAATGCGGTAGTTGAGAGTTTTTTTAAAACATTGAAGGCAGAACTGATAAACAACATAAACTCAAGAAGACTCAGTTTAGAAGAGATAAGAAAAGAGTGCTTTGATTATATTGAGGGGTTTTATAATACAAGGAGGATTCATTCTGCTCTTGACAATAAAAGTCCTAAAGAGTATGAAAAGTGATGCCTACTAACTGTCCACTTTTCAGGGACGATCCAACCTGAAAAAGTTAAAGGATTAGCATCTGAACGATCAATGCAGGATAGAGTACTTGGTATTTTATTATTAAAATCTAATTTTAATGACTTGAACAACGTAACTCAGCTTCCATATGTTTTAGATACATTAAACTTACAAACCTCTTACCTTACTTCTTTATTTGTTCTAGGAAATTCTTCAGAAATTGAAAAAAAGTTTTTGCCAGAAGGAGAAAAAGCTGAAAGTCTCAATGACCTTTTTATTAATATGTTAAAGCAACCAGCCAATAAAGATCTGCCTGCACATCCAATATTTGGTTTTAACGGCTCAGGATATTGTTCTGGTATATTTATGGGGTGTAAGGTTCATGTCCATTACTTCAAAATTGAGCACGAAATTATTGCGGAAATGATAATTTCCGTATTTGAGTCTATTCGGGCTACTTTAGTAGAACACAGGGTTTTTCCTCACAAATCTAGTTTTAACATTTATATTGAAAAGGAATTATCAAGAAAAGAATTAGATAAACCTTTTGAACACAGTACAAGTGTAAAAGAGGGTGAAACAGTATTAAATATAAGGCTAGGACAAAAGTCAATAAATGAGTATGAATCTATAGAAGATCGGCTAAAGGTAAAAAACTGTTTGTTTGAAACAGCCGTATTAATATTATCTCATATTGCAGTTGTAAAAAATCTTGATAGTACAATCGATAAAATGTTTGGAGATGAAGACGCTCAAAATAGAGCTTTGGTATTTTCTGAATTACATATCATTTCTAGCAACATCTTTGGTGATGAACATGTATTTAACTTTGAGAAATTTTTAGAGCCTCACAAACATAAGCCTATCTATCAAGTTTTGAGAAAAGTGAGTTGGAAATAAAGCAGCTGAAAACTCTTGACAGCAATCCTCTATAAAGGATAAATTTTTATCCTTAGAAAGGGTACCATAAAAAATGCTTCTTAAACCAATAGAAAACCATAACGAATTGTCTATAATATCTGTTATAGATAAAAATTTGTGGGATAAAGCTCAGTGGAGTGCTACTGCATATATATCCCCCCCACAATGCCCATCATTTATATTATTTTGTTATAAAGACATTTTCTATGGAAGAGAGATTTTTAAGGGCCTGACTAAAAAAGTAGGAAAAGTAGATCAAAAAAAAGTCTTGCGCTTATCAATAATTAGGGGGATTGAAAGGACTCAACCTCATAGTTATTCAGTAGTTTTGGGAGTAGATCCCAATAGCTGTGTAAAACGATCTGAAAATAAATTATTTGTACTTCCTTCAAGAGTTCATAGAATGAACGCAACAACTCCAATGAATCTTGAAAACTTTCTCTCTCATTATGAATGTTCAAATAAGTGTATCATTGCTCCAGCCTCTTCTTCGGGGTTTCACCCTCAATATATAAATGAATATGGTATAGAAATAAAGAATCTAGTTGTTAAATATGCGTGGGAAATTGGAGAAAATGATATGGATATTTCTGCATTACAAGGTAATTCTGACCCTTATATCCCAGATAGTGAGAAAAACCCTCCCATATTAAGAGCTATAAAAAAAATAAAAGATATAAAGAGTTCTGAACAGTTTAAATAGGTGTTCATATTTCTACCATCATAATGGTGAATGGTCAATTTGGGGTCAAAGCATTTTTTCTTTTTAATAATCCTCTATCATATTCCGATAATGCTTTTATGGAATATCTAGGTAAGGAACATCAGCAGCTTATTAAAGAGCTTGAAGCTCTCTGGAAAGGACTTCAAAAGCTTAATCAGCTTGGAAACCAGTATGGTATTGATGATATTTTTCAAGATAATGGAGCTAAAGTCTTACAACAATTGGTCTTGTTAAATTTTGAAAATTTAAAAGGAAGAGAAGGAAATGATGCTGTTGATCCTCTTGGTGTTGAGTGGGAAATGAAAAGTGCGAATATTGAGAAAGTTTCGGGTTTTTCTACACATCATCACTTGAATTTCACTATTTTGAAGAAATACCGTTCTGTTCCTTGGAGTTTTGCTACTTATAAACATATAGACTTACAAGAAATATATGTGATGACACCAAAAGAACTAGAACCTATGTTTCAAAAGTGGGAAGATTCTTTAACAGGAAAGGGGGACATACCAAAAGTTGAATCAATCAATAATCCTAAAATTCCTATAAAGTTTGTGCAAAAAGCAGGACATATTATTTATCCTTTTAAAGAAGGTTCGGTTAACCCTTTAGAAATCTCAAAAAGGGTATTAAAGAGATAGTTCAATTTGATTAGAGCTTTGTTTTTTCTCTGACTTCACTTTTGTTCCATCTTTTTTATTGTATTGAACAGAGTGAAATCGAAGCATTGAATTTTTTATATATTTTTCATTGATTTCAAAGGCGAGCCACTTCCGCTTTAATTGTTCTGCGACTTCCCCAGTTGTGTTTGATCCAGCAAAAATGTCTAACACTAAATCGCCTTCGTTAGTTAAAAACTTGATAAAAAATTTAGGTAATTTAGTGGGGAATCTTGCTGGATGTGCTTTTTGATTGTGTTCTCTACACAAAGAAAGGTATTTAGAATTACTCTCAGAATTTGGAAAAACTAATAAGTTTCCTGGAATTGCACCTCCATTATTTTTTTTGAATGCGGAAGAAATATCATGACCTGAAGGACGTTTTTTAGGATCGTAGTATTTCTTAGGGTTTTTAAGAAGTTTTCTCATTCTGTCTGAATAGGGTACCAATACATTAGAAATATTTGCTTTTGGAAATGGTGTTTTACTAAACCACCACACTGTATTAACAGAGTCTTTAGCTCTAATTTTTCTTTTATTTACCCACTCTATAGGAGATGGTAATTTAGATGGATTATGCCAAAAAAATTCTTCAGCTAGATAAAAATTCAATTCATCACAAAATTTAAGAAGTACCCTATAATTATATAAAGAGCGAACTGGTTTTTCTTTTATATAGGCACCGCCTAAATCTAAAACAAATGAACCAGTGTTTTTTAATATTCTATGAATTTCTTCTGCGAATTGAGCTAGCCAATCTACATATTCATGCTGTTCTTTATTCCCGTATTCCTTTTGTCTCAGTAAGGCAAAAGGGGGAGAAGTAATAACTAGGTCTGTAGAGTTATTCTTCATTTTTTTTAAAAGAATTAAAGAGTCTCCGCAAAAAGCTTTACCGAAAGTAGTTTTGTAATATGGTTTCATAACAAACACCTGGAAACACTGTTGAAATTCAAGCTAAGCAACTAATTTATTTTCGTTAGACTTGAGTCGGAAGCTTTAGACCTTTTTTTCTAGGTGATCACTTCTACTGCTTATCTTTATTATTTATATATATTTAATAATACCTCTATGTCTGATTGACATAAAGTTATTAGTAAAAAAATAGATTTTTTTTGCTTTGCATAAAGTATTTATTTAAATATCTACTCATCTTTTAGAGGAGTTTTAAGTCTTGATTTTTCAACAATAGTTCTTAGATATGAAGAGAACTATGATATAATTACAATGGTGAATAAAAATGAGTAAAGATATTTTCTTAAAACGGAGTCTTTCAAAACGAGAGAGAAAAGAAGCGTTCTCACCTAAATCAACTGAAAGAATTGTACAAGTTATGAAGAAAGCTATAAAAGATAAGAGGGTGAGAAAAGAAATTATTTCTATGATTAGAGCTTTAGATTTAAAGAAGATAAGAAATACCTCAGAGACTTGAAAATAGTCTTTTCCACTTTTAAGTTAGCTTGACCTTATAATTCAAGTCATATTGATGGAGATAATCTTGGACGGCTACTTGCACCCAATAAGATTCAATCTCATCAAGAGCTTCAGCTATTTCAGCGGCTTTAGCAGGGGATGGAATACGACGGCCATTTTCATAATCACATATAATGCCTCGGCTTAAACCACCAATCTTTTCTCCAAGCTCACTCTGAGTTAACTCAGCAGTTACACGATAAGTGTGTAAAAGCTTGGCAAAAGTGACAGCACCGTAATCTTTTTCTAACTCTTTTGTTCCATATCTTTTTTTAGTAGTCATGGGGTATAACCTCCTCTATTGTTATTATGTTAATTTGTCCTTCTTTACTAACTGTATAAATAAGTCTCCACTTCTTATTTAGATATACAGATCTCTGTCCTTTGCGGTTACCTCTTAATATATGGTCTCTATACCCTCCTAATTTTTGAACAGTTAGTAACCCTTCTTTTTCAACCATATCTGCCCAGATTTGCATTTTATCACGGATGAAGTATGGTACTTTTTTAAGAGATTTTTTTACAGGGTCTAGATCAACTATATACATTTATTTAATGTACTCATAATATGAGTACAAGTCAAGGAAAAGAAGAAAATATAATTTGTTTCTGCAATTAGGTAGGAAAAATCAATTTTTCATTTACCGAAAGAAATCCCTAAAACTTAAAAAACCTGTTTATAGCTTCATGTTGTTACTGTTAAAATGTATTCTCTTATAGGAGTTCTTAATTTATTCGAGTATTCCTGAATTTTCGGTATATTTGGTTTATGGTCAGGATGACTAAACGCAAATTTAAGGGCTTTAATAGCTGTTTCGATACTGAGAAGTTTAAAAGCATCAACTAAGGTTCTTTCCAATTCATAGATAGGAATTTCAATATCTCCAATAGAAATACTCGAAATTCCCAGTCCATGATTTCTATGTTTAATAATTCGCGCACGAGTTCGTCTGCCAATGGTAGTATTATGAGGTACTGCTATCCAATACTCTCTTGGTATTTCTTCTGTAATGTCATAAATATCCAATGCTGAAATGCCGGTGACAACACCTCTTGGAATACTCAAAACAGTGTAGGCGAGTCCTTCCCATTGAACATTTATATCTAATGGGATTTGAGTATTTCTATAAAGACCACGCCCTACTTTTTCTAATAAACCTTTGTTTGTGTAATAGCTTAGTAGGCTAGGGTGATGACCATTACCCCGCAGATCTTGAGAGCTGATTAAAGGCTTTTTCAGAAGCTTTTCTATAGGTGTATGTTTACTGCCTGAGTTCTTCATAACTCTAATTTAACAAAAAGACCCATATATGTCAAATGGGTCTTTTTATTTTACATTGTAGGATCAAGCAGCTTCGTCTTCCCACTGACCAAAGTGTAAATATTAAAGTCTAAAATCCTTCTCCCTCAGCCCCCCATAAAGGGTAAGGGGGCATTCGGGAGGGCAGATTTTTTTTTATTAGGTAAAATTAGCTCTTTCCCAACAAATTCTTTTTCTAAAAATTTCTTTAACAAACGTATATCTAAAGCGATAGCTTCTTTTGGGATTTTACTGCTCAGTAATCTAAAGTTATCAACGTGGCATTTTCTGATCTTTTCATTTCCACAAGGACAAGGCCAGTGTCCTTTTATTTGTGGTTTTAATAGATAAAATAAAGCATCTGCGATATTTTTTAAATCACATGGAAACCCTAATACTTCACTATAAAACTCTAATAAGCCTTTTTCATCATGTGAGCGTTGTCCAAATGGCCAAACATTATGTTCAATGTAGTATAGCTGTGAAAAAAAGAAACTTTTAACAGGGCCTTCTAAAAACTCTTTTAACTGAAAGTTCTTGTCTTTTGGGAAGTGCAAATATCTTTCTGTTCGGTAAAATAAGCAAGCTGATTCATCTGTATAGAAATGAGTATCAGGGTTTTTAAGTTTTATCTTATTACCTATTTCATAAACCTTTGGAAGATTATCAGGATAATCGTCAGGAAAAACAATCTTTATTAGGAAATCTTCAATATGTGTCTTTCCTTTAACGCCACCGTATACCGGCCACGCCCCAGAAACTACAAAACGATTATTTTCTATGTAATAACGAAGTCCAGGATATTCGTTAATATCTCTTAAAGTTTTACTATAAACTTCTTTTTTTGTTATCCACCAAGAAAGAGTCATTGCTTTTCCCCGTGAGGCTTAAACTGGCTTGTATAACTTGGCACTGCTGAAGAGAGAAGAATCTTTTTCTTTCCATCAGTATTCTTGTTTTCTTCCACAGGGAAGTCATCTCCGAATTGGTCTCTCATTACTTCACATGCTTCTTTTAATTTATCTGAGTTTCTAGCCTTTAACAAAGCATCATGTAATTTTTGAAACCTTGAAATAAGTTTTTCCATCCCTGAGTCACTGATTTTACTAAAAACATCTTCCTGAGTATCTGGTTTATAAGCAGAAATTTTGTTACTTTTTTTTGCTCTCTCGGCAACATACGCAAGAGCCTGTAAATCATCTAAATTGCCTTGAGAGTCATAAAAAGAAGATCGCAAAACTTCAATACAATAAAGCAAAACCGCTAAGCCAATTGGTTTGTCGTCAGATTCACCTGGACTAGCCAAATCATTCCATCTTTTTAAGTACCGCACTACTCTCTGCAATTGATCCGAACCACTACTGTCTTTCGTGTTTTTAAATTGTTCCCTGGCTGTTTTTATATACTCTTTTATTTTCTTTGGATCAGAAAGTACCCAAGAACCATTCTTGTGAGCTAGCTGAAATGTTTCTTTTAGTTCATCCTCTTTGTATCTAGCGTAACAAACCAGATCAACATGATAGCCTACCTGATATATGACCCGTATACACGGTCCTTTATTTTTTACCTCATCCGTGTGCTTTTTAATCGCATCATAAACCCAACTTCTGACCTCTTGTGCATCATACTCTGAAGATTTAATACTGAAATCCAGACCCACATCAATATCATAATCCTCTCCTGAAACAGGTTTTATCCCCACTCCATATATGTAACTTCCTTGATTCAAAACCTCTGGAATCGGTTGATTATCTTCAGAAAGAGACTTTTTTATTTTTTCTACGATAATATCTCTTTTTTCCCTTAATTCACTGGACTCAACCTTTATGTTTTTATGAAATTTTTCAAATTGTTTTTGTAATTTAACCATAGTTAATTTCCTCCTTTTATATTTGGCAAATTAGTGAAAATTGTTTTTAAGTCATTATCTTTGTCTTTTTTTATTATTTCTCCATAGATCGCCTCCCCATCTTTTTTCCCTAGTTTTATTAGTAGATCACAAGTTTGCTTATTAGCTTGATCCAAAGATAAAAATTTTGCTTGTTCTACAGAAGGAACTGTTTGTTTTAAACGATGAATGGTTACTTTCCTTCCTAGCTTTTTCAATTGAACACATAAGAAATCAGCGATATTATGGCTGGCTTTTGATTGAGACTCCATTGAAAGTTCCATTGGTTTAATACCAAATTGCCATTGAAATAACCCTCTGTTACTGTTTTTGACTACTTCTCCTTTTTGAGCTGGACAGGTGCCTATGGATACAATTTCGATTTTTTGATTTTCTCCAGAACAGCTTATAGCCTCAATGAGAGCAACTGAAATAGGACTGTTAGCCCATAAACCTCCATCCACAAAGTTCTCATAAATATTTTCTCTTTCTGGATCGGGAATATTTGCAATAGGAAATATTATTGGAGCAGCAGAAGTGGCTAAACATACATCTATTAACTTCCTATTATTGTCCGCATTTTTTAATAAATTGTGAGGTGTTTTAAAAACTCTCGGGGAATAATCAATCAGGTTGATAGAAGTGATACACAAACCAACTTTTCTCTCATTATATATCTGCCCCATTGTTTTATCGTTGAATATACTCTGTAGTTCCTGCGTTAGAGCTTTATTAGAATTTGCAGGTTTATTCTTGTTTTGATGAGCCCACCATAGTTTTTTTATTTTCCAATCAAAAGGAAAGGGGTTGGTAAATATCTTTTTTCCCTTTTTTGAGTAAAGCTCTATGATATTCTTGATAGGAACTCCTGCGGCTAGTCCACAGGCCAGGATTCCGCCTGTGCTTGTTCCAGCTATCAGATCAAAACCTTTTCCAATATCTTTATTTCCGCTGTTTGACCGAGAAAAGCGATTTACCAAAGATTGAAGAACAGACGCCGTATATAAACCCCTCATGCCTCCACCATCCAAAGAAAGTACTCTGTAAGGTTTTACCTGTTCTTTAGTCTGTGCTATTGTCTTGCTGTATAAAATATTATTTGCCATAGAAAAACACTTTTTTTCCTTATTTTAGGGCATTTTTTATAAAGTATCATTGTTTTTACTAAATGTAAAGTGTTAATTTTGCATATTATAATATACATCTTGTTGATTTTTGTCTGAAGTGCTTCTATATTTAAAATATGTCCACAGCTACCAAATTTGGACGAATGATGAGAGAACACCGGGAAGAAAAAGCAATTTCCCAGGAAAAGTTAGCCAGAGAGCTTAATTTAAGCCGGATCTCCATCAATAACTATGAACAAGGAAAACAAGTTCCTAATTTAGATACAGCTATTAGAATTGCGCTTTATTTAGGCATCAGTTTAAGTAAATTAGCACAAGCAGTTGATGAGTCTTCTTTGGGTCGTGCTCTTAATAATTTGGAAAATACAGAATTGTCAAACGATTTAAGAGATGTCCTGAAAGATTTAAGGAGGGAAAATGAACACAAAAAAAGCTGAAGTAATAGAAAAAAAAGCAAATGAAGCAAGACAAAAATTAAAGAAACCAGATAAGTGTGATATTGATATGGAAGAATTGGTGAAAGCTCATGCCATTCACTATTTTGATAAAAAGTTACAAAGTAATATTTCTGGAGCTTCCATGACCACAGAAAATGGAAAACAAGTTATAGTTGTCAATGAAAGTCAACCACCCACAAGAAAAAAGTTTACCATAGCGCACGAATTAGGACATTTATTATTAAAGCATGATACTGCCTTAAACACACAAGATAAAGGTACAATAGCTCAACAAGGACAACATAATACTCCATCTCAGATATTATTTCGTGATGATAAAACCTCTGAAGGTTCAGACTGGAGAGAAGTTGAGGCTAATCATTTTGCAGCTTCATTGCTGATGCCCAGAGAAATTTTAAATAAAGAAATACATAAGTTAATACAAAAAAACTCTAGGAAATATTTATCCGAAGATGATGTTCGTGATCTAGCAGAGATTTTTGGAGTATCTGCTATCTCTATGAGTATAAGATTATCTCGCTTGGGTTTTATGTAAAGTGATCTATATCAAAAAATATATAAAATCAAAAAGGAAAAACTATGGAAGTTTCCATTGAACAAACACAAGGGAATTTATTTAATAATCAAGGAAGAGAATACAAAGTAAAAGAAAGTTCTAATAAAATACAGCTACATTTTAAGCATCCAAATGGAAAACTATTTCTTGGGAATTCCATACAATGGCTTAAAACTCTGAGTAATGAGTCTATTGAGTTAATATTTGCTGATCCACCATACAATATTAAAAAAGCAGATTGGGATAATTTTGATTCTCAAGAAAATTATATTAAATGGTCTATTGAGTGGATTAAAGAAGCTAGCAGAGTCTTAAAAAAAGATGGCTCTTTATATGTATGTGGCTTTTCTGAAATTCTGTCTGATATTAAACATCCTGCTATGCTATATTTTAAATCGTGTAAGTGGCTCATATGGTCTTATAAAAATAAAGCTAATTTGGGAAATGATTGGGGGAGATCGCATGAAAGTATAATTCACTTTAGAAAAACGAAAAAAACAAAATTAAATACAGATTATATTAGGATTCCTTATGGGAAGCATACTTTAAAATACCCCTTACATCCTCAAGCTAAAACGAGTCAATATAGTAATAAAGAAAAGAGTGCGAATTGGCGACCTCACCCTTTAGGAGCTAAACCGAAGGATGTTATAGAAGTACCAGTAACATGTAATGGAATGGAAGAAAAGACCCCTCATCCAACGCAAAAACCTGAAGAACTAGTAAGGAAATTTATAATGGCATCTTCAAAGATTGGTGATACTGTTATTGATCCCTTTTCAGGTGCAGGAACTACAATAACAGTAGCGGAACAACTTGGTAGAAAATGGATGGGATGTGACATTTCCAAAGAATACAACCAATGGGCTATCCATAGAATGAGAAAAGTAATATACAGAACAGAAAAAGAATGGTTTGAATTTGATAGAAGAAATACAGAAAGAAGAGAGAGTATTCGTTGAGTAAATTAAATTTAAAAAGTCTTCTTAAAAAATCCACAGATAAAAGCAACTTCAAGAGCCTTGATGATTTTTTCAACTTTGCTAATGAGTATTTGGAGTTTATTGAAACAGGTTTACAGGCTCAGATCATTGCTCAAAATGAAACAAACTATACGTTTTTTCAATATAAGAAAGATGGGCAATATAATATATCCAGACCAATAAACTCTGATTTATTTCTTACTATCAATAAATATCAGAAAGCAATTTCAAAGATAAAAACTTTGTTAAAAAGTAAAGATAAAATAAAAGGAGCAAATAAGACAAATAGAGATTTTTTAAAGAAATGTATTTATACTACTCAACAAACAGTTGGTGCTTGTTTAGATGCACTTCCTGTTGGAGAATCCAATAAAGCACGAAAACTGGTAGGGGATTACTTTGAACTTTTTATTTGTCTTTTCATTAATAAAATGGGTTTTAAATGTTCCTCTGGATGGGTTGAAATTCCAATTAAAAAATCTGGAAAAACTCTCTTTAAGATGAAATACCAACATGATCTGTTAATAAAAAAAGATACCTCTTTAAAAGTTATTGGTTCAGTGAAGACATCTAGCAAAGACAGAATTGACAAGATATTTATTGATAAATTTTTATATTCAAAGCTTACTGGGACTTATATTCCTCATATTGCTGTTTTTTTAAATGATGTTCAAAGAAAGAAAATAAAATCAAAGCGTAAGTATGGTATTAACTCTACTTTTTTATCAGGTCATTTTAAAGGATATACGATTAAGTTAAATCCTTTAGATGGTGTTTATTACTGTGATATAAGACCGAATATGGTCTCTGAAAATTTTCTAAAAAAATATATCAAAACCATTGATTATTTCTTCTGCGAAGACTTGTGGAAGCTGACAAAATAAAAACATCTGTGTTTTTTACTGTGGGATAAGAATAATAGGGATTTGCCCTGCATCTTATTTAGTTATACCCATAGTTCAATTGAAGAAGCTGTGTTTTTAATTGAATCTTACCCTTGATCTAAAAGGATTTTTAGCCTCTGGGCTTCTCTTCAAGTATTTCTGCATCATGTAGAATTCATTAGTGTTAGAAAAAACATAATTATAAGATGTTCCTACTTGTAAATGGTTATAGAAAATCACATTCTCTTTTTCCAATTCTTGAACTATACAATTTTTATTATTTAAAATCGTCATATGGAAAAATTTTTTAAATAAAACTTAGGAACATAATGTTGTGATTTAGAAATGTTAGTTTTATTTGTCAAATTTAGACTCCTTTTTTAAAAAGACTATATTTATTTATGTTTTTTCATAGATAAAGATGTTTTTTTTAAATACTTGATCAATTTTACTTGGTGGAATTCGTTTCAAAAAAATTCTACCTTAGAAACAGGTAATAAAATATACCAGAGACATAGACTATAAACAAGTTCCGAATTTGTTAGGTATTCTCAAACTCAAGAATTTAACCCTGGGTATTGGCAAAATCACACATCCATTTAAAATGTTTACCTCTTCAGAGCTTTTTTGTTCTTTGTGTTTATCTTCACCTATTATTAGCAAAAAACACTACATTATTTCTATAAAAGATACTTTATTTCTTTATATACTTTTTCAATATAAAGATTTTCGGAAAGATAATTTCTCTTTCATCTATCAAAGAAGCCCCTGACCAAGAAAAATCCGTGTAGCCAAATATGTAGCCCCATGTAGCCACAAATTGAAATACTGGGAAATACCCAGACATAAACACAGCGAAATGACGATTGCCTAATTCACCAGGAAACTCGGAGAGTTGAAATACCCTGACATTTCCTGAAATGTTTATGACACGTTTTTTAAAAAGCTGTGTTGGTCAAATGGAGCGGGTGAAGGGATTCGAACCCTCGGCCTCAACCTTGGCAAGGTTGCGCTCTAGCCAGCTGAGCTACACCCACGTATATTTTCGTACAAGCACAAAATCTCTAATGAGATTTTGCGCCCTGTGTATCTTGCTCCTTTATGTCGCAAGCTCCACAGGTGGCTTTGTTCTAAGCCTCTGACTCTCAACCTTAGCAAGGTAGTAACTCTAGCCAGCTGAGCTACACCCACGTATATTTTCGTACAAGCACAAAATCTCTAATGAGATTTTGCGCCCTGTGTATCTTGCTCCTTTATGTCGCAAGCTCCACAGGTGGCTTTGTTCTAAGCCTCTGACTCTCAACCTTAGCAAGGTAGTAACTCTAGCCAGCTGAGCTACACCCACGTATATTTTCGTACAAGCACAAAATCTCTAATGAGATTTTGCGCCCTGTGTATCTTGCTCCTTTATGTCGCAAGCTCCACAGGTGGCTTTGTTCTAAGCCTCTGACTCTCAACCTTAGCAAGGTAGTAACTCTAGCCAGCTGAGCTACACCCACGTATATTTTCGTACAAGCACAAAATCTCTAATGAGATTTTGCGCCCTGTGTATCTTGCTCCTTTATGTCGCAAGCTCCACAGGTGGCTTTGTTCTAAGCCTCTGACTCTCAACCTTAGCAAGGTAGTAACTCTAGCCAGCTGAGCTACACCCACGTATATTTTCGTACAAGCACAAAATCTCTAATGAGATTTTGCGCCCTGTGTATCTTGCTCCTTTATGTCGCAAGCTCCACAGGTGGCTTTGTTCTAAGCCTCTGACTCTCAACCTTGGCAAGGTAGTAACTCTAGCCAGCTGAGCTACACCCACGTATATTTTCGTACAAGCACAAAATCTCTAATGAGATTTTGTGCCCTGTGTATCTTGCTCCTTTATGTCGCAAGCTCCACCAAGTAGAAAATTCTTTTAGAATTTTCTACTCTGTATTAAAGGCTCTCTTAGGTCGCTGTCAATTCTCTGGAGTTGCTGTCAACTCCCTAGGATGAAAACTCAATAAATTTGAATTTTTTTCTAAAATCATTTGTGTAGTCCCATGCAGATAACCAACTCATTAAAACACAAACCCATAAAAGGCCGTAACCGGCTTGCTCTATGTAAAAAGAAACTTCAAAACCTATTAACATAAAGAAAACACCTATAATCTGTAAAGTCGTTTTCCACTTTGCCAAAGGTTTAGCATATAAAATTAAGCCTTTATCCGCTGCAATAGAGCGTAGCCCTGTTACATATATATCCCTAGAAACCAATAAAATCACTAAAAAAGGATCTATTTTTTGAAAATAGCATAATAAAATCAAAATGGATAGAGTAAGAATTTTATCCGCTACCGGGTCTAACAGGGCACCGGCTGTTGTCTGAGCAGACCATTTTCGGGACAAAAAACCATCTAAAGCATCAGTAAGACCGGCTATGATCCATAAAAGGCTCGCTAACCAGTAATTTTCATAAATAATTAATAAAATAATAGGTAGCACTAAAGAAATGCGAAAAGAAGTTAAATACATAGGAATCATTTTTTTGTTCATATCTTTTCCTTGTTAAATATCCTTATGTAGTTTTAAAATTTTTTATTTATTTGTCAATAAAAATGGTTGATATAGTATCAATAGCGGGTATAGTGCTTTTCATAAGAGAGTAGGAACCAAAAGACTAGGTCCCTCTGCTAAGGGGCTAAAAGTTACAACAAAATGGGTATCGAGGTTTTTTTAGAGGATAGCTATTATGCACATACAAAGATATATATTCTTGCTTTTCTTTTTCAGTTCACCTTGCTTTGCTTATTTTACTCATGATGTTGTGTTTTACACTATGTCATCCTACCTATATGACCAGTTTAAAGAGAGAGAAAAACTATGGGAATCTCGACAGGCAGATCATCTGCATACCTTTCAAGAACAAAAAGAACAAGAGATGAGGTCGGTTCTTAAAAAAGAACAGGATAGGCTAAATCAACTACCAAAATCTTTGAAGGATCAAAGAGAGAATTTAAATACCAGTATCGGTCACTATAATGGCTTGCTTTCTCAATGGAAAATGGCAGAACAAGAAAAACAGAATATTCAAGAGGAGATTAATAAAATTATTCAACAGGTTAAAGAACAAGAAATAGTGGCAGAGCAAGTTGTAAGTTTAGGGGAGGATGTCAATGCATTTATACGTAGAGTGAATGGCAATATACTTCAGTTAACTGAGTTGGAAGTAAAGGAAAGGAAGTTAAGACATTTTTATAATACTGCAAAATATTTGCAAGATGGTTCTATTGTGGATTTTAAAACAAAGTGGGATGAATGGAAACAAAACCAAGATAGAGAATATGAGACTCAAGCTATAAGCTATAATAATAAAGTGGAAGAATTTGAAACATGGAAGCAAGATCAAAAACGATCTGTAGAAGATCAAAAAACTCAAGTAAAGAGGAAGCAAGAAGAACTAGATACACTTGTGCAAGCTACTAATACACTGATTCTTGAATATAATGGGGACATAAAAAAAAGATGTAAAACAAAAGAATGTGAACAGGCACTTTTAAGTAAGAAAAACCATATTGTGGAAGAAAAACAGAAGATAGAAACAGAAAAGCAAATTATCGCTAATTTAATATCAGCTGTGAATGAGCAAAACAGAAACTACGATGAAGAACATCAAAGAAGGACAAGAGAACTAGATACATTAAAACAAAATACGGAAGACCTATCTCGTCATATACACGAAGAGCACGCAAGGCAGGGGCAGGAGTGGAGTGATAAAATACAAATACAAAAAGAAAAAGCCGAAGAAGACTGGGAAGAAACTCAACAGCAATTAAACCAATTTCGAACCACTTTAAAAACAGGCTATGGAGATAGCTTTAGTCAATTTGTAGAACACTTATCTAATTGGAGTAATATAAATCAAACGGCATTTGCAAATCTGGCTTCTAAATCTATCTCTCAGCAAGATGTGGAGCGCATGCAGGAAAGTAATAATATTCTATGTGGAAATCATCCTGATTTTTTGCCTGCACAAGTAAGAGAGATATGCAGCCTTACTAAGCGTGTGGCTCATTTACTGAGCCATATTTCTTATTTTGATGTTGTTCTTTATGAGTGGAGAGAACAGTTAAAACAAAAAGAACAAAGGATAGCTGATTTAAAGGCAGAGTTAAGTAAATTACATGCGGTCAATAATCAGCTACAGTTTGAATGGGATACTCAGCTGCAGCAACACAATAAAAAACTTCCAGAAAGAGAAGCACAATACGATCTTTTTTTTGAACAGCTAAGAGCGCGATTAAATAAGCAGATACAACAAATACAGAAAGCTTATAATAAAAAAAAACAGCTTTTAACAGCAGAATATTATTTCATAAGCCACCTTTTATTTGTTTTAGATAAGGCAAAACCAGATACTCTCCTAGATAAGAAGAAGATAGATTTTGAATCTGCCCGGCAAGCATTTTTATCTTCTATTCCCAAGGAAATTACTTCTTTTTCATCGGAATTTAGAGAAACATTTGAACTTCTTGCAACAATCTTAGAGCAAGGTCATTGGAGTACAGACATTTCTATTGTTCCTCTTTCTTTCACTTCAAACGAATTACAAGCGGCTATAAAGCCGATAGAGGGGAAGCAAAAAAAGCAAGTGATTTTATCTTGGATGAGAACAAGAGTAATATCGGATTTTTTAATGATTATGATGGATAGAGCATCAGATGTATTTTCTGCATATAAGGAACCGGACAGTAAAAAAGACTTTGTTGAACAGATGTTTGTAAAAAGTGTTTATCAGTCGCTCTCTATACGACAGGTGGTACGAGAGTATCTAGTTCGTTATCAGATTACTTATGATGATCGTGTGTTTTGGATTTTACCAAAAGGACAACTGTCCATACCTAAAGGTTTTTACCAATAAGATTTTACGATAAGGGGCCTATAGTGGAAAAAAACTCTCCTTCTTTTTTATCGCAAGATATTACACAGGTAACTAGCTCTTCTGCTGTAGCTTGTTTTGAGTATATAGGTAGGGGGGATAGAAATGCAGCCGACCAGGCAGCTGTAAATGCTATGAGAAAGGCTTTTCAGAAGATGTCCATTAAAGGGAAGGTTGTTATTGGAGAAGGGGAAAGAGATGCGGCACCTATGCTTTATATCGGGGAAAAAGTGGGTATATGGGGGGAAGGCCATCCAGAATGGGATATTGCTGTAGATCCTCTGGAAGGCACTAATCTTTGCGCTAAAGCTTTAGGTGGTGCTTTATCTGTTTTGGCTCTATCTGAAAAAGGAAGTTTGTTTAACGCGCCTGATGTGTATATGGAAAAAATAGCTTGTGGACCAAAAGGAAAAGGATTAATTGATCTCACCCAAAGTGCGGAAGAAAATATTCAAAGAGTTTCTCGAGCTTTAAATAAAAATGTTCGTGATATGGTAGTGGTGGTCTTAGATCGTCCCCGACATAAAGAGTTGATTCAATCTATCTACAACTCCGGTGCTCGTGTGCAGCTGATTGAAGATGGAGACTTATCTACTTCGATTTTAACCACCTGGAATCAAGACTCGGGTAGTGTATGCGTGGATATGTTGATGGGGACAGGAGGAGCCCCTGAGGGAGTGCTTTCCGCCAGTGCCCTTAAATGTCTGGGAGGGGATTTTCAAGGTCGTTTGGTTTTCCAAAATGAAGAAGAAAAGAAAAGAGCTATAAATATGGGAGTTGAGCAAGTGGATAAGGTATATACAATAGAAGAATTGGTCAAGTCTCCTGTTATATTTTGTGCAACAGGAGTTACGAGTGGAGCTTTGTTAAAAGGTGTGGTAAAAACACACCAGACAATGGAAACAGAAAGCTTGTATATGAATTCCGCAACAGGAGAATGTTCTAAAATTCATGAAAGTTATACTGACCTTGTGTTCTCCTAGAGAATGCGCTGCTATCACAAAGGAGAACTGGAAAACCTAAAGACGGTGGGTATAAAGGCTCTGTTGCTCAGAGGAAAGAAACCAAAAAGTTGCGGAAAAGCTTGTCCCCTTAGAAATGGGGGTAATACCATAAAGGATATGAAGACAGACATATAGGTTTTTATCTAAACATTAAGATATACCAATCGTGAAGGGTATAATTTTTTTGAAGCTTGTGAAAAAATGAGTGTTAGGAAAAAAGTATAGAAAGGGATACTCTTTGAATACAGTGCATTGTCATCAATGTAGTAAAACAACGCAGTTGGAACATAAAGTGAGTTTTAGAGAAGAGTGTCCTCATTGCGGATCTGATCTGCATATTTGTTTAAACTGTCGGTTTTATGATAAAGCAGCTTATAATGAGTGTAAAGAGCCTTCTGCCGAGCGAGTGGGGGATAAAGAAAGAAACAATTACTGTGAATACTTTGATCCGACAGAGAAAGGCAAAAAATCTGGTTCGTTAGACAGAGCAGAGCAACTGAAGAAAGCAGAAGCTCTTTTCAAAAAGAATTTTTAAACCCAAAGGACTTTATTTTTCCGATCTTTTTATGGGGTTCAAATTTTGAATAGAAAAGAGCAACGGAAATTTAAGACTTAAACCCAAATCCAAAGGCTTTGATCCTTTGGTATAAAGAGTAAGAGAGAACAAATATGCCGTTTATTGTTTTTGAAGGCTTAGATCATTCGGGAAAAAGCACCTTGATTCAATCTTTATCCAAGGAACTGGAGAAGAGAAATGTGGAATTTGTTTTAACCCGCGAACCAGGAGGAACCACTTTAGGTGAAAAAATAAGAGAGGTGGTTTTACATCCCTATGACCCTATTTCCCCTGAAGTGGAAATTTTACTTATCTCGGCCAGCCGTAGAGATCATATTGAAAAAGTCATCATGCCTTCTTTAGAAGGAGGAAAGTGGGTTATTTGTGATAGATTCTGGCCCAGTACTTCTGCTTTTCAAGGAGCGGGGCGAGGTCTGCTGGCAGAGCAAGTAAAATGGCTGAATCAATTTACCGTACCGGAGCATATTACTCCTAATCTTTGGGTTTTGTTGGATATGCCTGTGGTGGAAAAGGATAGAAGAAGTCAGATTCAAGGCCACTCTACAGATCGTTTTGAAATGCAGGATAGGCTTTTTCATCAAAGAGTTAGAGAGTCTTACCTCTCTATGGCTAAAGAGAATAAAGACTCTTGGTTTGTATTAAACGCTCTTTTATCAAAAGAAGAACTAAAAAAACAAGTCGTAGAGGAATTAAAAAAAAGAAAATGGCTCAACTATTAAACCATATTTGCGGTCATCAGCTCCCTTTAATTAAATTATTAAAGGCCAAGCAGGACCGGCACTTACCACATGCTTTGCTTTTTTCTGGCCCCGCTGGTATTGGTAAAAAAAAAGTGGCTTTAGCTTTAGCACAAACTTTGCTTTGTGAGAAAAGCTATCCCGCTTGCGGGGAATGTGATGATTGTATAAACACAGAATATGAAAACAGCCAACATGTATTATTCATTCAACCGGATGGCTTGTATATAAAGTCGGAGTCTATTCGGCAAATATCAAAATTTATCTCTCTTCAAAGTTTCGCGCCAGCCAGAGTCATCATTATTGATTCCGCTGATCGGATGAACTTATCATCAGCAAACAGCCTTTTAAAAATTTTGGAAGAACCTCCTCCTAATGTGTATTTTATTTTAATCTCCTCTCATTTGTCGGCTTTGCCTGTTACCATCCGTTCCCGTGTGCAGATATTACGGTTTCAACCTCTTAAGATGGAAGACCTATATACTATTATAGAAAGAAATCAAAAGGAAAAACTGGAACAAAAAGAACCAGGCAAAAAAAAGAAAGATAAAAAAAACGAGAAAGGAACCCTTTTCTCTCCTTTGGAAAATCATTGGATGATACGCGCTTCTCATGGTAGCATGAATAATTTAGAAAAGTGGTGGGAAAATAAAGAGTTAAGAGATCAAGCTCTTAAATTACTTAAAGAGTCTATAACAGGACAAGAGCTTTTCGCTTTTGGAGCTTTAGCTGATCTGGTTAAAGATAGAGAGCAGGCTTTATTTGTTTGTCTGTTTTGGCAGCAGATACTGAGAGATGCTTGTCTTATGAAATTTTCATATAAAAATATTATTCATCAGGATCAAAAGGAGATTTTAAGTGTTTTAAAAAAGGTGCCTTTTGAGACTTTAGATACTTGTTTTCAAAAGACTGTTCAATTAGAACAAGGTCTTAAAGGTTATTTAGATTCTCCTCTTAACTTTGATAGTATTTTTATACAGATAAGAGAAAAACTTAAATTAAAAAAATAAAAATACTTAAAATATTTTTTTAGATATTCGATAACAAAGGAGCCGATAAAAAAATGACTCGGTATTTAATCACCAGTGCTTTGCCATATATAAATGGAGTCAAACATTTGGGAAATTTGGTAGGTAGTATGCTGCCGGCAGATGTTTATGCTCGTTACTTGCGTAGGCGGGGGCGTCCTGTGCTTTATCTGTGTGCCACGGATGAACATGGTACACCGGCTGAGCTAGCTGCCTCGGAAGAGGGTATTCCTGTTGGTGAATATTGTAAGCGTCAGTATGATCTCCAAAAAGCCATCTACAAAAGGTTTGACCTTTCTTTTGATTACTTTGGTCGTACCTCCTCAGTTCAGAACCATCGCACAACTCAACATATTTATAAATCTCTTCGTGATAGGGGTTATATTGATCGGCGCAAGATGAAGCAGCTTTATTCTCCTTCGGATGGAAGATTTTTACCCGACCGTTATGTACTGGGGACTTGTCCAAAATGTGGTGATGAGCAAGCTCGTGGGGATCAATGTGATGCTTGCTTGTCTTTGCTGGAACCCACGGACCTTATCAAACCCCGCTCCGCTGTATCGGGTAGTTGTGATCTGGAAGTGCGTGAGACAGAACATCTCTATCTTAAGCTTTCCTCTTTTGAGTCCTCCCTTCGAAAATGGGTGAATAAAAATTCTACTTGGCCTCTCTTAACTCGTTCGGTTGCTTTGAAGTGGCTTAATGAAGGATTGCGTGCTCGTTGCATTACTCGTGATTTACAGTGGGGTGTCCCCGTGCCTGAAGAGGATATGGCTAACAAAGTATTTTATGTTTGGTTTGATGCACCTATAGGTTACATTTCTGCGGCTCAAGAATGGGCAGAATCAATAGGGGAACCGGAGGCATGGCGTTCCTGGTGGGAGAATTCTACTGATGTTCACTATGCGCAATTTATGGCTAAGGATAATCTTCCTTTTCATACTGTGTTTTTTCCAGCTATGTTGATGGGAACAGGTGAATCATGGAAACAACCGGATATGATTAAAGCCTTTAATTGGTTGACTTACGAGGGAGGTAAGTTCTCTACGAGATGGAACCGTGGTGTGTTTTTGGATAAGGCGATTGATTTATTTCCATCGGATTACTGGCGATGGATGTTGTTGGCTTCTGCACCGGAGTCATCGGATAGTTCTTTTACCTGGAGTGAGTTTCAAAGCAAGGTAAATAAAGACCTTAATGATCGGCTAGGTAATCAAGTGCTACGGGTGTTGAAGTTGTGTGCCAAGCAATTTGGAACAATCGTGCCGGAGGGAGGGGTGTTTGGTTCTGAGGAAATCGAACTGGAGGCTAAGATGGGTAAGCTTCTTACTCAAATTGAACAGCATTACGAAACATTGGAATTTCGTTATCTCACTCAAAAAGTGGCTGAGCTTTGGTCGCTTGGTAACAATTACTTTGACCGGTGTGCTCCATGGAAGAAGGAGCTTAAGTCAGAAAGGCGGGCGGTGGTTCTTCGCACTTCCATTAATGTACTAAGGCTTTGCGCTCTTGTTGCAGAACCTATCATTCCTAAAGCTTCTCGTATGATATGGGATTGTCTTGGTGAAGCAGGGGAGCCTGTAGATGTATGGGGAGAACAAAAATGGATTCAAGCCATTCCACCTGGCAAGATGTTTAAAGTTCCAGAGTCCTTGTTCCAAAAAGTATCGGCCAGCGAAGTCACTGAACTCACCTCCCGCTTTGCCGGTTCATCGGAACTAAACTAAATAGTTGGTTCTGAAAAAGTTTTAAAAATTTGATTTCACTTATGATCTTGTTATTTTAAAGGAATAATCTTGACAAGAAAAAAACTTCTTTCATTCAAAATTTTGAGTAAGATTTTTTTTCAGAATTGACTCATTACGGGCATAACAAAAACAGGGTAGAACTATTTATAAGCTCTTTAATACAGTTGGTGAAAGGGCAGTTTCCTAAGAATTATAAAACACAGAGACTTAAGTCTAGGAAGTATTACATTCATTCTGTTCAGATATTATTTCATACATTAAATTATAAAAAAGAGCATGAGTTTGTATCTCATTCTTTGTGTTGAGGGTGTTTTTACTTATCTTCAGGTAAAAAGAAATGTGTTCTATTTCCTTTTGTGTGTTGAGGACAATGTTGTTTTACTTTGTGTGTGAGGAAGATAAAATTTTAATTCTACCTATTATAGTGTTTAGGTTATGAAAAATTATTTTTTTAGTTTGTTAGTTTTATTTTTTTTTGCTTGTTCTCCTGATTCAGAGCTTCGTAAGCCAGCCGACCCTGCCTCTCATCGGATTATCACAAAATCTAGTTATCAAAAAAAGAGGTCCTCTTTTATTTTAAATAAAGAGATCAAGACAAGCGGGGATGTAAATGAAGATACAACAAATATGGATGTCGCTGTAGAGGCCAGCATAGATACAATAGGAGTGAATATAGAAGAAGCAAGTACGAGTTCGGATGTAGAGGCAGGGGTGAACATAGGTGCAGTAGGAGTGGATGTAGGCGTAGGCACAGATGCCAGTTTGGATGTAGAGGCCAGCGTAAGCACAAGTGTAGAGAATTTAGAAAAAAACTTAGAAGCGGTTAGCTCTGTATTTTCTCAGAAGTTGGAAATCAGTGGTAATGATGCAAGGGCAAATAATATAGATATGAGTGTGAGTATAGTTACAAATGATATAGATGCAGGGGTGAGTGTCAGTGCAGATGGGGTTGCAAGTATAGGTGTAGATGATGCCGGAGCAGGTGATATAAATGTAGATACGAGTACAGATGTAGGTGTATTTGTAAATGTAGATAGGGACACAGATGCAGATACAAATCCAGATGCAGAAGTGGGTGTAAATACGGGTGCAAATGGAGATGCTAATGTAAGTGCTGATGTAAATATAGATTCAGAAACAGGTGTGAATGAGGGCATAAATACAGTTAAACAAACAGATGATAATGGCTTCTATGTAAAAGCTCCCCTCACTCAGAGAGAAATATGTCCTGAATTTTCACAAGTACATTGGACAAATCCAGGTCTTTCCATAGAGCAATCTGTAGAGCATTTTACAGAACAGCAAATACAAAACTTATTGGGTATCAATAGAGAGTTTCCTTCTCCCAAAGATAAAGAAGCTTCTGTTAGATGTTTTGTTAAAACAGCTTTTTCTTTAAATAGAATACTTAAAATAGCAACAGGTAGTTGGTGGGAAGGTGGACCAGTACCGCTTCCCGTTTCTCATGCAGAAACATTGATAGGATTTATGGAACATTATTTCGTTACATGGGTTGGCTATGGTCTTCTTTCGCGAATAAAATCTATTTCCTCTGATCATATTGATTATATTTTGGAAGATTTGCGTTTGTTGAAGGGAGGGTCATATAAAGTGAGTACAAAATTTACTATTATGCGCTCTTATTCTGCCAAAATTATTTGGATTGTGGATGCGCCATCTGTTTCTAGGGAGCTAGCTTTTATAGATATATTTGTTGAAGAAGTGAGTATATTATATCTTTTAGAAAGTCAGATGGATTATATTTTCCAAAAAAGCAATGGAGATATAGATACCGTTGCCACCATTTTAAAAGATAAAATGGATGAGAATTCTTTTTCTGATTTGTAGTAGGTGCTATATCTTCTTTTTTGTGAATAGCGCATTAAATTGCTTTTGCAGATGTCTTATCATTTTATTATATCTAGCTTTTATGATCTCTTTGTGTCTTGAAAACTGTCTTCCTAATTCGGTGAAAAATTTTGGAAAAATAAGTATTCACCTGTAGCAGTATTTGTGTAAGAAATCAATTAATAAAACTCTTCTGGCTTATAATAATGATTGTCAGCTGGACTTGTCTATTCCCTTCTTATAAAATAGTCTAAGATAAGTTAAGGAGAGCGTATGAGCTTTTTAGTGACATTTATGTTCTTTATTCTTATGATTTGTGTGTCATGTACAAAACAGGTTTTAAATTCTCCAGAAGATATACCTTGTGTTCAAAACTCAGATTGTGTTTTGATTTCAAAAAATTGTTGTCCTTGTAATATGGGAGGAGCCCCCTATGCCATCCATAAATTACAAAAAGAGGCTTATCGGCGGTATAGGGATCAAACATGCCATTCCGGCAGGGAGATTTGTTTGGCTTCATACCGATGTGATGAATGGAAGTCTTCTACTCTCCAATGTGTTAATTCTCGATGTACAGTGGAAATTTACCAGGGTGCACTTCCCTGATTTATAAGAAGTTACAGTCTATCGAACTTGAAGAAATATTTATGAAAATCAACATGTATTGTAATAAAAGTTTGCAGGTATTTCAGGATGGTAAAAAGTTTATTTTGAGATATTTGGTTTTCCTGCTCTTTGTCACCTGGTTTATAGCCTGTAAATCTGTTTTGTCTGTGGAGGAGGGACCTCGCCCCCATCTTATTTATGTTGTCAGCAATGGCTGGCATACAGCGATTGTGGTGTCTGCTCCAGCTCTTGTTGCCATGGGTGTTCTTCCGGAGGTAGTTGATTTTCCAGGTGCTACACTCCTTGAGTTTGGCTGGGGTGACCATGTTTATTATCAGGCGAAGGAAACCACTCTTAGTATGACTCTTAAGGCTGCGCTGGTGCCAACACCGGCAGTCATGCACATAGCTGCTCTTCAAGCCCCTCCAGAAAATGATGATAGTTTGGAACGAGAAGTGGTTTCTGTAAAGTTGACCGAGATGGGTTTTTTACGGCTTTCTCAGGCAATAGCAGCAGGCTTCGATCGTCCGTCTGGTGGGCGTGCTATATCCATCTCCCGTGGCCTCTATTCCAAAAGTTACTTTTATCCCGCCCACGGGGATTTTCACTTATTTAATACTTGTAATACATGGACGGCGCGTGTGCTATCTGTAAGTGGTATCGCTCTATCTCCATCTGGGATTGTAACTGCTGATGGGCTTATGGATCGTCTGCGGGAAGTGTTAGATATGGAATAAGTTATCTGAAGAGCGCAAATTCTATATCGGTTCAGTTTAAAACTTATAAAAGGAGTGCGCTCACTATTTCAGCTAAAAATGTTCAAAAGAAGTTCTCTTTTTTCTTACTGAAGAGATAAGAAATTGATAGAGTTTTTATAAACTCTTTAATATATAATAAAAAAATGAATTCATTTATTCGTACAATAATATTTTTTGTTTGCTCCTATATTACATTGATGGGGGTGGCTTATCTTTTTCAAAGAAAATTGATGTACTTTCCTTTTAAGGCACATCCTTCTTTAGAACTATTGAAAGGAATTTATCAGGAAGTTCATACTCAAACTAAAGATCAGCTGAACTTAACTCATTGGTATGCTAAAAAAAGCCGGCCAGTGGTTGTTGTATTTCATGGCAATGCAGGGAATATGGAAGGGCGAGGTTATAGGTTTAAGTTTTTAGTAGATGAGGGATATTCCGTTTTATTGGTAGGTTATCGGGGATATGGGAGTAACCCTGGTAAGCCAACAGAACAAGATTTGATTTCTGATTCCGCTTTAGTGTTGGAGTGGTTATTGAAAGAAGAGCAAATCCCTGCCAAAGAAATTGTTCTTTTTGGAGAGTCTTTGGGTTCCGCAGTGGCCATTGCTTTGGCCGTTAACTATCCTGTTAAATCTCTTATTTTTGATGGAGCTTTTTCTTCTGCTACTGAAGTAGGGCAATCCGCCTATCCTTTTCTCCCTATTCGGTGGTTATTAAAAGACACTTGGGATTCTGAGTTTCGCATTCAAAAAGTTAATGCTCCTCTTCTTTTTATTCATTCAAAAAAAGATGCTATCGTTCCTTTTCGTTTTGCTCATAAGTTATTTCAAGCTGCAAATGAACCAAAGAAACCTATATGGTTGGATAGGGAGGATTCCGGTCATAATGATAACCTAGAGATAGAGTCTGTTAGAAAGTCCATTATTGATTATATAGGGCGTAGTCCAATTTTGAAAGAATAAAAACACTCTTTCAAAAGTGAATAGCCAGATCTGTTTCGGGTTTGACCTAGGAATGTCCATCCCGGAACCATTGGTTCCAGAAAAGGACTCCTTCTCCTTAGAAAGGAGGTGATCCAGCCGCAGGTTCCCCTACGGCTACCTTGTTTCGACTTCACCCCAATCATCAATTTTACCTTGGGCGTCTGCCTCCCGAAGGTTAGCGAAACGACTTCCGGTATAACCAACTTTCATGGTGTGACGGGCGGTGTGTACAAGGCCCGGGAACGTATTCACCGCGACATTCTGATTCGCGATTACTAGCGATTTCAACTTCATGTGGTCGAGTTGCAGACCACAATCCGAACTTAGACTGACTTTTTGGGATTGGCTTTACCTTGCGGCTAAGCTGCCCTCTGTATCAGCCATTGTAGCACGTGTGTAGCCCTGGACATAAGGGCCATGAGGACTTGACGTCATCCTCACCTTCCTCCGGCTTACGCCGGCAGTCTGTTTAGAGTACTCAACTAAATGTTAGCAACTAAACACAAGGGTTGCGCTCGTTGCGGGACTTAACCCAACATCTCACGACACGAGCTGACGACAGCCATGCAACACCTGTCTGGCGGCCCGAAGGCGACCTTGTTTCCAAGAGTCTTCCACCAGATGTCAAGCCCAGGTAAGGTTCTTCGCGTATCATCGAATTAAACCACATGCTCCACCGCTTGTGCGGGCCCCCGTCAATTTCTTTGAGTTTTAATCTTGCGACCGTACTCCCCAGGCGGGATACTTAACGCGTTAGCTCCGGCACTGATAGGGTCAATTCCATCAACACCAAGTATCCATTGTTTACGGCGTGGACTACCAGGGTATCTAATCCTGTTTGCTCCCCACGCTTTCGGGTCTCAGCGTCAGTGTCGGACCAGGCAGACGCCTTCGCCTCCGGTATTCCTCCTGATATCTACGCATTTCACCGCTACACCAGGAATTCTACTGCCCTCTTCCGCACTCAAGCTCTGCAGTATCAAAAGCACTTCTTGGGTTGAGCCCAAGGCTTTCACTTCTGACTTGCAAAGCCGCCTACACCCTCTTTACGCCCAATAATTCCGGACAACGCTTGGACCCCTCGTCTTACCGCGGCTGCTGGCACGAAGTTAGCCGGTCCTTTCTCCTTGGGTACCCTCATTTTTTTGTTCCCCAAGAACAGAGCTTTACAACCCGAGAGCCTTCATCACTCACGCGGCGTTGCTGCATCAGGGTTTCCCCCATTGTGCAATATTCCCTACTGCTGCCTCCCGTAGGAGTCTGGGCCGTGTCTCAGTCCCAGTGTGGCTGATCATCCTCTCAGACCAGCTACCGATCATAGCTTTGGTGAGCTATTACCTCACCAACAGGCTAATCGGACGCGGACTCCTCCTTAGGCAATAAATCTTTGATCCTTTTATCCTGAGATATAAGGATGTTATGCGGTATTAACCAATCTTTCGACTGGATATTCCCCACCTGAGGACAGATTATCCACGCGTTACTCACCCGTGCGCCACTGTACTTGCTCCCGAAGGAGCTTTCTCGTTCGACTTGCATGTATTAGGCACGCCGCCAGCGTTCGTCCTGAGCCAGAATCAAACTCTCCACAAAAAATGGAAAAATTTTAATTCCAAATATAAAAAGGTCTCATCAATTCAAATAAAAACTGACAAGAATATAGTTTCAAAAACCCATAGAAAACGGTTGTTTCCTACGAGTCCCCGAAACAAGACTTAACTGACTATTCATTTTTCAAAGAGCGAACACTTAGTATAATCAAATTGCCCTTCCGGTCAATCAATTTTTCTCATTAAAAGATCATTGGGTTTAAAAATAGGTTAGTTTATCGTAGATTTTATTGAAGCTCGCCAAATAAAACCCTCCGGGTTTATAACCGACTACATATATCATAGATTTTATTGAAGCTCGCCAAATAAAACCCTCCGGGTTTATAACCGACTACATATATCATAGATTTTATTGAAGCTCGCCAAATAAAACCCTCCGGGTTTGGCACAGATTTTGCATATTTAGTTTTAAAAAAACTATGCTATTATAAAGAAAGGAGATAAAAATGAGTAAATCCATAATATCGCCAGCGGATGAGATTTGGAGTCTTATAAAAGAGACTCAAGAAAACTTAAAAGTGGCTTCTATCAGCCACAAGGAGGAAGGATATGAAAGAAATCCGAGCTAACCAAAAAGCAAAGCAGGAAATGGAAGAAATCCGTGCCAGCCAAAAAGAGCTTCGTGCCAGCCAAGAAGAAACCGACCGGCAGATACAAAAAATAGAGGGCCAGTTTAACCAAGGATGGGGAGCTTTAGTAGAATCTTTAGTTAAAGGGAAACTGGTAAGGATTTTTCAAGAGCAGGAGATAGATATAACACAAACTCATGCCCGTTCTCAATCGGAATGGAGAAAACCCGATGGCCGTGTTGAAAGATGGGAGTTTGATATTATTTTGTCTAATTTGATAGAGGTGGTGGTTGTAGAAGTACAGACCACTTTAGCCCCTAAAGAGGTAAGTATTTTTTTAAAACACCTCCGGGATTTTAGAAATTATTTTACAAGATATAAGACGGAAACGATCTATGGGGCGGTAGCCTATCTAGCCAGTGAGAATAGAGCTCACTTACTTGCGGAAGAAGAGGGTTTATTTCTTATCCAAGCTACAGGGGACAGTGCCAGCTTGGTTAATAAAAAAGACTTTAAACCCAAAGCCTTTAGTTGATTAAATAATGTATTTAATCCAACAGTCCCATAGAATGTTTTTGTAAAGGAATGCGGGCCTGCACATTAAGCTGAGCCACCTCCTCTGAAGACAACTCTGGTAATTTTTGCACAAGAGAGAGGAAGCGTGCTTTTTCTTTTTCTTCCACAGGAGAAAAACGGCCGAGTTCCATAAATTTTTCAATATAATCTTCTCTTTTAAAAGGGTTTTCTCCAGCAGGATGAGCATTAGCCCTTCTCTTTTCTCCAGTTATTCTAGAACCATCTTTAAAAACAATTTCCACTCGCCCGCCAAAGCTCTTCTCCGATGGATCGGGATGATGATAGAGCTTCGTCCATTTTTTATCTTCACAAGTTTTAATCTTATGCCAAAGCCGAATTGTCTCAGGCCGACCGGCCCTTTCCGGAGTATAAGAATGAATATGATGCCACTTTTCATCTTCTAAAGCGACAGCAAAAATATAGGTAATACTGTGATCCAAGGTTTCTCTACTGGCTGTAGGATCTTGTTTTTCAGGATCGCCAGAACCGGTGCCAATAACATAGTGAGTGTGATGAGAAGCATAAATAATAATTTCTTTTATAGACTCAAGGTCTTTTATTTGTTTTTTCATTTCAAAAGCCAGGTCAATTAAAGCTTGAGATTGATATTCAGCGGAATGTTCTTTTGTATAAGACTCCAGAATCGCTTTTTTTTCCTCCCCTTTTTCGGGAAGTGTTACTTTGTATTCGGCTTCAGGCCCATCCAACATCCAGGCTATTACAGAGTCTTCTCCTTCATAAATGGGAGAGGGGGACTTTTCCCCTCTTAAACAACGATCCACAGCTTCTAAAGCCAACTTTCCGGCATGAGCCGGAGCGTAGGCTTTCCAGGAGGAGATAGCTCCTTTCCGGGACTGCCTTGTATTAAAACTGACATGGACTGCCTGGTTAATGGCCTGGTACAGATGATCTTTGTTTATGGAAAGCAAAGCCCCTGTTCCTGCTACCTGTGCTGGACACAAGTGCGCTATGTGGTCAATTTTGTGTTTATGCAGACATATAGCCTTAACCAAAGCTATGTGGATTTCATAAGCAGCTACAATCCCCCTTAGTAATTGCTGACCATTACAGGTTTTTTGCTGAGCGGCAGCCAACACAGGGGGGATATTATCTGCCGGATGAGAATAGTCCGCAGCTAAAAAAGTATCGTGGAAATCTAATTCTCTTACCGCCGTGCCATTAGCCCAAGCACACCAGTTGGCAAAAAACTTTTGATTGTTAGAGCAGCCAAAAATAAGAGCCCCACGAGGGTGGGGGTGCACCATAGCTTGATCTCTGGCGTGTTGTACAGGCTTTCTTTCTAAGCTGGCTATAGCCACAGCCGCATTGTCAATCATACGATTGATGACCATACCACAAACTTCGTTTGATATAGGAGACGAATCCAGAGCGCACTCCGTCAGCTTCCAGGCCAGCTGATTTTCTTTTTTTAAATTACTTTTTGAAGGATATACCCTTACAATATGTTCTTTCATAAACCAATCTCCCGCTTTTGAAAAATAAGCACTCTATATAAACATAAATGTCTCAATCCGATTTTAAAACAAGGGACACTTCAGGGGAAGAAATATCTTTCTCTAGGGTGTTTTTTATAAAAATATTTTCTTTTTTTGTATGGGTAGCTCTCTCTATATCTTCTCGACAAGATGTCAATAAAATTTTATCTTCTTTATGTAATGTAATTTTCAATTCTTTTACAGGGGTAGAAAGGCTTTTATTCTGAGAAGCTTTATAACTTCTTATTTTCTCAAGCAAGTTAAAAGAAAAGTTAAGTAATTTATTGGAATCAAAAAGAACACTGTCTTGATTTTTTTCTTTCTCCAAATGCGACACAAAAAACTCTGGCAGTCTCCATGAGGATGTGTGCACAGAGGATTTTTTTTCCTTCTGCCACTCATTTGTACTCATCGTGTCTGAAAATGTCAATGGTTTTGCTATCTCTTCCCCTGGTTGTCGTTCTGTATTAGTTCGTCCATTAAAACCCTTTGGGTTTACTGCATATCTTTGAGACCATATATGTTCTGTTATATAAGGCATATAAGGAGCTAGCATTTTAACAAATATATATATACTCAAATCCAAAGAGCAAACAGCGGATTGGGCTTTATGTATCTCTTCAGGAGCTGATTTTTCTTCTGTCACTGCCCTAAGTAAAAAATTTTCAAAATGAGTGAATTGGTAAGCCCTTCCTTTTACCAATTCCAGATAATTATCGCAGAAAAGCCAAAAGCTTTTTTCCATAAGATCCAAAGCGGAAGAATAATTAAAATTTTCCAAATAGGAACTAGCCTGCTGTTGTATATTGTTTAAATATATAAGCCAGGCTTTATCTATGGCAGTGGAAACACAGGATAAAGACCCCTCCACCCCAGGGAAAGAAGAGTTATACCCATTGGATCTGATTTTTTCGTCATTTTTTGGTTCTTTTCTCTTGGCAGAGGGATCTTTCGATCCGGCACTTTCACACACGATCGGTATAAGTTTTGTAATGCTTTTTTCTTTTTGATATTGAGCGAAAAAAGAGTTCATACCTTTTATTTGGATTTGCAAAAAGTTAAATGCATTATTAAGTTTAATGACTAGTTTTTTTCCTGTTTTAAACATATTTTCATCATAGACTGTATCCATACCTAAACGTGCTTTCCCAGCCCAATAGCGAATGGCATCAGCGGAATATTCTTCTATCAGTTCTTCAGGAGCAGTGATATTTCCGCCCTTAGATTTGCTCATCTTTAATCTGTCCGGGTTCATTACCCATCCACTAATAGCAATATGTTTCCAAGGGATGTTTTTGTTTTCACTAGGTGGCAGGTTTTCACGAGAAGGATTGTCATCCTGAGAAGAATTGTCATCCCCGTGAAAACGGGGACCCCGTGCATCACCTTCATGGAAAAAAGACTTAACAATAGTATAAAAAGCCCATGTGCGTATAATTTCATGTGCTTGAGGGCGCAGATCAGCCGGAAAAAGTTTTTTGTGCCTCTCTTTGTCTCTATTCCAATGGCTGCTAATTTGAGGTGTTAAGGAGGAAGTAGCCCAGGTGTCCATGACGGCTGTGTCAGCCGTAAAGCCTCCTGCTTTTTCTCTTTGTTCTTCCGTATAGTGCTCCAGTGTAGAACACCAATCTGCTGGTGCAGAAGTCATGGAATCTACTGGTTTATCAAGTAGAGCTAGTTTTTGCTCTCCCTCTCCTAAAGGTAGAATAGGATTTTTATAATTCGGTATTTTGTTTCTATCCAGAGGGTACCATACGGGAAAAGGCACACCAAAAAACCTTTGTCGAGAAATACACCAATCCTGATTTAAACCTTCTACCCACTGCTCATACCTCTTGAGCATAAAAGGAGGATGCCATTTTATTTTTTTCCCTTGTTCCAGTAATTCTTTTTTATATTTTAAAATTTGTATGTACCACTGACGAGTAGGAATAAGTTCTAGGGGGTAATCTCCTTTTTCATAAAATTTAATAAACTGTTCTATAACCTGAGGCTCCGATACTAAATGTTTTGTTTTTGTCAGTATCTCTACTATTTTTTTTCGAGCTTGTTTTACCCTTAAACCTGCCAGTTCCTTATAATACCTGTTAGCTTGATCTGGTTTGATACTGAGAAATGTATTTTGTTTTCCTATATGGATTTTCTCTTTATCCATAATAGACGAAGATAGTTTGTTTTCGCCAGGAAATTCAAAAACAACATTATCAAAAAAACCATCCTGACTTATAACTTGTTTAAGAGGTAGGTTATGTTTTTTCCAAAAATGAACATCCTCCATATCTCCAAAAGTGCATATCATTAAAATACCGGTTCCTTTTTCAGGATCAGCATGAGGAGAAGGTAAAATAGGTACGGAAGAAGCAAACAAAGGAGTAACCGCTTGTTTATGAAAAAACTTTTTATATCGTTCATCCTGCGGATGGGCGGCTATAGCTACACAAGCTGGTAGCAATTCAGGACGGGTAGTAGAAATAATAAAATGGCCTTCTCCATTTTCTGTATGAAATTTTATATCATGGTAAAACCCTTTTCTTTTTCTATCTTCCATATCCGCTTGAGCCACCGCTGTTTTAAATTGAGTGTCCCAAAAAACAGGAATGTGGCGGTTTTCCACAAAGCCTTTTTTATACAAATCCAGAAAAGACTGTTGAGCAATTCTTTGAGAGTGAGGGGAAATCGTTTCATAAGTTTGGTTCCAATCCACAGACAGACCTAATCGGCACCAAAGTTTTTTATAAGCTTTTTGATCTTCTTTGGTTTGTTTGGAACAAACTTTTATAAAAGTTTTTCTGGAAACTGGTAAAAATTCAGATAACTTCTTTTTTTCTTTTCGGGCTAACAATTCCTCAAAAATCGCGTCATCTGTATTGGACATAGCTGGATCACAAGTGATTTTATAAAGGTTTTGTACTCTTCTTTCTGTAGGCAGGCCGTTGTTGTCCCACCCCATAGGGTAAAATACATTTTTTCCTGTCATTCGTTGAAAGCGCGCCAGGATGTCCGTTTGGGTATAGCTAAAGACATGGCCAATATGTAAGGCTCCAGAGATAGTAGGAGGGGGGGTGTCAATAACAAAAGTGTTTTTTTTTTCTACAGCAGGATCATAAGAATATATGTTTTCTTTCTCCCATTTTTTTTGATAATAAACTTCATCCTCTGTTTTTTTTTTCATATTTTTACTTAGGACTGTTTCTTATTCGGTATAGATTTTTGTTTTGTTTGTTCTATATGAGAGCGGGCGGCAATCAAACGAGCTACAGGGACACGGTAAGCAGAACAACTAATGTAATTCAGTCCCAGTTCATTAAAAAAATCAATACTTTTTTCTTCTGCTCCATGTTCACCGCAGATGCCTATTTTTATGTTTGGCTTTATTCCCCGGCCTAGCTGTACACCCCTTCTAATTAAAAAGCCTACACCTTTTTGATCTATGGTGGCAAAGGGATCTTCCGATATTAGATTTTCACTTACATAAGAAGGTAAAAATTTTCCACAGTCGTCTCTGGAAATACCCAAGGTGGTTTGAGTTAGGTCATTTGTTCCAAAGCTGAAAAAGTCAGCGTGATTTGCCAGTTCATCTGCTACTAAAGCAGCTCTTGGAAGTTCGATCATGGTTCCTATTAAATATTGAAAGGTTTTTTGTTTTTCTTCTTGAACCGCTTTTATTTCCTGTTCCACTAACTCTTTTATGAATTTTAATTCCGATTCCAACATTACCAAAGGTATCATAATCTCTGGCACAGGGGATTCCCCTTGATTCATTCTTTCGCATACGGCTTCAGCAATAGCCCTTACTTGCATCTGGTAAATTTCAGGAAAAGAAATAGCCAAGCGGCACCCCCTGTGCCCTAACATGGGGTTAGTTTCTTTAAGTGTTTCTACACGCTCTCTTATGGTTTCTTCATTTTCATTTGTTTTTTCAGCCAGTTCTTTTATTTCCATGTCTCTTTGAGGTAAGAATTCGTGCAAGGGAGGGTCTAAAAGACGAATGGTTACTGGTAGGTCTTTCATGGCAGAAAACAAGGCACTAAAGTCTTTTCTTTGCATGGGGAGTAATTCTTCGAGGGCTTCTTCTCTTTCTTTCTCTTTACCAGCTAAAATCATTTTTCTAACAGAGGTAATTCGTTTATCGCCAAAAAACATGTGTTCCGTACGACATAATCCTATTCCTTGAGCGCCAAACTGGCGAGCTGTTTTTGCTTCCCTAGGGTGGTCAGCGTTAGCGCGTACCCGCATATTGGAATATTTATTTATAATGGACATAAACCTTTGAAAGTTGTCATCCAGCTGCGGTTCTAAGGTGGGGACTTCTCCCATAAACACCTCCCCGGTGGATCCATCTATAGAAATAATATCTCCTGCTTTTAAACAATGTTTTCCGATTTTCATTTGACCTAACTTTTCATCCAAACTCACTTCATCGCAACCAACCACGCAACATTTCCCCATACCTCGAGCTACCACAGCGGCATGAGAAGTAATACCCCCTCTCGTGGTGACAATGCCTTCAGCAGAGATCATGCCTTTAATATCTTCAGGGGAGGTTTCTGTTCGTACCAGTATGACTTTTTCTCCTCGGGAGTGAGCTTGGAAAGCCTCTTCCGGAGAAAAAACAATGCAGCCTGAGACCCCTCCCGGGCTGGCCGCTAAACCTTGTGTAAGTTTTATTTTTTTAGCTCTAGGATCCAAAGAAGGGTGGAGCAGTTGTTCAATGGCCGAAGGGTGTACTCGGAATAAAGTTTCTTTTTCCGTAATAAGCCCCTCATCTAACATATCTAAAGCTACTTTCAAGGCGGCTTTGGCCGTTCTTTTAGCACTTCGGGTTTGTAAAATCCATAAACGATTTTTTTCAATAGTAAATTCAATATCCTGAACATCTTTATAATGTTTTTCCAAACGATCACATACGGTGTTTAAATTTTTAAATACCGAAGGAAATCTCTCTTCCAAAGTGAAGTCGGCTTTTCCGTTAGCCATAGCTTTTGTAACAGGAAGGGGGGTTCTCACACCGGCTACGACATCTTCTCCCTGAGCGTTCACTAAAAATTCCCCTACCAGATGCTTTTCTCCATTAGAGGGGTTACGAGAAAAAGCAACACCTGTTGCACAATCTTCCCCTTTGTTACCAAACACCATAGCTTGTACATTAACAGCCGTCCCCCAGTCATGGCGGTAATTATTAAGTTCACGATAAGAAATAGCACGGGTATTGTTCCAGCTATCAAACACAGCAGAAATAGCAGAGTACAGCTGCTCTTCGGGATCTTGAGGGAAATGTTTTCCTGTAGCTTGAAGCACCTGATCTTTAAAGCATAGGACTAATTTTTTTAAATCTTCCACTGTTAGTTCTGTATCTTTTGTATAATTCTTTGAAAGTTTTAAATCTTCCAGAAAAAACACTAAAAGAGAAGCATCTACAGATAAAACAACATCTGCATACATTTGTATAAAACGGCGATAGCAGTCCCAGGCAAACCACTCATCAGAACTTTGTTTAGCCAAGGCATTTACAGCTTCATCGTTTAAGCCTAGATTTAAAATACTATCCATCATACCGGGCATACTAACACGCGCACCGGAACGGACACTAACTAAGAGGGGATTTTTATTATCTCCAAAGTGACATTTCATTTCCTCACCCAGACGCTTCATGGCTTGTTGAACTTCTTTCTTTAAAAAGGTGGGCAGTTGTTTGTTGTTTTTATAGAAGGTCTGGCACATGTCTGCTGATACAGTAAATCCAGGAGGGACAGGAAATCCCATAGAAATCATTTCGGCGAGGTGGGCCCCTTTACTTCCCAATACATTTTTTAAATGAACAGAACCATCCACTTGCTGTGGCAAAAAATAATATAAGTTTTTACCCGCAAGGTGAGGGGTACTATGGCTTTTTTTATCCAACTCTTGTTTTCCCCTTTTTTATTACCAGTTCAGTATAAGTTAAATTGTTACTACAATAAGTGAAATGAGAGCTTGAAACAAATAAAAAATTCGTCAAAAAACGGATCACTGCACTGCAATATTTTCTTCTATTCTTTTAGTTTGTTCCAGTAAAAACACTATAATTATACCCATCGGGTGTTATCCCCGTTTCCACGAGGAAAGGCTTTTTCGTAACTTTTCAATCCTTTTTTATTGGCAGCCAATCCTTTAAATCCAGAATTTTCAAATACGATCGGTATAAATACAATATTTATTAGTTAGGTATTTTTCTAAGTGTTCTATGTTTAATCGCTCTTGTTTCATTGTATCTCTATGGCGAACAGTGGCCTTACCATCCTCTAAAGAGTCAAAGTCAACAGTGACGCAAAAAGGAGTGCCTATTTCATCTTGACGGCGGTATCTTTTGCCGATGCTTCCGGTTTTGTCTTGCTCTATTCGCCATTTTTTTCTTAATGAAGTGCTAATTTTATTTGCTAAGGTGTTTAATTGGTCTTTTTTGCTCAACGGAAGTACCGCTACTTGTATAGGAGCTAGTTGTGGATGAAGAGCTAGCAAAATTCTCTGCTCATTTTTCACCTTTTCTTCTTTGTATGCAGCGCAAAGTAAAGACAAAATAAGGCGATCCAGACCGATAGAGGTTTCTATTACCCAAGGGATATAGGTATCTTGTTTTTCTACATCAAAATAACTGAGTTTTTTTCCACTTAGTTCTTGGTGTTGCTTTAAATCAAAATCTCCACGATGGTGGATACCTTCCAACTCCTTCCAACCCATAGGAAAAAGAAACTCTAAATCTACGGCTTTTTTTGCGTAGTGGGCTAGTTCTTCTTTGCCATGTTCATGTATGCTTAAAGATCTTTCAGGAAGTCCTAAATTTATTAAAAAGTTTTTTCTTTCCTGTAGCCAATACTCAAAATGTTTGTCTGCGTCGTTAGGGTGTATAAAATACTGCATTTCCATTTGTTCAAATTCACGACAGCGAAATATAAAATTACCCAAGGTAATTTCATTTCTAAAAGCTTTCCCTATTTGGGCTACCCCAAATGGAATTTTTTTCCTCATAGAAGATTGCACATTTAAAAAATTAACATAGATGCCTTGCGCTGTTTCAGGGCGAAGATACACTAAGGAGGCTTCTTCTTCCACGGAACCAGCATGGGTTTTAAACATCAAATTAAAATCTCGTGGTTCTGTTAAGTTGTTGGAACCACATTGTGGACAAGCCCCAGGTTCTTTTTTTGTTTCTATTTCTTTATCCAAGCAAAAACGAAAGCGACAGTCTTTGCAGTCCACCAAAGGGTCAGAAAAGCCCTCCACATGACCAGAAGCTTTCCATACATTTGTGTGCATCAGTATAGCAGAGTCTAAACCGACAATGTCTTGACGATGGGTCATGGCTTTCCACCAATGTTCTTTGACATTGATTTTGAACTGTGCGCCTAAAGGGCCATAGTCCCAGCAAGCCCCCAGCCCGCCATAGATTTCACTGCCCGGGAAAATATACCCACGTCGTTTACACAAGGAAACAATGGGATTTAAGTTATTTAGCATAAAATATACCTCAATTTGTTTTTAAAATAACTGGACACTTTGTATTTTTCTCTTAAGATAGGTTCTTTAAAGCTTCAGGATAAATCATTATTCTGTTTTTTCAACAAAAATATAGTATAAATGTAAGCCGCAGTGAGCTGATTAAAAAAGGAAGGAGTTTCATAAGTGCACAGTACTATAAGTAAAATAAAATTTGCAAACTCCAAACTCCATTCACTATTAGGAACAAGCTTACAGAAATCACAAAATTTACACAAGATTAGTATAAACCCTGTATTTATAGGATCTTCTGTTTTAATTTTTACAATTTTAGTTTGTTCCTTTGCCGCTCCAGAACTTTTTTTTAATGTCTTATCCTGGGTTCAAAATATATTTGTATTAAATATTTCCTGGTTTTATGTTCTGCTGTTTTTTTTATTTTTTTGCCTTTGTATTTACTTAGCCTTTGGACCTTATGGAAAAGTGCGCTTGGGTGTAAATGTTAAGCCTAAATACAGTTACTTTACTTGGATTGCCATGCTCTTCAGTGCCGGGATGGGGACGGGACTTTTATTTTCTGGAGTGTATGAACCTCTTTATCATTACTTTTATCCTCCAGTAGGAGTCGGAGGGACGGAAGATTCTTTGCAGCTGTCTTTTCAGCTTACTTTTTTGCATTGGGGATTTTCTGGTTGGGCAGTTTATACTCTCGTTGGTTTGGCTATCGCTTATTTTTCTTTTTGTAAAAACCAGCCTTTCCGTATCTCCTCTATGCTTTATCCCGTTTTAAAAAAGAAAGCAGAAGGTTTTTTTGGAATAAGTATAGATATTTTGTCTGTAACCGTGATCTTGCTTGGTGTGGCTACCACTTTGGGAAGAGGAACAATGCAAATCAATTCTGGATTAAAAGAGTTATTTGGTATTCCTTATTCCTCTTTAGCACAAAGTGTAATTATTTTATTTATTACTTGTGTTGCAACTTTTACTTTGCTTTCTGGTTTAAATAGAGGAATACGCCGTCTGAGTGAATTAAATATTGTACTTTGTTTTTTACTTCTATTGTTTGTTCTTTTTGTGGGACCTACTTCTTTTCTTCTCAATTCTTTTGTAGAGTACTCAGGGGCTTATTTGCAAAATATGATAAAGAGTATGACCTGGGTTAACTCTTTAGGTTCTGTTGAATGGCGTTCTCGGTGGACTATACTTTATTGGGCCTGGTGGATCGCTTGGGCTCCTTTTGTAGGTTTGTTTATTGCTCGCATTTCCGAAGGGCGAAGTATAAGAGAATTTGTAATGGGATGCTTGCTTTTTCCCACTTTATTATCTTGTTTATGGTTTGTTGTTTTTGGTGGTACAGCTATTCACCATCATATATCTGGTGAAATGAGCTTGCAGTCTCTCTTAAAAACAGAATACTCTATGGTGGTATTTGCATTTTTAAAACATTTGCCTTGGACAGGTATAGCTTCTGTCCTCACTTTATTGGCTGTAGCTGTGTTTTTTATTACTTCTTCTGATTCGGCTTCTTATGTGATTCATAGGATATCCACAAAATCCGATAAATCCCCCCTTTTTAATAAAGTGTATTGGGCTTTATTAGAGGGTTTTTTAGCCATAGTGTTAGTTTATTTTGGTGGCATTAAATCTCTGGAGCTTTTAGTGATTATAGCGGCATTCCCTTTTTCTATTATTATTTGCCTTATTTGTTATTCTTTTTTTAAAGAATTGAAGAAAGATTTTAGTTAAAAAAAGTGCTGATAATACTTATAATTAGATAAATGACTTAAAAAATTTGTTAAAAAAGTTTAAGAAAGTGTTATTTTTTATACAATCGTGAACTTTTTTTATGTTTTTCATAATCTTTTCCTAATTTTAACAAAAAATATTTTATTTTTTTGCTATAATACTCTATATTATAGCAACACTGTATGACCTGAAGTTTCTTTGATGGTTCACTTCTTTATCATACAAAAAAATAGGTAAAAAATTGAAACAAATACAATTTAAATTTGTTTTTGAATATTTAATCTTAAATATCGTAAGGGGTAATGTGTATGCGTGGATTTTGCGACAAAAAAACACGAAGCAAGGTGCAGCCGTTTATCTGTTGCTTGGTTTTTTTGTTTTGCGTTCCCTTTTCTTATTCAGAATCTTCACTTGAAGTACATACTTCTTCCTCTCCAGTAAGAATATCTGAAAATCAAAATACCAACTTTAAAATCAAAACTCAAGATACGATTCCGAGTTTGAGTGAAAAGATCCGTGAAGAAAGTGCTAATCCTCAAATTATAGAAGTTTTTGATTCTGCTTTATTTGATACTAAAAAAGAGGAAAAGCGTGATTCTTCCCCTTTGATATGGTTGCATGACCCTGAAATTCAAAAAGAAAGAAGTCAAATTATGGGGTCTCAGTCCAGCACCTTTGAGACTTTTTGGAAAATGAATTTGGATGGTTTTTTGTTAGACGATAATCAGATTTCTATACAAATGGTGCAAACCAGAATTAACGCTAAGGTACTTACTCAGTTCACACATTTCTTTTTTGCCTCTGCTGAATTTGAATTATTTGCCGGATCTGGTTCTATCCAAAGTGTTTATCAAAGATTAGGGGAGGGTTTGAATGGGATTGTTCAAAGAGAGGTTTTTCTTTTATTGAAGCCCACAGATTGGCTGAGTGTTCAGGTTGGTATTATCAATCAGCGTTTTTTGCAAGCCCCTCTGCTTTTAGACGATATTCCTTTTCCCTCGGCTGTGGAAAATATTACCTTATTTAAAGGAGAAGAACACAGTCTTTCTTTAAGTCTTCAGGAAGCTCTGCCTACTGTTTTTTCAGATGACCATAGCATTAGTGCTCAAGAATTGGCGAAAGCTCCTTTATTTATTACAGGGTCTTTTTTCTGGGATTATAATCCTAAAAGCTATTATAAAGTGACATTCAATAGCACCTTTTTTCATTATAATCCTCTTCCTGATGATATTGCCCAGGCCAGTTCCTTTTATGGTAATACGGTTGAAGGTAGTCCAAATCAATTCGCCTATGATTACACGGGGTTTTATGTTGGTATGGAACCTTCTTTTCAAGTGTTTCCCAACTTTGGTGTGAAATTAAAGATACATTACATAAACAATATAAGAAAAGAGGTGCCAACAGATCTCAGTCAAGGTGTCTTATACGGTTTAGAAATGCCTTTTGATATAACAGAAAAATTCAGAATCACACCTATTTTTGAGTACTTTGTGAACCAACCGGATGCGACTGTTGCTTATTATAATAGCAGTAGATATGGTAACAGTGATAGAAAGGGATTTGTTGGGGAGCTTCTTTTAAATATATATGACAGGAATATGGAAGTGGGTTTTCGTTACTTGTATAGTAACTCTGTTAGAGAATATGCAATTAAAGGGACACAAACTTATTATCGTATTTTTTTGAGGACGGGTTATGTTAAAATTTAATATTGTATTATTATTTCTTTTTGTCGCAGGACTTCCCGGTTGTATTAAATCCAAGTATGAAGGGGATGGGAATGAATCCCCTTTTCTTGTAGATGAAATTGAAGGCACCCTATCTATTTCCGCTGAAATGGCCTTGCCGGAAAAATTCACACTCCAGTTAAAGACTTGTGTGCGCCTCCGATACAAAATAGAGACGATGTTGCCCAACACGAAATGGGCTATTAGTCATACTGAAGAAGGGGTTAAGACTCCTGAAAGGGATATTCCAAAATCAAACAATCTAGTTATGGGTGATGCAAAAAACGAAGTGATAAAAGTCATCGCGGATGGGAATGGATGTCTCAAGTGGACGGAAGAGTATGACTATGCTCATAGCCGGCAATCTCGATGGATTATTATCCATAGATATATCCGGGGTTTTACAAGAGGGAAAGAGGGGGTTTCTAAAATTCCTCTGGCTGTTAACCCCTGGCTACAGTTAAAGGACCAATATTCTAATGTTCAGGTGGCAGACTATCGTGATGAGCATCATAAAAAAGACGCTAAATTAAAAGGTAGAGTGGAGGAAGATGGGTTAAAATTTTTAGAGCAAAAAAAGAAAGAAGAGCAAAAACATAGAGTGGATGTGGTGATAAATGAACTGGAATTGCATTTGGATGGTTTGGATTCAGACACTGAATCAGGAGAGAGTAAGACACTTTTTACAGACACCACTATTAGTGCGGAATTAAAATACAGTATACAAGATGTAAATGGAAAGTTATGGGATAATATAATAACTCAAGGGGATTTTCAAATTAAATCGCATCTTTTGATGAGTATTGCAGAGGATAAAAAGAAAAAATATATGAAGATAAATGAAAATGGGACTGATACTCTGATTAAAACGCGATTTGAGAGTGAACGATTAGCAAGCCGTCCTTTTGATTGGATCGTTCCTTATATATCAACTAATGATAATGCCCATTTCAGACTGTACATAAAAGTTATTCCCATAGGAAATACAGCTAAAAGGGTTAATCCTTTTGAAGGTCTTTATTATATTGCCGATAATTTTAAAGATGTGGTTTCAGGCAATATAAAAACATTGGAAATCATGTCTGTGCTTGGGGAAAAATATAGAGATAGAGTCACAGAGGGTCCCTCTGCCCCTTCCCCTCCTTCTGTTTTTAATGATCAAGATTTATATAATCTAAAGAACTGTTTAACAAAACTTCATTATGGTGAGGACTCTATTTTACAATCTTGTATATCACCAGAATCCCCGGACGCACAGACAGATGGAGTTAGACCAGCAAGGTGGGCCGTTACAAATATGGCTATACGATTCTTTGGCATGGAAAGAGAAAATTGGTTATTCAGAAATATTAAGACTCAGGTTAAAACATCTGTGGTTAGCCAGAAAGATGCACCTATCAGTGCAAAGTATATTACTATTAAAGTTATTGATCTCAGTACAGGGGAAGTGCAGGTCTATGGGGAAAAAGGAGATTACCCTATAAGGACGGAAGACGATGGAGCCATCTTTTTTAATATATATACGAAACAAAAATGGTATAATCGGCAGAGGTATTTTTTAAAAATCATTCAGTTTGAAACACGTGAGTCATCAGATCTAAAGGCGATAAAAATGGTAGCTATTAACCCCTGGGATTATGGTTTTACTCATGGCTTTGAAGTTAATAATCCCGACCAGACCAGAGCTACCTGTCTCGAAGGCACAGAAGATAAGGCTTTATTGGACCTTTTTTCAATGGATGAGAACCAGATATTGAATATAATTAACCAAGAGAAAAAAGATTCTGTAGTGTCAAAATACACTCGTGCTATTCGCTCTCTTTTTTGTGATGATCGTTATAAGGAAAGTAAAGAGGTTGTGTCGAAGGGAGTTTTAAAGCCAAGTTTAGGCATAGGAGAGGTTTTTCATAAATTCCGGGAGACACTTATTAAAATTAGTTCTTTTTCTAGGGATAGGCTGAGAGAGCGTTTTATAGATTATTTAAAAAAGGGATTTACAAGTTTAAAAGAAATAAAACGACCAATAGTGCAAATTCACTTATTTAGATCTGTTAACAAGTACCCTACTTATTTGATTGATAGTTCTCTAAGAAGGGAACTGTACTACAACATAAGGGTAAAACTGACTCCTCGTGTAGTTCGGCATGACGATATTGCTCGTGGGCAACAGAATAAAGGTCCCCTCAGAGATGGGGTTTATATTTTTCAAATGGCGGTACTTAAAAATGACCAGGGAAAGTTCCATGGCCGAAAAGCTATGGTAAATTCTATGAAAGATTTTTGGGATATTAAATGGGGCAGAAGCTCTACTAAAGCAGGTACCTTGGGTGTGTATAATAGCTGTCCCATTGATGCTGCAAATTGTATAACAGTGGAGGATTTCATTGTTCCTCCTACTAATATTCCTGTCCTTATTCGGGATGGAATGATGAAAACGGATGTTCATACTTATATCAAAAGAGAGCATCTTCTTTTTGCCAATTCAAAAAATCTCATGGTATTTAGGCTTCTTCCTGCTGATCCGGCTAGTATAATTTGTAAAGATGGTAGCAAAACATGTACAATGAGATCTTCAAGATTAGAAAGTTACGAAGATGGTATTGATTGGAGTAAAGAGGCCATTAAGAAGATTAAAGCTGCTGATCTGGATGACTATGATATGTTTCTTTATACATATAAAGTGCCTTTTATTCCTTCTTTATGGACTAACTGGACTATCACACATGAGCTAGAGATATCCTTCGATGATTTAGTAAGACAATATAATCTGTTATCGGCGTTTAAAGCTTTGGATGAAGAATCAAAAGAACTTTCCAATATGATGGCATACAGTAGAAAAAAATATGCAGAACGAAAATCAAAAGGAGGTTTTATTCTACCTTATGATCAATACTTGGAAGAATTGGTTCAGTGGCAAAATACAGTTCGACAAATACAAGATAATATTAAACAACAAATAGATCAAAGTCATGGAGAATCAGAGGTTTCAGAGAATGAATTAAAAGCTGTTTTAGATCAAATAAAACTAGGACTAGAGAATCATCGAAAAAGAGTTACAGAAGATAGTGATTTTACAGCAGAGCAACAAACACAAATTTTAGAAAGATTGCAAGAAACAGAAGATGAAATCAATAATCTATCTTTTGTACAGGGCCTATCTTTTATTAAAAAAGATAAAGATGATACATATAGTGAAGGGGATTTAGAGGAGCCCTTATTAACAGAAGGAACAAGCTCTGTTACCACCAATCCTTATTATTTGCCGATATATGATCCAACAGATCGTTCTTGTGTTGAGGCAGATTTTCAACAAGGAAATGGGGAAGCAGAAAAAGCGGTCTGTTTGAATGAAGAAAAATCAACAGAAGACTTACTGCAAAGGCATAAGGATCACTTTGCCTCTGTCAATAATTTATGTACGATTAATTTAGATTCGAGAAGAACGGATTCTGCTTGTGGTTCCTTTAGTTCCAATAAGGATTTGCAGAGTTCTTTTATTAAGAGTTTGAATAAACAGATTCAGTCTTTTAATGAGATTCGTAGTACCGTTATTGAGAAAATGAAATCACCTTTATCAAGGGTACTGGATTCAGTTAGACCTCCTGAGGAGACTCCGAGTTCACATACAGCTATTGAGGACTCCTTTGAAAAGATAAATTATTATGATTCTGTGGGATTTATTCATAAAATTAAAAATATGCCTCAATTACAGACTTTAGATAAGGGTGATTTGAAAGACATTATCGAATTAGACGATATAAGTAAGAATATAAACAATAAGAAAACAGGGGCTTTTATATATGCTCTTTGTGGACTTTGGTTTGAGAATTTTTTATCTAATGAATATATAAATGAAAATTTATTTTTAAATGGACTAAGACAGGCAGTTAAAAGAACATTTTACTATCAGCTGAGAAAAATATATCAGGATGAAGAAGAGAATGGTGTTTCTATAAATACTATTAATACAAACATAGCTTCAACAAGGAGTGACGCGAAAGACTTACATGAATTTAAAGAATCTGTATTCAATTCGTTAAAAGATTCTTATGACGAGAGATTAAGAGCAGTAAGAGATAGAGGAGCTATAGATGATCTTTACAACTGGGTGGACAGTCAGGCAACAGAAAACTATGGGTTTGACTCTGAGGTTATTCAAAAATGGCGTGACAAGCTAAAAGGCACTTCTCTGGAAACATTTCTTATGGAGAGAAACCCTTTAGTGCATCATAAGCCTTCCTGGGTCCCTCCTGATGATTATATGCCAGGTTTTGATATAGAGAACTATCTATCTGAGGCACGAGTAGCTATAAAACGAAGGAATGGTACTTTAAGAGTTTCTACAGATTATCATCCTGTCAGAAAATGTATCAATAATCCTACTCACTTTTTTGGTTTTGAAAAAAAGTTCATTGTTGGAAAGATGGATGGAAGGCTATATGGGGAGGACACAGGTGCGGGAGGGGAACCTAGAACTTTGAGTGTGAGTAAAGCTTTTCTAATGAATACACAAAGAGACCAGGGAGCAAACCAGGGGTTTAATGTTGGAGTAGGCAATACCTTAAGTTTGTTGCCTTTATTAATGATACCTTATGTAGGCATAGCAAAAGCTGTTACAGCTGGTACGGCCCTTCTTGGTTTGTCATTATTAGCAGGATCTACCGGTTATGATTATCGGATGTATGAAGGTACAGGTAAGAGAAGATGGCTTAGTATTCAGGTGATTGAAACAGTGGATCTTATTGCCGAGCACACACCTATCAGCATGACATTAACAGATTATCATCAATGTTTAGTGGTTCGTCCTCGGTTCAGTGCTTTTTCTCCTTATGAAGATGCTATTGCTTCCCGTATAACAGGTGATTTTAGACATATCTGGAAAGGAGAAAACCACTTCATTAAATCAGTATATGAAAGAATGGGTATCCTGCTGTGCACACCAGGCACAGAAGATAAAGAGATAACGGAAGACTACTATTATATTTATCCTAGGTATCCTATCAACGGAGTAACAATGGATATTTCCAGCCATAGAAATAAGCCTTTTGCTATTAGTCTTAGAGGTAAAAATGCTTATAATGATTTTGTAAGTGATTTGAGTTGTTATACTTCTGGCACTACTGAACCAATAAAACAAAATGAAAATTGTCGTGATACCAGAGGAAAATATGAAAATCTTTTTTTAAAACATATTGAGTTTGCTGATAATTTAAAAGAGGGTTTTGATAGGCCAAAGCTATTTCATTTAACGGGTGATTCCCCGGGGGTTTATTCCCCTTATGTGGAACTGGAAGATAGAGATATTCATACTGACAAAAAATGGTATCATAAAGTCATTAACTGGTTTAGTGATTGGAAGTTTATGGATGCGGATCTGGAAAAACTAGTGAGGGAAGAACCACAGTAAAAAACTATTTGTCTGTAATGGAGAAGTTTACGGAAACCACACAATCTTATTTTCGTGGAATCGGAGATTAAACAAGAGTAGTATAGCTTTTTTCAGGAGAGAAGTAGGATTCAAAAGACTCAAACATGCGTTTTGCCACAGAGCAACCCTTGGTTGCTCTTGTGTCAAATCCGAACTCGCTTTTGAATCCTACTTCTCTCCTGAAGAATTTGTCTCTATCACAAAAGAGAGCAAAAAATTAAAACTATTTATACCGAACTGGTATAGATAAAAAAGAGCTTGTAATTGAGATATAGTTTTGATAAGAACTCAAAGGATAATGACAGAGGATTTTTTTCAACTAGCTCAAAAGGAAGCTCTTACCTTTGATGATATCCTGATCCTACCTGGGTATTCTGAAGTCTTGCCTGCTCAAATTTCAACTCAAGTTTCCCTTGCGGATAATCTTATTTTAAGAACTCCTATTATTTCTGCAGCTATGGATACGGTTACAGAACATAAGATGGCGCAAGTGATGGCTCAGTATGGTGGTTTTGGAGTCATTCATAAAAATATGAGTGTAAAAAGTCAGTGCTATGAGGTGCAAAAAGTAAAAAAATATGAAAGTGGCATGATTTTGGATCCTATTACCCTTTCTCCTGAGACGCCTGTCTATAAAGCTTTAGAACTGATGAAGAAGAACTCGATTAGTGGCGTACCTATTACAAAAAATCATCAATTAGAAGGTATTTTGACAAATCGAGATCTACGCTTTGAAACAAAAATGGATCAGCCTGTATCCTCTATTATGACCCCTAAGGAAAAATTAGTGACGGCTAAAGAGGGTATTACTTTAGAACAGGCCAAGGAAATTTTACATAAACATCGTATTGAAAAACTGCCGGTTATGGATGAAAAAGGTATTTTAAAAGGTTTGATTACCATTAAGGATATAGAAAAAGCTATGGCCTTTCCTGATGCTACAAAAGATCAACATGGTCGTTTATTTGTAGGGGCGGCTGTTGGGGCAGGGTTGGAGGAAAAACATAGAGCGGAAAGTCTTATCCGGGCGGAGGTGGATCTTCTCTGTGTGGATACCGCTCATGGTTTTTCTAAAAATGTAATAGAAATGGTTGCATTTTTAAAATCTCGATATTCAGATGTTGTTCTTATGGCTGGTAATGTGGCTACGGAAAAAGGGGCTTTGGCTTTAGCTGATGCCGGAGCGGATATTATAAAAGTGGGTATGGGACCGGGAAGTATATGTACAACAAGAGTGGTGTCCGGTGTAGGGGTACCTCAGGTAAATGCTATTTTAAACTGTGCTAAAGCATTAAAGAAAAAAGGAAAAGCTTTAGTAGCGGATGGAGGTTTAAAACATTCTGGTGATTTAGCAAAAGCTATAGCTTTAGGAGCCCAAGCCGTTATGGTAGGAAATATGCTGGCTGGTTCAGATGAAAGCCCAGGGGAGATGGTTCTTTATCGTGGTCGTGCTTATAAAGCTTATCGTGGTATGGGAAGTTTAGGGGCTATGAAAAAAGGTTCTAAAGATCGTTACCGCCAGGAAAATGTTTTTGTGTCTGATAAAATGGTTCCAGAAGGGGTGGAGGGGAGAGTCCCTTATCGTGGTTCTGCCAGCCATATTTTGTATCAAATGGCTGGTGGATTAAAGGCAGGTATGGGATATATAGGAGCTAAAAATATTAGTAATTTTCAAGAAAAAACTAAATTTATTAAAGTGAGTTCTAAAAGCTTTTCCGAATCTCATATTCATGATGTGAGCATTACAAAAGAAGCCCCCAACTACCGACTGGAATAGCTTTTTTCAAGTAGGATTTCAATGAAACCATTGATGGTTGTGCATGATTTATTTTCCCATGAAAATCTTGTCATTGTTTCAGTAAAAAACTACAAAATTTTGTCTGAGAGAAGGGCAGGAGTTAAATATATTTGAAATAGGAAAGAAATGACAAATCAGAAGAATAATGACTTTATATCTACTCCTGATAAAGGAATGTTGATTTTAGATTTTGGTTCGCAATATACCTGGTTAATTGCCCGTTGTCTGAGAGAACTTGGTTTCTATTCCCAAGTGGAATCTTTTGATTTTCCTTTGGAAAGTATTAATAAAATAAAACCAGCGGGGATTATTTTAAGTGGGGGGCCTTCTTCGGTTCTGTCTTCTGATTCTCCTACGCGGGAGCTAAAACCTTTATTGGAAATAGCCCCACTTCTGGGGGTTTGTTATGGACTTCAGTTGATTTGTCATCAATGGGGTGGAAAAGTGGTGCCTTCAGATTCTGATCCAAAAAAGGCATTACATTTTCGCACCTACGGTCATAGTCAGATTTACTGGAAAAAGGTTTTGCTAAAAGGAGTAAAGCGGCAAAAAGTATGGATGAGTCATGGTGATTTTGTATCTGAAATTCCAAAAGATTTTTCTATTTTGGCAGAAACAGAAAGAAAAATACCAGCTGTATTAAAATCAGAAAATATTTTGGCTTTACAGTTTCATCCTGAAGTGTCTCATACGGAAAAGGGAAAAGATTTTTTATTTTATTTTGCGGAAAAAATGTGTGGAGTAAAAAAAGGAAGTTGGACAGCAGGTTCTATGCTCTCCTTTTTAGAATCTCAGATAAAAGAACAGCTTAAGCCAGAGGTTTTTATTGATGCGTATTCCGAAAAGAGAAGACCAGGGGGAGAGGTAGAACAGACAGCAAAAAGATCAAGTACTACGAACCAGGAGGTTTTTGTTGGTGTATCCTCTCCAGAAATGTCCCCCCTGCCTTCTCTGTCATTCCCGCGAAAGCGGGAATCTAGCCCCTCAAAAGATTTTGTTTATGTGCCCTCCCAAGAAAATGTAGAACCACTCCCGTCTGACAAAATATTGTGTGCTTTAAGTGGAGGGGTGGATTCCACTGTTATGGCTTGCCTTCTAACGAAAGCACTGGGGCCAGATCGTATTCATTGTGTTTTTGTAGATACGGGGCTTTTACGAGAAGGTGAATTTCAAGAGGTGTTAGATATTTATAAAAAATTAAAATTAAATGTTACAGGGGTTTTAGAGGAAGAAAAGTTTTTGAAAGCTCTGGAAGGGATAATAGATCCTGAGAAGAAAAGAAAAATCATTGGCCGAATGTTCATAGAAATTTTTGAAGAGTATAAAAAAAAATATTCTGATATAAAATATTTAGCGCAGGGGACGCTTTATCCTGATGTGATTGAAAGCCTCTCTTTTAAAGGCCCCAGTGCTACTATCAAATCTCATCATAATGTAGGGGGGTTGCCAAAAAAACTGCCATTTAAATTGGTAGAGCCTTTACGCTTTTTATTTAAAGATGAAGTGCGTGTTCTGGGAGAAAAACTACAAATACCGAAAGAGTTTTTACAAAGACATCCTTTTCCCGGACCGGGTTTGGCCGTTCGGATTTGTGGTGAAATTACCAAAGAGCGATTACAAAAACTTAAAAAAGCAGACGCTATTTTTATAAAGCAACTGAGGCAATCTGGTCTATATGAAAAAATATGGCAGGCTTTTGCGGTCTTACTGCCTGTTAAATCCGTAGGAGTGCAAGGGGACCAACGCACCTACGATGAGGTGATTGTATTAAGAGCTATTACCTCTACAGATGGTATGACAGCGGATTGGTTTTCTTTTCCTTCTGATTTTTTACATAAAGTTTCAGATCGTATCACTAATGAAGTGCAAGGGATAAACCGTGTGGTTTATGATATTACTTCCAAGCCTCCCGGCACTATCGAATGGCTTTGATTTTTTAACTGGCTGTTTTTAAGTGTAAAACTATGAAAAGCGTGTAAGGTTTTCACTGTTCTTGTAAAATATATTGCGATATGTTGTGTTTTTTTTATAATTCAAGCTATGTTTATTCGTAGAGTTCCGTTTTTGATCCTATGTGTTTGTTCAGGTTTGATGCAGGCTCAAAGCTTTAGTGTTGGTTTTTTTTCTAAATCATCTGCTAGAAAGATTTGGTCAGGAAAAGAGTTTAGGAGGCTGACCTGGGAAGAGTTAAGGGAAGCTATTATAGAGTATAATGAGCGAGCCTCAGAAGGGGAAAAGATCACCTCCGTAACTTATGTCAAAGGTAAACTTTATAAAAGGATTCCTGGAGCTCCTTCTCATCCGGAAATATTCTATCCTGATTTTAAAGAGAGAGGGGGTTGGCCGGTGCTTTTAAATAAGCCACTGACTCTCACCTGGGAAGAGTTAAGGGAAGCTATTATAGAGTATAATGAGCGAGCCTCAGAAGGGGAAAAGATCACCTCCGTAACTTATGTCAAAGGTAAACTTTATAAAAGGATTCCTGGAGCTCCTTCTCATCCGGAAATATTCTATCCTGATTTTAAAGAGAGAGGGGGTTGGCCGGTGCTTTTAAATAAGCCACTGACTCTCACCTGGGAAGAGTTAAGGGAAGCTATTATAGAGTATAATGAGCGAGCCTCAGAAGGGGAAAAGATCACCTCCGTAACTTATGCCAAAGGTAAACTTTATAAAAGGATTCCCGAAGCTCCTTCTCATCCGGAAATATTCTATCCTAATTTTAAAGAGAGAGGGGGTTGGCCGGTGCTTTTAAATAAGCCACTGACTCTCACCTGGGAAGAGTTAAGGGAAGCTATTATAGAGTATAATGAGCGAGCTTCAGAAGGGGAAAAGATCACCTCCGTAACTTATGTCAAAGGTAAACTTTATAAAAGAATTCCCGAAGCTCCTTCTCATCCGGAAATATTCTATCCTGATTTTAAAGAGAGAGGGGGTTGGCCGGCTCTAGTAGGTAAAACTTGCCCAACAGCTTTTGTTTCTTAGTAATAACTTTCATAAATAAACTACAGTTTTATGAGTCTATTGGTGGACAGGCACAGAAAAGATTAATATCTCCATAGGCATTTTCCACACGGGATACACGAGGCCAGAACTTATGCTCTTTTACCCAAGGCAGGGGGTAAAAAGCCTTTTCTTTTGAATAAGGAAAAGGCCATTTTTCCTGTAAAGCATCTTCCATTGTGTGAGGAGCCTGTTTTAACACATTTTTTTTAATGTCATATTTTTTGTTTTCTATTTCCTGTATTTCTTTTCTTATTTCAATAAGGGCATCGCAAAAACGATCTAATTCCTTTTTATCTTCACTTTCTGTAGGTTCTATCATAAGAGTGCCGAGAACAGGCCAACTCATAGTAGGGGCGTGGAACCCATAGTCTATAAGTCTTTTTGCCACATCATCTACAGTAATTTCCGCTGTATTTCTGAATTTTCTCAAATCCAAAATACACTCATGGGCCACCCTATTGTTGTCTCCTGTGTAGAGGATTTTGTAATGCTTGCTTAATTTTTGACTTATGTAGTTAGCGTTTAAGATAGCTGTTTGTGTAGCCTTCTTTAATCCTCCCGGTCCCATGAGCCGAATATAGGCCCAGGAAATCATAAGAATACCCGCACTTCCCCAAGGAGCGGAGCTAATAGCGGATATACCTTTTGCCGGTCCACATTCCGGTACAATGGGATGAGAGGGTAGGAATTGAGCTAATTTTTTTGTTACGGCAACAGGGCCTACTCCCGGACCTCCTCCCCCATGAGGTATGCAAAAGGTTTTATGTAAATTAAGGTGACAAACATCCGCTCCCCATTTAGCCGGTTGGCTGATTCCAATAAGAGCGTTCATGTTGGCTCCATCTAAATAAACTAAGCCTCCGGCAGCGTGTATCCATTCACAAATTTTTGGAATTTGCTTTTCGAAAACACCAAAGGTAGAGGGAAAGGTCAGCATAAAAGCCGCTAGCTCATTTCCATGAATGTCTATTTTTCTTTTAAGATCTTCCCTTGAGATATTTCCTTCTTTATTACAATGAACAGTTACAGGTTTGAGTCCGGCCATTACAGCGCTAGCCGGATTTGTGCCGTGGGCAGAGGAGGGGATAAGGCAGATTTTTCTTTGGGGATTTTTATTTTCCTCATGCCATTTTCGGATAATCAAAAGGCCGGCATATTCTCCTTGTGATCCAGCATTAGGTTGAAAAGAAACAGAACTAAAGCCTGTTATTTCACATAAATATTGTTCCAGTTCTCTAATTAATTTTTGATAACCCTGGGTTTGTGAAAAGGGAGCAAAGGGGTGAATATGGGAAAAGCCAGGCCAGCTTACTGGAGTTAATTCTGTTGTGCTATTTAACTTCATAGTGCAAGAACCTAGAGGGATCATGGAGTGAGCTAGGGACAGATCCCCTTCTTGCAGCTTATGAATATAACGAAGCATTTTGGTTTCAGAATGATAAGACTGAAATACAGGGTGTTTAAGACAGGGGGTTGTCCTTATAAGTCCTTGAGACTGAAGAGGGGTATGATATTGTAGTTTTTTGCTTTCTGCTTTTTGTTTTGTTTCTTTATATAAAGATAGAGTATTTAAAACATATTTGTTTAGATTTTTTTCTTGAGATGTATTTTTTTTATGAGTGGTTGTATTGTTTAGGCCGATTTCAAGTACAGAAACAATTTCTTCTATGTCTTTTACTGTTGTTGTTTCATTGATAGAAAAAGATAAAGTGGTGGTTCCATTTTCTTTGAGAAGGGCGGCATTGATTTTATGCTGGATCAATGTTTCATATATTGCTTGTGTTTTTGCGTTCGGTAGCTTTATTTGTACAGTATCAAAAATGTTTGTTTCATTCTTTAATATATACTCATCAGGTATAATTTTTTTATTTTTTAGGATTTGAATTAGATGGAGAGTTAGGAAGTGAATACGGCTAGCTATTTTTTTTAATCCTTCCGGGCCGTGGTAGAGAGCATACATGCTAGATATGACCGCTAGAAGAGCTTGGGCTGTGCAAATATTACTTGTCGCTCTTTCCCTGCGAATATGTTGCTCTCTGGTTTGGAGAACCAGGCGGAGAGCTTGTTTGCCATGACGATCTTTAGATACACCTACAATCCGACCAGGAAGAGATCTTACATAGTCTTTTTTTGTGGCGATATAAGCTGCATGAGGGCCACCAAAAAAAAGGGGGATACCCAGTCTTTGGCAGGAACCGGTAACAATATCCGCTCCCATAGTGCCAGGGGGTTTAAGAAGACAAAGGCTCAAAGGTTCGGCAACAAATATCGTGATAATTTTGTTTTCTTTAGCTTTGCTGCAGAAAGATTCCCAGTCATATACAGCTCCGGTAGAATCAGGGTATTGGATCACTGTGCAGAAAACTTTTTTATTTTGATGAGGTTTATTGTCATTTTTTTCAACCGAAAAGTTACTTTGGGGGCTTTTCGTTCCTTGCAGATGGGAGTCCTCTAAATTCTTGTTTTTATCTATATGGGGATGACAATGATCCCAGTCAAAATTTTTAGCTTTGCCTATAATAGTTTTTAATCCTAAAGAATTTGCTCTTGTTTGTAGAATAGCCTTTGTTTGAGGAAAAACATTTTCATCAATGAAAATATGCTTTGCTTCTTCTGTTTTTCTATTATTGAAGGCCATGCTTATAGCTTCGGCTGTGGCTGTTCCTTCATCCAGTAGAGAAGCATTGGCCATATCCATTTCTGTTATTTCTGTTATCATAGTTTGAAAATTTAAAAGGGCTTGTAGTCTCCCTTGGGATATTTCCGATTGATAGGGGGTGTAAGAGGTCAGCCAGATCGGATTTTCTAAAATATTTCTTTGGATCACAGTGGGGAGTTCTGTTTCATAATAACCCCTGCCAATATAGTTTTTAAAAATTTTGTTTTGTTGAGCATACTTTTTTAATTTTTTCAGACACTCTGCTTCACTTAAAGCTGATGGTAAGTTTAGTTGATCGCAATTCAAGATTTCAGCAGGAGTGGTTTTATGGATAAATTCATCTACAGTAGAATAGTTAAGAGTATCTAACATTTCTTGCATTTCTTTGTTTGTGGGGCCGATATGCCTTTTTGAAAAAGCGTCTTTATTGTTTTCCAGAGGTTTATGCTGCTTTGTAAAAGAAACATTATTAGTATCAGATTTTTTTTTCTTCTGTTTATTTGTGGACATTGTTTTATTTTTAAAAGTATTTGTTTCTAATATCATTTTTTATTTCACTTGTCCTTCCTGCAAAGCCTGTCCTTCCCGCGCCAGCACTGTCATTCCCGTGAAAACGGGAATCCAGTAAATGAACAGGACTAAAAAGGTTCACTTATAGAAAAAGTAATGTCAAGAGTATAGTATCCCATTCTCATTTTTTTTGCATTATCGCATCATTGTTTATTGAATTATCAAATTTTTGTAATAAAAGAAGTGATGGTGCTATTATTTATACTTCTTAGGTATAAAATATGAAAACAAGAAGTGAGCTTATTCAGAACTGTCGTTATCCTCTTCTACCAGAGAAATCTTGTTCTGTGTCCCGTTGGCATCATTTTGGCAATAAAAGCGATTTAGAAAAAAAATGGTTAGGTGGACGGATCACGGGGGCAGTGAAAGGGGATGCTTTCTCACTCAGTGCTCAATCATATAAAGTAAATTGTTTTTTATCAAAAGATTGCCGATTGTTTTTTGATTTTGAGGAAAATGCAAAATCTATTTCCTGGAAAAAAGTTTTTTCGGTTTTAAAAGAAGGGGATCATTTATTGATACAGCTGGATTCTGACGGGCAAAAAGATATAATCCAACATAATTCCCTGTATGAGATCAGCAGTATAGAAAAAATAGTTTTGGTTTCTGTAAATAAAAAAGACAAAATTTTATCCTCTTTTCAGTCTATTGTGAAAGAACAACAAAGTTGGTTTAAGTTTTTAAAGGAAGTACACCAGGGAATGGAGGAATTAGGGTTAAAAAGGGTAACTACTCTCACTTTAGTGGACTGTCCAGGAACTGAACCGGATTTGGATTTTTTTGAAACACAATTACATTTTCCAATGGAAACGAGAGTGAAAAAAAAATTTTTAACTTCCAGTCCTGAAATATATATGAAAAAACTGCTTTGTCGTGGATGGACTGATATTTATGAAGTAAAAAAATGTTTTAGAAATAAAGAAGTAGGCCGACTTAATCATTCTGAATTTTATATGCTGGAGTGGTATAGGGCTTATTCTAACTTAAATGTTTTGATAGAAGATTTACAGGTTTTTTTAAATTGTCTATCGGAAAAAATAACAGGCTCTTCTTTTCCAAAAATAAAAAAAATCAGTATGCAGGAATTGTTTAAAAAAAATATAAATATGGAGCTGCATCCTTCCTCTTCTAAGGAAGACTTTATTCATGTACTAAAAAATAACAATATTTTTTTTGAAGAATCAAGAGATATAGAAGATTTATTTTATTTGTTATTTTTGAATAAAATTGAACCTCACCTGGATCAGAAAACTCCTTTAATTATTTATGATTATCCTCCTTTTCAAAAAGCTTATGCTCGTATAGGACCACAGGGTTGGGCCAGCCGGTTTGAGTTATTTTGGAAAGGAATGGAGTTGGCTAATGCTTTTGATGAAGTAATAACAAAAGAAGAGCAAAATAATCGTTTTGAAGAAGATGCGTGCAAACGTCTGAAATGGGGAAAACAAACTGTGCCTTCTGCATATAGATTATTAGATGATATGCAAGCAGGTATGCCTCCGTGTTCCGGTATAGCTTTAGGCTTAGATCGCTTGTTTTTAGCCTTTAAAGGTTTAAATAGTATAGATCAAATAAGATTATTTATTTGAATTTTTTTCTTGATGTTAAAGCCAACTTTAGATAAGAATGTGGAATTTTCATATTATTAAAATATAAAACCTGGTTACTCTTATGTTCATATTAAAAGTTGTTTTTTATATATGTTTATTGGGAATAATGATTATTTCCGCTTTTGCTGATTTGGAAGGTCAAAGTATTTTTCAACAACTTTCTTCTAATAGCTCTGTAGAGAGAATAATGGCATTACAAAACTTGCAACAAACCAATGATGAGGATATCCATCGAAAAGTAATAGAGTTGGCTTTGTGGGATACTGACTTGAGAATAAGAGTGTTAGCGGAAGAAGTTTTAAACAATATGTTTCCTGCGGAGCTTGTATCAAGTGATAAAAAGTTAAATAAACATAGAGATCAGGTACAAAGATTACGCGCAAAGCTTTTGAGTGTGATCCCTAGTGAGCAAAAAAGAGCCTTGCAGTCTTTAAAAGATCTAAAAACAGCCCCGCCTATTATTCAATATACAGTAATAAGAGAAATGGTTTTAAGACCTGTTGATAAGGAGTATCAAGTTGAGTTAGTTCGTATGGCGGCTTTTGATTCTTATTTTCAAAAATGGTTAGCTTACATAAGTGCAGTAGATATATTTTCTGATGAGATTCGAGTTGCAGTAAAAAATATTCTTATGCAGGTTCAGATGGATTTTGAATCTCAACAAGAACTACTAAATACAGCTACTTCTCGTGAGGCTTCCTATACGACTAGAGCTGAAGCGAAAAAAACTCTTATGAAAATTAAACTGGATTTAAGAATACAAGAAAGTTTATATTATATAGTTACTTCTGATACAGCTTCTACTCTTGCCCAAGTCACAGCGGGAATGATTCTGACGGAAAATAAATATATTGACTTAGGGATTGAGCAAGGTTTGGTTAGTAAAGCTATTTCTGAGAAAGCCGATGATTCGGTCAGAGATAGGGCTAAAGATATTCTTTATACGCGTCATTTGCATCCCGCAGTTCAACAAAGATTACGGGATATGGTGAGGAAAGCCCATGAAATACCTGATCAGAGTAGAAAAGTAGTGGAATTCATTTTAACATGGAATAAGTATATTAATGACAATATTGAACTGTCCTTAGCAGGTATAGTTATTTCTAATAAGGTTTCTGATCTAGCTCGCAATTTAGCTAGACGTATTTTATATAGACGATATATTTCTTTTAACACACAAGAAAGGTTATTAAATGTCGCTGCATCTAGTGAGGTACTTAATAATATTAGAAAAAAGATGCAGAAGGTTCTTGTAAAAATGAGATTAGATCTAGAAATTCAACAAAAGCTGTTAGATATAGTCCAATCCCCTACATCTGATAAGCTGGAAAGAAAAGCCGCAAGGTATATTTTAATTCATAGTAAGTTAATCCATCCTGAAATTAAAGATAATATGAGTTTTTCTTTGTTTTGCCGGCGGGCTTTTGGAGTTTGATATAAGGTTTCTTCATAAGAAAATAGGAGTCAAAAGTCTCAGATATGCGTTTTGCCACAATTCCCGCGAAGCTTGTCATTCCCGCGAAGCTTGTCATTCCCGCGAAGCTTGTCATTCCCGCGAAGCTTGTCATTCCCGCGAAGCTTGTCATTCCCGCGAAGCTTGTCATTCCCGCGAAGCTTGTCATTCCCGCGAAGCTTGTCATTCCCGCGAAGCTTGTCATTCCCGCGAAGCTTGTCATTCCCGCGAAAGCGGGAATCTCATCCTGGTAGGAATTTTTAAATAAGATCAATATAAAGGCCCCTCTCCCTCGGAGGAAAGAATTGAAAAGTTAAGGAAAAGCTTGTCCCCTTGGAAAAACGAGGATAATACTCGATGGGTATAAAAAAGTGAAATGAGCTATTGAAAACAACAGAGGAACCTGTCTAAATAGAGCCATGTGTGGAATTATCGGTTATGTTGGTTTTCGTGATTCAAAAGAGGTTTTGTTAAAGGGCCTTGAGAAAATTCAGTATCGTGGCTACGATAGCATGGGCTTGGTTATTGTTACGAAGCAGGGTTTTAAGAGAGTTCGTTCGGTGGGGGATGTTCGGCAGCTGCGGGAAAAAGTGGCGGAAGCGGGGGATTGTTCCGGTTCCTGGGGTTTAGGTCATAGTCGTTGGGCCACGCATGGAGCACCTGTAGAGGCCAATGCTCATCCTCATAAGGCAGAACATATTTATATTGTTCATAACGGCATTATTGAAAATGCCGAAGAGTTAAAAGCCTGGTTAAAAGGTCCTTTTCTGTCAGAAACAGATTCAGAAGTAGTAGCTCATTGTATTTTGGATTCTTATAAAAAAAATCACTCTCTTAAGGAAGCTGTATTTGACACTATATCGAAAATAAAGGGAGAATACGCTATTGCTGTTATGTCTGAAAAAGACCCAAACGAATTAATAGCTTTTAAAAAAGGACCTTCTTTGGTAATAGGCTTGGGTGAGAAAGAATTTTTTTTATCCAGTGATGCTCAGGTTTTTTTACCTTATACTAATAAGGTCATTTTTCTTAAGGATGGAGAAATAGCTCATATTCAACACAAAGAGACTTTTTGTTTTTATTCTGAAGAAAAACAAAAAATAGATAAGCTGATTACTGTATTGGATGCTCCTTTTACAGAAACCGAAAAAGAGGGTTATCCCTATTATATGTTAAAAGAGATATATGAGCAGCCGGACTGTATTGCAAATCTTATTGAAACTCATATAAATAAAAAGGCGTGTAAAGTTGAGATGGGTGTCAATAATGAAAAAGACTTTTTAGATCAAATAGCGCAAAAGGGATGTCTTAACATAGTGGCTTGTGGCAGTAGCTATTATGCTGCTTTGTATGGAAAATATGTTATTGAAAAGTTAAGTCGTATTTCAGTGGAAGTGGATATGGCTAGTGAATTTCGTTATCGCTCTCCTGTTTTATCGGATCGTACTCCTGTTCTTCTTATTTCTCAAAGTGGTGAGACGGCAGACACACTTGCTGTATTGAGGATGGTTCAGGAACTTTTTCTTCCTGTTTTAAGCCTTTGTAATGTGGTTCATTCTTCGTTAGATCGTGGGGCCTCTGTACAGCTTTATATGTCCGCGGGTACGGAAAAAGGGGTGGCCAGTACTAAAGCGTTCACATCCACTTTATTGATTTTATTTTTACTATCTATAATCCTAGGTAGAAAGAAGGGGAGTCTTTCTCTATCTGAAGAGCAAAAAATAATTCCGTCTTTGTTGTTATTTCCTGATCAGATGAAAAAAGTTTTGTCTCGTGAACAGGAGTGTGTTGCTGCAGCTCATTTGCTTAGGTCTTTAAAGAGTTTTATTTATTTAGGAAGGGACATATATTATCCTTTAGCTTTAGAGGGTGCTCTGAAGATGAAGGAATTAACCTATATACATGCAGCGGCTTATCCCGCAGGGGAAATGAAGCATGGTCCCTTAGCTTTAGTGGATGAAGATACAGCTGTAGTGGGTTTAGCCCCTGAGTCTCATGTAAGTAAGAAAACATTTTCTAACTTGGAAGAGGCACGATCCAGAGGAGGGAAAATGATTGTAGTTGGAACAAAGGGGGCCAAGGAGGCTATTTCCTTATCAGATTGCTTTTTATCTATTCCTCCCTGCAATACCTATTTGTCTTCTATTTTGTGTGTTTTACCTCTTCAGTTAATAGCCTATCATACAGCTTGTTCTCTTGGGCATAATGTGGATCAACCCAGGAATTTAGCTAAATCTGTTACAGTGGAGTAAGTAAAAAGCCGCTAGGGCATCTGCTCTGTGGTAGGTAAAAAGAAAAGCTCTCTTCTAGGACTTCACGAGCGGCCTCTCGGATCGAAGGGGGGACACCACTATCCGTATTGTTATAGATATCTAATAGATGTTTAGCGGCTTGATGGTTATTGGTATATCTGATGGCGTGAATAGCAGCTATCCGCGCGTCTTCAGGGTTTTCTTTGTTAGAGGCTATTTCTCCTAGGAGAGGAGCTGATATATGGTCTTGACTGGCGTATTTCAGGTTCCATATAGCTATTATTCTTTGAGGGGTAGTGCTTGTATCGGAATTAGCTATGGCTGCTAATTGTTGAGTAGCTGTTTGACTGATCGGGATTTTTTTTAATATTAATTTAGCTGTTCTCCTTAAAGCTTTGTATCTACTGTATATACTTAATCTCACTAATATTAGTTGGGTACTTTCATCCGTGGGTTGGGTTTTGCCTATAGATTGAATGGCCAGAATACGTAGGGCTGTGGGGTTGTTTTGATTGTTGGCAAATTCCGCTAATTGTTGAATCACAGATGTATCAGTAATCCTTATTTCTCTAAAAAATTTAAGTATGGCTTTTTTCCCCTTGGGGGTAGGGGCTTCAAAGAACATAGCCATTATGGCTTGCTGAATAGAAACATCAATGGGCTTAAATTGTTTTAAATTGGGAAGAATATGAATCCGTCTTCGGATGGGAATATCTGTGGAACGAAGTAGTATTAGGAACTCTTCCTGCATTCTTGCATCATTATAAGGATAGGAAGTGGTGCTTTGTTGTGTGTTTACAGGAATGGCGATAGGATTTGTACCTTCTCCAGAATCAAGAGCGACTTCTTTTTTTTCATTAGCTAGGCTTATAAAATGACAGACTAAAAATAGAGCTGGTAAGCAATATTTTATACCGAACTGGAGAATTTGCGCTCTTCGTCCTCTTTTTACCATTTTTGGAAAAAAAGAGACGACCAGGAAACTCAAACTAGATGGGTATAAATATCTCACAATTTATCTCCTTAAAGTATATCAAACCAGTATAGAAACGGCGGCCTTTGAAGTTTCTTTTCACTCTTCGGTGCATCATATTGTTATTTGTTTTTCATAGTGATTACAAAAAGTTAACTACATTATTAGTTAGCTTAAGTCACCATAGATATTTTATTAAAAAAAACTTTTTGTCAATTTATTTTGCTATGGTGTGTAAAACTGTTACGCTTTCAGTTTAGTTTTTGTATTCCTTTGGATTAATATCGTATTTTCTTATCTTTTCTGAAAGAGTGCTTTTAGGTAATTGTAACTCTGCCGCCACTTTTTTTTGATTACCTGAGTGGAGTGTCATAGCTTTAATAATTAAATCTTTTTCTATTTTTTTTATAACAGGCATTTGAAGTGCTTTAAAAGCTTCTGTTTGTTTTTCCATTGTTAATATAGGTGTATAAAGAAGTTGTTTTATTTTGTCTGTTGCAACGACTGTTCCTGAGAATAAGGCTTTAGCTCTGGCAACCGTGTTTTTTAATTCTCTGATATTTCCAGGCCAGGGATGTTGCTTTAATAAACCAATAGCTTTTGGTGAAAAAGAAATATTATATTCGTTACAGAAAAAATGTAACAGACCATCAAAGTCTTCCATCCTATCTCTAAGGTGAGGAGGGGATAAGCTTAATACATGAAGTCGAAAATACAGATCAGAACGAAAGGTGTTTTGAGCTACTTTTGCTGCTAAACTCTGATGAGTGGCGGCAATAATCCGTACATCTGTTTTTGTCACATAATCTGAACCTACAGCTTTAATTTCCTGATATTCTAAAGCTCTGAGCAATTTAGGTTGTAAATGAAGAGGTAGATCACCGATTTCATCTAAAAAAAGAGAACCTCCTTTAGCAGCCATAAAAGCTCCCTTTCGGCTATTTAAGGCTCCGGTGTAGCTGCCTTTTACATGTCCAAAAAATTCACTTTCAATAAGAGATTCAGAAAGGGCACTGCAATTAATGGAGATCATGGGGTTTTTGCTTCGATGAGAATAGCGATGGATGAGTTTTGCCAGCATTTCTTTCCCGGTTCCTGAGGGGCCGGTAATGAGTACAGGCATATTACTTTTTGCCATGTTGGGGAGGGTTTCCAGCTGTTGATTCCAATCAGGGTTTTTGCTCTTTGTGTGGATATGCCAATGATTATCAAATCTTTCAAAAGAAAAAGTAAATTCTTTATTTCCTATTTGGATCCGATCATTATTTTTCAACAGAGCTTTAATTACGCGATTGTTGTTAAGGAAAGTGCCGTTTCTGCTATCCATATCTTGTAAAATAAAACCTTCATTTTCTTTTTTTTGAATACGGCAATGTCTGCGGGAAATACATGGGTCATCTAATGTGATTATATTTTCTGTATCTCTGCCGATACTAATAAAAGATGTAATCTCTCGTTGCTCTATGTGTGAGTTTTCAGACCAGCGTAAAAAGCCATAGCTTTGTTTATTTTCTTTAGTGCGTATTTTTTGTGTCAGCATTTTAAACTCCTTATTTAATTATAAATTGGTTTTAATATTTTTTAATGCAAAAATATAAGAAGGCAATAATGGGCCAAAAAGGGAGTTTTCGATCTGGATTTCGTATTTTTTTCGATAAAAATCCGAAATCCGAATATTTGTATTGTTGGTGGGAACAGGCATTATTCATAGAATAAGTGTTTTATGGAGAATTTTTTTTAGTAAATCAAGTGCTTGTTTTTATACACCGTGCAATGTATTACTGAACAGGAAGGCGTTGTCATCCCCGCGAAAGCGGGGGCGGGATCTAACTGCTTTTGTGAAGACAGACATACAGTTACAAAAAAAGCTTATTCCCGCAGAAGCACTGTCATCCCCGCGAAGCCTGTCCCCGTGGAAACGGGGAGCAGGAATTTAATTATAATCATTGACCAGCTCATTAATTTAGGAAATAGTATTTAATTATGAAACTTCTTATTTATACCAAACCGGTCAGGAATCCCCGTTTCCACAGGGGCCTATTTGCGAACTTTGTTCCTCATTGGAATAAAGCTGGACTGGTGTGCTTCCTTGTTTCTTTTTTTATTTTTACTGGTTGTGCCTGGAAAAATAAATGGGTGAAAAGTAAAATAGAGAAAAAAGAGGATTCAAAAAAAGCTTATATGCTAGGTTATAAATTAGGGGATAACGCAAAGACTCTATTTAGTGAAGAAGAGGAACAAAAAATATTTTTAATCGGAGTTTATCATAGTATCAAAAATAAAAAGCCTTTAATAGATGTGAATGCAGCAATAGAACAACAAAAAAAGGCAGGGAAGTTGCGCAACACAAGAGAACCAGAGAAGGAAGGGAAGAACAATATGGAGCAAGGTAGAGCATTTTTGGAAGCAAACAGCAAAAAAACAAATATAAAAACCACCTCATCCGGCTTGCAATATAAGGTGCTAAAAGAGGGGGTGGGGAATAGCCCTTCTGCGACAGATAATGTGGAAGTGCATTATCGTGGTACTTTAATAGATGGGGCAGAATTTGATAGCTCTTACAAAAGGAATCAGACGATCACTTTTCCTTTAAATGGTGTGATTGCCGGATGGACAGAAGGGCTTCAGTTAATGAAAGAAGGAGCGAAGTATGAGTTTTATATTCCTTCTGAACTAGCTTACGGTTCTTCCGGTACGGGTAGTATCCCTCCTAACTCTGTTTTGATTTTCGAGGTGGAGTTAATTAAGGTCAATCCCTAAAAGCATGATAAATTCAAACTGTTTTCCTGAGGGAATACAATTAAACGGAAAGCTTCTTTGTTGCCTTCCCGTCCCGCAAAGTTTATCATTCCCGCAAAGTTTGTCATTCCCGCGAAATTTGTCCCTGTAGAAACGGGGAGCGGGAATCCAGCCGCCCCTGTTTAGTATAGGGTATAATTTAATATTTACCTGATAAGCTAAGGGAGTTTATAAGATATGAAATTCTTTATTTTACTTTTTTTATTTCTTTTTCCTGTATCATCTATGGCTGTAAAAGGAGGTCTTTCTTGGTTCACTACCGATGATGAAGCCAAACAAAAATGGGCTGTTATGCCTTCTTATTCCAGAAATGCCACTTATGGAAATATTTTGGCAGGACGGTTTTTTATCTATCCCACAGGTAACACAGGTTACTATACCGCTTTGGAGGGCACTGTTAGTGAGGATTTATTTTTCTCCACTTCCTTTTCTTATAAATATTGGAGAAAAAATGGAGATCAATTTCATTTCAATGTGAATTATAATGGCTTTAGTGAACCTTATTATGGAGATGGCAGCCAGACCAAGCCGGGAGATCGCCGGGATTTGCCTATTCACAAAATGCACATAGGAACAGAGTATGTGTCTAAAATTATTTCCCATCTATATGGCGGATTTTTTGTTCAATTTGATCACAGGAAGGAAAAAGGGGGTGGAGTTATTCAATTTCCTTGGGAGATGGCCTTGTCTGGAGGTTTTTTACTTAGGTATGATTCCAGGAATAGTTATTTTAACTCCACTCAAGGAGAATATTATGAAGTTCGTTCCTGGATGCTTTCCCGCGCAACTAGCCCCATCTTTTTAGAAGGGGATGGGCGGTTGTTTTTTTCTCCCATTAAGAATGCGGTGTTGGCTGTGCGAGGAGTTGTTGGTGTTACTTTACTAAATCCATCCAGTCATTTATTTCAATTTTATTTAGGAGGTCCTAATGTATTGCGAGGTTTTAGATTAAATCGCTTTAGGGGGGAACAATATTACTTATCTCAAACAGAACTAAGATACACCCTCTGGAAATTTTTAACTATAGCCGGCTTTTTCGATCTGGGTTTGGCAGATCAAGAGTTATCTTTAGTTCCTCGCTATTCTTTTGGAGGAGGATTGCGGTTTGGACTACCTCCTGATTACAATAAAAAAATACGAGTGGAAATAGGAAAAGGGGAGGATCAGTTTAATTTTGTCATATCTTTCGGTCATCCTTTTTAGATGAATACTAAAAGGGCATAAATGTCTAAAACAATATTTCGTATTTTCCTTGCTGTATTCTTTTTTATTCTCTTTTTTTGTTTTTTTTATTTTCGATGGTATCTGTATTTTAGACTTTCCTCGTTGCAATTATATCAAAAAGAATTAAAAGATATTTATTTACAATTCCCTTTTTTAACAATGGCAGGTTATTTCATTATTTATATTGTGGTAACGGGATTTAGTTTGCCAGGAGCCGTTATCTTTACTGTGGCAGGAGGTTTTTTATTTGGTTTGTTAAAAGGAACAATACTGGCTTCTTTTGCTTCCAGTATAGGAGCGTTCATAGCTTTTTTATTGTCCCGGTTTTTGCTTTCAGTTAGAGTGAAAAATATGAAAAAAGAAATACCTGATAAAATAAATCAACAATGGATGCCGTTATCTACTTTAAAGAAGTATTTTGCAAGAATTATTATACCAATTGTATTTAAAAATTTCAAGTCTAAAAGCTTGGCTAACAAGGGGACGGGAAGCTACCAAAATAACTTGCCGGTTGAAAGTGACGGAAAAGTAATACCCACCAGGTATAAAATGCGTTTTGAAAAGCAAATAAAACTAATATCAGATAAAATGCAGACGGAAGGACTATATTATCTCTTTACATTGCGGCTGGTGCCTTTCATTCCTTTTTTTATTGTAAATTTGGTAATGGGTTTAACTCCTATAAAAGCGCGTACTTTTTTCTGGGTGAGTCAATTAGGAATGTTGCCTGCTACTTTACTTTATGTAAATGCGGGTATTCAGTTATCCGAGTTAGAGACTTTAAAAGATATAATGTCTTTTCCTTTTATTCTATCTTTTACTCTTTTAGGCTTTTTCCCTCTTATTACTAAAAAAGTTCTTAAAAAATACTCTACCTACAGATCTTCTCATTATGCTCATAGTGTTTGTGGGGAGAATTAATATCAATGAAAGTACAAATTATTAATAATAGTGAAATAAAAACAGAAATTAAGGAATTAGACCTAACTACTTGGGTGCATAAAGTATGTGGTGAGTTGTATCGCTCCAGTATAGAAATGGTCCCCTTCAAGCATCTTTATTTTTTTTTGGGAGAGAAACAGAAACAATCTAAAACCCTATCCTCGCGAAAGTGGAGAACAAATCAGATAGGTATAAATAAAACAAATGCTCAACCACAGGAGTTAGATAAAAATTTGACTTTAGCTTTTGTCAGTGAACAATATATACAAAAGCTCAATAAAGAATTTAGAAAAAAAAATAGTGTTACAGATATTCTTAGTTTTGCTCCTGTAGAAGAGGATTCCTTGGGAGAAATAGCTCTTTGTCCTTCATTTATATATCGCACAAAGCCAAGTGGTTTTTCAAAGAGGGAGTGGTTGTTTTATTTAATATTGCATGGTATGTTGCATTTGCTTGGTTTTGATCATGAAAATAACCCGGATGAGGCGAGAAAAATGTATCATCTTCAAGATACAATTTTTAAAAAATGTATAGATGGATAAACACAATGAAAAGTTAGGTGTTCACAAGAGGTGTTCTATGAATATAGAAACGGAAATCAGTGAATTAAAAATGCAGTTGGATCAAATGCGTAAACAAATATTTGATTTGCGGAGGTATCTTTGAACTGGATTCCAAAGAAGCATGTTTGAAAGATCTAGAATTAAAAAGTCAGGATCCTGCTTTATGGCAGAATCATCGAGAACTTAATAAACTGGCTAAAGAAAAAGCAGCCATAGAAAAGACTATTGCTGATTGGCGTGTTCTTTATAAAAGTGTGGAAGATAGTTTAGTATTAATTGAAATTTTAAAAGAAGAGCCTAATGAAGAGTCTTTTTTAGAATTAAAAAAAGAACATGTTGATTTGGCCGAACAGTTAAAAGAATTGGAGTTAAAGAGTTTCTTAGGTGGTCAACATGATAGAGGGGATTGTTATATGGCCATTCATGCCGGTGCTGGAGGCACAGAAGCGGCGGACTGGGCTGGTATTTTACAAAGAATGTACTTTAAATGGGCAGAGCAAAAAGGTTTTTCCATTGATATTTTGGCATTAAGTGTGGCGGAAGAAGCGGGTATTCGTTCCGTACACTTTTTGGTAAAGGGCCTTTTTGCGTATGGATATTTGCAGTCAGAATCGGGGGTGCATCGCCTGGTTCGCATTAGTCCTTTTGATGCCAATGCTCGTCGCCATACGAGTTTTGCCGGTGTTTTTGTATGGCCGGATATAGACGACAGTATTGAAATTACAATAAAAGAAGAAGATATAAAGATGGACACCTATCGTGCTAGTGGAGCCGGTGGTCAGCATGTCAATAAAACAGACAGTGCTGTTCGTATTACCCATCTTCCTACTGGCATTGTTATTCAATGTCAGAATCAAAGAAGCCAACACGCTAACCGTAACCAAGCCATGAAAATGCTAAAGGCCGCTTTATACAATCGGGAGGAAGAGAAGCGTAAAAAAGAAAAAGAATCCTTGGAGTCTTCTAAAAAAGCTAATGAATGGGGCAGTCAGATTCGTTCGTATATTTTACATCCCTATCAAATGGTGAAAGATCATCGTACTCAATGGGAGGTGGCGGATCCTTCGCTTGTTTTAAACGGGCGATTGGATCCTTTTATTTCCGCTTGGTTGAAAAAACCTCAAAGGGGATAATGGACACGCAAAAACTTTTAGAACATTACCGTTTAACTCAGGACGAGTACCATGTCATTGGAAGTTGGTTAGGGCATATTCCTTCCCGACTGGAGTTAGCCTTATTTTCGGCTTTATGGAGTGAGCATTGTTCTTATAAAAGCTCTGCTATCCATTTAAAAAAACTTTTTTTTGAATCTCCTCGGGTGCTGAGTTCCTTGGGTGAAAACGCAGGTGTAGTGGATTTAGGTCAAGGGGAGAAAGTGGCTTTTAAAATTGAAAGCCATAATCATCCTTCTCAGATTGTTCCTTATCATGGTGCTGCAACAGGTGTAGGTGGTATCCTAAGAGATGTATTTGTAATGAACGCGCGACCTATGGCCTTGGCTAATTATTTATGTTTTGGTGCTCCTTTTGCTGACCTGACTTCAGAATTGGTGGATGGGGTGGTTCAAGGTATTGGAGGATATGGAAACTCTATAGGGATTCCTGTTTTAACTGGTCAGACGAACTTTCATCCTTCCTATAATAAAAATGTAATAGTTAATGCTTTGGCTTTGGGGTATTTTGGCCCGGAAGATGAGGTGATGAGTTCTCGAGCAAAAGGACCGGGCAATTTACTGATATATGTGGGGGCGCGTACAGGAAGAGATGGTGTTCATGGGGCTTCTATGGCCAGTGAATCTTTTACCGAAAACCAGAGGGAAGATAAAAAAACCTGTGTACAAGTGGGAGACCCTTTTTATGGAAAACTTTTGATGGAATCTTGTTTAGAAGTGATGAAGAAAAATTTAGTTGTAGCCGCTCAGGATATGGGGGCAGCGGGTTTAATCAGCTCCAGTTTTGAAATGATTTCTAAGGGAGGCTTGGGGATGCGATTATACCTGGATAAAGTGCCTTTAAGAGACCCTAGTATGGAAGCAGAAGATATTTTACTGTCAGAAAGTCAGGAAAGAGTATTATTGTTGGTTCATCCTGATAAATATAGCGATGTGAAAAATGTTTTTATGAAATGGGGATTACCTGTAGCGGTTATAGGTGAACTTATAAGAGAAGTGAATGTGGAGATTTTGTGGAAAAATAAAACTTTAGTTCAAGTCAACCCTTTATATTTAACGGAAAGAGCCCCTCGTTATTGCCGTTTTTATCGAAAATGGAAAGCCAAGTATCATGTTAAGACAGAGCAGAAAGCCAAGGCGTCTTTACCAAGTAATAAAAACCAGTCATCTGTTTTATTATCTATCTTAAAAGATGTAAGAGGTTGTAGTCGGGAGTTTATTTATAGACAGTATGATCAAAGGGTGGGAGTTTCTACTGTAAAGGATTGTTCATTTCCTATTGGCGTGCTTCGCTTACCTCATTCGGGAAGAGCTTTAGGCTTAAGTATGGGAGGCCGTCCGCATATTATGAGAATGGACAGCTTGGAAGGCGGTAAAGATTCTGTGTATGAACCGGCTTTACAATTAGCCGCTTACGGATTTACTCCTTTGGCTATGACGGATGGCCTTAACTTTGGTTCCCCTGAGAAGGAGAGAGTGATGAGCTCTTTTGTGGCTTGTGTAGAGGGCATGGCTGCGGCTAGTCGGTCTTTGCAGGTGCCTGTAGTGAGTGGTAATGTTAGTTTTTATAATCAAACAAAAGAAAGAAGCATTAGCGCAACACCGGCGACAACCATGATTGGTATTAAGGATTCGCTAAAAATGCCGGCCTCTACTATCAGTAAAGAGGCTGTTTCTTATGGAGTTTATCTAGTTAGTGCTCATCAGATTTTTTATAAAGGATTGATAGGAGAGGTGTTTAAGGAAGAACCGGTTTTTCATGGTGGTTTAAATTCTTTTTCTTCCTGTAGTTTTATAAACCATGTGCAAAAGGCTTGTGTGGCAGCGGCTCCTGAATCTATCCGTCTGGTTGGGAAGTTAGGGCTGGCTTACACCTTAGCTCGTATGGTGATGGATAGTCCCGTGGGGATAGAGATAAAAACAAACTATGATCCCTTTCAGGAAAGATTATATGAAATCATCCTGGTTTTGAAAGAATCGGATGTATCTGTCTGGAAGGGCTTTTTTTCCTCTGATTCTAATGCTATTAATGTATCTCTTAAGATGGAAAAACTGGGGTTTGTTGTTGAAAAACCTGTTTTTTCTTTTAATGATATGGAACTATCTATATCCAAGTTACAAGAAAGCTATAATGGAGGTTGGAACAGAGCTTTCAAAAACACGCCGGCAGAACAGAAGGAATACCGCTCCTCGCTTTCGTCGGGATGACAGTACGGGTGTAAAGGCATGGGAGTGAAGGATCAAAAGGGGTAGTGTAATATGATGAAAACATGGAATGATAAATGCTCTGTATTTGGTATATGGAATGATCCAGAAGCGGCTTGGATGACCTATCTTGGTTTGTATGCTCAACAACATCGAGGTCAGGAGGGAGCGGGGATCGTTTCTTTATATAAAGAAAAACATCTGATTCATCGTGGAGTTGGATTAGTGGGAGAGGTTTTTAATGAAAAGGTATTGAAAAAATTAAAAGGTTTAGCAGCCATTGGGCATACCCGTTATTCCACCCAAGGAGGGGATAAGAAAAAAAACATACAGCCTCTGACAGCAGGGCTTTTTTCTGGCCCTATAGCCTTGGCTCATAATGGAAATATTGTGAATTTTACTCAATTAAAAAAAGAGCTAATGGATCAAGGCAGTGTTTTTTACAGTAGTAGTGATACAGAATGTGTTGTCCATTTACTGGCCCGTGATATTCGTTTCATAAATTGGGAAACTAGTTTAAAAAAACACTTACCTCGTTTGAAAGGGGCTTATAGTTTCGTTCTTTTGGCAAAGGATTCCTTACTGGCTATTAGAGACCCTATGGGATTTAGACCTCTTGTTTTAGGACAGAGGAGATGGTTATCGGAAAAGGGAGAGGAGAACTTTTCTTGGGTGATGGCTTCGGAAACTTGTGCTTTTGATTTAATTGGAGCTAAATTTATTCGTGAAATCGCCCCTGGAGAAGTTTGTGAAGTGAATAAAAGTGGAGTTCGTTCTTATTTTCTAAAAAAAGAAAAGAAACTGCATCGTTGTGTATTTGAACATGTGTATTTTGCCCGCCCCGACAGCTTTGTTTTTAGTAAAAATGTGTATCAAAGTCGAAAAGAAATGGGTCGTGTGTTGGCCAGGCAAAGCCCTGTTCAGGCAGACATGGTTATACCTGTGCCGGATAGTGGTGTGCCCGCCGCTCTTGGTTATAGTGAAGTGAGCGGTATTAAGTATGATATGGGTATTGTCAGAAACCATTATATCGGTAGAACTTTTATACATCCTTCTCAAAACATTCGGGACTTTAAAGTAAAGATAAAACTGAGCACTCAAAGGGGTTTAATTGAGGGTAAAAGAGTGGTGGTGGTGGATGATTCTATAGTGCGGGGTACTACTTCTAAAGCCATAGTGGGGTTATTGAATAAGGCTGGTGCTAAGGAGATTCATTTTCGTGTATCTTCTCCTCCTATTACCGGCCCTTGCTTCTATGGGGTGGATACTCCTGAAAAAAAGGAATTGATAGCCGCCAGGATGAATGTAAAGGAGATTCAAAGTTATCTCCAGGTGGACTCTTTAGCTTTTCTTTCTGAAGAAGGTTTAATGCAGGCGGTGCAACATTCCTCCTCTCGGTTAAAAGATGAAACTTCATTAAAAGAGCAGGGGTTTTGTTCTGCTTGTTTTACGGGGCATTATCCAACGGCGGTTTGTGCTGATGGTTTGTAAAGAAAATTTAGGTAGTAAATCATTTGTGCATCTGCATGTACATACTCATTACTCCCTTTTAAAGTCTTCTTGTACTGTTTCCGGGCTGATTAATAAGTGTGTTGAGTATTCTCAACCGGCTATAGCTATTACTGATTATGGTAATATGTTTGGAGTTTTAGACCTGTACTTTGAAGCTAAAGAAAAAGGTATTAAACCTATTTTAGGTTTAGAGATTTATCTGTCTTCTGGGCCTTGTACGGAAAAGAAAAGCTATTCTTTCACTGGCCCTGTGTCTTCTTCTTTTCATACGAAAAATCCCTCTTTAGTGTTGTTGGCGCAAAATATAGAAGGTTATCGAAACCTTTGCCATATCAATACTATTGCTTATCAAAAGGGCTTTTATTATGTCCCTAGAGTGGATTACGAAGTGTTAAAAAAGTACAGTAGTTCATTGATAGCTTTAACAGGAGGGTTTAACGGAGAAGTGCCTCAGGTTTTTTTAAAAAAAGGTCCTGACCAGGCTCTATCCCTGATTAAAAAGTTAAAAAATATTTATGGAGATCGGTTTTATTTACAACTCAATCGCACAAATTTAAAAGAATGGGATAGTATAAATAATTTTTTTATAGAAGCGAGTAAAATTACAAATGTGACTCTTACAGCCGGTAATGATGTGCACTATCTTAATCAAGCGGACCATGTCATACAGGATGTTTTGTACTGTATTGGTGCCAATAGAACACTTCGAGATCAGGAGCGATTTAAGTTACAATCGGACCAATTTTTTTTCAAAGATTCTAATAGTATGAGACTATTATTTAAAGATATTCCTAAAGTATGTGACAGCACTTTGGAGATTCATTCCCGTTGCCATGTTCAATTTCAATTAAAGCGGGATGGTCAATTTGTATATCATTTACCAAAACTGAAATGGGGAGAGGCTACCAAAAGCCCTCCACAAAAGTTAAGGGAATTATCATTTATGGGTTTGAATGACAGGTGGAACCAGTTACAGGAAAAGACGATAGAGCGGGAAGCCTGTCTTACAGAAACCACAAAACTGGCCTCAGTGGAAACGAAAAACGGGGAGCGAAGATCAAGTCAGATTAGTATTAATCAGGAAGAAAAGCAAAGATATAAAAAACGTTTAGAGGAGGAGTTAAAAATTATCACAGACATGGGTTTTGCGGACTACTTTCTGATTGTTTATGATTTTGTTCATTGGGCTAAGAAGGAGAGGATTCCGGTGGGTCCCGGACGAGGTTCAGGAGCCAGTTCTTTAGTGGCTTATTGTTTAGGAATTACGGATCTAGATCCTATGCCGTATTACCTCTTGTTTGAAAGATTTTTAAATCCAGAGAGAATTTCGCTTCCCGATTTTGATATTGATTTTTGCCAGGAAAATAGAAATCGTGTCATTGAATATGTAAGTAAAAAGTACGGTAAAGATTATGTAGCTCAGGTAATGACTTATGGAAGGCTTCAAGCGCGTGCGGCTATCAGGGATGTAGGGCGTGTGTTAGGTATGAGTTATACGGAGGTGGATCAGGTGGTTAAATTGATACCGGAACGTTTAGGTATCACTTTAGATGAAGCGGTAAAAGATAATCAAAGGTTAAGTGAGTTAATGGAGGCGGATCCTCAAATTGGAAACTTAATCAATTTAGCTCGGCAAATTGAAGGGCTGATTCGTCATGTCAGTATTCATGCAGCAGGAGTCATTATTGCGGATCATCCCATTATTAGTTTTGCTCCTCTTTATCGTGGAGCGGAAGGGGAAAATGTCATTCAATGTGACCTAAGTCATTCAAAAAAAATTGGTTTAGTTAAGTTTGATTTTTTAGGGCTAAAAACATTAACTCAGGTTCATTCCGCCTTTAAGATGATTGAGCAAAATCAAGGTAAAAAACTTTCTACTCAAGGTGTTTCTTTGGAAGATAAAGGTATTTATGAAGTTATGTGCGAAGGAGATACAAAAGGGATATTTCAATTTGAAGGGGAGGGAATTACAGATTTAATTATAAAAGCACAGCCTTCTTGTTTTGAGGATATTGTTGCTATTAATGCTCTTTTTCGCCCTGGTCCTATGGATATGATCCCTTCCTACTTAGCTAGAAAAAAAGGAAAAGTAAAAGTAGAGTATTTATTTTCGGATTTGGAGTTTTTGCTAAAAGAAACTTATGGAATTATTGTATATCAAGAGCAGGTTTTGCTTATTGCTGCAAAAATAGCTGGTTATAGTTATGGAGAAGCGGATGTCTTAAGAAGAGCTATGGGAGAAAAAAAACCGGCTGTGATGAAAAAGCAAAAAAATCGTTTTCTGAATGGAGCTAAGAATAACGGATATGATCTAAAAAAAGCGGAAAAATTATTTGATTTAGTTGCGGAATTTGCAAAGTATGGTTTTAACAAATCTCATGCGTCAGCCTATTGTGTGTTAGCGACACAGACAGCCTGGCTTAAAAAATATTATCCGGTAGAATTTTTTGCATCTTTACTTTCTATGGAGATTAGTAATACGGATAAGATAGTGCTTTATGTAAGAGATGCTGAAAAGCATGGTATAAAAGTGTTACCTCCTCATATTAATAAATCCGAGTATTTATTTACTCCTAGTGGAGAGCGTATTTACTTTTCATTAGGGGCTATTAAAGGAGTGGGACGCTCTGCTGTGGATCATATTGTGCATGTTAGAAATAATAGAAAAGGTGGAAGTTTCCTATCTGTTCAACAGTTCTTTGAAGAAGTAGATATAAAAAAAATAAATAAAAAATGTATAGAAGCTTTAGTAAAAGCAGGAGCTTTTGATAATATGGGTTTGAATCGGCCTGAGATTCTTTTTAACTATGATAGTTTGCTGGAACAGGTAGATCAAAAAAAAGAAGAATCCGAATCAGGACAGATCAACTTATTTTTCAATAATAGCAATAATAAACAAGAACAGCCCTTTATGTATATAAAAAAGAAGGAATGGCCTTCTTCTATACAATTAAAAAATGAAAAATTGGTTATCGGTTTTTATCTGAGTGGCCATCCTATGGATCACCTTAAACCTTTTATAAAAGTTTGTGGATGTGAGTTTATTGCCTCTTTTATGCAAAAAGAACACAAAGCGTCCTCTCGAATATGGGGGGTTATTAGTGATTTTCGTGAAGTGCAAACAAGAAAAGGCGGGCAGATGGCTTTTGCCCGTTTGGAAGATGGTACAGGCACTATTGAAGCTGTGTTTTTTTCAGATGTGTATTTACAGTTTGGACAGATGCTACGCTCTATTGGAGAACCTGTCGTTTTAAAAGGGACTTTGTCAAAAGGGAGTAATTCCAGCCCTCGTATTTTAGTGCAGGAAGTGGAGTTAGTGCGCCATTGTCTTAACAATCGCTCTCGGGGAGTTATTTTGCAATTAAATGAAAAAGAAAAGTATAAATTTTCTGCTTTAAAAGAGATGTTTAGTCAAAATACAGGGGGTATTCCTGTTTATTTTAATGTAAAATTAGAAAACCCATCTCGGATGGTGTGTTTAAAATCCAACTCTTTTCATGGTATTACTTTGAGTTCACAATTATTAGAACAAATGCAAAAAGAGGTGGGTGGACAAAATAGGGTACAGCTTTATTAAGCAGAGCTGATTTAAGAGGGCTAATGAAGAGCCTATCTCTCTGTTAGTCCCGCGGAAGCGGGAGTCCAGTTATTTGGAATTTTTCCCATTAAAAGACCATTGGGTTTAAAATAGAGGTTAAATTTGTCATAGTTTTTGCTGAAATTTGCCCATTAAAACCCTTTGAGTAAAAATCTGGCACAGATTTTGCATAGCTTATTTTTAAAAAACAAAATAACTATGTTATTATAAAGAAAGGAGAACAATATGAGTAAATCCACAATATCGCCAGCAGATGAGATTTGGAGTCTTATAAGAGAGACCCAAAGGAATATAGAGCGGTTTTCGGCGGAAGCAAAGAAGCGGCAGGCGGAAGCAGAGAAGCGGCAGGCGGAAGCAGAGAAGCGGCAGGCGGAAGCAGAGAAGCGGCAGGCGGAGGCAGAGAAGCGGCAGGCGGAAGCAGAGAAGCGGCAGGCGGAAGCAGACAAGCAAACCGCTGAAATAAAACAGATAATCAAAGAGCTCTCAGTGGAAAATAGAAAAGTCAATGAGGGTTTAAAAAAGGCAAAAGAGCTTTTTGAAACCCAGTGGGGAAAGCTTATGGAAAGCCTGGTAGAAGGGGACCTGGTAAAAGTTTTAAATGAAAGAGGTATAGATGTTAAGCACACTTACATGAACATAAAAAGGGAGCATGGTGAGGATCGGTATGAATATGACATTGTAGCAGGTAACGGAGACGAAGCTGTGGTGGTGGAGGTAAAGACAACTTTAAAGGTCCAACACATCAAGTATTTTTTGGAGGGTGTGAGAAAGTTCAGTCATCGTCTTTCATCTTACAGAGGTAAGACTATTTACGGGGCTGTGGCCTATTTAAGAGCATCGGAATCGGCCAGTAAGTATGCAGAGAGACAGGGTTTGTTTGTGATAAGAGCAACGGGGAACAGTGCTCATCTTATTAATAAAGAGGGCTTTAAACCCAAGGTTTTTTCTTAACAAGTGGTAAATAGGGAGCTTTTCTGAGGCTGTGTCCAAAAGCTGTCATCCCCGCAAAGTATGTCATCCGCGAACGCGGGGATCTAGTATCAGTAAATGTGTCCTTCAAGAAAACAGCTTTGCCTCTATACGAGGCTTTGCCTCTATACGAGGCTTTGCCTCTCGGGACGGTCCTTGTCTTTCTTAGGTAGAAAGCCAAGGCCCTTGGACCCTCTGCCGACAAACTGTTTTCTTGAAGAAGTACAATATACAGACAAGCAAGTTGTTATCTTCCTGTCCTGCGAAGTATGTCATTCCCGCGAAAGCGGGAATCTCATTGCTCTTGCTCTTCAGTAGAGAATAGAGAGCAAAAGGCTCACCTATGGAAAAAGTAATGTCAAGAGTATAGTATCCCATTCGCAAACAAAACATCTTCTTGCGTTACGGTCTCCTGAAGGAAGGGCATAACACCTTATCAATACCACTCATCAATCAATCACTCGCTCACCTTACTTTATTGTCTCAAAAAAATGAATCAGTATCTTCACATTCACCTATCCAAACTCTTACTGTATAACAGCAGGTTATAATAAATTTGGAAAAATAGAGCAGAGGCTAATCAAACATTAGACTGTAACTGTGTTACCCTTGTTTTTATGGTAATCATAGTCCGTCACTGAGCCTTAAGCTTTCTTCTGCTCATTTCCAGGAGAGCTTTCTTACTCTTTAGCTTCTTTGATAAAGTATAAAAAAACTTTATATACCCAACCTGAAAATCTGATTACTTTTTGTTTTTCTCTCTCAACTCCTTCTCCCTTCTATTAGGATCATATTTTTTACCACTTTTTAATACTCCGTAAACTAAAATAGCTAACTTCCTACTGACATTATGTTTTGCCATTAAGGCTGGTTTTTTCTCTATATAATACTCATAAAGACCTTTTAAAGAATTATTACATCTATTCTGTGTTACACTATGAGAGGCCATTTTAAATATCTGTTTAAGTGGACGATAACACCTAGAAGATTTCCTTCCATAACTTCTTCCCCCACTTATCTTCTCATGCTTGATTAAACCACAGTAACTTAAAAAATGTCCCTTGCTTGGGAAACGACCTATATCCACTACAGCAGCCATGATCTGCACTGCATGAATGTCACTGATCCCTGGAATACTCTTTAATAACCTCATCTCTTTGTGTTTCATCGAAAGCTTTTTAAACTCCTTAATATACTCCCCCTTCACCTTCTCATGTAGAGCCAGTAACTGCTTTGAACGAAATAATACAAAATCATCACAAGCAGGAACTGGAGAAAACTCATCTTTCTTATGATCTAAACCCACAGAAGCAAAAACAGCACTCCTCTGGTTCTTTAAACGAACTATACTTTTTACAACATCATTGTAGCCACTAACCAGTTTCCTTAAATATATAAAATCTTTCCCACTATGATATACTTCCTTCAATAATCCCGCCTGACTTAAACGCACTAACTTTGTAGCATCTATCTTGTCATTTTTGGCCCCCTCGGACAGAAGCCTATTACGATAAGGGTCACATACTAAAAGCTTGTTGACGCAATATCTCAACTCTGAGTAAAGCCATTGGGAAGAAGTACTCTCTTCAAAAGTGAGGATTTTCTTTCCTTTCAGACTTTTTAGATAGTCTTTTAGATAAGAAATATTGCTGGGAATATCTTCTACATTCACTTTTTTACCTTTTTTTGTTACTCTGGCTATGGCCATATTGTTCTTTGACCAATCTAAAGCTATATAATGTTCATACATAGGGTCTCCTCCTTTTTTAATATATTTTATATATTTATTGACCTTCCTACTTTACATGCAGGAAAGAGTCTTGAGGAGACCTTCTTTTTCCATTTATCAGACATGCGTTTTGCCACAGAGCAACCTATGGTTGCTCCTGTGTCAAAGCCGAACTCGCTTTTGCCCCCTATTCTCTCCTGAAGAAGTTACCTTTATCCCTGTCATTATTCTCGCCAGCACTGTCATTCCCGTGCAAACGGGAATCCAGCTCTTCTATCTGACGATGGGTTGTGCCACTTGCATTTCATTTAACACTGGGTCTTGTTCGGTATCTTTAACCAACCTTTTTTTCCTGTGTTCATTACACCATAGACACATATATTCCATATTGGTTTGAATGGGGTGAGAACTACTAGAAGATGGGCTGGTGAATTTATTTACTGTAGTCTGGCTGTTTTTGTGATGAGCCTGTACAGTAGAATAGAGTAGTTGGTTGTGAAGTCTAAACTTATTTAGACCATCTGTGAATGATGACATTGTCTGTCTCCATGATTTGCCATCATCAAGAGAAACAGGGCCATCAGGAACTGGAGGTTCGATCGATGGTTTAGTAGTATCAAGTATATTTTTTTCTAAATTAGTTATTTCACGATGTATCAGAGACCCCGAATAAGGATCGGAAGTTACATTTAGACTACGAAAATCGAGCTTTGGAACTGTCATTATCCCATGCTCTGTAGGTATCTTGTCCATCTCATATTTGCTATATATTTTATTATATTCTTCTTGTATTTTATTTTGATCAGGAAGTGTTATTGTTCCGAAAGTGCGATGTTCTAAATAATTTGTTGGAACCTGCTTACTTGGGTCCATATCGGCAAAATATTTGGTACCTATTCGCTGTCTTTCTGATTGTATTTTTTGGTATCCTTCTGTCCTCTTTAAGAGGAGTAGTACACCTTCATCGACTTTTTTATGAAAATCCTTTCCATGGAATAGATTAAGGCGGTGGGTTCCACCGTCATGTTCAAATTTTGTTAATTCTAGAATGTACCCATTTATATCGTTCATCTTTTCCGCGGTTTGTAATGTATCTTTTAAATAGTTAAAGTTTGCATTTATCTGATTAAATTCAATTTGTACTTGATTTACTCTTTCTGTGGCGTCAGAAACAGCTTGAGCTTCACTTCCACAATTACAAACGGGGCAACCACAGGAGTAGTCGTCATCGTCGGGGTCGCGAGGAGGGCAGGAGCAAGGGGCAGCACAGGGAGCCATACAACTGTTATAAGCGGCTTGGGCTGCTGCTAAAGCTGCCTGTTCTGTTTCTAATGTTGTTTGTATCATATCAAGGTCGGTTTCTAGTTGTTTAGATTTCATTTTCATGTCATCTAAATTGCTTTTGTATTCCTTTATTATGGTCTCCATTTGGTGTATCAAGTTCAATCCTGTATCATTCGCTCTTCCGGCACTTGCAAAGGCAGACATAGCACCGCCCCCACCTCCGCTGCTGGAGCCACCGCCTCCGGTACTGCCACTGCCACTACTGGAACCACTACTCACCTGAACACCGGCAATAGCTATTTTTACAGAAGGAGGAGCACAAGTACTGGCCGAATATAAAATACATTGCCTATCAGGGTTACACTTTTGATCTAAATCAGTTTCTGATTCATCCCAGCTTTTCCAATACTTTTCACATTGAGCCGCTTGAGAATAAACACCATAGCAACTTTTTATGCTATTATCTTTATCTATATTCACATATAAAGGGATACTTATATTTAGGTTCTTATAATTGAAAAACAACTCTCCTTTTGACTTAGGCAGCCAAACCTCTAAATCCGCTTTGTATGTATAAAGTGTATCATTGGAGTTCACCAGCAACTTATCATTTGTAAAACCATTGTTTAATAACAAAAACTTGCTGTTCTCTATGTCTTTCATGTTTTGTATAAATTTTTGTTCTTTCAATACAGTGGAGTCTATATTCACATCTATTTTAGATTGAGAAGGATCAAACTTTTGATTGTTAAGAGCCAAGGTGCATACATCTGGACGACTCATTAATGATCTAAGAGATAAGGTCAGTAACTGGTATTTTGAAAGTTTATTTCTCGTTACTTGACTTTCGTGTGTGTATTTTATTACTCTATACGAAGATACACCTATAATGCTGGCCAAAGCCGTTGACATAGCTAGTAATAAAATCAAGCCGCCTTTATTGTTTCTTAACATAATCCCCCCCTTTGTTACTTTTATTGTTCCTTTTTTTTACTTTTTTTGTTCCTTTACTGGATTCCCGTTCCCCGTTTTCACGGGGACAAGCTTCACGGGAATTGTAAATGTTCACTAATTCGCTGACAAATTTGTGGCAAACCATATATCTGAGTCTTTTGCTCCCTATTCTCTCCTGAAGAACACATTTACTAATACATCATTTTCCTTCTCATCATGGTGTTGTCCCTGGCATATCACACTTCACACAGAAATAGACTTTTCCCTCAGAAACATAAGAGTTCTGACAACCTGGTCCGCAACTCAGTGATCCCATTTTAATAATATTGCCCGTGAAGATCATTTTGGTTCCACTAGGGCATGTCCCTAGAGTTCCACCCGCATCATCATGGTAGAAATTAAAGTACTGTTTTTTGCCATTTAAACTAATATGAGGGAGCACCAATGTCTCACACGGAGAGGTTGGACTAAAGGTAGGGTTCCAGCCTTTATCAGATGTGCAATTAACAAACTGAGTCACTATAAAACAATGGCTTTTTGGCATACATGTATCGAGATTAGAATCGTACTCCGATCCCATAGTCTCACATATATCTTCCCCTACCGGTCCTAAACTTCCCGAAAGGCAGTCTCTCACTATTTTGTTGGTTCCATCGTCTTCTATTACAAATGGGATTTCAATTCTATAGGGATTTAAAGGGGTGAACACATTTTGTTCATCAGCTGACATTACGGACATTTGAATAGTAATGCTGGCTACAGCTACTTCTAAAGTGTCACCCGCCCTTTTATATTTTTTGATAGGGATAGAGGACTTATACTCCCAGGTGAGTTTTTCTATTTTATATTTTCCTTCAAATTCAATGCCTTTTTTAAGGACAGATACAGGTACATCTACAAAAGATCCGTATTGATCTAAGGTTAGGTCTGTTGGGCTAGTGGCAGGGAATTTTTCACCAGCTAATTCGGCCTTACAGTTTTGATTTAGATAGTATCCTATAGCAGCTGAAAATTCATTTACCTCACTTGTTACGAGAGTGTTCCTCTGGAACTTTCCTATATCTAGTGATAATTTAGCAACACCTAATCCGGCAATCGTCATTATTGTAATAGCGATAAGTAACTCAACTATACTAAAACCTTTATGTGAGCTTTTTCTGAAGGGGGAAAGGAGTGCGGATTTTACAAATTTTATACCGGTGAGGTATATGTTTTTTTTAAGAAAAGGCTTGACTGCAAAAGTTTTTTCAGAAGATTTTTTTAGAGAGGAGAGGAGAGGAGAGGAGAGGAGAGGAGAGGAGAGGAGAGGAGAGGAGAGGAGAGGAGAGGAGAGGAGAGGAGAGGAGAGACCCTTTACCAAAACATTTCCTAGAAAATCGTTCATTGATTTACTCCCTAATAATACTTAATAAAGCTACAAATATTTAAGGTTCAAGATAACTTAAGAGGATGATTTTTAATAATTTTTAACAATAATCTATATAAGTCATCTTGTCTATAATTAGAGGTCTTCAAAGAAACTTCTTTTTTTTAACTGCCTTCTAAGTCAACTTAAAGTACCATGAACCAAAAATATTTATGAACCTATATAATAATACATTTTTTTGAATTTTTAAAAAGAAAAATTGTCAAATAAATGTAAAATTTACGAAGGGTTAGTGAAAAGAATAGGGATACTTACTGTTAATAATAGTGTAAGTGTATCAAAATGAGATACTAGCACAAAATTTTGTTTTTAAAAAAAGAAAGGCAGGTTGTTACACCTGCCTTTGAGGATAAGATCGTATTGAGGGGGCTAATTACGATCCATGACTAATAACTTGTTTATTCCAACGATTGTATTCTTGTTTAACCAAAGAACCCACTCTGCTTAAAAGAGGTTTTAATTTTAATAGTTCTTGTTTTGCTTTATTTCTTTGTCCTGATTTTACTAACAGGTCAATGTAAGAACGCATAACAGTTACTTGAATAGTTCCTGGGCGTGCTTCTAAAGCGTATTTGTAGTACGACAAAGCAGCTTCTGTGTTACCTGCTTTTTCCAGAATACGAGCGTAATTGTAAGCGGCTTTTACACTATTTCCTTTGTTTGTAAAATACTGGTTGTAAGTTTTGTTAGCTTGATTAAACTTTTTTCTGCGGTACTGAAAATCTCCAAGTTGCTCGAGGATTTCCAGATTACCAGAAGATCTAAAGAAAGATATATGAGCTTTTTCAACACAGTCATATTTTTTAAGACTTGCACATATATCGCTTAGTTTAGTAAAAGAGTCTTTGTTTAATTGCCCCGTCCATTGACTGATTTTTAATGGAGCAATTTTTAAAGAAGCACTTCCCCAATGACCAAGATACATAGCTAATGCCATTAAACCGAAGCCAGCTATAAAGATATTTTTTACTATGTTTTTTTGTATCATCATTTCTGTTTTTTTGTTAAGGGACTTACTCCATCCACATTTACAAAATAGAGTATGTCCTGCTTTGTTAGCCTTTGATCCACATACGGGACAGTTGAATAGTTTCATTTTTTTCCTCCTGGTTTTTTGTTTGCCTTATACCCTATAATAATGCAAATCCAGATGCGAGAACTTGTAAGTATTTAATATTAAAGCTTTTTTATTATTTAATAGGGGTAAGGAGGTCTGGTTTGTGTTTTATTATGAGACAAAACTATAGATATATTTTATACAGTGAATACAAAAATGGGCTGCTTTTTTGAACTTTTTTTCTAAATTTCGTCTAATAAGGTATATTGGAAGAGATTAAAATACATATATATATTTTCTCTCCTGTCACACTTTCTAATGAGTTGACATAGCCAAATATATATTGATTATTATTGTATAGGTTATATTTCACAAGAAAGTAAGGGCTTTGCTTTTTAATGGAGGGGGGGTATGAAAGTAGTAAAAAACAAAATGGCCATAGATGGTTTTTTTATGAAACTTATTATCAAAAATAAAGGATTAGGGTATGGCCTACCCATTCGGTATAAAAGATCAGTGATTTTTAGGTTAGCGATATTAATGATCATTATTTTTTCAATAGCTTCTTGCACTAGTTTAAAAGCACCTCAGAAGTCAAATTTAACTCAAGGAATAGTGAAAACAAAAATAGAAAAAGGAGTAACCTCCCAGGCAGAAATTTTAAGCTTGATAGGCGCGCCTAATATCATTACAAAAAACAGAGATGGGGATGAAGTATGGACTTACAGCCGCCAGTCCTTTGATTCTGAATCTGGTGGATTTGCCGGTGGTCTTTTTCTTTTTGGTGGTTCTAAAGCATTTTCTTCAGCTTCCTCTAATAGCTTTGATTTAATTATTACTTTTGATAATAAAAATATTGTTAAAGATTACTCTGCTGTGAGTTCTCAATTCTAGGTTAGAAGGTATATAAAACATGAAGCTGCTGGTTTTTTATTTCATATTTTTTTCTATAGGCTGTGTAACAACGCAAATTTCCCCTCAACAAAGAAGAGCCATGCAGGTAAAGTTTTTTGAAAACTCTTCTTATAATAATGTATTTAGGGCTTTTAAAACAATTTTGCAGGATGAAGGGTATATCATTAAAAATCAAGATATGCAGGGAGGGTTGATTGTAGCTCACTCTGCAAAAGCGACTTCCTCCGGTTCCGCTGTATTAGCTATTTTATCCGGGCAACAGAACTATCAAACCGGTACAACTTACGAGGTATCGGTGAATTTAGAAGAAATCCGTAAAAATAATGTGGAATCTCGGGTTATCATTCAAAAGGTAGATTCTTACAATATGGGTGGGTCACGAGGAAATGAAATTTTAGACCCAAATTTATATCGCAATATTTATAGAAAAGTCATGGTAGAGGTAGAGCGTCGAAAAGCCCAAAAAAGATAAGTTTTTTTATTCACTTCAGAGCTTAAATAATTTATAAAACTTTTTATGTGTCAATGCTGTTTTGTTTATGCCTTAATAAGAAAAATGATATCCCTTGGATTTACTCCAAAGGGAAGAAAGTCTCTGAAAAGCTTCCTTTTCTCTATACCGGTTCGGTATAAGGTATATCTTTTAATCGTATTTCCTGTTTTTGTATGGGCTGGTGAAACTGTTATAGAGGTGGAGCAGGATTCAAAAGATATAAAAGTAGCTGTTCAAACAGCCGTGAAGCAAGTGTCTGTTGAGTTGATGGAGCAGTTTATTGAACCATCAAAATTAAAGGAACAAAAAAAACAAATACAAAAAATAATATCAACATATTCTAACCGTTATATTTTATATACAAAAACAGCTCCTCCTGTTGAGAAGGAGGATGAAACTTTTGTTATCTCTGTAACAATCGGTTTTTCAGAAGAAAACCTAAAAAAAATTTTACTGGAAGAGGATCTTTTTTATTCCGGGTCTTCCCATTTACGCATTTTGCCCCTGGTTTTGTTTGAAAATTTAGTCAATCGTAAAAATTATGGATGGTGGATGGAGAAAACAAATGCCTCTGAGTCCGTGAAAAAGCCGATCAGGGAATTTTATAATCAAATCCAGAGTACATTAATGTCTTATGGTTTTTTCCTGATTAACCCGGAGTCGGCAGGTAGTGCCTATTTTATTCCTGATGATCTAAGATTTACGAAAGCTAAAAAGCAAAAGGTGTTTAATTTAGCCCGTTTCTTTCAGTCTCATTTGGTGATGACAGGTTTTATAAAAGTACGTGAATCCGATATGGATTCTATACTAAATTTAAAAATGGAATTGGCTGTCTATCATTCTAAAAGCGGACGATTATTGGCAGAAGTGGAACGTTTCATGAAAGTGCCAGTAAAAGAGGAGAATGCGGAGATAGACCTTATTAGGTTTTTTCTGGATAATAATAAAAACTTTACGAAAGGTCTTGGAGTGCAATTACGATCTATTTACGAAGCCGGTCAGCTTTCATCTAATTTGCTTAAAATCACTGTTCGGGGATTTTTAAGTTACAAAAACCTGAATCGTTTTAGTCAATTATTAAGCTCTAAAATGAGAGATATAAAAAATCTTCAAGAACATATTATTCGTTCTAAATCCATTACTTATGTTGCCAGTACGAATGCTGGTGCTAAGGATATTTCGGCAAAAATCAAAGACACTGTGTTTCCTGGTTTTTATGTAAGCACCTCTCGTGTCACGGATGAGGAAATTATTTTAAAAGTGAGAATAAACAAATAATTGGGAAGATAAGGTGGCCATACAATCAATGTGGAAGGGGACTATAGCTTATCGTGAAAGTCTTGTCTTGCAGGAGAGTTTAAAAAAAGAACTCCAATGCGCTTCTTCAGATGCTTCTCGTTCGCCTCAGTTGGTTTTTATGCCGAACCAGTCCGGGAACGGCGAACTTCGTCATCTACTTAGCCTTGGAAAAACGCTCACAAAAACTACAAAACTTTGTTTATATGAAAGCAAGGAGCTCCTCACGAAAGCAGGGGCTAAACAAGATCAGTACAACAACAAAGGAACTCCAAAAGCTTTTTTAATTGGATTTGAATGTCCGGCTTGTATAACTTTAGGTTTAAGAGGTAAAGAAGAAACGGATTTGAATAAAGCTGTGGAGGAATATAAAAAAAAGAAAATAGAAATAGTGCCCATTAAAAGGGGAGGACAGGCGACCTTACATTCTCCCGGACAATTGGTTATTTATCCGGTTATGTCGCTTTTACAATGGAAAATTCGACCACGGGAGTTTTTATCTATTTTAGAAAAAATAACTCAGGATATTTTAGAACAATATGGTATTTTAGCTGAGAAACGAGAAGAGGCTGCTGGTCTTTTTACAAGGAAAGGTAAGATTGCTTTTTTTGGTATTCATATTTCTGGTGGAATAAGTCAGCATGGATTAGCCATCAATGTGCACAATGATCTTAAGCTTTTTAATTTGATTAGAAGTTGCGGGGTTTCTCGTCGCCCCCATGATTCTTTTCAGAGTTACAATTTATGTCCTAATTTAGAAGAAGTATTTTCTCTTTGGTGTCAGACAGCAAAGGAAACTTTTAGTAAGCACTATTTAAAGCGGAAGGGTTTATGAAATCAAAGCACTTTTTATTTCATCATGTATTAAAACAGCTGCGGATTTTTCATATAGAGGGTGGTCACTTATTAGTAGCGGTATCTGGAGGGGTGGACTCTATGGCTCTTTTATCTTTGCTACTGGAAGTAAAGAAAGTGGTGCCATTTTCTCTTTCTGTGGTGCATGTACATCATGGTTCTAAAAATAAAAAGCAAAAAATATTTCAAGATCAAGCGGCAAAAACAGTAGAACAATTTTGTGTGGATCATAATCTTTTTTTGTTTAAAAAAAGATTAGAAGAAGTAACTGATAAAATCAAGGGCCAAAGGGATAGTGTAAAAGAAAGCAATATAAAATCCATGAACGAAGCCATGTTGAGAAAGTATCGTTATAAACTTTTCTCCCGGTGTGTAAAAAAATCAAAGGTGGATTATTTGGTTTTGGCTCATACGGCAAATGACCTTTTGGAAACCCGTTTAATTCGCCTTATTCGAGGGACCGGAGGACAAGGTCTGACAGCTATGTCTTTTGAGTGCCATGGGATCCTCAGACCTTTTATTTATGCTCGTCGTTCTCAAATAATGGACTATGCTAAACAAGTAAAGTTAAAATGGTGCGAGGATCCCAGTAACTGTTCTACAGAATATAGTTTTAGAAACTGGATCCGGCACAGGTGGTTGCCATCATTGGAAAAAAAAAGACCAGGATCTGTAAAAGCTTTATTTCGTTCTTTGGATTTAATAGCTTATATGGTTAACAGCCATCGAAATGAAATAAAAAAAATATATAAAAATGTAGTGGAAAATAAAAATGTGAGAAGAGACATGGTTTTTTTATTTCCAGTAGAGGAGTCGAAAAGAATTTTAGCTTATTATATGAGGGAACAGGGCTTTAATAACTACCGATCTGAGCATATATTGGAATTGATAAAGCAGATGAAAAGACCTCAAAGGAATTTTACTTTTTCTTTATTGGGAAGGAAGTGGGAAATGAGCACCCATTGGTTACAGCCGATGGGGAAAACATAAAAGAAGTGATAGATTCCCACGGCTAAAGACATGGTACTCTGCCTAGCACCACATAGAGTATAGCATTGCCTTTGTTCTCTAAATTAGCTATACTAACTATGTTACAATAATTAGGCCATAAAGTGACGAAACGACTTGTCCCCGTGGAAACGGAGATAATACCATAAGGGTATAGTTCTATTCTCTTATGAAGACAGATATACATAATATAAGAGGGGTCTATTTAAAAAATAGAGGAAATAAAAATGCAGTTTAATTTACCAAAAGAATCGAGTAGCAAACGAATGAGGCCATCCGGTAAAAAGATTTTTTCTTTGTGGATGATTTTTTTAGTCGGGGGACTCATTTTTTTTCATATTTACGGGCATCATCGCAGTTCTTATGTGCCTGATTTTAATTATCCTAAATTTGTGCAAGCGGTTTCTGATGGAGATATTAAGCCGGATTCCATCATATTTAATACAAGCAAACAGGAAATTACAGGTGAGTTGACAGCTAAAGGAGAGGCAAAACATAAAGGAAAAAAGTTTCGTATTCAGGGGAATGTGACAGATAAAGGTTTTGAGTTATTGCAGGAAAAAGGTATTACTCCTTCTTATGTAAATACGGATCATTCTTTTTGGGCTTCTTTATTATTGAACTGGCTTCCTATTTTAATTTTTGTTGGTGTGCTTATTTTTTTCATTCGGCAAATTCAAATTGGAGGTGGGAAGGCTCTTTCTTTTGGTAAAAGCCGCGCTCGTCTTGTATCGGATAAAAAGAAAGTGACTTTTAAAGATGTGGCTGGGGTAGAGGAAGCTAAAGAAGAATTACAAGAAATAGTGGCTTTTTTAAAAAATCCTAAAAAATTTACGCGGCTGGGAGGAAGGATTCCAAAAGGGGTTTTACTGATTGGATCCCCTGGAACTGGTAAAACTCTTTTAGCTAAAGCTGTTGCGGGTGAAGCTAATGTACCTTTTTTTACTATTTCAGGTTCAGACTTTGTGGAGATGTTTGTAGGGGTGGGAGCCTCCAGGGTACGGGATCTGTTTTTACAAGGGAAGAAGCATGCCCCCTGTGTCATTTTTGTGGATGAGATTGACGCTGTGGGAAGGCATCGCGGATCCGGTATGGGAGGAGGTCATGATGAGAGAGAGCAGACACTGAATCAACTCTTAGTGGAAATGGATGGTTTTGAAAGTCAGGTGGGTATTATTCTTATTGCAGCTACAAATAGGCCAGATGTTTTAGATACGGCCTTACTACGGCCTGGCCGGTTTGATCGGCGGGTGGTGGTTAATATTCCAGACCTAAAAGGTCGTCATGAGATTTTAAAAGTGCATACACAGAAGGTCCCTTTGTCTAGTCATGTGGAGTTAGAAAAAATTGCCAGAGGAACACCTGGATTTACCGGAGCAGATTTGGAAAATTTGGTGAATGAAGCTGCTCTTATGGCGGCTCATTTAGATAAAAGTCAAATTGAAATGTCGGACATTGAAAAAGCCAAAGATAAGGTCATTATGGGTAGGGAAAGAAGGTCTATGGTCATCAGTGAAAAAGATCGTGAAATTACAGCTTACCATGAGGCAGGGCATACCCTCGTAGGAAGGAGGCTGCCTAATTTGGATCCCGTTCATAAAGTGACTATTATTCCTCGTGGGATGGCCCTGGGTTTAACACAAACTTTGCCTAAGGAGGATACCTTAAACTTGAGTAAGAGCAAAGCGGAAAACACTTTAGCGTTTTTATTTGGAGGAAGAGCGGCAGAGGAGTTGGTGTTTAAAGATTACACGACGGGGGCTGGTAATGACATTGAGAAAGCCACAGAATTGGCTCGTCGTATGGTATGTGAGTGGGGCATGAGTGAAAAGCTAGGTCCTTTAGCTTTGGAAAAAAGAGAAGGCCCGGTTTATTTAGGGATTCAACACACAAAGGGGAGAGAATATTCGGAGGCTAAGGCAAAAGAAGTGGATCAGGAAGTGTATCGTCTTATCAGTACAGCCTATAAAAAAGCTTTGGGTATTTTGAAAGAGAATAGAAAATATTTAGATGTGATGGCAAAGGCTTTACTGCAATACGAAACTATTAGTGGTGAAGAGGTGGATATGATTATTGCCGGAGCGGATTTGGATGCCCTGGAAAAAAAGCGTCAGGAGCATAACATAGCCTTAAAGTTAGAGCGGGAAGAATCATCTAAAAAGATGAAAGAAAAGCAAAAGAAAGAAAAAGAAAGTGTGGATAAACTTTCTTCTGTAGAACCGGTAGGGGAACCGGAACCCGTCTTTTAAACTATGCCGGATCGGCATAGTTGAGTGATAAAGTGATGTTAGGGGTTCTGGCTGATTTATTTCCTAAAGCAAAATCAGGTATGTTGCGTTCCGGTTGTAGTAATTCGTTTAGGGTAAAGCTTTTACATTTCCATTTACTCTCAATATCGAGTGAGTTGTTACTATTTACATTTCCCTTGACTAGGCAAATATCTATTTTTTCTAAATTATCAATCTGGCTGTGATCTAATGGAATGAGTATTTCATTATTGTTTTTTCCATGTATGGCATCTTTAATAGATAGATAATTTATGGATTGTCGGCTATTTTCTGTTAGAATAGCCAGATATAGCTCAGAAAGAGCTAAGCCTAAGTTTGTGTTATCATCTAGTTGAAAATCTTTAATAACAAGAGACAAGGCTGTATTTGTAGATATGTGTTTTTGCTTAATTTGATCCGGTATTTGACCTGTATTTATGAGTTGCAGTTGAGAAGAGGGAAAAAATGCACAACTTTGGAATAATAGTAAAGAAATAACGGGAGTTGCTAAAGGTTTAAATAATGATTTAGATTGTTTTTTCATTTATGCACTCCTTTGCTTTTTTAGATTTTTATAGATGCTGTTTCAAAGTGAGACAGTAATATAGGGAGTCTATATGCGACATGTCAAGAAAAATATTTTTAAAAGGGATAACTTTAGATAAAATATAAATTTTTATAGTGTTTTTAATATATTATAAAATTTATAAAAAGGCTTTTATGAATATAGAAGACGGCATTACAGTTTATGGAAAATGGATTTTGGCAGGAGAGTATGCTGTTTTAAGATCTTATCCCGCTTTGGTGTTTCCTTTACCGACCTATTTTATTAAACTCTGGTATCAAAGAAAAAATATAAATAATTTGCAAATAGTAGAAGAACCAAACCCATTGATGAAACCCTTTACACAGCAAAACTTTGCCTCCTTTTTTGGTTCTGTCTTAGATCAGGCATTACAAAATATAGCTATATCGAATCGGTCAGGAATTTGCAAACCCCGAACTTCGCTTACTCTTGAGAAGAAGCTTACAGAAAGTAAAAAATCTGTCCTTGTAGAAGCGAGGATTAAACAAGATCAGTATAAATCTCGTTATCATCTTAAAGGAGTAATCAGACTCCAGCCTCACATACCTTTTGCATCTGGAATAGGAGCTTCTGCTGTAGTTTGTGCTTTAATTGGTAAGTTATTTTATTCTTTAAATTGGTTAAAAAAAGAAGAGCTATTTCATTTTTGTCATAAATTAGAAAATTCTCTACACGGGCTGAGTAGTGGAGTGGATATAGCTGCGGTATTAACAGGAAAACCGATTTTATACCGAACCGGTCAGGAATCTCGTTCCCCGCGAGAACGAGAATCAGATAAAATGAGTAGCTCCTGTCAAAAAAATAAGATGGCACAATGTAAAACTGTAATAGAAGAGTTTAAGCCTGTGTGGAAACCTTTTATTTTTTTATCTCATTGTAACCAAAGTAGTTCGACAAAAGTAAATGTAAAGAAGGTTCAGTTATTTTGGAAAAAGGAACCTAAAAAAGCAAATAAGCTCAATCGGCAAATGGAACAGGCTGTTTTAAAAGCTAAAGAAGGTTTAAAAGAAAAAAACAAAGAAAAAGGACTTACTCTGTTGAAAGAGTCTTTTTCTCTTTCAGAAGAGTGTTTTATGAACTGGGGTTTAATAAATAAAAATATGAGAGAACATATTCAGTTTTTAAAAAAGCAGGGGGCTTTAGCGGTAAAGCCTACTGGGTCTGGTGCGGGAGGCTATGTATTGAGTTTATGGTCTCAGCTGCCACCTGCTCATTTAAGAAATCAGATGACATTTGGTTTTTTATATACTAATTATACCGATCGTGTTTAAGTTTTTCAGTTGTTTTTTATTTTAATGATGGTGTTTATTACATAGATCATAAACTTTCTAGGTATTGAGTGTTATGAGTCAGAATAATAATCAAACATTTAAAGATAAACTCAAAGATTTTTTTCAATCGGCAGAACAGGCTTTAAAATCGGCGGAAAACTCTTCAAAACTATATGAGTTGAAGACACGCTTTATGGGTAGCAAAAGTGATTTACAAAAAATAATGAAAGAGATGAAAAACCTGGCTCCAGAAGAAAAACCTATTTTTGGAAAATGGTTGAATGAAAAAAAACAAGCTTTAGAAGAATCTTATTTATTTTTATTTCGTAAATTAAAACAGCAGGAATTAGAACAACGAATGCAGGAAGAGGCAGTGGATGTCAGCCTGCCTGGTCCTTCTAAAAATACGGGAGGCTTGCATCCGGTACAGTTAATTATACAACAGACAGTGAATATTTTTAAATCTTTAGGTTACAGTGTGCGAACAGGCCCTATGATTGAAAGTGATTGGAATAATTTTCAAGCTTTGAATATTCCCCCTCATCATCCCTCGCGTGACTTGCAAGATACTTTTTATATAGATTCAGATCATGTTTTGCGTACCCATACCAGCCCTATTCAGGTTCGTAGCATGTTAGCAGAGAAACCGCCTTTAGCTGTACTCGCTCCAGGAAAAGTATTTCGTAGAGATAATGATGTCTCTCATTCTCCTACTTTTCATCAAGTGGAAGGGATGTTTATTGATAAACATGTTTCTATGGCTCATTTAAAAGGAACTTTATCTTATTTTGTAAAAACCCTTTTCGGGTCAAGTACCCGTGTGCGATTTCGTTCCAGTTATTTTCCTTTTACAGAACCTTCAGCAGAATATGATTGTTCTTGCCCTATATGTGAAGGGAAAGGTTGTTCCATGTGCCAACAAAGTGGTTGGATGGAAATAGGAGGCTGTGGTTTGATGCACCCGAAAGTGCTGGCTTTATCTCATATTGACCCTGAAAAATGGGAAGGTTTTGCTTTTGGTCTGGGGGTGGAAAGGTTGGCCATAGTGTATTATGGCATCCCTCATATTAAGCTGTTTTTAGAAAATGATATTCGTTTTTTGGAGCAATTTCCTTTCGATGGAAAAGGTTAAGTATAATGAAATTTTCTTTTAATTCTTTAAATAATTTTATAGATTTAAAAAGTTTTTCTAATATATTAGATGAATTAGTTGAAAGGCTTTCTTCTTGCGGTTTTGAAGTGGAGGAATGGACAAAAAAAGAATATCCTCATTTAGTGGTGGCAGAGATAAAAGAAAAAAAACCACACCCTTCCGCTGATCGTTTGAATTTATGTCAAGTGCAAAGCCAACCAGGGCAAATGCACTCTATTGTATGTGGAGCTACTAATTTTAAAGAGGGAGACAAAGCGGTTTTAGCCCTTCCAGGGGCTGTTTTGCCAGGTCCATTAAAAATAAAAGCGAGAAAAATTCGTGGGGAAGTAAGTGAAGGTATGTTGGTTTCCTTAAATGAGTTGGGGCTAGTGTCTTTGGAAGAAAAAGACAGTGGTATTTTTATTTTACCGAAGGATACGGCAACAGGTACGGATTTTGCCTCATTATCAGGCTTAAACGATACCATTTTTGATATTAATATCACCCCTAATAGGGCGGATTGCTTAAGTCATTTTGGTATGGCCAGAGAATTAGCCTGTATTTTGAAAAAGCCGCTTAAAACCCCGCCTCTATACAAAAATCCCATTTTTAGCTCTCTCGCTAAAGAGGGAATAAAATCTATAAAAGAAAAATGGGGTGTAGAAGTAAGACAAACAAAACTATGTTCTCGTTATACGGGGAGGGCTGTTTATGATGTAAAAGTTCAACCTTCGCCACTTTGGTTAAAGGTTTGTTTTAAAAATCTAGGATTAAAATCTATCAATAATATCGTAGATATGACAAATTATATTTTAATTCAGTGGGGGCAACCTTTACATGCTTTTGATTTGGATCGTTTACGAGATAAAATTATTGTGGATTATTCTAAAAAAGGAGAAACCTTTCAAACTTTAGATTATCAAGAGATAAAACTAACAGGAAAAGAACTTTGTATTCGAGATGGAAAAAAACCTTTAGCTTTAGCTGGAGTAATTGGTGGAGCGGCATCGGGTATTCGGTCTGACACTAAAAATATTTTTATAGAGTCAGCTTGTTTTGATCCATCTCATGTGCGTAGTACGGCTAAAAAATTCAATATTGAAACAGACTCTTCTTACCAATTTAGCAGAGGAGTGCCTTCGGAAAGCACTTTAGAAATTTTACATAAAGCAGTAGCTTTAATTCAGAAATGGGCCGGAGGAGATATATCCGAAGACGAGTATGATTTTTGGAAAAAGCCATCTAAAGCGAAACCTATTGAAATTCAGAAGGAAGATTTAGAGCGTAGATTAGGGATGGAAATTTCTTTTACAAAATTTCAAGATTGGATGAAGGGTCTTGGTTGCCATGTGCAGATGATGGAGGAAAAAATGGGGCAGAAGATGATAGAAAAAGCGAAAATTGTCCACCCTTTTTTTCGTTTCGACTTGAATATAAAGGAAGATCTTATTGAAGAGTATGCTCGGTTGGAAGGTTACGATAAAATTCCGGAAAAAATTTCTTATTTAAATGATTTTCCAAAAAAAGACCAACCAGAGCATACTTTATCCATGCGTGTAGCACGGATTTTGGCCCATGCCGGTTTTCATCAAGCCATTAACCACAGTTTTATATCTCAAAAATTTTCCGATTCTTTTTTGAATCGAGGAAACCGGTTTGAGTTTTCCAGTAAGCTCTTTTTTTCTTCTAATGAAAAAGAAACTCTAAAGGGTGCACATTCTATACCAGTTTGGTATATAAAAAGCCCTTTGTCAGAATCAGGGTTGGGAATAAAACATGAGGTAGTTACTCCCGTATTTATTCAAAATCCTCTAAGTGCAGAATATGATATGATGAGGGTAAGTTTAGCCCCTTCTTTATTTAAAAATGCGCAACAGAGTATTCGACATGGGTGTCTAAAAGGACGGCTTTTTGAGATAGGAAAAGTATTTGATTTTCCTCATTCAAACAAGGAGGATAAGGCAACAGCGACTTCTGCTCAGTATAATAAAACAAAAACCTGTTACAAAGAGCATTTACGTCTGGGGTTTGTAGCTTGGGGCCAGGAAAAAAATCTATGGGAAGACAGCCAAAGTCGGTACTGTATGTATGACTTAAAAACAGCCATTAATATGCTTTTGGATCGTTTTTGTATTTTTGATTATGAGTGGGTACCGATAACTCTTAACAAAACAGGTAAAGATGAGCCTACTTGTATTCCCTCGTTTATCCATCCTTATCAATATATGGTTTTAAAAGTGCAGGATAAAGAAATAGCTTATATCGGTTCTTTAAATCCTGTTTATGCTGAAGATTATAAAATAAGAGAGGATATGGCTTTAGCGGAAATAGATATACAGTTTCTTTTTGATAAAATAGTTGAAAAAAAACCATTTCAACCCTTATCTCCTTTTCCCATAGTGGAAAGGGATTTATCTTTACTTGTTTCAAAGGACTTTCCAGCAGGAAATATAATTAAAGGTATCAGGAGGTTAATAGGGCCAGTTTGCCGTGCTGTTGAGATTTTTGATATTTACGAAAATGAGAAGACTTTAAAAAACCATACCCGTTCCGTAACTTTTCGCTTGACTTTACAATCAAATAAAAAAACTCTTGGTGAGGATGATTTAAAAAAGCTGCAAGACAGACTAACAAAGGATTTGGTGTCTTCTTATCCTGTTAAACTAAGATAGGGTAAAAGATAGAAAAAAACCTCTTGATTTAATTGGAAAATGTGAGTTATATAAATAAGGAGATATTGACTTGAATTAGAGTGTTATTTTATACTGATCGTGTTTGATTTCCAGTTCGGTATAAATATATACTATTTCTAGCATAGGTACTCTCTTTCGTTTTAAGAAATGCTTACTGAAACTGTGAGTATGAGTACTTTATTTCATAAGGGCATTTATGTATAACAAAAATAAGAGAAAAAAAATAAAGACTTTAACAAAAGCGGATATTTATTTGGATTTATACGATAAAATAGGTTACTCCAGGCAACGATCTGCTGATCTCGTTAATTCTGTTTTTAATATTATTAGAGAAAAGTTATGTTCCCATTACAATGTAAAATTATCAGGCTTTGGTAATTTTTTATTACGCGATAAAAAAGCCAGAATGGGGCGGGACCCTAAAACCGGACGCGGGCTTATGATTAAGGGGCGTAGAGTGCTGGTTTTTCATCCCAGTCCTATTTTAAGAAAAAAGGTGAACGATCAATAGATTTACTAGCTATACTGTTTTGATTTTATCTAATGGGAGAAGTCGTTGATGACAGAGGAACTAATCAGCTCTATTCAACCAGGGCATTTTGACTCTACCTTGGCTGCTGAAATTCAAAATATTCCGTCTAAAATATCTTTCAAGATTGGAGAGGTTGCAGAAATTTTAAATGTAAAAACTCATGTTTTAAGATATTGGGAAATGGAGTTTAAATCTTTTCATCCACAAAAAATGTCTAATGGTCAAAGGCTTTATTTTAAAAAAGATGTAGAAATAGCCTTATTGATCAAAAAGCTGTTATATCGGGATGGGTTTTCAGTTAAAGGAGCTAAAAAAGTTCTAAAAGATCTTAAAAGAGAAAACCGTCAATATAGAAAAAAATTTTCTTCTGAAGAAAAAATTTTTAAAAAAATAAATCAAATTCAAGAAACTATTTCCAGTATTAAAGATTTAATAAAGTGAGATATACTGATCTTGTTGGACGCCTACTTTTTGTAAAGGCAGGGTTTGCAGGGGCAAGATTTATGGCTTCTGTAAGTATAGAAGGCAAACACGGTAGGTGTAACCATCTTAGGGGGTAGGACCCAATCAGGAGATAAAACATTGGGAAATCATCTAAAAAAAAATAACAGATTAGAAAAAAAAGAATTCATCTCATTTCAGTTAAAAACAAACTACTCTGCGGCGGGAGATCAACCCGAAGCCATAAATGCTATTTGTGAGCATTTAAAAGCGGGAGAAAAGCATCAAACTCTATTAGGGGTCACTGGTTCTGGTAAGACTTTTACTATGGCTAATATTATTCAAAAAATGCAAAAGCCAGCTTTAGTTTTAGCCCCCAATAAAACTTTGGCAGCTCAGTTGTTTTCTGAGTTTAGAGAACTATTTCCTAAAAATGCAGTAGAATATTTTGTCAGTTACTATGATTACTATCAGCCGGAAGCTTATATTCCCTCTACAGATACTTATATTGAGAAAGATTCCAGTATTAATGACCAAATTGATCGTATGAGGCACTCCGCTACAATGGCTTTATTAGAAAGAAAAGATGTTATTATTGTCAGTAGTGTATCTTGTATTTATGGCTTAGGAAGCCCTGATGCTTACAAAGATTTGATGGTGTATTTATATATAAATCAAAATATACAAAGAGACACATTATTAAGAGCTTTAGTAGAGATGCAATATCAGAGAAAAGACTTTGATTTTCATCGAGGCACCTTTCGTGTACGAGGGGATAGGGTGGAAGTTTTTCCCGCTTATAAGGAGGATACAGCCTTTCGCATTGAATTTTTTGGGGATTACATTGATTTTATTGGCCTGGTAGATCCTATTCAGGGTAAGGTTTTAAAAGAGCTACATTATATTTCTATTTATCCAGGTAGTCATTATGTAAGTACAGAAGAGGCAAATAAAAAAGCCATTAGATCTATAAAAGGGGAATTAAAGCAACATCTTCAATTGTTGGCTAATGAAAATAAACAGTTAGAATATGATAGGTTAAAAAGAAGAACTCTTTATGATTTAGAAATAATAAAAGAGATGGGCACCTGCCCTGGTATTGAAAACTACTCTCGTCATTTTACCGGTCGTGCTCCTGGGGAACCGCCCCCTACTTTATTAGAGTATTTTCCTAAGAACTATCTTTTATTTATAGATGAAAGCCATATCAGTGTTCCTCAAGTGGGAGGTATGTACCGAGGAGACAGAAGCAGAAAGGAAACCTTGGTTCAGCATGGATTTCGTCTTCCTTCTGCTTTAGATAACCGCCCTCTGAATTTTCAGGAATTTGAAAAGTCTGTAAATCAGGTTGTGTATGTGTCAGCGACTCCTGGAGACTATGAAATTAAGAAAAGTAGGGGAGAGGTGGTCGAACAAATTATCCGACCTACAGGCTTGTTGGATCCAGAAGTATTTGTACGCCCTACTAAAAGCCAGGTGAACAATTTATTAAAAGAGATTACAAATCGGGAGAAAAAAAAAGAAAGAGTGTTGATAGTAACTTTGACTAAAAAAATGGCAGAAAGCTTAGCTGCTCATTATCAATCTGAAGGTGTTCAGATTAAGTATTTGCATAGTGATATAAAAACCATCGAGAGGATGGAATTAATAAGAGATTTGCGTATGGGTGTTTTTCAAGTTCTCGTGGGTATTAATTTATTGAGAGAAGGCTTGGATTTACCAGAAGTAAGTTTGGTGGCTGTTATGGATGCGGACAAAGAAGGATTTTTAAGGTCCCGCCGGTCTTTAATTCAAATTATGGGTCGAGCGGCACGACATATTAATGGGCAAGTTATTTTATATGCTGATACAGAGACAGAATCTATGAGTTTAGCTATGGAGGAGACGGGGAGAAGGCGTCGTCTTCAACATGAGTTTAATCAGAAACATAAAATTAAAATACGTAGTGTGAGCAAACCAGCTCCTAAAGGTTTAATGGAAATTTACGGATTTGAAGATGATTTACGAGAAGAAAGTTTGGTAAAAAAGAAGCTTAAAAAAGGAAAAAAAGGGCAATCTTTAAAAGAGGCTGCTTATTTGAGAAAAGAAATATCTCGTCTTAAAAAAGATATGAAAACAGCTAGTGAAAAACTGGATTTTGAAAGGGCTGTTAAATTGAGAGATAAAATTAAAAGACTGCAAATAAAAGAACTGAGCTTGGGTTAATATTTTTATAAATGGGGTATAAATGTAAAAGTTGAGAAAGTCATCCCGACTTTCTGCCCTGTGTTCTCTGCTCCTACTAGTCGCAGATAACACAGGTCGCTCCTTCGCTTCGAATCCTGCAAGATGGGGTGGCAGGATTCGCCTACTACGCTCGTTCGCGTCCGGCTCACTCACTGCGCAGGCCCCCCTCAGTCGCTCAGAAAGTCATCCTGACTTTCTGCCCTGTGTTCTCTGCTCCTACTAGTCGCAGATAACACAGGTCGCTCCTTCGCTTCGAATCCTGCAAGATGGGGTGGCAGGATTCGAACCTGCGAATGACGGTACCAAAAACCGTTGGCTTACCACTTGCCGACACCCCATTACCATTAAAAAATATCTTTGATTTTTTATAGAAAATCAAGGTTTTTACAATAATATGTCATAATTTCTATTTATCCTAAAATAATCATGACTATACTATAGTGTGGTATGGTGTGGTGTATCTGAAAAAAGTCAGTGACGCCGTGGTACTCCACCTGACGACCAAATAGAAAAATATTGTTTTAGGGACAATGCGGGTTAAACTGGATGGGTATATTAATATTGATTTATCCTTCTGAAGTATCTTCTTCTGAGAAATTAAATGAACTAATATGTTCTTCTTCCCACTTAAATTCATGTAAAGTTTTTTCATACTGTTTAAAAACCGCTTTTTGAATCATAGATCTGGTTTCCTTATCTAAAGGATGAGCAATATCCCTAAAGCTGTTTTTACTTTTATGTCGTTTGCTAGGCATAGCAACAAATAATTTATCATCCGTTCGTATAACTTTTAAATCGTGAACCACAAAACAATCATCAAAAGTGATGCTGGCGTAGGCCTTTAGGCGGGCTTCATTAGGCACAATAGTAATTTTAACTGAGGTAATTTTCATTTTTATATCCTTGATGCAGGTTTAATTATGAGTTATTTTTTATAGTATTTAATTATATTTATCGAAAAAAGTGGAGAAAAAAGTTAATCTTAACTAAAAAATAAAGAATCTGTTGTTTCTTTATTTAAAAATCCGGTTTTGTAATAATGAAAATAGCAAATTTATAGGGATTTTATCACATTTTAGTATATCACCTTTGCAGAAGCCAGGAGGCTATAATTTATTTTTCTAGATTCCAGTTTCCGCGGGACCGAAAGCGGCTAATTACAAAAAGAAGGTTTTGTAGATAGAAAAAGTTTGTTATAGAGAAGATACTATGCCATCCCCTAAATTGTACTCTATCAAAGACTTTGATCTAAAGAATCAGAGAGTATTTATTCGCACAGACTTCAATGTTCCTGTAGAAAAAGGAACAGTAGCAGAACATATTCGTCTTCAATCTTCTCTCCCTACTATTCAATATGCTCTGGAAAATAAGGCCAAAGTCATTATTGGAAGTCATAGAGGGAGACCTGAAAAAAATAATAAAAAGGATTTTAGCTTAGAGCCTTTTGGATATTATTTGGGAAATAAGTTAAATTGTGAGGTCTTGTTTATTGAAGATATAGACTCTGTTATTCCCTCTGTTTTGCTCTCTTCTTTAAACCATAAAAAAATTATTTTATTAGAAAACCTGCGTTTTCATACAGGAGAGAAGGTGGAAGACATAATCTGGGCGGAAAAACTGGCTTCTTATGTGGATATTTATATTAATGAGGCTTTTAGTGTGTCTCACAGGAATCATGCCAGTATGGTAGTTCTTCCCCCAAAAGTAAAAAAATGTGGTATGGGATTTTCTATGAAGAAAGAAAGAGAGGTACTAGATTATATTCGCAAAAAATCTCCTTCTCCTTTTGTGCTCTTAGCTGGAGGGGTTAAGGTCAGTGATAAAATTAAAGTTATCAGTCGTTTAGTGGATCGTATTGATACGGTTTTAATTGGAGGAGTGATGGCTTATACATTTTTAAAAGCAAAAGGGATGCAGCATGTAGGGGCTGCTTTTATTCAGAAGGAAAGTTTGAGAGTGGCTGAGGAGTTTATAAACCACTTAACAATCAGAGGGAAAAAGCTATTATTACCTATTGATCATGTGGTTGTGCCTGTGGCAGATAGGCAAAGTCCGCCGCAAATTACCGATGGTGCTGAGATACCTGAAGGGTTTTGTCCTATGGATATTGGTCCCAAAACAGTAGAGCTTTTTTCCAAAGCCCTTATAGGTTCGGGTACTATTTTTTGGAATGGTCCTTTTGGCAAATTTGAAAACCCTCTTTTTGCTAAAGGTACTTTATCTATGTGTGAATCTATTGCTCAATGTGACGATGCTTTTAAAGTGGTAGGAGGGGGGGATTCTATTGCGGCTGTTTTTAAGCTGAATAAAACAGAATGTTTTAATTATATTTCCACGGGAGGAGGGGCAGCTTTAAAATACTTGGAACAAGGCACTCTTCCCGGTATTCACAGTTTGCTCTCCTCTTAAGAAAAAATTAGTTTAATACGCGGACAGCAATGCCGCGGTATTCTTGGCTGATTTCCACTCTTGGATCATTTAATAACTGAGTTAATACAGGACGAGCATATAAGCCTAAATCTGTAGGCATAGGCTTATCCACCATAGCATTACGGCGGGCCACCTCACTATCCGTATATCCACTCCCTGGAGTTATAAAAAGAAAAGATAAAGTTTTTTGTATATCTCCTTCTACAAGTTCTGCCAAAGCTTGAAAAGCACGTCTTCGTATTTTGGCGTCTTCTTTTTCCTGAATGGTTTGGTAATATGTACCGGCAATTTTAAGAAGGCTATTATAATAATCATAATTATAACTATAATTAACAGGGTCTAAATGCAATCTACTATCTCGAGCTAGCTCATAAAGAGCCTGTGCCGCCGAATCAACATATAAGCTCAAATCTTGTAGAGCTTCAACAGCTAAAGTACGATAATATGTATTCATATCCGCTCTCATAGCTGTTTTTTTTAATTCCACAACAACATTTATGTTTTGGTTTCTGATACCTAAACGCACTAAAGACCATAAAACAGATCGAATCTTGGCTTCCAGAAAATCACTCATTTCACTTGATATTGTAGGAATGGAATCCAGATCTATATATTCAAATACCTTTAAAATATCATGAGCCAAAATACCCTGAAAGGGATAACTATGAACAAGCTGAGATAAAGAAGAGATAACCTTTTGATCGCAGCCTTTAGGGGTATCAGATAAAACCCATATAACAGAGTTACGAATATGCCAACTGATAGGCGAGTACAATATTTGTAACAGATGATCTGTGATCTCATCACTGCATATTTGTTGATTTTGCACAAATACAATAGCCTGTTCTTTTAAAGACCATTCTAAATGAGATTCTAAAGCTAAAGCAGTTATTTTTTGTATAAAATTTTCTTGCTCACTACAAAGCTGTAAAGTGAGTTTAAAAAGCTCATCTCTCATCCGAATATTTAGGGTAGGGTCTTTAATAGCATTGAAACTAAGTATAATAACAGAATCTTCACAATTTTTTTGTTTTAAAAGCTGTTTAAGAGAATCTACACTAACGGGATTCTCCAAAGCAGAATACGGTGCCCCTGGCGAAGAACCGGTACCTGCACTTGTAAAATAAACATAAAAAATCAGGGTTCCCAATAAATAAAATAGCCATTTCATCAAGTACGGACATACCAACAAATACTAAGCGGGGTCAATTTTTTAATTAAAACTTAACATAATTCACAATTTATAAAAAATAACATCTTTTTTATGATATAGTAGAGCTATTATGTCAGAGAATAATATAAAGGCTAAAGAGCTTTATTATGTAGATCAGGAATGTATTGCCTGTGATGCCTGTGTTTTAATAGCAGAAAAACACTTTAAAATAGATGAAGAAGCCGCTCTAGCCTATGTCTGTCAACAACCTCAAACTCCAGAAGAAATAAGCCTATGCCAGGAAGCAATGGAAGCCTGCCCGGTAGAAGCTATTCATAATGACGGACAATAATATGCCTTTTTCCATTTACAATAGTTTAAGTCAAAAGAAGGAAATTTTTACACCCCTTGATCCTCCCCGGGTGAAAATGTATTGTTGTGGACCTACTGTGTATGATCTTTTGCATATTGGTAACTTTAGAGGAGCTGTTTTTTTTAACTTTCTCCGGCAATGGCTGGAGCATAAAGGGTATCAGGTTACTTATGCTTACAATTTTACAGATGTAGATGACAAAATCCTTAATCGCGCTAAAAAAGAAAATAAAGAAATGAAGGAAATAGCGAATAAATATATTTCTGAATTTAAAAAAGATTTTCAAGCATTAAAATTAAAAAAACATGAACATAATCCCCAAGCCACTCAATTCCTGCCTGACATGATTGAACTAATTAAAACCCTTATACAAAAAGAAAAAGCGTACATAGTAGATAATGATGTGTTTTTTTCCATAAGCCATTTTTCAGATTATGGAAAACTTAGTCAGCGTAAGAAGGAAGAGTTACTCAGTGGCGCAAGAGTAGAAATAGATAAAAGAAAAAAGCATCCCGGCGATTTTGCTTTATGGAAATCCTGCACAGAAAATGAACCAGGGTGGGATACCCCTTGGGGACGCGGGCGACCGGGCTGGCACATTGAATGCACCACTATGATCTTTTCTCTTTTAGGTAGTAATATTGATATTCATGGAGGAGGAACAGATTTATTGTTTCCTCATCATGAAAATGAATTAGCTCAAGCGGAAGGAGCTAAAACAGGGCCTTTTGTGAAATATTGGGTCCATAACAATATGTTCACTTTTGGTGGAGAGAAGATGGCTAAATCCACCGGCAATATCAGCACTATGAGATCATTTTTAAAAGAATATAATGGGGAGATTTTTAAATACCTAACCTTGTCTTCACACTATCGTTCAGAAGTGGAGGTTTCAGAAAATAAAATTCTTCATTGTTTTCAGGCTCTTTCTCGTATTTATACTTTTTTAAAAACAGCTAATTTATTAATAGATAAGTTTTTATACCGAACCGGTATAGAATCTGGATCCTCCGAACTCCGTTTCCCCTTGGGAAGAAGCTTACAGAAGACACAAGATTCAGGCAATATCAATATAGCTCAAAAAAATATAGAAAAAGCCTTAAATGATGACCTCAATACTCCTATCGCTATAGCTATTTTATTCACACTCATTCGTCAATTTAATGAGAAAAATAATCATTCCCATTCAAGTCAAAAAGAATTAGCTATATATGCCAGGGATATAAAAAATATTATTATAAAATATGGAAAAATAATGAGTCTTTTCCAAGAGTCACCAGAACCATTTTTACAGGAAATGGATAATATTTTTCTAAGAAAAAACAAACTGAACAAAGAAATAATTAATAAATTAGTAACTGAAAGAGCGCGAGCTAGAAAAAACAAAGATTTTAAAACAGCCGATAGAATAAGAGATCAGCTACTGAGTATGAATATTGAAGTTAAAGATTCTCCGCAAGAAACAGTATGGGAAACAAAAAAAACCAATTTTCTTTCTCCTAAAAACGAAGAACAATAACTTATACCAAACCGGGATATCCCCCGACTTCGACACAACACTATGGGTTAAAAAAATATTTTGATAGTTTTTAGGTTGAGTAGATGTGTTTTTGGTTACTTTTGATAGTTAAAATACCCCCAAAATAAAGGTTGTGTGGCACTGGCCCTATTTACTTCTCTTATCTGTTCTGACACAGTAAAAGCATGTTCATCAAAGTCACTAAAAAACCCAATGGTTCTTCTTTTGTGCGTGTTATGGAGTCCGTACGACACCAAGATAAGGTGATTCAAAAAACTCTGCATTGTGTAGGTAGTTCTAAAACACAGGAAGGGATAAGAGCTTTAGAGAAGGCCGCTGGGGAGATTCTTGTAAAGCTTAGTAACGAAAGGCAGCCTGTTTTACCAGGTATGGAAAAGATCATTTACAGCAAAGAACCTGAGTATGTAAATAAGAAGTCTGAGTCTAAACTTAAGAAGAAGAAAAAAACGAAGCCTCTTTCTATTTTTTCTCTAAAAAGCCCCAGAGAGAAGGAGAGAGTGCACTATGGCATTAAGGGCGTGTGTGGGGCTGTGTATGAGCAACTTAAGTTCCATACCATTATAGAAGGTACTAGAAAAGATGAGCAATGGAATGATATTTTAAAGTGCTGTGTGCTCTCCCGTATAGCTCATCCTGATTCTAAAAGAAAGACAGTGGAGACCTTACGAGAGGATTATAACGAAACAGTCCCTTTAGAGAAGATGTATCGGATGATGGATCGTCTTCATCCTAACATAGCTAAAGTAAAGGACCTAGTGGCCAAGAACACTTTAAGTCTTTTTAACCAAGAAGTGGATGTGTTGTTTTTTGATGTAACAACTCTTTACTTTGAAAGTTTTGATGAAGATGACATAAGGCAGTTTGGTTTTAGTAAGGATTTGAAGTTTAACCAGACTCAAGTGGTATTGGCTTTGGTCACTAATCAAGAGGGTCATCCTTTAAGTTATGAGCTTTTTCCTGGCAGAACTTCTGAGGGGAACACCCTTATTACCGTCATCAAAAAACTAAAACAAAGATTTACCGTCAACAAGGCTGTTATTGTGGCGGATAGAGCTATGTTTAATGAGCAAAACCTTAAGCTTATGGAAGAGGAGGGTCTTCAGTATGTGGTGGCGGCTAAGATAAAGTCTCTTCCTAAAGCCAAAAGAGAGGAGATATTAAGTGAGGAGTATAGGCAGGAGGCTTCCGTCGCACAGGAGTTTCAATGGGTAAAGGAGCTTGAGCATAAACAAAGAAGGCTCATAGTGAGTTACTCCCAGAGGAGAGCTAAGAAGAGCAAAAGTGACAGACAAAAGCTCATTGATCGTCTTATGAAAAAGGTAAAAAACAATAGGATACCTATAAAAAGCCTTATCAGTAATTATGGAACTAAAAAATACATCACAGTGGAAAGGACCAAGGCCCGCTTAAATGAGCAAAAGATAGAAGAGGACAGCAGGTGGGATGGTCTTCATGGAGTGATAACCAACATAGATAATCAGTCTGCTCATGCACTCTTAACCCGTTACAGACAACTTTGGAAGATAGAGGAAGCTTTTCGTGTGTGCAAACACAGCCTTAAAATGAGACCCGTCTATCATTGGAAAAAAAAGAGGATACAGGCGCATATAGCAATATGTTTTTTAGCTTACTCCCTTTCCTATACGATGAAGCATCGTATGGAGCAAAGGGGGCTTAAGTTCAGCCTACAGAAGATGAGAGAGGTTTTAAAGAGGGATCAATACTCACTTATAGAGGATGCTCATAAAAAGCTTTACCGTATGCCATCTAAGTACAGTGAACCGATAAAGCAAATATATGAGGCTTTTAATCTTAAAAGAGTCTCTCAGATAACCCCTATTTCTTAACATAATCTTAAAAATGTGTGGCACCAGAGAATCATAAGTATATAAGATTACTCATTTATTGCATCGTGTTGTGTCGAAGTCAGGAGAAAAAACAAACTGAACAAAGAAATAATTAATAAATTAGTAACTGAAAGAGCGCGAGCTAGAAAAAACAAAGATTTTAAAACAGCCGATAGAATAAGAGATCAGCTACTGAGTATGAATATTGAAGTTAAAGATTCTCCGCAAGAAACAGTATGGGAAACAAAAAAAACCAATTTTCTTTCTCCTAAAAACGAAGAACAATAACTTATACCAAACCGGGATATCCCTTCTGATATACTGAACCTGTTTCCCGAATTTTAAAACACAGGTCTTTTCTAAAATTTAGAGGTTTGACCTGCGCCGCGAAAGTTAAGAACCGTTCTTTAATTTTCTGATTGCTTTTTCAGATAAGCCGGTCACTTTAGAAATAACTGAAACATTTATTTTTTCTTTCAACATATTTAAAATAATTTCCTGTCGTCCTTTTTTCAGACCTTCTCTTTGGCCTTTCCAGCGGCCTTTTTCTTCAACAATTTCCAGTACATCTTGCATAGTTCCTCCTTGTGTTAATACCCCAGCTTCTATAAGCAGCTTTTCAACTTTTTCCCAAGTTTTTGTATCTAATTCTGTATTATCTCTTAAATACTCCAATATCCTTAACTCTACAGTCCTTCTTTCTTTTTCCTTTAAATCCTTTAGTATTTCTTCAAATTCAGAATAAGCGTCATTTATCTTTAATACAGTTGGTTTCTTCTTTAAATTCCATATCTCAGACAGTAAGTTTATAATGCTATACCCCTTAAATTTCTTGCTCTTGTAGGCTTTTCGGATTTTAGGGTCTTGCGTGTTTATTATCTTTGGTTCATAGTTTAGCATGTTTTTTCTGGATTCCACAGGAATTTTAGAAAAATACTCTCCAAAGTCCTCTTCCTGAAGAGATTTTTTCCACTTAAGGGGCTCTTCCCCGTGATAAAACAGCACAGCAATTATGGGTTGGGGATAACCCTTTTGTTGGATGCTGTGCTTTCGGCCTAACACCTGATAATCTAAAAGCTGGCTAAACAGGTTTTTATCGTAGTGGCTTTTGTGTTCCAAGAGAATGAAGATTTTTATTCTGCTTTTTAGGTCATTTTTAAGTGGGAGGGAAAAAATAAGATCTGCTCTTTTTTCTTCAAAAGTGTCTTTTTCTATTTTCAACTTGTTTAAGTCATAAGCTCCAATCTCTTTCTTTGAAAAAATAAGTTTCAGCAACTCTTTCGCAAGTTCTATGTCAGAGTAGAAGAGTTTGAAGAAGTTATCATGGGTCAGTTTTGGTTTTTTCATCATAATCTGAGGTTTGTTTTTTTTATGCTTTTCCATAAGTAATCCTTTGTTGCTAAAAGCCCTTCAGACATTGTAAGAGGCTTTATGTTCGAGGAGGTTTGTTCATAGTGCTTTTATATGTGCAAGATGGGAGTAGAGGAAATAGTGGGTTTAAACCCGCTTTTGAAATAAAAAAGTCCGGAATCCGAATATTTAGAGATGAAAATCCGGATTTTATTGTTTTTTGTACTGTGCTGAAGTTAGGAAAAAAAAATTAAAGAAAAAAGCAGAGAGTACCGATAAACTGTCATTCCCGTGAGAACGGGAATCTAGTTGCTCCTGTGTCAAGCTTGTCCCCGTGAAAATGGGGAACGGGAACCAGTCGCTCTTGCTCTTCAGGAGGAATAGGAGTACAAAAGGCTCGGACATGCGGTTTGCCACAGAGCAACCTTTGGTTGCTCGTGTGTCAAATCCGAACTCGCTTTTGCCTCCTATTCCTCCTGAAGAAGTGATTTTGTCAGCGAATTAGTGAACATTTACAATTCCCGCGAAAGCGGGAATCTAGTCGCATTGTGCTCTCAAGGGCCTAACTCATTTTTCCCTCTTGTTGGGGAAATTTTGAATAAGAGCCATTTTTCAGGGATTGTTAAGTAACTTTTTCGATAAGGAGATTACAGATATGAATGTATATTATAGTCACCAATCACCAATCACCAATCACCAATCACCAATCACCAATCACCAATCACCAATCACCAATCACCAATCACCAATCACCAATCACCAATCACATTTTCGTCTCACAATGAGATAAAAGTCAAGTCTCAGCCTGTTATTATACCAAACTGTTATAATCCTCTTAAACGCAATAAAGGTTTATCTATTATAGAGGCTTTAGCAGCGGCTTTTATAGGAGGAGTTGTCTTAGCCGGAACAGGGAAAATGATCGCTGTTTCTCTTCATTCCTCTAAAACCATTCAAGCCTCCACAGCCGAGCAGTCCCTTATATGGTCTATAAGTAAAGTATTAACCAATACCATCCCATGTAAGGCTAATCTCAAACCCAGCAGTGGGGGTATAAGTTCAACCAATGGTAAAGGCACAGTAAGCACGCTCATACAGGGTTTAGGTGACCCGAATGTAGAGGATACCACTTTAGTAAAGGTGGGTGGTTTTAAAAATACCTTAGAGGTAGTGAAGATGGATTTTACGGGGAGTGGTACAGGTAATCCCAAGACCAGTACAGTGATTAGGGATTTTATAGTTTATTACAAGAAGAGGGGAGTGGGGACAATGGAGGATAAGCCCTGTAACAGTTCCAATGTAGAGGGTTGTTATTTTCAGGGATGTAGTTTGAAGTATAAGTTAGAGAACAATGCCAGTCCGAATGTAGAGGTCTGTGATGTGCAAAATTGTGCAGGATTGGGGGAGAATCACATAGCAGGTATTAGTTGTGGATCAGGCAAGTACTTAAAGGGATTTGACAGTAACGGGAATAAGATCTGTGAGGTTTTAGGGGAGTGTCCTGCTAATCAGTATTTAAAAGGCTTTGATGGTAGTGGGAATAAGGTGTGTGAGGTTTCGCAAAGGAGTCAGAGTTGTCCTTCTGGCCAATACTTACATGGCTTTGACAGTAACGGGAATAAGATATGTTTAAACAGATCTACACTTATAGGTTCGCAGATTTGTCCATCGGGGCAATACTTAGGGGGATTTAATAGCAGTGGCATAAAAGTATGTCATACTGTACCTGCCGGTCCACGAGGGCCACAGGGACCGCAAGGTCCTCAAGGACCGGGTGGTGGCAGTACGGGAGGTGGTGGAAGAGGTCCGCAAGGAATTGCGGGTCCGCCGGGGCCACCAGGTCCGCCGGGGCCACAAGGGCCACCGGGGCCACCAGCAACTACCACTGGTAGCACTACTGGCGATGTAATACCACCACCTCAAAATTGTCAATATGGGTGGAGTGAAAATTGTCAACAATGTAAAGCAAACTGTAGATCAGCAGCATTCGGCACATGGTACCCTATATGTGGATATTGGAATGATATTGCCTGTGGTTGTCAGGAAAACTGTAGTCGCTGAAGTTTTTCATTGGTTTAAAGTAGAGGATAAATTTGTCATAGTTTTTACCGGAGTTTACCAATTAAAACCCCACTGGGTTAATAGTTGCCTCCTCCTCTGTCGTTCATTGGTGTTGTTACTCCATCAGTAGGAATGATACCCATAGGGTTATGCTCCCGCAGCCATTTAGTAACTCGCTCAAATACAGTACGGTTTTCTTCATCACTTCTAAAATAATGAGAATTAGTATTATGAAATAAATAATGCTCTTTATCATAATTAACAGTATAAACCCCTGGGTAAAACCCTGTTTTGTTCCAAATTTTTGTGTTTTGAATCGCTCTCCGTGTTCCTAGGGCTGGTGCGGAATGAGTGTCATAAGGATTAGTCATCCCTGTATAAGGATTAGAATCCTCTATCCCTTTTTTCTTATCTGCTTCTACAAAAGCATTAATTAAAAACATAAATTTTTCCATTTCATACCGACCTCGAATAGATATAACAAAAGGTCTATTTCTGAAACTATGTATATTTTGAAACTGTCCAAGCCCTCCCTGTACGGTTTGATACATATAATAATAATCTTCCGATATATTTACGGGTTCTTGTTTATCTTCTGAGCAAAGCATGAGTCCTGATTTAATATAAGGGATTTGATGGATAAAGTTTTCTTCCAAATCGGCTCGCCATACAGTGTTTTTATCGTATCCATCAAAAGCCATGTTTTGGGCACGTACAACCAAACATTTACGATATTTGTTTAATCGAATATCCACAACAGAATGGTTCACATTCAAATATAATCCCTCATGAGCTAGGCGCAAAGACTGTTGCACTCGGTTGGAGTCATCTGTTGAGCTTCTGGAAGACCAATCCCCACTTGCACTTACGCCGCTAAAGGAGAAAAAGGGGTTCACGGCATTAAAAGGACTTAGAAAAGTTTGTTTCATCTTCTCTGTACCCCCTCCCAATCCAAGCATTCCAAAACCTGTGCCCAAAGCAGCAGAAAAAGAACGAGACATAGACCAGGAAGCAGAGTAAGAATAATCAAAAGCCATCTGTACATTAAAAGATTTAGGCATACCGTATTCATACCTGATGTGCTCATCATCAATATCACCTACTATCATTTTTTCTTCTATATGAAAAAAATTAAGTGGGTTAGCTATACATTTAAAATAAGGATGACGATGAGATTCCAGTAGGCGATAAAATCCATTTAAGGTGCCTGCCCCGGCTGCCGCAGTATACGCCTGTTGCGTTAACTTTAAAATAGTTTCTTTATTTTCATAAATAGATTGAACCACATTTAATTTCCGATCTGTCTCTTTTTCCCCATAAGGCCATATAGAACGCCATAAAGAACTCAACATGGATGAGCTATTTCCCATATCATTTATGAGAAAAGGGTTTCCTTTTGTTATATCCAATAAGCTTTTATTCATTGGTAATAGTTTATATTTTTCCATAGAGTGCAGAAGATCTAAATGCCGCTCTTCCGCATTGTGTGTATGCTGAAGATAGTCCAAAGTACCTGCATAATACTGATAGTGATCCATGTGTTTAAGATAAATAGTATCTAATTGTTTTTGTTCGAGATAATCTGTATAAAAATGATTAAACCAAAAGCCACAAAGAGAATGTAGAAAAGTCATCACTTCCGGTGTCCCCAAAGTACCGGAGTGAATACCCTTATTTACAACTGTATCTAACCAGGGTTTTGTCATACTAGGTAAATACATTTGTTTGATTTTTGTATCAGCAGAAAAATAATCATCTCCTGACAGAAGTTCAAAATTATTCCAAAAAGGCTCCTGATGGCTTTGATGGTCATGGGCCAGTTTTCTATGATGTTCGAATGTGAGTAGAGTATCCTCCTGGGGTACTTTATACGGTGGCTTTTTTCTACTCTCAATCATTTGACGGAATAGCTCATCCTTAGAAGATTCCTCTGATGGTCCTAAACCTCCCTCGTGTGTTACAACCAAACCCCCTCCTCCTGGTTGAGAACTAAAGTGGTATTTATTGTGAAGATGAGCGGCCTGGTTTAAGTCATCTAAAAAAGCATCAACTAAAGTATCATTAACAGTAATCAGTTTTAAACCTTCATTTTCTGCAAATAAGTTCATATTAAATTCAGACCACTCTTCTGGATTGTCAGGGCAGGATATACCTGGATTAAACCATTTGCCGCAATTTCCTCTGATACCCTTCTTCCGCTCTTCTACTTCTTGCAAAAGTTGTTTTGTTTCTGAATCAGATAAGGAAACAGATAAATGTTCTATTACTAACTTAAGTAAAGTCTCTTGGTTTTCTTTTATTTTGTTTTTAAGATCTAAAGGGGACAGGGTACGATTCTCTAAAATAGATACTATTTTATCTAAAAGGCTTTGCAGATCTGTGAAAAAAACTTTCCAATGGCCTTCTAAGGCTCCTTCTATAGCTTTTGAAACTAGGGACTGTATTTTATAAGCAGATTCAATAAGCTTATTTTTGTTATCATCAAAGGGCGATAATAAACTTTCATCAGGTTTTGTATCCAAAAATAAAGTTATTTCTCCATCAAATATTCTTAAAACAGGGGCTAAAGTATTTACCTCTAAAAGGGCATTTTCACTCCAGCCTTCTGTATTTGCATTAAAAACAATCCCGGAACCTAGTTTTTTAAATAAATCATACTCTGTAGGTAAGCCATCTTTCCTTTTTTTCTCTTGGCCTTCACGGATAAAACGATCTACATCCATATTTAGCTTAGTGACTTTACCTTGGTCCTCTGTATTGGGTAATTTTATATTAGTGTATTTGCTTAAAATTCTAAATATATTCCAGTTTCTTTGTTCACCAGGAACAAAAGGCCCCATAAAAGGAAGAGTAACTAAATCGTGATTTTTAAATGGAACAAAATTAGAGAGCTTTGGATTGACCTTACAAGTGCCTTCATAATACACATAGTGGCCAGGGTCCGTTGGCCAAAGCTGCACAATAAGACGATTAGTGGAACCAATAAAAATAAATTCATCTAACTCAAATAAGAAATTAATATAAGCATTGATAAATCCATCTCTCACCTCTACATAAGTATCAAAATGTGTTATATACTCTAAACTGGTATTCATTATTTGACCAGGGTTACTATCCGTTTTTCCTATTTCGAAGCCCATATAATTATTCCAGCTCGTTCTATCTTGGCTTAACATCTGTCTTTCCCCTACAGCCATGTTATTGCCTCCTCCTGACTCGTCCGTATGAGACTTTACGATGATAAAGCGTAAGAGATAATACCCCCTTCTTATATCTTGAGATGAAGGCTGTGGCCCCCCTTGCCCTGTAGATAAGTGATCGGGGCGATCCACTCTCACTTTAAAAAGAAAAGAGACATTTTGAAAAATATTAATTCCTAACCAACGATCAATAGAGTAAATAAGATCAATATATTGATTTCTGAAATCATGTAAAAGAACCTGAGGTCTTTCCACACGAGCCGTGCGTGTCCTGATGCTATCTTGCCCTAGTTGTGTAATATCTTGAAAGAATAAAAATCCCCATTGCCAAGGATTGATGGCAATGATTCTATTCCCCACAAAACCTAAATTATCTTGTGAAAAAATCATTTTTCTGATAAAATATTTTTCACGATTATACCATTGATGAGAAATATCATCTACCCACTGTAGGCATCCACTTGTATCTGTGATTAGAGGATCATCCTTTTCTCTGAGAGGGGCTGTTTTATAATTGCTCCCTAAGTGTTTTTCTAAAAAAGCTTCGTCGCTACTATTATCGGTTATTTTAGAAATTTTAAAGAGCTTACCTTCTTGTGGTTGATGGTCATTACTAAAAGAAATATTTTGTCGGTGAATGGTGAGTGGAGAGCTAGGCACTACTTCATCTGTCAATGGGTCAATAATACATACCTCACCGACATACCGAACCGTACGGCCTATAGAGGTAGGACAGCGGTTTTCCTCCACATCCACACTAGAAAAACGAAAACGATTTAACTTAACATCCCATCCAGCTCGTCTCCAACCGACCGATTCAGATAGATTTTCTATAACATCTAACGAATCATAAAAAACATAATTAGTTGCTAAAAAATCTTGATCTGGATTCTGTTTATAAAAGGGCATGACTTCCTTATCTAAAACTAAATTTTTTGAACCTATGATACTCTTTAATTGGCCATCAAAAGGAAATACAGCGGAAAAGGGTAACATAGAAGAGCTTAACTCTCCTTCCGGCTGTACTTGCACACCTAAAAAGGCCGGTAAATTATAATGCTCATAAGGGACATGTAAATAAAACTCCGAGGCTAAATAGTTTTCCTGAGAGCTACCCTCTAATGTAGATGATATAAGCCCCATATCCCTGTGAAGAGTAATATTTTCTACGGAGCTATTTTCATTTCGTAAAAAAAGAAATACTTTGATAGAGTACTGGCCACGAATAAGAGGTAAATATTCATTTTCATCTCTATAGTTTTTTACTTGAATATAAAGGGGCATTTGTAGTCGTACTTTAAACAAGCGGCCAGAAAAATCGCAATTATCATCATTAGCAGAATGACATACATTAAACTTTTTAAAAATTTCTAAATGTTCTTCTTTATCAGATTTAAGAGAAATAAGTTGTTGGTTAATATGAGATGTAAGTCTGTTAAGCCAAAGTCGTGGGCGTTTTGTTTTTTGTGCAAAATAAGAAATAACATGAGATAAACTTCTTTGCTTTTTTTGACAAATATCACAATCGGATCTTTGTTTCCCTAAAGAACAAGATCTACATTCAGAAATATGGGATTCTTCTAAATTAATTAATTTTCTCTTTTTACTAATGGAATGATAGCGCAAATCCACTAATTGCAGTTCACGAGCAGACCCAGGGGGATCTATAGATAACCAGGGATTAATAGCTAAAGAAACCGTTTTGATTCCCTCATGCACCCCTGAACCTTCAAATGCCCTTTCATAATAAAACCAAACAGACTGGTTAGAAGAGCGATAAGGGTATATCTCTGTCCAATTTAAGCAACCACTAGAGTCTGTCCTTATGGAAATACAAGCTTTTTTAGATGTAGAAAATACAAAAAAAGAGCTTTCAGAACAGGGTTTTTCAGACTCAGTGTCATTGGATGGAGTTTTCTTTGTATCTGTAATATTGGTTTTCGAGTTCGTAATGGCCTGATGGTTTTGTTCTCTTATAGAAAGGTCTTCAAAAAAATGAATTTTAAATAAACTATTCTGTAAAGTATTATCAGGATGTATAGAGTCCCTGAAACAAGTTTTATAAGTTATTCGGATCTCTTCCGGTAAACCATTAACCCGTGTAGGTACCACCTGACCTTTAACCTCTTCTACAATAAAAGGAGCATTATCTTCAATTCTTCCTGAGTCCTTTTCCCTTCCCCATAGCCCTTCAAATACACTACAAGACACAAAGAAAAAGAAAATATAAATAAAAAGAAAATAAGATAAGAGGGAAGCTCCTCTCTTTATCTTTCTGATCTTGTTTGATCCCTGTTTTTGCGTTAACGGAAAAGCAAGTTGTTGCCCTCCTGTCTCGTTAAACAGAAAGGCAAGTCGTTTCCTTCCCGTTTTGCCACTAAAATGAAAGCCACTTTGGTGGCTTTCAGTCCTGCGAAAAATACCATTCCTGCGAAAAATGTCATTTCTGCGAAAAATACCATTCCCACGAAAAATACCAGTCCTGCGAAAAATACCATTCCTGCGAAAAATGTCATTTCTGCGAAAAATACCATTCCCACGAAAAATGTCATTCCCGCGAAAGCGGGAATCTCGTCCTGTGCGATATAAATCATGTTGTAAAATTTTCATATTGAATCCTCATAAAAAGAAGGAATACCGCCGGTATAATAGCTTCTATGTTTGCTATAGAAAAACTTTTTTTCTAAATCAAGAGGGGAAGTAAAGATTACATAAAAAAATAATTTCTTGACTTATACCCAGGCTATATGGGTAAGTAACGAGAACCAATAAATACCATAAAAGAATGTTGCCTTTTCCCTATAGATGAACTGACAATATATTGTTGAATGGGATCAGATAGAACATAACGAAGACCTATTTCAAAATTACCTTTTGGGACAAAGGCTTTTAATTCCATTAAAAACCCTTTTCTGTTATTATGCCCATAAATAGCACTATTAAAATAAGCTGGAGCCGAGTCAGAGTTATTGTAAAAATATTCAAAACGAGAATAAAGTTTGGCCCATTTCCAAAAACTCATATCTAAAATACTATAAACCCTTTCTCCCCATGATTTATCAAGAGGAGCAGCAAAATTTCTAAGGCCATTGTAACCAATAGAAAGGTATAACTCTGGTCTGATTTTTAGTTGTGTACTTATATCAAAGTTAACCCCGTAGTAAGAATAGTCAAAGTGAGCACTGGATAATTCCCCTATAACTGTATTGCCATAGCTTTTACTTTCATGTGCAATAAAGGAAGGTAGCTTTGTAAAATAAAAACCAGTAACATGCCCTTTAAAAGAATAGTAATCGGAAGGGAGCCACTCTCCATAAGTAAATAAAGAAGTAAAATAAGGCACATCTGCAATCTCATTATCCCTTTTAAAAGAATTAACAACAGAAGGCATACTTTGCTGAAGAACCGTCTGTATTTCATAAATTTCTTTTATATAAGAATAGGAAAATAAGGCAGATAAAAAAGAATAGTTATCCAGCAAAAGAGGAGAGCTTAAATATTCTTGATTTATGGCTCCTATTTGCAAGCTAAAGCCATCCGCAGGTCTAATATCAAAAAAACCCTGATTCATCTGTATAGGAGAGTCTGAGCGAGTCAGACGACGACTTTGCACTTCCCCTTCTTTAATAACTAAGTAGGGTTCAAAATGAGCATGTATATAAGAATTAAACTCCAATTCAAATTTGCCATACAGTTTTACTTTCATCAAACGCTCACGGCTTTCCCTATTACTGAGGAAAAAACCTTCAACATACGTTTTCCAAAAGCTATCTACTTCAAAGTCAGATGATATTTCTTTATTATCTACTTTATAGAAATGACTATCTTGAAGTTGAGCATGAATAGAAAAACTGAATACACAAAAAAGCAACAAAAACTTTTTCAACTAAAAACTCCTTCAACTTTTAATTTCCTGAAAGCTGAAAACCAGTTATTAAAAAAATAAGAAAAAGCCTCGTTACCCCGAAACAACTATATCTGAGTTCATTATTAGAACTCATTAGAGAAATAATAAAGAGCTAAAATATCTCTTAACAAATACTTAACATTTAACCAGACACCCGGGCTAAGTAAAAAGTTGACGCGATACAAACTCCATAATCAAGAATGAGGAGAAAAGGCCTCCTTTAAAAGAGTATAAATTCCCCCAAAATCTCCATTACTCATAATAATAATCACATCTCCCCTTATGACTTGTTTTTTTATAATAAGCATCATATTTTTTATACTATCTGCGTAAAAAGCAGGCTGGCCTTTTTGATTCAAATTAGTTACTAATTGTCTCGAAGAAAATCGTTCCGGCTCAGAAATACGAGAAGTATCATAAGCTTTCATGCAAAATACGGAATCAGCTACAGATAAGGCACTTTCATACTCCTTTTGAAAAATATTTCTACGAGAAGTATTAGAGCGGGGTTCAAATAAAGCCATGATACGACGACCAGGATATATTTCCTTAGCTGACTGCAACACAGACATAACGGCTGTGGGATGGTGCGCAAAGTCTTCCACTAAAGTAATACCTGAAAACTCTCCTAAAACCTGGAAGCGACGACGGACCCCAAAAAAACTTCTAAATGCGGCAAGGGCTCTATTTTGGTCCAGTTTCAGTGTACAGACTAAAGACCACACAGCCAAAACATTTAAGCCGTTATATTCTCCATGCAAAGAGGTTTGAATTTCTATTATTGATTCGTCGGGGTTTTTAATTTGCAAAATTTGGCCTTTTCTCTCAGATAAAACCTTTCTATCTACCAAACGCCAATTTCCTTTTTTAAGACCATAAGTCATAACCTTTTGCTTCGTAAAGGCAATCAGTTTTTCCACCAAAGGGGAGTCAATACCTGCTATTAAACAAGAAACAGAGGAAGCTTTTTTTTCCATTAAGAGACGAAAAGCTTGTTCTACTTCTTTTATATCTCGATAAATATCCGCATGATCAAACTCAATATTATTTACCAAAGTGTAGGTGGTATTATAATGAATAAATTTTGGTGTTTTTTCAAAAAAAGCCGTATCATATTCATCTCCTTCTAAAACAAACCAATCGGAATCACTGAAATGAAAGCTGCTGTCAAAGTTTTCTGCTACTCCTCCGATCATAAATCCAGGATCTAAACCACACTCACGCAAAACCCAAGCAGCTAAACAAGAGGTAGTTGTTTTTCCATGAGTACCACAAACCATTACCACTTTTTTTGTTCTTATAATAAAAGAATTAAGAGCAGAAGGCAGGCTCATATAAGGTAACCCGGATTTTAAAAGGGCTTGGGCCTCTGGCATATTTTTTGAAATGACATTGCCCACAATGACCAGGTCCAACCCGGAATGAATATTTTCCGCTTTATATCCATGAATAGTAGAAATACCCATTTTCTTTAATTCCCCCGATACAGGAGGGTAAAAATGGTTGTCACTGCCACGGACATTATATCCCATCTTTTTTAACAGACCTGCTAAAGAAGACATAGCTGTTCCACACAACCCCATAATATGGATGCTTGCCGAAGGTTTTAGAGTTATATAAGAAATGTCACTATTAGGACCACGATGAACCTTTAAGCGCAATGCCGTCCTCCCAAGATGAAAAAGACTGAACTCTTTTTATAGAATCTATGAGATCGGAAAGAAAATGATCTAACTCTTCTTTAATTACCCCCAACCCCAAACTAATGCGAATCGCCGATCGAGCTTCTGTTTCATTTAAACCCATAGCTATCAATACCCCACTGGGATTAACACTGCCCGAATGGCAAGCCGAACCCACACTAAAAGAGTAGCCTTTTAAATCCATATTCATCAACAAAGTTTCTCCTTGCACACCGGGTATATAGATACAAGAGGTATTGTGTAATCGCGGGCCTTTTTGGCCTAATATTTTTGCCCCGTCTATGTAGGATAAAATATGTTGTTCTATTTTTTCTCTGAGCGGCCCCATTTCCTGAAATTTCTGTAAAATCTCCTCTCCTCTTTGGGCAACAGCACCAAAACAGGCCATACCGAGAACATTTTCCGTACCAGCTCGACGATTTCTCTCTTGAGGCCCCCCTCCGATCAATGTATCAGGTAATAAACCTTTGCGACAATAGAGCACGCCCGTTCCTTTTAATGAATAAAATTTATGAGCGGAAAAACTCGCTGTATCAACCCCCAGTTTACACAAATTAAAATGTATTTTTCCAAGGGCCTGAACGGCATCACAATGAAAAAAAGCCCCCACTTTATGAGCCATTTTCACCAATCTGGAAACGGGAAACAGGTTACCGGTCTCATTATTGGCATACATGATGGATACCAAAAAAGTTTTATCACTGAGAATGGATTCATAAAAAGCTAAATCCAACTCACCTTGCATGGAAACAGGAATATATCTTATCTCCATCCCCTTTGCTTTCAGACTTTCTATAGGGGATGTTACGCTAGGGTGCTCTGCGGCAGATATAATAATTTCATTTCTTTTTGGATTTTGTGAAAAATATTTCTCGTACAAGCCTTTGATGGCCATATTATTGGCTTCGCTTCCACCACTTGTAGCAATGAGCTCCAATGGGTGACAGCCCATAAATTTTGCTAACTGCACTTTAGCTGACCAAAAAAGAGAACGCGCTTTTTGGCCGTTTTGATGAACAGAGCTGGGGTTACCCCACAGAGGTAGCCATTCCTGAATTTGCCGGTTCAGAAATTCTGCGGGAGGGGTTGTGGCATTATAATCCAAATAAACTCGCCTTTTGTCTAATAAAACACGCATCTTACTGGATAAATTAGCATATAAAGACCATTAAAATCCATGCCTGTATTTAAGAAAAATATGTTTTTTTCCGATTTTTAAATAGAGACATCACTTATATTTTTATTTTATAGCACTTTAAAGTACTAAAAAAGGGTATTAATTTAGGAAAATCATAATTATGAAAGATAATGGGCAAAAAATACTGAACCTTTCTGATACGGACTACAATGAGTGGAAAAGCACTGATCAAAAGGAGAGTTGCGCCGTTTGGGCTTTAAAAAAAAATAAAATTGATATTCAAAAATACATAGAGTGGGCCACCCGGCATTATAAAATTCCTTTTTTAACAGACTCTTTTTTTCATAATATAACCATTAGTCAAAAGTTTTGGAATCGTGTAAAAGAGCTTGATCAATGGAACGAAACATTTTTACCCATTTATGAATGGAATTCTGTTTTATTTGCAGGATGTATTGAACCGCCTAAAATAGTGCAAGATAAATCCGTGATTCTTGTTTTAGCTTCACCAAAAAAATTAAAATTCTTTTGGAATAAAATTCAAAAATTATCCGAACCGGACATTCTTTACAAAAAAAAAGATTACCCTAACGAACCTACAGCACAGGTAAAAAAAGGCCAAATCGATTTTCTTACAAAGCCTGGTATGTTGCTCAATACTATTATTAAATCAACAATCATTACACAAATACCCTCTACTTATGCAAAAGAGATATATGATCATGTTTTTGCATTATCGAATCAATATTTTACCGGCGTTATTATTTTTTCTTTTAGTGACAATGAATTTACACCTGTGGAGTGGAGCAATTCCATGTCAGGCCCGACCATTCCTGTAAAAACGGAAAAGCCATCTATATTTAAAATGCTTTGTAATACGAGAAGCCCGTATCATGGTTTCATAGTCGAAAATGAACAACATAAAAGTTTTTTTGCTCCCTGGGGATTTGAAGTGCTGCCTAAGCATGTCACACTGATACCTATATTTAATAATTCAAAAACGATGGTAGGAGCTTATATGGGTATAGCCGACAAGGCGGTGGATAAAAAACATCTTTATAAAATACAAAAATGGGCAGACACACTTTCAAAAACACTGCAAAATGTAGATAAGCAATATAAAAACCCTTCTGCCTCCTAATTATTATAGTTATATTTTTTTTAATTCTTTTTTTAAAAATGTCGAAGAAGGTAATATGAATCAAGATAATCAAGGCAGCGTATTTGAAGCGGCTATTAAAAATTTTTTAAGCCCTATCTGGGACCTTCTTCAGGATGAAAGTGTTACGGAAGTTATGATTAACCGGCACGATGAAATTTGGATCGAAAGGGGAGGAAAGGTGCATAAATCCTCAGCTCGTTTTCCCGATGAGGATTCTGTTCGGGCTGCCGCCAATAATATCGCTCAAAGTGTGGGGAGGAGAATTGACGATCAAAACCCGAGGTTAGATGCCCGTCTTCCTAATGGTTATCGTATTCATGCTGTGATCCCTCCTTGTGCCAGAAAAGGGACCACTATAGCTATACGTAAATTTTCCACTACTCAATTTATTTTTGAAGATTTTATTCGCTTTGGCACCATGACTTTAGATGTGGCTCGTTTTTTAGATATTTGTATGAAACTAGGTAAAAATGTTTTGGTTAGCGGAGGGACGGGTTCCGGTAAAACGACTTTGCTTTCTGTATTGTGTAATCGCATTCCAAAGGGACAAAGAATTATTGTGATAGAGGACTCTAGTGAATTACAAATAGAGTATGAACATGTTGTATTTTTTGAAACAAGAATGGCTAATGAATTAGGAGAAGGGGAAGTTACTATCCAGGATTTACTAAAAAGCTCTTTACGGCTGAGGCCAGATAGAATTATTGTAGGTGAAGTTCGGGGAGGGGAGGCTTTAGAGTTAGTACAGGCTATGAATACAGGGCATAAGGGATGTTTAGGCACAGTACATGCCAATTCCCCCCATGATGCTATTGTTCGGCTGGAGGCCCTGGCTCAAGGCGCCGACTCACAATTAAGTGAGAAGGCTTTACAGCATCAAATTAGTTCCGCTATTGATATTATTGTACAAATTTCCAGGTATCAGGATGGCTCTCGCCGGATTGGTTCTGTCGCGGAAGTATTAGGTGTCAACGACAAAGGGGTATATCAAGTACAAGCTATTTATTCCTTGGATGGTTTGATAAAAAAAACGGACGGGCGTTATTCCGGTGTTATTCAACCCGTGGGGGTAGAGCCTACCTTTATGAAAGAGATTACGGACCATCAGTTGAATTTTCCACGAGAAAGATTTCATATTCGTAAATCAGCCTAATTTTTATACCAATTCTGGATGTATCATTGTGAATAATAAAAAATATGGCAAAAAAAAGGTTTTAGCTGTAAGGTTGTATCATTATGCGAGTGAGCGGAAAGATAACCCATTCTTTTTATTGTTTTTTGCGTATCAGAGGCTTTGATGTCTCTCGTTTATTTGAATTAACTTCTTTGGAAATGGAATTTTTAAAAGATCCATCTCAATGGATGAATATGAACCAGGTGGAATCTCTTTTAAATAAGCTTAACCATGAATATTCTGTGCATTTTGTAGATCAAGATTTTTTAATCAGTGTGGGTCATTCTTGCTTTGAATTAAGTGCTTGGGGGGAGTTAGATAGTGTATTAAAAATGAAGAAGACGGAACCCGTGTTTTCTAATTTACCGGTTTTTTTGTCTTATTTTATTTCAGATGGCTTCCTTCTAACCAGTGAGAGAAATGAACCTGGTTTCTTAAGTTTTAAATGCAATCTTTCCTCTGAAGAATATCCTTTTGTAACAGAGTACTTGCGGGCTGTATTGGAGGCTCTACCTGTTTATACTAACAAGCCTCGGGCGGAAGTAAAATGGATTCGGGATTATATACAAATTAAATGGGAAGAGGAAACCACACAAACTTCTTTATTCGCGGAATCTTCTGACATCAATATTAAACCAGAATTATTAAGTGATCTTAGGCAGTTTTTAGAAAAAATTGAGAAAGAACTTTATTATCAAAGACAGCAGATCGGAGAGAAAAATAAAGAAATTAGGAATTTAAAAGATCAGTTATTGATGCAAGGGGTGCCTCTACCGGAGGATATGGCGCATTTAGTGCGGCAAATGGAACAAAACCTTCTGGAGTTCAAAAGTTTTTTATTTTCAGAAAAGCAAGAAGAGGAATTAACCGTGCCACCGGATTTATCTTCTCGACTGGATTCTATTTTAACCTTATTGCAACAGATGAAAACCATTTTAAAAATAAAGCTCTAGTTTGTATCTTTGCCCATGACCTACAGCATCTTTGACTTGTTTTCCGATATGAATAGCACCAGGAGAGTACTATTCAGTAAAGTTGACAATAGTCAAAAAAACTCATGGGTAAAGTTGACAATAGTCAAAAAAACTCATGGGTAAAGTTGACAATAGTCAAAAAAACTCATATTATGTTCAATAGATTTATGAAAATTATTGAAAGATATTTAAAAAAAGATATTAAATTGGATTTAAAAGATAAGATGGTTTTCATCACTGGTCCAAGGCAGGCGGGAAAAACCACATTAGCCCTTTCTCTTTTAAAAGATTCCAGCCCAAAAAATCCATGCTATCTAAATTACGATTATATTGCAGATAGAGACCGTATCTTTAAAGGGCATTTTCCGGGAAATCAAAAAATTATTATTTTGGATGAAATTCATAAATATGCAAGATGGAGAAATTTAATTAAAGGGTTTTATGATAAACATAAAAAGTCTTTTTTAGTAACAGGTTCTGCTCGCTTTTCTCATTATAGACGGGGAGGAGACTCCCTCCTCGGGCGTTATTACCTGTATCGTCTTCATCCATTATCTTTAATGGAAATTCATTCAAAACCAACAGCTAAAGATTTAGAGGAGCTTCTTAAATGGGGAGGTTTTCCTGAACCTTTTTTGAAAGCTAAAACAAAAGTTTTAAATAGATGGCATAAGAGCTGTAAAGAGCTTCTTGTTCATGAAGATATAAGAGATTTGGAAAATATCAGAGAATTGAGCTTAATAGAACTTTTAGTAAATGCTTTGCCAGAAAGGGTTGGTTCTCCTTTATCTGTAAAAAATCTTATGGAGGATTTGCAAGTAGCTCATAAAACAGTGGAAAAATGGCTTTCTATTTTAGAAAGTTTTTACTTTTGTTTTCGTATTCCCCCCTTTGGTTCATCCTCTATTCGTGCTGTAAAAAAAGAGAAAAAACTGTATTTGTATGATTGGTCTTATATTGAGGAGGAGGGTATTCGATTTGAAAATCTGGTGGCTTGTCAATTACTGAAATATTGTCATTTTTTAGAAGATACAGAAGGTTTAAAAATGGAACTGAGGTTTTTAAGAGATACTGACAAAAGGGAAGTGGATTTTGTAGTTATAAAAAATAAAAAACCGATTTTTGCAGTGGAGTGTAAATCAAGAGATAAAAATCCAGCACCTGCTATAAAATACTTTAAACAGAGGACCTCCATTCCTGTTTTTTATCAAGTTCATTTAAAAACAGTAGATGTGGAGACTCCTTATGGCAGAATACTCCCCTTTACAACATTCTGTAAAGAACTAAATATGCCTTGAGTTTCTTGTTGTTCTGAAGGTTCAAATATGGAGGATAGAATCAGTTTTTCATATCGGATAAATTCTGTGTCTTAACATACCCCTGAAAATATGTGGCATAGAAAAAATCATAAGTATATAAGATTATTCATTTATTGCATTGTATTGTGCTGAAGTCAGGATAACTACTAATGGGATATTGTTAAATTTTACACAAAAATAATATTAAAGTTTTGATGTTTTTTTTCCGATTCCTTTTATTAGAAACATGAAACTGAACATTTTTTTCCTATTTTTCCTATCTTGTATCGCTTTCCAAGTAAGTGCTAATGACGCTACTACTGCGCTTTATGATGGTATTGAACATGTGGATCGGCAAATAGCTAATTTAGATGAGCCTCTATCCAGTCTTAAATCACAGGCGAAAATGCTCATAAGAAAAGTAAATAACTTAAAAAGAGAAAACGAGCGTTTGCTGGAAGAAGTAAAATTTATCGAGGAAAACGGGAGACGAATGTATCATTATGACAAGGAAGGTTATAATAATCAAGATGATAGACGTTGAGGGTATAATTTCTTTGTAATTTCTGTAGAGTATTTGTAACTCTTTTTGATTTTAAGGAGATATAGATGAAAGTAATTAGATTTAGTATTTTAAGTTTCTTTTTGCTCGTAACTGTAAGTCATCAACAAGGCTTTGGAGGGTGGAGTGGTCTTATAAACAATATGAACCAATATGCAGATGATGCGGGTATAGGTATAGATAGGAGATTAAATGAAGTTTCAACAGATTTACAGAGTATTTTAAATAATGTTCAACAGCTTATGGGAACAATAAACTCTGCCTATCAGCAGATTGGGGATTTAGAAAGAGAGAATCAGGAGTTAAAGCAGAAGTTAGCAGAATTAAAGGCGGAACATCCCACGATATTTGAGAAAGCGGGGAAATGGCTCAAGGAAAACGCAAAACCTCCTTCTGATAGTAGTCATCTTAATTATAATGATGGGCGTTAATTTTTTATAGACCAAAGTTTTATCTTTAGGTTCCTTATAATATAATAGAAAAATAAAGTAAGGAACCTATGTCAATTATTTCAGATATTCGTGCTCGTGAAGTTTTGGATAGCCGAGGTTATCCTGCCTTGGAGGTGGATCTTACTTTAGACAATACTGTTCAAGTACGGTCGGCGGTGCCTTCCGGTGCTTCTACAGGAACTTATGAAGCTTTGGAATTAAGGGATCGTGATTCTCACCGCTTTAAAGGGAAAGGGCTGTTGAAAGCTTTAGCCCATATAAATACTTTATCTAATGAATTAAAAAAGCATTCTTTTAATAATCAATCTGAATTGGATACTTTTTTAATAAAATGGGATGGAACAGATAATAAATCTCGAGTGGGGGCTAACACTATTTTAGCTGTGTCCTTAGCCTATGCTAAAGCTACAGCCCTCACCCATCATCAAGAGCTATTTGAATCCTTTAAAAACGACAATTATATGTTACCTGTACCTTTAATCAATATCCTTAATGGTGGGGCTCACGCCAACAATGGCCTAAATGTTCAGGAGTTTATGATTGTGCCCTATGGTTTTGATTCGTTTAAGGAAGCCTTACGGGCAGCTTCTGAAATATTTTACACCCTTAAAGAATTATTGAAAAAGAAAGGGCTTAGCACTTCTGTAGGAGATGAAGGGGGTTTTGCTCCTTTAATGACTAATAATGAATCTGCTCTTAAGTTACTTTTACAGGCTATTGAAAAGGGAGGATATTCTTCCGAAAATCAAGTGGCTCTTGCTTTAGATGTGGCGGCTTCTGAGTTTTATACGGGAGGAAAATATAGGTGGGAACAAGAGAGTATAGAGGCTACTGATTTGATTGGTATTTATAGAAAATGGAGGGAGCGGTATCCTCTTATTAGTATGGAGGATGGTCTGGCGGAAGAAGACTGGGCTGGCTGGACGAAGCTGACAAAGGAGTTAGGTAAAAACATGCAGCTAGTGGGGGATGACCTATTTGTGACCCAGGAGAGGCGATTAAAAAAAGGTATTGATAAAGGGGTAGCTAATTGTCTTTTAGCTAAGATCAACCAAGTAGGAACATTGACAGAAACCCACTTGGCTATTCAGCTGGCTTATGAGGCGGGATATAGTTGCTGTATTTCTCATCGTAGTGGAGAAACGGAAGATGTGAGCATAGCGGATTTAGCCGTGGCTTGGGGAGTAAAACAAATAAAAACAGGTTCTGTTTGTAGGGGAGAAAGGGTGGCAAAGTATAATCGCTGCTTAAGAATAGAGGAAAAATTAGGAAACCAGGTAGAGTTTGCTGGAAAAAAAGCTTTTTCTTTTTTATAATTTTTAGAAAAACAGGTTATAATAGTCTGTATGGCTGTTCTTCAAAAGACCAATTTAGATAATAAACATACCCATCCACGAGGTATAGAGAACCTAGTTAAGCAAATTCAAACTTACTATCCTTCTGCTGATTTGGACATTATTAATAAAGCTTATACATTGGCTAAAAGAGCGCATACAGGTCAATATCGTAAAGATGGGTCTCCTTTTATGAGTCATCCTTTGTGTGTAGCCTCTATTTTAGCTGAATTAAAATTAGATCTTTACACTATTGTAACCGGCCTCTTGCATGATGTGGTGGAAGACACCTCTGTTAGTCTGGATGTTATAAAAGAACAATTTAATGACACAGTTGCTTTTCTAGTGGATGGAGTTAGTAAAGTCTCACAAATTAATTTTAAAAACACTCAGAAAAAAGACAGTGAGAATATGCGAAAAATGATTGTGGCCATGGCTTGTGATGTACGGGTTATTTTAGTTAAAATTGCCGACCGCCTCCATAATATGAGGACGCTTGTTCATTTATCTCCAGAAAAACGTTTAAAAGTGGCTCAGGAAACCTTAGATATTTATGCCCCTTTGGCATCACGATTGGGTATCCATTCTATTAAAGTGGAGTTAGAGGATTTGGCTTTTCAGCATTCTGACTCGGAGGCTTATTATTCTCTTATGAAGCAAATAGATAGTGAGAAAAAGGATATGGAGAAATACATAGCCGAGGTAATTCATATTTTAGAGAAGGAAATTACCACCCAAATGAACATGAAGGTAAAGGTTACTGGTCGTCCTAAAAATTTATACTCTATTTATCAGAAAATGATAACTCAAAATATGGATTATAATGAAGTGTATGATATTTTAGCGTTTCGTGTTTGTGTGAATAAAGTAGAAGAGTGTTATAAGGTCTTAGGTTTGATTCATTCTCTATGGAAACCTATTCCTGGTCGGTTTAAAGATTATATAGCCATACCTAAACAGAACAACTATCAAAGCTTGCATACAACCGTATTAGGAGAAAAGGGAAAAAGAATTGAAATTCAAATCAGAACCCATGAAATGCACATATTGGCTGAACGGGGAATAGCAGCTCACTGGAAATATAAAACCGAATCCTGGAAAAATAAAACCACACTGGATAATGAAACTTTAAAACAATTTAACTGGCTTCAGGATTTAGTGAGTTTGCATCGGCAAAATACGCATTCTGGTGAATTTTTGGAATCCGTTAAAGTAGATCTATTTGATTCTGATATATATATATTTACTCCTGGGGGAGATGTAAAAGAATTTCCCAAAGGGGCCACTCCTATTGATTTTGCTTACTGTATTCATACGGACTTAGGGCATCGTATTACAGGAGCTAAAGTAAATGGGCGGCTGGTTCCTCTTAAATATAAACTAAGAAACGGGGATACAGTGGAGGTTATTACTTCCAAAAATCAGACTCCCTCTGAGGAATGGTTAAAATATTGTATAACCTCTAAGGCTAAGTCTAAAATAAAATCTTTTCTTAAAATGGAAAGTCGCAAAAGAGCTTTGGAAATAGGGCAAAAATTGATGGAAAAGGAGATGAAAAGGGAAGACTTAAAAGTAGAAGAGGTCTTAAAGATGCCTTTATGTATAAAGTATATGAAAGACAAAGGGATTAACACTAAAGAAGACCTTTATACCCAATTAGGTTATGGTAAGCTTTTAGTTAAGGACTTGATAGAGGTTTTCCTACCTGAGAAGAAAAAAGAAGATGAGGGTGAGTTAGAGTCCTTCCCTATAGAGAGCCCTCAGAAAAAAAGGTCAGAGATTTTTTGCCCTGTCGTAGTAGAAGGTTTAGGTAATATTTTAGTTCATTTTGCTAAATGCTGTCGCCCTCTTCCGGGGGATGCTATTACGGGTTTTATCAGTCGTGGTAAAGGGATTGTTATCCATCGTCAAGCTTGTCGTTCTTTGTTATCTATGGATTCTGAAAGATATGTAGATGTGCAATGGAACCAGGATCGTAGGGTAAAACATAAGCATATTGTGAATATTAGAGTTGTTTCTCATGATGTCCCTGGAGTGTTAAAACACTTTTCAGAAGTATTTGCCGAACAAAATATGAATATTTGTAATTTAAAGGTGGCTTCTAACAAAGATATGAAGGCGGTTTCCATATTCAGTGTTGAAGTTCAAAATTTAAAACAACTTCAAATTGTTCTTCGTTCTTTAAAATCACTAAAAAATGTGATTAGTGTATCGAGAGAGGGCACCACCTAAGACCTCATTATATTTTTTTTGTGCGAAGTATAATTATTCCCTCTTTTCAATCAATAGTTGTATGTTGGTAAAATCTGTCATTTCTAATATATTTTTATTTATACTTCATGTTGATGGGTTTTAAAAAAGAAAACTATGGATGAGATTCACACAATTAAAGAAGAGCTTAAAGCTGTAAAAGACTTATTTCTAAAAGTTACAGATATTATTCCCAGTTTTAATGTAACAGACCCTTCTGTATTGCCCTATGGATTAAAGCCACATACAAGATCTATAAGTTGGATAGCAGAACAGGTTATAACACAGCAGGCAAAATTTCATAGAAAAAGGCTTGAGATTCAAAGCATAGATATTGATATGCCTGATACTTGTCTGCATGACTGTATTGTCATAAAAAACAGTAGAAAAAAATTCTATGTAAATATAAAAATTACTAATGCGGAAACAAGAGCAAATAAAAATGATATTGCCGCTGTGGAGAAGCTTTATATGCAATATAAATCAAACCAAAATTATCGGCTAAATTATGCGGTATTTGGAGTGAAATTTAATAACACAGAAATATCTTTTTGTAAGAAGGCTATTTATGTATTTTCCCCGCAGTTTATTCCCATATATGTCAATCCTAGAAATGATAAAATTCAATCTTATTATCAAGCAGAAATACAAGAGAGAAGCCGTGAGTCTTTTTTAACATTTTTACAACAAGAATCCAAAAGCATAGTTTTAGAATGAGTATTTATTTATATAATGAAGATTTTTTAAAAGGAGTGGATCGGCTTAATAAAAGTTCTATAGATCTTGTTATAGCCGACCCGCCTTACTCTCTTGGCAAAGATTATGGTAATGATTCAGATAAAAAGTCTCCAGAGGAATTTTTAAATTGGACAAAAAAATGGATTACAGCAGTTGAGCCTAAAATAAAAGAAACGGGAAGTTTATATATATTCACTACATGGAGATTTGCCCCTGAAATATTTTCTTTTATCAAGAAAAAGTTTTTAATGATTAATGAAATTATTTGGGATCGTAAAGTGCCAAGTATGGGAGGATCAACAAGAAGATTTTCATCCGTACATGACACTATTGGTTTTTTTGCAAAATCCAAGAACTACTATTTTGATATAGATTCTGTTAGGGTACCTTATGACCCAGAAACAAAGAAAGCTAGAACAAGATCTATTTTTGTCGGTAAAAAGTGGTTGGAAATGGGTTATAATCCTAAAGATGTGTGGAGCGTATCCAGGCTTCATAGAATTCATAGAGAACGAGAGAACCACCCTACACAAAAACCTATTGAAATTATAGAAAGAATGATTAAAGCTAGCTCTCCTGAAAAAGGAGTAGTATTAGATCCTTTTGCTGGTTCTGGAACAAGTTTGGTTGCCAGCCTTTTAAATAATAGAAAATGTTTTGCTTATGAAATAAATCCTGAATATTGTGCCATTATTGAAAAACGATTAAAAAAGATTAAAGAACCAGAACAATTAAATTTTGACTTAAATATAAATACAACACTTTAATAATATTTAAAAATTCTGTTTTCAAAATAGTAAAGATAAACTCTTTTATTTTAAACAATTTGTTCTTTAAAATCACTAAAAAATGTGATTAGTGTATCGAGAGAGGGCACCACCTAAGACCTCATTGCCGAACGGATGTATGAGTAAAATATTAGTTCATTTTTCCTCTACGAAATTTATATAATTCTTTCATATTCTTGAGATATTTTTCTTGTTTTACAGAGTTGGGATCATTGCTTTCTTTATCATTCGTCACCTTTAGCCATAATCGTAATATTTTTATACGATCTTCTCTATGGGTAAAAGTATCCATATCCTGATAAAAGGCCGCAAACTCTACTCTATCCAGTTTTGAGGATAGACCTTTAGCGTCCTCTAATAGATTTTTAAGTTCTTGTTTCATTATTATTGATTGTTTTGCTTTTTGCCTATCATAGCCTCATTTTGTTTAAAAAGAAATAAAGAAGCAAAAAAAGAAAAACAGACATAAAGACGGGAAAGTAAATATAGAAAGAGGAGGGAGATAATGGGTCTAAAAGCATGTAACTTTTACAAATTATTGACTCATTTAATTCTTTTTAAAATATATAAAAAAACTATTATAAAGCATTGAAATATAAAGATTATTTTATACTATTTTGATGTATTATTAGCCTCTTAATCCCGTGTTTCTTTTAAAACAGGGCTTGCTTTAAGCCTTTCTTTTTGTTATAAGTTTTTATTTAGGTAAGGTATTAGTTTTTTTAATGGGAGGTTTCATGCAGTTTAAAGTGGGCGATCAGGCAGTTTATCCCGGTCATGGTTTAGGAAAGATTACCTCGATTGAGACAAAGAACATTTTGGGGGCCATGCAAAAGTTTTATTCTATTTTACTAACTAGCTCCGACATGAAAATTATGGTTCCAGAAAATCAAGTAAAAGCGGTAGGGCTACGTTCCATTATCACCCGTAAAACAGCGGATACGGTATTAGAAATTTTACAGGATCAAGAAACCGATTACTCTCTTGTAAGGACAGGAAAGAACTGGAGTAAAAGATACCAGGAGTACATGAAAATTATTAAAACCGGTAACATTGTCAGAACAGCCCAGGTATTTAGGGAATTGTTGAATATAGAAGAGAAAAAGGGCTTAAGTTTTTACGAAAGACAACTTATGCTCACTGTTTGTAAAATGATTTTTGATGAAATATCTATGATTATATCCGTTAATGAACTTCAAAAAACATTTGATTTCATAGGTCTTTTAGCCAATTTTAAGCAGTAATTTTTTAATGAAGGAAATATCCGTTCCAAATAAAAATGTTCGGCTGCGCTTCGCACCTAGTCCTACGGGATGGCTTCACCTGGGTAGCGCACGAACTGCTCTTATTAATTATCTTTTTGCAAAAAATCAAAATGGCACTTTTGTATTACGTGTGGAAGATACAGATATAGACAGAGGTAATCCTGTTTTTCTTCAACAGCAAATTAATGATTTAAAATGGCTTGGTTTAAATTGGGATGAGGGGCCAAGTTCCAACACACAGGAGGATCAAGGCCCTTATAAACCCTATCGTCAAAGTCAAAGACTTCCGTTATATCAGAAGTGTGTAAATCAGCTTCTTAAAATGGATAAGGCTTACTATTGTTTTTTAACGAACCAAGAAATCGAGTATAGGAAAAAAAAAGCATTAGAAGAAAAAAGCCCTTTTCGTATTAATAGCCCTTATAGAAATGGAGATGTGCAACAAGCTAAGGAAAGGATTAAAAAAGGGGAACCGGCCGTAGTTCGCTTTAAAGTTCCTGAAATAAAAAAAAATTATATATTAGAGGATATTGTACGGGGAAAAGTCACTTTTCCTTCTGATATGGTGGGAGATTTTGTTCTCTTAAGATCTTCCGGCTTACCTGTGTATAATTTTTCTTGCGCTATAGATGATTACTTTATGAAAATCTCTCATGTTTTTCGTTCGGAAGAGCATTTAGCTAATACATTAAGACAGATGATGATTTTTGAAGCCTTTAATTGGCCTCTTCCGGCTTATGGGCATTTGTCCTTAATTTTAGGTGAAGATCGTAAAAAGTTGAGTAAGCGGCATGGGGCCGTGAGTTGCAATGAATACAAAAAACAGGGGTATTTACCAGGCGCGCTTCTTAATTTTTTAGCTCTTATGGGGTGGAACCCTAAAACAGAAGAGGAAGTTTTTTCTCTTTCAGAATTGATTAACTGTTTTTCTTTAAAAGGTTTAAATTCAGCTCCTGGGGTTTTTGATATAAAAAAACTAAATTGGATCAACAGCCAACATTTAAAAAAAGTAACTGCTGAAAAATTATGGGGAATGCTTGCACCTTACTTTAAAAAACAAGGTTTGATATTTCCTCCTTCGTCTGTGTGGAGGGAAAAAGCGGCTTTGGCTTTAAAAGGTTCTTTTTCTTCTCTCGAGGAGGCGGCCAAACTGTTTTCCTTCTTGTCAGAAAACCATTTTGAAGTGCATGAAACAATCGAAGATATATTAAAGTGGTCTTCCACTATGGCTGTTTTAGATGAATGGAAAGCATTTTTAGAGTCTTATGCTGGTCAGGAAGTGAGCCAGGATGCCTTTATTAAGGCTTGTGCAGAAATTCAGAAGAAGTTAGGTATAAAAGGGAAATTTTTGTTTATGCCAATAAGAGTGGCTATTTTAGGACGCCCCCAAGGCTTGGAGCTAAAGTCAATTATTGCTTTAATCAATAGAGATATTTTACTTAAGAGGCTTGGTTCTTTACAAAAAAAAATTAAAGAAAAATATATCTGAATTTATTTACAAGAGAATTTAAGAAGCAAACTTCTCTAAGTCCTTAGGGTCAATACGGTATTCCCGCCCAACTTTTTTAGGCTTTACTTTTCCTGCTTTAATCCATCTCATAAGAGTCCTTTCAGACTTATCAAGATATTTAGCGGCAGCCCCTAAAGTAAGCCAAGGATGCCCGGTTTTAGAAATTTCTAAAAACTGGACTTCTAAGATTTTCCCGGAACGATCAAATCCAGCAAAAATATTTTCAGAAATTTCCACATCTTTTGATATTCGACCCTTACTCAAAATAATTGAGAAAGCATCCGTTTTTTTATCATAGCTTATTTTCATTATTTTGGCCTCCAGTTAATTAAAGTTGTAATAACAATGAGATTTGGGGGTTCAACTGATATGGAAGCACATATAAGATTATCTTTTCGATTTTCTATTTCCTTAAAAACCCAAAATTTATTTTTACGAGCCTTGAGTTTAAACACTCCCATTTCGATAACCTCTCGCAATGCAAATTCATTAATACCTCTCATCTTCATTCTTACTTTCGCATGGTCTGTGATGATAAAATTGTATATTCTACGGCGAAAGCGAATCTTTTTCATCTTCTAAGTGACTATCTCAAATGTCATGTTTTGTCAATAGTAAAATATGACAAATTGTTCTTTTATCCTGTTTTTATTTTATAATATAGAGACTGAATCAAAAAGATTTTCTGGTTTCTGTAATCTTTTTATTTAAAAAAATTAAAGAAAAAAGCAGAGAGTACCGATAAACTGTCATTCCCGTGAAAATGGGAATCTAGTTGCTCCTGTGTCAAGCTTGTCTCCGTGAAAATGGGGAACGGGAACCAGTCGCTCTTGTTCTTCAGGAGGAAGGGGAAATTTTGAATAAGAAAACTTTTTTTAAGAATCACCAATCACCAATCACCAATCACCAATCACCAATCACCAATCACCAATCACCAATCACCAATCACCAATCACCAATCACCAATCACCAATCACCAATCACCAATCACCAATCACCAATCACCAATCACCAATCACAATCACCAATCACCAATCACCAATCACCAATCACCAATCACATTTTCGTCTCAAAATGAGATAAAAGTCAAGTCTCAGTGTGTCTTTATACCGAACCGGTATAATCCTCTTAAACGCAATAAAGGTTTATCTATTATAGAGGCTTTAGCAGCGGCTTTTATAGGAGGAGTTGTCTTAGCCGGAACAGGGAAAATGATCGCTGTTTCTCTTCATTCCTCTAAAACCATTCAAGCCTCCACAGCCGAACAGTCCCTTATATGGTCTATAAGTAAAGTATTAACCAATACCATTCCATGTAAGGCTAATCTCAAACCCAGCAGTGGGGGTATAAGTTCAACCAATGGTAAAGGTACAGTAAGTACGCTCATACAGGGTTTAGGTGACCCGAATGTAGAGGATACCACTTTAGTAAAGGTGGGTGGTTTTAAAAATACTTTAGAGGTAGTGAAGATGGATTTTACGGGGAGTGGTACAGGTAATCCCAAGACCAGTACAGTGATTAGGGATTTTATAGTTTATTACAAGAAGAAGGGAGTGGGGACAATGGAGGATAAGCCCTGTAACAGTTCCAATGTAGAGGGTTGTTATTTTCAGGGATGTAGTTTGAAGTATAAGTTGGAGAACAATGCAAGTCCGAATGTAGAGGTATGTGATGTGCAAAATTGTGCTGGATTGGGGGAGAATCATATAGCGGGGATAAGCTGTGGTGCCAATCAGTACTTAAAGGGTTTTGACAGTAACGGTAATAAGATATGTGAGATTTCACAAAAGAATCAATCTTGTCCATCTAATACATATCTGTCGGGTTTTGATGGTGATGGAAGAATAGTATGTAGTAGTCTTCCACAACCACAAATCGTTTATTCAACTGGTAGTTCAACCGGTAGTACAACTGGTAGTTCAACTGGTAATTCGACTGGTAGTTCAACCGGTAGTTCAACCGGTAGTACAACTGGTAGTTCGACTGGTAGTTCGACTGGTAGTTCAACTGGTTCGAATACAACTCCAGATTGTGGTTCAGGTACTAAATGGTCCAGCCGCTGTGATAGATGTGTGGCCTGTGGAGTTGGCAACAATTATATACTAACAGCCTCTTGTAGCTGTGGGTGTCCATCCGGTCAGACAATGAGTCATGCTTGTAAAAAGTGTTATAAATGTCCTACTGGTGAGACTTTTAATACATCTACTTGTCAATGTTCAGGTAGTGATACAGGGGTCAAAGTTTGTCCATCTGGTTATTCTTGGTCGTCAAAATGCAATAAATGTACTAGATGTACTGGGGGGAGGCGTATTTGGGGTAGTTCTTGTAACTGTACATGTCCTTCTATACACACATGGAGCGGAAAGTGTAGAAAATGTTATACATGTCCTACGGGTACATCGTTTAATACTGACTCTTGCTCCTGTGAGTAACCGTTCAATCTATTATTTCTTTGGGTTTTGTTTTTCGAGGTGATGGCGAATAGCTGATAATGTTTTTGTAAAGTATCTGTTGGTTTATCTTTCTTACCCGTAAATAGTGCTCCGACAATAAAACACCTGTGCCTATTAAAAAAAACTACATAAAATAATGATAGCCATGTAGGGAAAGCTTATTTTTTAAACTGTCAAAAAGTTTTTATAAAAAGCAGAGAAGGGCATAATTTCAATACCTTCTTTTTTCATATTTACTGTACCTAAATATACAAATATCTTTCTTTTTATTCCTTTTAGTTCAGATATAGCCTTGAGTCCTTTGAGATCCTCTTTTTTTACTTTCTTTGCTGTTTTTACTTCTATTGCTGTAAATTCAGAACCATTTTTTAATAAAAAATCTACTTCCACATTTCTGGCCGTACCAGAAGACCAATAGCTAATTTCATCAAAAGCACTTTCATATTCCATTTTCATTTTGAGGCACATATATATATAACCTTCAAAAAGGCTTCCTTTTTCTTCTATTGTGACAGGTCCCGTATGTTTTTTAGATGCTCGTACGATACCTGAATCTATCCAGTATATTTTTGGATGTTTTTTTTCTCTTACACGCAGATGAGGAGTATAGGCTGGGAGCTTATTTAATAATAGGGTGTCTTCTAGAATTTCAATAAAACCATTAATAGTTGTTCGAGATACTCCGGCGTCACGCGCGGTTGCTGATACATTTAAAACTTGCCCGTGATAAAGAGCCAATACAGGAATAAATCGTGCAAAGTTGGATAAGTTTCTAACTAAAACTTCTGCTTTTATTTCCTCTTTAAGGTACATTTGCACATAAGAGTTGAGTGCAGCAATTTTATCTTCTTGTACTTGAATTAAAGGCATAGTCCCATAACGCAAAGCTTGATTAAGGTTAAAATCATCTGCCAACTCTTTAGGGGTGAAGGGGTACATAAAGTGCCGGTGCGCTCGTCCAGCCAGTAAATTCACTCCTGATTTTCTTAACTTTCTGGCACTGGATCCTGTGAGAGCAAATTTTAGTTTCTTTTCTTCTATAAGCCGGTGCACTTCATTTAATAAATTAGGCATGCGTTGGATTTCATCCACTACAACCCAAGAATTGGGTTTAAGTAACTTAAGAGTTTCGTAAAATAAAGAAATATCTTCCAAGTAACTTTGATAAAGGGCTTCATCTAGCAAGTTAATTATTTTTGCTTGTTTAAAATAGTGATTCAACCAGGTACTTTTTCCTGTTCCCCTAGGGCCTAATAGAAAAAAGGAATGTTTTTTTGATTTTAATGATCTTGCATACATTAATGTCATTTTGCACGACTTTTTGACGGCAAACAAGTCAAAAATTGAATAAATTAAAGGTATATTCAATAGGGTATCCTGCTAAATCCGTAGGGGTGCAGGGGGCAACATACTTATGATTGGCTTTAGTTTTTTTGTTTATTATTTCTTTGGGTTTTGTTTTTCGAGGTGATGGCGAATAGCTGATAATGTTTTTGTAAAATATCTGTTGTTGACTCTTTTTCCGTTCACAAACAAGGAAGGAGTGCCAGTAATGTTCACATCTTTTCCCGCTTTCATTTGTTTCTTTGTAAATTCAAGAGCGGCAGGGGACTTAATACATTCAGCCCACTGATCCCATTTTAAGGGTAGGTCTTGGCTTAGCTTTTTTAAGAGACTTATGGCTTTTTGATTATCTGTTAAATGCACAAATTGTTTTTGGTTATCAAATATTAGGTCGTGCATACCCCAGCCTTTATTTTGTTTTTCAGCGCAATATACGGCTTTTGTAAGAGTACAAGAAGCTTTTTTACTTTTACATTCATCTAAAGGGAAGGAAAAATACTCTATTCGCATTTGGGGTTGAGTGGATTTTAATATTTTTAGAATATAGTAACTGTTCCGGCAATAAGAACATAGGAAGTCAGCAAACTCCGTAATAGTAATAAGGGTTTTTTCTTTAGGTGGTCCTGTCGTTAAAAGAGCTTGCTCTTCGGTGGATTTTACCGGGGATGATCTCCAATCCATCATATTGAGTTTTACTGTTTTCTTTACGGATTGTATATTATAGGTGTTTGTAAAAATAAGGTGAGATATAAAACTTATCAGAACTAGAACAAGAAAAACGGAGGGCAAAAACAAGCGTGCTTCTTTTAAGGATGGGATAGAAATAAAAAATTTAGCTGAAAACAAGGTGCACACGAAAATAACAAAAGAAAGCAAATATAAAATAATACAAAACGGACAAAAAACATGGAGTACGAAAGCAGAAATACCCATCATAACTAAGGAGGCCAAGGCGGAAATGAGGCTAAGAGAGCTTAAGGATACCCAAAGGAGAGCCGGTTTTTCAGCCCAACCTATCAGCAAGGCAAGGGATAATAAAGCTATGAGCAGATGGGTGGCAAAGCCCCAATTAGAAAGAGGAATATTAGCTAATTCAGAATAGTTAGAAGCCAACACATTATCGCAATTTAGAGAGTTATTAATATGGCAGATGTTAGACTTTCCTATTTTATCTGCTGATAGGGAATAAGATCGGGAACTTAAATACAGGTGAAAGCCAACAGCAATAAACGAACAAATACAAATAATATAAAGATTTTTTTTCATAATTACATTAGGTTATAGCATTAGATTTTTCAGGATTATACTGCGTTATTTTTTTCTACACAACCGGACTGAATGAGTATAATAATGCTACGAGTAATCAATCATTTTTTTGAAAAACTCTTAACAATTTGATTTTATTTATAGTTTTGTTATTTTAAAGGAATAATCTTGGACAGAAAAGAGTCCTTGCGCGGGAATATTGTCACCCCCGTGAAAACGGGGGTCTTGTTCATCTACTGGATTCCCGCTTTCGCGGGAATGACAGTGCTTTCGCGGGAATTGTAAAGGTGCAGAATAATGAACTATCACATATATACGAACTCCAGTTTATTTATTTTAACTAAAAAAAAGCTTTTGCAATGGATTTTTGATGAAAAACTCCTCCCGGAAACTTGTATTCAAAAGGGTTTTGAAGGAAAGTGGCAGAAAGCTTGTGATACCCCTGAATGGCAGTTATTTTACAGTAATAGTGATACCAATAAGGATTGGGTGCTTTTAATAAAGCGGGAAGGGGATAGGTCTTTTAAGCAAAAAGGGGTGTATAGCACAGAGCAGGTTCGGTTTTTTCTAAAAGAGGGACTATGTTCCCCAAAAGATTTTATTTGGAAAAAAGGTTTTAAAGAATGGCGGAGGATTTCTCTTGAGCTTAAGTTTTCCACCCACCCTATGAACACAATGGAAGATATTTTAGCCTGGCAAATGCGAAAATATAAATCACAAAAACCTAAAATTATTCGTTATTCTCCTTCCAATCCTGCCTTAGATTGGTTCGAGTTGTCTGAACGGGTATAGAAATGGTGCTTTTTAGAGACTCTCTTTTCTTGAGAGAAAAACAAAGCTAAGCAGAAAGTACACACTGGACAGGGATATAAAAAAATATTTAGGGTTTTTGTAGCTAATAATTGAAGTTTTTGGTTTTTTTATTTTTGAGCGACTATGAAAAACACTTAAAAATCTGAAAAAATACAATTTAATGAGTGTGATTCTATATAAAATCATACTGGTATTTTCTTTTTTTTTTTTGTAAAGTGTTTTAATTATACTGATTTAGTTTGATTTTTGCTCCCTGTTTCCCGCTTTCGCGGGAATGACAGTACTTTCACGGGACGGGAAGGCAACAATTTGCTTGTTCGTTTGCGAGGAACGAAAATTATTGTATCGGTTTAGTATAGATTTAAGGGGTTTTAAATGGTTTTTCAGCATATTGAAGAATATGGCAACCATGAGCAGGTTATGTTTTTTCATGAACCTTCAGTGAACTTAAAAGGTATTATCGCCATTCACAATACATCTCTTGGTCCAGCTATTGGTGGCTGCCGTATGTGGCCTTACACTTCTGAAAAGGAAGCTTTAATAGATGTATTAAAATTATCAAGAGGAATGACTTATAAATCCGCTGCCGCCGGTTTAGAGCAAGGAGGGGGAAAAGCGGTTATTATTTGTGATCCTAAACATAAAACTCCAGAGTTGTTTAAAACTTTTGGTCGCTTTATTCACTCTTTAAATGGAGCTTATATTACAGCAGAGGATGTAGGAACCAGTGTAGAGGATATGCAGCATATTAGAAAAACCACTCCTTTTGTAACGGGATTATCAGAGCAAATGGGAGGTTCAGGGGATCCTAGCCCTTTTACAGCCCACAGTACCCTTGTAGGGATAAAGGCTGCCGTTTCCTATAAACTAAATAGAGAGTCACTGGAAGGCTTGAAGGTGGCTGTTCAGGGAATGGGGCATGTAGGGGTCTATTTAGCTGAGTATCTATTAAAAGCAGGGTGCCAGATTAGTATATGTGATATTTTTGAGCAGAAAGCCAAAGATTTTCATAAAAAGTATCCCCAAGTAAAGGTCGTAGATCATAAACATATTTATGATGAAGATTGTGATATTTTTTCTCCCTGTGCTTTAGGTTCCGTGATTAATGTGGAAACATTACAGAGGTTAAAATGCTCCATTATTGCCGGAGCGGCCAATAATCAATTGGATAAACTGGAAAGAGAATATGATTTGCGAAAAAAAAATATTCTTTATGCTCCCGATTTTGTCATCAATGCGGGGGGAGTTATTAATGTTTTTGTGGAATCACAAGGCAATTATACGAAAGAAAAAGTGGAAAAAAGAATCGCCAAAATATATCATGTATTAAAAGAAATTTTCACCCGTTCAGAGGAAGAGAAGAAGAACCCTACAGATGTGGCTATTGAAATTGCCAACAATCGCATCCAGAGAAAGCTATCATAAACTTAGATAGGTATGTTTTATAAGGGCAGCGGAGATAATCAACATGACTAAAAAAACAATACCTGAAAAGGAAGAACGAGACCCTCTCGCTTTATTTATTAAAAAATCTAGTTTTTTGACGCAAAAGTATTTTAAGTCGGTTTTAATTATTGTTATTTCTGGTCTTCTTGTTTTCGGAGTTTTTCTTTTTTACTTTTATTGGCAAAAAAAAGAGAATAAAAAAGCTTCTGAGTTTTTATATCAAGCTAGAAAAGAACTAATTTTAGCTGAACAAAAAGCCGGTGGCGATATCATGAGTATAGATAGTGGTAAAAACTTTTTTGGCCAGACTAAAAAAGCGGAATATAGTACGGAAATGGATCAATCTGCTAGGAAATATATAAGTGTTATTAAAAAATGGATCTCAAAACCTACTGGCCAGTCTGCCGGTATAGAAATGGCTCATTTTTTATATCAATATGAAAAAAAAGAAGAGGCTTTAAATCTCCTTAATGCGGCTAAACCTTATGTAAAAAGAAACCTAATAGGTTTTATGATTCATTTTCAGTTGGGGACCTATTTAATGGATAAAAATAAATATGAAGATGCCATTAAGAGTTTTCAGTTCATTGTCAACGAGAAAAAAGCAAAGTGGCTTTGGCCGGAAGCCCTCTTGAAAATAGCTCTTTGCTACGAAAAACAAAATAAAAAGAATCAGGCAGCAGAAACATATAAAAAAATCAAGGATCGTTTTTTAGACACTAAAGCGGGTGACAAAGCGATCCGCTACTTAAACTTATTGAAAGTGCAAAATAAAATAAAAAAACCAGTCAATACAAGGGAAGAAAATACAAACTTAACAAAAGAGAGTGAGCCTCAAAAAGAGATAAAAGAAAACGATAATAAGGTGAATCAAAACTCAGGAGAATAAATATTATGTGGGTAAGATATTTTATATTTTTTATATTTTTTTCTTCTTGTCATTCTGTACAGCCGATTCAATCCTATCAAAGAAAAGACACAAAACCTGTTTTTTCTATAAAAAAAGTTTGGATTCAAGAAACTTTTCCAAAAGACTTTACTCGCCCATCTATTCTGCAATCTATAAGCCCTGTTATTACACCCATCATGGTTAAAAATTCCGAAAGGGAAGAATTGGCTGCCAAGAGGAAAAACCCGAAGAGCCACGGAAAAATAATGCCCGATGGGGATAGTTCTACAAGTTTAATATTACAGGGGAATAAGATAAATGGCATTCATGCTTATACTCTCAATAAAGGAAAAAAAAGGTGGTTTTTTCCGGTTAAAGGAGGGTTGGCAGGAGCCCCCACCGTATTTGATGGTGTTGTTTTATTCGGAGGAGCGGATGGAGTAATGTATGCTCTTCATGTAGATACAGGTAAAGTTTTATGGAAATACCGCACGGGTTTAACCAGCGTGAGCGCACCGGTTGTAAAAGGAAATCGTCTCTATTTTTCTTCTTCTAATAAACTCTATTGTCTAAATAAAAAAACCGGTGAAAATATTTGGATGTATTCCACGACGGTAAGATCTGCGGATTTTACTGTGGAGGGTATTGCTCGTCCTCTTGTCAGTAATAAACTTATCTACTTTAAAGCGAGTGATGACACTCTTATTGCTTTAGATAAGAAAGGCCGGCTCAAATGGAAGAGGGAGTTATCTGAAGACAGTAGTCGTTTTACTTCTGCTCTATCTGATCCTATCTTAGGGAAGGTTTGCTTATACGCTTCTGGTTTGGAATCAGGGATTTATTGTTTGGATAAAAAAACCGGTAAAACAATATGGAAAACCACTAAAGGATCGCATGGTGATCTGCTTTTATTTGGTTCTTCTTTATATTATCCTTCTTATGATGGATATGTAATCGCTTTGGATCAAAAATCTGGTAAAGAGATTTGGCGTCATAAAGTTCCTAAATCTATAGCAACTTCTCTTGTTTTGTATAAAGATGTCTTAGTTTATGGGGAGTATTCCGGTGCTTTACAATTTATATCTATAGATAAGGGAGAAGAATTACAAGCTTTTCATTTTGGAACAGGCATATCGGCAAAACCCATTGTATCAATCATCAATTCCGAGCTTTATGTTATATCCAATGCCGGATGGCTTTATAAGCTCTCTTTAAAAAAAATTATAAATAAAAATATTTACTAGCCTGGTATAGGTATAAAGTCTGTGTTATAAAAAGTAAGCTACCAATAGCAGCCTAATACTTTCAATTATTCTATTTATGTTTCCGAAGACTATAATATGAAGTGGAATAATTTTTATAGTGCAGTATATAGGTATTGGTCTATTGTTACTATTACTATAGTCGGGGTATGCTTTTTTAATTGCTCTGATATTCATATTTCCTCCTGGAACTGTATTGAAGATGGAGATTATAAATGTGAGCAGTACGGTGATATAGATCTACTCAATAATAAACCCTCTGATGTTCTCATTGTTTTGGATAATTCTCCTAAGGGACAAGAGCTTAATCCTCAAATTACATCTAATTTTAATCAGTTTTTAAAATGCGTAAAACCTGTGGATTGGAGGACAGGAGTCATATCAGGTGTAGATGGGGATTCTTCTACAAATACATTGGGGGAGTTAATGAATTTGGAAATAGATGGAGAAACATCTATTAGAAAATTTATTACCCCTAATATGAAAAATCATAACATTATATTTTCTGATACAGTTTCTTTAAAGAGTGGTTGCTCTGCTCCTCCTTATTGTGGTGAGGGAAAGCGTCAGCCTTTAAGTGCCGTTAAGAGTTTTATGGAAAAACAGAAGGCTATAAAAAACAGAGACCATTCTTTTTTAAGGAGATACGCTTCTTTAGCTATAATTATTGTATCCACATCTAGGGATGAAGAGGGGGCTTCCTCTGATTTAGGCACAGATGCTCATACGGCATTAGCTTCTGTTTATGAGGAGTATAGTAACGATGAGTTTGTAAGTTTAGTGGTGACCGATTTAGGAAATAAAAATGATTGTATTACAACCACCGGGGAGGTGGTATCGAGGGGAGTGGAGGGAGCCTCTACAGTAGGATCTATTTATGGATTAGGAGGATTATATGGACTCTGGTCAGTAGAACCAGCTTTGGCCATAGGGTCTCAATTATTTCACGCTTTTACACGAAAGCATATAGAGACGGCGAGTGAATCTAGTGAACTTATAAAATTTGCGCGTCATTCAGGAGGGCATGTATTTGATATTTGTAAACCAGCTATTGGAGCAGATCTTGCTTACAGTGTTTTAGAAAACGCAGGTATGGAAAGGCAGTTACCAGAGGAATGTCGAAAGTTCCCCTCCGGTAGTGAGAAATAAAAAATTGGTTGGGATAAGCGGAAAGAGGGTAGGGCTTTCAAAAGGTAAAAACAACCAAAAAAATAAACAAAACCACTCCTATTTTCCTCTTGATAACCGCCTGTAACCTCTACTAACCAGAGTATCCCGTCATATTCCCGTCAAAGAATGGTTGGGAAAACCAGTTTTGAATGTAACGTTTGAATTTTATCTGAAAGCTTTTTAACTGTTTTATTTATAAAAAATCTCGTCATATTCCCGTCAAAGAATGGTTGGGAAAATTAGTTTTAAATGTAGTATTCCCGTTTTATTTTAAAGTTTTTTTTAGTTAATTTCCCGTCAAAAAAATTCTTGCTTTTTTAAAAAAAAGAGAGAGAATAAATCTAAGTTACCGCCCCCCTTGACTCGACCTTTAGCCCTCATGCGGGGTTTTTCAATCAGTTTGCTTCCACCATTTTAGAGGACAGAAAAACTCTCCCTTGGTATCTTTCATTTTTTCAGGAAACTGACATTGTTCTAAAACTTTATTTGATATTCTTTTTTGAAAATGACTAACATTCTTTAACTCTATATGGATATTTCTGCTTGGGCTTATAATCCCTACGACTTTTTTAAGATTCTTTTTTACATATCTTAAAGGTGTTTTTAAATCTGTATCATTGGAAATTAACACCGCACAATCATACCTAGGCGCATCTGTTATAATATGAGTAGCTATGTTTACATCGGATTCTTTTTCTTCCCATTTGCTTATAGTAACAAGTTCAGTCCCCTCTATATATCTTCCACTTTCATAATGACATTTAACTCCTGTCACTTGTCGCTTTTTAAATTGACTAAAAATAATGTCCAAATTTGATATTGTGCGAATAGCTCTTAAATATATATCTTGCCGAGTATCTTTTAATGGATCTGCTGACGTACTTTGTACTCTAGCTGTGAAATATTTAATCTTCTTGATATCATGTTGTTGTGAATGTAAATAGAACTTTGATAGCTCTTTCAGGTCTAACCATTTATAAGGGGTATTTTTTAAACGATAAAAAAGGTTGAATCCATCAACATAAACGATTGTTCTATTCATAGCTTAAAAACGCGAAAGCAGGCTTTCACCTGCTCGCATCCACTCACCGAAACAAGTGGGGATATTATTATTTATTATGAATATTATGTCAAAATAAGTCAAGGGTAACAATCAATAAAAATCATTTAAACTGAATCTAAGTTTAGATATTATTAAGAACTTCTGGAGGGAAAACATCAGTTTCAGGAAAAATTATAATCATTGTGAATGATGAGTTAGCATTTAGTGGGTAAAATGCAATATAGATTCGTAAAAATTAAGAATATGGACGATGATATATTTTTTAATACTCTCTCTTTCTTTCAAAACACTGCTTTTGAAAATTTAAAGATTGGTGACAAAATTCGAACCTTTATCAAACAAACAAACCAGCCTTTTATTGCGAATTCTGTATCAAATTGGATTTCTTGTATTTGCATATATGTTTTAGGGCAAAAACCAATGATACCGTTGAAAAGAACAGTCTATAAGTAAAACTTGTTAAAGAATCGTAAAAAAATACCACCTTTTTGTAGAAATACCTTAATTTTTAAGGTATTTTGACGATATTTTACATAAAATAATATAATTACATTAAAATTTAAGGTATTTTAACATGAAAGCATACAAAAAACTGAATCAAATAGCTTCTGTACAAGGTGGACTTTTTACAGCTAAGCAAGCGGAATCCTGTGGTTACTCACGAAGCAATCACCACTATCATATTAAAGCAGGAAACTGGGTTAAAGAAGGCTGGGGGATTTATCGGCTGGCTCATATTCCTGTAGATGAGATGACTTCTTATTGGAGATTGCTGCTGTGGAGTTGTAATGGAAAGAGTGAACCTTTGGCTGTTTTTTCTCATAAAACCGCTTTGAGTTTTTATGAATTGTCTGATGTTAATCCCAGTAAGATAACAATAACAGTTCCCAAAACATTTCAAAAGCGATCAAGACCTTCTAAAGCTCTAAGAGTATGCAAAAACGATTTATCAAAAAAAGATGTCAAACAATTTAAAGGACTACCGGTTACAACACCTTTGAGAACATTGCTTGATATGTACGAAGAAAAATCCTTGGCTGATAATCTTATGGAACAGACTGTGAAAGAAGCACTAGAAAAAGGTTTTATTAGAAAATCCGATCTCAAAAAAAATCCTGAATTAGCGAAGTATGCTCTTTGAAACCTATGGATAAATATAGAGGCTGAGAATCGCCGGCAAGTAAGCGGCAAGTTCATAAAAAAGGCTGAAAATCGCCGGCAAGTAAGCGGCAAGTTCATAAAAAAGGCTGAAAATCGCCGGCAAGTAAGCGGCAAGTCCATGAAAAAGGCTGAAAACCGCCGGCAAGTAAGCGGCAAGTTCATAAAAAAGGCTGAAAATCGCCGGCAAGTAAGCGGCAAGTCCATGAAAAAGGCTGAAAACCGCCGGCAAGTAAGCGGCAAGTTCATAAAAAAGGCTGAAAATCGCCGGCAAGTAACTGGTAAGTTTCTTGAAATAGCAGAAAACAAGCGGTAATTTGTAACTACTTATTTGAAATAATGAAAAAAATGTGTTTTTAGCGGAATTAGGAGAGTTTTGTGAATACTGTAGTTATTAATCCATTTCAGCCTGGCAATCCAGTACCCCCTGGAGTTTTTGCAGGAAGACTCCAACAACTGAATGAAATATCAACTTGTATTTACCAGACAGCTGCTTTTAATCCTCAGAACATATTAATTACAGGAGAACGAGGTATTGGAAAAACCTCTATTGCCATGATTACAAAAGCCATAGCTGAAAAGGAAATAATTTGGAAAAAGGGTTTCCTTGAAAATCCTTTTTTAGTTGTAAATGTCATTGTCCAGGAAGGAACTCCCTCCGAAATTGTCATTGCTCAAATTATAAAAGAACTGGATTTGGCAATTAAACCCTCATTTACAAATGTAAAGAATGTTTTAAAAGAAGTTATAGACACTTTTAGTGAATTAAAACTTTTTGGAAGTGGATATACAACGAAAGATAAAAGTAATAACCCTCGTAAAGTGTACTTGGAAGCAGAGAAGTGCATTAGAAAAATAGCGAAAGCTCTAAAAGAAAATAAAAAGGATCAAGGAGCAATTTGTATTATCATTGATGAACTGGATAAAATGGGGGATTTTGATAATTTTTCCTCTTTCTGGAAGGTAGTGCAGGAAAACCTTGCCTATGATAACTGTCGTAATCTCATGCTTGTTCTGGTAGGAATGCCAGACATAATGGAACAGTTGTCACAAAGCCATGAGTCTTTTTTAAGGATGTTTGTTCCTATCACATTGGACAGAATGCCGGATAATGAAGCAAAGATGATTATACAGAAAGCTCTTAAAAATGGAAAACCTAAAAAATCCATATCACAAGAAGCAATAAAGGAAATTTTATTTTACTCTGAAAACTATCCGCATTTGATTCAAGAACTTGGTTATTCTTCTTTCAAAATGTCGGCTAAGGATATAATAGAAAAAGAAGATGTAAAGGCTGGTCTTCATGGAAATGCACTGTATGAAGGTTCAGTAAAAAAATTAGGTCGGCTGTTTTTTAGTAAGATGTATAGTACAATCAGAAAGAATCAGAACTATAAGGAGGTTTTAAAAATAATTGCAAATCTTTCAGGAAATGAAAACAATTGGGTTTCACGAAAAAAAATCATGGAACAATCCTCAAAAAAAAGCACTTCATTAGGTGTTGCCATTTCTGATCTAACCAATAAGAAACTTATTATAAAAAATCCGGATAAAGCGGGCGAATATAAAATACACTCAAAAATGTTCCAAGTGTATATTTCAAAAATTCTCACAGTCTGAATATAGACTTTGTGCTATTAAAATAATTAAGAACTGTATAAAAGAAATTTTTACTAAAAGGAACACTCACAAAGTCCCCACAGAACTGCCATTTCCAGATGAGTCATGGAAAAAACCTTTTAAAAGTATAATGGACTCTATTGATGAAAAAGTTGCTATACAAGAAGCTTTTAAATTTGTCAATCAGTATTTCAAATTTCATTTGTCTTAATACATATCTGAAACCTACGTTATTAAGCCAATTTTTTGTGATTTTTTAAATGACAGGGTAGCAGGCAGGAATCTCTGATTTTTTCTTTTAATTTAAGCTTAAACAGGCCGATGAGTCTCATATCATGAAAACAACCAGTATCAGACATCTTGTTCATCATCAGAATAAAAAGAGAACCTGGAACTTTTTATTGAGGAAATTACCTGACAATTTCTTTAGTTTATATTTGTAGAATAATTGGATAAGTGAATAATGAACAAGATTTATTGTTTCTCTCTTTTTGATACTGGGTATACATCAGTTCACTCGTTGATCAGAGAATTGTTTGATTCTCCTAAAACAATATGTCCTTCTTTATCTCAAGGAGATCTATTATATGTGCTATCAAAATTCCCACCAGCTAAAACCTTAAACCATAGTTGTCAAAATGTGGCAAGTGTGGATGAGAAAACTAAAAAAATAAAGCTCTAATTAATTCTGGATCATTCCAAATGAAACCAAATAAAGAATACACAGGAGTGAGTGTTCAAAAGAAAAAATGATTATTAAGGAGAATATAAAAGTATTCTGAGAGAAAAACGTTTAAAAAGAAAACAAAAAAGATAAAATCTTATTCTTTTGCATTTTATACCTTCCCTTCTAAATGAGCAATTATATCCTTTAAAAGTATCTTTGATTCTTCTTGTTTGCAATTTTCAGGATTCAAAATAGGGCCTCTTGGCAGAACAAGAGCATAAACACCATCTTTAAGAGAAGTGTCTTGAGAAGGATCATCCGGTAAATCTGCCAGTATTGAGCGTTCCCCATGAATTTTGATAAATTCATTTAGCTTTCTTATAACTGCATCTTTAGATATTTTATACCTTCCTTTTTTAATTCTGTGTTGTTCTTCTGTTAAAGTCAATGGACAGGAAATGGATAGATCGAACTGTCTGGTTGAAAGGGGGCCAAAACAATTTGAACTGTGCAGTATTTTTTTGTACAGTGTTTGTTTTCGGAGGCGGTAATGAAAAAAATTAGAAAAATCCGATCAGGAAGCCAGAGAAGTGAAAAATTACTATTATTAACAAATGGACTGTGCTTTCTTCTTCAAGCTATAGAACATTTTAAATGTGGAGAAAGTAATAAACACAGTACTGACAGGGAATTAAAATATGCTACTCTCCACTTATATTCTGGAATTTCTTTAATTCTAAAAGAGAGACTAGGAAGAGAACATTGGTCTTTGTTATTTGCAAAGGTTAGTGAAGCAGATAAACAGAGTTTAATGTCAGGGGGTCTTTATAGTGTTGATTTTAAAGAATGTCAGAATCGGTTATCAAGAATTGTCTCTGTAGAATTTACTAAAGAGCAGAAACATGTTTTGTGCCTTTTAAGAAAAAAAGGTTCATGGTGACTTAAGCTAATTATTAAGGTAGTTAACTTTTTGTAATCACTATGAAAAATAAGTATTTTATCCGTTCCCATATTTCTGAGAAGAAATTTAGAGAAATTATTAAGCTTTTTTCTGTTGATCTAACAGCAACACAAATAGCTACTTTATCTAAAAACAATCAATAATATTCTCACAGGAATCAGAAAAAATATCGCTGTTTTCTGTGAAAAAGAAAGTCCTTTTCAAAAGGGAGAGATAGAAATAGATGAAAGTTATTTTGGAGCTAAACGCATTCGTGGAAGAAGAGGAAGAGGCTCCTATGGCAAAACAATCGTATTTGGACTCAAACAAAGAGAAGGTAAGGTTTATACTCAAGTTATTAAAAATTGCTCTAAAAAAGCCATTATTCCCCTTATAAACCAAAGAATATCTAGGTCAGTTATTGTCTATACAGATGGTTTTAAAACTTATGATGGGTTAGTGAATATGGGCTATAAAAGACATTATCGTGTTCATCATGGGAAGAATGAATTTGCAAGAAGAGAGCAAAAGAATATAAAAAATCATATCAATGGGATAGAAAACTTTTGGGGTTTAGCTAAAGTGAGATTATCTAAATTTAGAGGAATGAATAAAGGAACTTTTTACTTGCATCTTAAAGAATGTGAATTTAGATTTAATTACAGGAAAGATAACCTGTATATATTGTTGTTAAAAATGATGAGAAATAAACCCCTTAAGTCACCATGAACCAAAAGAAAAAAATAAAAAACAAATAGAGATGAACTTTCAAGTCACAAAATCATCTCAACCTACTAAGTCTATACAGGCCAATAAACCTGTTAAGGCGAAGCGTTCAAAGACAAGCTTGTCAAAAAAATCCACTCAGAGTAAAGTAAAGAAGGAAGCCTGTGGCCGTAAAACGCTTTCAGGCAAGCTCTTTGACAATTTGATAACAGTAGAGGAATTGGCGGTTATCTTTAGATTAGCTCCTCAGACCATTCGTAATTGGGTGGCTCAAAGGAAACTTCCTTATGTCAAAATTGGCAAAAGAAACTGGTTTCTTAGGGGAAGCATGCAGGAGTGGTTAAACCGAAAGGAAAAACCACAATGGCGATAATCAAAAGAAAATACCGTTCAAAAAAACAACAAAAACCAAAAGTTTTTTATCAAGCTGAGGTCTTTATAAAGGGTGTGCGTATTGCTGTAAAAAATTTTTCTACAAGAAGAGAAGCGACTTTATGGCATGAAGAACAACGACATAAGTTTACCTCTAGTCCGACCAGTCTTAATGACCAAATGAAGTTTAAAGAATGTGTAAACCAATTTTGGAAAGATGTTCAGGATAGAACTCTAAAATCCACTCATCAAAGTTATGAATATCGGTTGGAGAATTACCTTCGTATGGATCCTTTGGGAGATGTAAAAATGTCCGAGATTAAAGGCTTCCGTATTGTAGAGTGGGTGCAATGGTTAAAACAGCAACCTACAGCCAAGAATAAAAGAAGAAAAAGCTTTGTTAAAGAATTAGGTCTTCTGAAGAATGTTCTTAATTGGTATAAGAATTTTTTAAACGAAAACTTCAATGTTCCCGTAACAAAAAAGCATAAACAGATGTGTGTCTTTAAACCCAATACTCCAAGGAGACCGGATTATTTTATTAAACCGGAAGACGCAAGGAGATGGGTTGAATGGCTTAAGGACCACAGAAGCAATCCTGTTTATTGGAGACTCGCCAGCTTTATGCTTCTTACAGGAGCTAGAGTAGGTGAAGCTTGTGGAATGAAGTGGGAGGCTGTAGATTTTAAGCAAGGAGTGGCCAGAGTCGTAAGAAGAGTCAGGTGGGATCAATGGACGAAAAATCCTTTTTTAGAGGATATAACCAAAACTTCCCAGTCAGCTCGAATATTGGTTTTATCAAAGAAACTTCAGGAGATTCTTTTGCAAATGAAAAAAGAATCCATGAATGACTTGGTATTTACAGACAATGAAGGAAAGCCCTTGCGATACAATGCTGTTCAGTCATCCTACAATCATGGCTTTATGGCCTTAAATCTTCCTTGGCGTTCCACCCATATATGTCGTCATACTTACGCTACAATGGCACTTATGGGGACTAAAAACCTTTCTGCTGTTCAAGCCAGTCTTGGACATTCTCAGCAGAGGATGACTCAAAGGTATGCTAAAGCTGTAGCTCTTTTGAGTTCCGATATAGGAGAAAAAACATCTGCTATATTGTTTGATACAGCTAATAAAACTTATAAGAAGTAAGTTTTATAACTATAGAAAAACTTTTGAAATAGACCTGTCAAAAATCCCGTTAAATTCCCGTCAAAACCAGTTTTTGAAAAATAAAGTTTAATGATTTTAATAATTTACAAGGCAATGGTTGGGATAAGCGGATTCGAACCGCTGACCTCTACCATGTCAAGGTAGCACTCTAACCAACTGAGCTATATCCCAATAATGATTTATAAAAATTATGTAAGTCTATTTGTGGAGGAACCACAAGTAATATAAGTATTTTTTATATTTCCTCAAACCAAAAAGCACAGATTCTGAATAAAGAGTTTTCTCATTGTATAGAGAAAAAATTTATAGATTTATAAGTATTTTTAATAAGTTATATAATATTATTTATGTACTTTCTAATTAAATAACCAAATTATAAAAATCTTAAAAAAGTTAAGTAAATGTTAAATTTATCAAAAAAAAGTTATTTTTATAATACTTTAAATATAAAATGGCTTGTGCTTGGCGGTGAAAAAGCAGGAAGCTCAATATAAAAATGGGGCCCCTTCGTATAAAATCAAAGGAACTTCGTGTAGAAGCAAGGAAGCTTCAACATCGCCGATCCGGTATGTATTTTTGACCTGTGCAGTATAACCAAAAAATGAGTTGTATTTTTAATTATTATTGAATAAGTTTATTCGTAGCTCAAATTATAGATTTCTAAAACTAAGGCTTTAGTATTCTGCCTGACGACTGCATAGGAGGGAGATATACTGATCTGGTTTAAATTTTATGATTTATATAAGCTTCTTCTCAAGCTTAAATGGAGTTTGAAGTTTGCAAATTCCATACTGGTTTGGTGTAAAATACCCTGTCGGAGGGTTTTATACCGGTCTAACTTTTTTCTTCTTTTCCTTTTTTGCTTAAATAATGTAAATGCTGCCCTTCTTAGCTCTGAGGATCAACGGGGGGGGGTATCCTTAAAAAATTCTAACATTTGTGAGTTCACTGCTGAAGTCTCTCCTCCAGAGATGTTTTCATTAGTAAAAAAGACCTACGATGACATGTGCTCATGGTTTGTTTCTATTTTTACAGACTATCCTTTAAGCAATGATATGCCATTACATTCTGTGCAATTTGTTACTACTTGGAAAGAATTTGATTGGGTAAATGATTCTGACGAGGATTTGGCCGGGCTTTTTACATTCCATACAGAGAAGAATGAAATTATAGCTTTATATCCTATGAAAACACTTTATTGGGAGCATAGCGAGGAATGGCTGCGGTCACTACTGGCGCATGAGATGTTCCATTATTTTCAAAAATCTTGTTGTTATGAAAAACTAAAAGATGTTAATGGTATGAATGTCACTCTTTTTGAGGCATCTGCTTATTGGGCGCAAGATCAGTTTTTGATAAGAAACTTTAATAAAAGTTTAGTTTCTTATATGACAAACGAAAACAATGAACCTTTAAAAAGGCTTGATGATTTTGAAACACGGGCTTATTCTTTATATGGGTTTGCAATGGAGTTGTATTTATTTAACGCCCCTCTTTGGTTTGAAGAACAACCACGGGATAAATTTAAAAGGCTTATAGAAGGTCATTATACCATTAGGCATTATTAAATATTTTTATTTACAATAATTTTATGGACTGGGCTGGACTTTGCAGAAAGGAAAGGCAAAAATTTGCCTTTTTTTATAGGGCTGGATTCCCGCTCCCCGCTTTCGCGAGGACAAGCTGGCGCGGGGAATATTGTCACCCCCGTGAAAACGGGGGTCTTGTTCATCTACTAGATTCCCGCTTCCGCGGGAATGACAGGGCTTTTGTGAAAACAAGCCTTCGAAGGATAGAGTTTTGTGGGTTATATAGGATTTTTCTAAGAGTGAACGGAGCTAAGAGTTTGCAAATTCCTAATCTATTTTGTATAAGCTATAAAAAGTAAAAAATTGCTTTAAAAGACAAAATGGATTATTATATCAATCGTGTTTGGAAAGTTACGAAAAAGATAATACCCACCGGGTATAAGGTAGTTTTAATAGATAGGGAGTTTAAAGGCTTGATTCACAGGGGAACAGGGCTGTAAAGTTACGAAAAAGATAATACCCACCGGGTATAAGGTAGTTTTAATAGATAGGGAGTTTAAAGGCTTGATTCACAGGGGAACAGGGCTGTAAAGTTACGAAAAAGATAATACCCACCGGGTATAGGGAAAAAACATGGCAAAAAAAAGCTCTATTGTGAAAAATAACAAAAGAAAAGAAAAAGCATTCAGATATGCCAGTTTTCGCGCGGAATTACGCAAAAAAGTGTCTAATCTTAAGCTCTCTGCAGAAGAAAGACACTCCGCAGCAGTAACTTTGCAGAAGCTTCCACGGAGCAGTTCTTTGTCTCGTGTTGTTCGTCGCTGTAGTATTTCTGGCCGACCCAGAGGTAATTTACGCCGCTTTGGTCTTTCCCGTCTGATGTTTCGCCAATTAGCTCATGAGGGTAAAATCCCTGGTGTCATTAAATCCAGCTGGTGATTAAGGAATGGATTTGTGAAGTATATTATCTCTGCCACCAACCGCCCTGGAGCTAATAGTCTTATTGTAGCTGGTATTTTGCAATCCATATATAAAAAATTAAATTGTGCTACGGAAATTATATCCTTAAAAGAAGTCTCTTTTCAGATACTACTTAAAAACCCCTATCCTGAGCATCTCCCTGCGGATATTAAACAAGTTATTTCCAAGCTTAACAACTCTTCTGCTTTTACCATTGTTTGTCCTGAGTACAATGGTTCTTTTCCTGGTATTTTTAAATTTTTTATAGATCACTGGAGCTATCCTGAAACTTTTGAGTACCGCCCTATTGCTTTTGTGGGCCTGGGTGGACGCTTTGGAGGCTTAAGGGCCGTAGAGCAGATGCAGCAAATTATGGGGTATAGAAATGCTTTTATTTACCCTCAAAGAGTTTTTTTGCAAAATATTTCTGAGCTTTTATGTGATAAAGCTATCCAGGATCAAGAAATAATGAACCTACTTATTCAGCAGGCGAAAGGTTTTTTAAAATTCATATCCGCTTTAGAAGAAAAAAAACTTTCTGCTTTATTTTATAACAATGGTGTTTGATCCCCGCTTTCGCGAGGATGACAGGGCTTTCGCGGGGATGACAGGGCTTTCGCGAGGATGACAGAGAAGGCAGAGGGCTAAAAAACAGATATTAAAAACAATAGGAAAAGTTATGATATTTTCTATTCCTGATCTCATTAAAAAAAGACAAAAATTCAGAGAAGACTTAAAAAAAGGGAAAATACTACGATTTGTAGGTTCTTTCTCTCCTCTAATATCTTGCCTAATAGAAAAGCAGGGTTTTGAAGGTATTTATGTCTCTGGAGCTGTTATCTCCAGCGATTTGGCGATGCCAGATGTAGAGCTGATAACTTTATCTGAACTAGCGGGGCGGGGCTCTTCTTTAGTGCAAAATCAGGCCCTTCCTGGCTTAGTAGATGCCGATACAGGCTTTGGAGGAAGCTTGAATGTAGCCAGAACAGTCCAAAAATTGGAACAAGCCGGTTTCTGTGGTTTGCACATAGAAGACCAAAAAAGCCCTAAAAGATGCGGGCATTTGAATAACAAAAAACTCATTGATATTAAAGAAATGCAAAAAAAAATAGAAGTGGCTTTAAAAGCCAGAACAGATTCTTCTTTTCTTATAGCTGTTCGTACGGATGCCAGAGGCGTGGAAGGAGTGAAAGCAGCTATTAAAAGAGCAAAAGCTTATGTAGAAGCTGGCGCAGAAGCTATTTTCCCGGAAGCTTTGGAAACAAAAGAGGAATTTCAAAAATTAAGGCAGGCTTTGAAAGTTCCCTTAATAGCCAATATGACTGAATTTGGAAAATCAGAACTCATATCCACAACCGTACTTCAGCAGATGGGCTACAATATTGTGCTCTACCCTGTAACCTCCTGGAGACTGGCCTTAAAAGCGGTTGCAAAAGGGTTAGAAACACTCCATACTGAAGGACATCAAAAAGAATTACTAAATAAAATGCTGACACGAAAAGAGCTTTACCATCTTCTCGAGTACGATGAGTACGCGAAATGGGATAAAGAGATATATTGATTTTGTTTGAACATTTTTGCTAGGACAGAAGGCAAGGATTTGCCTTTTCGTTTATAGGACGGGATTCCCGCTTTCGCGGGAATGACAGTACTTGCGCGGGAATGACAGTACTTGCGCGGGAATGACAGTGCTTTCGTAGGAATTGTAAATGTTCACTCATTCGCGGGCAAAATTGAATTTATAAGCTTGATTAACAAGGAAGAAAAAGCTGTAAAGTTACAAAAAAAATGAGGTCCTCTAGGGTATAGCAAGGAGTTTTAGGTAATGAAAGCAAAAAAAGGTTTAGAGGGGGTTATTGCGGATGAAAGTGCCATTTCAAAGGTGATACCGGAAAAAAGCTCTCTTATATATAGAGGCTACTCTGCTGAAGAGCTGGCCAAGCACTCCTCTTTTTTAGCTGTGGTGTATTTATTATGGAAAGGAGAGCTTCCTTCTAAAGAGGCTTTAAGTAAATTTACAAACCAGGAAAAACAAGCCAGAAAAACAGATAAGCGTATTTTAAATACAATAAAGGAGTGTGCCCAAGGGCACCCGATGGATGTTCTGAGGACGGCCATCTCTATGGCGGGGTCTTTAGAGGAATCCCATTGGGACGACAACGACGCTATATTAGAAAAAAAAGCTCTTTATTTATTAGCCAATATTCCTTTATGGATCGCCGCTCATCATCGCTTTAGAAAAAATCTTCCTATTATTGAACACAGCCAGAATCAACCTTTTGTAGAAAACTTTTTTCATTTATACTTTGATAAAATACCTCAAAAAGAAGTCTTATCCGCCTTTTCGTCTTCCTTAATTTTATATGCTGAACATGGTTTTAATGCCTCTACTTTTACTTCCCGGGTGATTACTTCCACTACTTCAGATATTTACTCGGCTGTAGCGGGGGCTATTGGTTCTTTAAAAGGCCCGCTTCATGGCGGAGCCAATGAACAAGTAATGTATATGATGAAAGAAATAGGGGAACCGGAAAAAGCTAAAGAATGGATGCTTAAAGCCTTAAAAGAAAAAAGAAAAATAATGGGCTTTGGCCACCGGGTTTATAAAAAAGGGGACTCACGAGTTCCCCAAATGTTTGCTTGTGCCACAACTATGGCGGAGGTCACTCATAATACAAAGTGGATTAAAATGTATAATATTTTACGAGATACCATGTTGGAGCAGAAGAAAATTTACCCTAACCTGGATTTTCCAGCCGGACCGGCTTATTATATGATGGGATTTGATATAGATATGTTCACCCCTTTATTTGTAATGAGCCGCATCTCAGGGTGGGTGGCTCATATCATGGAACAGAGGAAAAACAATCGCATTATACGCCCTTTATGTGATTATACCGGCCCTACAGAAAGACCTTTACCTTAAGAGTTATAAATATAGCTGTGCACAAGTCACTATTTATTAGTTTCAAAAATTAAAAAAAACAAAGGACTTAAGAGCTTCAAACATGCGTTTTGCCACAGATTTGTCATTCCCGTGAAAACGGGAATCTAACTGCTACTTTACTCAAATCCGAACTCGTTTTAAGTTTTTTTTTAATTTTTGAACAAAGAAACTGATCTGTTGTCCTATTACTTATGAATCAAAAATGAAAACACCAGCTTTTTAATGAACATAGCCAGTCTAAAGTATTGTGTTTGTAATCAAGTAAATTACCAAGTCCAAAGTTGTAATTTTTTATTCAGAAATAAAAAAATTAAACAAGACAAATACGAAAACCGAATTTAAAAGTACCATGAAAATATTATATAAATTAAAATGGCTTTTTCTATCTGGCTTATTTTTATTTTTTCTTGTGAACTGTAACCCTCTAAAAATATTTGGAGTGGGTTCCGACGAAATATCTTCTCTCATCCCTATAGATGGTTTGAACACATCTCATATCCCCAATGAAACTTTTTTTTATATAAATATTAAAGACACTTACTATGTGGGAGAAGGTTATGATCCTCTACAAACCTTAATTTATGCTATGGATTTTGGACCCGGCACAGATTGTAAAATACAAAAACCAGAAGATCCAGAAGAAGGAAATACAGAGGATCTGTATTGTATAATGGACATTATGGAAGGGGATCTGTGGTTTCATGAGATTGTATTAGAATATAATGTCCCTCCAGAAATGTGTGATTACCTGGGTATAGATGTTCCCTGGCACTTTAATCAAAGGGTGGGAAATGGACCACCTGTAGTATATGAATGTAGTGATTATGTAGTTGGTGCTGATGATGAAGGTAACCCCGAAACAGAAACCAGATATTGTTTGGAAGGATGCAACAGAAGCACTAGGAATGTCGGTGAAGGTGATGAAACCATAACAATAACTACTAGCTGTGAAGGAGCAGGTCCTGTGGAAGAAGCTGCTGATTTTTGTGGAGGTCTTGATCAAAGTGAAAATGATTTAGCTAACTGCTGTTTTGGAGATTACATTCTTTTAGGTACTGATACCAGTACAGAATCAAGTTGGGGTGGGCAGATTTCAGAATGTATTGGTGGTTTAGGCAGAATCAGCTGGGAAGACTATAATGCCGATGGACTCCCTATTAAACTCATATTAAATGTGGAAGATACCGGTATCAATGCTGATTATGAAGTCCCCGCTCTTATTGAAAGGTTTGACGGTCACAGAAGAGGTCTCACGGGAATGAGGTCACCTACTTTTATCACAGCTAATTACTGGGAAGATGTAGAAGAAAAGGATTCATCTAAAAGCAAACCTCGATTTTATGATGCCCCTACCGCGCCCCAATTACCTCAGCCGTACCTAATACCCCTCCCCTATGAAGGGCACCCTTATTTGACTTTATCTTGTATGAACAAGGCTTATGAGCGTAAACACCGTATCCATTTGCTTATTCGGGAATGGAATACGCAAGAGGAGTTTAACCGCTTTGTAGATTCAGAAGGGAGCAGGGGAGACCCGGATGTAACGGGGGCCGAAGGTTCTTTTTGTGAATACTATGAAGGGGATGAAGAAAACATACTTCCACTAGATACAGAGTGTAATGATTCTTATGACGCTGATGATTGGAACAATGTAGATCCTGGATCAGGAAGAGCTTATAACCCTTATCCTGAAATTATATATAGGTAAAACAAGACCCTCGCTTTTGCTCCCTATTCTCTCCTGAAAAGCCCCATCTCCTGTAAATGTTCACTAATTCGCTGACAGAATCACTTCTTCAGTAGAGAATAGGAGTCAAAAGGCTCACCTATGGAAAAAGTAATGTCAAGAGTATAGTATCCCATTCGCAAACAAAACATCTTCTTGCGTTACGGTCTCCTGAAGGAAGGGCATAACACCTTATCAATACCACTCATCAATCAATCACTCGCTCACCTTACTTTATTGTCTCAAAAAAATGAATCAGTATCTTCACATTCACCTATCCAAACTCTTACTGTATAACAGCAGGTTATAATAAATTTGGAAAAATAGAGCAGAGGCTAATCAAACATTAGACTGTAACTGTGTTACCCTTGTTTTTATGGTAATCATAGTCCGTCACTGAGCCTTAAGCTTTCTTCTGCTCATTTCCAGGAGAGCTTTCTTACTCTTTAGCTTCTTTGATAAAGTATAAAAAAACTTTATATACCCAACCTGAAAATCTGATTACTTTTTGTTTTTCTCTCTCAACTCCTTCTCCCTTCTATTAGGATCATATTTTTTGCCACTTTTTAATACTCCGTAAACTAAAATAGCTAACTTCCTACTGACATTATGTTTTGCCATTAAGGCTGGTTTTTTCTCTATATAATACTCATAAAGACCTTTTAAAGAATTATTACATCTATTCTGTGTTACACTATGAGAGGCCATTTTAAATATCTGTTTAAGTGGACGATAACACCTAGAAGATTTCCTTCCATAACTTCTTCCCCCACTTATCTTCTCATGCTTGATTAAACCACAGTAACTTAAAAAATGTCCCTTGCTTGGGAAACGACCTATATCCACTACAGCAGCCATGATCTGCACTGCATGAATGTCACTGATCCCTGGAATACTCTTTAATAACCTCATCTCTTTGTGTTTCATCGAAAGCTTTTTAAACTCCTTAATATACTCCCCCTTCACCTTCTCATGTAGAGCCAGTAACTGCTTTGAACGAAATAATACAAAATCATCACAAGCAGGAACTGGAGAAAACTCATCTTTCTTATGATCTAAACCCACAGAAGCAAAAACAGCACTCCTCTGGTTCTTTAAACGAACTATACTTTTTACAACATCATTGTAGCCACTAACCAGTTTCCTTAAATATATAAAATCTTTCCCACTATGATATACTTCCTTCAATAATCCCGCCTGACTTAAACGCACTAACTTTGTAGCATCTATCTTGTCATTTTTGGCCCCCTCGGACAGAAGCCTATTACGATAAGGGTCACATACTAAAAGCTTGTTGACGCAATATCTCAACTCTGAGTAAAGCCATTGGGAAGAAGTACTCTCTTCAAAAGTGAGGATTTTCTTTCCTTTCAGACTTTTTAGATAGTCTTTTAGATAAGAAATATTGCTGGGAATATCTTCTACATTCACTTTTTTACCTTTTTTTGTTACTCTGGCTATGGCCATATTGTTCTTTGACCAATCTAAAGCTATATAATGTTCATACATAGGGTCTCCTCCTTTTTTAATATATTTTATATATTTATTGACCTTCCTACTTTACATGCAGGAAAGAGTCTTGAGGAGACCTTCTTTTTCCATTTATCAGACATGCGTTTTGCCACAGAGCAACCTTTGGTTGCTCATGTGTCAAGCTTGTCCCCGCGAAAGCGGGGATCCGAACTCGCTTTTGCCTCCTATTCTCTCCTGAAAAGCCTATCTCTCTGTCATTCTCGTAAAAGCATGTCCTAATGAAAAGACTCAAATCACATCTAAAATGCAATTTGTACATAAAATATATGTACAAATTGATTCTTCGAAGTTATAATAGATTATGATTTTCACCTGGGATGAAGCTAAAAGCAGATTAAACAAGAAAAAACATGGAGTTTCCTTTAAAGAAGCAGAAAGTGTTTTTTTTAGATGAGCATGCCCGGTTGATTGGAGACCTAGATCATTTAGACAGTGAGGATAGATTTGTGTTACTTGGAATGAGTGCTCAATTGAAACTTCTTGTTGTGGTTCATGTTTATTTTGAATCTAACGAGTCAATAAGAATTATTTCGGCTAGGAAAGCCACAGCCAAAGAAAGAAAATTTTATAAGAGGTAATGGCTATGAGAACAGAATATGATTTTTCACACTCAAAGAAAAATCCTTATATAAAAAAACTTAAAGTAAGAACAACCATTCGTTTAGATAAGGATACGGTTCAATATTTTCAAAGATTGTCAGAGCTTCAAGATATTCCCTATCAGAGTCTTATTAATTTATATCTTCGGGACTGTATGGAAAAGCGTAGAAAACCTTGTTTAAATTGGAAAAAAGCAACCTAAAAAAGCAGGTTTTTTTTAATAGTCCGTCGTAACTAGTATAAAATAGTACAAGTCATAACTTGTAAAACTACATATTACGTCTCTCCATGATAGAAAACCTTATTAAATTACCCAGAGCAGGAGGCTGGCTATTTTGCTGACTAAGCCTTCTTTCCGTTTTTTCCACTTTTAACAGAACTCTCTCTACTTTGTTCACCATCCTCTTCAATGCTTTAAGTGAAGTATCTTGCAATTCCGTTTCAAGTCTCTCTGCAAGTTCATTTACTATGTTTTTTACTTCATCTAGAAATCGCTCTCTATGTAGCTCATTTGAATCTTGTATGTGTTTTGTTTCACGATATGCCTGTGTAATTTTTACTTCAAACTCTTGTTCCAAGTCTCTATTTAATATTACAAGGTTAGAGAGATGTTTTTTTTGTACTAATGAAGACCCATCTACATAGATTCCTATATGCTGGTTTGTAATGTATCGGATAATTGCCGGCCTGTTGGCAAACATTCTTCTGATAAGTATTGCACTAATTCCATCTGCAATATGGGCTATGAGTGTATCTCTGTGCTCTGCTGCTCTTTTTTGACGAACCTTTATAGCCTCTTTAATTTTTTGAGCTTTTTTTATTTCTTCAGTTACTGTATTCTGGTTTTCTGTTTTTGGTGCAGCTGGTTTTGGTTCTTCCCGTTTGATATTACTTATACTCGCCTGGCTATTTTGATGTTCTTCCCTGCTTTCTTCTAAAAGAATTTCACTTACATGATTATCTTTTACCGATCTTTGGTTCTCTCTAGCTTGATGGAATAAGGCTATAATCTCCGGGTCACCCACAAATGTTTCGTGATATTTGACAAGAGAAACACCAGAACGATCTCTTATACTGGAATCTGCCTTATAATAAAGCATAGTTTCTATTGTTTCTAGTTTTCTCATGTGATGAAGGGACACATAACCTGTTTTATCTTGTGCATCTGGTCTGGCATTATAGTACAATAGTTTGGTCGCTATCTCCGGGTCTATAGTGTAATGGAGAGGAGTTTCTTCCAGTGCATTTCTTGAGTGAACCAGTGTTTTATCTATCTCTATAGCAGCTTCCATAGCTTGTTTATTTCCAATAAACACCATCAGAAAAAAAGGAGAAAGCCCCATTAAAGTACCTTCATACAAGAAAGAGGGTTTTTCTTTTATTAATCGCACTATTTCTGATAAAGGTCTGCTAAGTATATAATCAAATAAAGGGTTTAGGGTTGTGGTATTTTCTATTTTTAAATAACCCATAGCAACTAAATACCGCAATATTCCTTTTCGATCCTTCTTCTCACTAACAAGTTTATCAATAATGGGTTGAATAGGGTTTTGCCCTTTCCCATTCGTTATAGACCCATTGGGTATTCCTGTTCCGTGGCTTCCTGTCCTTTTTGCAGAGGGACTTTTAAATTCGGAATTTCCAAACACGATCGGTTTATTTTTGTCGGTGGAGAAATAGCGGCTAACTGTTTCCGTAAATTGTTGCATCTTGTAATCAGTAAAAGACTTATTACATTTTTTTCTAATTCCAGCAGAAGATAAATGTATAAAAAATAAACATATAAGAAGAAATAATATTGATTTCATCAAAAGTGGGCCTCATAGAAATTAGTACACGCTAAAATTGGTATGCACTAAAATAGTGTCACCTTAAGAGGGCATTTCCTCTAAATCATCTACTTATATCAAGTTTGAGCACTATATCAAAGAATAAGAAAAAATTATATATAAGGATGCAAATTTTACACCGGTTCAGTTTAGTATGTAAAAATTACAGGAAGAATAGATAAAGCGGGATAGGAAAGCAAGAATTTTTTGTTACACTCTTCTGTAAAAAAAGACTTTTATTTTACGATAAGAGCGAGAAGTGTTATAGAATGGTAATGGCTATTCCTTCTTTAAGTTCTTCTTCTTTAATTGATTTAATCGCTCCTGGTTCTTCCGTCACTTTAGATCAGATTCAGGAAGCGGTTACACAAGTGGAGGCTCTGGGATTTAAAGCTCGTGTCCAGGTTAAATCGGTTAATTTATCTCAAGCATCGGGTACAGCTTCTTTTGTTAATAATTCTATTACTAGTCAAAATTTTCAAGGTTTGAAAAAAGCTTTAACAGTATCTGACTCGGAAGCTATATGGTGCATTAGAGGAGGCTATGGCAGCCAAAAATTGATGCCTTATCTAATGAGAATGAAAAAGCCTAAGAAACCTAAAATTTTTATTGGTTATAGTGATGTAACAGTAATTCAGTTATTTTTATCTTTAAAATGGCAATGGCCAAGCTTGCATTTTCCTGTTTTAGTACATGTAAAAGACAGCACTCCTGCTTCTTTACGAAGGTTTAAAGCCTTGCTTACGGGCAATCAAAAACAGCAAAGTTTTTCAAGATTGAAGTTACTAAATTCAGAATATAGGAAGCACAAAAAAGGGACAAATCAAACTCATGTAAAAAAGAAAATAAGGAATGAAATAAAAATCCCCGCTTATTTAATAGGAGGTAATTTAAGTCTTATCCAGAGTTCTATTGGAACTCCCTGGATGAGTTCTTTTAAAAATAAAATTTTATTTTTAGAAGATATTGGGGAAGCTCCTTATCGTTTAGATCGTGCCTTATGGCAAATGCTGAATGCGGGTGTATTTAAGGGTGTGAAAGCTTTAGTTTTAGGAGATTTTACTTATAGTGGTAAAAATTTTGACCGGAAAGTAAAACAAGTATTTCAATCTTTTTCCCGAAAAGTCTCTTTTCCCGTTCTGACAGGAGTGCCCTGTGGACATGGTTCAAAAAAAGAAGCTTTGCCTTTCTTAACCCCTTGCTCTTTAAAAATTCCATTAGAGGGAAAAGCCAGTTTAAATATAACCAGTCCTTTTATTTAAAAATTCTGAATTTAAAGGCTTGGCTACCCAGCGGCGGTAAGAACCAAAAAGTTACAAAAAAGACCTTAGATTCATTATCTTCTCGAAATTTATCATCTTTGCAAAATTCGTCTATCTAATTAGTCGGTTCTGAAAAAGTCTTAACAACTTGATTTTATGTATAGTTTTGTTATTTTAAAGGAATAATTTTGACAAAAAAAGTTTCTTTCGTTCAAAATGATTGCAAACAAGAGAGAAAACTTTTTCAAAACAACCACAACAAAAAATATTTAAGTCAAAAGGGCAATAAAATGAAAAAGAAAAAAGTTTTAGTGGCTATGAGTGGGGGAGTGGATAGCAGTGTTTCCGCGGTTCTTCTTCAAGACCAAGGCTATGATGTGGTGGGGATGACTATGCAGGTATGGGATTACTCCCGCCCCGAATCGGATGTGCATGAAGGTTATGGCACTTGCTGCTCTAGTGTGGATGTGGAAGATGCCCGTGCGGTTTGCCAAAAACTTAAAATTCCTTTCTATGTTTTAAACTGTGAAGCTCGCTTTAAAGCTCAAGTGATTGACAAATTTGTTGACTCTTATCTTAAAGGACACACCCCTATTCCTTGTGTGGATTGCAATACTTACTTAAAGTTCGATCATTTAGTTCAAAAAATGCAAGAACTGGAATGTGATTACCTGGCTACAGGCCACTATGCCCAAATTGTAAAAGCGGAAAATGGCAAGCATTATATATGCAAAAGCACAGATGATTGGAAGGATCAAACTTATTTTTTATTCACTCTTTCACCTAAACTGATTCCTAGGTTGTTGTTTCCGGTAGGCACTATGGATAAACAAAAAGTGAGACAAATTGCCGAGGAAAAAGGCTTGAGTGTGTTTCGCAAAAAAGACTCCACAGGTCTTTGTTTTGTAGGTGCTGGCGGTTATGCGGATTTTATTCAAAAACAACTAAAGGGAGAAAATAAAATTAAGGAAGGTCCAATTAAACTTTACCCTTCCGGGCAAGTGCTGGGTCAGCATCAAGGGCTTTATCAATTTACTTATGGTCAAAGAAAAGGCTTGGGAGTTTCTTCTAATCGGCCTCTTTATGTGGTGAAAGTGGATACAGAGAACAACACTTTATGGCTAGGGGAGGAGTCTGACCTTTACAGCAACAAAGTGAAGTTGGTGGGTTTGAATTGGTTGGATGAGATTACAGATGGAGAGCGGCTAAAAGTAAAAATTCGCTTCCATCATGAGGGATGTTGGACCCGTATCTATAAGGAGGGTTCAGACAAAACCTTACGATTGGAGTTTGAGCAACCTCAAAAGGCGGTGACCCCTGGCCAGGCGGCTGTTTTATACAGAGGAGATCAATTACTGGGAGGGGGGAGTATTGCCTCCTTTTCATAGTAAATACAATATGTTAAACGAATTAATTTAAAGTATCATAAACCAAAATATTACTTTTAAGTTTCTTTGAAAACCTATTTCAATTAGGTTATAGTAAACGTATGTAAATAAAAAATTTATTTACAGCGGGTATCTTCTATACGGCTTTTTTACTGACAGGTACTGGTTTCATAATTAGTCCTTTAAAAGAAGGTATAAAAGAAAATAAAGCAGAAATAAAAATGATTAATGCAGAAATAAGAGTTATTAATACAAAGTTAGATCAACTTATTATTTCTATTTCTAAAGACAAACTTGTAAAAGGAAAGTAATGAAAACCAGCTTAATAATAGAAGATAGTGTTTTTAAAGATGCTAAAAAAGAATCTGCTAAATCGGGTCAATCAATAAGTATGATAATCAATGAATGGGCTGCTCTTGGTAGAGCAGCTTGGAAAAAACATAAAAAGTAAAAAAAAACACCCGCCTTTAAACCCGTGAATTTAGGAAAACAAAAAATGGATTTATCTTCTCGTGATGTATGGATGGACACTATTGATGACAGCTCTTGACACAAATATTATAATTCATTATTTAGTGTCTTCATCTTTTTTTCATAAGAACACTGTTTCTCATTTAAAAAAAATGGTTCATGGTGACTTAAGCTAATTATTAAGGTAGTTAACTTTTTGTAATCACTATGAAAAATAAGTATTTTATCCGTTCCCATATTTCTGAGAAGAAATTTAGAGAAATTATTAAGCTTTTTTCTGTTGATCTAACAGCAACACAAATAGCTACTTTATCTAAAACCAATCGTAAAACAATCAATAATATTCTCACAGGAATCAGAAAAAATATCGCTGTTTTCTGTGAAAAAGAAAGTCCTTTTCAAAAGGGAGAGATAGAAATAGATGAAAGTTATTTTGGAGCTAAACGCATTCGTGGAAGAAGAGGAAGAGGCTCCTATGGCAAAACAATCGTATTTGGACTCAAACAAAGAGAAGGTAAGGTTTATACTCAAGTTATTAAAAATTGCTCTAAAAAAGCCATTATTCCCCTTATAAACCAAAGAATATCTAGGTCAGTTATTGTCTATACAGATGGTTTTAAAACTTATGATGGGTTAGTGAATATGGGCTATAAAAGACATTATCGTGTTCATCATGGGAAGAATGAATTTGCAAGAAGAGAGCAAAAGAATATAAAAAATCATATCAATGGGATAGAAAACTTTTGGGGTTTAGCTAAAGTGAGATTATCTAAATTTAGAGGAATGAATAAAGGAACTTTTTACTTGCATCTTAAAGAATGTGAATTTAGATTTAATTACAGGAAAGATAACCTGTATATATTGTTGTTAAAAATGATGAGAAATAAACCCCTTAAGTCACCATGAACCAAAAAAATTAGATGACTTTATGTGTACGACTCCAACAAATATAGGGGAATAAAATTTTTGATGCCCGTATTGCTATTTGTTTAAGATACAATGGTGTAAAAAGAATTTTAACCCAAGATTCTGGTTTTAATAAGTACCCCTTTTTAAAGGTTATTCCTTAGTCTCCGTGGGGGGCATTTTAAAGAGTAGATTTTATCCTTATATGCAATATATAAAAAGTTACCGAAAAATTTTTAAAAAAAGAGGAAAGTAGTTATTTTTTTAATAAATTATCTAGTTTGTTTTCAAAGGAGTTAAACCGATTTTCTAACTTAGTGATTTTCTTATTTGTGTCTGTAATGTGATTAGTCAGATATTCTTTCACTGTTTTAAAGTTTCCCTCTACTGTTTTAAAGTTTCCTTCAGTTTTATTTATATGATCAATCAGGCTATTTTTAACAGTATTTAGGTCTGTTTTTATATTCTCTGAAATAGTAATCTCCATTAGATCCACTATTTCCCTCTTGAATTCATCAAAAGGTGGCCAGCCTGGTAATAATCCGTTTTTTTTATTCATGTATTTATTTGCTTTTTATCTGTTTTTTCTTTTATATGTGCTTGACTCTATCAGCTTTGTCAAAAGTAGTCAAAATAAAACTAGCTCAAGGCCGTTAGGACGGCCAGTTTTGTATAGTCCAGGTGGCAAGTTTGGATAGTTAAAAATAGCTAAACTATTTCTATAAATAGCCCGCATTTCAAAAAAATCCCCGATAAGTTATATTATGTTACACAATAAAACTATTCTTTATAAGAATATCAAACAGAGTCCCCTATAATGCTTTTTAGCTCTTTTTTTACAAAAGTCGGTTGAGCAAAAGCCGCCTTATGTATGTCTTCATTATAATAAGATAAACTCCCAACTAACTGTTTTAACTTGTTTTTTTGAAAATCTTTTATAGGATGGAGCTTTTTAGAAGCAAAGGCAAAAGACCAAAGCCCCCCTGGATAGACCGTATTGCTGTAATTGTATAATGTCGTTAAAGGAAATACCTCTTTTAAGGACTGTAAAATAAATTTTTGTGTTGGCATTTCAAAAAAAGGAGATTCCGCTTGAACCACAAGTAAACCTTCTTCAGAGAGAATCTGAAATACATTTTTGTAAAAATCCTTACTAAATAAATCTTTTGCTGGTCCAAAAGGGTCTGTAGAATCTACTAAAACCACATCAAAATTTTGATTCACCTCTTTTACAAATGACACTCCATCTGCAATTTTTAGTTGTAACTTTGGATTTTTAAAAGAACAGGCTATGTTTGGAAAATATTTTTTAGAAACTTCTACAACCATCTTATCAATCTCCACTAATACACATTGAGCTACGCTTTTATGACGAAGTACTTCACGGGCCACTCCCCCATCTCCTCCACCGATGATTAAAATCTTTTTTGGAAACGGATGAGTAAATAAAGGAATATGAGCCATCATTTCATGGTAAATAAATTCATCCCTTTCACTAAACATAACAATCCCATCATTTAATAACATTCGTCCATGAGCCGCTGTTTCCACCACATCAATATATTGGTAATCACTTTTCCCGGAAAATAAAATGTTCTTACATCTAAATCGTGTTCCATAATAGTCTTTATGCCGCTCTTCCACCCATATATCCATATTAGAATAGGGATTGTGCCAACCTAGTTTATTCATGTTTCCTCCCATTGATTTGTTATACCGAACAGGTTAGGAGTGCGCAAACTCCACCCTCTGTCCATCTTTATAAAAAATCTTATATAAGTCATAAAACTTAAATAATATCAATGTTTTATATTGAAAAGTTAATAAATATTTTAGTTTTATTGCGCTTATCCAAAAAAGATTTTTAATCAATATAGTTTATTTCCCGGTTAACTCAAAAGCCAATCGAGATGCAGAAAAAGGCTTAAAAAAACTGGCAAAATAAACATGATAACCACATTCTAAGTTTCTACTAAAATAAGAAGAGCGTACAAAATTCTCGGGATATCCATTAAACTCAGTTTGAGAATTATCAGAAGAAAATACAATAATATCAAAACTAAAGGGTTTAAAAATAGACAATACTATTTTCGTGAGGGCATCAGCAGGTATTTCTCTAATATTGGTTTCAAAACTGACATAAAACCCTGGTTCTTGTGGAGTAATATGAATAGTATAATATTCCCCCTGGCCCGTTAAACCATTCAAGGAATAACCCACAGGTTTAAAAATATAATCATCCACTTGCGTATTTTCAAAAATACTATCTAAACCCAGCCGTTTTCTAATTTCTTTTGCTGAGGAAGCCTTAAATAATATTTTCTTTATATAATCATCTAAATCATACATAAGTATTTCAATAGTGCGATCCGTATAGCTTATAGCATGATTCCTGCCTTCTGAGTGGAAAAGATAAAAATGATGCTCATCAGGCAGACCAAAACAATAAGCCTTCCCTGCTACTTTCTTTTGGATTGTTTTTAGATCATCCAAAAAAGAAGTTTTTTGTTTGTAAGGAAAAAACTCATTTTTTCTTTGATAAAAAAGCAGCTCTATATCTGATTTTTTAAAACTTTTTGAAATAGTCAAAATAGAATTAATAAGGGATGTTTCCCCACAGGTAAGCATCAATAAACGATGATCCCAGACAAAAAGGCTGGATTCTGATAATATATAAGAGTCGCAAAAAGAATTAGAAAACCGAGACACGATATGCGCTCGTGCCTGATGACAAAGCTTTTTCCAAAAAGCCTCCGGTTTATTTCTTAAAGGTTCTCTGGTAGGAGAAAAAATTATCTCCATCTTTTTTTCAGAGCCTTCAAACAAAAGTTTATTCATTTTGCTATAACCTTGTAATTTATTTTTTTATTTCAGTTTTATATTTTTACACCAAAAGAACTTATTTGACTACTATTTAGAGAGGGTTGTTTAACAATCCGTCGTAACTACTACACATAAAACCCATATTCTCCCCTACTCCATCTTGTATGGATAAAATCATCATGACAAAGACGATAGGGAAGGTTACCTTTATGGACTAGGGCATGATTTTTAATGAGGACAAATGAAAGACGATCATAAGCGAAAAAACCTGGTGGATATTGTAATTCCTACATTTAACCGCTCCTCCACTCTGAGTAGAGCTATTCAATCTGTTTTTAATCAAGAATTTAGGGAATATACATTATGGGTGGTAGATGATGGTTCTACAGATAATAGTCTTACGATTTTAAAAAAATGGCAATCCTTGTTTCCTGAACAGCAAATGCAAATCATACAGCTATCAGAGAATAAAGGGGTGAGTATCGCTCGTAATACAGGCATCCGTGCAGGACAAGCTCCTTGGTTGGCTTTCCTGGATTCCGATGATGAATGGCTAGTGGGAAAACTCCATCAACAAATGAAATGGGCTATAGAGCACCCCCGATATCCTTTGATTCATACTGAAGAACTATGGATACGCAAAGTGATACCGAATCGTTATAGAAAACACACCCTTCAGAGCCTCTCTTCCCTTGGGAGAAAAAAGAGACGATCGGAAAATCCTATCCTCGCGGAAGTGGGGATCAAACCGGATTGGTATAAAAGAGTAAATCAAAAGAAAAAGCATCAAAAAAAAGGAGGGCGTGTATTTATAGATAATCTGGATATGTGTCGAATCAGTCCTTCCTCCACCATAGTGAAAAGGGCCTTTTTGAATAAAGTGGGGTTATTTAGAGAGGACTTTCCGGTATGTGAGGATTATGAACTATGGTTGAGAGTCAGTTCTCAAACGGAGGTGGGGTTTATTCCCACTCCTCTCATCATCAAGTACGGAGGTCATTCTGATCAACTATCTCAAAAGTATAAAGCTATGGATGAATGGCGTGTTCGTGCCTTGGCCAGCCATTTGAGTAATCCCTTTATCAATACAGAAGAAAAGCAGAAACTGATTGATGTTTTAAGTAAAAAATGTCAAATTCTTTTAAATGGATATAAAAAATATAACAATTATAAAAATGAAACAGAAATAAGAAGTATTTATAATTTAATAGCTTAAATCTTCCCTCTCTTCCTTTCCTTTTAAAGTTCATTAAGCTGGTACTAGTTACGACTCGTCCGTTTAATTTTATTTTTGTAGGGGGTTTAGTTTTTCTTGCATTTATGACAGTGGTGATGTTACTTATTAAAAAATCAACAATCATAAAATAAAAAGCAGAGTCTAAATGAAAGCAAAATGGTTTGATTTTCTACTAGAAAAAATCCCTTTTGGAGGTAACCTGGGTCTGACTTTAGCCCTTACCTTATTTATCTTCCTATTGGTTTTTCTTTTAGGAAAACCTATTAACTATATAGCCCGGATTATTCTTCAAAAAATAGGAAAAAAACAAAATTTCTTTCAAACAAATATCCTGCCTAAAATCGAAAAACCTGTCAGTATGATGAGTATGTCTTTAATTTGGCTTATCGTCCTTAATTTTATGCCTCCGCTATGGAAATCTATGGGTGGTATCCCTGTATTTTTATCAAAACCTCTTATTGGAGGCATGCAGGTTTTAATTAAACTACTCATCGGCTCAGGTTTAGTTTGGATTAGCCATAATATGATAGATGAAGCTGTTGCTTTTATTGTAAAGCGTTTTTTTAAAGAAACAAATCAAGACTCTAATATAAATACTCACTTTCTCCCTTTTATAAACCGCTTTTTAAAAATTGTTGTGTTATGTTTCGGAGGGTTGCTTGTATTACAAAGTTTAGGAATAAATGTGGTGTCTCTTATGGCGGGCTTAGGTTTAGGTGGAGTAGCCTTAGCCTTAGCCGCCAAGGATTCTGCTTCTAACATTCTAGCTTATGTTAATATTATGTTGGATAGACCTTTTTCCATAGGTGATTGGATTTGTTTTAATGATATTGAAGGCACTGTAATAGAAGTAGGCTTGCGTTCCTCTAAGTTGAAAACTTTTTATGATTCTATTATTACTGTTCCCAATTCTGTTTTAACTTCAGCTAATATTGATAATATGGGAAAAAGAAAAGCCAGAAGAACTCGTGTTTATCTTGGGGTTCAATATGACACTACTCCTGAAAAAATAGAATCCTTTATTGCAGGTATAAAGAAAATTTTAATGAATAATTCCTCTACTAAAAAAGACTATTTCCAGGTGTATTTTACGGAATTTGGTTCTTCAGAGTTAAAAGTTATCATGAACTTCTTTTTACTGGTTAACTCATGGGAACACGAACTACAACAAAAACAACAAATTTTTATGTCTATACTTAAATTGGCCAAAGAATTAAATGTCAACTTTGCCTTCCCAACACAAACCATCCATGTGGACAGTATGCCCTCAAAGTAAAAAATGAAAGCTTTAGTAAAATAATAAGAAACTACTAATTGGGATTCTTTGTGGTGGGCTATCTGCACGGTCTGTACAGTAGGCTATGGTGATATTGTCCCTATAACCGGTATAGGAAAAATCACCGGAGCTTCTTAATAACTATTTGTAAAATTCTTTCATTTGCGACTTAAATAACCTGCGGGAGCAGGCCCATGTATAAAACATGTGTCCTCCATAAAACACCTGGAAAGTAATTTGTTTTCTTAAAGGTTCAGGTAAATTCATCAGCTGGATCACTCTCTCGGAAGAAAAATAAGGAGTAACTAAATCAAATACACCATGACAGATGAAGACCTTCATTTGAGGATTCATAGCCATAGCATAACGGAGGTCATCTGTGGCCCCTATCTGCATATCAAAAAAATGCTCCTGCTTATCTCTTTTCCAACTTTTATTTACCTCCATGCTTAATAGATAATATCGCCTTTCGCAATCGAGTTCCAAATGTTCTCTTAGCAAGGTGTTGATTCCGTGGCTAAAAATAGGCTCAATACCAGATAAACTAGGGTCCGCGCCCTCAAATTGGTCACGATCAGGAAAAGGGTCGTACACAGTAATAGAAGCATCATACAAGCCACACCACTTTCTTTCTTTCTGTAAAAGCCATCGGCAAAATTGCCAAATACTAAGACGACCATAGCCTTTGTTGATTTTCTCAAAAGGAACGGCTATAAAGTCCACTACTTTCTTCATAATGGCTTTTCTTTTCTCTTCATTCATTCTTTCACCTTGAATTAAAAGACTACTCATTTCATTAAGAGCAAAATCTTCCACTGGTTTTAACAAAGTTTTTAACTCTGCCTCAGGGGTGTTTATTTCTTTTTGTCTGTCCCTAAAATAAGCCGACTGCTTGTGATAGGCTGCCGTTGCCGCCATTGTAGGAAAAGATTCCACCCAATTAAGCACATCGTAGTCACTGGAAGAAAGAGCCGCCAACTCCAAACAAGGCGAAATCAATATAACCCCCCCTAAACCTATTCCATAATCCTCCTGTAATTTGCGCGATAGCTTGGCCACACGAAAGCCTCCATAGCTTTCTCCGGCGATAAAAACAGGAGAAGACCAACGACGATATTTAGACAAAAAGTGTTGAATAAACTCTCCTATCACTTCCAGGTCCCGATTCATTTTATAAAACTCTTTTTGGGAATTTTCTTTTGAAGGGCTCTCTTTTTTTTCCTTTGCTCCTGGAGGACTAAGATCCACTTCTTCTAAAGAACGGCTAAAGCCGGTTCCCACGGGATCTACAAAAACCAGATCCGTAAAATCAAGCCAACTTTCTTTATTATCTTTTAATTGAGCTGGAGGAGGTAAGCTCTCCCCTCTTTCACCAAAAGTGACTGTTTTTGGCCCCATAGCCCCTATATGTAGATAAGCGGAGGAAGCCCCTGGACCACCATTAAATACAAAAGTAATAGGGCGCAAAAAGGACTTCTTCCCTTTATAGGCATAATAGGTATAAAAAACATCCGCTATGGGTTTTTCTCTTTTACGAATCAGAATCCAATCTGCTGTAACAGAGTAATTTATACTTTTTTCCGCTCCTGTCCATGACCATTCTTTCTGTTGTCCTATGGGAGGGTGATAAGTTTTTGTACCTGTTTTAGAAGGTATTTCCTCGTCTTTTTTCCTGTCTATCATTTTTTATCCTTTAAATGACCTATTTTTAGCAAACCGCTTGTCTGAACCTCTTGACTCCTATTCTCTTATGAAAAGCAATATACTATCCAAAAACTAAAATTTTATAAATATAAAGCTTTGTCACTTACCAAAAAGATAGTACAATAAAATTCATCATTACAAGAAGAAAGTCAAAGAGAATGTGCCGAAATCGGTACAGAGATTGTACTCTTCAAAGTTTTTCTTCCCTTGGAAGAAAAAATGACGAAAAAATCATGTCCTCATAAAGCTTGTCCCCACGAAAGCGGGGAGCGGGGATCAAACCAGGCGGGTATAATATGAACGAAAAAAATAACAAAGAACTCTTGCAAGACCATGTCAGTATATGGAATCAAGCCTCTAAAGCCGCTCTGGCCGATGGGCAAATTGATTCTGAAGAGATCAAGCAGCTTAAAACCTCTCTTGGTAGGCTGCCTTTTGCATCAAAAGCAAAAAATAAAAAAGAAATGACAGAAAGCCATTTGAATATGTGGAGGCTGGTTACTTTAGCTATCCATGCGGATGGGCATACAGACCAGGAAGAAATCGCTATGATCGAAAAATACATTGAAGAATTAAATTTTAACAGTGAACAAAAAGACATAATAAAAAAAGAACTTAAAACTCCTTCCTCTTTGGAAGATATTTTACCCAAAATCACCGAACCAGGAGATAGAAGTCAGAGTCTTTACTTTGTACGGCTGTTGCTTTGGAGAGATAAAATTCTTACCGAGGAAGAAGAGGTTTTTTTAAAAAAAGTACAAACACACTTTATGCAGTTTTCTGATATAAAAGCTATTAGTAATCAATTGGACCAGCTAAAAGAGAAAAAGGCAAAAACAAAAGATCTGTTATACTCTTTAAAAAATAGCTCTGTGGTTCAATTTCTGAAAAAAATCCCTTTTCTTTCCAACTAAAACTCAATCCTGCTAAGATATACCGATTTTTCTTGATCCTCGAAAATCTTATAGAAGTAAGGTTGTGTTGCACTGGTCCTATTTACTTCTCTTATCTATTCTGACACAGTAAAAGTATGTTCATCAAAGTCACTAAAAAGCCCAATGGTTCTTCTTTTGAGAATGCTTGAAAATTCTAAACTACAGAATTATTGATTTTATTACCATATATGGGGGACATTCCACTCTTAGAGGGAAGTTACTAGATTTCCACTTTAAAACCCAACCATCTTCATATCCTTCTGTATGAAAACCATTTTTGTTAAGAGGAAGGCCAAGGTTATCAACATAAACTTTACCACCCCCTCCACTACCATAAATTGTAATTTGACCACTGAAACTTAAAGAAGAGAAAAAGAGAAAAATGAAACTAAAAATAAGTTTATACATTAGCTGTCATTTTCCAAAAAGAGAGTTTTTTTGTCAATGAAATTCAAGTAATCAATTTGGTCCACTTTTAGGGGTTTGACACGGAAGGGAAGAGAGAAAAATCCGAGATCCGAATGAAAATACGGATTTTGTTACTTTGTATTGTACTTAAATTGAGACGAATCATCTAAAAAATCAAGCACAGATTCTGCTAAATATTTTTTTATACTGATCTTGTTTGGAAATTCCAGTTTTGAAGGCTTAGCTACCAAGAGGATGAAAAGTCTCTAAAGTCGTTTTCCATTTGAAAGTTACGGAAAAAATAATACCTGATGGATATGGTATGGATTTTGCATATCTTATTTTTAAAATACAAAATAACTATGATATTATAAAAAAAGGAGGACGATGTGAATAAATCCACAATATCACCAGCAGATGAAATTTGGGCACTTATAAGAGAGACCCAAAGGAATTTAAAACAATTTTCAGCTGAAGCAAAAAAACAAAAGGTTGAAGAAAAAAAGCAAAAGGTAGAAGAAAAGAAGCAAAGAGCTGAAGAAAAGAAGCAAAGAGCTGAAGAAAAGAGGCAAAGAGCTGAAATAGACCGACAAATAGCCGAGCAAAGAGTTGAAGCGGATAGGCGACGGGCTGAAATAGACAAACAAATAGCTGAAACAAATGAACAACTGAAAAGGACAGGTATCAAGCTGGATAAGTTTATTGGAGATACCGGAAACCGCTGGGGCAAGCTAGGGGAAAACCTCGTTAAAGGCAGTTTAGCTCAAAGATTAAAAGAAAGAGGTATCAAAGTAGATGCTGTTATAACCAATGCCAGAAAACGCGGTGTAGAATTTGATATTATTGCTCTTAATGGGAAAGAAGTTGTTGTTGTGGAAGTGAAGGCGACTTTGGACCCTCCCGATGTGGATAAATTTAAAAAGAATATAGGGCAGTTTAAAGTTCTATGGCCTGATTTTAAAAAGAAGACAGTGTATGGAGCAATGGCTTTTTTGCTTAAATCAAAGAGGAAAGCGGAGAATTTAGCTGAGAAGCAGGGTTTTTTTGTTATTTCTGCTACAGGTGATGTGATTATAAAAAATGAAAAGAGCTTTAGACCTAAAGCTTTTTCTTTATAAACTCCCACGGCTAAAACAAGGGTATTTTACCTGACGACCATATAGGATCTATGGAGTGCAAAAAACCTAAAATAATATCTCTACACCAGTTCGGTATAAAATCTGTGTTGTTTATTCTTGTGGCATGCAAGAGATTTTTTCTGTACGACATAAGAAATCGAAACGATTCGAAATTCGTTTAAAAATATCATCATGAGGAGAACCATAGGAACTAATTTTATTATTGGGCAATTCCCTAGAAGGTAATTTTTTCCAGAAAGAATAAGAGTCTTTACCACTGCCCTCCCCTGTTTTAGCAAATTCCCTTAAAGCTTCTTTATCTTTTCCTTCTTTTCCTTCTTTTTTATCCGGGCTTTTTGCTCTCTGATTTTCCCTTTTTGTGTCTAAAGAAGCCCGGTTTCCTTTTAATAAATGAGAGGCTCCACCCAAGACAGGTCCTCCACCATAAACAGCACCTGTGCCTGATTTTCCTGCATTACTTGAACCAACTTCTCTAAACATAGAGTCTTTACTATTCTTAGAAGAAGAAAAAGCAGAGGAAGATGAAGAACTCTCTTTCCCTCCACCACCACCGCCCGTATTAGCTCCTGGTCTTCTTCCAAAAGAAGAATCATCCACCACTCCACTTCCTTTCGGGGCACCATGCATATTCACTTTTTCAGGTACTCCATGTACTTGGAAAGTTACTCCTGCCTTCGTATTTCCTATCTGATTGGGAGGGGAGGCTTCTCTATTATCTGAAGCCCTTCCATCTGGCGTTCCCGTCGTATGTCCCCTGGCCTCTTCCACACATTTAGCTGCTGACAAAGCACTCTTTAGTATCTCCTCCGCATTCTGAGACATCTTTTGAGACTTATTGCCCTCTTGTTCGCACGCTTGTGGAATAATAAGATAATTTTGTGTGTACAAACCAGAATATTTACTAATAAGCTCTTCGCTACAGGTATGGATTCGGGGGTTGTAAGCTGAAGCCACCTTTAGATCAAAAGCACAATATGTCTCAAACAAAGATAAAAATTCCCCTTCCATTTGACTATTACAGCCTGATACACAAGAAGAGGCCCGGCGTCGGCACTGACCTGCCAGCTGATGACCTAAATTTCCCGCACTAGTAAGCTTTTGCTTTAGAAGAAGACACTGCGCGGATATATCACCCCCCTCTAAGGGGCCTACATTTGTAAAAAGACGCTTCCTTATCCCCCCCCCTTCTATACACTTAAGAGGATCCTTACAACAAAGCTCCGCCTTCTTCTTTAATTGCTTACAGATCTTAAGAGAATTGTTAAAAGCGATCTCTATAGAGAGCTCACATTCCTGGCCTAAGTCACATTTTTCGTTCTTATGCTTCCAGGTGAAACCACCTGGTAGGTTGTTAGGGTCTGAAGGGAGATTTGAAGCTATTTGTTGACTGAATCTTTGAAGACATTGCTTAGAACCATCACTTGTAATAACATCTTCTCCACATTTCTCAACACGAGCCACTTGGTTGGAGCAAAAAAGATCACAACCCCCAGGGCAAACCAACTCGGCCCCTTTTCTCTCATTTAAGTCCTTTATTATTTGATTACATTGATTGAGTAAATCTTGTTTTAGTCTTTGTTCGTTATCGGTAGTGCATCTTTGTATAGCATTGGAAAAAGCGGTTCCTTCCTGATTAAAACTAAAAGATGGTTCAACACAACTACTTTCACAGTCGGTGGGGTTAATGTTGTTACAAGCTGTTGCATTTTTCAGGGACGATCTACACTGCTTTGTACAGTTAACACATGGTTTTACATCTTTAGGGTTTATATTTGGATTCTCGCATCTACAGTGCTGAGGCACTTGACCTTGAATAAGGTCTTCCGCTTTTGCACATTCATTTTCCAAACCCTCTTCTCTAGAAGGTAATGAACCTCCTTGAGCAAAAGGATTAGCAGGATTAGAAAAAAGCAATATCATTAAAAATAATATAAACGAAGGTAAAGAAAAAAAGGCCATATTTCTTATTTCGGCCAAATTATAACATTTCTAAAGCAAAAATGAGACTTAAATCACATTATTAACAAATAGTAAAATAACTATAAAACTATAGGAATCACCTCCTTAACTCTTAGAAGGTAGCCTCTTTTTGGGAGTTAAGGACATTTCAAATATACCAGTTCAGTATAAAGCTGGTATACCCTAGTTGGCCAGGTACAATTTAATGAATAACAGGAACAGAGTCCATCTGCTCTTGCATCACATAAGAAAGACTTACAATTTGATTTACAATATTATGATGCTCAGAACATTGACTAAGATGGGAACTGCTACAATCTCTTTCAGCTATATCAATGCGCTTTTCCTCTAATGTAATAGCTTTATCGGCAAAATCCCACATAGCCTGACAGCGCACCTGCAAGGCATGAGCAATGGCTCCTCTTTGGCCATTCCATACAGACAGGGAGGGCCTTCTTAAACAGCGTCCGGCTGAATCCTGCATTGCGACTAAAACATCTCTAGTATCAATATAAGCTTCTTCATCACTCATAATATCCACAATGGCTGCAACATAACCTTTATAGTAAATATCAGGCAGAGAAACAAACACCTTAGCACTTATCCGAACGTGCTCTTCTAAATAGAGCATATCTCTAGTAGTGCCTTCAGGATAATGAGGAGCTGATTCAATGAGCAATGCCGCTCTTTCATAATACCCAAGCATTTGGTTAAAATGATAAGAATCATTAGTCAATTCAGCTGAACTATCCCAAGTTCCATCTGTTCTATGGTAAAGAGCCATTATACGAGAAGCCATAATATGGCCTCCGTTAGAAGCATTTTTTATATGGCTAATCCCTTCTTCTGTTTTTCCTATACAGAGAGCGTTAATACCCAGACCGTAAATCATCACTACATCTTCAGGATTTTTTTTTAAATAGTCTATTGTATCATTATAAGTCTCTTGATCATTAAAATCAGTACAATTAATCAAATCCCCCATGCTTGCAAAAGCACTTAATGAGAATGTAAAAGCAAAAAGCATAATAAATACACTTGCCGTCTTTATACAAACATTTGATTTCATTGTGCCCTCTCTTTCTTAAGTTTGTTAATTTGTAGTTTATTTTACTGGTTACTATACCTTTAACTGGCTGTGGTTGTACTTGTTATTTTTCTCCACCTATTTATTAGTTGTTAGCAATGGTCCTTTAGTTACCTAACTGCTATTAAGTTACCTACTTTTTTTCTTGCTTTCTTTTATACCATAAATGCAAGAATCAGGCCAAGAAAAAAACAACATAAAAACATTTATATCTTATTGAAAAGACTCATTATTTTATGTAAATTTTACACCCTGCTTTAAGAAAACTATCTATTATTTAAACAAAAGTGAACATTTTTTTGCTCCATTACCACTTCATTAGTCATATTGCAATGCAAAAAGAAAAAGAATAAGAAATAAATCCAATATATACCTGTATCCCTTTAAAATAACTAAGAATTTTGTTTTATTTTTAGTCACACAACTCAATTTTAAACACCCGCTATTTTTTGAAAAACTCCTGAATATTTTTTAAACACCTACCTGGATAATTTGTACTAGTCATGATTTTTTAAGGACTGATTAGCTAGTCATTTAAATAACACTTATGACATCCCCATTTCTTCAAACATTGTTGAAAATGAACATCACTCACTTTGTAGTGCTTACCTTCGATAATAATATATTTATTACTATCATCACCAGACATGACATTTTTTGTTAGTGACACTTTATTAGTAATACATTCTGTCAGCTCTTTTGATAAGGTCACTCTATGATAGTCAGTAATAGTAGTAGTTCCAGTACAAGATAGCAACCATAACAAAAATATAATCAATGGCATTGAGCTAATCATAACTCCATCCCCATCATATAGGGTAATAAATTCAATTGTATGTCACTATGAATATTTAAAAATTTTTCTATATTTTTAAAAGTAGGAAACACTCTATATCCGTGGTAAGTACAAGGAAACATAACATCCTGTTGATTGGTTGTATGTTCTAAACCAATAGCGTGGCCTAACTCATGCATTGCAACAGTTAAATAATCTACCTTATGAGTATAAGTAACTTGTTTAGCTTTGTTCCAGTTCAAGTTTAAAATACCTTCTGTTGCAAAATACCATCTTTCTTGAATTAATCTGCTCCTATTCAAAGAGATATAGGCCCCTTTAATATCTCCTGTTAACCAATGATCTAAAAACCTTGTTTCACCATTTTTATTATTAGATAATATTTTTTCTGAAATCCATATTATTTTTGTACTACTTTCATAATCTGAATACCCACTAGTTACAATTAAATAGGAAAATAGTTTATCGGGATATTTTTTTGATGGTTTTAACTCCCTTCTTATATAAGAGCGATATATTTTATTCCAAATAGATAGTGCATTTATATATAGCTCTACTTTTGTGTTACCCATTCTTGAATCAATAGCAACAGGAATAGGAATATAATGGTTTTCCCATTCCGTTGGTTGATTGACTTGAACATAGGTACACCTTGATTGATTAGCATTTACATTGTAACTAATAGCATAAGAGAAAGTATGTAAGACATATATACAAAGAATTAATAATAATTTTGCTATTTTTAGCTTCACTTTTTACCTTGCCTTTGTTACACCATAAATGCAAGAATCAAACCAAGAAAAAAACAACATAAAAACATTTATATCTTATTGAAAAGACTCATTATTTTATGTAAATTTTACACCTTGCTTTAAGAAAACTATCTATTATTTAAACAAAAGTGAACATTTTTTTGCTCCATTACCACTTCATTAGTCATATTGCAATGCAAAAAGAAAAAGAATAGGAAATAAATCCAATATATACCTGTATCCCTTTAAAATAACTAAGAATTTTGTTTTATTTTTAGTCACATAACTCAATTTTAAACACAGGCTATTTTTTGAAAAACTCCTGAATATTTTTTAAACACCTACCTGGATAATTTGTACTAGTCATGATCTTTTAAGGACTGATTAGCTAGTCATTTAAATAACACTTATGACATCCCCATTTTTTCAAACACTGTTGAAAATGAACATCACTCACTTTGTAGTGCTTACCTTCGATAATAATATACTTACTTCCATCATCACCAGAGATAACATTTTTTGTTGGTGGCACTTTCTTAACAATACATTTTGTCAACTCTTCTGATAATGTCACTCTATGATAGTCAGTAATACATGAAAAATATCTCCAGTTTATAAAAAAATACAAACCCCTCATCGTTGATATTAAACATAAGGATTACGATAGAGATCCATTGTCGTAGATTTTATACCGAACTGGTATAGAGATATTATTTTAGGTTTTTTGCACTCCATAGATTCTATATGGTCGTCGAGTAAAGTACCCTTGTTTTAGCCGTGGGAGTTTATAAAGAAAAAACTTTAGGTCTAAAGCTCTTTTCATTTTTTATAATCACATCATCTGTTGCAGAAATAACAAAAAAACCCTGCTTCTCAGCTAAACTCTCCGCTTTCCTCTTTGATTTAAGTAAAAAAGCCATTGCTCCATAAACTGTTTTCTTTTTAAAGTCCGGCCATAGAACTTTAAACTGCCCTATATTTTTTTTAAATTTATCCACATCGGGAGGGTCCAAAGTCGCCTTCACTTCCACAACAACAGCTTCTTTCCCATTGAGAGCGATAATATCAAATTCTACACCGCGTTTTCTGGCATTGGTTATAACAGCCTCTACTTTGACACCTCTTTCTTTTAATCTTTTAGCTAAACTGCCTTTAACGAGGTTTTCCCCTAACTTGCCCCAGCGGTTTCCTGTATCTCCAATAAACTTATCCAGTTTGATACCTGTCCTTTTCAGTTGTTCATTTGTTTCAGCTATTTGTCGGTTTATTTCAGCTCTTTGCTTCTTTTCTTCTACCTTTTGCTTTTTTGCTTCAGCTGAAAACTGTTTTAAATTCCTTTGGGTCTCTCTTATAAGTGCCCAAATTTCATCTGCTGGTGATATTGTGGATTTATTCACATCGTCCTCCTTTTTTTATAATATCATAGTTATTTTGTATTTTAAAAATAAGATATGCAAAATCCATACCATATCCATCAGGTATTATTTTTTCCGTCACTTTCAAACGGAAAGCCACCTTTAGAGACTTTTCATCCTCTTGACAGTTAAGCCTTCAAAACCGGAATTTCTAAACAAGATCAGTATAAAAAATATTTAGCAGAATCTGTGCTTGATTTTTTAGATGATTCGTCTCAATTTAAGTACAATATAAAGTAACAAAATCCGTATTTTCATTCGGATCTCGGATTTTTCTCTCTTCCCTTCCGTGTCAACCCCCTATATAGTGTGGACCAAATTGATTACTTGAATTTCATTGACAAAAAAACTCTCTTTTTGGAAAATGACAGCTAATGTATAAACTTATTTTTAGTTTCATTTTTCTCTTTTTCTCTTTTTTAAGTTTCAGTGGTCAAATTACAATTTATGGTGGTGGAGGGGGTGGTAAAGTTTATGTTGATAACTTTGGCCTTCCTCTTAACAAAAATGGTTTTCATACAACAGGATATGAAGATGGTTGGGTTTTAAGGTGGAAATCTAGTGACTTCCCTCTAAGAGTGACGGTGAATAGATCTCTCAGCTCTGCTAAAGTAGATCGTATAAAACAAGCAATAGATAAATGGAACTCTGGGTATCTATCTTATGTCAGAAGAAAGAAAAGCATTGATCCTCTTGAAGGAACACATTATTACCCTACTAGGTTATTTCAATTTATTGGTATAGATAGCAGTGATTGGGATGTTTATATAGAATATGAACCTAGAAGTTTTTTTTTCAACCCTGATGCTGCTGCAAGTGCTTTACATAAACTTTGTTTATTAGATTTTAGTTACAGCTTAGGGTTCATGCTTTGCCATCCTCGTTCTCGAATTAGCTTTTCTTATGTAAATATAAATCAGGATATAAATAACTGGAATACTAAACGAAACGCTAAATCTTCCCATTCTAAACTAGTTTTTTTAACCGTAATATTGCACGAGCTAGGTCATGTTTTAGGTCTAGGGCATTCTGATAATATGGTAGAAAAAGAAGTAGATTTAATGCTTTCCGGGGGGATTGCTAATATAAGTGGCATTGAACCTAAAGATCGTCATTTTAAAGCTATAGTTAATGAATATGGAGGTTCTTGGGATAATGAAAGACCTGTAGATTGGTGGGCAACAAAATGTACAAATCTATGCCCATAAGGGAGGGAGAGTAAAAATGAAAGTATCTCTAATTTTACTTATTAGTATGGTTTTATTTAATGTATCATGTAGAAGATCTCATAATTCTCATAACATTTGTGCATTTTTTCCAGATTATTTTATTGATGAAAGAAAAGAAGCTTATGATCGAGCTTATGAAAAATACAAAAATGAAGACCCTACAAAAAGTGACTATTACCAATTAATTAAAAAAATGCAGATAGAATCCTTAGAAAGAATAAAAAACATAGATGGTCAGTTTTTAATTGTAATAACGAATAATGACTATCTAAATTTTAAAGGAATAGATAAAAACGGAAACGAATTTATTATAAGAAAGCCAGTTTGTTATAATCCTTTTACCTCTGGTTATGACTATTATGCTGATTACTACTATCATCGTTCTTATATTGATGACAATTATGATCCAGCTTCTGCCGATTACAACTATCATAACTATGACTCTTATGACAGTTATTATAACGCTTATATAAATTATACGAATATCCTTAATTGTGAAGTGCAAAAAGGGTGGTCTAAAGAAGAAAAAGAAGCTTATGATCGAGCTTATGAAAAATACAAAAATGAAGACCCTACAAAAACCGCTTTTTACCAGTATTATAAACAAAAGATAAATCAAGATTTAGAAGATTTAAAAAAGAAAGATGACCTATATTTACTTATACATCAAAATGATAAGTTTATAGGGTATAAAGGAATAGATAAAAACGGAAAGGAGTTTGTTATAAAAGAGCAGCCTTGTCATGATTTTTTTATATCTGATGGAAAAAATATTTACACCCCAGATGGTAAAAAAATAAAAGCAGTAAATAAGTAAAGCTCATGACCATATCACTAACCCATCATAAGTTTTAAAACCATCTGTATAAATAATAGCTGATTTAGATATTCTTTGGTTTATAAGGGGAATAATGGCTTTTTGAGAGCAATTTTTAATAACCTGAGTATAAAGAGTATAAACTTCTACATTCTCTTTGTTTAAGACCAAATACGATCATTTTGCTGTAAGGCTCCCTGCCTCTTCTTCCACGAACACGACGAGCTCCAAAATAACTCTCACCCAACTAAATAAGGCCAGTGCCACACACCTTTATTTTTTGAACATTTTACGCTTCAAAAATGAACAAAAACACCTTCGCATAACCTAAAAACTATCAAAATATCCTTTTTAATACATCGTGTTGTGCTGAAGTCGGGAAAAATACAGACCACTTAAAGCCAATATATTTTCAAGCCTCCAGTAAAAATGCAGGGCAAAGATAAAGAACAAAAGGCGATCGTGGAAGCATGTATTAAACTCTTATAGACTTTTAAGAAAATATTCCAGATTGGTTATTGTCACTCCTTTAGGTCCGGGAAAGGGTTCTTTAACCAAAGCAATAACAAAAGATTGTGTGGGCTTTAGAAATTCAATGGCATTCCAAAATCCTTTTCCTGGTTTTGGGCTTGTGGAGGCTTTTATCCCCACAGCAATAAGTCGTCTTCCTTTTTCAAGAATAAGATCCACTTCGTTACCGACAGAATCTATATAGAATGAGTAATCCCATTTTGGATAATGAGACATAATATTTTCTATCACATAGGATTCAAAAGAAAAACCAATTATGGGATGCCCAAGTAAATCATTCATTTCTTCAATATTCAGCAAAGTGTGTAGCAAACCAGTGTCTCTGATATAAAGTTTAGGAGTTTTAATAAGCCTCTTTTTTCTATTTGTTGTATAAGGGGGAAGTGTTTTAACCAGAAAAGTGTGTTCCAGAATATCAATATAGGAACGAACGGTATGGTGGGATACACCAAGGGCTTTGCCAATATTGGAAAGATTCAGTAATTGACAATGTGAGTGGGCTAGCATTTTCCAAAACCTTTCCAGTTTTAGGGCTGGAATGGAAAAACCCAATTTAGGAATGTCTCTTTCCAAAAAGGTTTTAATATAGTCCCGTCTCCAGTCCATTGATTCCCCTAGGTCTGGCTGTAAAATGGACTTAGGGTATCCTCCTTTTAACCAATGATCTGTGAGTGTTATTGTATTGGTTATTTCAGGAAACAGGAAAGGAGTGATTTCAACATAGGCCAGACGACCCGCCAAAGTCTCACTACTTTGGGAAATCAGATCTCTTGAAGCTGAACCCAATAACAGAAACTGTCTATTTCTTTTATTTTCATCAATGTGGCTTTTAAGAACTTGAAAAATCTCCGGTAAAAACTGAATTTCATCCAGACATATCAATTTATTTTTGTTTAGATTTAAGAACAATTCCGGGTCAGATCCCACTTTTTGTCTGCTTGATGATTTTTCTAAGTCAAGATAAATGGAATGTTTATATTTTTTCAGAATATGGCGAGCCAGAGTAGATTTTCCCACTTGTCTTGCCCCCAATAAAGCCACAGCTGGATTGTGTTTAAGCCTTTTTTCAATAACAGTCTGTAAATATCTAGGGATATATTTTTCTTTCATATTGGAAGTATAACTTCCAAATTACAAAAAATCAACTTATTATAATTATGATTTTTATTATAGTTTTTATCTAATATCTTTAATTGTGAAGTGCAAAAAGGGTGGTCTAAAGAAGAAAAAGAAGCTTATAATCGGGTTTTGTTAGGACTGTTTCAGAACCAACTACTTAACGACCACATAGCATCTATTTTTTAACCGATTTGAGAGTAATTTTTTTCACCGGAAAAAGAGTACAGATTTTCTGTTTTTATAACTTCTATTTCAGCAGAAGCCAGGTCCTGCAATAAAGAAATAAGATGTTTAAAATCTATATCTTCTTTTGTTTTCAAAAAACGACAACGCCAATGATCTGTACAAAATATGGCCGGATTAGGATCAGGATAAACTTTAATACCCCTATTCGTTATATAGGAAAGCTGTAGAAAATTGTTTTGTTGGATTGCTGTTTTTAACTTTTCAGCTAGAGCTTCAGGTTTTCTGTTTTGGTCACAAACAAAAACATCTATGCCATCCAAAACTTTTTCCTGAGAAGAGTAGTGTGTTTTCAAAAGGGATACCTTTATCGGTTTATACTCTTTTGGTATAGAGGAGAAAGTGAGTTTTTTAGGTTTTGCCCCCATGTTCTCTATAACGGCTTTTCCAAAGTCGGTTGTGCTCACTTTTTGTTCACTGGTTTTTTCATTGTAAATATCATAAGTATGCACACCATCTTCAATTGTTTTTAACCAGGCGTTTTGTATTTTTTCCGCGAGAATGTTTTCCCCTATGTGGTTGAGCATAAGTAAAGCAGCGTTAAGTAGGCCACTAGGGTTAGCGACATTTTGCCCTGCCCGCCTGGGGGCAGAACCATGTATGGCTTCAAACATAGCATGATTAACTCCGATATTGCCAGAACCTCCGATACCCACAGAACCAGCAATCTGAGCTGAAATATCACTTAAAATATCTCCGTATAAGTTGGGTAGCAAAATCACATCAAAATCCAAAGGTTTTGTGGAAAATTTGGCAGCACCAATATCAATAATCCAATGTTCATTTTCAATATCAGGGTATTCTTTTGCTATTTGATTAAAAATTTTATGAAAAGTGCCATCTGTGAGTTTCATAATATTGTCTTTTGTCATGCAAGTTATTTTTTTTCTCCCCATTTGTTTGGCATATTCAAAAGCATAACGAACAATTTTTTGACACCCAGGAACACTTATCAATTTCAGACATTGAAAGACTTCATGGGTTTGGCGGTGCTCAATTCCAGCATATAAATCCTCTTCATTTTCACGAATAATAACCACATTCATATTGGGAAATTTAGTAGCCACATAAGGGTGCAAAGACTGCACAGGTCTAACATTAGCAAAAAGTCCGAAACTTTTTCTGATTTTAACATTCAGGCTTTTAAATCCCCCGCCCTGGGGAGTTGTAATAGGCGCCTTAAGAAAAACTTTATTTCTACTGATAATATGCCAATCTTCCGATTTGATACCTGATACATATCCTTTTTTATAAAGCTTTTCACCTATCTCTATGACATCTTCCTGAAAAGACACTCCCGCTTTGCGGAGGATGTCTAAAACGACAGTCATAATTTCCGGCCCAATTCCATCTCCATAAGTAATCGTTATTTTCTGAGACATAAAAACACCCTTTCATAATAAAATCAGCCAAAAAATACACTGTTCTATGAGCAGAGCTTATTTTTTACAGCTTTTATTGTCAAGAACCCAGGTAATCCATAGTGTTCTTACGGATTATATTTTAGATTTGCTTGATTCAGTATAGTCTTCACCTTAGCTCTACGCAATCGCTTATTTTTGTTGTTATTCTTCTTTTTTCTTTTAGTTGATTTTTTCATGAATAGAAAAATCTCAAACAAAATATTAATACCAGGAATGAGTGTCGCCAATGTCCACCAATAGGAACGGTTAATATCCCTAAGTCTTTTTATATGTAAAGTAACAAAAGGGTAAAAAGCAGCTAAACAAAGAAAACTCATACTCAATGAACGAACTAGAAAAGAGGACACCTCTAAATTTAAGTTATCTTGAACTAAACTATGAACTTTTATAGTCAAGGGGAGCATAACATAGCCAGCTGCAAAAAAATAAGAGATGCTGAAGAATGGAGAAATGAGCAAGCAAATCTCAGAAAAGCTTTTTGAATCATAAATAAATTTATATAAAGCTACCAAGATAAGAAATAAAGCTAAAATATTTAAAAAGTACGGCCATCTCTTTATACGCCCTCTAACTAAATAAACACGATTAACAATGAGAAGAGCCCCCAGGATAGAGCTAAAATAAGTTTTAGATATACCTAGAGTTTTTGAATCTATTAAAGTAAAAAACACTACTAAAACAAATAAAACCCAAAAAGCAAAATTCCAGGTAATCTTTAATGAACGTACATAGTATTTCATTTAAGTTTTCCTTTTATAAGGCTTTAGTTTTTCTATTTAGTCGGTCCTAAACTTTTTCAGGACCGACTATTTAAAATAACAAACCCTGTATCGGCTGAATTTGAGGATAAAATAAGAAAACCTGAGTTTTTTTAATATAAATCGCTTATTTTTTTACAGATACAAAGGAATTATCTTTTATATAAAACCTTAGCGGCCAGTGGCAAGATAAGTAAAGAGGAGAAAGACCAACTCGTTCACTAACAATTATTTTTTTTGAAGGCATACCATTTCCCTTTTCCACATATAAACGACCACCTTCCATGTTTTCTCCATTTAAGTTTTTGCAAATATTAAGAGCCTGACACAAACGGCCCGGACCACTTGTAAGGTTTTTTATATTGATCTTGCTTGATCTTCGCGACCTCGCATCCACGGAAGCAGACGATGGGGAACAGGGTTCTGAATCGGTTCGGCCTATGACCTTTTCTAAGCGATTTTCTTGCATTTCTGAAATACCCTCTATAGGTTCTAAAGCCCGTATTAAAACCGCCTCCGGCTCTCCCCTACCCGCCGTTACAATATTAAAGCAATAATACATTCCATAAGTAAAGTAAATATAAGCACACCCCCCTGGAAGATACATAACTTGTGTTCGTTTTGTTTTTCTTCCTCCAAAACTATGGCAGGAATCATCTTTTAGTCCTAAATAAGCTTCTGTCTCTACGATGCGCCCTTTTAAAACAGTGCCTGTTTCCGTCACTCTCACCAAAACACAGTTCAAAAGGTCTGTAGCTACCTGTGTAGTTTCTCTTGCAAAGAATTTTTTTTTTAGTTTAAACATTTTAATCCATCCCTATTTTACCTATTTTTCTTACTGTATTTTAAACAAAAGGCCAGGTTTTTAGATTTTTATATATATACTTTCCATTCCCATTTATACTATGTATTTATGTTATTCGATATAAAAATCAGACTACCCTTTAGAGGTTCTTTTTACTTTAGTTTGAAGAAATATTTAGATGGAGGGCAGCATTATTAGGCTACCCTTTAGAAGGATCCTTTCTTTAGGGAGTAAAAAGAAACGATGAGCGAACCCTGTTCTTAGTGAAAACGAAGAGGAAGATCAAAACAGGTAGGTATAATTTAAGTAGAGGTTAACGAAGTATGAAGGCATTTATTAGAAAAGGTGAAAACGATGTCGTTGTCATTAATTTAAAAGGGGAAGTGGATTTTGCTTCTGCGGAACCTTTTTACCAAATATGTATGGACGAGCTATCTAAAAAAAATATTGTTTTTAATTTAAAAAATCTCAATTTTGTAGGTTCTGATGGACTCAGTTCCTTTATGAACACCATTAAAAACTTAAAAGAAAAATCCACTTTACAATTTTGCTGTGTAGGATCTGAGTTTCGGCGGGTGTTTGCCCAAAGCGAAATAAAAGATATAGCCATTTATGAAGATGAACAAACCGCCGTAGCCACTTTTCAAAAACCGGATATTTAATTTCTTCTTTAATATTGCTCTATCCTATGAAGAAAGTCGTAAATATTCCAATTAAAAATCTTTAAAAAATTCCTCTTTTTCTGAACTAACATAAAAAAATGATGGAAGCACCTATACACTCCCTAATATAACTCAAATAATTAATGATATTAGGTCTGTTTTTTGTTACCTTCCCTCTCTAAATGAACAAATACCCTATTATTGATTGGAAGCGCTTTCATCCTCATCCTGTTATTGGTGTAGATGAAGCAGGCCGTGGCTGTCTGGCTGGACCTGTGTTCTCTGCTGCGGTTATTCTAACACAAGATGAATACTATCCTGACTCAAAACAAATTTCCCCGAAAAAAAGAAAACAGTTGGCCCAAAACATTATGAATAAGCATATATATACTATAGGGATAGCGGATATATATGAAATTGAAAAACTAAATATTTTACAAGCTTCCCTGTTATCTATGAAGAGAGCTTTACTCCAATTACCAATGAAAACAGGTCATGTTTTAGTGGATGGTTCATTTTTAATACCTGAACTCCCCTATTCATTTCATCAAACCACTTTTATAAAAGGAGATCAGCGTCTCTCCCCTATTTCTGCCGCAAGCATTATTGCCAAAGTAAAAAGAGATGAGTGGATAACAAAGCAAGATAAACGTTATCCTCAATATGGTTTTTCCTCTCATAAAGGCTACGCTACTATTTTACATCGAAAAGCTATTGCCCAATACGGCCCCTGCCCCTTACATCGAAAACACTTTACCGGTGTTAAAGAATATTATTTAAAAAAACAATAAAGAGGTAATAATTTGAGCATTAAAAATAATATAGATAAAGGAAAGTTCTGTGAGCGACAAGCCATCACCTTTTTTCAACAACAAGGCTGGAAGTTGATAGCCAAAAACCACCGAGTGGGAGGGGTGGAAATAGATTTAATAATGAAAAAGGCTGATACATATTTATTGGTGGAGGTGAAATCAGACAATTTATGGAGGCAAGAATATCCTATAAAAAAAAACCAAAAGCAGAGATTATTACAAGCTTTTTCTGCTTTTTGTGAGCAATATAAAAAACCGGTTCAAACTCTTCTGGCTATAGTAGATCAAAAAGGAAATGTACAGCCTTTTGATTTAGAGTTTTAATTTTTTTTGATCATTTTTCAATGACCTGAAGAGGACTCCCAAATGATGAGAATAAACAGTGGACTTTCCTTTAAATTTTAAAACCGGCATGGATTCCTCCAACTGTATGCTATTTTGTAAACTGTTTACCTATATAAGGTTTTCTGCATTTAACATTGTTATCAGTTCTTTTTTTAAAAAATATCTTATTACTAATTGATTAGAAGCATTAGGATGGTCCATGAACCCCAATAAAGATGGTTTTTTGAAGATTTTTAATCGGAATATTTGTGGCTGCTTGAATAATATCAAATTTTTATCGAAACCTTCTCTTTGTTTAAACCAAAACACTATTGTTTTTTAGATGTAGCAAGAGTTTGCAAACGAGCCGCACGGCCTTTCCGGTTTCTTAAATAAAACAACCTAGCTCTTCTAACTTTAGCTTGTGAAATGACCTCTACTTTTTCTACAGATGAGCTGGCCAGAGGGAATGTTCTCTCTACTCCCACCCCATCTGAAATTTTTCTCACAGTAAAAGAACGGGTGCTTTTTTTCCCTTGGATTTTTAGAACCACTCCGTTAAAAACCTGTATTCGCTCTTTACCGGATTCCTGAAATCGCACAGATACATTGACCGTATCTCCTATCCGAACAGGAAAATCCATCTGTTTTTGTGTTTTTGCCACATAAGAATCTACAATATCCATAATTTGTCTCCAGATATACTTAGAAAGTGTTATACCAAAAGTTTTTAAACCTTGTCCTCGCGAAAGCGGGGAACGATTGGTACAGCAAAAACTAACATTTTAAATTAACATAAGTCAAGCAAGGGGCTACTCAAAGAGGTATCTTGCTAAAAGCGGCTGGATTCCCGTTTTCACGGGAATGACAGAGAGATGAGCTCTTCAGGAAAATAGTTTGCTGGTTGCGGGTCCAAGGGCCTTGGCTTTCTACCTAAGAAAGACAAGGACCGTCCCGAAGAGGCAAAGCCTCGTATAGAGGCAAATCTGTTTTTCTGAATGAATATCGCTTTCATGGGAAAGACAATTTTTTAATAAAACTTCAAAAAATCAATCGGAAGAAGTATTCATTCCCATTCTTTTTTTAAGAGTTTGCAGGTGTTCCATATTAAGTCCACAAGCTTTTAATTCTTTTTCTGATAAAGATTCCACCATTTTTATAGCTTTTGGTAAATCTTGTTGAATTTTACCAGCTATAAGCATATCTGGTCTTTTTACAGCCGTTATCAGAATAGATATAAGATATTGAAAATTTTTAATATCTTTATGATGGCCGGATAACATCACTTTGGGGATTTCGTATCCGGGAATATCCCTGGGTCTAGTCCATTGAGGAGCCTCCAATAAGTGATTCTGCTCAAAGCTTTCATTTATGGAAGAGGATTTATTTCCTAAAGCCCCTCTAATAAAACGGGAAAGAGAGTCCAATAGAACCAGCATAGCTGGTTCTCCCCCCGTTAAAACATAGTCCCCTATGGATATTTCTTCATCCACGTATTTATTGATAAATCGCTGATCCACCCCTGCATAACGGCCACATATAAAAGTCCATTCTTTATCTGCTTGTTCAGCCCAAGTACGGGCTTTTACATGATTCCATTGTTGGCCCTGTGGACTTAAGTAGATTACTTTTTGACTTGCTGCTGGTAAAGATTCTATCGCTTTTTTCAGAGGATGGTACATCATCACCATTCCATCCCCTCCTCCGAAGGGGGTATCATCCACACTCTGGTGCACATCTGCCGTAAAATCCCTAGGATTTACAAAATGAATTTTTAAAAGCTTAGACTGAATGGCCCGGCCCAATATACCCATCTTTAAAGGAGAGCTAAAAAAATCAGGAAATAAAGTTACGATATTTACTTTTAGCATAATAAGAGGATAGTATATAGCATGGCTTTATCTTAGTGTCATTTCCGTTACCTCAATGTTATCCTCGTAAAAACACTGTCATCCCCGCGGAAGCACTGTCATCCCCGCGGAAGCGGGAACAGGGAAATGGTCTGGACAAACCTAATGCACTGAAATGAAGTCCTTGAACTTCATTAGGGTAAAAGGGTAAAAGTGCTAAAGGCTTACAAAGTCCTCACCAGGCGAAACCCGATACTGCGGTTCCTGTAGTCCGGGGAGTCGTTGACACGATTCGCGGAACGCAAGTACTGAGCCTTAAAGATCCAACTACCGCCACGAAGAACAGGGTGAGACCCTCTCTCATTCAAAGGGTCCTTTCCTCCCGGTAACTCCTCACTCCACTTATCCTGTACCCACTCCTCTACATTTCCATAAACATCATATAAACCATTCGGATTAGCTCTGAGCTGCCCCACCTCATGGGTCTTTCCTCCACTGTTTTTACTATAATAAGCATACTTTCCCAAATTCCCTGGATCATCAGCAAAAAAATAAGCGGTCGTCGTTTTCCCTTTCACAGCCCATTCCCACTCCGCTTCCGTTGGTAACCTGTAACAGCCCCTCCAACTCTTTGGTGTCCCATCACAACCCTTTAATCCCAGCTGAGTATTTAATTCCTTTATATAAGCCTGCACATCCAGCCAAGAAACCTGTTCCACAGGATGATTTGGACACATCTGCACTCCCTCTATAGTGTCATGATTATTACAATCTCCTGATCTTTTAAACTCCGAAGGGTTTTTCTTTTTTAAAAGATACCACTGCTTCTGAGTCAGTTCCTTCTCCATTATCTCAAAAGCCTTTGTGATGGTAACAGGCACCGGACCTTCGTCATTTTGACCGTACTTTTTACCGCCGTCAGGGCTTCCCATTGTAAAACTTCCCGCATCAATCTTACGAAAGCGAACAGAAAAAATCCAGTGATAGGAAACTTTAGGGGTTTGAGCTTGGCCATTCTCTTCAGAATCACCAGGCTCTCCACTGCTCGTAGGGTCTCCTTGAGCTTTAGGGTCTCCCCCTTCCGGCTTTTTTTCACAGGAACCTAAAACTAAACTCAAAATTAAAATCATTAACAGCTTATACATAAACATACCTCCTTCAAGGCTTGAATTATTACAGATATTCCCTCGGGTTTATTAAAACCAATCCGGGGTTTAAGATAATGCTAGATTAGAAATATGTCAACACTTCTAAAAGTGGACAAAGTTGTGTCAACTATCCACTTTTCAAAGACGATCCAAGGCTAGATTGCACCTTTGGCTTGAAGACCTGTTTATCTAAAAAAGCCTTGAACTTTCATTTAAACTTCTTTAAGCCCTTAAAGAAAGGCTTTTAAATTATTAAATTAAATGAAAAAGCAGATTAAAAAGATAATAAGGCCGTTCTTTCCATAATAAAGATACTTCTCACTCTAAAAGAGCTAAAAAACTAAGGATGCAGGTATATGAAGAAAAAGTTAAAAAAGAGTAAAAAACCCAGATGCAGTCACGATAGTTTTTTTAAGCTGATTTTCTCCGATCCTAAACTAGTCAAAGAATTGCTGAAGCTAATTTTAACAAAAGCCGAAAGAAAAGTTTTTAATCTAGATAAAATAAAATTTGAAAAAGACACCCATAAAAAGCAATTAGCTGATATTGTTTTATCCTTTCCTTTAAAAAATTCTCCCAGAGAAAGAGCAGAGTTTTTTATGATTTTAGAGCATAAGTCCTATAATGATAAAAACTTTTATGAACAGATGTTAAAATACCTCTACTTAATACGGGAGCTTATTATAAAACAAACAGGCAGGGCTAAGCCTGTTATTCCCGCTATGTTTTTTCATGGGAAACAGTCTTTAAAGTTGAGAAAAACGCTTCAAGAAGAAGATTTCAAAAGTTTTTTCTCTCAAATTCCTGTAGAAACCAAAAAAAGTATGTTAAACTTTGAGCTGAAAGTAATAAATACAAAAGCTCCCAAAATACGCAAAGTTATGAAAAATAAAGGGTCTAAGATATGGGGAGTTATAAAGTTATTAGATGAGATATGGGATATAAAAGAGCCTTCCGCTAAAAAAGTAAAAGCTATTGTGAGGGATTACTTTGGTGAGATATTAAAAGGGAAGACAGAAAGAGAAGAAAAGGAGATGGTGGTTGGATTGTTGGAATACTTAAAAGACACGACAGGGTTAAAGTTAAAGGAATGGGAAAAGGCCGAGGAAGAGCTTAAAAAAGAGGGCTTACTAAAAACAGGAGGAGTTATGGATGCATTAGAAGTCATTAAAGAAAAAGGACGCTGGGAGGGGGAAAGAAAAGGACGACAAGAAGGACGACAAGAAGGACGACAAAAAGGACGACAAGAAGTTATTTTAAATATGCTGAAAGAAAAAATGAATATTTCAGTTATATCTAAAGTAACAGGCGTGCCAGCAAAAGAGATTAAAAAGCTAAAAAATGGAGCTTAGCTAATCCTGCGTTCGCCATTTGGAGCTAGCCTTATATCCGAAAGGGTTTCAACCTAAGAAGTTTATTATTATAATCTGGTCTTTTATAACCAAAGGGTAAAAGTGCTAAAGGCTTACAAGGTCCTCACCAGGCGAAACCCGATAAAGTAGTACCTGAAGTCCGGGTTGAAGGAGTAACGATTCGCGGAACGCAAGTACTGAGCTTCATTGCTCCAACTACCGCCACGAAGAACAGGTTTAGACCGGTTAGACCCGCCAAGTTCATGACATTCCGAGCCCTTTGACTCCTATTCTCTCCTGAAGAAGTGATTTTATCAGCGAATTTGTGAACACGTACAATTGCCAAAGTGGGGAAAGCAAATCAGCTTTGAACGAAAGGGCTGTTTTATCTTAGTTCACTGAGCATGTTGCAGGTTCTTTTGGTATTCTTTCAAGCTTCTTTTTACTTTTCCGCTTAATAAAAGAACTCCAAAAAGGTTAGGAAAAGCCATACCTAAAATCATAAGATCTCCAAAATTCATAATATTTTTAGAAGTGGCAATAGAGCTTACAAAAATAATAAACAGTAAAAGTAATTTATAAATTAAAGATTTTTTGTCACCAAAAATAAAAGAAAAACATCTTTCGCCATAATAAGACCAGGAAATAATAGTGGAGAACGCAAAAAGAAACACAGCTAAGCTGAGTATATAAGGGAACCACATCACAACATCCCCCATAGCACTGGAAGTCAAAGCCGCTCCTTTTTGTTGGCTTACTAAATCCACATATTCCGGGTTACTATAAGCTCCGGTAATAACAATGACCAAAGCTGTCATAGTACAGACAACAACGGTATCAATAAAAGGCTCTAATAAGGCGACCGCACCCTCTTCCACAGGATGATTCACCCTAGCTACAGAATGAGCAATAGCGGCAGAACCTAAACCTGCCTCATTAGAAAAAGCCGCTCTTTGTATGCCCACAACCAATACTCCTAAAAAGCCGCCATAAGCAGATTCAGGGGTAAAAGCCCCTTGTAAAATAGTTAAAAATGCCAGGGGGATTTGTTCATAAAACACCGCTAAAATATAACAAGCCATTAAAATATAAGTGGCACACATAAAAGGAACAACACGACTGGCTACCATAGCTATCCTTTTAATACCTCCGATGATAACAGTCCCCACCAGAAGAACCATAGCCAGGCCATAAATCCAATGGTGATGAGCCAAAAACGGGATGCTGACGCTAATGGCTGTAAGAGACTGATTCACCTGGAAGGCCGCCCCTCCCCCAAAAGAACCCCCAATACACATAAGGCAAAAGGCAATAGATAGAAATTTTCCTAAGCGAAGTAAGCCCATATCCGCTAAACCTCTTTTTAAATATTCCATAGGTCCACCCATTAAACTTCCATCTTTTCTTTTTTCTCTATACATTACAGCTAGAGTGCATTCTGTAAATTTAGTGCTCATACCTAAAATACCCATGACAATCATCCACAGAGTGGCCCCTGGCCCACCTACAGAAATGGCTACAGCCACTCCGGCAATATTACCAAGACCCACTGTAGCGGAAAGAGCTGTTGTTAAAGCTTTAAAATGACTGATTTCTCCCGATTTCTCAGAAGCTTCGTATTTACCTAAAACAAGGTCAATAGCGTGTTTAAAGAATCGAACATTCACAAAACCCATTTTAAAAGTAAAATAAACCGCAGAAAAACAAAGCAGAGCCAATACAACCGGAAGCTTCATTTTATCCGTAAAAAATAGAAGATCAAAAAAAATAAACTTTGCTATAGAGGTGTTAATTGTTTCAAACAACAAATTAATAATGTTTTTTATCACTTTCTCCCCTTTTTCCATTAAACCAGACTGGATATAAGCTGCTAAAACATAAATGTTTGTGATACTAATACAGGACGGAGTTTTCAGACATACGCATAGAGTTATGCTGATTTTGTTTAAAAATTCTGGATTTAAAGAGCTTGGCTGCCTCAGAGAAAAAGATCGAAAAGTGACGGAAAAGCTTATTCCCGTGGAAACAGGGATAACACCATAAGAGGAGTATATATCTTTATTATTTGCTTTTTTTTGTCGTTTAGGATTAAATGTCTTTTGCTTTTTAAATTAATAGTTTAGAGCAAAACATAGTTTAAAATATATATTATATTTTTTATATAAAATTTTGTAATTATTAAAATATTTTGCATAGGAAAAGAAATGAAAATCGTTATTCCCGGAGGGACAGGTTCTCTTGGACGCTTATTAACAGAGTCTGATCTATTTAAAGAACATGACTTAGTGGTATTGAGTCGAGGAGGGAGACAGTCCAGTCAGGTTCGTATGGTACCTTGGGATGGTCAGACATTAGGAGAATGGGCCAGGGAAGTTGACGGAGCCGATGTAGTTATTAATCTATCTGGCCAAAGTGTAAAATGCCTTTATACAGACAAGAATTTAAAAATCTTAAAAAATTCCAGGGTAAAATCCACACAAGTTATAGGACAAGCTATTAGGCAAGCCAAAAAACCTCCTCCTTTATGGATTCAGATGAGCTCTGCCGCCATCTATAAACATTGTTTTGATGCTCCCAATGACGAAGAAAAGGGACATATTGGAGAATCTCCTGATATTCCTGTAGTTTGGAAAAATATTGTAAAGCTGGTACAAGATTGGGAAGAGGCACTCTATTCGTCGCAAACAGATCATACCAGGAAGATAGCTATCCGCTCCGGTGTTGTTATGGATTTAATCCCCGGTGGGGCTTTTGACATTTTCTTAAAACTCAGCCGCTTTGGATTAGGAGGAGCTATTGCTGGGGGAAAACAGATGGTTTCATGGGTTCATAAATCAGATTTTACTAATGCCATTCATTTTTTAATACAAAACGACACAATAAAAGGTCCTGTAAATATGTGCTCTCCTCACCCCATTTCTCAAGGAGAATTTATGAAAATTTTAAGAGAAACAGCCGGTGTAAAATGGGGACTGCCTGCTACTAAGTGGATGATTGAGTTATCGTCTTACTTTATTGGCATAGATTCTGAACTATCTTTAAAAAGCCGTTATGCTATTCCAAAAGTATTAATGGACCACCAATATTCCTTTCTTTTTCCAGAATGGTCATCTGCGGCTAAAGATCTATATGCTCAATGGAAGGTAAAAAAAGATAATAATAGTCCTACTAAAAACACTTAAACTCATCCGGTTCGATATAAAATTATGCATATTAGTAAAATAAATAATAATTGTAATAATAATATTTTTTATCGTATAAAAGTAAGTATGAACATACAGATCCTGTTTAATCCTCGCTTTCACAAGGACTGTTTTCCGCCTCCACAGGGAATATTTCCCACCTCCACGGAAAGAGGAAAACGGGGATCAAACTGGATTGGTATAGTTGTTTTTTCTTTTATTTTTAGTTTTAACTTTGGCTGTGGTGACTCCCCTTCTAAAACAGATCCCGCGGTTCAAAGGCAGCAGGAAACTAAAATCAACGCTTTCTTAATAGGTTCTCAAGTATCCCTTTCCAAGATTGATAATACACTTCAATATAATGAAGAAACAGTTGAACTAGATAAAAATCTTAATGCTTTTTCTGGTTCTACCAGAGTCACTGTAAGAAAAAGAGGGATTTTATTAGAGGATAATAAAATCCTTACCACTTTAATTGTTTATACCAAGATAGATTACACAAGTCGTACTTATGTTCTTCCAAAAAATCCGGTTTATGTTGTTTTATTTGATGGGGACAACAAAGAACTTATTAGTGCCGCTTTGTTAGGGCCTTACTTATCTGTTATCTCCTTGCTCCCCGATAGTTCAAATACTTTTAATATCTCCGCTCTTTTTAGGCAAGTTAATGGAGGACAATTTACCAGTGAACTGAAGAGCTTTACAGCAAATATAGAAGATGATGTCGTCGTTATCGAAAAATAATTTTTATATTGATTTATCTTTCGATATAAGAGTAAAGGCCCTGGCATAGTATTGAATCTGACGAACCATGCTAAATAACCCTCCTACCCGGGTAGGTGTTAGATGGTTTTTGAGATCTAATTTTTCAAAAAAAGAAGGCACAGAGTGGGCTATAATCTCTTGTGGAGAAAGACCTGAGTAATAAGTTAATAACAGAGCCACTAATCCTTTGGTAATAAGAGCGTCGCTATCCGCACGAAATACCACCTTACCTTCTTGATCTTGAAAAGCATGTAACCATACTTGTGATTGACAGCCTTTGACTAGCCATTCTTTTGTTTTATATTTTGTATCCAAAGGAAGGCTGGACTTTCCCATTTGGATAATTTTTTTATATTTTTCTTCCCAAGAAAGAAGAGAAGAAAACTCATTAAGTATTTCTTTTGCCCGTTGTTCTACTTTATCCATAAAAAAACCTTTTATAAAAACGGGAAAGACCCGCATTTTTGGCCGATATATTTTAACATACTCAGCCGTCTTTGAAAAAACATATTGATATAATTTAATAAAGCAGAAAGGATTGAATAAGCCATAATGAATATGTTATAATGAAATAGAAGGATGTGAGAAATGAAATTAATGCAGTTTTTATTTGGAAAAAAACCAGGTATTTTTAATAAAAAAGGCATAGTAGAACATCAATTAAAGAAGAATGTCTGGTCAGAGTGGGAAAATCGCTATATTCAAGGAAAAGAATACGATTGGAAGAAACACAGCGGAATCAGATACACAAAAGATGTTCCCTCTTCTTCAAGACAATAAACATTTATCCCCCCTCCTCCTTTCCTCCCTTATGGCGCAGTGAATCTGCTATTGTAAGAAGTTTTTCTTTTTCTATTATTTTGTTTTCTAATTGAAAGTCATAGAGATACTCCAGCATATCAGACATGCCTTTGTCTTCAGATACTCCTAAAGTTTTTAGATCATGGCCGTTAATCAAGGGACCAGGGAGTTTCCCATCAGGTGCTCTAAGTAAAAATTCCTTCTCAATTTCATCAATAATATTAAGATTTAATTTTTTATTCTTTAAGTAATTTTTAGATAAAAATAAAACACTTTCAGAAAGCTCAGAGCCAAATATTCTCATTTTTTTTCCAAAAGAAACCTTTCTTATATCTAACAAACAACAAGAGAAATAGAAAATATCATTCATGGCTCTTAATAGAGGGATGGGAAACTTCCACTTTTTTAAGTTACAGCTAAAAACCTCATCCCATTTTCCTTTTGAATTTAAAACTTTATTTTCTTTTTGGATTAAGAGAGGGTAAAAAACTTGTGTCCAAAGAAACATCTTATCAGCCCTTAAATAAGAAGGAACTGTAGTTTCAGAAGATTGCCAAAAATTTAGACAAAAGTGCCAATTTATTTGCTCTAATAAAGGAGGGTAAAACTTCTGTAATAAAGATAACTCTTTAAAAGCCGTTAATGTACTCGGAAAATCACCGGTTTTTAACATTTTAAAACACTCCTCATATATCCGTTCCCTAGATATTAGGAAGAGTTTATCTTTCATTTCGAGTAAAGTTTTTTTTGTTATACTGTCTATTTCAAAGTTGAGTCTAATACTAAAGCGCATGGCGCGTAAAATTCTTAAGTGATCTTCTTGAAATCTCTTTTCTGGCTCCCCTACAGTTCTTATGACTTTTTTTTGTAAATCAGCCAAACCACCAATATAATCAATAATCTCATTTTTTCTTAAATCATAAAAAAGAGCATTAACAGTAAAATCCCTTCTTAAAGCATCTTCCTTTTCAGACAAAAACTCTACATATTCCGGATGACGCCCGTCTGTATAAGGACCGTCTTTTCTAAATGTAGCTACTTCTACAGGTGACCCTTCTGGATAAAATACAACAACCACTCCAAAAGCTTTTCCTTGTTTATGACTATTCGGGAATAAGTGTAAAATTTCCTCTGGTTTAGCAGAAGTGGCCACATCAAAATCTTTTGGAACTTGATTTAATAAGGCATCTCTAACACAGCCTCCTGCCAGATAAGCAGTGGCACCAGAATGGGTTAATGTATTGATAATTCTTTTTACATTTTGCCAATTTTTATGTTGGCTAAACCAAGGTATAAGGTCTAATTTTTTAAAACTTTTATGATAATTCATTATGAACTAACCTTTTTTTATACCGAACCGGTATAGAAATTGCCTTTTCCAGAAACTCTTTTCTCTTGAGAGAAAAAAATGACCGGAAAACGCAAACCGGATTGTTTTATATTCATTATACAATCTTAAAAAAGACAATGTAATATTTTCATTTATATAGCCGTTCCTGAAAAAGTTCTAATAATTTGATTTTATTTATAGTTTTGTTATCTTAAAGGAATAATATTGGAAAAAAAGCTCCTTTCATTCAAAATTTTGTAAGACTAGCTATATAAAACTTTCTTTAATGATTTGTATTGACAATATAAATCCTCTTTTTCTACACTTTATATTTAGAAAAATGTTGTAAAAATGCCACCTATCCGGTAAAAAGGAGATAAAAATGTCCATTACTCTTTCCTCACTCCCTTATGATAAAAAAGCTTTAGCTCCTCATATTTCTGAAGAAACCTTAGATTATCACTATGGAAAACACCATGCAGCTTATGTTAACAAACTCAATCCTTTGATTGAAAATGGTCCTTTTGCAAAGGCTTCTCTGGAAGAGATGATTAAAGAATCCAAAGGGGCTATATTTAATAATGCAGCTCAGGTCTGGAATCATACTTTTTACTGGAACTCGCTTTCTCCTAAGGGGGGCGGGGACCCTTCAAAAGAATTAGCTGATATTTTAATAAAATATTTTGATTCTATAGAAAAATTTAAAGAACAATTTACAGCTTGTGCTTTAGGGCAATTTGGTTCCGGTTGGGCCTGGTTAGTTAAAAACTCTGAAGATAAATTAGAGATTTTATCAACAGGAAATGCAGATAACCCTCTTCAACAAGGAAAAACACCTCTTCTTACTTGCGATGTGTGGGAACACGCTTATTATATAGATTATAGAAATGCCCGACCTGCTTATCTGAAGGCTTTTTGGGATATAGTGAACTGGAATTTCATAAACAAAAACATTCAAAGTTAATTTATCTTATTTGAATTTTATGGTTCCTATAAAAGCTTCTTCCCAATGATTGCTAGAGTTTGTAATTTCCATATCGGGTATAGTATGTCTTTAAAACGAGTTCGTGGAACAGAAGATTTAAAAGAAGAATCACAGCTAAAACACAATTTTATTGTGGAAACAGCTAGAGAAGTGGCCCGTCGCTTTTATTTTCAGGAAATATCCACTCCTATCCTTGAATTCACAGAAGTATTTAGCCGCACTTTGGGAGTGGAATCCGATATAGTCAATAAAGAAATGTTCACATTTAAAGATCGAAATCAGGAGCAAATAACCTTACGACCAGAGGGAACAGCAGGAGTAGCTCGTCATTTTATTACAGAGAAATTACATCAGTACCTTCCTTTAAGGTTTTTTTATCAAGGCCCCTCTTTTCGATATGAGCGACCACAAAAAGGCCGATTAAGACAATTTCATCAGGTGGGGGTAGAGTTATTGGGTGAGTCTTCTCCTAGAGGAGACATTGAGTGTATTTCTTTAGCTTGGTTGTTTTTTCAAAAATTAGGAATAGAAAAAGAGCTTACTCTAGAAATTAACAGTATAGGAGATTTAGAGAGCAGAACCCAGCATAGAGAAGCCTTATTATCTTATTTAAAACCACTTAAAAATAAACTCAGTGAAGACAGCCAACGACGATTAAAAACCAATCCTTTAAGAATTTTAGATTCAAAAGAGGAACAAGATAAGGAGATCATTCTATCAGCCCCCTCGATAAAAGATTTTTTAAATAAAAGATCAAAAATCTTTTTTGAAGATGTCTTGAAAGGATTAGATGCCCTGAAGATTCCCTGGAAGGCTAATTCCTTATTAGTAAGAGGATTGGACTATTATAATCACTGTGTTTTTGAATTTAAAGCCAGCCACGAAAAAATGGGATCTCAAAATACAGTCCTGGCAGGAGGGCGATATGACCGGCTTATAGAGATTATGGCCAACGAAGGAGAAAGAGTACATGGTGTGGGTTGGGGTGCCGGTATCGAAAGGATTAGATTTCTAATTCAAGATTACCCTTCTTTTCCAAGACCTATTGCCCTGGTTCCTTTAGGTGAGGAGGCAGAAAATCTGGCTCTCAAACTGGCCTGGCGATTACGACAAGAGGGACTTATTGTATTTCATCCCCGTGCCATGAGTAATTTAAGTAAAAAAATGAAAAGAGCATCTCAAATGCGCGCAAAATACGCTATCATTTTTGGTCCTGAAGAGGTTAAAAATCAAACTCTTTCCATTAAAAATATGGATGAACAGAACCAGGAATCTATGCCTATCAATCAAGCTCTATCTTTTTTTAAAAAGGAGCTTATCAGCGACAAAGTTTAAATTTAAGCTGCATCTTTGTAATAAGTTGAATGGCCATCTTTTCGTGAATTTTACACATTTTTAACTCATCTTTCCGATGAGATTGTTGACTGGGAGTAAGGGAACAGGTTTCCAGTTCCATTTCATAATCCAGTTTATTAGACCTTATAACTTCCAACTCCTTGGATTGTTGCTTAAATAGCTTATTCACCTTATATATAGGGGCTACATCCAACCAATCTTTTTTTGCTTTATACCAACTCAACTTTTTTCTAAAACGAGCTTTGTTCTTAGCCAGAACAAAAGAAGGGTATTGAGACTCATCCACATCCAATATGTTTTTGATCTTATCCAGACGAACTATGTCCTCATCTTCCATAACAGAAGAAAAAGGGCTAATACGGTTGGCTTTATTTGATGGATATAACGCAGGATTAACAGAAACACTCACTTCGATCCTCCTTCATTTTGTTTTATACCAAACCAGTATAGAATGGCGGCCTTTAGAACCTTTTTCCCTTGTGAAGAAACTTTCCTTAGTAAAAAGCTTCCTTTGGGAAAAAGCTCCCCTCAAGAGAAAGATAAATAAGCAAAAGACCTATCCTCGCACAAACGAAGAACCATCTCTCCAGTAGTATAAATATCGTTATTAAAAATAAAAAACCTTACTTTTAACTTTAGAAGCTAACAGTTTTTTTACATTTTGTCAATAAGTGTACTTTTTACACATATTCACACCTATTTCATTTCAATAACAGTATGAGTCAATGTAATTGATTGTCCAAGGATGACAGCTTGTGAAGACTCTTTCAGAACCAACTACTCAGCAAATACTTTCTTTTTTAATTCTTCTACGGTGAGTCCTCTTTCCTCTAACCAGCCGTCATCTTTAAGATTAGGAACCGTGGTTTCTAATTCATCCTCAAGGGAACGAGGGCCACCAAGATATTTATCTCCAAACTCTGAGAGATCTACGGCCCATGGTGGTTCATACTCTGACTCCCAAGAACCTTCCCTCCATATACCACTCGTCCATTTGCCATTTTTCCATGTCCCGGTTAGCCAAACAATACCTATATTATGACCATCCTCCCAGACACCTCTGACCCAAAGGCCCTCTTTACATAAGCCATTTTTCCAGACTCCTTTTAACCATATACCCCCCCCACCGGAATATCCTGTTATAATATTATCTCCCCATATACCATCTTCCCATACCCCGTTTTCCCATATACCATTTTCAAACATACCCTTTTTCCAAATACCATCTTCCCATGTCCCGTTATTCCAAACCCCGTCTTCCCACACTATTACATGATCGGTTGTAATAGCGACTGTTTCATCTGTTGTTCTTGCCTGTAAAAGCCACTCCGGTACAGGACACTGCTCTGTTTGTTTTAATTGAGTTATACTACCTCGGCAACCGGGAATAATGTCATATAGAGCGGGTTTAGATGCAACAGGAGGAACACCTGATTTAGAAGTATCACATCCAGGTTCATTCGTTCTTTCGCGATTTGCAAGATAGGGGAGGTAACCCCATCTCCCGTCATGCCAAATGCCACAGTGCCAATCCGCCATTCTCCAAAACACACCATTTTTCCATATTCCATTTTTCCAAATATCATCTTGGAAGTCTCCATTTTCCCATACCCCATTTTCCCATATACTGACTTTCAATTCACCATCCTGAAAGATACCATACTTCCAAGTGCTATCTACAAATTCCCCTTCCTCCCATATACCATCTTCCCACACACTCCGTGTAAAGCCTCCATTTTTCCATGTCCCCTTTTTCCATATACTTAAATTCATATTGCCATATTCCCATACCCCATTTTCCCATATCCCTCTTCTAAAAAAGCCATTTTTCCATGTCCCATTCTTCCAAATACCTGTTTGCCACTCTCCATTTTCCCAAACACCATCATACCAAATATGACCGAACCAAGCACCTCCTTTCCAAAGGCCATTCTCCCATATTCCTCCTTTCCATGTACCTCCTTTCCATGTTCCGTTTTTCCAGCGATACCCTTTCCAAGTACCAAATTTCCATGTCCCGTCTTCCCATATTATCTTATTCTCTTTTGTGATGATGACAGTTTCTCCTTCTGTTGTAGCCTCGCTCAACCACTTTGGTACAGTACATACATTTTGTTTTATGAGTTCTGAGATACTGCCTTTACAATGTATTTCATCTACCACAACAGAAGAAGCCTGTTTATTAGGGACAGGGGTAGATACTGGAGGAGATTCCTCTTCTTTCTCTTTTACAAAGGAGCAACTCACTACAAATAAAAAAACAAATATAAACCGACTCAATGTGGACACCTCCTTTTTAGTCAAATGTATCCATTCTATTTCTTGTAAAAGCTTTTTTACAAAAATTAATAAGGTGATCTTCCGCCTGTGAAGCTAGCTCTACTGCCCTATCCAAATAACCACCGGTGATAGAATTATGCGAAGGAGTAAAAGCTCGATAAAAAGCACGAGAACCACTCAAAGCTCCTGAACTTTCTACCAATCGTGAAATATTTTCCAAAGGATTATTAACAAGCAAAGCATTCCAGAAGTTAAATTTTAACCTATATTTAAAAGACTCATCTATAAATATTTGTTGAACAAAAGGATGAGTTAGAAACTTTTTTACATCAATATTTCTTTTAATTAAGTCTTTTAATGCATAGCTTTTAAACTTTTCATAACTTCCATCCATTTTATATTTCAGTGCCCCTACACCAAGTAACGCTTCCACTAGCAAAACACCTATCAATAATTCTATATCAAAACGTCCCATAGTGCTGACAAACGCCATTCCCATTAGAACAATAGCAGGTCGTATGTTGGAGTGCACCACTTTCCACAGAAACTTATAATACTCCATGTATTCATTACCTTTCTCTTTTGAACTTTTCCAAAACCATTTTAAGGCTGCAAATCGCTTTTCAATATCTTCTTTTTTTAAAAAATTCTCAACATCCTCTCTTAACCCTCGATTGGCGTCAACCTGTATTTTTAACCAAGAATCAGCAAAAAATTCTAATACAAACTTCACCATAAAAACAGCCCATATTATATAAGTAGAAAAATAAAAAACACTTTGTTCGCCAAAAGGTTCAGCATGAAGAACTTTTAAGATTCCATCTGTAGCCCCGGACATTAAAAGAAGCAAAATAGCAAGTTCAATCGGTTTATCTATAAGAAGTTTAGTGAACTCAGATCGTGTAATACGAGACATCGCTTCAGGGTCTTTAGACATACTGTCCACAACATAGATCCTTTGCATGAAACTGTTTGTATTCGGAGATAAAAGATTTTGCATTTGTTTTTTTCTCTTGATAGAGTATTTTTTAAAGAAAGCTCTATAAAAACGATCCATAGTGTTATTCGTATCTTGTTCAAGATTATGCTCATTAGCCATTTTTTTAACTCGATCTCTTACATCATTTAGAGATTCTCGAGGTAAGTGCAGAGATTCCCCCTGTTTTAATTTATTTTTTAAAACAGATAATATATTACGATCTGTCATTTTTTGACCCTCTTCTATGGCAAGTACCTCTCGAAGGTAATCACGCATACTTTCTTCAAATAAGACCGTTTGAAAAAATTCCAGAAACGCCGCTTTTTTTCCTGCATCATCTAAACTAAAATTACTTCTATCTGTTATATCATCCTTTGGTAGAAACTCTGATTTTTTGTTCTCATGCTTCTGTACACCAGCCGCTATAAGGCTATCTAAGCTATCTTCTCCAATCATAAATCTTTTTAAAGCTACAAGGTAAGTATATTCAGTAGCAGCCCTTATATATTGTCTTTCTATTGGTATCATTTTTGTTTCAAAATCTTTTAGAGAAGATAAGTACTCCCGCCCGGAAGGAAAGATTTTTTTTATACTTTCTATAAATCTTATCTGATACCCTCCATTGAAAAATGTGGGTACATGCGATTCCGTATATACTCTGTTAAAATAATTTGAAAACAAAGCAAGAGTTCCAAAGGATCGAGGGAAAGTGAGAAATTGCCTAAACATAGCAAAATAACTCCAAAGGGTCACCTTAAAATACTCTGTGTTGACGAGAGTGGAAAAATCAAAAAGAAATATCCTCATGGCTTGAGCTGTGCTTTTTATTTCTTTATCTGAAAGAAGGCTTGTCTTTTCTGCTAAACTATTATGTTCCTCAACCGTTTGTTCCGCTCCCGTTTGTATTCTAATTAATAAACGATCTAAAGCTCTTTCCTTCTTTTTATTTATTTTTTCTTTTTCTATATCTAATAAAGCTGTGTTTAATTGTTCTATTTCTTCAGATGTAAAGTGACGACTTATAAGGTCACCTCTATATAAAGAAACCGTTTGACGATTCTCGTTTTCACTGTGTATTTCAATAGAGACATTTTCCTTTATTAAGTTATTGTTAAAGATATCCCTTAAAGTACCTTCTTTTAAAACAAAAGTTCTTATTGCTTTTTCTTGCTCACCAACAAGGAACTCAAGGGTGACTTTGTCTTCTCTACTACTATCTTCAGGCACAGAAGAGAGTTGTAATTTTTCTACACTATTTTTTGTTGATAATATTAAGTCAATGTTAAAATTTTTATTTGTATAGTCTTCCAGTACAGAAGAAAATCTTTCAAAAGTCCTAAAAGCAACTTCTACTTTAGTATCATCTGAGAAACGAAAAACAGCTGATATCCCTAATTTCTTAAACTCCCCTCTGGCTAAATTTTCCGCATAAGCTTGTCTAGTCTCACTAATAAAAGATTTAAAGTGATCTAATATTTTTTTACGATGGACACTTGCCGTAACTTCATGTTCATAAGCTCTTTGTGTTTTTAAATACCTTAAAAAGTGTCTTAAATTCACCATAACTTGCAGGGTAATAAATAGGGCGAACATTGTGCTTATCACACTTAAAGTACCTACTGCAAAAGAAAAGCCTTTTCCATCAGATAAATAAGTTCTATAAGCCTGTGGAATATTTAGAGATGAGAGTGCTTGTTTCCCGTTTTCAAACAGAACATTACCAAATGCAAATAAAGTTTCACCGACATACCTGAAAATATATTCATAAAATAAAGCCCCTTCCTGAGAAGCTAATCCAGCTGCTCCAGCTAAAACGGGTAAGGCAATTAATATTCTTGATCTCGTAAAAGTTCTTGATCTCACAGATTTATTTTCTTGCTCCAAAGCTATAATTTTTTTCTCCAAAGCCATCACTCGATCCTCTATGGATCCTCCTTTTCTAACTGAATTAGCTATTAAACCTAAAGATTTTTGTATTTTTAGTGCTCCTAAAGGCTGAGGTACCAGTAATTGGGCTACGAGACCCTTCACTCTTTCTTTAATTTTTCTCTCCTCTAGCTTCTGTCTATATACTTCTTTAATATGGTTTTGAAATTTTTGATCCGCTTCCAAGTGAGCGAGAGATTTTTGATAAGCTTCATTATCTAACTCGTTTAATTCTAATGGCTCTAAACGATGTTGGGCGGCTTTTACTTGTCCATAGTGTCCTGTTTGATGAGATGGGGAACCTAGATCTACACGCGACTTTATTATTTCAGATATGATTTTCTCTACAACATGATGAGACTCCACAAATCCGGATGGCCTCTCTGTTGCTTCTAAATTTTGTACCCTGGTTGCTCTTTGGTTTTGTAATAATCGCTCAATTTCATTAGATATGTCCTTAAAAAAAGGAATCATATCTCTTTCATACCTATCAATACTAAGTAAAGAGACTAACACACTAAAAATCACATGCTGAATATGAGTAAAGGCATCTAACTCTTTTCTTGTTATTTTATGATTCTTGTTTTGTCCAATACTTAACTCATTATCTGTAATCTGAGGGGTAAGTATTTCAGCTTTATTCAGAGACTCAATGGCCATAGGAATACGAAAAATAGGGAGAGCTGTTTTTCCAATAGCTGTACGAAAATAGTTTAAATCAATAAAAGAAAGCATGGCTCTTTGTTCATAAATTTGAGCCCCTTCCATGAAGACAAGATAGGGGCCAAAATAGCTATCCATTGTATATGGTTTGAAAAATTATGAAGTATTTGTCCTTGATAGCTTAACTTAAAAGAATGTAACAGCTCTTTATTCTGGATGGAATATTGTACACCTGTATAAAGGTCCTTAGCTTCCTGAGGTATTTTATTTTTTATAGAGTTACCACTACTGTTAAGGATAGCTTCTACTTTTTCTTCACCCGCTCCGTCAATAGAAATAATTTCAACCAAAAGCCGGTCAGGATTAATATGTGTAAAAAAGGGTTTTTTGGTTTCTTTAGGTTTTTTACTACTGGTCTCCTTCATAATTACATTTTGTCCAATAAGAGAATAAAAATCCAAAGGATGATTAGTATAAAACTGCGTGGAAGACCTAGGACCAAAAATATGCTCAAATAAAGAGTCTATTTTTTGATTATATGCCTCAACAGTATCTAATTGAGTTTGTCTATATTGTTCTTCTGGAATATTCTGAGCCGAAGAAGTTATCGGATAGAATATTAATTGAAAACAAATTAAAAGCTTAATAACATGGTTATATCCATCGGATATTATTCTCCCCCAACTTTTCAATTCTTTTCTACGGGCAGCCAAGCTTTTAAATCCTGAATTTTCAAACAAGAATCGGATAAACATTGTGTCGTCTTAACTTAAGATATTTAAGTATTACAAGATTTTTTTGCAAAATGAACGACTTATAAGAATATTTTACACATAAACACCTATTAGTATTTATATTGGTAATATCTTATATTAGCTATTCTAATGATAGATTCCCACGGCTAAAGCCGGGGTACTCTGCCTAACGGCCACATCACCCATTGGGTATTATCCCTGTTTTCCTGGGACAGGAAGGCCACAACTTGCCTTCTCGTTTACAGGACTGACAAACAAAGCAGGATAGAGATAGGCTTTTCAGTAGAGAATAAGGGGCAAAAGCGAGTTCGGATTTGATACAGAGCAACCGAAGGTTGCTTCTGTGGCAAACCGCATGTCTGAGTCTTTTGCCCCTTATTCTCTACTGAAGAACAAGAGCGACTAGACGTTACGGGAATTAGTGAACACGTACAGGAATGACAAATTTGTGGCAAACCATATATCTGAGTCTTTTGTGCTCCTATTCTCTCCTGAAGAAGTGATTTTGTCAGAGAATGAGTGAACATTTACAGGTGACAGATATTTTGTTGGAAACTATTTTGAATGAAAGAAGTTTTTTTGCCATATTATTCCTATCTATAGCCCTATACAATCCGCGTCATACTAATAATGACATTATTTCATTGTCATCTATCTATTAAAATTTTAACCTTAGATTTAATGTCTAATAAAGTGTCTGCCAGATCTCTTTCTAATTGGGGTATTTTTATTGGCCTCGTTGTAGGGTCTATTATTGGATTTATTTTCCATGAATGGGGTGCTGGTTCTATAAGGGATGGTCTTCTCATTAATATTATCGGCCCCGTAGGGGATATTTTTCTAAACTCTCTTCGTATGGTTATCGTTCCTCTTGTAGTGGGTTCTCTTATAGTAGGAGTGGTTAACTTAGGTAGTGGTGCCCTTTTAAAAAAATTAGGCTGGAAAGTTATTTTATTTTATATGAGCACCACTTTTTGCGCTATTGTTATTGGTCAAAGTATTATTAATACAATAGAGCCTGGAAAAGGCATACCCCAGGAAACAATAGACGAAGCTATGGAAGCTTCAAAAAATAAAGTGGAAGAAGTCAAAGAAAAAAGCTCATGGGTGGGTAAATCCCTTTGGCCAGGAATTGTTAATAAAATTATTCCTAAAAACATACTCCATGAGTATGCCGAAACCAACATGTTAGCTATTATTTTTGTATCTCTTTTATTTGGGATGGCCTTGTTAGGTATGCAAGGGGGACCTCCCAAAGAAGCCTTTGTCGGTTTTTTTGATACACTGTCTGAAATATCTATAAAAATTGTTGGTTGGATTATGAAGATAGCACCTTATGCTGTAGCCGCTCTTATGATTGAAGCGGTTGCCAGTTTTGGTATTGAATTTATGAAAAAAGTGATATTTTATGTTATTGTAGTTGCAGGGGGATTATTAGTACAATTTCTCGTTGTTTATGGCTGCATACTTAAGTTCATTATTAAAGCCCCTCTCATTCCTTTTTACAAAAAAGCTCTTCCTATTTTTCTAACCGCTTTTAGCACTAGTTCCAGTGCTGCCACTATGCCGGTTACCATTCGTACTTTGGAAAAAGAATTTGGAGTACCGGACAGTATTACCACATTCAGTATTCCTATTGGTGTGACAGTCAATATGGATGGAACGGCTTTATTTGAGGTCATGGCCGCTTTATTTATTGCACAAGTATTTGGAGTTGACCTCTCTATGATGGAACATTTTACCCTCATATTTCTTGTTTTGATTACCTCTATTGGTGTAGCGGGAGTGCCAGGTGGATCAATACCTATTCTAATAGCAGCTATGGCTTCTTTAAATATACCGGTAGAAGGAATAGCTCTTATTTTAGGAGTAGATCGGTTTTTAGATATGTGCCGCACTGTCACTAATGTTACAGGGGACTCTGTAGCCGCTTTATTTTTAGCTCGTTCAGAAAAAGTGCCCCTTCATTTTAATTCTTCTTCTCATTCCGATAGTTCCATATAAAATATAAATATGCGAAGTCTTATACCCATCTTGTTTGAATTATCTGGTTTCTGTAAGCTTCTTCCTCAGAATAAACGAATTGAGGAGGGCATAAACTCTATACCTCGATATGTTTATCTATCATTTGGTTTTTTATACTTGCTGGGTTCTTGCCATTATTCCACCTCAGCTATGAAAACACAAGCCTCCGATATTGATTACTATATACACAGTAACCCATCTTTTTCTTTCATATTTAATGAAAATTTTTTGACAAATAAAAAAGAGGACTTTCTATATATTTATAAAAAAATTTCTTATTATGATGATATTTACAAAGAAATATTCCCAAAAAAATTAAAAGATAAACCTATTTACATATTTGCCTCTTCAAAAAATCAAATTTCCAATGCGGTTACTTCCAGCATACCTTTTTTAAGAGTCTTATTTTTCCCCACAGGTGTGGAAAAAATGAATGATATGGCTACTATTGCCTGGGAAGATACCGTTATTGCCCATGAGATGGCACATATTTTCCAATTAGGGCAAATATCAGATCATTTAAAATATTTAAGTCCGATTTTTAAAAATTCAGAAGTGGTTTTTCTTCCTATCCCCGTGTTCTTAAATGTTAATTTAATTATGCCTCTCTTTTTTCTGGAAGGGCATGCTGTTTTGAGTGAATCTCTCTTTGCTCCTGGAGGGCGACTTTATAGTGGTTCCACCCGCGCTCTTGTTTTTTCCCAGATAAAAAATAAGTTTAAAACAGGGGATCAATTTATAAAAAATTATTTGCTAAATCATACAGAAGACACTTTTTCTATAGAACAGCAATATGTGCATGGGGGGTATTTTTTTAATTCTCTTTTAAACAAATATGACATTAAAAAAATAAATAGCATCTTTAAAAAACACGCAGAGCATTTTATTATCCCCTTTTCTTTTATCTCTATTAAAAATATTTTTGAATCTACCTTTAATAACAGCTTTGAAAGTCTCTTAAATTACTATATTCAAACTTACCTTCCTTTAGCTTCTCAACAAAAAAAATCCCCGGAAAAGCCATTATTTAACAGTCATATTTGTCCTCCTTTTAACAGAAGCAATAATGAAGTTTTTTTTCTTAGTTCAAACTTGAAGAGCACGCCTGTTTTAAGAACCTTAAACCTTTCAACAGGAGTATGGAAAAACCGAAAAAAAATCTTTTCAAAAGGGAAAATATTTAAAATTAACAAAAAATATTATGTATCTTCTTCAGATAAAATAAATACAACAGAACGAGCTTACGGGCTTTTTTCTGAAGGTATGTATTTAGTGAAAAAATATAAATCCCAGTACATCCAAGATATACATGAAGATCAAATTCTTTCTATTGATACTTCTAACAATATGCACGGGTTTAATTTATTATTGAACGGAGAATTTTACGACAAAATAAACTCCTCTGCCCTTTTTGACTCTAAAGGTCGCATCTATTATTTCAAACAAAATGGAAGCCAAAGAGTCATGTACAGAGATAAGAAACCTCTGTTTCAATTTAAAGGGTTTTACGGAAAACCAATTGAAATAGATCAAGATGGAACCATCTATTTTATAGCTGCCTCCCTATTAGGGTCTTCTTTATTTGCCTGGCACAACAGTGTAGGTATTTACAGAATTTCTCTCTCTGATACTATTATAGAAGCTACTCCAGGACCAAAGGGGCAATTTCTTGTCTGCGAGATAGAACCCCATTTTTATATTTATAAATTAATCACTCCAACAATGTTGAATAAACAACCTGTTTTTTATGATTATTCTTTTGAAAAAATAAAGGCTACTTTATCTACTGTTTCTAGTCTTTCACTTATGAAAGAAAAACAATCTGACTTTATAGACGAGACCCTATCCACTGTTGAAGATAAAAAATATTTAAACAAATTGAAGGAAATAGATATGGCCCCAGATGAGCTATCTTCTGCTGATGACATAGTAGAGAATAAATCAAGCCCCCAGCCTTTATCTCCTTCTTCATTTACAGAATCTTTAGAAAAACATCATGATGTCCCCTACTCTGCTTACAACTCTTTATGGCAGATTCGCTTTAATGGTTTGGAATTAAGCTTATCTCAAGACCCTATTACCGGTTACAATGGTTTAGTAAATATCGCTTTCAGAGACCCCCTGGAGTACAATACTATTCAATTTGCTTATCAGCAATCTTTTGGAATAGAAAACTGGGGTATCCAAAGCAAATATATTAATCAAGTATATCGTTTATCCTGGGATATTCAGCATATTTACAAAGAAGGTCTTGAAAACTTCTCTGGTGCTAGAGCATACGCTTACATTCATGAATTTAGTTTAGGTTTTCTTTTTCCTATATTTAAGTGGGGGTATTGGAGGTCTTCTTTATATACAAAAAGTGCTGTATCTTATGTAGAATTTAAAAAACTCCCAGGAGAGTTTTGGTATTTTAGCTTAGAACCTTCCCTCACATTAACTTATGGAAGAAAATACAGTAAAAATTTTGACTTTCATCGGCAGTTTTTGACGAAAGCTTCATTACAATATCATTTTAAATTTTCAAATAAGGACTCCAATTATCGTTTAAAAGTACAATCCTACTATACAATGCACTGGGGTTGGGATTTTTATACAACGCCCTCTTTTACCTATCAAACAGCATTAAAACCTAAGTCTATTCCTTTTCGTTACTTTGTGCCTTTAGATCTTTACTCCAATGCTGAATTGCTAAATTCTTTAAGATTTTTTCTAAGAGAAAGAGCTTTTGAAGAGACAAGTGATTACTTGTCTGCTGGTATGAGATTGCAAAAGTTTGTGGAAACTCCTTTATATTTTTCTCGATTTCCGCTTTCTCTAATAGGTATAGCCCCTGTATTAAGTGGAAAATATATTCAATTCTTGAGTAATGATAAAAATAAACAAATTCCTTTTTTGGAATGGACCTTTGGAGTAAAAATAGGAGTATTGTTTCATCATAAAATTAAAGCTAAAGTTCATTTGTATTATGGATATAGTTATCCTTTAAATTCAGATCTTTTTCTAGGTTTGGACACAACAAAGCAAAAAACTAAAAAAATAGATGGTGACCCTTTTAACAATAAAGCTTATTTTGGCCTTCGTCTAACTTCTGATTTTTAATAACTTATGTTACATTATCCAAGTTTGATCCTCATTTTCACGAGAACAAGGGTTCCTAATCTTTCTTTTCTTTACGAGAATAATGACCCTTTCAGGAGAAAACAAGATATAAAAGTGAGGTCATTTCCCCTCGGAAGGAATATATGCCATTCTTAATAAAAATAAGTAAAAGGTTATCTCAGCCCGATATATTTTTTTATTGTGGAATTTGGATGATGATCCTCCTCATCATAGGTACTATTTCACAAAAATATATAGGTATTTATCACGCTCAGTTAAAATTTTTTTCTTCATTTATATTTTGGTTTTATGGGGTTCCTTTACCTGCTGGAAGAACCACCATGGGATTGATTTTAATAAGCTTAATTTTAAAAATTTTTTTTGAAAAAATACACTTAAAAAAGGTAGGCACTTTTATAGTTCATATAGGAGTTATTTTGCTCTTAACAGGGGCCTTTATTACAGGTCTTTTAAGTAAAGAGGGTTACATGGTCCTCCCGGAAAAAAACCAATCTAATATTATTTCTAATTACCATAAAGTGGAACTAGCTGTTCTTTCTACCACTTCAGAAAAAATAATAGCCCTATTTTCAGAAAAAAATCTAAGTAAAAACAAGATATTAAATAAAAACCTTCCCTTTTCTCTTTATGTAAAAGATTTTATGAAAAATGTTCAACCTGTTAAAAGAAACACTCCTTTAGGAGAATCTTTTAAAGGATTTACTAAAATATTTGAACTGAGAAGAAAAAAACTAGAAAAAGTAAATGAAGAGAATCAAGCTGGTTTAACTTTTCAAATTAAAAGAGGTAATGCTATCGAAAATTATGCTGTTTTTGAACAGATGCCTGTTCTACAAACCCTTGAATGGGATAATAAAAAATATATTATAAGCTTACGCCCCGCCAGAACCTATCTTCTTTTTTATTTAGAATTAATTGACTTCAAAAAAACCTACTATCCGGGTACAGAGAAGGTAAAGTCCTACCAATCAGTTGTCAATATTGTAGAAGGACAGATCAAACAAAGACGGGTCATAAAAATGAACCAACCACTCAGGTATAAAGGTTACACTTTTTATCAATCCTCTTTTATTGAAGAAAACAATTTAGAAACAAGTGTTTTAGCTGTTGTAAAAAATGTAGGAAGGGCTTTTCCTTATCTATCTAGTTTAATTATATGTATAGGGCTTCTTATCCATATTTTTTATTCGAGACGAGTATTTTCTACCCATGTTAATCCCAACAGAAATACTCGAGGGGATATATAAATTTTGAAAGGTGGTATAAAATAAAATCACAGTTTTTTTTCTTTTTACAACAGATATGTTTCTCATCTACTATTTTTGTTTTTTCCATAGTAGGGCTAGCCTTTGAAGTAACTCATACTAAAAAAGATATACTAAAACACCCAAATCCCCTGTACTCTAAAAAACACCTGGACAAGTCAACACCATTACCTTCTTTTGACTATGCTTTATTTTCACAAATCCCTATTCTCCACCAGGGCAGAATAAAACCTATTAGTACTTTTGCCAGAGAGCATTTATTGTTCTTCTATGGGAAAAAGGCTTTACCAAATCTTTCAGCAGAAAGTTGGTTAGCGGAGGTTTTGTTTGATCCTCCCTCGGCACGGAAGCGGAAAATATTTAAAATTCACAATCCTGAGGTAAGAGATATTTTAATTTTAAATAGTTCTTCTTTTCACTCCTTTGAGGAAATTTCAAAAGCAATAGATAAAATCCTCCCTTTACTTAATAATATAAAAAATACACCAGAGGAGGAAAGAACTTTAGTGGAGAAACAATTATCCCAACTTTATATAAAGACGCTTACTTACTTTCAGCTTTCTCATTCCCTATCCTTGATTTTACCTTTATTTTCTATGGATTCTTCTTTATTTCATTCACAAAAGAAAAACACACCAACCGGGTTTGAAAATTCCAGATTTAAAGGTCTCTCTGCCAAAAAGAACCAAAAAGTTACGGAAAAGCTTGTCCCCGTGGAAATGGGGATAATACCCAAGGGGTATAAAAAATATAACTATTTAGAAATGTTAAAATTTCAACACAGTATAAAGCAAAAAATTAAAAATATAAAAACAAAAAACTTTTCTCAACTTTCTGATAAGGAAAAAGAATGGGTTGTGTTATCTTTTCGTTTAGATCTTTTATCCAAAGAGGAAAATAATGATCTATTTAAAATTATCCCGCCTCTATGGAAAGATAATAAAAACCTGTGGCATTCTCCCTGGGAGCTTATAAAAAAAGGAAGAGGATCCCCAGCGAGTGCTCGTTATCTGGATACCTGGATAGGGTTAGAAAAAGCTTACCGAACCAAAACAAATCAAATATCCGCTGTTGAAAACACTTACCACGAAGCTATAAAACTGTCGAAAAACTTTGTTCATCCTCAAATCCTTTATATGGAAAAGATATTTAATGATATTAATTTTTTTAAAAATAGCCTTGTTTTTTATATTATAGGATTTGTGCTTATCTGTTTAGGTTTTATTTTTAGAAAACTCATATTGTTTAAATTCTCTTTTCTGTTTTTGGTTTTAGGAATGGCTCTTCATCTAACAGGAATTGTGTTTCGTATTTTTATTATGGCTCGACCCCCTGTAGCTACTTTATACGAGTCCATCATTTTTGTAAGTTTTATTATTGTGTTAGTTTCTCTTTTTTTAGAGCACAAAAAAAAAGAAGGTTGGGGGCTGCTCATAGGGTCTGTAGCTGGTTCTTTTCTGCATCTGATAGCTTTAAAACACAAAGGAATGGAGTCTATGGAGTTACTGGTTCCTGTGTTAAACACTAATTTTTGGCTGGCCACTCATGTAATTTGCATCACAATAGGTTATGGATTTGCTCTTATCACAAGCTCTATAGCGCATATCTACATGTTTCTTAAATGCTTACCAACCGGGTATAAATCCTCTTTAACTTCTCTGTATAAAAACATGACAACAGCTAGCTTTTTTGCTCTTTTCTTTTGTATGTTAGGTACTATTCTAGGAGGGATATGGGCCGATCAATCTTGGGGAAGGTTTTGGGGATGGGACCCTAAAGAAAATGGGGCTTTATTGATTGTACTTTGGTTCTTAATTTTACTGCATGGACGGATGGCTGGTTTGTTAAAAGAACCCGGATTTGCACTGGGGCTTATGTTAACAAATATCACTGTAGCTTTATCCTGGTTTGGAGTTAATTTATTGAATGTGGGACTCCACTCTTATGGTTTTACCGATGGAGTTGTATGGGGATTGGTGCTTTTTTGTGGAACAGAGCTAGTTATTTTCTTTATCTTTTTAGGAATATTATACCGATCCTATTTGAAACTTCCTACCAAGATGAGATTCCCACTTTCACGAAAAAATGGTCACAGAGATTAATGAGGATCAGTAAAAGAAAAAACTTTGTGGTTCCCATTTTTGACTACCTATTGATTTAAAAATACTCTATCTACACTGAACTCATAAGTTGAGAGGCTTTCTTTTTCTTTTGGTAATACATTTGGTAATATTTTTGGACATGCTTTTTTACTTCGGGGCGTTGGATGTACTCACTGTAATACAAAAGTCGTTTTTCTCTCGGCTCTGGCCTTTGCATATACTCTCTTTGATAATCTTTTTTTCTTTTTCGTTGGCACTGCTTTTGTCCGCAAGTGAGCTTCTGTCTTTTTACAGGCTGAAATACTTTTTTACAATATTTACACTTAAGTTTTTTCATTTTACACCCCTCCAGTATGTCATACCCACAAAGCTTGTCATGCCCGCGAAAGCGGGCATCTCGTTTGTCCCCCCTCTGTCATGCCCGCAAAGCCTGTCATGCCCGCAAAGCCTGTCATGCCCGCGAAAGCGGGCATCTCGTTTGTTCCCCCTCTGTCATGCCCGCAAAGCCTGTCATGCCCGCGAAAGCGGGCATCTAGTTTGTCCCCCTCTGTCATACCTACAAAGCCTGTCATGCCCGCGAAAGCAGTTGTCATTCCCGTGAAAACGGGAATCCAGTCACTCTGCACTCAAGGGCCTAACTCACTTTTACACCTTGTTTTCTCCTATGGCCTATATCTAAAACCTTTTCCATTGCTTTGCTCTAAATCTCCAACTTCTACAAGCTCAAGTAAAATATTATGTATGTCATAATAATTATGACCACAATATCTTTCTGGTATCTTTAGAAGTTTGCTTATTTTACAAGCTCCATAAAATTTTGTTGGATCCGCTTTATAAAGATCCTTATATTTTTTTAATAATCTAATTTTTAAAGTATGCTCATCTCTTGTGTTCATTATGATGCCTCTCAACTCTTTTTATGTTTATTTATCAAATCTAGGTACTCGATGTACAGCTCTTCAACATATTCAGATAAATCACGTATGTCTGTTTTTAATCGTTCCGTTTTCTTCATTATGTCAAAAAGTTTTTTATGTTTTTTTTCTAGTGCTTTTAATAAATCTGTCTCTCTGTTACATCCTGTTTCTTCTACCATTACTGATTCCTTTCTAAGTCTAAAACCATGACGAAAACTTTGCTCTAAATATCCATCTCTTTTAAGCTCCATTAAAAGACCATGCGTTTTCCAATAATTTAAACCGTGCTCTTCTTTAGTGAGATTCAGGCATTCACTTATTTTCATCGCACCAATGTATTTATGAGGGTTTTTCTTATATATTTTTCTATAGCTGTTTAATAACCTGCTTTTTAAATCGTTCATGGGTCTATCACCCTGTGCTCTCCTGTTTTCCCTATCCTCTGTTTCAGGTAAGCCTTCTATCCTTTCATCTGGAAGAAGAGGAACTTTAAATTGAGATAAGTTAATGTCTTCTCCTTTTGAACAACGCCAATATAGCTGATGATTGATATTGATATGCCAGCGCGTTTCAGCAGTATCAAAACATCTTTTATAAGAATGAAATGGGATTAAATAAGCTGTGTTACTGTTATCAAGACATCCTAGAAACAGATAACTGTTTTTATATTTTTCTAAAAAAGATTTTTCTCCAAAGTTTAAAGTGTACCAATATTTTTGAGTAGGGTTATCAAGGTGTACTTTACTGGTTTTTATACAGACAGCTACTTGATGGATATTATTAAAGTATAAATTTCGTTTTGACTTTTCCCTTCCTACATGTACTTGTTTTAGGTGCCTAAAGGTTTTAAGCATCTTCTCTTTTAAACTTTCTTCTGTCATCATGGGGTCGTTCTCCTGGTTTGTGCATAGAAAGAATTAAAAGTGGCAAAATTAATCGCCTCTTATAATCACAGTTTGTACTTATTACTACATACATTTACTGTACTTACCTTTGTTCCTTGCAGCGTTTTTCATGTTTGTTATAGGCTGTCCAATAGTCTTTCCAACTTTTTTCAAATTTTGATTTTACTTCTCTTGTCCACTTAAATTTTAGCTGAAGCATTTTCTTCATAAGCTCTTTCACTTTTTCTCTTTCTTCAAAATAAGGTCCTACTTGTCTTGTGTCGTTCATGTTATATCTCCCTAGTGTGGTTCTTTGTTGAGGTAAAGAAAGAGCAGGGGGTGAGACCCACCCTGCTCTTGAATATTATAGTGAACTTAGGTTTAAGATCATGCACCTGGATCCGAACAATCAGTAGGTGTGGTGGTGCCTGACTCTTCTTTTATTCTACCCTCTTCATCTACTGTAAGAAATGAAGTTAGGCTAGAAACATTTGTCGTGGCTCCCATCAAAAACTCGTTTGCTTTTAATTCACAGGCACCTGGAGTCCCACTATATTCTAAAGCTGGATTAGTCTTCCAGGTTTTACTAGCAGTTTGACAGGCCATCTTGGTTGAATAAGCTGTATCTGAGCACACGCCTGCACTGTCTGCATCTGTTTTATACTGAACATCTGCTGCGGTAATAATTCCACAGTCTGAACTGTTAACTGCTTCAAAACCATAAAACGCCGACTTTCTATAGATAGGATTAGAGGCACGCTCTGTAGATAAGCCTACATCGGAAAATGAATGGCAATAATGAGAGTCAACTGCATATTTAGCATTATACACTTTCGCTCCACTTCCTAAGTCGGCTCTTAGGGCCATAGCCAATGTGTTCTTCTTATATCCGTTGTAACTGGGAATGGCAATACCCACTAAGAGTCCTACTAAACCCACCGTCACAAGGACCTCAATCAAAGAAAATCCTCTATTGTTTTTTATTTTCATATTTATTTACCTCCTTGTTTTTATTGTTGTTAGTTAGTTTTTTTTATTTACTTTTTTATTGTTTTAGTTCCTTAGTTAATTCCTGACTTTCGTCCGCAGGGCCTACAACTGGATTCCCGCTTCCGCGGGAATGACAAATTTTCGCGGGAATGACAAATTTTTGCGGGAATGACAGTAGTCTGTTGCTTTGTTATTTTTTTAGCTCCTTATTTAATGCCCTCTGTTTGTTGTTAGTTAGTTTTTTTTATTTAATTCCTGTTTTTTATTTGTTTTAATTTTTCAGTTAGTCCTTAGTATCAGTTGAAACTCCAATACCCTGGCTCTCGTATTGGTCTTCTATTGTTTTTAGTTTGATAGTTGCTTCTATCTTGTCCTTCTTCTCGTTCACTGTTTGTGAAATTTCGTATAGATGATTCATTCCCAGTAAATTAGCTAGAGAGTGGTGCCAAAAATACCCGGAAAGAGCGATACCCATAAGGAGAAGTCCCGTTTGTGCAAAAGCCAGAGCCGATATAAATTTCTTGTCATTTTTATCCAGCATGTTTCCCTCTATTCCCCGCTCATGCAGGGGTTTTTTGCATCAGATTCCCGCTTCCGCGGGAATGACAGTGCTTTCGCGAGGACAAGTTTCACGAGGGCAAGTTTCGCGGGACGAGAAGTACCAAAGTAGCTTTCAGCTTCAACAGGACAGGCAGGCAACAACTTGCCTTTCCGTTTCCCTCTATCCTTCTGTGCTATGTAGAGGCTTCTAAAAAAGCCTTTCTGTTTCTCTCTCCCCTGTGCCTTGTGACCTGTATTTCTTCGCTCCCAAAACACCCTCTGGTTATGCGGCTCACCCACGAAATGACGCTCCTTGTCCTGGAAATGGCGTTTCCTACCAGGAAACGCCATTTTTTTATCCTCACAATAATTATGTCTTACTTATCGTATAGAACCAAAATATTTTTAAATTTTTTTTATCTTTCTCTGTTTATAAAAAACCTTTTTCAAAAAATAACCAAGTTATATTAAGCATTTACTCACTGTATTTTTTTTAGTCTCTTGTCTTATTTTAAGACACTTAGGCTGCCTTTCTGGCTTCATTTTTCATGTTTGTGGTTCAGTTGTTTCTCTTCTCATTTTTAAAAGCACTTACCTTAAATACGGCTTTCCTACTCTCAAAACCCCGTTTTTGTGCACTTTTTGCCACTAAAAATGGCGTTTCCTGGTAGGAAACGCCATTTTTGTCTAAGTACCTGTAATCACAAATATTTTTCATCCTCTCAAATGCATCTTGCGTGAATTTTGCATAATTTTCTAAAATTTTTTCACAAATTCTCGATGTGTTTATCTAATCAAAGATAAAGGTTTATGACTATTTGAGGAGATTATTTCTAATGATTTTTAAAAGTGAAAAAAGAGAAAACTTGAGATAAAACACTGGTGCCTTACTTTCTTCCAAAAACCCCGTTACATTGAAGAAAGATGTAAGGATAAAAAAAAAGAGCAGGGGGGATAATGCCCGCCCTGCTTCTTTTTATATCCTCTGTTTATTATATGGATTAAGATAAACAAAGGCCAGAGAATGAACTCCGGCCTAAGATATTGGGTTTTACGAATACTATGCTTTACAAGTGTCACTTGAGTGTTCCTTTATTTTGCTTATGAGCTTTTGGACTACTCTCTAAAAGTATAGAGTGTTTTTAAAAACATAAAATTTTCCAACTTCAGTATAATATAAATAACAAAATTCGGATTTTCATCTCTAAATATTCGGATTTTCGGATTTTTTCTCTTCAAGAGTGCTTTAAAAGCCACTCTTTCCCCTACTCCCATCTTGCTCATATAAGAGCACATGAAAAAACACATAAAAAAACAAAAGCTTTTAGACAATAAACAAAGTAAAAAAATCTTACACACCAATCATCACGATCAGTTCTTTAAATTCTTCTTCTCTAAACCAGAACTAGCTCAAGAACTCTTTAAGCTTATCTTCTCTAAAGAAGAACTAAAAGCCTACGACCTAACAAAACTGAAAGCAGAGCAAAACTCCTTTGTTGATGGCAGTAGTGCGGACCTCATTTTCTCCCTTCCTCTAAAAAACAACAAAAAATCCGAAATCCGTATATTTATACTGCTTGAGCATAAAGCCTCCTACAATGTAAAGGTTTTTGAACAGCTTTTCCGATACCAATATCTGCTTATCGGACAAAGCTTAAAAGAAGGAAAACCCCTGGTCCCTATTATACCTGTTGTTTTCTACCACGGAAAAAAGCCTTGGGAGTGGAAACTCTCTTTCCAGGAGGCTTTGGGGAGTCAGGCTTTTTTAACTTTGCCTCTTACTTTTAGAAAAAGTATGTTAAACTTTGAGATAAGGCTTTTAGACATCCAGGATAAGAAGTGGGGGTGGGTGTTTAAGAACTCTCATTTTCAAAGTCGGGGTGTTTTATATTTATTACGGGAGGTCTGGTCAGGACAGCTCAATTTTAAAAAAGTATTTTCTCTTTTTAAAGAGATGTTGGAGAGGCAAAGGGATACAGAGGGTATAATATTAAACATACTAAAGTATTTGTTGAAGGGCTACCAGATAAGGCCGAAGCTATATGAGAAAATGGAGGTAGAGTTGGTAAAAGAGGGTTTATTAAAAAGAGGAGGTTATATGGACGCAAGGGACTATTTTAGAGAAGAAGGACGACAGGAAGGCTGGCAGAAGGGCCAAAAAGAAGGCTGGCAGGAAGGACGGCAGGAAGAGCGGCAACAGGTTGTTCTAAATATGCTGAAAAACAAAATAGATAATAAGCTAATTAGTAAAGTCACCGGTCTTTCTGAAGAAGAAATAAAAAAACTAAAAAATGGTTCTTAATATTTTCGGATCAACCCCCTATAAATTTCTTCTCTGAAATATGGGAACGAGTAAAATACTTATTTTTCATGTGATAACAATAGGTTAACTACCTTGTAAATCAACTCAAATTATCTTGAACCTCATTTTTATCCACTTAGTCGCTCTTACACCTATGTATTTTCTTACATGTTTGTAAATGGTTTTTTTTCTTTTTTCTTTTTCTGGCAGTTCAATTTTTCTTCCCATTTCATTCTTAATATTTCTTTAGGAAAATAAAGAAAGGTCTGCCCGACTCGGGATGAAAATGGGATGAAGTAACTTTTTCCTTCCATTGAAATTTCAACAGTGTTTATTTCTTTCTCCTTAACAGTGGTTTTTAATTCTTTTTTTCTAAAAATATCGTTGATAATCTGAGAAATTTCTTTATTAAATCTATCTATTATGTGGGTATTACATTTTTTTCTATCCAAACTCAGATCTAGTTGATGCCCTTTGATGGCTACTCTATTTTTTGAGTACATAAGTACAAAATATTTAAGTGCTGTCTTGACTACCAATGTTTTACTGTCTTGTTCTTTATTTTTTGTGTTTTTTTTATTTGATGCTTTCGACTCACTAACTGATAATTTTTTCGTTTTCTGTGCCATGTTTGGTTGGGACAGCTCTGACGTTTTACTTATTTTTCCCACTGCCAAGATAGAGTATATACTTATTAAAGCAGTGAATAAAAATGAGTGTTTCATTATAAATTCTTCCTGAAAATTTTTAAAAATATAGTTTTCAATTTGTTTTATTCTAATTAGTCGGTTCTGAAAAAATTATTACTTTAAAATAACAAACCTATAAATAAAATCCAATTGTTAGGACTTTTTCAGAACCGACTAATTAGAATCTCTATTTTTACACTTTCTATAATATATAATGATATTTAAGTTGATTGATAAAAGAAACAAGACTTAAGTATAAAGAATAGAATTATTGAACAGTTTAAAGAATCTAATCACACACCCACTGGTATATAATATAGACTCCCACGGATGCAGCCATAGCACTCTGCCTAACAGCTACACAGAAATATAAAAAAAGTATAACTGAGATGATAAATTTATTTATATTTTTTATTCCACTCACTCCTTATACAGTAGGTTCAAAGCAACAAATAGATATTGATTACACTAAACAAGTGATTGAACAAATAAATCAGATAAATCAATCTACACCTAAGGAATGCCAATACTGCCTGTCATTTTCAGGTAAAGAAGAGGAATCAAAGAAAGAACAAGAAAATGACCTCCTTCAAAAATGTGCTATAGATCTCTGTGGACCAGCCAAGGATCACCTTGTATATGTATTAAATAATAACACTTTTGATAATGAAGACATAAAACCGGAAATGAAAAACAATTTTAATCAAATGGTCCGTCCCACTATTGAAGAAGTCTTTTTAAAGAAACAAAATTACAAAAAAGATATATTAAGCACTCTACAAGATAAACTAGCTAATCCCGAATCCAATATTCAACCCCAAGAGTGGGATGAAGTAGCTGAAGCACTTTCTATGAAAATCGCAATGGACAATGCAGCGGCAGCTATGTCCACAGGTTCTGGACATGCAAATAATGATACACCTACTGATTACCCTTCAGAAATAGCACGTAATGGTGATACTTTTTATAAAGCAAACAGAGCTAAAATGATGCCTTTTTCTGTAGGGGCTGCTCTTTTTAACTTAGGTTCAACTTCTATAAAAAAACAAAGAGAGTTATTAAGAGAAGAATACGAAAAATTTTTAGAAGATTATCAAAGTAACAAAGTAAAGTTCACAGAAAAAGAAAAACGAACAATTGCCCGACTAGGCAAAAAACTAGAACAAGAAGTATTAAATCGTATGGCCTTTGCCGCCACCCTAGATCGCTTAATTAAAAAAAGCAAAAGTCTCATTTTCTGCGTAGAAGACTGCAAAAAATGGGTATTAGATGAACTAACCTCTTTACATCAAAATTTACAAGAAACCACATCAGACGATAACTACAAACAACAATTCACTCAACAACTTAATCATTGTCAATCTGTTTATAATGCCAATATTCAGACTGTACAGCGAATGAACATATACGAACAAAATATTAATCAATATACCGATCAATTTTTAATTAAAACTTTTAATAATTATAGTGATTTCTCACGGCAAACTTATAAAAATTATATAAACAACTCTCTTAAAGTTGTTTTTCCCCATTCACTCCAAAATTTTGAACAAAAATTTGTAGAGAATATAAGAAGAGCAGCAGATAATCGCATTTCCTCTTATTCTAACAAGAAAATAGCTGATATGATACGTCTAGGAGGTGGTGAATCTTCTTTGTGCCCGTCACCTCTGATGGTAGTCAGCGATTCTTTTAGCCCAGAAGAAAATATGATAGCTGTATCTCATTTTAGTTGTCACTTTCATGATCATGGCAAACAAATCGTAGCACATGAACTAGCTCATGCCCTTAGTCACTGGTTTAGTAAAAATAAGCAAAAGCTTAATAAACCAAATAAACCTAGTAAAATAAGTTACCGTCAATATATGAAGTTAAGAAGATGTGCCAACAGACGATACAACACAAAAGATAAGACAAAAATGAACAGACCTTTTAGATTGGATCATATAAAAAATGAGACATATAGAACAGAAGAGGACATGGCTGATCTTATAGCATATCAAGTTTTCCAAAAAGAACCAATATTATTCCAATGTTCTGGTCTCTTATCATCTAAAGAAGGTTCAAAATACGCAAAACTTCACATACTTCCGCCGCCGCCTCCAAAAGAAGTACAAGTAATGCCACCAGATACCCATTCTCCTCCTCTTCTTAGAGTTATAACAGAGGCACTTCATAAGAGAAAGCCCCTCTCCACAGCCTGTCAGCAAGTTGTGAACTTATACAATGATAGAATTAACTTTGAACCTTGTTTTTAAATAATCACAGTAAAAACTTTTTATTTTTCCTGTAATGGTCTTTTTTCATTGATATTAAGAGCTTTAGCTCATTTTTTGGCTAGTCGTCAGCTTAAATGGATATATAAAAAAATGGCGGAGGGAGAGGGTGTGTTGAAGGTCTTCCTCTAAAACAGAACAAAACGGGAATAACCAAGTAAAATTAACAACAATCAGTCCTGCTTTCTTCCCGGCTTTTCCTCCAGTTTCCCGCTTCATACTGGAAGATCACAGCAAAATCACAGCACGTTGGAGAAATATAGAAAAGTTACATTCCCATTGAAAGGCAGTGGAGTAAACTGTTTACTGAATCAATTAGCTTTTAAACAGTACTGCAAAAAAATCATAACTGCGTTTACCACTAACAAAGCTTCCGAAGATGTAACATTTTTAGATGCAGGCTTAGCTGTGCTTTTAGTTGCTCTTTCAGAAGACAAAAAACTTTGAACAGCGTCAATTATTTTTATCACAAAAGTATTACCTGACATAACATCATCTCTTTTGAACTCTTGAAATAATTTACCTAATTCCCCTTTAGAATTTTTATTTCCTTTGCTTAAATATATTTGCAGGAACCTATGTACAACACTATGAGCTTTAGTAATAGCTTCTTGATAAGCTCCATTTCTATAATCTTGAAACACACTTCTTAAATCATTATCCACTATTTTCCATTTAGGATCAGAAAGGCATTTAATTGTAGGAATGTAAATTTGATCTAAAATCCTTTTATCTTGGCGAGGTATAAATCCATTACGAGTAAGCATCTGATTTATACAAAATTGATCAAAAATATGATTCAAACAATTTTGTAATTCATCAAATGAAGCAAATGCCAAATTTATATATTGTTTTCTATCTTTTGTATTGTTTGATTTTCCTGCTTTATCAAGATAATCTTGTTTAATAAGTTTTTGAGCAAAAACGCTTAACATAAAAAGAACTACATTAGATTTTTCTTCTAAAAAAATATCATGGAAATCTTGTATAGCCTCCCTTTGAAGTACAAAAAAAGATGTTGAGGGGCAATAGTGTAGATTTTTTCCATAAAGTTTTCTTAAAAACTTATTATTTAAAAGTTTTATTGTATTTATAATTTTAGCGCCTTCACAAAAAAACCTTTATTATTTAATTGCTGAAATGCAATTTTTTTTCATTATTACTAACTTGATCCCAGCTTCTCCAGGGGAGAGTTGCTTGTATTCCCTCTTGAATCTTTGGATCATTTTCACCATACAGTGAAAATGTTGGTATTTCCATACAAATTCCTCTTTCAATAAAAAATATAGAATGTCTTAATAATACATTGTTCAATTTTCACGGTCTAATTTTTTTAAAAAATCTAATACAGGATTCAACTTATCGGAATCTAGATTCCAATAACCTTTTTCAGCAGCTATTCCTAAAGCAGAAGTATCTTCTTCCATAGCTGATAAAAAAGCTTTACATTTTGCTTTATTAAGATTCCTTGGAAATTTATATTTAGTATTTTTTACAGATGTTTTTTGTTTTACACAATTTATGAAAGGTTCAATACAATCTGTAATATTTTCTGACTGCACTGTAGATAAACATAAAGATTCTAAATTTCCTGAATTTTTCCCATCTGGAAGAGTGAAGATTCCCACTTGAGGTGTTGTTGAGGTAAAGTGTGATATTTCTCCTGGAATGCCTAAATTTTCTTTTTCCAAAGTATAACAAACACTTTGAAATACAGCTTGTGTACTTTTATCTGCATCTTGTATTACAGCTAACGATCGTATTTTACTAAAGCCTGGTATCTTTATTATCTCTGGAAATATAAATGAAAACTGCTCTTTTCCACCACTTTGGATAATCTGTATTTCCTGCAACCCATATTTTTTTAGCAACACTGTAAAAAATGTTTCTTCATCCTTTCCTTCTACGAATAATACTTTTTCCTCTTTAATAAATTTTGGAATTTTTATCTTACTCATTTATCTTACTTCTAACTCATTTTCCAAAGCGACTTGTAAATTCTGAAAACGATATTGTTTAGTTTTAAATTCATTTTCTTCCTTATCTATTCTGATATATTTAAAGTCATCCTTTAAGTCTTCTGGAATACTTTCAATAGCAGCTTTCATCAATTCATAACTATGAGTGGTAGCTATGACTTGTGTGTTATTAACCTTAGCTGTGCGAGTGATGACCTCCCATATACGAGGTAAAACAGAATGATGAAATCCATTCTCTAATTCATCAATTAGAACAATACCATCTTTTACTGAATTAATAGCTAATAGAATAGATAATAAATGACCAATCCCTTGTCCCATTAAAGATAAATGAATTTTTTGTCCAAGACCAATATCTCCATATATAGCAGAACTTTTGCCAGCAGAGATTACACTTAAAGACTTGAGTTTAGGTTCTATAATCTGCAAAGCATGTAAAATACCAACTGTGTTGTTCAATTTATCAAGTTCACTATATTGATGTGCATGTTCTACAGGATGAACAGGAGCCGTTGAAGGTAAAAAAATAGCCTTTATATGTTCACTATATTGTATAGACTGCTGTTGATTTTTTAATTGAATACCATTAATTGCAAGTTCCAAATCAGCTTCATTTATTTTTTCTCCTTCTTCCCAAAATCCTATTCTCACTTTGCCAAGATTATTTGGTTGTTCTTTCGGTAACTCGATACTATTTCCGTTTTGAACAATAAAATGCTGTTTGGTTAATTGTAAAAACTGATATTCTATTTTCCTTTTCTTTGATTGAGTACTACTTTCAAATACCATGGATTTGCTTAGATCAAAGCCATGATAGACTGGTGCAAATAAAGCCTGCGCATTATTAGAAACACTATCTACCCCCCGCCATCTGAAATGATTCATAAACATACCGGGATTACCATAATCTAGAGATAAATATATGGCTTCTAAGAAGCTGGTTTTACCACTGTTATTTCCGCCACCAACTAGTAAAATTTGAGATAAATCTTTTACAGAAAAGAACTTAAAAAGCTTATAATTTTGAATTTTTATGTCTTTTATCATTATAAACACCTTTCTTTTTTGATGAAAATTACCAGTATACATTGCAAAAAACAAGAAGAAAATATATAAAATACATAAAAATTATGTATAATTTATAATTATGTTGACAAAGATAACATAAAATACATAGTTAAAATCAAATTATAAGGAATTACTTTTGAAAGCAAATCACCCTTTATTAAAAATTGCTCAGAATCAATCAGGTCTCTTTACTAGTCATCAAGCAATAGAAGTAGGAGTTGATCCTAGAAATCATTCTTATCATTTAAAAGTAGGAAATTGGTCACGAATAAAAAAAGGGATATATCATCTTAATATTATTCAAGCAGATTCAAAAAGAGATTTTTTCCTTTATCAGCTTTGGGCTAGAAATCGAAAAGATGAACAAGTAGGTGTTTTTTCCTATGAGACTGCCCTTTACTTAATGAATGTAGAAATTAATTATCCATCAAAGTTTCATATTACTGTCCCAGATAATTTTCGTCGAACTATTTGCAGTGATAAACTTGTCTTACATTATGAAAAATTAAATATTTTAGAGAAAAAAAATGTAAACAATTTGTACGCAACTGATATTAGAAAAACTTTTCAAGATTTAATTTCGAGTGGCTTCCATCGACCTGAATGGATAAAACAAAAATTAAAAATAGCTATTGAGAAAAAAATAATTTCATTAGAAGAAATGTCCTTGACCCCCAAAAAGAGGCTACCTCCTAAATAAGGAGGAAAAGTGGAAAGGTTCTATAAGAGAGTTCCAAAAGAGCAAAGGTTCTTAATTTTGTCAGAGCATTTCAATGGCGGTTTGAGTATATCTGAGTTATCTAGGAAGTATCAGATTCAACCAGCTACGATCTATAAATGGAGGGAGAAGATGAAAAAAGAAGAGGAGAAGCTTTCTTTTGATTCAAAGCCACTTTTGGAAGAGATAAAGCACTTAAAGCAAGAAAACAGTCTTTTAAAGGAAACAGTGGCTCAACAGGCATTGGATATCACCACACTCAAGCAGTTCAATGAGTTTGTTAAAAAAAAGCGGAAGGAAGAAAGACGGAGTATGCAAAAGAGTTCCTTGAGGGTCAGAGGATCGAAGTGAGCAAGAAGAGGTTTTGTGAGTTGATTGATATTCACCCAAAGTCCATTCACAAGGGTAAAAAGGTTAAGGCCATTTCCACTGCCAAGAGGAAGCGAGAGGAAATGGATAAAGAAGTGTTGTCAGGGATTAAGGAAGTGATAAGGCACCGTAGTACTTATGGTTATAAGCGGGTGACAGCTTTATATAATAGGAAGAGGGTGAACAATGGTCTGAGCAGGTATAACAAGAAGCGTATTTATCGTGTCATGCGGGATAATGGTTTGTTGCTTCCGAAATCAGGTATTTTGAAGAGGGAGCATAAGGGCACGGGTAAAGTGATGACGTTATATTCAAACACCAGGTGGTGTTCAGATTGTTTTGAGATACATTGTTTTAATGGGGAGAAGGTGTATGTGTGTTTTGTTTTAGATAGTCATGACAGGGAGATAATAAGCTTTGTGTCTTCTTATCGTCCGTTGTTATCGGAAGATATTCAGAGTTTAATGGTTATGGCTGTAGAGCGTAGATTTTCAGGCGGAAGAGCTTCTAGGGAGATTGAGTTTTTATCGGATCGGGGGAGTATTTACAGGGCTTATAATGTGCAGGCTTTAGCCAGGCGGTTGGGCTTAAAATCGTGTTTTACAAGAGCTTATAGTCCTGAAAGCAATGGTATGGCGGAAGCCTTTGTGAAGACATTAAAGAGGGATTATGTGTATGTGAGTGATTGTTATGATGCACAGACAACGATGAAACTATTGGAGCAGTGGATATATGATTATAATCACAGGGCACCGCATTCCAGCCTTGGAATGCGTTCTCCGGTGGAGTATATTAAATTAACACAATCGAGGTAGCCAAAAATGGGGGCCAATCCAATTAGCTACATTAGAGAAAATAAAACTATTTTCCAAATATAAAATCCAAAAGAACAAAGCGACTTCTCGGTCGCTTCGTGCTCCGCCGTCCGAAAACTAAGGAGGATATGATATATTAAGTATCATACTAAATCATACAAAAGTAAAGACAAAGCTTAGTTAATGATTTCACTAGAAAAATTGACCATTTCTCCGTAAAATATTAAAGGTGTCTTATAATCTTTCATAAAATTTATTAAAGTGATTTTGATTTAAATACATCAAACCCAACCTTTTGGTTTATAAATTCCATTCACCAAATTAGGAAACTGACACTTTTTTAAATGATGTTCTTCTATTCTAAGATTCACTTTTGACAATTTTCTCAATTCTATATGTGGTTTGTTGGGATAGATAGGGTCACCTAGTTTTTCTAATCTTTTTGTAGGGGTAATAATAATGACCTTCTTTTTTAATCTATATTTCACAAGTTCCAAAGGGGTTTTTAAATCCGTGTCATTAGATAATAATACGATACAATCAATATTCCTCTTACAGCAATCATAAACAATATGGGAGGCTATATTTACATCTGTCTCTTTCTCTTCAGGTTTAAAAATCTTCACTGTCTGACCGGTGATGACCTCTCTTTTCAATCTATGGTCATACTCAATAAGTCTCCCTATAATTTGTCTTTTCTTGTGCTTTCCAAGTATAATTTCAATACTTGGTAGTGTTCTCAAAACTTTTAAATATATAAATTGCCTATGGGCAGAATCACGCTTTGTAGAAAAAGCAGTAAAGTATTTAATCTTTGATATTTTATGCAAAGAGAGATTCAATATATTCTCTACTAATCCTTTGACATTCAACCATGTATAAGGAGTATTTTTAAGTGAATACTGAAGGTTTAATCCATCAATATAAACGATTGTATTAAGAGTTTTAGGTGGTTTAGATTGCAAAATATATCTCTCTTAAAAGACGAAAGCGACCTTTTGGGTCGCCTCGTGCCCCATCGGTCGTAACGGATGGGGGATGCTGATAATTAATATCGGCTCAAATCACAAAAAAGTCAAGAATATTCTTATAAAATTTCTTTGCTCCCATTTTTAAAAAACTCGCTGTGATTTTGCTGTGATTTACTTTGGTTGAGCGGGAAACGGCGGGAAAGTCCGGGAAAAAAGCACGGCGGGTTTGTGTTGATTTTACTGAATTATTTCAGTTTTTTGCTGTTTTGGTGCTTTCTTTTTTTCAGCCGGCACCTCCTACCATTGAAAGCCACCAAAGTGGCTTCCCGTTTTACCCACTATTGGAATTACTTAGCTTTTTTATTTCAAAATCTAACTGGAAGTAAAGGGACTGCGTTCGCCTATGGCGACAGCCTGAAGGCTGCCCTTGACTTGCAAGTTCGTTTCGGCTGGTAAGCAACCAAAAAAATAAGACCTGTTCCTGACCTGTCTTACCGAATGAACAGCCGTCTTAAAAACTTCCAAAACCTAAAAAGGAATTTTTATTTTTTTTCTCTATTTCCCTAACCTAAACTACTAACAACATAAATATAACCTTCTCCGATTCGTAATCACTTCCTCGAAATCATCGATGAGGGGGAGTGATTATGGAATGTCCCCCATATATGGACAGTTGGTAAGCATCAAGCGATGCGTTAAAGTCCGATGAACCGGAAAGTAAAATGAATAAACAGAGATTGATATTGAATGAAAGACAAACCTTCCCCATGATTTCCAAAAACTAAAAAACAAAATCTTAAAAAGACTTTACAACAAGAACTGGTAACTAATGAAGTAATGTCTTCTGTTTTTGAAAAATCTATAAGTTTTTTTGTAATAGCTCTTTAGCCCCCTATATAACCATTGAGAATCTGAATCGTTTACGCTTAATTCAAATATAAGCTCCGTGTCCTTCAAACCATAAAACTTTTGGGTGAAAAAAGTTTTTTATGAGCTTGCAAGTGTATGCAGGGCCTAACTGAAGAAATTTTTCAAGTACACTAACTACTACAGGACATGAATAATCCATCCTCCCATAAAATATTAAAGGTATCTCACGATCTGTACAAAATTTAATAAGTTTTTCCTCAGTGAAATTATCTGCATAAGCTACAGCAGCTTTCACCCATTCAATTTCTTCAGGAGCATTATTCAAATAATTATCTAAATAATTCCCATTTATACCGTTAGCTATTATTTGCATTTAAATAACCCATTCCTTTACGATCTGGATTTTTAATCATCCTTCTTCACCACTTCCCAATGTCCACCTTTGTCCGGGCCTATTCGTTTTAAATAGCCTTCTTTTTGAAGCTTTTGGATGACTCGCCAAACAGCACTCTCAGATTTATCAATTTGTCGTGCTAACTCAGTGATGGTGATATCTGGATTTGAACTCAATATTTCAAGGATTTTCATGTGCGTTTTCATGTGCGTTTTTTCCCCAGTGTCCTGTAAAACTGCCTTTTTAGCCAGTTTTTCGGCCATATCTGCTTCGTGGTTTTTAAATTCCACATGAATATGTGACTCAGAACCCCCGATTTTAGGCTCTGGTGCTCCATAGACTACACAAGCTTTTTGCATCTGAATAACTATCAAATCACAAAACAATCAAGCGTATCTTTTGATTTCTTTTCCGATAGGAAAACTCCTTACTTATTTTTCGCACTTGGAGGTGATTTCGAGGTGATTGTTCAGGGTAGAGCGGGAAACGGCGGGATGTGCAGGGACAAAGTTGTAACTGGTTGTTGTTGATTCTACTGCCTTAAGACACACCAACAGGTAGGCTTACAACTCCACTGATAAGAAACTTTCAAACATGACAAAAGCTCCTTACTACTCAACTGACCACCACCTTTCAACTTCTTAGACCATTTTTGTAACTTTATGGATTAATAAATTCCCCTTTCCTCAAGCCCCTGAAAAATGGTGAGAGGTTTTGCGTAAGGGGAATTTTTTTTGATGTTGGATTTCACTTGAAAAATCTTGTAAAGTATAAAAGTCTATTACTTCTAAAGTAACTTTTAATAATGCAGAGAGTTAAAGCTAATGGTCAATAACACCCCTGATTTTATAATTGATACTCATAAGGAAATTCTAAATATAGAAAATGCAGCTGATATATTAGGGATTTCAACAGCAACTGTTCGTAATTGGATTAAAAGTGGACAGCTTCCTACATATAATAAAAATAATAGTTATTTTTTTTATAGAACTGATATTGAAAAGATTAAATCAAAACTTTTAAGTGGGGAATTGGAAAAATTAAACAAACGAGCCAATAAAATAAAAGCTAAAAGAACATTTATCCCTGAAGAACATATAAAAGCACAAATCAACCTTGATGAATTTAACCATGTTATTAATTTTATACAAAAAAACAATATAAAAACAACAATGGCTCTTTTCTTACTCAGCCTCAACCTTTTAAAAAAAGAAAAAATATTACTAACAATAAATTTTCAAGATATTGAAAAAGGTAAAGAATTACTTTTTACAAATAAACAAATTCAAGAAGAAATAAACTCATGGCTTTTAGATTTCAGAAGTGAAAATATCAAACCCCATTTTTCTTTTTTACTGGACTGTAAGCTTCCAGAACAAAGAGATATTTTGGGTATATTTTATCAATCCCTTCTATTTGAAGGAAAAAAATCTCAAAGCGGTTCTTATTATACGCCCTCAAATATAGTAAATGATATAATAAAAGATTATGTAAAAAAAGACTCCAAAGTTTTAGACCCTTGTTGTGGAACTGGTCAGTTTTTACTGGCTTTTGCTGATATTGTAGGAAATCCGTTAAACATCTATGGTATTGATTATGATAAAACAGCAGTCCAAATCGCCAGACTTAACATCCTCATAAGATTCAAAAACAAAAACTTTGTGCCAAATATTTTTTGTAAAAATACTCTTTTTGATATTGGCAACGATGATTTATTCAGCTTTCATGATTACAAAGATATAAAAAATTTTGATATTATAGCTACAAATCCGCCTTGGGGAGTGCATTTTTCAAAAGCAGAAATAAAAAGGCTCAAGAGCCTCTATCCTCAAATTACTTCCCTTGAGTCTTTTTCTTATTTCCTTACAAAAAGTCTTAGCTGGCTTTGCCCTTCTGGAGTAGTTTCATTCATTTTGCCTGAATCCATTTTAAATGTCCGAACCCATAAAGACATAAGAGCAATTATCTTAAAAACGGCTCAAATTAAAAAAATCATCTATCTCAACCGTATTTTTAAAAATGTTTTTACTCCTGTCATCCGATTGGATTTAGGGAAAAATAATAAACACACAAAACAAACAGCCATCCACAACATAAACAAAAAATATAAAGTGCAACAAATAAAATGGATGAGTAACCATGATTTTATTTTTGATATTCATTCAAATAATTTTGATTCTAAAATTATTGATAAAATATATAAGACAAAACATACCACCTTAAAAAATAAAGCAAGCTGGGCTTTAGGAATTGTAACTGGAAACAACAAAAAGTTTATCAATGCTGAAAGTAAGCCAGGGTTTGAACCTATTTACAAAGGAAAAGACATTAAAAAGTTTATTTTAGATAAACCTTCTTCCTACATTCAATTTCAACCTGAGAAATTTCAACAAGTGGCTCCAGAGGAAAAATATCGAGCTAAAGAAAAACTGATTTATAAGTTTATTTCAAAAAATTTAATCTTTGCTTACGACAATTATAAAAGATTGACTTTGAACAGCGCCAACATACTTATCCCTGAAATTCCTGATTATCCTATCAAAGTTATTGCTTCCCTTTTTAACTCTTCTCTATATCAGTTTCTATTCCAGAAAAAATTTTCTAGTATAAAAATTTTGAGGAGCCACATTGAAGACTTACCACTTCCTTTATGGGATAAAAAAACTTTTTCCAAAATAACAAAATTAGTGGATAAGGTGATGCAAAATCAAAGCAAGTTTCAGGAATTAGACAACTATATCACCAATAAATTTTCACTTTCAGAAAGAGAAAAAAATTATATCAATAAGGAGAAAAAATAATTATGGAAACTTTAAAGAAACATTTAGAAAAACTTATTAAAACCCTATCTTCTCAACAAAGAAATAAGTTAAAAAATCACAAACCTTTGCTTTTTTGGAACTCTTTTACAAAACTTTTGCACTTTACCTCCTCAGTTTAGGGGGTAGCCTCTTTTTAGGGGGTCAAGGACACTTCTGAAAATAAAAAAGTAATGGGCAAAACTCTAAAATCAAGATACTCCAAAGATCTTTTTTAAGCCCTCCTGCCAGTGAAGGATAAAAATGCCACTCTCCTTTCTTGCTGTTTTATCAAGAGAAAGTAAGAATCCCTTTGATTTAGGAATATCTTTTTTAACAAGTTTTAGATTCTTTAGATCATCTGAAAGTGCTTTCTTTTTGGATTTTATCTCAATAAGTATTTTTTCCCGATCCTTTTGTAAAATTAGGTCTATTTCCAGACCGTCTTTTGAATGAAAATAAGACATTTTATAGTTAGCCTCAAGATATTCATTTAAACGATAGACTTCTGCTATCACAAGATGCTCAAAGCATTGACCAAAAGAGTAAGCCGCCGGTTGAATGTTAACAACAATCAATCCAGCTAAAGCTCTAGCCACTCCTAAATCAAAAAGATAAAATTTGGAAGCTTTGTTTTGTTGCTTTCTAATGGACATTGAAAAGGCTGGTAAATGGAACCCCAAAAGAGTGTCTTCCAAAATTTCAAAATATCTTTGACAGTTTTTATAATCAATTCCTGCTTCTCTAGCGATTTTAGAGTAATTAAGAATCAAGCCATTGCACTGCCCTGCAACTTCTAAAAAATAACGAAAAGGCTCTATATTCCTAATGATTTGCTCTGATACAATCTCTTCTTTTAAATAAGTGTGAATATAAGAATTGAGATAACGAATTTTATCTTTTTTTAGATTTAAGTTAAAAATTTCCGGCAAGCTCCCAAATTGCAAAACTTGTTCCAATTCAAATTTTTCTTTAAGTTCTAAAAAGGTAAGAGGAAAAAGCTTATATAAGAAAGCCCTGCCAGCTAAAAGATTGGCTGAACCATATTTTAGTTTTCGGATACTAGAACCAGTTAAAGCAAATTTAATATTCTTTTTTTGTATTAACTGATGAGCAACATCCAACAGTTTAGGGGCTTTTTGAATTTCATCAATTACAATAAACTTTGGTTTTTTTTTTAATGCTTCGATCTGTTCTGCCAATTGAGAAGGTCTTAAATTAAATTCTCTTTCTTTTTCCGGCTCTAAAAGATCAATCCATAAAAGCTCATCTTTTTTAAAGGACTGAGACCATTGCTTTTGCAAGTAGCTGGATTTGCCAGTGGCTCTACCACCAAATAAAAAAAAGCTTTTTGTTTTTGAGCATTTGATAAGTCTTGGGATCATATATCTAATTTATCCGATAAATTAGATATAAAGTCAAACTTACTTTTATTCTGTTATTTATATTTCTCACACTTGGAGGTGATTTCGAGGTGATGGGTCAGGATAGAGCGGGAAACGGCGGGAAGTGGGGAGATGAAGTTGTGACTGGTTGATACAATGCTTTCCTATTTATTTTTGCTTGTTTAGCGATATCAGTTTTGTTGAAGGGGCTGTATTTAAAAAATCTTTTTGGTCTCAAATATTGAAGATCAGGACTCAGAATCTTTAATTTATTTTCAGGGATTCTCATGTTTATTTCTGGTGCTGTATCCATAATAATGACCTCCTTTTGTAAAAACAGAGTACCAGTATATCCCAAAAGTGTTACTTTTACGAGTATTTTATGTATATTATATGCCTAAAAGGGCAGTCTTTTTAAACCGAAACTGGACATTCTAAATTCCCATCCCAGTTTATTGCAAATTTGGATACTTTGCTGGAGGAAGTAAGATTTTTCTGTTAATAATTTTATAAGCTCTTTAACTATCATATCTTTCCTCCCATAAGAAAGCTATTGTTTTTCTCGATTTATAATCTCTTCTTTATCATTCGGTGTAAAGTGAAGCTGTGCTGTTCATAAGACGCTTGGTATAGTTGATCCAGTCACGAGCAATTTTAATCTGCTGCCCTTTAGCTTCTGTAGAGATAACTTGCTCAAAAGAATTTATGGCTTCGGTATGTTTTTTTAAATTAACATAAGCAATACCCAAAGAAATATAAATGTTTTCAAGGTGTTTTATTCCGCCCTTACTTAGAGCTTTTTGCAAACTACCTACAGCCGCCTTCCAATTTTGCTTACCCATATAAATACGAGCTATCTTGAAAAAGATTTTTCCATCTTCCGCAGCAGGAGCAGCTAGATGATAAGCCGCTAAAGCTTTTTTTGTTTCTTCCGCTCTTAACCAACAATCTCCTAAAATTTCCTGATTTTTTTTAGTGGGTTTTACTTTTTTTAGTTTTAGAGATTTTTCAATCAAGTTAGCGGCTTTAAAAGAAAGACCTTGATACATAAGGAGACCAGCTAAATGTAAAATTTCCTGTTCTTTTTCCAAAAAGTCCAGTTTGTAAGCCAAATCCAAAGTGGCTAAGGCCCGGTCGTCTTTATTAATATTCAGATAAACAGCAGAAAGCTGTTTCCAGTACTTTTTCCTTTCAGGATAACCACCAGTGAGTTTTATCAGCAACCGAGCCGCCGGTATATATTGTTCCATGTCTAGATTTAAAGCGGCTCCGAAAGCGAGCCAGCTTTCATTGGGCTGGGTAGTGGATTGAATCGCTTTCATTACTAATTTAAGAGCCTGTTTCTTCTTTTTTTGCTCCACCAGTATAGAAGCTTTTAAAATATAAGCAGAGGAGGGAACGGTGTCAGCAAGATAAAATATTTGATCCGTTATTTGAGAGGCTTTTTTTATTTTATTTTGAAGTAAATTTATAGTGGCTAGATCGTATAACACAGACAGGTGCTCGTTATAAGAAAGCCTCTTTAGATTAAGAGCTTTTTTATAATATAAACCCGCTTTTTTAAAATCATCTTGGGATAAATAAACTTGCGCTTTAAGTTGGTACAGCCGAGCAAGATCAAACAAACGATTGTGCACAATTTTCTCTAGCTTTTCAATAAGCTCTATGGTTTTCTTTTCTGAGTCTTTTTTACTCATAGTACGCAAGATTCGTTGCATTCGTCGTTGTACTATAGGAGAGGTGAGAGCACTTCTGCGATTTTTTAATTCCTTTTTAAGTTGAACCCATTTTTTAGGTATTTGTTTAATTTGTTCTTTTTTATTTTTTGTGTTGGTAGGTGTTTTTTCTATAGGTTTATTTTTTTCCATACCTACACTTGTGTAACTGATGGAATATAAAAGAAAAAAGAATATCATTTTTGCTTTCATAGTTTTATTTAAACTCCCAATACTATTGATAAACGAAAATACTCGTTCTCAAAGAAAAAAGGTCAGAGATCCAACACGGTCAGTATGTTATATTAGTTATATGTAAAATTCAATAGCTAAACCAAAAAGGATTGAGATATGAATTTCGTCGTTCAGAAAATCAAAACATAAAAATCTTCAACTATCCCTGTATATTTACTTTAAGCCAAAGTCCTTCCGTTAAAAAATTAGGTTTCTGATAAGATGAAGGGCTTCATATTAATGTGCCAAATTGCAGTTAAACACTTTGATTTTGTGAATAAGCCATTTTTTTTCTTTTTTCCAATTTAAGATGGCATTGCAGGACGCTTTTTTACCCTCTTTTGCCACTTTAATATTAAAAGTAGCTTTGGCTGTTTTTCGATACCCATCGGGTATTACTGTTTCGTAACTTTTCGATTCTTTACTCTTGGCAACCGAGCCTTTAAAACCGGAATTTTCAGACACGATCGGTATCTCTTCAGAAGAGTCTATTTTCACATTGATTTCCTGTTTTGCCGGTAGATCCACTCGCCATTTATTATTGGTGGATTTCCTAAAATAAATCAACATGGAAGATCGTAAATCAGCTAAAGAGCTATCTTGATATATATGCCCATTTATATGAATTTCATATTGCACGGAAAAGTGGATGTATTTTGACATGGCATTCACTCTTTTAAGTATAGCCGGAGTGGAAAGAGGAGAGGAAGAGGGTGTAGCTAATTTTAACAATGTTACTGTCGTTTTTTTAATATATTTTTCGTCACTTTGGAAAAAGTAAAAAGACACTCCTACTAGAAGTGCTATTACCAATAAAACATACAGTAAATTTTTATTCATAGAAAATCTCACTCCAAAAGGTGGCCATATCATCAATGTTATTTGAAATTCTCTGTGATGTTTTTTTTGCCCATAGTGTTTTTTCCGTCTTGCATTTTGCCGGTTTTACCTCAATAGGAAACCATAAAAATGCAAACCAGATAAATATAACTTCTATTCAAATTTAAAGTCCAGTTGTACTTTAAAAGGTAAAATGTCTCTGTTTTTGTAGTATAGCTCCTACTCCAGTTTAAAATCCAATTGCACTTTTAATCCTTTTTGCTCAACTGGTTTGCCATTTTCCACTTTAGGGCGATACTTCCATTTGCGTAAAGCTTTGATGGCTGCTCGATTAAATATATTAGGAGGTTTAGCCCCTAGCACTTGTACACCACTCACCATGCCTGTAGGGGTAATATCAAACTGCAACCTTACCCACCCCTCTATACCTTGCATAGCGGCTTTTCTTGGATATTGCGGTTCAATTCGGACCAGAGGGGTGACTTCAGATCCTAAGTTAGCACCACCAAAGCCTCCTACGGCTGGACCACCGGATCGTAAAACAGATTTTATATCCGGCATATCCATTTGCGGGTTTATTTTTTGAGGTTTAGATAAAGCCGCGGAAAGCATTTTCATTTTAGGTGGTTTCATTTGTTTTGGTTTTTTTTCTGGAAGTTTTCTGGTTTTTTCGTCCAGAAAAGAGCGAGGTTTAACACGGATAAACTCAATTAAACCAACCATATCCGTTTTTTTCTTAAGATCAGGTGTGTCCGAAATAAGTACAGACATGAAGTAAAAAAGCACAAGCGTAGTGAAAAGGGCTAGAGATACACAAGTCCCTATTTTCGTAAGTTTATTTTTTTTTAAATAATGTTTTATTTTCATAATTCAAGATCAGGTTTTTATAGGGTTGGTTTCCTTTTCCCACTGGTGAGTATTGCAATCTAAACCTACATCCCTTTGGATGCAAGTGAAAAATTTGTAATTAGTCGGTTCTGAAAAAATCCTAACAATTTGATATTATTTATATTTTTTAAAGGGATAATATTGGCTAGAAAAGACTTCTTTCATTCAAAATTATTGCAAATAAGAGAGAAAAATTTCGGACATGCGTTTTGCTACAAAGCGACTATTCAAAAGGGCCTTCCGTTCCCTATTTCAAACCAAGAGGCAAAACCCTATTTTATCATAAGGTGAAGCTTTCAGTCACATTGTGCTCAAGAGCCTAACTCATTTTTCCCTCTATTTGCAAAACTTTGAATAAGAAAACTTTTTCAGAACCGACTAATTATACTCTTATGGTCTAATTTTTCCGTAACTTTTTAGTTCTTTACTCCGAAACAACCAAACCTTTAAAATCGGAATTTTTAAACACGATCGGTTTTAAAGGGAGAGCTTCCCCACCTGTGTTTCATTTTGATACATCTACACTGTTACTAACAGTAAGTATCCCTATTCTTTTCACTAATCCTTCGTAAATTTTACATTTATTTGACAATTTTTCTTTTTAAAAATTCAAAAAAAATGTATTATTATATAGGTTCATAAATATTTTTGGTTCATGGTACTTTAAGTTGACTTAGAAGGCAGTTAAAAAAAAGAAGTTTCTTTGAAGACCTCTAATTATAGACAAGATGACTTATATAGATTATTGTTAAAAATTATTAGAAATCATCCTCTTAAGTTATCTTGAACCTAGAGTATTGTTAAAACTGATTAAAAATAACCCCCTTAAGTTATCTTGAACCTTAAATATTTGTAGGCTTTATTAAGTATTATTAGGGAGTAAATCAATGAACGATTTTCTAGGAAATGTTTTGGTAAAGGGTTTCTCCTCTCCTCTCCTCTCCTCTCCTCTCCTCTCCTCTCCTCTCCTCTCCTCTCCTCTCCTCTCCTCTCCTCTCCTCTCCTCTCCTCTCCTCTCCTCTCCTCTCCTCTCCTCTCCTCTCCTCTCCTCTCCTCTCCTCTCCTCTCCTCTCCTCTCCTCTCCTCTCCTCTCCTCTCTAAAAAAATCTTCTGAAAAAACTTTTGCAGTCAAGCCTTTTCTTAAAAAAAACATATACCTCACCGGTATAAAATTTGTAAAATCCGCACTCCTTTCCCCCTTCAGAAAAAGCTCACATAAAGGTTTTAGTATAGTTGAGTTACTTATCGCTATTGGAATAATGACGATTGCCGGATTAGGTGTTGCTAAATTATCATTAGATATAGGAAAGTTCCAGAGGAACACTCTCGTAACAAGTGAGGTAAATGAATTTTCAGCTGCTATAGGATACTATCTAAATCAAAACTGTAAGGCCGAATTAGCTGGTGAAAAATTCCCTGCCACTAGCCCAACAGACCTAACCTTAGATCAATACGGATCTTTTGTAGATGTACCTGTATCTGTCCTTAAAAAAGGCATTGAATTTGAAGGAAAATATAAAATAGAAAAACTCACCTGGGAGTATAAGTCCTCTATCCCTATCAAAAAATATAAAAGGGCGGGTGACACTTTAGAAGTAGCTGTAGCCAGCATTACTATTCAAATGTCCGTAATGTCAGCTGATGAACAAAATGTGTTCACCCCTTTAAATCCCTATAGAATTGAAATCCCATTTGTAATAGAAGACGATGGAACCAACAAAATAGTGAGAGACTGCCTTTCGGGAAGTTTAGGACCGGTAGGGGAAGATATATGTGAGACTATGGGATCGGAGTACGATTCTAATCTCGATACATGTATGCCAAAAAGCCATTGTTTTATAGTGACTCAGTTTGTTAATTGCACATCTGATAAAGGCTGGAACCCTACCTTTAGTCCAACCTCTCCGTGTGAGACATTGGTGCTCCCTCATATTAGTTTAAATGGCAAAAAACAGTACTTTAATTTCTACCATGATGATGCGGGTGGAACTCTAGGGACATGCCCTAGTGGAACCAAAATGATCTTCACGGGCAATATTATTAAAATGGGATCACTGAGTTGCGGACCAGGTTGTCAGAACTCTTATGTTTCTGAGGGAAAAGTCTATTTCTGTGTGAAGTGTGATATGCCAGGGACAACACCATGATGAGAAGGAAAATGATGTATTAGTAAATGTGTTCTTCAGGAGAGAATAGGGAGCAAAAGACTCAGATATATGGTTTGCCACAATTTTGTCAGCGAATTAGTGAACATTTACAATTCCCGCGAAGCTTGTCCCCGTGAAAACGGGGATCCGAACTCGCTTTTGCCCCCTATTCTCTACTGAGAAGAAGATACCTCTATCCCACTTTTTTAACGCGTACCAAAGTGAGGGAAACATAATAAGCGGGAAGAACATTATAAGCAGGGGAAGAACATTATAAGCAGGGGAAGAACATTATAAGCAGGGGAAGAACATTATAAGCAGGGGAAGAACATTATAAACGAGGGTTTGTCATTCCCGTGGAAACGGGAATCCAGTAAAGGAACAAAAAAAGTAAAAAAAAGGAACAATAAAAGTAACAAAGGGGGGGATTATGTTAAGAAACAATAAAGGCGGCTTGATTTTATTACTAGCTATGTCAACGGCTTTGGCCAGCATTATAGGTGTATCTTCGTATAGAGTAATAAAATACACACACGAAAGTCAAGTAACGAGAAATAAACTTTCAAAATACCAGTTACTGACCTTATCTCTTAGATCATTAATGAGTCGTCCAGATGTATGCACCTTGGCTCTTAACAATCAAAAGTTTGATCCTTCTCAATCTAAAATAGATGTGAATATAGACTCCACTGTATTGAAAGAACAAAAATTTATACAAAACATGAAAGACATAGAGAACAGCAAGTTTTTGTTATTAAACAATGGTTTTACAAATGATAAGTTGCTGGTGAACTCCAATGATACACTTTATACATACAAAGCGGATTTAGAGGTTTGGCTGCCTAAGTCAAAAGGAGAGTTGTTTTTCAATTATAAGAACCTAAATATAAGTATCCCTTTATATGTGAATATAGATAAAGATAATAGCATAAAAAGTTGCTATGGTGTTTATTCTCAAGCGGCTCAATGTGAGAAGTATTGGAAAAGCTGGGATGAATCAGAAACTGATTTAGATCAAAAGTGTAACCCTGATAGGCAATGTATTTTATATTCGGCCAGTACTTGTGCTCCTCCTTCTGTAAAAATAGCTATTGCCGGTGTTCAGGTGAGTAGTGGTTCCAGTAGTGGCAGTAGCAGTACTGGGGGTAGTAGTACTGGAGGCGGTGGCTCCAGCAGCGGAGGTGGGGGCGGTGCTATGAGTGAATATGTAAAATCCGGAAGAGCTGTTGACAGAGGAAAAAAAGAAAAAGAAGAGGCAAAGAAAATAGTGGAAGCTTTTAAAGAAAGCTTAGAGCGCATGAACACCTCTTTAACAGTTATAGGAATACAGCTTGAATCGTTGGGAAAAGTTTTAGCATCGGAGGAAGCCTCCTTAGCATCAGCCCAAGCCGCTTATGATAGTTGTATGGCTCCCTGTGCTGCCCCCTGCTCCTGCCCTCCACGAGACCCCGACGATGACGACTACTCCTGTGGTTGCCCCGTTTGTAATTGTGGAAGTGAAGCTCAAGCTGTTTCTGACGCCACAGAAAAAGTAAATCAAGTACAAGCTGAATTTGATCAGTTAACAGAGAACTACAACTATGCAAAGAACGCAGTAGAACAAGCAAACAAAATAGCCGATATGAACGGCTATGTAATGACACTAATAGAAGAAGCACATGGCATGAATATAAGCCATTTAAATATGTTCAATGGACCAATGCTCCAGATTGTCAAAGCAAGTGTAGGAGAAATCACACCGGAGGAGCTTGCAAAACAACTAAAAGGAAAGAATATACCTGTTGATGTTTCTAATGAATATAACCCAGATAACCCGCAGTACTACAATCACCTTGCAATGACACTGAATCAAATCAACAGAGACTCGAGCCTAACTGATAGTGAAAAAGGGAAGAAATTTGTAACAGCCCTGGAAAAAAATTATATTAAAGAGGCAGGGAAATCCTATTTAAAAGTACAAGAGGAAAAAAAGCGTATAAGTGATAAATATTTTGGAGGAGCTGATATGAATCAAAGGATATCAGTTTTCCCCCCAAGCGATTCAGAAGGAACCATTTTTGATCCTGATATGAACGCTCTAAGAGAAGAAAGAAAGAAGTTGATTGGAAAAACAACAACAAATAAACTTTCGATAGGAACAGACAGTTTTAGTTCTACTAGTAGCTCGTTTGTAGCTCACCACAACAAGCATTCCATAAATACTACTAGAGTGGTTAATGAAGTAGCTAATTTAGAAGTAAATATGATCTCTCCTACGGCACCATCCACCGACGCACCAACAAGTCCAGGGCCTGTTCCTCTAGATTACAATTCCCCTACCTCTTGGAGAGGTAGTATGTCCTTTTTCAAAGATACTCAAACTTCTTTTATAAAACAAAGTCAATTAATGTATCACTCCCTTGGTAATTACAATCAAAACAGTCAAGAACCAATAAAGCAATTTATCAGTTTTCCGGCTTCAGGTGGGGGTGGTAGCAGTGGAGGTGGTAGCGCGCCTACCTCCTCCATTCAAACCAATATGGAATATATGTGTTTATGGTGTAATGAACACAGGAAAAAAAGGTTGGTTAAAGATACCGAACAAGACCCTGTGTTAAATGAAATGCAAGTAGCACAACCCATCGTCAGATAGAAGAGCTGGATTCCCGTTTGCACGGGAATGACATACAAAGCAGGATAGAGATAAGCTCTTCAGGAGAGAATAGGGGGCAAAAGCGAGTTCGGATTTGAGCACAGAGCAACCAAAGGTTGCTTCTGTGGCAAACCGCATGTTTGATAAATGGAAAAAGAAGGTCTCCTCAAGACTCTTTCCTGCATGTAAAGTAGGAAGGTCAATAAATATATAAAATATATTAAAAAAGGAGGAGACCCTATGTATGAACATTATATAGCTTTAGATTGGTCAAAGAACAATATGGCCATAGCCAGAGTAACAAAAAAAGGTAAAAAAGTGAATGTAGAAGATATTCCCAGCAATATTTCTTATCTAAAAGACTATCTAAAAAGTCTGAAAGGAAAGAAAATCCTCACTTTTGAAGAGAGTACTTCTTCCCAATGGCTTTACTCAGAGTTGAGATATTGCGTCAACAAGCTTTTAGTATGTGACCCTTATCGTAATAGGCTTCTGTCCGAGGGGGCCAAAAATGACAAGATAGATGCTACAAAGTTAGTGCGTTTAAGTCAGGCGGGATTATTGAAGGAAGTATATCATAGTGGGAAAGATTTTATATATTTAAGGAAACTGGTTAGTGGCTACAATGATGTTGTAAAAAGTATAGTTCGTTTAAAGAACCAGAGGAGTGCTGTTTTTGCTTCTGTGGGTTTAGATCATAAGAAAGATGAGTTTTCTCCAGTTCCTGCTTGTGATGATTTTGTATTATTTCGTTCAAAGCAGTTACTGGCTCTACATGAGAAGGTGAAGGGGGAGTATATTAAGGAGTTTAAAAAGCTTTCGATGAAACACAAAGAGATGAGGTTATTAAAGAGTATTCCAGGGATCAGTGACATTCATGCAGTGCAGATCATGGCTGCTGTAGTGGATATAGGTCGTTTCCCAAGCAAGGGACATTTTTTAAGTTACTGTGGTTTAATCAAGCATGAGAAGATAAGTGGGGGAAGAAGTTATGGAAGGAAATCTTCTAGGTGTTATCGTCCACTTAAACAGATATTTAAAATGGCCTCTCATAGTGTAACACAGAATAGATGTAATAATTCTTTAAAAGGTCTTTATGAGTATTATATAGAGAAAAAACCAGCCTTAATGGCAAAACATAATGTCAGTAGGAAGTTAGCTATTTTAGTTTACGGAGTATTAAAAAGTGGCAAAAAATATGATCCTAATAGAAGGGAGAAGGAGTTGAGAGAGAAAAACAAAAAGTAATCAGATTTTCAGGTTGGGTATATAAAGTTTTTTTATACTTTATCAAAGAAGCTAAAGAGTAAGAAAGCTCTCCTGGAAATGAGCAGAAGAAAGCTTAAGGCTCAGTGACGGACTATGATTACCATAAAAACAAGGGTAACACAGTTACAGTCTAATGTTTGATTAGCCTCTGCTCTATTTTTCCAAATTTATTATAACCTGCTGTTATACAGTAAGAGTTTGGATAGGTGAATGTGAAGATACTGATTCATTTTTTTGAGACAATAAAGTAAGGTGAGCGAGTGATTGATTGATGAGTGGTATTGATAAGGTGTTATGCCCTTCCTTCAGGAGACCGTAACGCAAGAAGATGTTTTGTTTGCGAATGGGATACTATACTCTTGACATTACTTTTTCCATAGGTGAGTCTTTTGCTCTCTATTCTCTCCTGAAGAGCAAGAGCAATGAGATTCCCGCTTTCGCGGGAATTGTACGTGTTCACTAATTCGCTGACAAAATCACTTCTTCACTCTTTCACAAGAGTTATTCATTTGCCGAGGTGTTTTCTGATTCAAACCCTGATGAGGTCTAAACTCATTATAGTATATCAAATACTGCTCCAATTCATCCTTGAACTCCTCTATCGTCTCAAATACACTCCCCTCTATTAAATCCTCATTTAAACTCCTCCAAAATCTCTCCACCTTCCCATTCGTCTGTGGCCTATACGGCCTTGTATATCTATGCCTTACCCCCAACTCCAACAACATCCTCTCAAACGGATGCGATAACTGATTATTACGAGAAGAAAACTCTGAACCATTATCACTCATAACCTCCTTAAACTCCATCTTATACTTCTTGCTCAATACATTAAAAATCTTTAAACACGAAAACATCACCGTAAGACTCTTTATATCCTCCACCACTTCAGCCCAAGCTATCCTCGTGCAATCATCTATAACACACACCAAATAGTACCTCTTACCCCCTGACTTCACTATCATGTCCTTACCCAAATGATGGCAGTCTATGTGACCTAACTCCCCCGCCTTCTCCTTTATTATCTTGCGCTTATTCTCTATCATCTTCGGCTTCAACTTATTTACCCCCTTCCTCCTGAATATACGATATACCGTACTAGCCGATATCGGAACCTCTCCCCTTTGCTTAAGAAGAGGGTTTAGTATATGACACATCTCGTATCTATTAACACCATTTTCCCTGTGTTTTAGCACCTCCTGCTCAATATAGCTATTATTATCCCCCCTTCTTAACCTCCATCTAGGACCTCTCTTACGAGGAACAAGACTCCCCTCTGTAGGATGACTTAAATAGCGATGATAGTATTTTAAAAAAGTCTGACGATTAGTTTTATGGAATTTGTAAAAATCACTTACAAATCGAAACTTTGGATGTTTCTTCCTCTTTACTAACTCATAGTCTTTTATCATATACTGCCACTTACTAATATAGTTCCTGTATAGGGTCTTATCTTGTGTGTTATCCCTCATAACTCGCCTCCTTATCTTGGGTTATTTAGAGCTTTCTAACGCTCCCTTATAAACTCAATTTTGTCAGCGAATTTGTGAACATTTACAGGAATGACATACTTCGCGGGAATTGTAAATGTTCACAAATTCGCTGACAAAATGGCTTCCCGTTAGCTATAGGGATGACATACAAAGCAGGATAGAGATAAGCTCTTCAGGAGAGAATAGGGGGCAAAAGCGAGTTCGGCTTTGACACAGGAGCAACCATAGGTTGCTCTGTGGCAAAACGCATGTCTGATAAATGGAAAAAGAAGGTCTCCTCAAGACTCTTTCCTGCATGTAAAGTAGGAAGGTCAATAAATATATAAAATATATTAAAAAAGGAGGAGACCCTATGTATGAACATTATATAGCTTTAGATTGGTCAAAGAACAATATGGCCATAGCCAGAGTAACAAAAAAAGGTAAAAAAGTGAATGTAGAAGATATTCCCAGCAATATTTCTTATCTAAAAGACTATCTAAAAAGTCTGAAAGGAAAGAAAATCCTCACTTTTGAAGAGAGTACTTCTTCCCAATGGCTTTACTCAGAGTTGAGATATTGCGTCAACAAGCTTTTAGTATGTGACCCTTATCGTAATAGGCTTCTGTCCGAGGGGGCCAAAAATGACAAGATAGATGCTACAAAGTTAGTGCGTTTAAGTCAGGCGGGATTATTGAAGGAAGTATATCATAGTGGGAAAGATTTTATATATTTAAGGAAACTGGTTAGTGGCTACAATGATGTTGTAAAAAGTATAGTTCGTTTAAAGAACCAGAGGAGTGCTGTTTTTGCTTCTGTGGGTTTAGATCATAAGAAAGATGAGTTTTCTCCAGTTCCTGCTTGTGATGATTTTGTATTATTTCGTTCAAAGCAGTTACTGGCTCTACATGAGAAGGTGAAGGGGGAGTATATTAAGGAGTTTAAAAAGCTTTCGATGAAACACAAAGAGATGAGGTTATTAAAGAGTATTCCAGGGATCAGTGACATTCATGCAGTGCAGATCATGGCTGCTGTAGTGGATATAGGTCGTTTCCCAAGCAAGGGACATTTTTTAAGTTACTGTGGTTTAATCAAGCATGAGAAGATAAGTGGGGGAAGAAGTTATGGAAGGAAATCTTCTAGGTGTTATCGTCCACTTAAACAGATATTTAAAATGGCCTCTCATAGTGTAACACAGAATAGATGTAATAATTCTTTAAAAGGTCTTTATGAGTATTATATAGAGAAAAAACCAGCCTTAATGGCAAAACATAATGTCAGTAGGAAGTTAGCTATTTTAGTTTACGGAGTATTAAAAAGTGGCAAAAAATATGATCCTAATAGAAGGGAGAAGGAGTTGAGAGAGAAAAACAAAAAGTAATCAGATTTTCAGGTTGGGTATATAAAGTTTTTTTATACTTTATCAAAGAAGCTAAAGAGTAAGAAAGCTCTCCTGGAAATGAGCAGAAGAAAGCTTAAGGCTCAGTGACGGACTATGATTACCATAAAAACAAGGGTAACACAGTTACAGTCTAATGTTTGATTAGCCTCTGCTCTATTTTTCCAAATTTATTATAACCTGCTGTTATACAGTAAGAGTTTGGATAGGTGAATGTGAAGATACTGATTCATTTTTTTGAGACAATAAAGTAAGGTGAGCGAGTGATTGATTGATGAGTGGTATTGATAAGGTGTTATGCCCTTCCTTCAGGAGACCGTAACGCAAGAAGATGTTTTGTTTGCGAATGGGATACTATACTCTTGACATTACTTTTTCCATAGGTGAGTCTTTTGCTCTCTATTCTCTACTGAAGAGCAAGAGCAATGAGATTCCCGCTTTCGCGGGAATGACATACTTTGCGGGAATGACATACTTCGCGGGAATGACAAACTTTGCGGGAATGACATACTTCGCGGGAATGACATACTTTGCGGGAATGACATACTTTGCGGGAATGACATACTTTGCAGGGATGACAAACTTTACAGTAATGACAGGCTTTTGTAGGAGTTAACTCCTTTGGCCTTTGTTTATTTCCCATTTCCCGACTTCGACACAACACTATGGGTTAAAAAAATATTTTGCTAGTTTTTAGGTTATACGGATGTGTTTTTAGTTACTTTTGAGAGGTAAAATATACTAAAAATACAACTTGTAGAGCATAGCTCCTCTTTACTCTCCCTCTTTCTTCTGACACAGTTAAAACATGTTTATCAAAGTTTCTAAAAACTCTTCCGGTAAAACTTATGTCCGTATCATGGAGTCCGTTCGTAAAGGGGATAAGGTCTTGCAAAAAACCGTTCGCTCTCTAGGTTGGTGCAAGGGGGATAAAGAGTTAAGTCAACTTAAGCAGTTAGCTCATAAAATTTTAGTAGAACTCAGCAACGAAAGACAACCTGCTTTACCAGGTATGGAAAAGATCATTTACAGCAAAGAACCTGAGTATGTAAATAAGAAGTCTGAGTCTAAACTTAAGAAGAAGAAAAAAACGAAGCCTCTTTCTATTTTTTCTCTAAAAAGCCCCAGAGAGAAGGAGAGAGTGCACTATGGCATTAAGGGCGTGTGTGGGGCTGTGTATGAGCAACTTAAGTTCCATACCATTATAGAAGGTACTAGAAAAGATGAGCAATGGAATGATATTTTAAAGTGCTGTGTGCTCTCCCGTATAGCTCATCCTGATTCTAAAAGAAAGACAGTGGAGACCTTACGAGAGGATTATAACGAAACAGTCCCTTTAGAGAAGATGTATCGGATGATGGATCGTCTTCATCCTAACATAGCTAAAGTAAAGGACCTAGTGGCCAAGAACACTTTAAGTCTTTTTAACCAAGAAGTGGATGTGTTGTTTTTTGATGTAACAACTCTTTACTTTGAAAGTTTTGATGAAGATGACATAAGGCAGTTTGGTTTTAGTAAGGATTTGAAGTTTAACCAGACTCAAGTGGTATTGGCTTTGGTCACTAATCAAGAGGGTCATCCTTTAAGTTATGAGCTTTTTCCTGGCAGAACTTCTGAGGGGAACACCCTTATTACCGTCATCAAAAAACTAAAACAAAGATTTACCGTCAACAAGGCTGTTATTGTGGCGGATAGAGCTATGTTTAATGAGCAAAACCTTAAGCTTATGGAAGAGGAGGGTCTTCAGTATGTGGTGGCGGCTAAGATAAAGTCTCTTCCTAAAGCCAAAAGAGAGGAGATATTAAGTGAGGAGTATAGGCAGGAGGCTTCCGTCGCACAGGAGTTTCAATGGGTAAAGGAGCTTGAGCATAAACAAAGAAGGCTCATAGTGAGTTACTCCCAGAGGAGAGCTAAGAAGAGCAAAAGTGACAGACAAAAGCTCATTGATCGTCTTATGAAAAAGGTAAAAAACAATAGGATACCTATAAAAAGCCTTATCAGTAATTATGGAACTAAAAAATACATCACAGTGGAAAGGACCAAGGCCCGCTTAAATGAGCAAAAGATAGAAGAGGACAGCAGGTGGGATGGTCTTCATGGAGTGATAACTAACATAGATAATCAGTCCGCTCATCAACTCCTCACTCGTTACAGACAACTTTGGAAGATAGAGGAAGCTTTTCGTGTGTGCAAACACAGCCTTAAAATGAGGCCCGTTTATCATTGGAAAAAAAAGAGGATACAGGCGCATATAGCAATATGTTTTTTAGCTTACTCCCTTTCCTATACGATGAAGCATCGTATGGAGCAAAGGGGGCTTAAGTTCAGCCTACAGAAGATGAGAGAGGTTTTAAAGAGGGATCAATACTCACTTATAGAGGATGCTCATAAAAAGCTTTACCGTATGCCATCTAAGTACAGTGAACCGATAAAGCAAATATATGAGGCTTTTTGTATTAAAAGAATCTCCCATATAACCCCTGTCTCTTAACCTAATCCTTAAAATGTGTGGCACAGAAAAAACCATAAGTATATGAGATTACTCATTTATTGCATAGTGTTGTGTCGAAGTCGGGATAACCTGCTGTTATACAGTAAGAGTTTGGATAGGTGAATGTGAAGATACTGATTCATTTTTTTGAGACAATAAAGTAAGGTGAGCGAGTGATTGATTGATGAGTGGTATTGATAAGGTGTTATGCCCTTCCTTCAGGAGACCGTAACGCAAGAAGATGTTTTGTTTGCGAATGGGATACTATACTCTTGACATTACTTTTTCCATAGGTGAGTCTTTTGCTCTCTATTCTCTCCTGAAGAGCAAGAGCAATGAGATTCCCGCTTTCGCGGGAATGACATACTTCGCGGGAATTGTAAATGTTCACTAATTCGCTGACAAAATGGCTTCCCGTTAGCTATAGGGATGACATACAAAGCAGGATAGAGATAAGCTCTTCAGGAGAGAATAGGGGGCAAAAGCGAGTTCGGATTTGAGCACAGAGCAACCAAAGGTTGCTTCTGTGGCAAACCGCATGTTTGAGTCTTTTGCTCTCTATTCTCTACTGAAGAGCAAGAGCAATGAGATTCCCGCTTTCGCGGGAATGACATACTTTGCGGGAATGACATACTTCGCGGGAATGACAAACTTTGCGGGAATGACATACTTCGCGGGAATGACATACTTTGCGGGAATGACATACTTTGCGGGAATGACATACTTTGCAGGGATGACAAACTTTACAGTAATGACAGGCTTTTGTAGGAGTTAACTCCTTTGGCCCTGGTTTATTTCCCATTTTTTAGTTTCTTTATTTCTTTTTCAGATAAACCTGTCACTTCAGAAATAACAGAAATATCTAATTTTCTCTTCAGCATATTTAACACAACCTGTTGCCGCTCTTCCTGTCGTCCTTCTTGTCTTCCTTTCTTTAAACCCTCTCTTTGGCCTTCCCAACGGCCTTTCTCTTTGGCAATTTCCAGTACATCTTGCATAAATCCTCCTTGTGTTAATACCCTAGTTTCTATAAGCAGCTTTTCCGCTTTTTCCCAAGTTTTTGCATCTAACTCCGTATTATCTCTTAAATACTCCAATATCCTTAATTCTACAATCCTTCTGTCCTTCCCCTTTAAACCTTTCAGTATCTCCTCAAATTCAGAATAAACATCATTTATTTTTGATACAGTCGGGGTCTTCTTTAAACTCCATATCTCAGACAGTAAGTTTATAATACCATATCCCTTAAATTTCTTGCTCTTGTAGGCTTTTCGGATTTTAGGATCTTTTGTGTTTATTACCCTCAATCCATAGTTTAACATATCTTTTCTGGATTCAGCGGGAATCTTGGAAAAAAGAGGTCCGAAATCCTCTTCTTGAAGGGATTTTTTCCACTTGAGTGGCTCTTCCCCATGATAAAACAGGACAGCCATTATGGGTTGGGGATAGCCTGTTTCTTGGATACTTTGTTTTCGGCCTAAGACCTGATAGTCTAAAAGCTGGCCAAACAGGTTTTTATCATAATGGCTTTTGTGCTCTAAGAGAATGAAGATTTTTATTCTGCTTTTTGGGTAATGTTTAAAAGGGAGGGAAAAAATAAGATCCGCTCTTTTTGCTTCAAAAGTATCTTTTTCTATTTTTATCTTGTTTAAATCATAAGCTTTAATCTCTTTTTTTGAAAGAATAAGTTTTAGCAACTCTTTTGCCAGTTTTACATCAGAGTAAAAGAGTTTGAAGAAGTTATCATGGGTCAGTTTTGGTCTTTTCATCATAACCTGAGCTTGGTTTTTTTTATGCTTTTCCATAAGTAATCCTTTGTTTCTAAAAGCTCTTCAGACATTGTAAGAGGCTTTATGTTCAAGGTTCGAGGAGGTGTGCATGTTACTTTTATAAATATGCAATATCAAAGTAGGGGAAAGAGTGGGTTTAAAGCTACTTTTGACAGACAAAAAATCCGATATTCGAATATTTAGATATGAAAATCCGGATTTTGTTACTTATAGAGTATTTTTAAATCCATAAAGGTAGCCTAAAAATGGGAGCCACTCCAGTTGTTTTTAATAGGTACTGGATGCCCGCTCCCCGCTTTCACGGGGACAAGCTTGACACACGAGCAACCACAGGTTGCTCTGTGGCAAACCGCATGTTTGTGAGCTTTTTGACTCCTATTCTCTACTGAAGAACACATTTATTGATAAGATGAGCCCTATCTATTTCCGCCCATTATTTACAATATAGGATTTTTTATGTATAGTGAAAGTAGGTTTTTAAGCTTATGTCTTACATTAAAAAAACTTTAACAGCAGGTGAAAACATCATTGTATCTAAGAGATACCATTGGGTGTTCTGGTTTTGGCCTATCATTCGTTTAATAATCCCTTTCCTTATTATTATCTGGGGTACAATGGCATGGAATGGAGGTGTCTTTTCTCCTTTTGTAATGACTATGGCTATTTTGCTTGCTGCCAGCTTTATAGTTTTGCTTTTTATTTTATTTATTAAGCACATATCCACTGAAAATGTAGCTACAAACAAAAGAGTGATTTTTAAAATGGGTTTTATTCGATCAGATACAGACGAACTTAGGAATGAAAATATTGAGAACATACAAATTAAGCAATCCATAATAGGCAGAATTTTTGGTTATGGAGACTTAGAGTTTAGAGGCACAGGAGGTTCCCCTGTTGTTTTTAAAACAATACCGGATCCTATTTCCGTAAAAAAAGAAATTGAACATGTCATTTACGGAGGATGAAATAATTATACTCACCAAAAGTCCTATTTCTATACCGATTCGACATCAGAATCGGATGAGTTTGTTTTCTTGGGTGTAGGGGAAGAGGGAGTAGAGGAAGGTATAAATCGTCTGTATAAAACAGGATTGATTATAACACTGCTGACGCCTAAAAAAATCAAAATGGAAAAGATGTCAGCACTAATATAATTTTTTGAGTAGGCCAAATTGGCTACGATTAAATCTAACACTCCTCTGGAATTAAGAATGATCCCCACTTGTAAGGACTCTTTATTTGTAAGGCTGGCTAAACGGCTGCCCAACCAGGAACCAAAAATTTTACTGGAGAAAGCAACAGCTATGATGATAATCAGTAAATTCCATTCATTAAAAGCATCTATAGAGAAATGCAGGCCAATATAGGCAAAAAAGATAGGAGTTAAAAAGTGATTAGTGACAGCCCCGAGTGTTCTTGTCATAGATAGAAAGGCATTTGTTCCAATAATGTCTTGATTTAAAAGCAGTCCTCCAAAAAACGCGCCAATAATAAAATGAAACCCCAATGCTTCACTGAGCGTGGAAAATCCCAACACAAAAAGAACTCCTATACCGAAAATAGCCTCTTTTCCAAGGTAGCTAATCAGTTTATTAAAAGCTTTTTCTGTTTTGTTGGCATGAGAGATTTCTGAACGCAAAAATTTATTTACGAGCATAATAGAGACAAAGAAGATGCCCATTTTAAACGCTTTTATGGAGAAAATTTTTACAAATTCCAAAACAGTCCTTGTGTTTTGCATATCAAAGGTGATTCCCAGGAAAAGCAGAGCCACAATGTCAATTAAAACGGCGGAACCTATTATTAAGTGCCCTACACGAGTGTCCATCATTTTTAAATTTTGGAGAAACCCCACTACAACCGGCATGGCGGTGATGGCAAAACAAAGCCCCACTACTAGAGAGGGAATGAGCTTTAAGTCTATAACAACAATAGATACCCCTACCCCGGCTGTGAAAGAAATAACAAAACTGGTTATAGAACATATAAGAGCTTTTTTTCTAAGAGCGGAAAAAATGTCTTTTAGATTCATTTCTAATCCGGCAGCAAAGATGAGCAGAAAAACGGCTAACTCTACAATACCATTGAGTTCTTTATTAGGGGCGACCAGACCTGTTAGTCCAATGAGCAATCCTCCCAAGATCTCACCTATAATTTCTTGAAAGCCGAGAGATTTAAAAAGCCGCCCGCAGATACGGGAGCAAATTAACAGTAACAGTAGATTAGTAATCAAGTATGTCTCTCCGGTTTGACAATTTTCAGAACTGTTTTATCCCAGTCCGGTTTGTTCTTTATTCCTCGCAAAGCGGGGGTAATTTGCGGGATTTTAGCCCTGTATAGTCTAAAAATCAAGATTTTCAGGTTTTTATACCGATCAGTATAGCTTTATTATTTCAGTTGATGATTTTTTAAATTTGTTATTGTATAGGAAATATGTATCCTGATCTGGTTTGCCCCTTGTGAACCCGCTTCATGGGGAGCGAAGAACCCATAAACAGACTGGTATCAATCTAGGAGTGTATGCTATGCCAACTAAAAAAAAGAAAATAACTGCAAAAAAAACCAAGGCGGGTAAATCCGCTGCTGCGAAAACAGCCAAGGCGGGTAAATCTGCTGCTGCGAAAACAGCCAAGGCGGGTAAATCTGCTGCTGCGAAAACAGCCAAGGCGGGTAAATCCACTACTACAAAAAAAGCTAAATCTGTAAAGAAAAAGGTAAAAACCGTTTCGTCTGTATCTGCTAAATCACATAAGTCTGCTTCTGCTGCTAAGCCGGTTAAATCAAAGCTGGCTAAATCAAAATCACCTTCTGTTAAAGCCAAGTCCACTAAAACTTCCCAGGTGGTAAAATCAACAAAAACAAAATCTATCAGGAAAACACAAAAAGTAAAGACTCCTTCAGGATATCCTTCTTCCCAGGAAAAGGCGGTCAAAAAATCTAAAATATCAAAGTCCGGTGCCGTTAGTAAAAAACAGGAAAAGGCAAAACAGGAGAATGAAAAGAAATGGGATAACTTTTATAAAAAAGCAAAAGATGTGAAATCAAGTCCTTTTAATATTTTCCATTGTTTTAAAGCTAAAACTCCTTTAAGCCATTCTGTATTTGGATGGGGTTGGATTATGAGCAATAAAAATGATCGTTTGGAGGTTATTTTTAAAGATAAAGTAAGAATCCTTTTATCCAATCAGCCGCAGCTAGATTCCATCGGGAAAACAGCTAAAAACAAGGTTCGTAATACAAAATGACATGCTTTTTTTGTATTCTTATACTAGTTGGTTTGATTCCCGTTCTCTGCTTCCGTGGGGTCAGACTTTGCGGAGACAAGGTTTTTCGGTTGTCGAAACCGGAAAAAACCGTTTTTTTTAATATTCATCTCAAAAGGGGCTTTTTTGATTATGCCTAAGTCTGAGTTAGTTCAATTTAATGGTCATATTGTGCAAGTATGTTCAAATGGGTTATACAAAGTACGGTTAGAAAACAAGGATATTGAGGTATCTGCTCGTCTGTGTGGGAAAATGCGCAGATACAATATTCAAGTCGTTAATGGAGACCGCGTGACAGTGGGTTTTTCCCATCATGACCTTACTTTGGGATTAATCATATATAGGTATCGGTAAAGGCTTATTTATATATTATACTAATCGTGTTTAAGTTACAGAAAAGCTTGTCTTCGTGGAAACGGGGATAATACCCTATAGGTATGGTTTTCTTCATAAGAGAATAGGAATCAAGAGGCTCAGACATGCGGTTTGCCACAGATCCAGATGGGTATAGATCAATAATTTTATTTTTAACCAGGTAGTTAATATTTAGGTCCTACCTCCCGATGAGGGGATAGTTGGAGAAAATAAATAATGGGAAAATCAAAAGAAAAAAAAATGGTGATAGTAGAGTCACCTGTAAAAGCTAAAACCATTAGTCGTTTTTTAGGGATGGATTATGTAGTGGAATCTTGTATGGGGCATATAAGAGACCTCCCTGGTTCTTCTAAAGAATTACCAAACCACATTAAGAAAAAACCCTGGGCTAATTTTGGTGTGGATGTAGAAAATAACTTTCAACCTTTTTATTGTATTCCGAATGATAAAAAAGGAATAGTGAAACAACTGAAGAAGAAAATTAATTCTGTAAAAGAGTTGATTTTAGCTACAGATGAAGATCGTGAGGGGGAAAGTATCTCTTGGCATCTTCAGGAAATTTTAAAACCAAAAATTCCCGTTAAAAGAATGGTTTTTAATGAAATAACGAAGTCGGCTATAAATGAAGCTTTAAAAAATTTTCGCTTAGTAGATAGTAATCTTGTGCAGGCTCAAGAGGCCCGACGTATCCTGGATCGTTTGGTGGGTTATAGTATTTCACCGATATTATGGAAAAAAGTGACACGGGGGCTATCTGCCGGGCGTGTGCAATCTGTGGCTGTGTCTTTAATTAGTGATAGAGAGTTAGAGCGTCTTTCTTTTAAAAAAAATGTTTATTGGGATTTATCGGCGGAGCACAAAAAAGACTCTTCTGCGGTATTTAAAAGTCGTTTGGTTTCGCACGAAGGCAAAAGATTGGTTCGCAGTTCTGACTTTGATAGTATTACCGGAGATTTAAAGAAAAAAAATGTATTATTGATGAAAGAAGCAGAGGCTCTCAAACTAAAGAAAAGTTTGAAAGGGAAGTTGTTTCAGGTCATAGAAGTGGAGAAGAAAAAAGTGACAAGGAAGCCCCCTCCTCCTTTTATTACCTCTACTCTTCAGCAAGAGGCTAATAGAAAGTTAGGTTTTTCTTCAAAATGGACAATGGGCCTGGCTCAAAAGTTATATGAACAAGGGCTTATTACTTATATGAGGACAGACTCCACCTTTTTATCCATGCAAGCTTTGAAGGCGGCTCGAACGGAAGTCTCCCGCATATACGGGAAAAATTACCTACCTCCTGAACCTAGGATATATCGTAAGCAAGCTAAAGGAGCGCAGGAAGCTCATGAAGCTATTCGCCCTTCCGGCACTCGATTTGTGAAGCCTGAAGATACTAGTTTGAGTGGGCAGCCACTGCAACTATATGAGTTAATTTGGAAAAGAACTTTAGCCGGGCAGATGAAAGACTGTATCCAAAATCAGGTTTCTATAAAAATGAGAGTGGGGTCATCTGTTTTCCAAAGTTCAGGAATGACGATTCATTTTCCTGGGTTTTACCTGGTTTATAAGGATCATAAAACAGATGAAGTGTCGTTACCTCCTTTGAAAAAGGGGGATAAAATAGAGTGTGTAAAAATAGAAGCATTAAAACATGAGACAAAACCACCCGCGCGTTACACAGAAGCCTCTTTAATTCAAAAATTAGAAAAAGAGGGAGTGGGTCGTCCTTCCACCTATGCTAGCATTATAGGAACCATTCAGGATAGAGGGTATGTAAAGAAAGAAAAAAACACATTGATCCCTACTTTTACAGCTCTCGTTGTGAATCATTTCTTGCAACAGAATTTTCCCGATTATGTGGATGTGGGTTTCACTTCTAAAATGGAAAAAGATTTAGACGATATTGCTCTTGGTAAAAGAGCGCATGCTAGGTATCTTAAATCTTTTTATTTAGGATCTAAGGGCTTAAAAAAACTGATTGAGAGTCAGGAAAAACAAATGAAGGACCAAACTTTTCGATCCTTGGTTTTAAAGGGACTTGAAAAATATACTTTTAATGTAGGTCCTTTTGGTGCTTATGTCTCGCGTAAGAAGGGAAAGAATCGGGTATCTGCTTCCTTGCCAGCGGGTCTTTATCCAGGTGAAATCACGGAAGAAGTAATAGAGCAGCTTATAAATGATAAGCTGAAAGGAGGAAGACTTTTGGGAAAAGATCCCAAAACCGGTAAAGAGGTATTTGTCGTATTAGGTAGATATGGTCCTTATGTAAAGTTAGGTGCGGACGATGAAAAAGAACCGAAAGAAAGCGTAAAGAAAAACAAAAAAAACAAGGTAAAAAGCAAGAAGAAGAAAAAAAATAAAACGGTTTCTTTAGCTCCTTTTTTTGATGAAAGCACAGTCACATTAAAAGAAGCTTTAAAGTTATTAGAGTTGCCAAAGGTGGTGGGTATTCATCCCAAGACAAAGAAAGAAATTAAAAAGGCTGTGGGCCGTTTTGGCCCGTATATTGTGCATGAAGGTGAGTTTCGCTCTGTTCCGACAGATATATTTTTTGATATTGACTTAAAATATGCCCTTCAACGATTAAATGAAGCAAAAAGTTCGTCTTCCCGGGTGTTAAAAGAACTGGGAGGGCATCCTGATTCAAATAAGCCCATTAAACTAATGAAAGGTCGTTATGGTCCTTACATTAAATACAAAGGTAAAAATTACTCATTACCGGCAGGGGAATCAGCTGATAACTTGGATATATCATCCGCTGTAAAATTGATTTCTGAAGGGGGGAGTAAGAAAAAATCAAATAGGAAAAAAGGGGTTAGAAAAAAAAGGAAAAAGTCTAGTTTCTGACTAGACTTAAAGCTATTTGATCGGTTAAACTTAATAAGAAAAAGAGGCAAACAAAGGACGGCCCGTGCACTTAATATCATCTATTACAAAAGCAGTGTTAATTTTATTATTTTTTATTCTCTCTCCAAGTCTTTATGCTGCAAGACTGGAGTGTGATTATGTGTACGACATTCAGGAAAAATATTTAGATTTACACATTAATTTTTCTAATTTTAATAGAAAAAAGAAGTTCTTTAAGAGTAAGTTGTTGACTTTGGAGATGCGGGTAAAAGATCAGTTTATTAAGTCTCTTGATTCTGAGAAGCTTTATCTTACTCAATCTGATGTTAATAACATTAGAAAACAGCTACGAAATATTTTTACAAAAATAAAAAAAGGAAATTGCTCAGACTTGAATAGAATTTATAAACTGTATTATAGTAGAGTGGCTGAGCGAGTGCAGTTTGCAAATGAATACTTAAGCTCCCCGTTTGTATTAGAACCCACAATGAAATTAACCTTGGATTCTCGAAAAAGAAAAAGAAAAAAAACAATTCGTCAAGTCAACTCTTTTCATAAAAAGTATATTCAGTATCAAATGGCTAATGCCATCATTGCGAGTGATGAAAAGGAATATGAAAGTCAGGTGGCGGAAGCTAAAAAGAATATTTTAAGGAATTATAATCGGTTGGAAAAACAGGTAAAAAGCTGGTCGGTTAACCTATCGGAAAAAGAAAAGAAAAATTGCTATAAGAGGAAAAAATCCTCTGGTAATGTCACTATTTGCAAGCCATATAAATGGTATTCTATTTATTTGAACAGTTTTGCTAGGGGTTTAGACCCTCATTCTGGTTATCTTTCGCAGGAGGATTATGAAGATTTTGAAATTAATATGAAGCTTTCTTTAGAGGGTATTGGAGCTAGCTTAAGTTCTAAATACGGACATACTGTTATTGAGAGGCTTATCCCCGGTGGAGCGGCTGCCCGTTCTGGAAAGCTGAAATCTAAAGATAAAATACTAGCTGTTGGGCAAAGTGCTAAAAAGATGGTTAATATTTTTGATATGGATCTGAGAGATGTGGTGAGTATGATCCGTGGGGAAAAAGGCACAGATGTTTATCTAAAAATTAAGAGAAAAAACAAAAAAATATTTACTGTAAGGTTAGTGCGTGATCGTGTAAATTTAGAAGATCAAGCGGCCTCTATTTTTTATTTTGATCGTAAGAGAAATAATAAAACCTATAAAATTGGTGTGATTATGTTGCCTTCTTTTTATGGGGAGGGACGCTCAGGTGGCCGATCTGTTACAGAGGATGTGCAGAAGTTACTCTCCGAGGCAAAAAAAGAAAAAGTATCGGCCATTGTGTTGGACATATCCAATAACGGAGGTGGATCTTTGACGGAAGCAGTTCAGTTAGCTGGATTGTTTTTTGCTAAAGGGAGTGTGGTTCGGCAATTGGTTAAAACCAAAAACGGAGATCGTTATCTTACTTTGTCAGATGTAGATGATAATATTGCTTACTCCGGGCCCTTAGTGGTTTTGATAAATCGGGTAAGTGCCAGTGCTTCAGAAATTGTTTCTGGAACTTTAAAATCTTATAAAAGATCTATTATCGTAGGAGGAGATCATACTTTTGGAAAAGGGAGTATCCAATCCGTTGAGCGGTTGCGTATGGGTTTAGGTTCTGTACGGGTTACAGTGGGTTTGTTTTTTATTCCCAATGGGTTTTCCACTCAATTAAAAGGAGTCAACTCTGATATTCCATTTCCCAGTGTTTTTTCCAATAATGAGATTGGAGAAAAGACTTTGGATTATGTGTTACCAGGTAAAAAGATCCCCAATTTTGTTTCTAAGTCAGCTTACATATCACAAGAGGGGGGTAAATGGACACCTATAACGGATAAAATGGTGGCCTTTTTACGCAAGAACTCTTTAAAGAGAATTGGAAAAAATGAAAAGTTCCAGGAAATTAAAAAAGATATTATGGAAATGAGAAGTAAAAAGAAAAAAGGCTATGTCACTACTATTGCTGAAATATTTGATCAGGCAAAAAAAGGAGAAGAAAAAGAACAAAACAAAGAAGAAAGTAATAAAGGCGAGAAACAAATACTTTCTTCTTCTGATTCGGAATCGTGGAGAGATGACATAGAGGAATTTAAAAAGAAATACATGGAGCGACCGGATATACAAGAGTCCATTAACATAGCAGCAGATCAAATCACTTGGGAGACTAAGGCCAATCTTACTCAAAATCAGACAAATTAAATAACAGGTCATTAAAAGATGGTAGATCGTATTCCTATTTCCCTCCTGGCTGATACCTCCTCTCCAGGCCGATAATTTTAATAGCTTGCTCGCGAGCTATGTTTAACAACTGTTCACTATCTTCACTGCTCACCTTTTCAGAAGAGAGTCTCTCTATCTCTGCAAAAAAACCCTCTATATCACATTCTTTTAAAATAAAAGGATAATACCTTCTTATTTGTTGAATAATTTTTTTAGGTTTTTCATTCTTAGCAAAAATAAAAAATTGATTTTCCAAAAAAATACGAAAAACGGTTTCCAACCGTATGATAATCTCCTTCCCATCCTTCTTATTCAACTCTCTTATCAGTAAATTTAATTGACTGATAAACTCACGAAATGGCTTTTTGTTTTTTAATCTATCCTTTACTTCTCTTATTTTTTTCCTTCTCCTTATAATAGCTCTCGTCTTTACAGCAATAAAGGCTATCAAACCCAGTAATAACAACACGCCCAAGGATTTATACCAAAATGGAAAAACCTCTTTCCAGGGACCATAAGGCGGAAAAGGCTGTGTGGTTTCTTTTTCATTTTGAGGAAGGATAGAATCCACTTTCCATAAAAGAGGTTTTACTTTCGCCACACCCTCGTCACTAACCAATCGAAAACCGGTGTTGTAATTGCCTGGCTGATAGCTGGTTACTTTAAAAACACCTTTTCCTGGAAGGATACTCACCGTATCCAGCACAAAAAGAGCATAGGGGCCAGGATCCTGATTTTTGTGTACTCCCTTTGGGAAATTCCTATTCTCCCGCTGGCTGTCTATTTTCTGGCTATTAATCTCAATACGAACGGGAGAAGATAAGATAAGGGATAAAGGCCATTCACAATGCAGTTCAAAAATATCCCCAACTGTAAGTGGCTTTGGCTTTTTTTCAAACCGGCAAAGAATTTCTGGATGTAGGATATTTATATGTCTCATAAACTAGGCCCCTCTGGTTTGGTCCTCGCTTCCGCGGGGATGACAGATCTGTGGCAAAACACATGTCTGAATCTTTTAACTCCTATACTTTAAATGCTGGAGCCTCTTCAGTAGAGAATAGGAGGTAAAAGCGAGTTAGGCCCTTGAGCACAAGAACAACTAGATTCCCGCTCCTCGTTTCCACGGGGACAAGCTTCGCGGGAATTGTAAATGTTCACTAATTCGCTGACAGAATCACTTCTTCAGTAGAGAATAGGAGTCAAAAGGCTCAGACATGCGTTTTGCCACAGAGCAACCTTTGGTTGCTCATGTGTCAAATCCGAACTCGCTTTTGCCTCCTATTCTCTCCTGAAGAGCTTATCTCTATCCTGCTTTGTATGTCATCCCTATAGCTAACGGGAAGCCATTTTGTCAGCGAATTAGTGAACATTTACAGGAATGACAGAGTTGTGGCAAAACGCATGTCTGAGCCTTTTAACCCTATTCTCTCCTGAAGGGATCTCCCTCATTTAAAAAAAAATTATCTTTCCCTCCGTTTTCTAATAAACACCATAAGTTGTTTAAATATATCCTGATCCGTATTAATAAAAAAATGATCCACACCTGATTTCCTCAAATAACTTATCACTTCTCTTTTTTTATCTTCCATCCGGGTTTTGTATTCCTCCGTAAAAACACCAGAAGATGTGTCCACCACCCTTCTTTGTCCTGTTTCTGCATCTTCCACTTCTAACAAGCCCAAAGCGGGAAAATGACTCTCAAACGGATCACATACAATGCCAGCCACTACATCGTGACGCTGATTTGTGATTTTAAGCTGACGAACAAAAGGGGAAAAAGAAAAAAAATCACTAAATACAAAAATATGACAGTGCTTTTTTAAAACCCCGTTCATAAAATCTAAAGCAGGCAAAATATCCGTATTTGGTGATTCCCTTTTGAAAGAATACATATCCCTTACAATTCTTAAAACATGGTTAGACCCTCTAGCGGGAGGAACATAATGTTCAATACGATCGGAAAAAAGAAGAAGTCCTACAGCATCTTGATTTCTCTGAGCACTCATCGCAATAAGAGAAGCCAGTTCACAAGCCACCTCCCCTTTAAAACCACTCGTTCCAAAATCAAAAGAACCGCTCACATCCATTACTAAAATAAAAGTAGCCCCTCTTTCCTCTTCAAAAATTTTTATATAAGGCTCCCCCATTCTAGCTGTTAAAGGCCAACTTATGGCGCGTATATCATCTCCTGGAACATATTGCCGATAATCAGAAAAAATCATCCCCTGACCTTTAAAGGCGGAACGATAACCACCAGCAAACAAATCCCTTACCCGCTGACGCAATTTTAACTCAATGAGCTTTACTTTCTTAAGAACAGAAGAGGGAGCACTCAAGATACCCTCACCCTTCTTATAATTTGATCTATAATCTGATCGGCTCCCATATCTTCCGCCTGCGCCTCATAAGACAATAAAATACGGTGACGAAGTATAGGATAAGCTACCGCTTTCACATCATCCGCCGATACATAATTTCTTCCTTTAATAAAAGCATGTGCTTTAGCCGCTTTAGGAAAATAGACAGTAGCTCTAGGAGAAGCTCCAAAAGAAATAAAAGGCTCTAAATCCAACAATCCATAATCTTTCGGCTTACGGGTGGCCATAACCAAATCAACGATATAGTTTCTTAGCTTTTCGTCTAAATACAGCTCATCCACTTTTTTCTGAAAAGCCAGAATATCCACAACAGATAAAACAGGTTGAACCACAGGCACATTCAAAGAAGACATACGATTGAGTATCTCCATTTCCTCACTACGGGTGGAATAACTGACCTGCACTTTAAACAAAAAGCGATCTAGCTGTGCTTCCGGCAAATTATAAGTGCCCTCCTGCTCAATCGGGTTTTGAGTGGCTAAAACCAAAAACGGATCTTCCATTGCAAAGCTATTATCTCCAATGGTGACCTGCTTCTCAGCCATAGCCTCCAATAGAGCACTCTGCACTTTAGCAGGTGCCCGATTAATTTCATCAGCTAATAAAATATGTGTAAAAACAGGTCCCTTTTTAACAGAAAAAACCTGACTCATAGAATTAAAAATCATAGTTCCTACAATATCTGTGGGTAAGAGGTCCGGTGTAAATTGCACCCGTTTAAAATCTAAAGAAGTAACTTTAGCGACAGAGGAAATAGCCAGTGTTTTAGCTAGTCCGGGGACTCCTTCAATAAGAATATGCCCCCCTGTTAATAAGCCGATAAAAATACTATTGAGCATTTCTTGTTGACCGACAATGACTTTTTGCACTTCTTCTATCGCTTTTTTTAATTTTTCCACCTGAACTTCTTCAGGATGATATACAGACATAATTTTACCTTCTCCTCAAAATCGTTTATTGATGAAACCCCTGATTTATAAACGAAAATATACTCTATCCGTTTAGACTGATCCAGTATAGACTAAAAAACAATTTATTTTACTATAATAATTTTTACAAATAAAAACAAAATTCTATCCTTTTTTAAAAAAATATTGACTGTTTGCCTCATATAACAGTATCCATTGGTTTCAGATACTTAGAAAGGAAAACAAAATGAGCCAAGATCAAGATAAAGATCAAGATAAAGAACTCCCCAATAATCAGAATACAAAAAAGATAGATGCCCCCATCTTTGCCACCCTTGTTCATTCTATCACCCATTCTGCTCTTGTGGCGATGGGTTTAGTACCGGAAATGAAAGACAAAAAAAATAAAGCTTTAGCCGAGTTTAACATTGAACTGCTTATCCTACTTAGAGAAAAAACAAAAGGAAACCTTACAGAAGAGGAGCAACAATTAATAAATAATTGCATACAGGATTTACAAATTACCTTTGCCCAAGATAGTTAAGTCTAAAAATGTTTAACAAAAACTATAAATTTTCTGCTCTTTTTATTGTCTCTATTTCACTTGTTTTCTTATCCGGTGCAGGTATCCTTTTTTATCAAAAAAGCATCACTGCCCGCCCTTTGATTAAAGGTCTTCAACCAGGAGAGCCTCTGCCGGCGGATATTTTTATTAAAATGGCAAAAATTATTAACCCAACTGTTGTTAATATCTCCACCTCTAAGAAGAATAACATAGGCCCTTTTCCTCATTTTCAGGATCCTTTTTTCGACTTTTTCTTCACCCCCCCTTCGCGTTCTCCTAAACCCAAACCGATTTATTCTCTTGGTACAGGTTTTATTATTCGATCTAACGGGCTGATTTTGACTAACACCCATGTTGTTAATAAAACAGATACTATTCAAGTACAGCTAAAAAACAGCCAAACACTATATACCGCTAAAGTCATAGGTAAAGATGTTTATACAGATGTGGCTCTTATTAAAATTTCAGTGAACCGGAACTTACCCACAGCCCGTCTAGGAAAAAGCAGCCAATTACAGGTAGGAGAATGGGTTGCGGCCTTTGGAAATCCTTATGGGCATGGACATACTATGACAAAAGGTATTATATCCGCCATCAATCGGGAAATAGATGAGCTAAATTTATTTCCTTTCTTACAGACAGACGCCATTATTAACCCGGGAAATTCCGGGGGGCCTTTAGTGAACACACGGGGGGAGGTAATAGGCATCAATACAGCTATGCACACACAGGGTATTAGTTTTGCCATTCCTATTGATAATGTGAAAGTGGTGCTCAAAGATCTGGAAACCCAAGGGCGGGTCAGAAGAGGTTTCATTGGCATCCAGATGGCACAACATAATCAAGGGACACAAAAAGGAGCTTTAATTTTAGAAGTAGTACCCAATACTCCTGCTGAAAAAGCAGGTATAAAAATAAAAGACCTCATTACCCGTTTTAACAACAAAAAAATAAAGGACTACAAAGACCTGTTTAAAGCTGTGGCTTCCACTCCTGTAAATAAAACTGTTCCGATGGAGCTTATCAGGAACGGCAAAAAACACAGAATAGATATTACCGTCGCAGAAAGAAAAGAGCTATCCGCTGAGAACACAGAAAAGCCTTCCTCTTACGGAAAGAAGAAAACCGCCCCTTTCGATTTAGGTATCGTAATGGTAACAGGCACAAAAAAATGGATGGAGTCAATAGGGCTTCCCCCGTTAAACCGCCATCATCCCATTGTGACGGAAGTGAAACCAGGTTCTCCTGCTGCTTTTGCTGGAATCAGGAAAAAAGATATTATTTTAAAAGTAAATGGATGGCAGGTTCAAACCGCAAGGGAAGTGCAAAGGCGATTATCCAGAAATAGAACCAACACACTAAACATACTGAGATATAGACCTTACTCCCGTCAATATATCAATATGATTTTTCAGCTAACCGCCCGTTAATATACTTTTATACCTGTATGGAAAGTTTATGCCCCTACTAAATGAACAACAATTAAAAGATATGATAGCAGTTGGAGAAAACGAATCCGTCGAATTTTGTGAATCTCCAAAAAATAAAGATAAAATAGCAAAAAATATCTGTGCCTTTTCTAATGATATAGGCAACACAGAGAAAGTGGGTGTGTTTCTTATAGGTGTAAAGGATAATAAAGACCTCGTTGGGCTTTCTGTTACTGATGAAATGATTAGAAATATTGCTGCATTGAACAGAGATGGCAATATACAACCCTTTCCTATTATGAGTGTGAAAAAAATCACTTTAAGCCAAGGTGAATTAATTGCTGTGGAAGTGCAGCCGTCTAAAAATACCCCTGTTCGCTACAAAGGTCGCTGCTATATTCGAGTGGGTTCTTCTTTGACAACAGCGTCAGAAGAAGAGGAATCCAGGTTAACAGATAAAAGACAAAGTACCTTTTTACCTTATGATATGCAGGGTGTCCCTTCCACTGGAGAATCCGATTTAAACATACTCTATTTTAAAGATTACTACTTACCTACAGCCATTGACCCAGAAACTCTGGAAGTTAACAATCGTAATGTAAAAACTCAAATGCAATCTCTCAGGCTCATTGACTCCAAAGGACAATCCACGGTAACTGCTTTGCTAATAATGGGAAAACTTCCTCAACATTGGTTTCCTGGTGCTTTTGTCCAGTTTGTTCGTTATGAAGGTACAGAAATCACAGATCCGATAAAGACACAAAAAGAAATCTCAGGAACTGTTGAGAACCAAATTCAAAAAACAGAAGATGTTTTAGAAGCCAATATCTCAAAGTCCCTTAGATTATCTGATCATAAACATATTAAATCACCAGATTACCCTATGACCGCTTTAAGACAATTTGTTAGAAATGCTATCATTCACCGTGACTATAAAAGCTCTAACCCTTCACGTATTTTTTGGTTTAATGATCGAATAGAAATTCACAGCCCAGGAGCACCCTACGGAGAAGTAACGAAACACAATTTCGGACAGCCGGGGATAACGGCGTACAGAAACCCCACTATCACGGAAACTATGAAAAACCTTGGTTTTGTAGAACGCTTTGGCTTTGGAATTTCACAAGCCAAAAAAGCACTAAAAGATAATGGGAATCCTGAACCCATTTTTAAGATAAACGGTTCTTTTATTTTAGTCACCATTAAAAAGCAAAAATATGTTAATAATAAGAACAATACATAAATTATATATATATACTATCTGCTTGAAAATTCCATGTTTCTGAGAGAAAAAAATAGGAAAACTTAAATGGGATCAGTATAAAATCATCGGTATAAAAGGAAAAAGATGAAAACAGTTGCTTTTTTCAATAATAAAGGAGGGGTGGGAAAAACTTCCTTAGCCTTTCACATCTCATGGATGCTAAAAAAATTAGGACATAATGTGCTAGCTGCTGACTTTGACCCTCAAGCCAATTTAACAAGAATGTGTATGGATGAATCCCGAATCGAAAAGGTACTACAAAACAAACAAAGTGCTTTTAATGCTTTAGAACCTTTAATACAAGGAACAGGTGATATTAAAAACGCAGATATTTATAAAGTAACAGAAGGTTTTGGATTATTACCTGGCAGCCTTGAGCTTTCTGGTATTGAGGCTGATTTTTCTGATTCATGGCCAAAGTGTATGGATGGCAACCCTCGATCTTTTCGTGTAATAACAGCCTTTAGCCGATTAATGAAACAAGCAGGGGAGGAATGGAAAGCAGACTGGGGAGTTATTGATATGGGGCCTAATTTAGGGGCTATAAACAGAGCTGTGTTAATCGCAAGTAACTATGTAGTATTTCCTCTGGGGCCGGATTTATTTTCTTTTCAAGGCTTAAAGAATGTAGGAAACTTTCTAAACAGATGGAAAAAAGAATGGGATGATAGAAAAGACAAAAAACCAGATTCCCTTAACTTTGCTCTCCCTGAAGGGGACATGGTTCCTGTGGGTTATGTTATGATGAGACACTCTATACGTCACGACCGTCCTGTTCAAGCCTACCAAAGATGGATGAATAAAATGCCGATAGCTTATAGAAAATATGTCTTACAAGAAAGGGAAATGGATACACCTTCTGAACAAGATCAGTATCTATTAGCTCATTTAAAAGATTACCGATCCCTTATGCCTATGGCACAAGAAAAAACCAAACCTATATTTCTACTAAAACCAGGAGATGGAGCCATTGGTGCTCATTATAATGCTGTTCAAGAATGTTATAAAGATTTTAAAAGTCTTACAAAGAAGATTATATCTACCTGTGAGAAAAATACTTCCGTCTAACAAACATTGAAAAAAAGAAGGACCGACGGCTTATGGCTTAAAAAAAATAAAACCGGTGGTTTAAAGGGTTAATGAACTATCTACTCTCCTGGAATGGATCCGATGCACCCGCGGTCTCAAGTCTATTGGAAGGTTTGAAAAAATAAAACCCTTTGGGTTTAAACTTGCCGGAAGAATTACATTAATGTCAACTTGTTCATAAAAATAAAACCCTTTGGGTTTAAACTTGCCGGAAGTCTTGCCCTTCTCTATTCAAAGACCAGACAATCTATTGACTAAAATTTAAACAATCTAGGTATCAGTCCAGATTTTATCTTTACAATAGTGAAGAAAGTAAAACTCCTTTAACATTAAGTTTAGGAAGTTTCTTTTCCGAGAAGCTTTTCCTCTCTGGAAAAATAAAATAAACCTTATTTAATAGATAATGATTATGAAACGAATTTTAATTATTGATGATGAAAATACACTGAGTAACTCTCTCTCTCGATCCCTGGAACATCATGGTTATTTAACTGTAAAAGTTCATTCAAAAAAAGAGTTTCACCAGTTAAACACCAATACCGTCTTTGATATTGTTCTTCTCGATCTCAGATTACCAGACGGAAACGGTCTGGAATTAATGAAATACATAAAAGAAAAAAATCAAAATACTCAAGTTATTGTTATGACGGGTTATGGTTCTATTGATCTGGCGGTAACAGCCACAAAAAAAGGAGCTTTTCATTTTATAACGAAGCCTTTTAATATAGATGAAATTATCAATCTCTGTACTAGGGCTGTGTCTCAATCCCTATTGGAAAAGGAAAACTTACAACTCCGTTCCGTTGTAAAAAAACAATATCGTTTTGACCAGATCATCGGTCAAAGCCGCCCCATACTGGAATTATTAGAGATGATACAAAAAGTAGCCAGATCCTCCTCTACTGTTCTCATAACCGGTGAAAGCGGTACTGGTAAAGAGCTAGTTGCCAAGTCCATTCACTTTAACTCAGAACAAAACACAGGGCCTTTTATCCCTGTTCATTGTGGAGCTATTCCAAAAGACTTGCTTGAAAGCGAATTATTTGGACATGTAAAGGGAGCCTTCACTGGGGCCATTAAAGATCGTGTCGGACGCTTTAAAATGGCGGAAGGGGGCACCTTATTCTTAGATGAAATAAGCACTATGGATTTATCCACACAAGTAAAACTACTGCGAGTACTTCAAGAAAAAGAGTTTCAACCATTAGGAGGAGACCGGATCATCCCATCTCGAGCACGGGTGATTGCCGCCAGCAACGAAAATCTCGAAAAGGCCGTAAAACAAGGTACTTTTAGAGAAGACCTCTACTATCGCCTGAATGTGATTCCTCTTAATATATCTCCCCTGAGAGCAAGAAAGGAGGATATTCCTTTACTCATTAATCATTTTATAAAAACTTTTAATAAAAGCAGAGTTCATAAACTGAAAGGTATATCAGAATCAGCTATGTATTATCTCTGTCAATATAACTGGCCTGGAAACATTAGAGAATTAGAGAACATGATTGAGCGGCTATGCGTTTTAAAAGAAAATGAAATCATACAGGATAGAGACCTTCCTAAAAAGTACCTTCATTATAACTCTCAAAATATTCATCCTAATTTGGACATTCCCGATACCGGCCTGGATTTTTATGACACCATAAAATGTTTTGAAAATGATTTAATTTTAAAAGCACTAAAAAAAACGAGATGGAACCGTAATCAAGCCGCTAAGTTACTAAAACTCAATCGCACCACTCTGCTGGAAAAAATCAAAAAAAAGGGCCTAAAAGAAAATAACAGGACTTTTATTGATGACCAAAAGTACTCTATACTGCCTTAAAGGTTTTTACCTTTTCTCCACTTCAAATAAAATATATCGCATATTATATTCTATTTCTTTTTTAATTTCCACAAACAGTATAGCTGCCCCAAATCCACATAATGCTTCTGAAGTAAAAAACTTAAAACCATCTTATTATGGAGAAACATCTTATGAACAATGTGATTGTATCAATAATAAATTCACAAAGCATCTCACTGATCCTTATAAAGAGGAAATAGAATTATGGTTTATCCAAACAGCTTCACCTGAAGATCAAGCAACAGAAGCCCAAACCATCTGTGTTGACTGCTCCCTAGAACCCTCGACAACAGAAGAAGAAAGCCAATGGAATTCTTTTTTTCAAACCATAAAAAAATGGTATGAAAAACTCCAAAATATATGGAGTCCAAAAAAGACCAGTCCCCCAACTACGCCTCTACAAATAAGGGAGAAAAAACCGGATTTTATACCTTCTGTTTGTTTCCAAATGAGTGGACAAATGGTGAACGATAAACCGGAATATCAAACTGATTTTTTCACTTGCATACATAACCACTACGATGGTTCTAATTCAGATCACTTATGTGCTGATATTATTGATACACCTGGTTATCCTAAAAAATGTATTGCTATCCCGATTCCCTGTGAAGACGCCAACAACCTCGGCATTCCCTGCAAAGATAAGTTTAGAAAAAGAGAGGATAATAACCAGGCCAACGGGTGCAATAAAGGAGCCACTTTTCCAAGACGACCTTGTTTAAACGAAGACTATATAGCTATGACCGCAAAAGCTTTCCACGATGTGGCAGAATGCCTGAATGTACCTTTAGATATAGCTTTTCCCATATTGCACCATGAAGCTCGTTTTATTTTAAACAATGAAAGTGATACCGGTGCCCTGTGCTATTCTCAAGTAACTGGTAATGCTGTTGCCGATTTTAATTCTTTTTTAACAAACACACCCCATTACCAAAATATGCCGGAATTGCTACCGGAAAATATTGAAGCTAAATGTCCTGAACAATGGAAGCATTTTCAAAAGGTGAATACGAAATATACATATAACAAAAAGAAACAAAAAGTATTTGAAATAAAAACAGATCTGGGTAAATGCCAACTCACCCTTAACCCTTATACCTGCCTATTCTATGGACTTTCTTACATTAAAATTCTGATGAACAAAGCGGAACAAGCTTTACAGCAACTGAACCAAGTGGAAATTGTGGAACAAGCCGGTTCCACATTGATATTATGGAATGAAGAATATAAAAAAATATGGCAAGAAAATAACAGAAATAAAAAGCTTCAAACAAGAAAAATCAAAATCTTCTCAGACACAGATCTTATAAAGAGATGGCTTACCATCATCGGTTATAATGGAGGAACTTCTATCCCGGGAAGCATATTCACCGGCTTTATGAATCACATTAAAACACAACTCGCTCAAAAAAATAACCGAAAACAAAGAAGACAGTTTCTAAGAACAGGATTAAATAGCTCTATTTTTAAAAATAGGTTCCTATCTTATGTTAGACAAAATTATAATGGCAGTGAGGAAAGAAAGACTCAAGTTGTGAACTATATTGGGAAAATAAGTAGAGATATGAATAACCTTCAGAAAAACATCCACACAAAATACGGCTCTTCTCTTCCTCAAGATATTTGCTCTCCACCGCGTAAAAAAAATTAACACTTCATAAGGAAATGTTGTCAGCCCCAATGTTGTCAGCCCCAATGTTGTCAGCCCCGCGAAAGCGGGGGCTAGTTATCATTTACTGGATTTCCGCTTCGCAGGAATGACAGTGCTGGCGCGGGACAGGAAGGCAACAACTGGCTTTCCTGTTTCCACGGGACTGAAGGCTACTCTGCAATTAAATAGGGGGTAGCACATACTTGCAGAAGAGTCTTATTCAGGGAAAAAATAGAAAGTCAACTTTAGGAGCAGAGGGTTATAAATAATTTAATTTTTTTATACCCAGGGGGTATTATCTCTGTTTCCATGGGGACAAGCTTTTTCGGAACTTTCAAACGGAAAGCGACTTTAGTGGCTTTCCCGCCCCCTGGTTAGCCAAGCTTTTAACACCGTAATTTTCAAACACGAGCGATATAAAAAAACGAAAATAAACAGCAAGTCATATATAGACAATCTTTTTCGTATGTATTCTTATATATTAACTGGTTACATATAAGGAAAAAGACCTGTAAGCTCCGCTGCGTGGTTTTGGACTTCAGCCTGATTGTGTATTGTGCCTATTTCTTTTAGACTATGACTATTAGGAGGAAAAATACTGTGAGTGGTGTCTCTACCTATTCTGTAAATACAAAAAAGGAAACACAAAAAAGAAGTGCCGTTATGATAGAATTAGAACCATCGAGGGTAAAAACAGCAGAAGATGCTGGCCCCAAAGTGATGAGAGTTAAAAAGAGAAACGGAGATCTCGAACCGGTTAATGTCAATAAAATCATAAATGTGGTTTTAGCCTGCTCCTCCCACTTAAAAGAAGTGGATCCTATGAGAGTGGCCACAAAGGTCATCAGTGGCCTCTACGATGGAGCCACTACTAAGGAACTGGATAAACTCTGTATTCAGACTGCCTCGCTCCTTATCGCTGAAGACCCTAACTACTCTAAATTAGCTTCCCGATTGATGGCCCGGTATATTGATGAAGAGGTGCAAAATCAAAATATTAGAAACTTCTTCGACTCAATAAAGGTAGGATACCAGTGCGGACTTATTTCAAAACAAACTCGTTCCTTTGTAAAGGAACACAAAGAAGCCCTTAATATTATTGTAGATAAAAGCCGCTCCAGAAAATTAGAGTATTTCGGTATTCGCACTCTTTATGATCGTTACCTTCTCAAACATACAGAAACCAGAGAAGTCATTGAAACTCCCCAATATTTCTTTTTGAGGGTAGCTTGCGGCTTATCCCACACTTTTCAGGAAGCCAAAGAATTTTATGAACTCATTTCCCAATTAGACTATATGCCCAGCTCCCCTACTTTATTTAACTCTGCTTCAAACATGCCTCAACTATCTTCTTGTTATCTGTTAGACTCACCGGAGGACGATCTATCGGCTATTTACGAAAAATATAAAGATATTGCCTTGTTGTCCAAATTTGCTGGTGGGATTGGAGTCTCCTTTAGCCGCATCCGCTCTCGAGGGTCTTTAATTAAAGGTACCAACGGCCACTCCAAAGGTATTGTTCCTTTTTTAAAAACTATGGACTCTTCTGTAGCGGCTGTTAATCAGGGAGGGCGAAGAAAAGGAGCCGCTTGTATTTATATGGAACCCTGGCATCCCGACATTGAAGAGTTTTTGGAACTAAGAAACAACACCGGAGATGAAAACCAAAGAACGCATAACCTCAATCTGGCTAACTGGGTCCCTGACCTCTTTATGAAAAGAGTGGAGGAAAACAAAATGTGGTCTCTATTTGACCCCAAAGCCCTCCCCGAGCTTACAGATAGTTTTGGTGAAGAATTTGACACCATTTATGAAAAAGCAGAAGCCGATGGCCTGGCTGTACGCCAAGTTTCCGCTCGCCAACTCTATTCCCGAATGATGAGAACCCTTGCTGAAACCGGAAATGGATGGATGACCTTTAAAGACCAAAGTAACAAAAAATCCAATCAAACTTTAAAAAAAGAAAATGTGATTCATTTATCCAACCTTTGTACAGAAATATTGGAAGTCACCTCTAAAAATGAAACTGCTGTTTGCAATCTAGGATCTATAAACCTGGGTAATCATTATCACCCCCAAACAAAAGTAAATTGGGAAAAGCTTAAAAACACAGTGGAAAAAGCGGTACTATTTTTGGACCGAGTGATTGATATCAACTTTTACCCTATTAAAACCGCCTCTTCCTCCAATAAAAAATGGCGGCCCGTGGGATTGGGCTTAATGGGCCTTCAAGACCTCTTTTTTCAACTTAATGTCCCCTTCGATTCCGAAGAGGCATTAGAGCTTTCCAGCAAAATTCAAGAAGAAATTTATTATCATGCTCTTAATACTTCCTGTGCCATCAGTGAAAAACAGGGCCCTCATCCTGCTTTTGATGACACCAGGGCCAGTAAGGGTCTCCTTCAATTCGACCTATGGGGCGTAACACCTGCTGATAAAGAACATTGGGATAAACTGAAAAAGAGAATTAAAAAACACGGACTTAGAAACTCTCTACTTATTGCCATTGCTCCCACCGCCACTATTGCCTCCATTACAGGAGTGTATGAGGCTATTGAACCACAGGTGTCCAATTTATTTAAAAAGGAGACCTTATCGGGGGAGTTTATTCAAATTAATAAATATCTTGTAGAGACTTTAAGAGAAAGAGGACTTTGGACAGACCCTATCCGGCAAGCCATAAAAGCTAATGAAGGCTCTATTCAAAATATCCCTGAAATACCGGATGATATAAAAACAGTATATCGCACGGCCTGGGAACTTTCGCAAAAATCCCTTATTGACCTAGGCGCGAAAAGAGCCCCTTTTGTAGATCAAAGTCAATCTTTAAATTTATTTATCGAAAGCCCTTCTATAGGAAAGTTATCCAGTATGTACATGTATGCCTGGAAAAAGGGTATAAAAACCACCTACTACCTCCGTTCCAGACCGGCTACAAGTATTAGTAAAGTCACTGTTAAAAACTCCACTGCCACCCCTACTCCCTCCTCTAATCCTAATTTGGAAAACCCGGAAGTATGTGAGGCTTGCCAATGATAATCTATTTACACCGATCCGGTATAAAGCAAAAAATAAAAACAGTGAACTATGAGGTGCACTAATGATTTTAGACCCTGGATTTGAACTCACTTTACGCCCTATGAAATACCCTGTATTTTACGAAATGTATAGGGATGCCATTAAGAATACATGGACTGTGGATGAAGTGGATTTCAGCCCGGATATTGTAGATCTGAATCAAAAACTCAAGCCTAGCGAAAAGTTCCTCATTCAGAGGTTAGTGGCTTTTTTTGCTACGGGGGACACTATTGTCGGCAATAATTTGGTTTTGAATTTGTACAAGCATATCAACTCCCCTGAAGCTCGCATGTACCTAGGGCGTCAGCTTTATGAAGAAATGCTCCATGTTCAATTTTATCTCACTTTGCTGGACTCTTATATTCCCGATCACCAGGAAAGAGCCAAAGCTTTTTCTGCTATTACAGAAATACCCTCCATTAAGAAAAAAGCCGATTTCAGTTTCAAATGGATGGACACCTTAGAGCAGTTAAATAGATTGGACACTTTAGAAGACAAGCGTCGCTTCTTAATGAACTTAATTTGTTTCGCAGGGGCTATTGAAGGTTTGTTCTTTTTTGCCGCTTTTGCCTATGTTTATTTTTTACGCTCTAAAGGACTTTTAAATGGTTTAGCTACAGGAACCAACTGGGTGTTTCGGGATGAAAGCTGCCATATTCAATTTGCTTTTAAGGTGATTGAAGTGGCCCGAAGAGAGCAACCGGACATTTTCCACCCGGGTATGAATAACATGATAATTGCTATGTTCCATGAAGCTATCGAGTGTGAACTGGCCTTTGCCGAAGAAATTTTGGAAAAAGGAGTGGCCGGGTTGAGTTTAAAAGACATGAAAACCTATCTCCAATATATTACCAATCTTCGTTTAGAACAACTAGGGATACCTCCTCAATTTAAAGCGCGTAACCCTTTTAGCTTCATGGATCTACAGGACACTCAGGAGCTGACTAACTTTTTTGAAAGAAAACCCTCTGCCTACCAAGTAGGAGTCAAAGGAGAGGTTTCTTTTGATGAAATATTTTAAGGTACGACTTCCATTATCGGGTTCAAAAAGGACATATCGCAGGGTATAGACCGGCAATTGTATTGTGCTGAATACGGGATAAAAGGATGGGGAGGTGTTCGGGAAAAGGGGAATTTATTTTGTACGGGTGAATATTTAGCCTTTTTTAGGGTAAAACCCACAAAAACATGGCATACAAAAAATTAGTGTTTTCTATTTATTTTTGTTATATGAATAAAAGGCAGTTTGTTTGTTTTTTATTATACCCATCGGGAAAATGGAGATAATATTCAATAGGTGTAAAAAGAGGGATAAATGAAAACACATTCAGGAGCGAAAAAAAGATTTCGTCTTACAGCCAGTGGTAAAGTTAAGAGGAAAAAACGCTATGTTCGTCATTTGTTGGTGAACAAGTCTTCGAAAAGAAAGCGACAATTAGGTAAAACAGCCTATGTTTCACCTTCTTTTGAATTGGAAGTGAAGAAATTGTTAGGAGTTAGTTAAAAAGATTATCAATGAGGCTATTAAATCAGAGGATATTATTATGAGAGTAAAAACAGGTAGCGTCAGAAGGAAACGGCATAAAAAAATTCTAAAAAGGGCTAAAGGGTTTTACTCTTCCAACAGTCGTTGTTTTACGGTGGCTGTGGAAAAGAGCGATAGGGCTTTGGCGTATCAATATAGAGATCGTCGCCGGTTTAAAAGAGAAATGCGCAAATTGTGGAATCAAAGAATCAACTCGGCTGCACGTTTAAATGGTTTAAATTATTCTACTTTTATGGGACTGTTAAAAAAGCATGATATTTCTTTAAATCGAAAAATATTAGCTGATATGGCTGTGCGGGATGGAGCGGGCTTTTCCCTTCTCGTTAAAAAGGTTTATACACCTCAGAAAGCGGATATGACCAAACCGGTATAGAAAATCTGCCATCTTTATAATTTTTCTTGGCGAAAAAAAAGACGGCTAAAATGCCCCCCCAATCCGACTGATATATAGCATTAACAACAATATTAATGACGATCTTGTTTGATATAACAAATATACGAGTATAGAATGATAGAAAGAATCGGTTTTTATTATTTGGTATATGTACTTTGAAAAAAAACAGATTAAAAAACACAGACTCTATTTCTGATTTTATTCGTCGCAAAAAAGATCATATTTCCTTGTCATTAAAAGAAGAAAATGAAGCTTTTGGTTTCAGTGGTTTTTCTTTGATCCAGCTTGTTCATTCCGCTTTACCGGAAATGGATTTTTCGGAAGTGGATATTTCCACTCATTTTTTTGAAAAAAAATTAGCTACCCCTTTTGTGGTTACAGGTATGACAGGAGGGTGGAAGGGGTCTTTGGAGGTTAATAAAAGGATCGCGCGACTTTGTCAGAAAAAAGGATGGATAATGGGGGCAGGGTCTCAAAGGAGACAAATATCTGATTCGGATGCTGGACAGGAGTGGCAGGAAGTACGTAAAGAGTGTCCTCATCTCATTTTAATTGGAAATATAGGTCTTTCCCAGTTGATTCAGATGGAATTATCTAAAGTGGAAGAGTTGGTGTCTTCTTTAAGAGCTTCGGCTATGGTTGTGCACACCAATCCCTTACAGGAAGCACTTCAACCGGAGGGAACTCCTCAATTTAAAGGAGGCTTAAGTGCACTGTGTGATTTATGCAAAAACTTGTCTGTTCCAGTGATTTTAAAGGAAACAGGTTGTGGTTTTTCACAAAATACATTGCAAGACTTATCAGGGATAGGTCTTTTCGCGGTGGATTTAAGTGGATATGGAGGCACTCACTGGGGAAGAATTGAAGGAAACCGGATTGACAAAGAACACTTTCTTTATGGAATAGCTGAGGTGTTTAAAGACTGGGGTATTTCTACTGTGGACTCTTTACTTTTTGCTGAGAAAGTGAATAGAGATTATGAAATATGGGCTTCTGGTGGTATTCGTAATGGTTGCGATGCAGCCAAAGCCTTGGCTTTAGGAGCCAATCGGATTGGGCTGGCTCGTCCTATTATTCAATCCGCTTTACAAGGGGATGCCGCTTTAGAGAGGACCATGTCTCGTTTGGAGTATGAACTTAGGGTAGCTCTATTTTGTTCTGGATGTAACAGCATAGAAGCTATAAAAACACATAATCATGTATGGCAGTGGAAATAGGGATTATTTAATGGATAAAAAAAGAAAATGCCTTTTTAAAGGATTCTCTCGTCTCACCATGGCTGAACGGTTTTCTCGCTTAATAGAAATGGGAGCTTTAACTCAAAAAGATGTCAAGTATTTAAGATCAGGTGGAATAAAAAAAACAGATCTCGCGGAAAAGCTTATAGAAAATGTTATCGGATATTTTCAAATTCCTCTAGGAGTGGCCACTAATTTTTGTATTGATGGAAAAAGAATGATTATTCCTATGGCTGTGGAAGAAACTTCTATTATTGCGGCAGCCAGTAAAACAGCTCGTTGGGTTAGTGAATATGGTTCCATTAAGACGGCTATTAAAGGTTCCGGTGTGATTGGTCAGATTCAAATTAGTCAGATTAAAAATTTTGAAAATTTAAAGAGAGTTATTTTGGAAAACGAACAGAGTTGGATAAAAAAAGTGCATAAGGAGGTTATTCCTTCTATGTATAAAAGAGGGGGAGGGGTTAGAGGTTTTGAAGTGCGATCTCTTCCTGCTGGTGGGGAAAGTACGACTCAGGAGGAAATGGCCGTTATCCATGTGACTGTGGACACCTGTGATGCTATGGGAGCTAATATTGTCAATCAGGTTTGTGAATATTTGCGTACTTTGATTGAAAGCCACACAAATGAAACAGTGTCTGTTTGTATTGTTTCTAACTTATCGGATAGCTGTTTAACAACAGTGGAAATTGTTATGTCAGGCTTGGATCTACAGTTAATGGAAAAAATTGAAAAAGCCTCTTTATTTGCGGAACAGGATCCTTACCGTGCAGCGACCAGTAATAAAGGGGTAATGAACGGTATTGATGCTGTTTTAATAGCTACAGGAAATGATTGGAGAGCGGTTTCCGCCGGTGTGCATGCTTATTCCGCTCGGGGAGGGCAATATCAATCCATTACTCGTTGGAGGGTAAAAAAAGATAAATTGTATGGATATTTTTCCGCTCCTTTAATAGTGGGGACAGTGGGAGGGATGACTCGTTTGCATCCTACCTCTAAAATATGTTTAAAAATGTTAGGGGTCAAAGAAGCTGGCCAACTCTCTCGTATTTGTGCGGCGGTGGGATTAGTGCAGAACTTAGGTGCTTTACGCGCCCTTACTACTGTAGGTATTATTGAAGGACACATGAAACTGCATATTCAGAATCTCACTTTAGGAGCAGGAGCAAAAGGTTGGGAAATTCCTGTTATTCAAAAGCATTTGGAGATTATTTTTGGATTTAAAAATCGCATCTCTCTTTCTCAAGCTGTGGAAGCTCTTAAAGCCTTGAGAAAAAAGACAGCTAATCCTATGGAAACTCTTAAAAAAATAAGAGACAAACATCAGAAACAAGCTTTGGCTACTTTAAAAAAAATTAAAGTTAAACATGAAAAGTGGATAGATAAAAAATATGAATAAAATACCCGATAGGTCTATTTCTTTTCCTGGTAAAACTTTTCTCATCGGTGAGTATGCCGTTTTAGAAGAGGCTCCGGCTATTTTGGTTAATACGAAACCGCGCTTTACTTTTTCGTTTCGGGACAAACAAAGGGATAAAACTTTTTCTGGACCTGATACGAAAAGGGACCATCTATCTGTTAAAAAAAATACAGCCCAAGTGTGTCATCCTAGTAGCCCGGCAGGGCAGTGGCTTATGTTGCACCCTAAAGTGATGTCATTCTATGATATACATTCGAAAGACCCTTATTGTGGAAAAGGGGGTTTTGGTTTTTCCAGCGCTCAGTTTGGCTTTGTGTATTTATTGAGTCAAATGATAGAGGGATATACTCCATCAAAGGAAAATTTGTTGCCGATGTGGAAGAAATATAGAAGTTTGAAGTTTGATGGTCTAACCCCTTCAGGGGCTGATCTTGTTTCTCAGTGGGTGGGTGGTGTTTGTCTATTTTCTCCTGATCCTTTTAGTGTTCGTTCTGTTCATTGGCCTTTTAAGGAATTGGATTTTTTTCTTATTCACACAGGAGGAAAATTAGATACATGGAAACATTTAAGCACTATGTCTAAAAGAAGATTTTCAAGACTCTCTGGTTTGGCCGAGAAGGCTGTAATATATATGGATCATAGTGATAAAGAGGGATTTATTTCCACTGTAGATGAATATGCTTTATGTTTGGAGAAGGAAGGTTTAGTGGGTGAAAAAACTCTCCGATTTTTAAAAAGAATGAGGCGGATAAAATGTGTTATAACAGCTAAAGGTTGTGGTGCTATGGGTTCGGAGGTTGTAGTTCTTTTTTTTGATTCAAAAAATAAAGAAACAGTGCGTTCTCTTTTAAGTAAAGGGGATGTGGTTGCTCATTCCGGTGATTTGACTTATGGGGTGAGTATATGTTCGTAGTCAGAAAGGAGGTTTTTATTTGTGTATTGGGAAGCATCCGCGCCTTCTAATTTGGCTTTAATCAAATATGCGGGAAAGAAGCATATACCGATCGTGGTTGAAAATTCCAGATTTAAAAACCCCTCTGCCAAGAGCAAAAAACCGAAAAGTGACGAAAAAAACATACCCTGTGGGTATAAAAGCAACTTACCTCTTAATTCTTCACTTTCTTATACTTTAGATCATTTAACTACTAAAGTAAGAGTGACTCCTATTGAAGGCGAAAAAGACAAATGGGAGAGGTTGGAAAGTAAAGAGAGTTTTTCTCTGAACCTTTCTTCTTCGGCTATTGAGAGGTTTTTACAGTTTTTTCAATTTTTAAAAAAAGTGTTTCAGGTGCCCGGCTCTTATTTGGTACAATCAGCTAATCATCTTCCGGTTTCTATTGGAGCGGCCAGTTCCGCTTCCAGTTTTTGTGCTCTTACACAAGCGGCATATCAAATGGCTTTGTCTCGTTCATCCCATCCCTCTCAGGTGGAGGGATTCACCTCTTCGTGTTTGTCTATATTAAGTCGTCATGGTTCCGGGTCTTCCTGTCGCTCTTTTTTTCGTCCCTGGGCTATTTGGGATCAAGAGGGAGAAGGAGCTAGAGCGATAAAAATTCCTTTTCCTTATTTAACACATCAATTATTGGTGGTGGATTCAAAACAAAAAAAGGTTTCCTCTTCTTTGGCACATGAGAAAATTATTATGACTTCGGCTTTTAAGGGTAGGGTAGATAGAGCGCAGAGCAGGCTTTCTTCTCTTTTATCTGCTTTAAATGAGCGGGACTGGGAACGATGTTTTGAAATTACATGGAATGAGTTCCAGGATCTTCATCGTCTTTATGAAGCGGCGGGTATTTTTTATAGAAACAAAAAAAGTTATAAAATTCTTAATATAATAAAAGCTTTTTGGGAGAAAGAAAAAGATGGTCCTTTAGTGACAATGGATGCTGGGTCTTCCATACATTTGCTCTATCGCCCGGATCAAACAACAGCTTCTGACCGTTTATACTCTCTTGTAAAGGGATTTGTTGAGTTGGAGATCAACTCAGGAAAATATACTGATCCCGTATAGAAAAAAGGAGGAACCTATTTTATGAAAAAAATGATTTATGGATGTCTTGTTTTTCTTTTGCTTACTGGCTGTTCTGCTCACTTTCAATATTTGTGGCATGTATCTTACAATCAGATGGGCTTGCTAATGAAGAAGACTTCTATTAAAAAAGCTCTAAAAAAGTACTCTTTTAATGAAGAGCAAAAAAAGAAGTTGCAGCTGGTTTTAGAAATAAAAACTTTTGCTCGTGAAAAACTAAAACTGGATATAGATAAAGGTCTTTATTCTTCTTATGTGCATTTAGAACGACCTTATGTTAGTTATTTGTTGCGAGTTTCTCCTGTTTATGAATTAACAGCTTATAAGTGGGACTTTCCTATAGTGGGTTCTTTTCCTTATAAAGGTTTTTTTGATAAAGATAAAATGGAACAAGCTGCTGCCTCTTTTCCAGAGGAAGAGTATGATGTGTCCATTAGGGGAGTAAGGGCCTATAGCACTTTAGGTTGGTTTAATGATCCTATTCTTTCTACTATGTTTTTTTATGAGGAAACAGACTTTGTTGTTACTGTTTTTCATGAATTAATGCATACAGTGTTATTTTTTAAAGATCATGTAGATTTTAATGAAAGATTTGCAGAATTTGTAGGGAGACAGGCGGCTTTATTATTTTATTTGGACAAAGAAGGTCAAGAATCAGAGACAGTGCAGAGAATGCTTGCGGAGTGGGAAGATGAATTACTGTTTTCCTCTTTTATGGTGTCAGAGTATGAAATGTTGGAAAAGTGGTATGCAGAACATAAAGGAGAAATCAATAGGGAGATGAAACAAGAGCGATTGCAGGAAATTCAAGAGCGATTTCGTGTGGAAATCCAAGTTAATTTAAACACCAATCGTTATGATTATTTTTCAGATGTGGAGTTAAATAACGCTCAGCTACTTTCTTATCGCTCTTATAATTATAATATGGCGGAGTTCGAAAAATTATTTGAGTCTTCTCTCATTAATAAGGACATAAAAGCCTTTGTTGAATATTGTGCTCAATTTAGAAAAGAGCAGGATCCGGAAGCAGCCATCAGTCAGGCGATTGCTCAACAGGAACATCTTCCGGAGATTTAGACACAATCTCTATTATTTTTTTTCTCTAAACCAGAACTAGTTAAAGAATGACTACAACTTATCTATATGCTCTTTCAACATCTGGTATTGGTCTTCACTAATCATTTTTTCCTCTTTAAGAAGAGCTATGTGCGCATAAGCTGTTTCATAATCTCCTTGACTCACTCTTTCGTTAACATAAACAAAAGGGGTATTTTCATGTAGATACTTTTTCTTTATGATCCCTGAAAAAACATTACTGAGAAAATGACTGTCATGGTTAATTAAGCCATGTCTTCTTAAAAAAGAGTAACTATTTAACCTAGCCGGATAATTATTACTTTCGTCTGTAAAAAATTGATAAGCTTTAAGGGCTTGCTGCATATATACACATAAGAACTGAAAACCGCTTAATTCAGGACATCTTTTTTTCCAAATTTCAGGAGAATCATTTTTATACCTTTGAAAAGATTTTATTTTTCTTTCATTCATTTTTTCTTCTTTCATAAAAACAGGTTTAATGTCAAAAGGATCAGAATCCTGAGATAGAAAAAAAGTTTTATCAACTAAATAAGAAAGCTTTGGTTTCGTGAGAGTATGAATATCCCTATCTTTGGAGTAAAAAGACATAATCTGTTCGTATTGACTACTACTGAAAATCCGTGAGAGAGAAACATCTTGTTTATTATATATCCCGAAAGATTTAAAAATGGCATTTAGAAAAGGATCAAAAAATTTTTTATCTGAAACATTGTAGTCTAAAGGTTTTAGACTAGCTAAAATAAGTATATCTTTAGGCCCTATCTTATACAACTCCGTATAAGGAAACACACTTCTTAAAGTATGTAGAATCATCCTAAGTGTGCGCTCATCTATACCATAGTTTTGCAGCCATTGACCTAAAATACCCTCTGAAGAAAGAGATTTTCGGGCCAACTGATAAAAATCCTGGGAAAATAAGTTTTCAACACCAGCCACCCAAAGATTACTAGGTTGTGAAACAATAATGTCAAATTTTTTGCGGGTTTTGGTAAAATATTTAAAAGCGTCTATCTCAATAATATTTACTTTTTTATTATGAAAAATCTCAAAATTAAGATGAGAAGGAGCTAGGCTTATACCCTTTACTACTTTTGGTGAAATTTCCAGTACACTTACTTCTTTTACATCTTTTAATTGACTTAAAACCCCTGTAGAAATACCGGTTCCAAGCCCCACCACAGCGGCAGAAAGATTTTTAGACTGAGAAGGAGCAAATAAATAAGCCAAACCGGGTATAAGAAAAAAAGTAGAAAATTCTCCAATAATACTCCCATCCCCTTTCCCGTTTGTTCTAAGGTTATAAGAAAAATATTTCTCACGATAAAAAGGAAGGGCTGGATTGAAATCTAGTTCCATATCTGTCTCTTTTATCCTAAAATTCTTATTAACCGATACCGTTGTATTCGGTCCATCTTTAAAATACACAAGCTCTGTGTCTTTAACCTCCACCCCCTGTTTTGTTAGGAAAAACCACTCTTTATAGATAGGAACATGAGGCTTACTTTTATAAGTATAAGTTGGATAATACTCCGTCCGGTTCCATCCCATAGGGAGAAAAGCAAAAATCAAACCAAAGCAGACTAAAGCCGTTATATATCCTCTTCTCTTTTCAAAAAAAGCAATTATAAAAGCTAGAAAAAGGAGTATGTAAATATTGAATTTAAACAAATGATCTATATTAAAAATATATAAAGATAAGTAACCAATACCAACAGCTCCCACCACTGTTCCTAATGTGTTACAAAAATAAAGATAACCACAAACACGGCCATAATTTTTTTGATTTTTTTTTAGCAAAGCATACACCAGAGGAAGAAACTGCCCCATACAAAAAACAGCCGGAAATAAAAAAAGACACATCAATAAAAAAACGAGAATCTGATAAACAACATAATCATCAGGCATGAACCCTAAAATGGAACGTATATTACTGAACCACAATGGCCAATAAGGCATAATCCAAAATAAAACTCCCAAAAGAAAAATAGTGTTCAAAAGCTGTTGAATAAGATATTTTACAGATATCTTATTCTTACTAATGGAGAGACTGCCTAAAGCCAAACCACCTATAAAAATAGCTAAAATCAAAGGAAAGTTATATACTCTGGCTCCACCTGTACTAAGATGTAAAATCCTCACAAAGAAAACTTCAAAAGAAATAATAATAGCTCCCGTTAAAAAGGTAAAAATAAGATAAAACCGATTGGATAAAGATGAAGGAATAACGGGAAGCTTCTCTTGTTTATGTACATCCCCCTTTAGAGGGTTTTTAATAAAAATCAATGAGGCTAAAAGATTTACAATACCTGCTAATATCAAAGAATAATCCAAACCGAAAATCGGCAAGAGAAAAAATCCGGAAAGTAAAGTACCCAGGCAAGCTCCCAAAGTGTTCCATCCGTACACTTTTGCATGAATAGTATTAATCTCTTCAGAACTATTTGGTAAAGTAGCTGTTAAAATAGGAATAGAAGCTCCCATTAAAAAAGTGGGGAGAAGAAGAGCTAAAAGAGAAACTAAAGTATCTATTATAAAGTAAGAAGGAGAATGAAAACTGACTGCTTTTAAGAAATTAAAGTAAATAAAAAACAGACCAATATAAAAAGCGGTTATAAGCTCCACATAACCATAAAGTGTAAGCAATAAACCTCGTGACCATTTTTTTCTTTCTGTAATAAGGCCGAATACATAATATCCCGCCGCTAAACCAGCCAGAAAAACAGCCACTACCAAAGTAAGAGAACGAGCCTCACTACCCACTAAAATAGCCAAATATCTTTGCCAAATAACCTGAGCACAAAGAGCCGAAAAACCTGTTAAGATAGTGGAGAGATAAGCCCATTTCCTATATGAAAGAGTATTCATTTAAGACCTTAATTTAAAATTCTTTTTTATTATCGGTATTTTTTTCCATAACTTGTATTAGTTATGACGAACTGTTAAAAAAATCTCTTTTTTTAAGCTTGATTGAAAATAACTTTCTTAAATTATTTTGAGTTTTAGATATTAAATAGGTTTTTCAATAGTCTAATGGCTTGATCTGATAGTTACCCGTGTATGTTAGCTCCTAGCTGTCCGTTTTTCTATTTACCTGTCTTACCTTCTCATTCCATAGATGCTTTGATTCTCTTAAAGTTTGTATCGGATTCTGACTATTGTATCTTTTTGCTGGATGTGTATATCTATATCGAATTTTAGTAGATACGGAGAAAAGCCATTACTCCTTGTTGTACTCACCCGGAATTATATCTACACTGAACTTACAATTTGAGAAGCTTTCTTTTTCTTTTGGTAGTATATTTGGAAATACCTTTGGACATGCTTTTTTACTTTAGGTCGTTGGATGTACTCACTGTAATATAAAAGTCGTTTTTCTCTTGGCTCTGGCCTTTGCATATACTCTCTTTGATAATCTTTCTTTCTTTTTCGTTGGCATTCCTTCTGTCCGCAAGTAAGCTTTTGTCTTTTTACAGGCTGAAATGCTTTTTTACAATATTTACACTTAAGTCTTTTCATTTTACACCCCTCCGGTATGTCATACCCACAAAGCTTGTCATGCCCGCGAAAGCGGGCATCTCGTTTGTTCCCCCTCTGTCATCCCCACAAAACCTGTCATGCCCGCAAAGCCTGTCATGCCCGCAAAACCTGTCATGCCCGCGAAAGCGGGCATCTAGTTTGCCCCCCCTCTTCCATTGTCATGCCTGCAAAGCCTGTCATGCCCGCGAAAGCGGGCATCTCGCTCTGTTCACCTTTCTGGATTCCCGTTTCCACGGGAATGACAATTTAGAAAATAACTCATCTCTTGCATTCATTATGATGCCTCTCAACTCTTTTTATGTTTATTCATCAAATCTAAGTACTCGCCGTACAGCTCTGTAACATATTCAGATAAATCACGTGTGTCTGTTTTTAATCATTCAGCTTCCTTACATAGACCAACCATTTCTTTTTTTAATCGTCTAGTCTCTTCCATTATGGAAAAAAGTTTTTTATGTTTTTTTTCTAGTGCTTTTAGTAAATCCATCTTAAAAATTCCTTTCTTTTGTAAAGCCTAAATCTGATTTACCTCCTCAACAGCACTTCTGTTCTTACATCAAGGTAAAGAAAGAGCAGGGGGTGAGACCCACCCTGCTCTTGAATATTATAGTGAACTTAGGTTTAAGATCATGCACCTGGATCCGAACAATCAGTAGGTGTGGTGGTGCCTGACTCTTCTTTTATTCTACCCTCTTCATCTACTGTAAGAAATGAAGTTAGGCTAGAAACATTTGTCGTGGCTCCCATCAAAAACTCGTTTGCTTTTAATTCACAGGCACCTGGAGTCCCACTATATTCTAAAGCTGGATTAGTCTTCCAGGTTTTACTAGCAGTTTGACAGGCCATCTTGGTTGAATAAGCTGTATCTGAGCACACGCCTGCACTGTCTGCATCTGTTTTATACTGAACATCTGCTGCGGTAATAATTCCACAGTCTGAACTGTTAACTGCTTCAAAACCATAAAACGCCGACTTTCTATAGATAGGATTAGAGGCACGCTCTGTAGATAAGCCTACATCGGAAAATGAATGGCAATAATGAGAGTCAACTGCATATTTAGCATTATACACTTTCGCTCCACTTCCTAAGTCGGCTCTTAGGGCCATAGCCAATGTGTTCTTCTTATATCCGTTGTAACTGGGAATGGCAATACCCACTAAGAGTCCTACTAAACCCACCGTCACAAGGACCTCAATCAAAGAAAATCCTCTATTGTTTTTTATTTTCATATTTATTTACCTCCTTGTTTTTATTGTTGTTAGTTAGTTTTTTTTATTTACTTTTTTATTGTTTTAGTTCCTTAGTTAATTCCTGACTTTCGTCCGCAGGGCCTACAACTGGATTCCCGCTTCCGCGGGAATGACAAATTTTCGCGGGAATGACAAATTTTCGCGGGAATGACAGTAGTCTGTTGCTTTGTTATTTTTTTAGCTCCTTATTTAATGCCCTCTGTTTGTTGTTAGTTAGTTTTTTTTATTTAATTCCTGTTTTTTATTTGTTTTAATTTTTCAGTTAGTCCTTAGTATCAGTTGAAACTCCAATACCCTGGCTCTCGTATTGGTCTTCTATTGTTTTTAGTTTGATAGTTGCTTCTATCTTGTCCTTCTTCTCGTTCACTGTTTGTGAAATTTCGTATAGATGATTCATTCCCAGTAAATTAGCTAGAGAGTGGTGCCAAAAATACCCGGAGAGAGCGATACCCATAAGGAGAAGCCCCGTTTGTGCAAAAGCCAAAGCAGATATAAATTTCTTGTCATTTTTATCCAGCATGTTTCCCTCTATTCCCCGCTCATGCAGGGGTTTTTTGCATCAGATTCCCGCTTCCGCGGGAATGACAGTGCTTTCACGAGGACAAGTTTCACGAGGGCAAATTTCGCGGGACGAGAAGTACCAAAGTGGCTTTCAGTTTCAACAGGACAGGCAGGCAACAACTTGCCTTTCCGTTTCCCTCTACTCCCCTGCTATGTAGAGGCTTCTAAAAAAGCCTTTCTGTTTCTCTCTCCCCTGTGCCTTGTGACCTGTATTTCTTCGCTCCCAAAACACCCTCTGGTTATGTGGCTCACTCACGAAATGACGCCCCTTGTCCTGGAAATGGCGTTTCCTACCAGGAAACGCCATTTTTAGTGGCAAAAAGTGCACAAAAACGGGGTTTTGAGAGTAGGAAAGCCGTATTTAAGGTAAGTGCTTTTAAAAATGAGAAGAGAAACAACTGAGCCACAAACATGAAAAATGAAGCCAGAAAGGCAACCTAAGTGTCTTAAAATAAGACAAGGGACTAAAAAAAATACAGTGAGTAAATGCTTAATATAACTTGGTTATTTTTTGAAAAAGGTTTTTTATAAACAGAGAAAGATAAAAAAAATTAAAAAATATTTTGGTTCTATACGATAAGTAAGAGATAATTTATGTGAGGATAAAAAAATGGCGTTTCCTGGTAGGAAACGCCATTTTTGTCTAAGTACCTGTAATCACAAATATTTTTCATCACCTCAAATGCATCTTGCGTGAATTTTGCATAATTTTCTAAAATTTTTTCACTAATTCGTAATGTGTTTATCTAATCAAAGATAAATAAAAGAGTTCGTTTTTATACCCATCAGGTATGATCCTCGCGAAAGAGGGCATCTCTCTGTTTATCTTTTTGGATTCCCGTTTTCACGGGAATGACATTTTAGAACCAGAGTAGCCAAATCTTTCAATCTGGAATTTTCAAACCTTGTCCTAGCGAAACTTGTCTCCATGAAAGCAAGGAACGATCCGATATAAAAGTGAGAAAAAAGATCATAGAAGAGAATGAAAAAAACCTCTGGCTGTTCTGACAACCATAACCTCTACAATATCCCCTTCATTAATTTCTTCATAAGAAGTATTTGTGAATTCTGTTACAGTAGAAAAATATATATCTTGTTTATTCTTTTTATCCCAAATAGCACCAAAACCAATATCCGGCATAATCCGCCGGATAGCTCCTTTGGCCGTTCCTTTGACTTCTAATACTTTTTCATACATCCAACTTATCCTCTTATATTGAAATTCATGGTCTCTATTTTATGAGAGAACTAAATAGAGATTCCGCTTTATTAGATAAAGCGTTATTGCATTTAAAGAAATTCATTTCACTATTCCAATATTTATCTGTATTCTGAGAGAACCAATTAGGATGGGGTACAAGCAGTTCGTTGAGATCATTAGGTTCAAATTTTTTTAAATTATCACCATAGATTCTAGTATTTTTTTGTAAAATCGTATAACAAGCTTTTGAATGAAAATATAAAAACAACAAATTAATAGATGTTTGCCCAAAAATATTTGGATAAAACCCATGATAACAAGTAAGATTCAAAGCAGAACTATAATTTCGAATAACCTTAAAAGTATTTCTCGAAAAAACTCCGAATAGAATTGGAGCAGGCTCTCTCTCTTCCATTTTATACCAAGGATTCCTTTTGCTTGTTAAATATCGCAAATGGAGTCCTTTTCTTTCTCCATATAAAATATATTTTTTGACCTTCTTATTATAATTTTTGTTATTCACATCTAAAATAAAAATATTTGAATTATTTTTTTCCATCTCTTGTATATCATCTGTGGTTAAAATGTTTGATCTAATCTGAGCACTTTTTGTTATACAATACTTAAGAGTAGAACGAGGTAATCCCAATTCTTTATATTTAGATAAAGATAATGAAAAAAAAGAATTTGCGCCTGTAGCTATACCTCTTGTAAAAGCTCCGTAATATGATAATGGCAATAAATTCTCTCTGTCTAGTTTAAAAGTCTCTTCTTTAAAGAAACTCATCCATTTATTATTCGGATTTAACTGGGAAGACCCAATAGAATACTTTGGTTTTTTAGATAAAATTTTTGTTAGATTTTTAGTGTTAGAAATAGAATAAAATTTTACGGAATCATCTTTATTGTTGTTATGAACTAGTATAATACCTATTGAAGTAGTTACATCTGGGAATACTTCTTTTTCTGGAATGATTTGTATTAAAACTTTCAGTTTATTAGATTTCAATAGATGATGTTTAACAAGTTTTCCATATCCAGTATTTAAGAATTCAAGAGGCATGATATAAGCTAACCGACCATTATATTTTAATTCTGATAAGGATTTTATTAAAAAAGCAGACGCGATATTTGTATATCCAATCAACTTAACATTAAGATTCTTTTCAAAATCTGAAAAAACTTTTTTCCTATCTTTAAATTTTTGAAACCTCATATAAGGTGGATTACAAACAATAGCTTCATACTGTTTCCCCCAAACTTTGAAGTAACTGTTACAATTAATTGTTATTGAATCTTGATTCAAAAAATTTTTATTAAAAAATTTATATATTTTATTATCAACTTCCATCCCTGAAAATTTGATATTTTCAGATAAACTTTTAGCAGCGAAATAAAATGATCCAAGACCAAACGCTGGATCGTAGATTTTCTGATTATTATTCCCTTGCATAACCCAACGGCACATAAATACAGCCACCTCGAAAGGAGTAAAAAATTGCCCGAAGGTAGAGAGATGGCTTGTTTCTGTTTGATTTTTATAAATTTTTTCAAGTTCAACTATCATTTATGACTCTTTTAAGAAAAATATCGTTATCAAGGTATCCATGTCCTCCATGAAAGATAACATAGAAAAGTAATCTACCTCTTTCCAGTTCTTTCATAGTAGATTTGTGTTTTGGCATATCAATTTTTCCTATAATTTCCTGACCAACTTGAATATTAATTTTAATTGTTGTTTTTCTCTGGTTCTTAACATCTTTCTCTATAGAAAATACCATGCCTTCTTTCTCTGAGTCTGTTCACTTTGATAAGATGTATAGAACGTTTTAAAACCGGGGTCACCTGCCGCCAGTGAATCTGAACGGCCATATTTAACAGCACAATAATCTTTGGAATAAGAATTTATAGCATTAAAAACAAGCTCTTCAGCCCAATCACCTTGTTCTTTGTTTGTTAAAAACTCGGAACTAGCCATAGTAGGGGGATGACCAGATAATTGTACATCCAAATCAATATCAAAAGGCATTTTGGATATGAGATTTTTTATCTGATTTTTATATGAGATAGACATAACTTACCTTTATTGATGAGATCCTATAAATTAACTGTAAAAAGCCGTTTATTACAAGTTAGAAACCAATGCAAATATGATTCCACTTATTAATATTAAGTGTAAAAAGTATATTTTTCAAAACTCTATCTTACTTTTTAGAACGGTTATAAGGACTTTGATTAGTTGGTTTTAGGGAAAATACCTGCTTCAGAAGCTTTTCTGTAAATTGCTTCAGGTGTTCTGCCAATTTTTAAACCTATAACCCTAGTAGGAGTATTTTTACTAGCTAAGCTTTTAAGATTGTTAATATCTTTGGATGTCCAAGGCTTTCCACTGTTTCTATTACTCTTTGACATAACGCACCATAAAACAACTATGTATTTTTTAAACTTCTAGCATTCTTAAGTTATCAAATCAAGAATAATCTATAATTACTGAGTAACCAAGGACCAGTAATAACCCTATTCTCATACGCTGTGTGGCCTTCTCTTTACCCAATCAGGCTATCTGCTGATCCTCTGCGGGATACCTGGAAACTCTTTTACGCAAAGGATGACAACTAAAACACACTTTCTTAGAGGATATAAAATCAAAATAGGTAGAACGCTTAATACCCATTTCCTGTAAAATCTCATTCACAGAATGCAGAGGGTAAGCTCCCTTTGTAAGTTCCTTTGCTAATTCTTTTCTTCTGGCAAAATCTGAACCGTTTTTTTTACAATGTCACGAAGAAGCCTGACTCTTTCATTAAGCTTTGCGTTTTCCCTCTTAAGCTCCAGTAAATTTTGAAAATGACGACTCTTCTCTAAAGACTTCTTTTCAAACTTCTTACTCTTCCTCTTTACATCTGACTTCCAGTTATACACAGTTTGCTTGCTCACATTATAATGGCGGGCTACCGCCTCTGCTGATCCACTCTCCGCTAACTCTAAAAGAGCCTTCTTTTTCAACTCCAATGGATACTTAACCTTTGTTTTACTCTCTATATCTGACATCAATAACCCCCCTTTCAGTAGAACATATCTTCTCTTATTAAGAATATCCTAACATCTATTAGATCTCAGTCCGGATTATGTAGGGGGCTAAAGAGGCCGGGTTTGCATAGTCCAGTCGGTCCGGGTGTCAAGTTTGGATAGTCAAAACTCACTAAAGTATTTCTGTAAGTAGTCCGATATAAAAATTATGAAACATTTTTCATGGACAAAAAGAGAAGAAATAATGTGTTTATTGATTTATAAGGAGCTAAGTGAAAAAAAATTCCAATGGGGATTAAGAACAAAGCGTTGTATAGAAATGGCCCTTGAGAAAAATACACCACCTTATAATAGCATTTGTCTGAAAGTAGCTAATTATGAAAATCTTTTTACAAATGGAAAAAAAGGTATGTGGGGGGGCGCAAAATCCACTTACAAAAATGATTTATGAGAAGTTCAAAGATTGCACTATAAAAGAGCTTGAGTATTTAATAGAAAAATGTACCGAGGAAGAGAAAGAGAAAGAGGAAGAACCATAAAAATCCTTAAGTCTTTAATAGAAATATAGCTAAACTAGATGATATTTCTCATATTGATACAGTTTCTTTGAAAAAAACTTCTACAAAAGTCCTAAAGTTCTTATTTCCACCGCCGATAAATGAAGGAAATATGTGCAGTGGAGACCATTCAATACTTAAACTTAAATACAGATTCAGGCTGGTTTCAATTTCTACTATCGTAGATTAGTACTCACTGCAATTTGTATCAATAAGAAGATAAAATGTTATGATACGATCCTACATGCTTTCTTTTTTATTCTTATTACTTTCTGGATGTAATTCTATTGAAGCATTTAATTCTGAATCTCAAAAGTGGTTAAAAGAGTCGGAAGCTCAAAGAAAAAAACTTGAGGAACAAAGAAAGGATATAGAAAAGCAGCTTTCAAGTGGTAATCTAAGCAGTGAGGAAAAGGAGAAATTGTTAGATGAGCAAAGAAAAGCAGAACAGGAATATCAGAACTGGTTAGACCAGCTAGCAGAACAGCGAAGGATAGACGCACAAAAAAAGCTAGCAGATGAGCAAAGAAGAGTAGAACAGCAAAATCAAAAGCTAGCAGAGAAGCAAAGGTATGAAAGAATACAAAATTTAAAGAAAGCTTGTACAACTGAATATGACCAATGTAAGAGGCAATGTAATACAAATATAGTAGATAACTGCACGAGAAACTGTTATTCAGCTCGTACAGCTTGTCTATTCAGAGCAGAGGCTACACCTTAAAAAAAACACTTAACTTTACCCAGATATGGCCGATAATAAATAGATTTTTATAACAAGGAGGGTCAGAGTACAGTTCTTATCTTATACAAAGGATGTTGAAAGAAAATGACTTTATAAGGTCTATGAACCGGAGGGGGAATTGTTGGGATAATGCGCGGTAGTTGAGAGTTTTTTTAAAACATTGAAAGCAGAACTGATAAATAACATAAACTCAAGAGGACTCAGTTTAAGAGAGATAAGAAAAGAGTGTTTTGATTATATTGAGGGCTTTTATAATACAAGGAGGATTCATTCTGCTCTTGACAATAAAAGTCCTAAAGAGTATGAAAAGTGATGCCTACTAACTGTCCATTTTTCAGGGACGATCCAAAATATCTTTGGTATAAGCTCAACCCATGCGGCTTTAGCTATTGACATAAACAGAAAAAACAGAGTACTTAGAGAAGGTTGTCTATGGGAGAAAAGAGGGAATGAAGGAACAAGCAGGAGATTCTCTTTGTCTTTGTGGTTCAGAGAAACAGTACAAACACTGTTGTTTTGGAAAGTTTACAGAGTTTCCACAAAGCAATGATTTTGAAGTCTCCCCTAATAATCTTGCCTCTAAGGTAAATGATGCCGCCAAAGCTCATATAGAAGACAAAAATCCTTCTTCATTTAAAGAATTAAAACAGGAGTTAAGTCAGTTTTTTCATAGTTACAATGAAAGACCAATAGATGACTTTCTAAGCCTTTCTCCTACTCAAATGCGATCTATTCTGGATAATTTATTCAGTTTAAAAAATGATTTTTTTATTTTCGAATATGGGAGTCACTTTGAGAAACAAATAAAAGAAGTTCCCTTTTTAGAACAAGCTTTTTATTTTTTAAATAGATTATATGAGTCAGGAGCAATGAAAGCCACTCAAAAAGGAAACCTCCCCAAATTTTTCGTAATGGAATTTTATCAAAAGTTTTTTTCCAAGGAAGAATTATTCTTCACTCCACATAAAGAAGACGATCTACCCGAGGTTAAAAGATTAAGATATATATTGAATATGACAGGATTGATAAAAAAAAGACAAAATAAGTTTTATTTAACGAAAAAAGGAACAAGCTTAATCAAAGACAAAAAAATCAAAGAGCTGTTTAATGAATTAGTTCTCACTTTTTTTAACAAATGGAATTGGGGAGTTTTTGACGGTTATTCTGAGTTGTCTTTAATTCAGGCAAGTGCTGTTTTTAATGTTCATCTTTTGAATAAAAGAGCTAAGAACTGGATTTCAGGTGAAGAGCTTGGAGGAGTCTTTCTTAAGGCTTTTCCCGATTTGATTTTTAATGTTGATAAGAAAAGTTATTTTGATCCAAAAATGGAAGTAATAAATTGTTTCACTATTCGGTTTCTTGAGAGGGTTTGTCTTCCATTGGGATTTCTTGATAAGAAAAAAAAAGGTAGAGGCATAAACAGAAAGAACTATTATAAGCTTAGTCTTTTTTTTAAACAGCATTTTAAATTTTCTTATTAGAGCGATGGTATAGTTTTTTCATTTTACACCCCTCCAGTATGTCATGCCCGCAAAGCCTGTCATGCCCGCAAAGCCTGTCATGCCCGCGAAAGCGGGCATCTCGCTCTGTTTACCTTTCTGGATTCCCGTTCCCACGGGATTGTAAATGTTCACTAATTCGCTGACAAAATTGAGTTTATAAGGGAGCCTTATAAAGCTCTAAAATTTGGATTGGCCCCCAATTTTGGCTACCTGAATTAATTTAAAAATACTCCATAAATAACAAAATTCGGATTTTCATCTCTAAATATTCGGATTTTCGGATTTTTTCTCTTCAAGAGTGCTTTAAAAGCCACTCTTTCCCCTACTCCCATCTTGCTCATATAAGAGCACATGAAAAAACACATAAAAAAACAAAAGCTTTTAGACAATAAACAAAGTAAAAAAATCTTACACACCAATCATCACGATCAGTTCTTTAAATTCTTCTTCTCTAAACCAGAACTAGCTCAAGAACTCTTTAAGCTTATCTTCTCTAAAGAAGAGCTAAAAGCCTACGACCTAACAAAACTGAAAGCAGAGCAAAACTCCTTTGTTGATGGCAGTAGTGCGGACCTCATTTTCTCCCTTCCTCTAAAAAACAACAAAAAATCCGAAATCCGTATATTTATACTGCTTGAGCATAAAGCCTCCTATAATGTAAAGGTTTTTGAACAGCTTTTCCGATACCAATATCTGCTTATCGGACAAAGCTTAAGTGAAGGAAAACCCTTGGTCCCTATTATACCTGTTGTTTTCTACCACGGAAAAAAGCCTTGGGAGTGGAAACTCTCTTTCCAGGAGGCTTTGGGGAGTCAGGCTTTTTTAAGTTTGCCTCTCTCCTTCCGAGAAAGTATGTTAAACTTTAAAATACGACTTTTAGACATCCAGGATAAGAAATGGGAGTGGGTGTTTAAGAACTCTCATTTTCAAAGTCGGGGTGTTTTATATTTATTAAAAGAAGTATGGTTAGGACAGCTCAATTTTAAAAAAGTATTTTCTCTTTTTAAAGAGATGTTGGAGAGGCAAAGGGACACAGAGGGTATAATATTAAATATAATGGAGTATTTAATAAAAGGATATAAGATAAAGCCAGAGCTATATGAGAAAATGGAGTTAGAGATGCTAAAAGAGAGATTAATAAAAAAAGGGGGGTATATGGACATACGAGACTATTTTAGAGAAGAAGGACGACAAGAAGGACGACAGGAAGGTTGGCAAAAAGGACAGAAAGATGGCTGGCAGAAGGGACGGCAAAAAGAGCGGCAACAGGTTGTGTTAAACATGCTGAAAAAAAAGACAGATATTTCTTTTATCTCCGAAGTGACAGGATTGTCTGAAAAAGAAATAAAGCAACTAAAAAATGGGTCTTAATTAGTCGGTTTTGAAACAAGTTTAGGAGAACAAAAAAACAAGGCTCTTAAATATACCTCTTTAGCCCCCTCTATATAATCCGCACTGAAATCTAATAGATGTTAGGATATTCTTAATAAGAGAGGCTATGCTCTACAAGGCGTATTTTGGATATATTTTACCTATCAAAAGTGAATAAAAACTCATCCGCATAATCTAAAAACTATCAAAATATTTTTTTAAGCCATAGTGGTTGTATCAAAGTCGGGTAAAAATTCATTACTTACATTTTAAACTACTATAGTAAGCAGCCAGGTTTTCAATATCCGCATCGGTTAAGGGTTTAACCATAGGGGACATAGAGGGTTCTTTTCTGGCCCCTGACCGAAAATCCTTAAGCTGTTTTACAAGATATTGTGCCTTTTGACCAGCCAGATTAGGCCAGATAGGACTATTACTAATACCATTAGCACCATGACAGGCAACACAAGTAACGGACTTTTGTTTTCCCAATTTTGCATTTCCCTTAGCGAATAAAACCGGATGAATAAAAATAAATGAAAGAACAATAGATAATCTGACTATACTCATTTTTTTCTCCTTTATTTATTATTAGATATTATTATTGATCGTCAAAAAACCACATTTCTTTAATAAAAAATATGTAAAAACATGGATTTTCAAATAAGACAAGCATAAAAAACCGATTCTATAATAAAAAAAGTCAAGAAAGTAAAATATAGCTTAAGACAGCCCCAATATAGGCCAGCACATTAAAACTGATGAGCTGGAAAGCGGCAAACCGCCAGGAACCGGTTTCTTTATACACTATCCCTGTAGTGGAGAGACATTGCAGAGAAAGCATAAAAAACACCAGTAAAGCCAGAATACCCGCCGTGGAAAATAAAGGTCTTCCATCCGCTAACCGTGCTTTTTGCATTGTTTTTGTCAAAGGAGACTGAAAAGCCTTGGCAGATTCATCAAGTTCCGTATTTTTCAGAGTAACAGCTAACACAGGAACAAAGACCTCTCTGGCTACAAAAGCGGAAAGAAGACTCACACCCACTCTCCAATCTCCTCCCATTTGTTTAAAAACCGGCTCAATCATTTGTCCAAATTGACCGGCATAACTTTTTTGAATTTGCTCTTCCGGCCTTAGATCAGGATAACGGGGAAAATGGGTTGTTACCCACATAATCAAAGTAAAAGTAAAAATCACCGGTCCAGCTTTGCGAATAAAATGCTTTGTTCGTGACCAGGAAGAAGCAAAGACACTTAATAGCACAGGACGCCGATATAAAGGCAGTTCCATAAGAAAAGAAGATCGTCTATCTGATTTTAAGCAAATATTCAAAATTCCAGAGGCTAAAATGCCTAGTAATAAAGAAAGTAAATAAATAAGAGACATTATTAGCCCGGGCTTCCAGGCGGAGGATTCATAAAACAAGAATCCTAGTAGAAGAGCATATACTGGCAAACGGGCAGAACAAGTCATAAATGGCAAAACAAAAATAGTAATCCATCTTTCTCTTTTTGAAGAAATAGAACGCGCCGATAAGGTAGCAGGAATAGCACAGGCAAACCCAGACAAAAAAGGAAACAAAGATCTTCCGCTTAATCCAACACGAGAAAAAGGGCCATCCACTAGAGTAACAGCACGAGCCAAATAGCCACTATCTTCTAGTAAATAAAGACCTAAAAACAAAATAAAGACCTGAGGAACAAACACTAAAAAAGCACCAAAGCCTGTTAACACTCCATTGGCTATAAAATTCCAGATAAAAAGGTTTTCCCCTAAATTGAGAATTTTATCCGCTCCCCAACTAAAACTACTATCTATAAAGTGCATGAGCGGCTGAGCTATCCAGAAAATACCAGAAAAAAAAGTAAATAAAATTAAAGATAAAAACACAAATCCGAACACAGGATGCAGAAGCCAGGAATCCACCTTTTTAGTTCCTTCTCCTATTTTTTCTTTTGTTTTTTGAATGGAGATTTTATCCACTATTTTTTTTGCTTCTTTCAAGTACTCTTCTTGTTTTTTTTCCGACCAGGTAGAAACCAAGGTAGAAGATAGAGAAAAAATTTTATACCCATCGGGTCTCATTTTTCTCTGGCTTCCCGTCCTCTTGGTAGAGGGGCCTTTAAAATCGGAATTTTCAAATACAATCGGTGTATCTTTAAAATGAATAGAAGCCGCATCCAAAAGTTTAAAAACACCTCCCCCTAATAAACCTTCTATAGGACAAACAGGGATACCTAGTTGTTTCGAGAGGGCAGAAAGATCAAACCTGGATTCCCGTTTTTGAATATCGTACATACTTAAAGCTAAAATAACTGGTAACCCCAATTCTTTTAGTTGAAAAACCAGGCTCATCTGTCGCTTTAAACGGGTGGCATCTAAAACTAAAATAATACCCCTTAACTCTTTATTTTTAATAGAGTCTTTTAGAAGATTTTTTGTCACCTCCCCTTCTGAAGAGGGAGAAGATAAACTATAAACTCCGGGAGTATCTACTAATGTCCAGGAAGAAAGATCCTTTTTTTGACGAACAAGACCAAAAGAGAGATCTACTGTAGATCCGGGATAATTTACCGTTTGCCTTTTATATCCTGTAATCCAATTAAAAAGAGTGGTTTTCCCGCTATTAGGGGGACCAATTAAGATAAGGTAGTCACTTTTAGACATTGAGCTACATGTTTCCTTAGCACCAGATGTTCATTGCCTATTTCAATAATGTAATTGCTGCCAAAGAACAATTTTCTAATAACTTTAATAACAGTGTTATTTCTAATACCCATATCCATAAGATACTGAGTAGTGAAAAGCTCTCCTTGCAAATCAATAACACGAGCTTGTACTTTTTCGGGTAGATCTTTTAAACTGCAAGTCATAATAAATAAAGCTAGCAAACTTTTCCGTGGAAAACCAAAAAAAAGCTAAATCGAGTACATTTGAAAATTAACCGATAAATTTTGTAACGCTTTATACCGATCAGACAGGATAAAAGGAATATAAAAAACCTTGAATAACAAGATTAATCAAGGTTAGATACTTTTAATATGTTGTATAATAATATTTTAGAAACCATAGGTAAAACTCCTCTAGTGCGCCTTAACAAAATCAGTGCTCACCTGAACTGCTCTGTCTATGTTAAGTGCGAGTTTTTTAATCCAGGGGGGTCCGTCAAAGACCGTATTGCCTACAATATGATCTGTAAGGCGGAAAAAGAGGGTCTAATTCAAAAAGGAGATACTTTAATAGAACCTACCAGTGGTAATACTGGTGTAGGTATAGCTTTAGCCGGGGCTGTTTTAGGGTATAAAACTATTATTATTATGCCGGAAAAGATGAGCCAGGAAAAGGAGGTTACCCTTAGAGCACTAGGGGCAGAAATTCGCCGTACTCCAACAGATGTAGCCTGGGACCACAAAGATAGCCATATTAGCCTGGCTCGCCGCTTAGTAAAAGAGTTGCCAAGAGCTTTTATATTAGATCAATATGCCAACCCTCATAATGTATCAGCACACTATGAAGGAACTGCTGTGGAGATTTTGAATGATCTAAATCAACAAGTAGATATGATCGTAGCGGGAGCAGGAACAGGAGGTACTTTAACTGGTCTTTCCAGAAAGATAAAAGAAGTTTGCCCTGCCTGTGAAATAATAGGAGTGGATCCGCTAGGTTCTATTTTAGCTGGAGAAGGCCCGGTTCACCCTTACGAAGTGGAAGGCATCGGATATGATTTTATTCCTGAAGTACTGGATCGTTCCCGAGTAACAGAATGGGTAAAAACAACCGACAAGGAAGCTTTTTACAATGTAAAAAAGTTGATTCGGGAAGAAGGTATTTTAGCCGGCGGTTCCAGTGGGTCTGTGATAACGGCTCTTCTTAAGACTGCTCCCCGCCTCAAAAAAGGTCAAACCTGTGTCGCTATTCTTCCTGATGGTATTAGAAATTATATGAGTAAATTTTTAAACAACGAGTGGATGAAAGAAAAACAATTTAATTAAAAATGAAAACTATTATTTATACTTACATTCTTAATTCATCGTGAAGCCAGCCTCCATAAAAGCAAGATATAGAAACCTAAATCCACTTTTGCATTTTCTGAGAAGCATATTATTATCATAAAAAGTAATCCATTTACTTATGGACTGAAGAAATATAAACCTATTTTTTAAATAATAAGTATGATAATAATAAAATGTTACCATTTTGGAAAAGAGATATGAAAAAAACAATAGTAAATATGCTTTTTATAATATTCACTTTTTTATGGATAGGAGGTGCTGCTGAAGCCGCTCTTTTTGCTGAAAAAAGAAAGTCTTCTTTAAATCACAAGCATCATCATTATTCTATTAAACAAAAAAAACAGAATTTAAAAGAATCAGACACTATAACCTATCATTTAACTGTAGATTATAAGATAGTTAATTTTACAGGTAAGGACAGAAAAGCTATGGTGATAAACGGGTCTTTGCCGGCTCCCACACTTTATTTTAAAGAAGGGAAAAAAGCGGTTATACATGTTACCAATAAAATGGATGTGGAAACCTCTGTGCATTGGCATGGTATTTTACTACCTAATTTTCAAGATGGAGTGCCTTATTTAACCACTCCTCCTATCAAACCGGGAAAAACACATAAGTTTGAGTTCACCCTTAGACAATCCGGCACCTACTGGTATCACTCTCATACCAGCTTACAGGAACAAAGAGGTCTCTACGGAGCTATTATCGTGGAACCAAAAAAGAAAGCACATAAATATAACCATGATCTTGTATTAGTGCTGTCAGATTGGACGGATGAAAAGCCCAATGAAGTTTTACGCACATTAAAAAGAGGAAGTGAATGGTATGCTATAAAGAAAGGTTCCGCTCTCAGTCTTAGTGAGATCATTAGAGGAAAAGCCCTGACAGCCCAGCTGGCTATGTGGTGGATGAAAATGCCAGGAATGGACATATCCGATGTTTATTACAACACTTTTCTTGTCAATGGGGAAAAGACAAAAAGCTATCCTCAATTTAAAGCGAAAGAAAAAATCCGGGTACGCATCATCAACGCGACGGCTTCCACTTATTTCTGGCTTGGCTTTGGAGGGGAAGCTCCTTTATTGATTTCAGCAGATGGAGTAAATGTAAAACCTGTGCCTGTAAAAAAAATATTGCATGCCATTGCGGAAACCTATGATGTGCTTGTCACTGTACCTGAAAAAAAATCTATTGAACTGACAGCGACAGCACAAGATGGATCGGGATTGGTTTCAGTGAACTTAGGAACAGGAGAATTACTAAAAGCACCTGTTATCCCTAAACCCAATCCCATTCAGGAGATGAGGAAAATGGCAGAAATGCACAAAAGCGGTGATCATGCTGGCCATACTATGCGCAAAGGAGGTGGTCACACCAGTCACACTATGCACCACAAAGGAGGTGGTCACGCCAGTCATACAGATCATTCTAAAGACAAACACAAAACTATCCATAAAAGTGAACACAAGGAACGAGATAAAACACTTAGCTATAATAAACTGAAAGCGACAAAAAAAACCTCTTTTTCAAAAACAAATACTCTGAAAGAGCTACACTTTAATTTAACAGGAAACATGTGGAGATATGTGTGGAGCATGAACGGGAAAACACTTTCTAAAGCGGATATAATTAAAATAAAGAAGGGGGAAACGGTCCGTATTCATTTACATAATACAACAATGATGCACCATCCGATGCACCTGCACGGACATTTTTTCAGAGTACTCAATAAACAAGGAGAGTATGCTCCACTTAAGCATACGGTGGATGTACCTCCTATGCAGACAGTTACTATTGAGTTTGACCCTGATGACGAAGGGGATTGGATTTTTCACTGTCATGTTTTGTACCACATGAAGTCCGGTATGTCGCGTGTATTCAGGCATGGTGAAAAGAGAGAGCCTCGTATGGCCGATTATCCTATTTTCACTTCTTTGAATATGGATAATCATTGGTATAAATGGGGTGAAGTCAGTTTGATGAGCAATCGGCTTGATACAGAGTTAGTCATCAGTAATACAAAAAACAAAATAATGCTAGAGGGCACTTTTTCCTGGGTGGATGATTATTACCATTTTCATAACAGTTTGGAAACAGAATTAACTTATGAATATTTCACAAGCGATTTTTTTCGAATTTACGGAGGAATAGAAATGAAAAATTCTGTTGAGGGAGTTTTGGAGCAAATAGAAGATATAGATATAGTAGGTAAAATAGGATTACGATATTTATTACCTTTGTTTCTTGAGTTGGACATTAATGTAGATAATAGGGCACAATTACAAGTCGCTTTAGAATATGAATTACTGCTTTTTCCCAGAATGGAGTTTTTTGCCGATTGGGAATGGACAATGGATTTCGGCATCTTACATAATCTACCAGAAGGAGCAGTATGGGAACAAGAACAGGAGTGGTCTGTCGGTATTGGCTATATAATGAGTAAAAACTTTTCTATTATAGCTAGTTACAATAACCATTTTAGCTGGGGAGCTGGTATTAACTGGAAGTTTTAATTTTTGAAACAAAAAGTGTGAGTTATATTTTTATATAAATTGTCATTCCCGCGAAAGCGGGAATCCAGAAAAAAAAGAGGACTGTCTTTAATAAAAAATGAAAAATCCTTTTGATAAACAGTCCCCTCTTGAAGGGATAAAGCACATTATCGCTATTGGTTCCGGCAAAGGTGGAGTAGGCAAAAGTACAGTGGCTGTAAATCTGGCTATGGCTTTGAGCAAGAAACCAAGTCGAGTCGGCCTTTTGGATGCGGATCTTTATGGCCCTTCTCTCCCTCGTATGATGGGCTGTTTAAATCAAAAACCCGATATTAATTCTAAAAACAAAAAAGTCATTCCTCTAAAACGTTTTGGTATGGAGTTAATGAGCATGGGTTTTCTAGTGGAAGAAGATTTGCCTGTAATATGGCGCGGGCCTATGTTGTTTAAAGCTGTAGATCAATTTTTAAAAGAAGTGGATTGGGGGCAATTGGATTATCTTGTAGTGGATTTACCACCGGGAACTGGTGATGTGGTGTTGACTTTAGCACAAAAAGTTCCGGTATCTGGAGGGATAGTGGTCTGCACCCCTCAGAATATTGCTTTAGTGGATGCAAAAAAAGCCTTGAACATGTTTGCTCATCTCAAAATACCCTGTTTGGGAGTGGTGGAAAACATGTCTTCTTTCAAAACAAAGGCAAGCGAGCAACCTATTGACTTATTTCCAAGGGGGCAGCTGGATACATACTTAAAAGCGAACAAAATAAAAAAACTAAGTATGATTCCTTTTCACCCGGATGTAGGACTAAGCTGTGAAAGTGGTGTGCCTTTTTTGGAAAGTTATCCTGATTCTGAAGAAGGGTTAGCGTTTTCAAAATTAGCAGAAATGGTCCAGTCTGAATTGAAAGTTTAGTAAATAAAAAAATAGCTTGCCTTATGAGAGTCGTAAGCTTCGTTCAATTTGAATTAAAAGTTTAATAAATAAAAAGGGCCACGTAGCTCAGTAGGATAGAGCAAGAGTTTCCTAAACTCTAGGTCGCAGGTTCGATTCCTGCCGTGGTCATATTTTTATTTTATGAACCTGTCCATTTCATAGATAACTTTTTCTGTTTCTTAACACAATCAAGAAGATAAAAGTTAATAAGCTGTTGATAAGGAACATTTGTCTCTTTGCTTAGTCGCTTAAAATAATCTATGACTTCGTGACTCAAATTTATTCCTACACCCTTCTTCCTCTTAAAAGGACTTTTTACTTCCTTCATCTTTGAAAAATCATATTCTTTCTTCATAAAGTCTCATCATACTCATAGAAAACTAAGAACTCAACTGGTAAATAATTTTGGAAATATTATTTAATGTTGGGTTTCCGTCTTTAGATAATAGTCTAAAAAGAGTTCTTTTTGGAATACCCACCTCTTTTGCAAATTGTTCCTTGTTTTCAAGTTCCAGATATACACGAAGAATTTCCTTAAACCCCTCCGTATCATTAGCCGCCAAACATTCAAAAAGAGCTTTGGATACATACTTTTTATTTCTCATTCTTTTGGAAGCTTTAAATTCAGTGAGCTTCATTTTATTTTTAGCTTTCAAACTCGGCATATTTTCCAAGGAGTGTATGGGCTTTTTTAATGTCTTTCTTTTGCTCATTTTTATATCCTCCTATAAGTAATAAAATAATCTTATTTTTTAGCTTTGCAAAATAAACTCGTCTTCCATTTTTCCATCTTAATTCCGCCAATCCATTGGCAATATACTTCCAATCCCCTAAATGTTCATGTTCTTCAATTCTTGCAATACGAGCATCTATTTGAGCTTTTTCTCGAACAGTCTGTTTTTTATACCAGTTGTTAAATTCATTGGTGGATACAATCTTCATTTAACAATCATGCCATATATGGCTCTATTAGTCAATATAAAAAATTGGAAAAACTTTTGGTGACCTCTACTTGTGAGTAAAAAATACTCAAAAACTTGTGCGTGATTGTTGCGTGATTACTTAGTTGGCGGAGGTTTTTAGCAATTATCAACAGGATGAACAGGAATGGTTTTGTTGGTTTATTTAACTATTTTCGTATTTTGAAGCCACTGACCTCGTTCCTGCCGTGGTCACCATTCGTTCTATACATCAATCTATGATTTAAATTCTGTCTTTAAAATAGCCATCAACACAGAGTCTCTGTACTCTCCTTTAATAAACATATCTTCTTTAAGGTATCCCTTTAGTGCACGATTGTTCGGGAGAGCGGTTTTTTTTAAGCATTGCATCAATACGGAACAAAATTTGCACATATCGCTCATTAAAATCTCACCATGACAAAGACAATCAAGACTTGTTTGCCAACAAACTTGTGTAACAGTATAAGTTAAGTGCTTTTTGGGAGCCTAGAACGAGCTTTCCCCAAAAGGAAGGAAACACAATGAAATTCGGTGGACATCAAAGCTTTCACTTAAGAGATCAATGGCTTTATAAAGGTATTTACTGGACAAATCAGTCTCCTCAAATTCTTTTAAATAACATGAAAAATACTGAAAAGGCCATGCAAGAACTGGGAGTCGGTAAAAATATGGTGGACTCCATAAGGTACTGGCTCAAAGCAACAAGACTCATAAAAACTGATATGAAAGGCTTTGTCCTCACAGATACAGCCAGCAAAATTTTAGAAAAAGACCCCTATTTTGAATTAGACGGAACTCTCTTTTTAATTCATTACTTACTCGTTACAAATAAGGAAGAAGCAACAACATGGTATTGGTTTTTTAATCACTTTTCTGCTAATGAATTTGAAAAAGAATCTCTTGAAAATGCCCTTTCTGCCTATATTCAAATTAAAACAAATAGAAAAATTAAAGATACAACTTTAGATAAAGATTTAAACTGCCTGCTAAGAATGTATCAATCTATAAAATGGACAGGAAGGAAAACCCCTGAAACAGAAACTCCCTCCCCTTTTACAAAATACGGATGGATTGAAAAAAGAGGTGAAAAATTCATTAGAAATAAATTAAATATCAACGATTTTAATATTCATATTTTTGCTTATATACTTTACATCTTCTGGAAAAATCAATTAGGCCAGCCCGAATCTGTTAAACTGGAAGATTTATCACTTAAAGAAAATTCTCCTGGAAGAGTTTTTTATTTTTCCTTAGAGGAAATGAATGATCTTATAGAATCCTGCTCAAAAAAACACTTTTATCTCAACTACTCAAGAACAGGTGGCTATTTCATTATTCAACCTAATGAAACACACTTAAAAAAAGCTTTAGACAATTACTATAAAGAAATGAGTGTTTAATTTCATATCTTATAGAGATAAAATTTTATGAAAAAATATAAAAAAAAACAAGCAACATATAAAAAGACAATACCTATACAGAAACTTATCAAGCTATCTGATAGTTATAATAGATCCACAAATTTAGAACTAGATTTTAAAGACCCCTCTAAATTAAAAAATATTTATCTTTCTTCTAAGTTTCAAGAAGGGTTAAAAGAAGTCTTTACCTCTGTTTTAGAAAAAAACTCAAACCATAGAGTAAAAGTATTAAGTGGATCACCAGGACTTGGAAAATCAACCTTTTCTTTATTAGTAGCTCAAATCCTTTCTAAAAAACATCCTAAGCTAGTTAATCAATTAATGAGTAAATCAAATAAAAGTTTAAAAACAGATTTTAATTCCTTTCAAAAGTCAAGAAAAACAAAACTTTTACCTGTCTTTATCAACGGATATGAAGGAGAAATTGAACAAATATTCAAAAATAAACTAACAATAGCTTTATTAGAAAATGGAATATCACTTAAAAATAAAACAAAAAACACTTTAGACTTTTATAAAGGCACTTTAGATTATTTAAAAAGTAAAGGATATAGTGGAATCTTTGTTATTTATGATGAGTTTGGAAAATACTTAGAAAAAGGTGTGCATAATCCCACAGACTTAAATATTCAATTTTTACAAAATTTTGCTGAATTTTGTAATCGTTCAGGAGAAAAGCAGTGTCACTTAATGCTTATCACTCACTTGTCTATTTCCCAATATGCTAGCCAACTACCTATCCATGTTCAACAGGAATGGGCAAAAATCGAAGGCCGTTTTCAAGAATCTGCCTTTTACGACAAAGATGCAGATTACTATAAGATGATTTCTGCTGTTTTTGAAAAAAATATTTCAACAACAAAGCCTCTTATGGCTAAGAAGTATAAAACTTATATAAAAAAATATTTATCAAATTTTAAAGAAGATGCTTTTAAAGGTTTTGTTGATTTAAACAATTTAAATTCTATTCTGCTAAATTGTTTTCCTTTACACCCCAGTGTTGTATCTCTTCTCCCTCATTTGTCAAAAAAAGTAGCTCAAAATGAAAGGACTCTTTATACTTTTTTAACTCGTGACGAGAATTACTCCCTTAAAAGATTTTTAGAAGAACGATTTAAAGATCATACTACTTTGTTAATGCCTTATGATTTATACCAATATTTTAAAACTCTTATTGGAAAAGATATTGGTATCGGAGGAACTTATAAAATTCAACTCATAGCTGAAGAAGCTTTTAAAAAGATTAAAAAAACAGATGAAGCCACAAAGCAGGTTATAGGTCTTATGGCTCTTTGCTCTGTTATTAAAGACAGTTATTTTGCCCCTTTGACAGAAGTTTTTATTGTTTCTTGTTTTAATCAACTCTTTTCAAAAGAGGATATTAAAAACTGCTTAAAATCCTTAAGAAATAAAAATGTCATTTTTTATGATAAAAATATAAAACAGTATTTCTTACAGGAAGGCTCCCCTATTGACATAGATGAAGAAATTTCAAAATTAAAAAATACTACTTTAACCAGTAAAAACCTTGTTCAAGTATTAAAAAGATACTTTAAAACAGATTTTATTATTCCCAAGAAGTATAACTTTAATAATGCTATAAACCGATTTTACAAAACAGAGATTATATCAGTTGAAGAATTAAGAAATTTAAAGACAAAAAAAATTATTGATTTTTACAGAGAAGACGGGGTTGTTTTTTATGTTGTGCCTTTCAGTCATGATGAACTTGTTTATGCCAAGTCCGCAATTAAAATAATATCTTCTCCATTAACCGTTTTTGTTCTTCCTAAACAATTTATAGAATGTAGAAAAGATATTGAAGAGCTTAATGCTGTTGATTGTTTATATAATAACAAGGAAATTTTATCAGCCAGTTCTCTAGTAAAAAAAGAACTGGATCGCCATAAAGATATTTTACTCACTTCTATAAGCTCCTTATTAAAACCTCTCATTGGTTACATGAGCCTTTCCGCTTATGTAGTGTATACAAAGCCAACCTCTCTAAAAAACAAAGAAGCTTTTTTAAAAGAAATATCCCACTTTAAGGAATTACAAAGATACTTAGGTGATCTTTTTGAAAAAGAATACAATAAATATGTTAGTTTTAATTTAGAATATATGAATCGTCATAGTGTTTCAGGAAGCATTACCCTAGGTCGAAAAAAATTTGTTGATGCTTTAAGACAGAACAAAAAAGAACCTGCCAAAGATATAACCATTTATATAAAAGGCCGAGGACCTGATTATGTCATTTTAGATACAATGCTAAGGCTTTCTAAATTTCAATATCATGTCTCAACCAACACTTATCGGGTATCTCAAAAATCAAAGTATTACAATTTTTTTAAAGAATACGAACAAATCCTTTCTGAACACCCTCAAGGTATTAATGGAAATGCTTTATTAGATATATTAGTCTCCCCGCCTTATGGCCTTCGCTTAGGCGTTATCCCTGTTTTTACTGCCTTAGCTGATTTATGTTTTAAACAGCCTGTTAGCCACTATTTTGAAGAAGCTTATGTTAAGGAATTAGACGGGGATCATTATGATCTTTTAATGAAATATCCTAAAAAAACAGTTGTTCACTATACACCTATAAGTACTAAGCAACAAAAATTTTTAAATAACCTAGCCGAAACTTTTAAAGCCAAAGATGTATCTATTCGTTCTGTCATAGAAGCCTTACTTAAATGGAGAAAAAGCATCCCTGAATCCACGAAACTTTCTTCCAATTTATCTCAAAAAGGTCGGAAAATTCTTATTCAAATTGATTCTTCCAAAGAACCAGACAAACTTCTCTTTAACAGAATACCGGATTGCTTTGCTAAACCAAATATTCACTCTAAAACAAATAATGATGAAATAAAAAATACTTTGACTAAACTAAATAATACAAAAAAAGAAATTGATGGGGTTTATAAAGAATTACTTATAAATATAAAGAATGACCTTATAAATTTTATTAGATTTATAGATAAACAATGCTTAAGTAATACTCTTAAACCTATAACAAAAAATAAATTCATTAAAAGTTTTCAAGATATTCTTTCGCAAGTTAAAGATTACCCATTTAGTTCTAATACCAGCCGATTTATAGGAAGGGTGCTAAACTTTGATCCTTCTAATTACAATCAATACCTTTTAGAAACAATTGCTGATGTGTTGACTGGTTCTTCCCCGAGACACTGGGATCAAAAAGGATACTCTAAATTTGAATTTGCTTTAAAGAGAGTTAAAACAGAAATTGAGCTGGCTTGTGAAATAGCCAGTCCTTACTTCAAAGGACAATCTGTATTAGCTTTTATTGACAAAGGTAAGCAAAAAAAGACCTTTATGAAATTAGGCACTATATCTAATACAGATAAAAATCTTGAAGCTTCCATAGAAAAAATAAAAATAATTTTAGATTCTTTTGACGAAATAGATAAAAGAAAAGTCATTTTAGCCATTTTAGAGTCTATTGATAAAAAACTCTCAGCAACAGAGGGAATAGATTTTATAGAAACAACAAATAGAGGAGAACCAGAAATAAATGCTTAATTTTAACTATGATAAAAAAAGAAGACAGGTTTGCCCTCTATCTGGTGGGAAAGATTCTACAGCTATGGCTATTTTTCTTAAAGATAAAATACCTGATTTGGAATATGTTTTTTGTGACACAGGCAGTGAGTTGCCAGAAACTTACGAGTACTTGGATAAATTAGAAGCTTTTTTAAGTCAAAAAATTGTTCGCTTAAACAGCGAAAAGAACTTTGATTATTTATTAAAACAGCATTCAGATTATTTACCCTCCCCAAGAGCTAGATGGTGCACTATGGAAATGAAAATTAAGTCTTTTGAAAGATACATTGGAAAAGACTTGATAGAAAGTTATATTGGCATCCGAGCCGATGAGCACCGACAGGGCTATATTTCCCAAAAAGATACAATTCTACCCCGCTACCCTTTTAAAGAAGAAGGAATTGATCTTGACGGTGTTAATACAATTCTGGAAGAATCAGGTATTGGCTTACCAAAATATTATGAATGGCGTGCTCGTTCTGGTTGCTACTTTTGCTTCTTTCAAAGAAAAATTGAATGGGTTGGACTTTTAGAAAAACACCCAAAACTTTTTGAAAAAGCAAAACAGTATGAAAAACAGAATTATAAAGGAGATCATGTTTCTTTTACTTGGGTGGAAGGAATGCCCCTGGAAGACGTAGAAAAAAGTAGAGAAAAAATAAAACAAGATTACAAGCAAAGAATGGAAAAAGCTCTAACAAACCAAAAAGGGAAAAATATAACAGATGTCTTTAAAGATGTTGTCAATGATGATGACCAAGAAGATGCTTGCCTAATTTGTGATTTATAAAGTATTGTGGCTTTAATTAAGGAGTAAATAAAATGAATGATGTAGCTGTTACTAGAATAGAGAATCAGAATTTTAAAATTTTAAGCTGTCACCAAGTGAACGATCCTCAAAGTAAAACTCTATTAGTTGATGAAAGTGCTATAGACAAGTTGCTTAAACCTATTCAAATGAAATATGAAGACTCTTTAATAAAAAGTACCAAACTAAAGATAAAAGATTTTTTGAGCCAGATTTTTAAAAAACCCGATCAAATTGCTTTGTTTGATATAGAGAATATGGCGGAGTATAAAATAGGTGTTCATAAAGCCATAGGACTGGTATTTGCTTTTTTACTTCGTCCTTTAAGTGATGTGGAATTGCATAAAATAGAAGAAGAATCCACCAGCAAAACTTATTTTACTGGAGACTCCGTTGATTTCGTGGACATAGGAGGAGAGGACTTTAAGCATTAAAATAGCAGGTTTTTAAAGATGTTATTAATGATAACGACCAAGAAGACGCTTACCTGATTTGTGATTTACAATAGGAGGAGGAAACTTAATGTCTGAAAGAAAAATTGAAGTTCAAGTTTTAGAAGGTAAAAATAATAAGCTTGATTTAGCTAAATTAAAAGATATTTTAAGAAGAAAACTTGTTATTCCTTCTTATCAAAGACCTTATGCTTGGGAAACAGGTGATATAGAAGAAATCTTCCGAACAATATCCTCCACACAAGAAGATAATGAAAATATTTGCTTTTTTGGTTCAATAATCCTTTCTAAGAAAAGCAATGGCTTCGGTCAAGAAGAGTATTATATCATCGACGGACAACAAAGACTGTCTTCATTTCTTCTACTTTTGAGAGTATTTTTAGATGCACTAAATAAGTTACTTATAGATATAAAAGAAATGCCAGAATCTGATAAGTCTAAACAATTACTAAAAGAAGAAATTGCATTAGAGGCTAAAAAAAGCAGTTTAAAGGATATTATTGAAATTGTTTCTTTAAAAAGAGAACAGTCTAATTTATCTAATACTGAAAGTCATATAATTGCTTTTATCAAACAAGGAGGTAACTCAAATTCTTCTTTAAAGGAAATGATAGATACAATACACACATGCTGTAATGAAAGTTTTTCTCTTGATCTTAGTGAAAGACCATATCTGGTAAATAAAGAAGCTTTGTTTAAATACACAGAAAGCTTTTTAGAGCTTTTAGATTTTATTTTGAATAAAATTAAATTTTGCTTAATTTGTATTACAGGAAAAAATTCAGAAAACTTTGTTGTTAATTTATTTAATACATTAAACACAACAGGACAACCACTCACAGCTTTTGAAGTATTAAAATCAGAATTATATACAATTAATCAAGAGTTATCAGAAAAGATTAATGATTTACAATCAAGTATCATTACAAAATACGCTAATAAAAGAAAGGAAGTTATCTCCCATACTGGTAAACTTCTACTATATCTACCCTTATATCGAGGTGATTTTAAAGAAGATGGCTATACTTTATCTGATAAAAAGTTTAAAGATCAGAGAAGATATTTAAAAGAAGTGTTAAACAAAGAATCTGCTCCTCAATTAGTGGAAGATATAAAAGATATTTATGATTTTTATTCACAATATTGGTCAAAATTAAATTCACTTCAAACTTTATTAAGGAATAATGACGAACAAATATGTTTTCATTTTTTATCGGAATTGAAACACGATCGTGTATTGCCGATATTACTCCGATTTTATACAAAGAATAAAGAAGCATTAGGAAAATGTGTAAAACTTTGTACAGCTTTTTCAAGTCTATGGAGAGCTTTCCATGATGGAGGCACATCTGGAATAGATAAAGCATATAAAGATATATCATTAAATTTAAAAAATATTAAAATAAGAAAACTAAATGAAGAGTTAAAAACTCTTTTTCTTAAAAATTTATCTTCTTCAAATGTAGAGGAATTAAAAAATAAATGGATACAAAAACTTAAAACAAGTACTATTTATAAAAACCAAAAACTATCTAAACTTTTACTGTTTTTATCTTATAATAAATTGTATTTTGACTCTGCAACAAATTCATTAAAAAGGGGCAATGGGATTGATATTTTAGATATTCATCACTGGAGACACTTTGATTATAAAACTATAGAACATATAATTCCAAAGTCTGACAAAACAGTAATTGGCCATATTCACACTTTAGGGAATCTTACTCTTCTCCCTCAAGTATTAAATTCTTCTCTAGGAGATAAACCGTTTTCAGAAAAACTTGTAAAGTATAAACAATTTTGCGAAAGAGAAAATGAAGATAAATATCCATATTTACCTATCATAAAACATATTGCCAATTATGATCAATTTACAAAACAAGAAATAGAAGAACGATCTAAAATCCTTTCTGAATTTATTTGGCAAACATTAGCTGAAGATTGGCTAGGGTGGAAAGATTGATTTACTTTGATCATAACTCTACAGCTCCTTACTCTCCTTCAGTAAGGAGATACCTTGAACAAGGTATTTTAAAAGATTGGTATAACCCCTTTTCTGTATATTCGCAGGCTCAAGTTTTACATGAAAAAATAAGAGAATATAGAAAATTTATCGCTGATTATTTAACCTGTTCTCCTAAACATTTGTTTTTCACAAGTGGAGGAACAGAATCTATTAACACTGTTCTATCACCAGAAACTCTAAAGCGTAATCAATTATCCACTTTTATAACATCTCATTTAGAACATCATGCAACCATTAAGAAAGTTGACTATTTATCTGATTACCAAAATATTCGCCCTTATTGGGTTTCCAATAATGAACAAGGAGAAATAAATTTAGACCATTTAGAAGAAATCTGCTCAAATCACCCTTATTCTCTTTTATCGTTCTTAAGTGCTAATAATGAAACAGGAGTAATTACAGACATACAGGCTATAAGTAAAATTGCCAGACAATATAATTGCCTTGTTCATGTAGATGCCGTTCAGTCTTTAGGTAAAATGCCTGTTGATTTGGAAAAATGGGATGTGGATTTTGCCAGTTTCTCAGGTCATAAAATGGGAGCTATGAAAGGAATTGGCCTATTGTATGCTAGAAAACCCTTTGCCTCTCTTATGTATGGCGGAGGACAAGAAAGAGGCTTAAGACCTGGAACCCATAATTACCCAGCCATTCAGTCCTTCAAATTAGCTTTGCAGGATATTGATTTGAACAAACAAGAATATGTTAAGCAACTAAGGGATTGCCTTGAAAACAACTTATTAGGTAACCCAGGATACTTTGAAAAAACAGACTATGATGTAGAACCTCAACAAATTACAAGATATGAACAGGAAGAAATATTTGTAACTCCATTTAAGATTAACTGTAAAAAAGCCAATCGTTTATCAAATACTTCAAGCATTTATTGCGGAGGTATTAGTAATCAAGCTGTCTTATTGCAACTTGCTCAAAAAGGAATATGTGTCTCTGCGGGTTCAGCTTGCAATGCTGGTTCACCCGAACCTTCCCATGTAATTACAATGTTAAATATTGATGGCGACCCTAATAAAGACTACGCCAGGTCTTGCATTCGTATATCCCTATCCCCTTCAAACACAAAACAAGAAATAGATTTCTTAGTACAATCTTTAAAAGAACTTGTATCCCCTTCACCTCATTTAAATGAGCAAACATTTTATTTTTAATACAGGAATATGAAGTGGTTCCCACTTTTGGCTACCTGAATTAATTTAAAAATACTCCATAAATAACAAAATCCGGATTTTTACCTCTAAAATATTCGGATCTCGGATTTTTATCTCTCAAAAATGTTTTAAAAGACCCTCTTTCCCCTCCTTTCATATTGCATATATAAAAGCACCATGAAAAAACATATAAAAATACAAAAGCTTTTAGACAATAAACAAAGTAAAAAAATTGGTATGTCCCCCATATATGGACAGTTGGTAGGCATCATTTTTTATAATAACACCACCGTTCGCAGAGATAACAATAGGTTAACTACCTTTTAAGTCAACTCAAGTTATCTTGAACCTTTTTTTTTATTATGATACAAATATATCAAATATGAACAAAGTTTTTAATGATGCTGAATCAGCTATTTTTGATATAAAAGATAACTCTGTCCTACTTGCAGGAGGATTCGGTCTGTGTGGAATCCCGGAAAACCTTATTTATGCCATTCGCAAAAAAGGAATTAAACATCTCACCTGCGTATCTAACAATGCCGGTGTGGATGACTTTGGTTTAGGTCTGTTACTACAAACAAAACAAATCAAAAAAATGATGGCCAGTTATGTTGGAGAAAATACTTTATTTGAAAAACAATTTTTGGAAGGACAACTGGAAGTGGAACTAATTCCCCAAGGAACTTTAGCAGAAAGAATCCGGGCTGGTGGTGCCGGCATTCCTGCTTTTTACACCCCAACAGGAGTAGGTACAAAAGTGGCAAAAGGTAAAGAAATTAAAACTTTTGACGACGGAAAAGACTACTTATTAGAAAAAGCTATTAAAGGAGATTTTGCTTTAGTAAAAGCATGGAAAGGAGATAAATTCGGTAACCTTATTTATCGTCATACAGCCCACAACTTTAACTCCGTTATGTCCACGGCAGGAAAAATTACCATTGCCGAAGTGGAAACTCTGGTAGAGACAGGAGAACTCGATCCTAATACCATCCATACTCCTGGCTTGTTTGTACAAAGAATTTTCCAAGGGAAAAATTACGAAAAAAGAATAGAAAAAAGAACAGTGACTAAACATACATAACTAAACAAGCTAAGAAAGAAAACATTATGCCTCTCCACAGAAATCAAATAGCCCAAAGAATTGCTCAAGAAATTGAAGATGGTTTTACAGTCAATTTAGGAATTGGCATTCCCACTTTGGTTAGTAATTTTATTCCTGCTGATATAACTGTCATGCTCCATAGTGAAAACGGCCTTTTGGGCCTAGGCCCTTTTCCTTTTGAGGGAGAGGAGGATGCCGATCTTATAAATGCCGGTAAACAAACTGTTACGACTGTAAAAGGTGCCAGCTTTTTTTCTTCAGCGGATAGTTTTGCCATGATCCGTGGATCACATATTGACTTAAGTGTGCTAGGTGCTCTACAGGTGGATCAGACAGGGGCTATTGCTAACTGGATGGTTCCAGGGAAAATGGTTAAGGGAATGGGAGGAGCTATGGACCTGGTAGCCGGTGCTAAGAGAGTTATTGTGGCCATGCAACACACAGATAAAAAAGGAAATTCTAAATTACTAGAAAAATGTACTTTACCCTTAACAGGCTTGAGTTGTGTTAACCGCATTGTTACTGACCAGGCTGTTATTGATGTTGTAAATGGAGAAGGTTTTATATTAAAAGAAGTAGCCGAAGGAATAAACCCTGAACAAATTCAACAAATCACTTCTGCCCCTCTAAAAATAGATCCCAAAATAAAAAACATTGAAGTTTAAAAAAAATCTAATGATCTTAATCAAATCTTCCTGCCCTCAAGCTTTTCCCTTTTCTCTATTGGTCTTTTCTGCGGCCGGGGGGAAGGATATTGACAGCCTCTCTGTACTTGGCAATGGTCCGACGAGCCAGATGCACACCTAAATCGTTGCCTAAACGATCCATAATATCGTTATCGGAGATAGGGTTATGCCTATCTTCGTCCTTAACATAAGATAAAATTTTTAATTTCACCACTTCACCACTGATTTTTTCCCCTTTATCTGTTTCAATACCGGAGTTAAAAAAATACTTTAACTCATAAACACCATGAGGAGTGTGCGCATATTTATTTGTAGTTACCCGACTAACCGTGGATTCATGCACACCTACTTCCGCTGCAATTTGCCTTAATATCAGTGGTTTCATGTCTATAGGGCCTTTATCAAAAAAACCCTTCTGATGTCTAACAACAGCCGAAGTCACTTTAAATATAGTTCTTTGTCTTTGGTTGATAGAACGAATCAACCATAAAGCAGAGTTCATCTTATGACGCAGGTACCTTTGAGTAGAATCCAGAGGAATCATTTTCCCTTTGTTTAAACCTTTTAACATCTCTTGATAAATATGAGTCACTCTTAAGTGAGGCAGACCTTCCTCATTAACAGACACTCTATAATCATCACCTTCCTTGGTGATATACACATCTGGAATAATATAATGAACCGGCTGTGTAACAAAACGACGACCCGGCTTTGGTTCCATAGCGTTTATAATTTTATACATATCCACAATTTCTTCTTCTTCTAATCTCATTTTTTCAGCAATGACTTTAAATTTTTTTCCTTCCAGATCAGGTAAATGGTTTTCAATCAAATGGACCAGATCTTTTGTATCTTCTTGATTTTGACGAGCTTGAATCAATAAACATTCTTTTAAATCTCTAGCCCCTACACCATTAGGATCTAAAGTATGAAGAAGCTTAAGAGCTGCTTGCATCTGAGGCAAGGGCACCCCTACTTCATTAGCTATCTGCTCTAAAGGAATTTTTAAGTAACCATCTTCATCTAAACGATCAACCAGCAAATTTAAGTAAGCTTTTTCCTGATTGGAAAAACCGCTCATCTGAATTTGCCAGATCAAATGATCGTAAAGACTTTTCTCCGTAGAAACCACATTTTCTAAATTGAACATTCCAGAACCAGATTTAACTTGCGATTGGCGAGGCCCTCGCACAGAGTGGGTACTGGTAAATTCCATCCATGTATGTCTTTCCGGTAACTCTTCCTGATTAGAAAGCTCATCCATCGTTTGATCTTCCATTATGTCATGCACTTCCTCTAAAACAGGGTTTTCCAACAACTCATCTCGAATGGCCTGTTCTAATTCCATTAAAGGAAGAGTAAGTAATTTTATAGACTGCTGCAACTGAGGAGTCATTTGCAGTTTTTGGGCCAGTTTCATTCCCATTTTTAATTGAGCAGACACATAACCTCCTTACTGCATAAAAGAAAAGACACTACAAAACTGAAAAATATATCCTCGCAGAAGCCCGGGGATCAAACAAGATCAGTATAAAAGTATAAGGATTTCGGGTCAAGCCTCTATACCCATAGGGTATTATTTTTCCCTAACTTTTCAGTTTTTTCCTCCGGCGGGGTAGCCAAGCCTTTAAAACCGGAATTTTCAAACCTTGTCCCCGTGAAGCTTATCCTCGCGAAAGCGGGGAACGGGGAACGATTTGTATAAAATCTTCTCTAATCTTCGTTCTTACTGATTTTTTTTGGTTTAAAATAATTTTCTTTATTGTTTTGAGAGCTTCTTCCAATAGCCAAGGCTTGCGAAGGAACATCCTTTGTGATAACAGAACCTGCCCCTGTGGCAGCTTCATCACCCACTTGCACAGGAGCCACTATCTTAGTACCGCTTCCTACAAACACCTTATCCCCAATACGGGTAACATATTTTTTCCCATCTATATTCAAATTACAAGTGACCGTTCCACACCCGATATTTACCTCTTCTCCCACCTCGGCATCTCCCAAATAACTTAAATGACTCGCTTTGGATCGAGAGCCAAAATGCGTTTTCTTCATTTCCACAAAGTTACCCACACGACATTGCTCCCCTATTTTAGTCCCTGGCCGCAAACGAGCATAAGGGCCTATGACAGATTGAGTGCCTACTTCCGCTGACTCTAAGTAAGAACCAGATCGAATTAATACAAATTGATGAATCACACTATCCATAATAAAACTATTGGTTTCTATGGCACAAAAAGGCGCGATACTCGTTCTCCCTTTTAAATACACTCCGGGATAAATCACACTACCCTGACCCACTTGCACACTTTCTTCAATATAGATATTTAAAGGATCTACAATAATCACCCCCTGACTCATAAGGTGGTTTAACTTCCTAGTGAATATTTTTTTTGTAGCAAAAGCCAATTCCTTTTGAGTATTTGTACCAAAAGCGGAATCCTCCGATACAAGACAGGTTATTACTTTTTTCCCCTCTCTAACAGCAATAGAAACAATATCTGTGAAACCATATTCCCGCTTAGAATTTGAGTCTTTTATTTGAGGTATATAGGTTTTTAAACACTCCGACTTAACCAGATAGATACCTGAATTGATTTCGGTGATGTCTTTCCATTCAGGGGTGAGAGAGTCTTTTTCGGCAATAGCCACTAGATCTTTACCCTGACGGATAATACGACCGTAATCCCCGGGATCTTTTTTTACACAAGAACCCAGGCACATATCTACAGATTTTTTTTGAAAAGTGCCGATTATATTTTGTAAATCAGAAATAGAAATAAGAGGATGATCTCCGTTGACGATCAAAACATTTCCTGTGAGTTCATCTATCTGAGCACTTAAAACAGCTATCGCTGTCCCTTTCTTTTCACTCTGAAAAAACACCTTTGCTCTAAAAGCGTCTGCTATAGGCTGCATAAGGTCTTTATGTTTTTTATTGATAACCACACGGATCTCATCCACACCTGTTTGTTTTAATGTTCTTAAAATACGAGACAAGATCGGCTGACCAGCCACAGGATGAAGGCTCTTTGGCAAAGAAGATTGCATACGACTGCCCGTCCCCGCAGCCAAAACAATAGCTGTTATATATTGATCCATTTAAGAAATTTCCCTTGATATGGATAACCAGGTCAAGCTTTTTTATACCAATTTGATATAGAAGGCCCGCTCGCTCTCCTTTTCCCACGAACCCTACCCCTTTGGAAACGAAGGCCGGGGACAAAATTAGTAAGAACAGGTTTTATGGCTCATTTTAATAATAATGATGAGCTTTTCAGGAGAAAATAGGGGGTTAAAAGTGACCTTATTCAGTTAAAAAATCAGAAAAAATATTTAAATTCAAGACTTCCGCCGTGGTTCCTGCTCTTTTTAAAAATAAAAAAATTCGCTATACTAAAAGCAGACCATGCCTAATACTCGTAAAAAAACAAAAACTGTAGAAGAGCTGATAAAAACAAAAGACCAGCTTAAGTCTTTAAAAAAAACTCTATCGGCTATATACATGTCTTACTCAGAGGAAAATCTCCCCTTACTTATCAATACAGAACTCCCTCCTCTATGCCAAGTGGATGCCATTACATTGAGCATCCAGAAACCCATTACAAAAAGAGCAAAGCATACTTACAGTTATTCTTTTATATACTTAAACAAAAGCTATTTTATCCATTTTCATAAAGCGGATGGCTTTACAAAAAAAGAAAAAGAGTTCTTAAAAAAAGTAGGGCAAACTCTGGAAGTGGCTCTTATTCGTATAGAAGAGGATAAACAGCTTAATATAGACAAAGAACAGTGGGAACTCGCCTTTGACACCATAGCCATACCTATATGTTTAACAGATCTACAAGGAAACATTTTGAGAACAAACAAAACTTTTAGAGAAAAAACAAAAGTGCCCAAAACAGAACTTTTACAAAAAAATTATTTTACTGTATTTTTTAACAGACCTGATAAAATCAATAAACTTAAATCCCATCAACAAAATAAAAGACGGGAAAAATATATAGTAGATGGACAAGAAAAAATAATAGAAATTTCCCTTCAAAAAGTATCACAAAGCACGAGAAACAAAATTCAGATGGTCATATTAAGAGATATTACAGAACAAATAAAAATGGAACATAAGATTGCTCAATCTGCCAAAGCCGCAGAATTAGGTATTATTTCCAGTAGTATTGCGCATGAACTCAATAACCCCATAGCTGGAATCCAAACATTATTACAAACCTTACAAATGGAAAATAACAACCCCCAACTTACTGATGACTTAAAAGAAATGTCCTTGGCCATTCAAAGATGTAACCATATTATTCATCAACTTCTCAACATTCACCGTTCCCGTTTTTCCAAGTGAAGAACAAAATCTACCATCCTTTGAGAAAAACCAGTTTCATTATCGTACCAGGCTAGTACTTTAATTAAACCTCCTGGTAAAACTATTGTAGAGGGTAAGTCCACAATACAGCTATACAAACTTCCGTTAAAATCCACACTAACCAATTCCTGTTTCTCACAAGCTAGCACACCCTTTAAGCTCGTTTTTTCAGCGGACAAAAAGGCAGAATTAATGGCCTGCACTCCCGTGTTCACTTGTGGTCGAAATATACAGTCAACTAAGCTCACATTAGCTGTAGGAACCCGAACAGCCATTCCACCTATTTTCCCTTTTAAGTTGGGAAAGATCCGCGTCAGCACTCGGGTGGCCCCCGTGGCAGTGGGAATCATAGAAAGAGCCGCCGCTCGCGCTCTTCTCAAATCTTTTTTGTGAAAGGCATCTAAAAGCTTTTGATCCTGGGTATAAGAATGTATTGTTGTGAACATTAAATCTTGTATTTTACAATGCTCATCCAATACCTTTATTAGATGAGCCAGACAATTAGTGGTACAAGAACCGTTGCTGATAATTTTATGTTGTGTAGGGTTAAACAAATCCTGATTCACTCCATATATCAAGGTAAAATCATCCCCTTTTACCGGAGCAGATACAAAAACTCTTTTAACTCCGTTTCTGAAATGCTCTTGCAAATCCTCTTTTTCTCTAAAAGCACCTGAACACTCTAATACCAAATCCACTTCCCATTGATCCCAAGGGATCTGAGAGGGATGGGGGTAAGAACAATAAGTTACTTGCTTATCATCTATTTTAATTTTATCTTTTGTACAGGAAATGTTTTTATTATAAATTCCATGAACACTATCATATTTAAGCAGATGAGCAGCCATTTCAATAGAAGACCGGCTGTTCACAGCTACAATATCTAATTTTTCTAAACCTAAACGAAAAAGGCAACGGCCAATACGGCCAAAACCATTGATACCTACTTTTAATTTTTTCAAATCCCTTACCTCCTTCAAATCCGTCACTTTCAAACACAATCGGTAATTATAACACAGCAAAAAGCTTCGTATAGTTGTCTTGAGTCCTTTCAGACAGTTCAGAAAGAGAAATTTTATGTAGATCCGCCACCACCTGGGCTGTATACACTACCCAAGCTGGTTTATTTTGTTTTCCTCTATGAGGAACTGGAGCCAGATAAGGTGCATCTGTTTCCAAATGCAAACGATCTAAGGGCACTTTCCGACACACCTCCCTTAAATCATCCGCTTTTTTAAAAGTAATAATACCACTGAAAGAAATATTAAAGCCCAAATCCAAAGCTTCTTTTGCCAAAGACCATGTCCCTGAAAAACAATGTAATAAACCTCGAACAGAACCACTAAATTGTTTTAAAGTTTTAATTGTGTCTTTCTCAGCAGAACGGGTATGAATCTCCACCGGCTTGTTTTTCTCTTGTGCTAAAACCATCTGACGATAAAAAACTTCTTTCTGCTTTTCTTTTTCAGAATATTCATAATAATAATCCAACCCAATTTCTCCACAGGCCACAATCTCTTCTTTATCTAAACCCTCTTTTAAAACTTTTTCCACTTCATCATTGTATAATTTAGCAGAATGCGGGTGCATCCCTAAAGCTCCTTTGACCTGTGGAAAAGTTTTTGAAAAATTTATAACCTTTAACCAATCTTTTGATTCTGTGCCAATAGTTACCATCTGTGTTACTCCAGCCCGTTCTGCTTCTTCCACAGCCACTTCTGTCGCCATATCCAACATATTCAAATGTGTATGCACATCCGTCCATTCTAAAGTAAATTTATTTTCTTTCAATCTATGCTCCTTGCCTTCCGCTTTTTGCTTCCGAAAGAACCAAATGTCGCTATACTGTCATACATTTTTTTACCTGTGCACTCATATTTTTATACCACTCATCTAGGAACAAGACCCATTTCTTTTCTGTAATACTTTCTTTAGCCATATACTCCTGAAGATCGGTAAAACAAGGAGAGGGAGGATGAGTCAACACATTCATACCTAAACCGATAATCAGCTGATGTAAACTTCCCTTATTGACCACTTCCACCAATAACCCAGCTACTTTTTTATTTTTAATATAAATATCATTTGGCTTTTTCATTCTAAAAGGACAACCCGGCCAGGATCTGGAAAGAGCTTCGCACAAAGCCCTTCCCATTAAATCCACTGTGATAGGCTGAGGAGCCTGATTAAGAGAATAGCTCCAACTTGTCATCATATCACTGTTTATCCATTTTCGGTTTTCTCTGCCCCGTCCTTTTGTTTGAAACTCAGCAATAAATAAAAAGTTTTTATACTTTTTATTCTCAAACAAATGTTCTTTTGCTCTGTCATTTGTGCTGCTTGTTTGAGTGTAAAATAAAAAGGGCTGTTTTCTTTTTTCAGCCCATTTTCTAGTCCAACTTGCAACAACTGACATACATTGCCCCGACCTTATTTATCTCCTTCATCTTCCTCTTTCAAAAGTTTTTCCAACTCTTTTGTAATAAGTTGTTTTGCCAAACTCGGTACAACCTGCCAAACGGTTTTTTCCGCTGTTTTTTGAATAATCTCCTGACTCTGCTGCTCAACAATTTTTTTTAATTGCTTTTCCACTTCTGTTTTGATCTGTTCTTTAGTCCATTTCTGAATGTAATCATTAATTTGATCTTTTAACTGAGTGTTAAAATCAAGCTCCTTTTTTCTTTCTTTTTTATGAAGTTCTGCTGTTCCCACTTCATCAGAACTATCTAATTGAGAAGGAGGTGAGGGTTCCTGCCATTTGCTTTTCATAATTTTTACTTCTGTAGGATCTAAAATAGGAACTGTTTTTTCTGTTTTTGCTACAGGTTGGTCTTTAGTTTTCTTTTCATCTTTATCTTTTTTTTCATCCTTGTTCTTACTTACATCACCCACATTTTGATTAGGCTCTTTATCCACAAAAAAAGGAGCAGGGCCTATTGCCGTCCCTCCCTTTTCTTCTTCCTCTTTGATCTCCCTACGCTTAGTAGCCGTAACAAGCTCAATACCTGGAGAAGAGTCCCTCTCTTTCGAAGAAGGAGCGGAAGTCACAGAGGAAGAATCAGAGGGAGAAGAAGAAGTTTTATTCACTTCCTCTGTTTCTACATTATTTTCAGTAATAAGATCAATGCCCCCGGAAGGGGAGGCACCTTCCTGGACAGTAGAAGAAGGGGATGATTTTTCATTTTGAGATAGAGAAAGATCAGCTTTACTAGGAGACTCTAAATCTGAGTTCTCTTCAAATGTAGGAATGGGAGCAAATTTAAGATACCTGGTCAGTATATTACTTTTTGCCTTGGGAACAAAACGAACAATAAGCTCTTGTAATGGACCTGCTGAAATTGGTTTTTTTAACACACCCTGAGCAGCAGACGACTCTAATGCCTGTTTATCTAATTCTTTTGTTGACATCAAAATAATAGGAATATCTTTTAATTCCTCTTTTTTTGCCTTAATTTGAGTCTGTAAATCACCCGATAAAGTACCATCTATGAATATAATATCAGGATGAGTATATTGTACTTTTTCTACTAGCATAGAGGGTTTATCCACCCGATGCACAGTTGGGCTATAATGATATAAAAGATGAAAAAATATTTTCTGAACAACAGGAGATGAGCTATATAAAACAATTTCAATTCCCATAACAGAAATAAACTTATTTTATTGACTTTAGTCAATGTATTTCTAAATACAAATCTCACTGAACCTTATCATTTTTTAAAAATATTCTTCTTTTTAGGAGAAAATTAAGAGTCAAAAGTAAGTTAGGCCCTTGAACACAAAGCAGCTAGATTCCCGCTTTCGCGGGAATGACAGGGCTTTCGCGGATTGTAAATGTTCACTCATTCGCTGACAAAATGGCTTCCTGTTAGCTATGGGGATGACATACAAAGCAGGATAGAGATCAGCTCTTCAGGAGAGAATAGGGGACAAAAGCGAGTTCGGATTTGACACATGAGCAACCACAGGTTGCTCTGTGGCAAACCGCATGTTTGAGTCTTTTGACTCCTATTCTCTACTGAAGAAGTGATTTTGTCAGCGAATTAGTGAACACGTACAGGAATGACAGGGCTTACATGGGGATAAAACAAGATGAGTGTATCTATGCTATGCATAAAAAATGGATAAAATAATCAGGCTCCCAAAAGGCATCTATTTGCTGCTGGCAGAAAGGACTTCTTTATTATTTGGCATGATATTTTCTGGCTTAGCCTTACTCTCTGCCTTATCTACTTCTTCTGTAGTTTCCTCTTCCTGTTTTTTAGAAGTCGTTTTTTTCTTTTTCTGCAGCTCTTTAAGTTTCATAGGGTCAGGAGCGAAGAATAAAAAAACAGACCTTTTTTCTATCTGAGGAGTATCTGTTTCCAATATAGAATAAGGGAGTAATATACTTTTTACTTTATCTAACATCTGCAATCCTAATTCTTTATGTGCTATCTCCCGTCCAGAATAGCGTAAATGCACTTTTACTTTGCATCCGTTTAACAGAAACTCTGTTGCTTTTTTCATTTTAATCTGTAGATCGTGTACATCCGTACGAGGACGAAGTTGAATTTCTTTTATAATAATTTTTACTTGATTTTTTCGAGATATTTTTTCTTTTTTACTAAGCTTAAATTTCCACTTTCCATAGTCCATAATTTTACAGGTGGGGGGGGTAGCTTTAGGGGCTATCTCCACTAAGTCTAAACCTTTATCTCCCGCCAAGGGAATGGCCTGACTCGGAGGCATCACTCCCATCATATCACCTTCTTCATCAATAACACGCACTTGTTCCGCAATAATTTTTTCATTCACTCTAAATTTTTCTTCTTTTTTAACTATGCCTCTGAATTTTTTTTTAAATTTACGAATAAGACACCTCCTTTTTAAGGTTATTTTTACCCGTCGGGTCTGATTTTTCCCTAACTTTTTAGTTGTTTCCTCCAGGCAACAAAGCCTTTAAAGCCGGAATTTTCAAACCCTGTCCTCGCGAAGCTTGTCCCCGTGAAAGCGGGGAGCGGAGAACAATCGGTATATTTTATAAATTAACTACTTAATTCTAACATATCTAATGCTCTTTTTTGAACCATTTTTAATAATTTTTCAATAAATACATCCTTTTTTAATAAAATACTTTTTCCATCCCGTAAACGCAGAGACAAAGAATGAGATTGCCTTTCCCTTTCTCCAACAATCGCCATACAGGGAATACGCCGCAAACGGGCTTCTCGAATCTTATACCCTAGTTTTTCACCTCTTATGTCTGTTTCCACCCGAAGGCCAAGAGATTTCATTTGGTTCGCACATTCTTTTACATAGACTTCCTGATCTTTGGAAATATTAATCAATAAAACTTGCACTGGCGAAAGCCATATAGGCAAATGCCCCCCTGTGTGCTCCAAATAAACTCCTATAAACCGCTCAAAAGAACCTAAAACAGCCCTATGTAAAAGAATAGGTGTTTTTTCCTGATTATCTTTATCCACATATTTTAGATTAAAAGCTTTGGGCATATTAAAATCACATTGAAGAGTACCCAACTGCCAGGATCGGTTCATGGCATCCACGAACATCAAATCTAACTTAGGTCCGTAAAAAGCCCCTTCTCCGGCATGTACCTCAAACGGAATTTTTGATCTTTCCAACACAGTGGAAAGCACCTCCTCCGCTTTGTTCCAAACAGAATCTTCTCCCATAGAATCTTCAGGACGAGTGGATAAAGCAATATTGTATTCATCCAAACCCAATTTTTGATAAATTTCCTTAAACATTTTTAAAAGATTTTCTATTTCTTGCTCTAGTTGCTCTGGAGTACAAAATATATGAGCATCATCCTGGCACATACTATTAACACGAGTAAGGCCGTGCAACACCCCTGTTTTCTCTCTTCTATGTAAGCGTCCAAAGTCCGCCACCCTCCAGGGCAGTTCTCGATAAGATTTTTTTTGAAAAGAATAAAGAAGACAATGTCCGGGGCAATTCATCGGTTTCAGAAAAGTCAAATCCGAATGATGTATCATTTTTTGTTCTTTTGGAGAAAAACCTTTTGGAAATTTTGTTCTATCATCATACAATGCTCCGGTGAAATTAGGTCTTCCTGATTCTTGCAACTCCATTTGCCTGTTATTTTCTTTATCTCTTTTGTCATCATCAGTAAGCCAACGAAATCCTGCCGCTTGCTCCTGTTGTAACCATCGTTTTAATACCGGATACATGTTCTCTGAAAAATGCTGTATATGACCTGACCGGGTAAAAAGTTTAGAATGATATATCTGCGGTGTAATGATTTCTTCATAATCGTATTCAAAATATTTGTGCCTTAAAAATTGCTTCAGTTCATTGTAGATAACCGTTCCAGCTCCGGTAAAAAAAGGATGACCAGTGGAGAGATCGGAAAAATAAAAAAGCCCCATCTCTTTTCCTAATTTTCGATGATCTCTTTTAGCCGCTTCTTCCAAGTCTCTTAAATGCCGTTTTAATTCCTTTTCCGTATGAAAAGCCGTTCCATAAATACGCTGAAGCTGCGTCCTATTTTCATCCCCTCTCCAATAAGCACCGGATTGATGTAAAACCTTAACCGCTCCAATTTGAGATAAATTACTGACATGAGGGCCTTTACATAAATCAAACCACTCCCCTTGTTGATATATACTTACTTCCGGTTCGTTTAGTTCCTCTATGATCTCCGTCTTGTAATGCTCCCTCATCTTTTTAAAAACAGAAATAGCTTTTTGTTTTGACCAAATTTCCTTTTTTACATCCAGTTTCCGTTTGATAATCTCCTTCATTTTTATTTCTATTTTTTCCAGGTCATCAGGATGAAAAGAACGAGGAGAGTCAAAGTCATAGTAAAACCCGTTTTCAATGACAGGGCCAATAGTGACCTTCACATCCGGCCATAGCTCCTGAACCGCCTGGGCCATAACATGCGCTGAAGAATGTCGCACTACTTCCAAAGCTTCCTTGGAAGGAAGGAATACTAAATTGACATGGTCGCCATTTTGCAAAATAGTTCTTAAATCAGATATTTCCCGGCTTTTATTTAAGAAAGCCCCTACAGTAAGAGACACTTTTTTAGGGCTTACTTTTTCCGCCAATTCCAGGATGGTCATCTTTTCAGAAATATCTATAGATTGAGAATCCGGTAAATATATACGCATATTTATATTTCTTTATACTGATCTTGTTTGATCCCCGCTTTCGCGAGGACATGTTTTGTGGCTTTTGTAAATTTCTTCCCAATGGATGAACAAAGTGCAGAGTTCGCAAATTCCATACCGGATCGGTATAACTGGAATATTTCTAATTAGAAAAGATACAGAAAACCTACCTGTATATAGGGCAATCGCACACACTTTACAGGTATATAAACATCTCATATTTAACATATCAGTACTCTATAACAAAAAAAAATATTTAATACAATAAAAATATACCCCCGGCGGCTTGATACCCACCTTCATAAAGACAGATCTCCGCTTGCGCGAGAACAAAGGTTTTCCAATCGTCTTTCTTTTCTCTCAAGAAAAGAAAGCCTCTAAAGAATGTGAATTCTATACCATCTATACCGGGTTGGTATAAAGGATTTGACCTAATATCAAAATCTCATAGAAAACTAAAAAAAGAAGTGTATCGGAAAGCTAGCTTATGGGGTTCAAGGACATTTTACTTAAATTCAAATTGTATTTCTACACTTTTTAACTCATTAAAAGATTTTCTTTTTCTTCGTAAAATGTATCAAGATTTTCCACTACAATCACATCTTCATCATGTTTTTGACTATCAAAAATAAAAAGTTGAGTATTTTGGAGGTTATTTGTTTTTATAAGTATTTTCTTTTGGTATTTGTTTTTTTTGCATGCTTGAATTAAAAGTCGAAGTGCATCTTCTAATGTTTCATTTTCCTTTTGAACCCTCACTGGAATTGGCTTAACTAAATCTCTTATCTTTAAGAATCCATCAATCCCTTTATTCCTTTGAACAGGAGTAACATGTAAGCGATTAAGAAATTCTATAATTTTTGGATCTTGATTGATATAAGCTTTTCTCCCTTTTTTGAGCAAATTGGATTCCGTTTTTATTGGATGGTTTAATCTTTGTTTTGATAATTCAACAGCTTCTTTTAATTGATCAATTCCTATATATTTTCTCTTCAGGAGTTGAGCAGCAACAAGCGTTGTTCCACTTCCACAAAAAGGATCTAAAACAGTGTCTCCCTTATCTGTTACGAGTTTAATAATTCTTTCTATAAGTAAAAGAGGTTTTTGTGTTGGATATCCAACTCTCTCCTTTGCCTTAGGATTTAAATAAGGAATTTCCCAAACATCAGCAAGAGGAACACCTTTTTTTTCTTCCATAAGTTCTACATCTCCATTCTCCAAAGTTTTATATGTTGCCTTTCCGTTTTTATCTCTTGCTCTTTTCTGGAAAATTTGATCCAGGTTCGTTGTTGGAGAATAGTCAGTATAAATAGGATTAAATTTAAACTTTTCTGTTTTACTGTAAAAGAAAATGACTTGATGAGCATTTAAAAGTCCTTTTTTAGCATTTGACCATCTTTTATATGACCAAATGATTTCACTTTGAAAATTCGCTGCTCCAAAAACTTCATCAAGGGAAATTCTTAGATAGTGTGTAGCAGAACGATCACAATGCAAAAAAATACTACCTGTATCTTTTAGAGTCTTCTTACATTTCTGAAGTCTTTCTTGAATATATTTTGTATATTCTCTTATATTATCCCATGTATCTTTAAAAGAATATTCTATGAAATTATTTCTTGTCTTTAATTTTTGAGTTTTTTGAGTAAAAAAAGGAGGGTCAAGATATATTAAATCAATAGAAAATGGTTCTATTCTCTCTAATTCATTTATACAGTCCCCATGTATAAGCTTATTCATCATGTCAAATAAATTCCTTTATGTTTTTTTCTTTGCTATGTCTTCCAATATACCCAGTAAATCAATACCAGTTACATTTTTTATAAAACTCCAAGCACTTTCTCCAAAATAATATTCTCCATTGACTCCTGTATAAATTGTCTTTAGAGTTTCTTGAATTTTAATTGCTTGGGCTCTGTTTGGAAAATAGAACATAACTCTAATTGGTTTATATCCAGCATTTTTGATACTTTGAACTCTAGTATGTTCCTTTGTAATATGATCTCCATCTGTTGTTGCATCTCTCCACTTAATTTCATAAGCTTTTTTATCTACCAAACAATCTATTTCAAAAGTCTTTGGTCTTGACCCAAGTTTATTTGGTATTCTTACTTTTCTTTGGGCACAGTCAAATCTTTCTTCAAAACATAAGATTGTTGCCTCCTCCAAAAAAGAACCTGCGTATTTATATAAAAACCGACCTTTATTTTGATAACCATCAATAAGATTTCCTTCTTTTGAAGTTACTCCAAGCACTTTATAAATCAGATAATGGGAATTATCGTCTTCTTTCATTTCAGCAATCCGCTCGTCTATTTTCTTTTTCAGATTTTTGGAGTAATTATCTGTCAGTTCAATAATTTTATTTTTTATGGTACTCATAATTATTTTATTTAAAGTGAATTAATCTCCAATTTTTTTATACCTTACATTATTTTTTATACCTAGTCCAGATTGTGAAGTTCACTATTACAGTCAAAGGTTCATTTTTTTATTATAGGATAACAATTAATGGGCCTTAAGGGCTTATGTCTCTTTTTACCCCCATGTAGCCACACTTATGTTTCTTACATAAAAAACTTGAGTTCATTTTTTATGTTATGAAAAAATAAGAATAATGACATGAACAACAATATCTGCTAAGAAATGACTTAATATAGCAAGACCCAATCCTTTTTTCCAATAGAACCAACCAAAAACACATCTACTCAACCTAAAAACTATCAAAATATTTTTTTAACCCATAGTGTTGTGTCGAAGTCGGGATAAACACTGTAGCTTTTAAAATCACAAAACCATTTGAGCATATAAACCTTTTCCGGTCTTGCCCACCAACGGAATCATTGTAACCTCATTCTGTTAAAGTTATTACTGAGCTGTAAAAGCTCTTCGGCAAACTTTACCCAGAAGGGCAGGCCAGCCTCCTCTTTCCTTAAAATCATCATAAACTTGGTTCGGTTGAGAAGGAGCTCCAGGTATTCTCTTATATAGTTTATCTTTTGTATAAGTTGCAGAACTGATTCTTTCCCCCTCCGGTGCTCCCTTGTTATATTCCCTAATAGCCTCTCTTAATTCTTCCCAAGTAAGCCACCTAAACTCCTTTCCTGACCAAAACTTCCTAATGGAACTTTGAAGTTCCTCCCTTAACTTCAATAACTCCTCTCTCGTCAAAGGACTTATCTCCGATTCTGAAAATCTTAAATAATAGTCCCCACTTCTCTTATTTTTCCCTCCTACAACCCCATCTTGCCCTCCAAAAAACACCCTCTCCACTTTCTCCAATATATTTAATACATCTTGCACCATATCCGCATTCTTGTAATCCACTAAAAACAAAACATCCGCTACTTCTTTACCCGGATAAAGACGAAGTACCCTCCCTATCCTCTGAATCATCTGCCTAATTGATATGGTAAAATTCAAATCTATATACGCCGACAAGTGAGGAAGATTCACCCCCTCGTCCAAAGCCCTTACCGCCACAATATAATGAAAACCGGTTGACTCCTTAGAGTTGGTTAATACCCTCTTTCTCTCATCTCTACTCATTCCAGAGTGATACACCTCAAATTGTATCTTCCTAAATGTCTTACTTAAAAACTCCTTTAGCCTTTCTGCCTCCGCAATCGTCGCCGTTACAATAAAACCCTTCTGGTTGGCTAAAACAACAGGATATAGAATTTGAGCTAATCTTTCATAATGAACCGGGTTTAAAACAAAATGGTCACTCCTAGACTGGATGAATACAGGCTGATCTTTGATCTCTTTAAAACTGGACTCCCCTATCACATACAAATCATTAAAAGGGCTTATATCTCTATTCTTAATAGCTAAGGATAATTGATCCAATATCTCTTCTATAGAGTGTTTTTCAAATAAATTATCCGCTTTATTTAGATAAGACCAATGGATCTTCTTAAAAAGCTCTGTTATGTCTTCTTTATAGTGAAAAGGGGTGGCGGTAGCTCCATAAAGAAAAGCTCTGCTAGCTTCCCATAAAGTTAGAAGGGATCTCTTCGTTTTAGAAGCCCCTAAATGATGAGCCTCATCTATGTAAATACCATCCAGATTCTTGGCTAAATGCTCATAAAGGGAAGAAGACGGAGAGGCTAAAGAAGTTTTAGAATTTCGAGAGATATATTCTTGAAATAGATAATCTAAAGCTAGTTTTAAACTTTGGGTCGTGATAACAAACACAGTGGGATGGGGACTTTTCAAGGCTTTACGAACATAAGAAGCAAAGCTGGTATGTCCTGAAAGCTGTTTGACATTATTCCAATTGATAAGATGGGCAGATGTTTCTTTTACCTCTTGATAAATACCTTGAGCTAGTTGGTCCACCAGGTGAATTTGATGAGCCGTTACGATAGAGATTTTTGCTGCTTTCCTAGTTGACTCAGAGGGAGAGCTACTGATAGATGTCCTGTGTTCTAACTCCCATTTTATCACTCTGGACTTAAGGGCTTTAGCTAGCACGTGAGTTTTCCCTGTTCCCGTGGGAGAAATATGTAAAACACCTCTGGAACCTTCTTGTAAAGCTTTCTCAAAAGCTTCAAGAGCTATATCTTGTACAAGTCTGTTATTTGTTATGTGGTTCTGGTTTGATAATGCAGACGGTTTTTCGGAAGACACATCTGCACTAAAACTTTGATAAGAAAGAAATCCTATACAAAACAGTAAAACAAAAGATCGAAAATGATTATATACAAACATGATTTGTACAATTATAGGTAGAATACAAAAATCCGCAACACACTATTTAGAATAGTGAAAAAATTACATCTGTGGTTATTTGTAATCAAATATGTCTTAACTTCAGAACAAGCTTGTTCTCGCGAAAACGGGGAACGGGGACGCTATACCAGTTGGATATAATTATTTCCGGGTGAACACTTAATAAGTGACATGATGAGAGAGAGATTCCTGTGCACGAGGGTCTTTTAAAGGCACAGGGGAGTGTTTATATAAAAAGGAAAATACACTTTGGATAAAAACACCAAAGAAGGCCAGAAAAATAGCTACTTCCATCCAGCCAAAACGAGGAAAAGCAGCATCAAAATGAGGATAAATCAACCAGTAAAGGTCCACAAACTGCATCAGTAAAATTAAACAGGAAATAGGAACCATCATTTGCCAACTTCTCTTTACCCAACGAGGTAAGAGAATCAAAAAAGGAACAACAAACTTAAACACGATCAAGGAAATAGAAACTATGGACCAAACACCTTTTGAACGGGGAATAAAAAAAGTGGTTTCTTCCGGCAAGTTGGCATACCAAATTAACATATACTGACTAAAAGCAATGTAAGCCCAAAAAACCGTAGCCGCAAAAAGAAACTTTCCCATATCATGCAAATGATTTTCGTTAATCAAATTTTTATATTTTTCTTTATCTTGTTTAATTAACCAGGCACTCAGTAAAATTAATACAGCGAAAATCGCTTGAAACAATCCGGAAAACACATACACTCCAAAGATAGTGGAAAACCAATGCGCATCCAAACTCATAAGGAGATCCACACTAAATAAAGAAAGGGATAGAGCAAAAAAGAACAGAAAGCCAATAGAATACTTTACACTTTTATGCGTCCACTTTAGATCTCCATCCTGATCCTGCTTAAGAGAAAAAGACACCAATTTTTTAGCAAAAAAGAACCATCCACCTAAAAATACCCCTAGACGAATCAGAAAAAAAGGCAGATTCAAATAAGGAGTTTTGTGAGCTAAAAGAGAATCTTTTGCTATCTTATCTGCATCCAGCCAATCATAAAGGGAAAACGCTCCATAGATCAAAGGTAAAGTTAAAACACAAGCCATCGGAAGATAGGCTGTTATGGCTTCGGACAGTCTTCGCACATGGACACTCCAACCCGCCTTCGTAGTGTGTTGAACGGTGATAAAAAACAAAGCTCCTAGAGGTAACAAAATAAAGTAAAAATAAGATAAGAGATAAGCGTGCCAGGCTCTTTCCTGAAAACCAAAAAAAAGAGCTATCATAAAGGCCACTAAGCCAATAAAAATACATACGGTGGATAACACTCTTATATTGTTATATTGCTTATTAACTTCCATTTATAATTACCTTTCTTTTTCCCGGAGAGCTTGTTTTTGCAATATTCTTACATAATTCACCAAAGCCCATCTTTCTTTTTCTCTTCGCACCTGCTTACGGTAATTCCCCATCAAGCCCTGCCCTTCATGGATAATATGATATAAACGACCATCAGAGTAATTAAACACTTTTTCTGTAAGTAAAGATGGGGGTTTTACTGTCATCTTTTCTACTACCTTTCCCTCACTCCCGCCTTTAGTTCCATGACAATAAATGCAAGCTTTTTCGTATTGCCTTTTGCCAATGCCAATAAGTTCTGCAGAAAACTGAGCTTCAAAGGGATTTTTTAAATTTTCCCCGGCTCCTTCGGGATCATCTTTATACCGGTAATATTTTTTGTTTCTAGCGCGGGTATTCTCAGGAGGAAGACGCATAAAAGTACCTTCTGCATCCCCTTCCTGGGCTTTAATATTTTCCTGCTGAAGCATTTCGTGAAAGGGCTCAATATCTGTGTGATTCCTTCCCCCACTACAAGTACAACCAACTAAAAATACAAAAATAAAAGATAAGTAAATAATCTTTCTGAAATTCATTTTTTCTTTCCTAACACTAACCATATCGTTAGACTGATAAAGAGGGACCTTTTTGAAGGTTTTTAATCTGAATATCTGTAACCTCCTTAATAAATACAGCCTCTTCTCAAGTTCACAAAAATAAAACCCTGTGGGTTTAAAAATCGGAGTGTATTATTTTTTCCGCTCCTAATGCTAGCAGTTCTTTTTCTAACTCCTCCGAAGAGGATTTTTTATCTTTTAAGTTAAAATACAAAGCAAACTTATGAGAAGTAAGGTCTTTATCTAAAACCGGAGGATCTACAGAAGGAATCCCACAAGCATAGAACAAAGCCGCTACAGAAGACAAAGCACCCAGCAAAATAGTGCACTCAAAAATCACAGGAATAAAGGCCGGTAAAGACCAAAAAGGTTTTCCCCCAATAATCAAAGGCCAATCTACTGCCGAAGTCCACCAAGTGAACCACAAACCAAAAAGACAACCCAATAAGCCAAACACAAAAGTCACCCAAGGAATCCAGGATCTCTTTATCTCCAGTAGTTCTTCCAAGCCATGAATAGGACAGGGAGTAATAGCCCTTATTTTTTTATAACCCTTTTGTTTTAAACCCTTTATCGCCGATAAAAAAGCAGACTCCTCTGTCCATATACCTGCCAGCACCGGTTCTGTTTCCGGCCCCATAACCTCCTTTAGCTTCCATAGTCCATTTGTCAAGCGAGCTAATAAGCTATTTTCCTTTTTACTAACTTCTTTCATAATCTAATGTCCTTCATGGGCTACGGTCTTTACTTCCGCTATGGAAATAGCCGGTAAAGTACGTATATAAAGTAAAAACAAAGTTAAAAACATTCCGAAACTACCAATCAAAGCACCAAAATCAAAAAAACTCATATCAAACATTCCCCAATTAGCTGGAAGAAAATCCCGATGTAGAGAAGTGACCACTATCACATATCTTTCAAACCACATACCGACATTAACAAAAATAGAAATAATAAACATGGCTACAATATGACGACGCACTTTTCTAAACCAAAACAACTGAGGAATAAAAACATTGCAGCTAACCATAATCCAATAAGACCACCAATAAGGCCCCGCCGCTCTATTTAAAAAAACATATTGCTCAAAATGGGAACCAGAATACCAGGCAATAAAAAACTCAGATGCATAAGCGTAACCTACCATCATCCCCGTCAACATAATAATTTTATTCATAGCCTCCATGTGGTTAAGGGTCACATAATCCTTAAACTGAGGGACAAACAAGCGCACTAAACACATAAGAGTTACCACCATACCAAAACCGGAAAAAATAGCTCCTGCTACAAAGTAAGGTGGAAAGATGGTCGTATGCCAACCTGGGAGGCTGGCCGTAGCAAAATCAAAAGAGACAATACTATGAACAGACAGCACCAGAGGTGTGGATAAAGCCGCCAAAATCATATAAGTCATTTCATAATGACTCCAGTTACGAGCTGTCCCTCTCCAACCCATAGACAAAATACCATATATGTGACGACGAACCCCTTTAGCCCTATCCCTCAAAGTAGCCATGTCCGGCACCATCCCAATATACCAAAATACGATGGAAACAATAGCATAGGTGGAAACAGCAAAAACATCCCACACCAACGGAGAACGAAAGTTCACCCACAAGGGGCCTCTTTGATTAGGATAAGGAAGTAGCCAATAAGCCAGCCAGGGTCGCCCTGTATGCAGTAAGGGAAAAATTCCCGCTGTCATAACAGCAAAAACCGTCATAGCTTCTGCCGTACGAGCAATAGAGGTTCTCCATTTTTGACGAAACAGAAATAAAATAGCGGAGATCAAAGTACCAGCATGACCAATACCAATCCAAAACACAAAAGTAATAATATCTGTTCCCCAATTAACAGGGTTATTGACTCCCATAAGCCCCATACCCACAACTACAATAGCCGTCATCACAACAATATAAAAAAGGAACAGGGATTTCGCGCTAAATAAAGCGGCAAAATAAGCCATACCTGGCCACTTTTCTGTTAAAGCACAAATATCATCTGTAATATTTTTAAAGGTCTTTTTACCTGTCACCAAAGCCGGCCTTTTTAAACTTTCGGAAACACGACTGTTATTTTTATGTATCATTTCACTCATTAATGACCTACTTTAATATAATGTTACTCAGCTGGATTCCCGCTTCCGCGGGAATTGTACGTGTTCACTAATTCGCTGACAGAATCACTTCTTCACTCTTTCACAAGAGTTATTCATTTGCCGAGGTGTTTTCTGATTCAAACCCTGATGAGGTCTAAACTCATTATAGTATATCAAATACTGCTCCAATTCATCCTTGAACTCCTCTATCGTCTCAAATACACTCCCCTCTATTAAATCCTCATTTAAACTCCTCCAAAATCTCTCCACCTTCCCATTCGTCTGTGGCCTATACGGCCTTGTATATCTATGCCTTACCCCCAACTCCAACAACATCCTCTCAAACGGATGCGATAACTGATTATTACGAGAAGAAAACTCTGAACCATTATCACTCATAACCTCCTTAAACTCCATCTTATACTTCTTGCTCAATACATTAAAAATCTTTAAACACGAAAACATCACCGTAAGACTCTTTATATCCTCCACCACTTCAGCCCAAGCTATCCTCGTGCAATCATCTATAACACACACCAAATAGTACCTCTTACCCCCTGACTTCACTATCATGTCCTTACCCAAATGATGGCAGTCTATGTGACCTAACTCCCCCGCCTTCTCCTTTATTATCTTGCGCTTATTCTCTATCATCTTCGGCTTCAACTTATTTACCCCCTTCCTCCTGAATATACGATATACCGTACTAGCCGATATCGGAACCTCTCCCCTTTGCTTAAGAAGAGGGTTTAGTATATGACACATCTCGTATCTATTAACACCATTTTCCCTGTGTTTTAGCACCTCCTGCTCAATATAGCTATTATTATCCCCCCTTCTTAACCTCCATCTAGGATCTCTCTTACGAGGAACAAGACTCCCCTCTGTAGGATGACTTAAATAGCGATGATAGTATTTTAAAAAAGTCTGACGATTAGTTTTATGGAATTTGTAAAAATCACTTACAAATCGAAACTTTGGATGTTTCTTCCTCTTTACTAACTCATAGTCTTTTATCATATACTGCCACTTACTAATATAGTTCCTGTATAGGGTCTTATCTTGTGTGTTATCCCTCATAACTCGCCTCCTTATCTTGGGTTATTTAGAGCTTTCTAACGCTCCCTTATAAACTCAATTTTGTCAGCGAATTTGTGAACATTTACAGGAATGACATAAAGTTCGGGAATGACATAAAGTTCGGGAATGACATAAAGTTCAGGAATAGGCATAAAGTTCAGAAATGATATAAAGTTCAGGAATGATATAAAGCTCAGGAATGATATAAAGCTCAGGAATAGGCATAAATAATAATTATCCATGATGATCTTCCTCATGTAATTCATCCGCCGATTCTTCTTTGTTTCTTACTTTTACCTGATAGCGCACAGCCGGCTGCGTATTAAGTTCTTCTAATAAAGAATAACTATCTTCTCTGTTAAATAAACGATACACCTTAGAGCTTTTGTCTTTCAAATCACCAAAAACAATAGCCCCTGTCGGACAAGATTGCTGACAAGCCGTTTGTATATCCCCATCTTTTAATTTTCGATTTTCCAGTTTAGCTTTCGCTTGCGCTTCCCGAATACGGTGTATGCAGAAAGTGCATTTTTCCATCACCCCACGAGAGCGTACAGTGACATCCGGGTTCATAGCCATATTTAAGGGCTTCTCTACTTTTTTGGTATAATTAAACCAATTAAATCGCCTCACTTTATAAGGGCAGTTATTGGCGCAATAACGAGTTCCGACACAACGATTGTAAATCATGTCATTTGTTCCTTCATCACTGTGTACTGTAGCTGCCACCGGACAAACTGTTTCGCAAGGAGCATTATCACAATGCATACACACAACAGGTTGGTGAACCGTCTCCGGTTCCTCCGGCACCCCTTTATAATAACGATCTATTCGTATCCAGTGCATCTCTCTTCCTTGCAACATGAGGTCTTTTCCTACAGTGGGGACATTGTTTTCAGATTGACAGGCACTGACACAAGCGGAACAACCCGTACAGGAATTGAGATCAATCACCATACCCCATTTATGTTTAGGGTATTGATGAGAAGACCATAAACTAAATACTTTATGACGATGAATAGCCCCTCCTTGATTTTTTAAATATTTTTTTAAAGTGGTTTCCACCACAATTTGACGCCCTTCCATAGAGTGATGCCCTTGTGTATTCGCCAGAGGAATCTTTTTTAAAGTGGAAGTAATATAAATAGGCACAGAAGAAACAAAAGAAATGGATTGTCCTTCATTCAGTACCTCTGCCAGGGGATAGCCGTTCACACCCACCTGGTTAGCTACTTTTCCAGCCCTTTCTCTCCCGTAACCTAAAGCCAAAGCGAGCACTCCATCGGCTTGCCCGGGTTGAATATGGATAGGCAATTTGATTATGTTTGCAGATTCCTCTTGTTTTTCATTTTCTGCCGAAGGCACATCCTCTTTAGGAGGAGTAGAGCTTGTTAAGCCAAGTGTGGTTCCACTCGCTTTTTTCATCTCCACTACTTGCCCTTCTTGCCAACCTTTTTTTCTAGCCGTTGCCGGTGAAACACATAAATAATTATCCCAACATATCTTGGTAACCGGATCAGGAAACTCCTGAAGCCAGGACACATTAGCTAAACTGCCATCCTTTAAACCACCAGTAAGATAAAGCACTAATTCATACTCTTCTTCGGAATGTTTCGTTCCTTTAACAGGACTAATAGCAGATAAGGCGGAAGATTGAAAAACACGGGCGGGAGTTCTTCTCTCTCTTTGATCTGGATTCTTAATATACACTCCGGTTTCAAGAAAGCCGTTCCATGAGAAGCCCAACCCTCCTCCTGTTATAGTATTTTGCTTTAAATATTCATACCATGATCCCGCCTGGAAATCCGTTCCCATTAAAGAAGCCCACTTGATTAAAGCATCTTCAAAAGCCCTTGTACGATACAAAGGACGAATGGTGGGCTGCTGCACACTTAATGTTCCTTTTTGAAATTCCCAATCAGACCATTTTTCCAAATCATGATGATCCGGCAAAATATAATGAGCTAGTCTTCCTGTTTCATCTTCACGATCACCTGTATAAACCACCAAATCCGCTTTTTTAAGGGCCGCTTCCAAGCGTCTTTTATTGGGGTAAGTATAGAGAGGGTTAGTTCTATGGATAGTAAGAGTATTTATTTTTCCTTGTTCCAAATGTTCCACTAAGGTTTCCAGTTTCCGATTAGCCCAAGTCCATGTGCGATAGGGGTGAATGTAATCCACTGTCCAACCATCATTTCCCAAAAGATGATTCAGCCAAGCAACAGCTATCTGTAACTTTTTTGCCTCTTTTGCTCCAGACTCTCCGGCCAATATCAAACTTTGCCCTCTGTTTTTCCATAGCTCGTTTATCAGCTGATCCCATGCCTCTTTTTTTACATGAAAAGCCTTATAGGGGGGAAGAGAAGGCTTATCCAAGTGAGATGGCCACGAAGCCTTTACAAGACCTCTTTGTATAAGAGAATGCACAAGAGATAAGACTAAATCCAATTGCTGAGAAGGTGTAATTCTGACCCGCCAATCGGCATTAGTTCCTGTTAAGGAAAGCAAAGATTCAAACACAACAAGCCGGTTCATATCCCTGTTCGCTTTACGCCTTTGGCTGTACAGGCGATTAAACTCCGTGGGGGAAAGCCAGGTTCCTAAAAAATCACAATCAATGCTCAATATTAAATTAGCCCGATCCAATGCCAAACGAGGCACCAGAGCTGTTCCGTAACAAAGTTCTTGCGCCTCCGCTAAGGCCGAGTGGTTTAAAGGATTCCATACAAAATGGGCACACGAGTTTTTACGGCAAAAATCCCTTAACAAATTTTCAGAAGAAGGAGAAGGCCATTCCCCTGTTAAAAAAGCCGCTTTTCCTTTTTTTAAATGCTCAACAATATCTGCATCCACTGTAGAGTAAGAAGCGCGAATGGATTCTCTATTACTTTTCTCTTTATTAAATAAATTTTGTTGAGGGTCTTTCAACCTTTCCGGATCATATAAACTTAATATATGAGAATGAGCACGGGCAGAAAGCCCCCCTTGGTTCATAGGATGGTTTTTATTTCCTTCGATTTTAACGGGACGACCCTCCCTTGTTCTCACAAGGATGCCAAAACCTTCTTCTCCATCAAAATAAGAAGAAGAGTAAAAATTAGCCTCTCCCAATACAATGTCGTCTGGTCTTTTGACATAAGGAACAATTTTTTCTGTCGGTCTTCTGACACAACCAAAGCTGGCCAAAGCCACAGACGCAGCCATAAGCTGTAAAAACTCTCTTCTCTCCCACAATCCTTCTGCTTCTTTTTCTGAAGGGAGCGGATTAAGAAACTCCCTACCTTGACTTGTTGCCAAATTTTGAAAATCCTTATCTTTGCCCCATTGCTCCAGGCTTAACCAATACTTTGTTTTGTCCTTCAGGCCCAATTCTTTTTTCATATTCTATATCCTATTTCTTTCTTTGAATGATAATGACACTCTTTTCATATCCTTTTTACTCATACTTTAAATCCCCTTAATAGTGACAGGTACTGCAATTTATTGGTGCTTTGTTTTCTTCTTTTCTATGGCACTGCACACACCATCCCATAGACAAAGACTCATGTTGATACATAATTTCCATATTTTCCACTTTTCCATGACAGGTAGTACAGGTTTTTCTAACCTGATCCCCGGATGGAGGAAGATGGGATGTTTGCGAAAAACGACCAGATAAAGCCTTAATATGTAAAGAATGGTTAAATTTTACAAAATCAGGCAGCAAATGTACTTTTTCCCAGACAATAGGCTGATTATTTCCATAAGCTTCCACCAATTTTTGAATATAAGGACTGTCTGGCTTTACTGTTAAATGACAATTCATACAAATATCCAAACTAGGGACCCCGGCATGACGCCCCTCTTCCACAGCCGTATGGCAATATCGGCAATCCATTTGATACTGCCCTACATGAATAGCATGGGAAAAAGGAATAGGCTGGTCCGGTTGATAATCATTGTTATAACCTAAACGAATTTTATTATTAGTAAGTAAAAAAATAAAAAGGGAGAGGCTAAAAAGAACAAAAAAGAAAAATAAAGCCGCTATCGCTTTCTTATTGCGACTACTTAATTTATGATTCATTGTTGCCCTTGTGATTTTTTTGCTTTTTACCCAATATTGCTTGCCTATACACTAAATACTTCTATGCTAATCATCCCTATTTTCCAAATATTTCACAATCTTTTAAAAAATATCAAGAGTTTTTTATGCAGTGCCAAAAAATTAAGCCAAAATCTTTCTGGCTAAAGCCACTAATGCTTTCTGCTACCCTCCGGGTATATGAAATACTTAAATTTGTCACAAACTTTATCTAAAGTTCACCAAATAAAACCCTTTGGGTTTAAAATACTTTATATAGCTTTTTTCAAAAGCCCCATTGAACATATAATCCGGGGCTTTTCATCCATTCTTTTAGCTTCTTTTTTATTCACAAGAGTTTCGTTCCTATGTTTTTCTCTAACCAGGTTAAAAACTTCCGTATCTGATATTTTCCTTCTGAACATTCTTTTAAGAGTATTTTCCGCTTCATTGGATAAAGGAAAATGGTAAATGTCATCCATAATTTGTTTTTCTGCTTCATCTTTTTTAGAAATATCATCCAGTTTTTCAAAGAGTTTTCTTCTCGGATTTCGACTTGTTCCCAGTCTGTTGGATAAACCAAACCTACTAAAACTTTCCTGAATATCCTCTAAACCTGACTTAACTATCTCATAATGTTTTTTAGTTCTTTTTAAAGGCCTGGTATCTGGCTGACATTCCGCCAGCTTCAAAATACTCATTTGGTCTTCTTTAATACTTTTCCCTTCTTCATTAAGGTAAAGTAAGTAATTGTTTATGTGAGATTTCGCAAAAAGCAATACTCCTTCAGATTGATTTTTCTTTTCAATCTCTTTTGATGAATGAACTACATCTGGCATATTTTTGACTTTCTCTTCCAGAGTAGGGTCTTTTTTTATACCCTTGTTCCATATCTCTAAGGCAAAAGAAGAGAGGTCAATATCATCCGCCATTTCCTTTTCCAAAGTTTCTGATTTTTCATTATATAAATCTATTAAAATCTGCCTTTCATTTTCAAAAAACTGCTCATCTGTTCCTATTACTTCCGCATTTTCTCTAAGCCGGTTTTGGATACGACTCCTTAATTTTATTTGTCTTTCTAAATTCTCATCAGGCATAAAGGAATGACAGAAAATTTTGTCAGACTCTTGTCCAATTCGGTCAATACGTCCTACTCTTTGAATAAGTTTAATAATAGCCCAGGGCAGATCATAGTTTATAATTGTATTGCAATCCTGAAGGTTCTGCCCTTCACTTAAAACATCTGTTGTTATTAAAATATCAATCTCAGATTCTTCGGATTTTTTTATGTCAAACTCATTACTAACAGGGCTAAATCGTTTTATAATGGGTTGGATATTATCCATTCCTCCTGTTATAAGGTTTAAGTTTTGTAATCTCCGATTTTGAAGTTGCTTTTTTAAATACTCCGCTGTTTCTCTGGACTGAGTAAAAACCAAAGCCTTTTCTTCTTTTCGATTTTTTAGTAACTCCTCAAGTTTTTTCAGTTTAAGGTCTTTTTCTGGATTCCAGTTTTTTGACCTCTTTAAGAGAGAAATAAACTGCTCTATATCTTTTTTTAAATCCGCTTTTAGTTTATCTGTAAAATAAGAAGAAGAAATCCAGCGTAAACTTCGGCTGTTTCTCTCTTTATATTTTTTATAAGCCTCTTCTGCTTTTTTATAAAATGAATCAAAATCTGTAAAAAACCAGCTGGTCTCTTCGCTTTCTTCCGAAAAACCAATCATACCTCCTTCTTTGTCATCAAAGGCATCAGCAATAACCTCACCTCCTTTTTCACCTACTATAAGGTCTTGTCTGTTTTCAATAGCGTAAATAAAAATACAATTTCTTAAAATATGCCTTTGAACAGATTGCAAGAAAGCAAATCCACTACTTTCAAGTCTTTTAAACAGGTTAATCCGACAAAATCCTTTTGGATGGGCACGAGAGCGTTCTAAGTCTTTAAAAAGATTTTCCTCTTCTTCTGAAAGTCCTATTAAGTTCTTTTTCTTATACTGGTTTAAATCGTATCTAGCTAACTTCAAATCATTTATCATATCTACAACTTCTTCCGAAAAAAGTCTTTTATATTGTTCATCCACTTCATACGAAATAGTTTTAGCAACTCTTTCAGGAAAAAACTTTTTTCCCTCAGAAGTCGCTTCTATATAATACCTGCCACTTTTACTTTTTTTTCCATAATTTTCCTTAATAAAACTTCGTGTCCTTCGCACCAAAAATTGAGCCATAAGCTGTTGCCAATCTTCAGGATAAGGGGATTTTTCAAAGGCTTTTAAAGATGAAGCAAAACCTTCAAAATGTTCTCCTGCTTCTCTTAAGAACCTGTTGGGGCGAATACCCAAATCTGCATCAGAATCAATGAAAAGCCCTAATTGGCTTGACAAGTCTTTATAAGTCTTGTTGTAGGGAGTAGCGGAAAGCAAAATACATTTGCTATCATTTTGAAGGATATAGTCCTTAACTATCTGATACCTTTTGCCGAGAGGATTTCTTAAATTATGGCTTTCATCTATAATTACGATATGATGCCTTTTTAAAGTGGGGAGTTTTTGCTGAACTTGACTTATAGGGATAACCCTTCCTCTAACACCCCATTTTTGAATATGCTCATCCCACATAGCTTCCAAATTCTTAGGACATAAAATGAGACTTTGCCAACCATGTTCTTCTTCCAAAATCTTGGCTGTGGCAATAGCCATAAGAGTTTTTCCAAGCCCTACCACATCTCCAATTAGAACTCCGTCTCTATGATAAACATGCCGGGCAGCTATACGAACAGCAGCAGACTGAAAATCAAAAAGAACATTCTTTAGTTCATTTGGTATATAGAAGTCTGTTAATCCCTTTCTGGCATCTTCTGAAAGATGATAGGCCATTTTCATATAAATACGATAGGGAGGCAATAGCTCTTCTCCAGCCCAGCTCTCTTCAATAAGGCTGATAATTTCTTGTGATATATCTACACTGAATTGATCCTGCCATTTGTCCTCAAACCATTTGCTTAAATTTTCACAAGGTTCTTGATCTAAAACATCTATATTAAGCTCCCCGTTTTTTTCCAATCCTGCATAAGTCAGATTACTGCTTCCAAGAAAACCGATTTTTCCAGCAAATTCTGTTTGATTAAAAGTTAAGTAGAGCTTTGCATGAAGAGGATGACGGGTAAAACATTTCACTATTACTTTTTTCTCTTTTAACTGACGAGCTAGGTTTCTTAATCCCCTTTCATCCTCATTGGAGGGGATACCTGTCATTAACTGATTTCTGAATTTTTTAAGAGCTTCTGCTCTAAGTCTTCTGGCCTTTTTATTATCAGCAGACCAAATTTCTCTTTCATCTTGTAAAAGCTCCTTTCTGAATTGCCAATCAGGAGCATACATTCCTAAGAGCAAGCGACATTGATCTCCTTCTCCTCCCTCATATTTATCAATAAGACCAGCAATCTTTTTCCAGCCACGAATATTGAAATAAGCTGTGCAAACATCAGACCTATGGGATCGGCTTAAAGCATCACTTAAGCCGGACAAAAAAGAAACTTCCTGATTGTCGTATATTTTTGGCATTGGTTGAATCTCGCTCTCAAGTTATACGTTATTATTCAGTTAAGATTGTTGTTTTTCAAAATGTTCAAAAGTTCTCTTGCTAAATTTTCCGAAAGTGATTATTTCAGTTCTTGGAATAATCACCTCCATATTGACAAGATCGGATTTATCCTGGTATTCAGGATAATAATTGTTCCATACCACCTTTTTTGTTTTCTCATCTCTGTACCCGCTTTTATAAGGTATTATGGAGATGGTTTGGGATTCATGTCTTGACTTTGGATTTTCAGGGTATTTCCATAAAAGACAGTGATAAGTTTTTTCATTTTTAAGAGTGAGTAAAATTTCTTTGTTTTCCCATTCAATACATTTTTTATAAAAGTTGTCGTATGCCGGCGAGAATATCCATCGGGAAACAGCTCCCCATTGAGTAAATAAGAACCACATAAAAGCGCAAATAATTGCAATCAGCAATATAATTGTTTTTTCGTTGACACCAGTATTGCTAACAAAAAAAGTTTTAATACTCAAAAAATCAGATTTGACTATAAACTCAGCAGGTAGCCAGGTGAGTGTCGCTATAACAACAAGAAAAAACAAATACGGCCAGCCGGACAAGCTGATAGCGTCATCAGGTCTTCGTTTATTATACAAATGAATAAAAACCACTCCAGGGATCACCCAGAGAACATTATGTAGTTCCAACATACGCTCTTATGATCCGTTTTCTTTTTTGACTGATTGATTATGGGATTGAATGGATTTTTGCACTTCGGGATCATTCCATAGCTCTTCTGCTGTTGGCCAATCTTCTGCAACTGTTCCTTTTCCTTGGATCACTCTTTCCCAGTATGTTGGCTTCTTTTTTTGTTCCTCTTGACTGTTTTTTTCTACTTGCTCTTTATTTTGACTGGACATAAAAGCCTCCGGTTTGATTTTAGTTTTTTAAAACATTGGTTCTGATGCGTTTGAATGAGTAATTATATATATATATATATAAAGTGTTTAATTTAGTATGTCTTTTTGCTTTTTTTTGGTATATCATATTTTTTCATAATACCTTTTATTTTATGTGACCCCAAGAGCAAGGTTAAAAAAACTGAAAATGGTTCTTTTAGCATGTATTTTGATGGAAAACCTTCATTATAGCCGATTTTAGCATATTGTCATTGAGACATAAAGACAATAAAAGGAGAAAAACCGGCCAAAAACCCAGCCACGAATATTGAAATAAGCTATGCAAACATCAGACCTATGGGATCGGCCTAAAGCATCACTTAAGCCGGATAAAAAAGAAACTTCCTGATTGTCGTATATTTTTGGCATTTTATGGGCCTTCTATTAAAAAAATGTCGTAAGTTTGTCGCAAGTTTGCCGTAAGTTTGTCGCAAATTTAAAAGCCTTCCCTTAAATAATAAGACTTCTGATTTGTCGCTCCTTTAGTTTTAAGTATCTTTGCCATTATTAGAGTTATTTTTTAATTCTTCAAAGTATTGATGTGCCTCCATATTAAATCTACTAAAAGTTATAATTTCAGATCGTGGAAGAATTACCTCCATATTATTAAAATAAGTTTTTTTATATGGATAATCAGTAGTCCATTCTATTCGTTTTTTTTCTTTTTCTCTATAACCACTTCGTAATGGTATTATGGAAATTGTTTGAGATTCATATCTTGATTTTGGATTTTCTGGATACTTCCATAAAATACCAATGTAAGCTTTTTCATTTTTAAGAGTTAATAATACAGATTTTTTTTGCCATTCTACACATTTCCTATAAAAATTATCATATACAGGGGGAAACACTAAATCAGCTATTTTTTTTAATTTGAAAACATAATAACCATATAAAAGAGAATATCACTGCAATCAGTAATGTAGTCATTTTTTCATTGATGTTAAGTTTTTCTATAAAAAAAGTTCTAACATACAAGAAATCAAATTGAAGTATTATTTGAGCCGGTAGCCAGGTTAAAGTCGCTAATACAACAATAAAAAAGATATATGGCCAACCTGATAAGTTAATACTCATTTCAGGTCTTCTTCTATTTCAGGTCTTCTTCTATTTCAGGTTTTCTTCTATTTCAGGTCTTCTTCTATTATAGATAGAAATAAAGATAACACCAGGAACAACCCAGAGAATGCTATATATGTCCCACATATAAACTATTTTTGCTCTTTTTCTGTATAATTAAAAGCTTCTTGCACTTTTTTTATTTCTTTTTGAACTTCTTCATTTTCCCATAATTGCTGTGCTGTTGGCCAATCTTCTGCAACTGTTCCCTCATCTTGAAACAACCACCAGTGAAAATAACCATGTTTTTGTTTTTGGCTATTTTTTTTCTCACTTAATTCTTCTGAGGATGGTATTTTGTTTTTCATACTACCTGACATAATAAGTGTCCTTATTCGTTTATTGAAACAAGCTTGGTTTTAACCTATCTGATGAAATAAAATTAATATAGGTGTGTTCTTTTATTGTATATTTAAAATTACAAAAACGCAAAATCAAAAAACCTTTAAAAAGCAATTTTTGATGCTGTGTTTGAAAAATAAGTTTTTATTAAGACTTTATGCTATTTTTTCTCTTCTGTATTTTGTATTGGTTTGTTTTTATTTTTGGCACGACCGGCCATAAAGCATCCTCCCAATCCATTATATACTACTATATACTACAGCTAAAAAAAAGCAAGGAGCAAGCTAAAAGCTCAGAAATAGTCATTCTTTTACTTATTCAACAGGCGTCTTTCTTGTTCAGCTTCTGCTTTTATCACTGTATCTATTACGGTTCAACTAGCTTTGTTGAGAAATTGGTCTTTTTTGAAAGCTTCAAGTGCATGCTTTTTAAGAGCTTGTAGGCGGTTTTGATTTCTACCTGTTGTAAAGGTGCTAAGGACATATTCAAACTCACCCAAAGTTAGGCCATAAATGTATGCTACTATGGCATCTATTTCCCCTTGTATTTTCCAGCGTTCTTGTTCATCTTTAACCCCACCTCTTTGGATACCAATTTCATCAGCTAGTTCATTAAACTCTTTTCCAATACAAGTCAGCTTTGCTGAGCGTTCAACAAGTTCTTTAAAATAAGGTTCTTTTTCTGTGAGTCTCGGAATATGTAAATCGTAAAGATATTTCATATTTACATTGAAATATATTTTTTGGCCAAGAAAATTGTTTAATAAAAAACTATTTAAAAAAGACTGAAGTAAAAGCATATATCTATTTTTTGAGGAAGATTCCTCCCGAAAAATAGGGGGTTGACCCGATTCTATATAAACACCATGCAAGCTGTTTGAAATAAAATTATCTTTTGGAATAAAAGATGAAATTAGCTTTCTATCTCCTGTTGAAGCGATAGTTCGAACTACTAATCTATAATGCTTATAACATTTATTTTTAAAAGCAAGACTGTTGCTTTGAATTTTATTGGACTTTTTACTAACATAACGATTAACATGAGAAAGGTCATAGTTAAACTGAAATGACTTAATAGCTTTTCCTACATAAAGCGGTAAATGACTATTAGATAACTTTTCATTTTCAAATAAATGAGCATCATTTGTTTCGTCAAATTCTCTATAAAAAACAGGATTCCATGAGTCTTTGACTTTTTTTCTTAATTCAGGAAAATGTTTTGCTTTTTTAAGAATTGTTATATCTTTTGGATGTTTGAACTCAATAATAGAGTAATCCCTTGGTTGTAATTCTTTTATTGTATTTACGGATTGTTTCATTGTGTTTTTTTCTGGAAAATGTGCAAGCTTTTGCAAATCTTTTTCCTGAAAATGACAAGGAAATTGATCTTGAGGTTTATCTTTCTGGAATGTCCCCCATATATGGACAGTTGCTAAGCATCAAGCGATGCATTAAAGTCCGATGAACCGGAAGGAGGGGCATAATGAAAGACAACAAAAGAAAACGCTATTCGGAAGCGTTCAAAAAAGAGGCTGTGATGCGTGTGATGGGTCAAAATTCATCCTCACATAGTGTTTCCAAAGACCTGGGCATCAGCCAGCCCACTTTAAGTAAATGGGTCAAAAAATTCAAACAGGAAGGCTCTTCTGTTTTTGGAGGGGAAGAGTCTGAAGTAAAGAAGTTGCAGGCAAAGGTAAAGCGACTCCAAGATGAGAGAGATATTTTAAAAAAAGCCGTCAGTTTCTTTGCAAAACACGAAGGGTAAGGTATGAGTTTATTTTCATTCATAGACGCCAATGGAGTATCAGTTTGATGTGTGAGGTTTTACAAGTTTCCAGAAGTGGATATTATCAATGGCTTCCTTTAAGACAGAAGCTAATAGAAAAGCAGAACAAACTAAGCAGTGTTGTTTTAGAAAGCTGGACAGACAGTCATAAACTTTATGGGTCTCGTCGTATAGTAAAGGATGTGAGAGATGAGAAAGATATATCTGTTTCAAAGAGTACTGTTTCCTCTATAATGAAGCATCTTCGTATATCTTCTTTTTACCAAAGGAAGAAGTTCAGAAAGCCTTACGATAGGGGAGAGATAACAGTTTATCCTCAAAATGTTTTAAACAGAGAGTTTCGTCCGGGAGCTCCTAATGAAGCTTGGGGAAGTGATACGACTTTCATAAGGAGTTTGGAGGGATGGTTACACTTATGTGTGGTCATAGATTTTTATAACAAGGAGGTGATAGGCTGGTCATTGGATAAGAAGAACAACTCTGAGCTTGTGAGGTCTGCATTAAGGGAGGCTCTTTTTAGAAGGTTTTATCCAAAAGGAGTGATATTCCATAGTGACAGAGGATCAGAGTACAGTTCTTATCTTATACAAAGAATGTTGAAAGAAAATGACTTTATAAGCTCTATGAGCCGGAAGGGGAATTGCTGGGATAATGCGGTAGTTGAGAGTTTTTTTAAAACATTGAAGGCAGAACTGATAAACAACATAAACTCAAGAAGACTCAGTTTAGAAGAGATAAGAAAAGAGTGCTTTGATTATATTGAGGGGTTTTATAATACAAGGAGGATTCATTCTGCTCTTGACAATAAAAGTCCTAAAGAGTATGAAAAGTGATGCCTACTAACTGTCCACTTTTCAGGGACGATCCATTCTTTAAATTCAAAAATAAAAATTGGACAGGAGACCCAACCCCTTCAAATATAGACTTCCCTTTCCCCTGATTTACAAAAGTAATTAGCCCTTCTATTTTTCTATTTTCAAGAATATGCTTTCTAAGTCCAAAAGCTCCTTCATCACAGTAAAATCCTCTTGGCAACACTACCCCTAAAAAACCTTTATCATTCAGTATTTTAAAATATCTTTCTGTAAATAATCTATAACTTTCCATGTCAGATGAAGTCTTCTTTTTTTCACCATTCTTATTGCTTATCGTTTCAGATTGATATTGATAGAATGCAGAAAAATAATCTCTTTGGAATAGATAAAACTCTTCAGTTTTTAAATAATCCTTTTCTATCTCCAGTTTTTGTAATAACTTATTTTTTTTCCTATTAAGATCAGATTTTTTACATCTTTTATTGCCAGAAATTGACGAATCGTATTTAGCAAAAAATTCTTTATCCTCATTTTTAATTTTTTCCCAGGGAGGGTTAGTAAGTATTATGTCAAAACCTCCTTCATTTATAATTTCATTAAAAGTAAAATCCCAATGGAAAGGTTTAAGGTCTTTTTTATCATCTTTAGAATAAAAGTCTTCTGGTCGCACAGCTCGTTTCTGTATCGTTTTCTTCTTCCCTTGAATGTCTTTAATTTCCGAGTATTTAAGTCCCTTTTCTTTACATTGATCTGCTAACACACGATTGAGTTTTAAGTTGTTTTCATCAAGGAAGTTTAAGATTTTATGCTTTAACTCTTTTAACTTTTCAAAAGATAATGGATTATTTTTGTATTGGCTCACCAACTTGTTGTATCTATTTTTTATCTGTTGATAGGATTCACCTAAAACAGCATCCCATTTAAGTTGTTCCTCACCTTCTTTTGATTGATTTTCTTCTTCCTTCAAAAATCCTATAAGGGAATTACCACAGATGATATTAAAATCCATATTAGGCAAAGGCTCTAATTCTTCTATTTTGAGAGCAGAACTAACAAGGGAAAGAAATAGCCTGAGTTTACAAACTTCTGTAGCTTCTTTCATAATATCCACACCATAAAGATTTTTAAGAATAATGTTCTTTTTTATTCCATAAAGAACACTTTTGTTTTTCTCTTTAAAATTTTTAAGCCAGTTTGTAAGGTCTCTATCTGGATCGTCCAAAGTTTCTATCTTCCCAATAATGGGACTATAAATATCAATTAACTCTTTCATAGCAGAAACAAGGAAAGCCCCTGAGCCAACTGCTGGGTCTAAGACTGTTAAAGTATTAAGGATACTATTTTCATCAGTTAAAAGCCATTTGCATAAAGAAGCATCCAGCTTATGCAACATATCCGCTATAGTTTCAAATTCATGTCCTTTACTATTAACTTTTTCTAGCAGACATTTTTGAATAGTGTTTCGGCTTAAGTAACTTGTGATTTCATCTCTTGTGTAATAAGCTCCAAGACTTTTTTGTTGTAGCTCGTTAATATATTTTTCAAAGATATATCCCATAACATCCGGGCTGATTTCATTATCAGATTTTCCTTCTCTCCCTTGTAAATGCCAATCATATTGATTGAAGATTTTAAAAGTTTCATCAAAAGCCTTATCTTGAATTTTAATTTTATTTTTACATTTCTCTTCAATAGGGTGGGGGACAAATAATCCTCCATTTAGATATTTAATTTTTCCAAGAAGTTTTGTTGCTTCTTCGCTTCTCTCTTTTTGTTTTTTAGCAAAACCTTCAAAGAAGAGGAGTGTCAGAAACTCTGAATAATAGCGATCTGTTCCTCTTTGTTTGCTTTCTGTGAGTTTAGTCTCTAAATAATCAAAATCCTCATTTACAAACCCCTTTTTTTGAAGAAACCAAATAAACATCATTCTGTTTAATATCAAAGAAGCAAACCACTTTTTTTCCTCTTCGCTTTTTATTCCACCTATGTATTTCAAAAAATTATTATGATTGTTTTTAAAATTCTCAAAAAATCTTTTTGTCACTTTTTCTGTGTCAAAAGTTTTTTCCAGCTTATTTCCTATCTCGGCTATGTTTGGCTCGTCCTCTATTCCAAAATGAACCCCTGCTAACTTACTGATAAAATAATCACCACTTTGTCCCTTAAAGTAACTGTGAGTTCTTACTTGTTCGTCTTTGGAAAGATAAGAGAGAGAAAAAAAGTTCTCTTCATCAGAAAACAAAGCAAGATGTTTATGATGATGATTTTTTATCTTCTTATGAAATTCCTTTCTTGCAGAATTACTTTCAATTTTTTTTGATATGTCCTGACTAAATTTCAAAACAGGAACATTGCTTATTTCTGCTATGACAGAATAAGGAACAGAATGACCATTGATTTTAATTTCACCAGATGTTGAGCCTGTCGGATTGTTCCACCCTAAGACTTCAAACATTTTATTAAACTGGAATTTTTTAAGATGCTCTCTCAGTCGTAAAATACCCATAATGAGAACCAGATCGGAAAATGAAACACAAATCTTAACCAAAATAATAAATAGCCGGTTCTGAAAAAGTCATAAGTGGATAAAATCACTTAAAAATCAGATTTTTTTGTTGCCCTAAACTGACTTTTTCAGAACCGACTATTTACTTATTGTGTTGTGTCAAAGTAGGGAAACTATTTGTATTTGTACGGAATTTCTTTCTCTATTTTCTCCATGTCTTTAATATCTGTTTCTATTTGATTGATCTCACCTTGTAAGAAAGTCATTTGTTGGTGTACAGACCGTATCATTCCATCTAAACCAGAAACATCAGATGAAATATTAGTTATCTCTGTACTTATGTAGTTCAATTCTTTAAGCATATCTTGAAGCATAGAATCCTTAGCAATACTTTGCTGACTGTATCCTACAATAGGAGTTAAAAAGATAACCATGACATATATAATGCTCTTCATTTTTTTCTCCTTCAAAACTCTACAATTAATTACTTAAGACTGCGCTCCAATAGTTGGACAAATTCTGTTAAAAATTTCATGCTTAAAATATGACATATCTACACATTTTTAATGAACATTCCAAAAAGTAATATAATTTTTTTTGCAAATAGAGCTTTTTTTATTCGAACTTAAAAGGTTGTTCTTATGACAAGAGTTTCTATTACCAGAACCCATCAGTTCTATTGACCATTGTTCTTCCAGTGCTTTCCGGTATTGTTCTGATTGTTCCTTCTTTTCTTTTAATTGATCAACTTCTCTTACAACTGCTTGAGCTTGAACTTTAAGTCTGTTTATACGACTACGTAATTGTTCCATCTCTTGAGATATTTCTGTAACCTTGTGATAAAGTTCTACGTGAACCTCATTAGCGTTACCGAAATGAGGAAATAAAATAATAGGGAATAAAAATAAACAACTTTTGAACACTATGAGGGGACTCCATTTAAAAAAGTTTTCTTTACATTCAGCACCATAACGACGGGATTCCCGTTCCACGCTTTCACGGGAAAGACAACCTTTTTATCGGTACTCTCTTTTTTTTTCTTTAAGTTTTTTTCATCTTTTTTTCTCCAAGCTCAACACAGTACAAAAAAACACAAAATCCGGATTTTCATCTCTAAATATTCGGATTTCGGATTTTTTGTCTGTCAAAAGTGCTTTAAAACTTACTCTTTTCCCTCCTTTGATATTGCATATTTATAAAAGTACCATGCACAAACCTCCTCAAACACAAAGTCTCTTACAATATCTGAAGGGCTTTTAGCAACAAAGGATTACTTATGAAAAAGCATAAAAAAAACCAAACTCAGGTTATGATGAAAAAACCAAAAATGACCCATGATAACTTCTTCAAACTCTTCTACTCTGATGTAAAGCTTGCAAAAGAGTTGCTAAAACTTATTCTTTCAAAAAAAGAGATTCAGGCTTATGATTTAAACAAGATAAAAATAGAAAAAGACACTTTTGAAACAAAAAGAGCGGATCTTATCTTTTCTCTCCCTCTTAAAAATTACCTAAAAAGCAGAATAAAAATCTTTATTCTCTTAGAACACAAAAGCCACTATGATAAAAACGCCTTCGGTCAGCTTTTAGACTATCAGGTCTTAGGTCGAAAACAAAGTATCCAAGAAACAGGCTATCCCCAACCCATAATGGCTGTGCTGTTTTATCATGGAGAACAGCCCCTCAAGTGGAAAAAATCTCTTCAAGAAGAAGACTTTAAGTCCTTTTTTTCCAAGATTCCTTCTGAATCCAGAAAAAATATGCTAAACTATGAACCAAAGATAATACACACGCAAGATCCTAGAATCCGAAAATCCTACAAAGGCAAGAAATTTAAAGGGTATAGTATTATAAACTTACTGTCTGAGATATGGAGTTTAAAGAAGAACCCGACTGTATCAAAAATAAATAATACTTTTGCTGAATTTGAGGAGATACTGAAGGATTTAAAGGGGAAGGAAAGAAGGATTGTAGAATTAAGGATATTGGAGTATTTAAAAGATAATACGAAGTTAGATACAAAAACTTGGGAAAAAGCGGAAAAGCTGCTTATAGAAGCTGGGGTATTAACACAAGGAGGATTTATGCAAGATGTACTGGAAATTGCCAAAGAGAAAGGCCGTTGGGAAGGACAAAGAGAAGGTTTAAAGAAAGGACGACAGAAAGGACGACAGAAAGGACGACAGGAAGGACGACAGGAAGGACGGCAAGAAAGAGATAAAGAAGTAATTTGTAATATGCTGAAAAAAAAGTTAGATATTTCTGTTATTGCTGAAGTGACGGGTTTGTCTGAAAAAGCAATCAGAAAATTAAAAAACGGTTCTTCAATTTAGCGGGTCAAGCCTCTAAATTTTAAACTAAAGTGTTGTCATAACACCCATTATCTGTGTTATCTCCTCTCATGGCAAAAACCCTCGGAAGTGGAAACTTTCTTTCCAGGAGGCTTTAGGAGACCCGGATTTTTTAACTTTGCCTCTTACTTTTAGAAAAAGTATGTTAAACTTTGAGATCAGGCTTTTAAACATACAGGATAAGAAGTGGGAGTAGCCCTTTTAATAAAACTGATATTGCCAAACAGGCAAAAATAAACAGGACAGCAGCCTCTCATCACCTACAAATTCTTTTAACGAAGCTTATTTTTACTCAATATTAACCATGTTTTCATTTTTAAGTGGGAAAAATTTTTATCAATGCTTTTTCTGCTTTTTTTCTTTATTGTTATATTTTATATTGAGCTACAGTGAAAAAGATCAAATTTTTCTTTGTTTTTATCTTTTTGGCTGTGTTTTCCAATCTCTGTTATTCTGCCAAGAAAAAATCTTCAGTTTGCAAAACAGCGTTTGAGGATGTGGAGGATATCCTTAAAAATTGGTTTTCGATTGAGGAGTTTGTTCAGCTTATGGTGGATATTAAAATTGGTTCAACCTCTGATTTTATTAAAGCGAAAAAAGAAGGCGATCTCCCTAAAGAGATTCCTGATAAACCTCTACAGGCTTATCCTGAACTGGAAGGACAATGGAGTGTGTTGTGGGATAAAGTGCGCTCTCTTCGTTTATCTCAAGAAAAAGATGTAGCTGAGCGAAGAAAATGGATAGATGAAGAACTTCGAATTACTTCAGAGGTCTTTGAGGAGTTAAACAAAAAAGAACCAGAGGTAGATTTGTCTAGTGAAAGGGAAGACTCTTCCATAGATACACAAAAAGAAGGTGATGTTGATCATCAAAACAGGGAAGCCTTGAGGACGGGAAACCAGCACAACAGCCAAATAAATGAGGTTGGGGAGAGTGTTCCAGAGGGGCAGAGAGAAATCGGGAGAAAATCATTATCTAGCCACATTTCGGCAGCCCGGATAGCTCATAATGAGAGATTGAGAAAAAACAAGGAAGAAGAAGCTCTTTTTTTAATAACCGAGAACCCTCAAATAAAAGGAAGGGAGCTGGCAGAGAAAATGCAAATATCAACTGCTTTAATAAGTAAAATAATTTCTAGTTTGAAAAAGGGAGGCCATCTGGTGAGAGTCGGAGGGAGCGGTAAATATGGGTACTGGGAGGTTTTAAAAGAGGAGAGAAAGTGCCTTTTGTTAGTCCGCAAAGTAAGCTGGAGAAAAAAGCCCTTTCTTTGATAAAGAAGAACCCTCAAGTAAAGAGAAAGGAGCTGTCTAAACAGCTTCAAGTGTCCGTCAAGTTAATAAATAAAATAATTTCTAAGTTAAAAATGGAAGGCCGTTTGGTGAAAGTCGGAGGGAAAAGCAAATATGGATATTGGAAGGTGCTTTAATTTTGTGGCACGAGCTATGCAAAATCCATTCAGGGAAACATACCTTTATCTTTTATCTGCATAAAAGGTATCAAGCTTAATTCTTTTGCTTTATCAATGTGCTGAATCTCTACTTTTTCATCCTCATTTAAGTCAGCTAAAGTACGAGCTACTTTAAGAATCGCCTTCTTCCGCCTTTTTGATGATATGTTAGAAGAAAGTTGTGTTTCTTTTAAAAAAGCACTTAAAGAAGATTCCAGTTCTTGCAAAGACAACCGAGCATTTACTTCTCTTTGCCCTCTCTTTCGACGAAATGAATCCGCCCTCATCACCCTCTTATATATTTCTTTTAAGGATACGGAGAGTTTTCCTGTTTTCCACTGACTTGAAAAAGTTAAAATATCAAACCGATCTAACATAGGGCCGTTTAGTCTTTCCAAATGAGAAAAACATCTCCTGAGAGAATAAGAACAAGGCGAGCTTTTTCCAGGGACAAGATCCCCACAAGGGCAAAGATTCGTAGCCGCCACTAACAAAAACCGAGCTGGAAATTGTTCACTCTGCCCTCTACGGGAAATACATATCTCTCCTCTTTCCACAGGTTCTCTTAAAGCTTCTTGCACTTTAGAGTGAAACTCCAAATATTCATCCATAAATAAAATACCCCCATGCGCTTTTGTAATTTCCCCGTAAAATAAAGGATAGCCGCCCCCTATCATAGCCAAAGGAGTGGTACTATGATGAGGATGGACAAAAGGTCTCCATGTTAAACTACGCCCCATTCGGGACCAAATACGCCGACTTTCCCGAAACTCAGACGCAGAAGGAGGAGGTAACAAATAAGGTAAATGTTCAGATAATGTGCTTTTTCCGGATCCGGCCTCTCCAGCTAATAATAAAGAATGAAACCCAGCAGCAACAATAGATAAAATATGTGCCGCCCGTTCAGAAAAATAAATGTCAGGAATAGGTGGTTTTTGCAACAGTTCGGTAATAGGTTTTACGGGAACAAAAGTAGGGTTTTCTAAATCCCTTAACTGAGATACTTGAAACAAAGGACAAAGATAATTCCCTCCTGTTATTCTACCGGTGAGAATACCCTCTTTCCTGACAGGAAGGCTTTCCCAATCCTGTGGTACAGATACAGTCCCATCTAATGACAATTCACCATAAATATAAAAAGGGGAAGACATGTCAGCGGGAGGGGGAAGCTGCTGTGTTTTCCAAAGCAAGGCACAAGCTACCGCTAACTCTAATCCTTGAGAGCTTTTCTTTAAATGAGCCGGTCTCAAATTTATAATAAGCTGTCTTGTCTTCGGCCATTCAAAATTCTGAGCACGAATAGCAGACTTAATACGCATAATACTTTCCTTAATAGCCATGTCCGGCAAACCCGTGAACTGCACCTGAGGTAAGCCAGGAATTAAGCTTAGCTGAACTTCCACCGGGACCTTATGCCCCCCATCTTGAGCAAAAGAAAAAATACGCATATCCAATAAAACATGAAAAAACCATACCAAGAAAAATGGCAAAAAAATGGAGTTTTGAGACAAAAATATTCGAAATACGGATTTTTTCTCTTTAAATTCCGGATTTCCGAATTTTCATCTTCTAATAAAAATATCTATCAGATGAATACCAAACAAAGCTCTACCCTAGATTAAGTTTTACTATGTTTATTTCTATGAACTTTTATACATATAAAAATTTCACTCCCAAATGGTAAAATAAATACCTCGTGTCTTTTTTCCTTCCTTTTTTTAAATTAATGTATTATAAAACACTCTAATACTCTCCAAGATGTAAAGCCAACTCGAGAATAAAACACAGTTAAAACATAAATGTAAAATTAGAGAGGTCACATTTAATGAAATGCTTTTATATCTTTATGCTACTTGCTTTTAATACATTAGCCCTTGCCGATTCGTCAGACAAAAAAGAACAAACAAAACCAGCCCGCACCTCGATAGACATAGAAACTCTATCACAATTTTCAACCACACCTAACCCTCAACAACCAAAAATCACGATAGAAGACACAGAAAACGACAAAACAAAAGCAACAGAAAAAGACTCAACAGAAACAACAGAAAAAGAACAATTTACAACTATTACCCTGGAAAAAACGGCTATAGGACAAGCTGTAATATCAGGAAAAAAAATAGACTATATTGCTGCTTTACGTGATCTAAAAGAAGGGTTCCACATTGATTTAATAGATATTATTACAAAAACAACATCCGATGGAAAAAATTTAATGGAACTCATGATAACAGCTCCCTTTGAAAAAGAATATTTTGCCAGAGAAATGTTTCATTCTCTGATAGCTATCACCCACTTGGCTCCCTCTCAACCTTCTATTCCAAGAAACAACCCTAAATTAGCAAACCTTCAACTCTCTCATATTTCCACTGTTCCCATTAATGTTAAATATCTTCTAAAAAAAGCAAAAGAAGTGGATAATACCACCGCTTATCAACTACTAAATAATTTCCAAAAACTTCTCGCACTCCTTGAAGGCCATTCCCAACAACAGATAGAAACAATGCAAGCACTTTTAAGATCATCAAAATATGATACCAGATGGACCTCCGCAGGAGTATCTTTCACAGCGGCGGGTATCCTTAGCATACTAGGTTATACATTGTTATTCAATTCTAATGAAGCACACACGTTTTTATCCTTATTGCTGTCCAAAGCCCCAGTTGATGTGACTAGCTATAATCTTGTAAAAATAGCAGGGGCGGGAGCATTAGCCGTAAGCGCGGGAATGACCATAAAAGGATTTAAGATATGCCAAAAAGCTTTTAGAAAAGCTAATCAACTAAAACAGATAGAACAGAATATGGCCAACAGAATCTCTATTGGTTTTTGATTAAGCTATAGTTTTTTCAGTTAAAGGCTTTGGATTTAAAGTCTTTTTTATTAACCAGGCTGGCACTGTCCCCTGTAGCTCGGATAAGAAATAAACCTAGTATAAATGAAGCAACTTTCATCAGAATTATTATTAAAACTCCATTACTTAATGGTGAAATCCAGGGTTCTGGAAGAAAGAATGATTAATATTTACAGGCAAGGCCAGGCTTATTTTTGGATTGGAGGCCCTGGAGAAGAAGCCTTTGGAGTGCCACTTGGCTTACTCGTAAAAAAAGGCTGTGGTTTGGATTACGATTGGCTCCATCTCCATTATCGAGCGACACCTACTCTTGTAGCTATGGGTCTATCCATGCGTGATGCTCTTCGATTGATTATGAACAAAGTAACAGATAAGCATACAGGCGGGAGAAATTTCTCTAATCATTATTGTGTGCCGAAATGGAATGTAGCTCCTATAACATCCGTTATTGGTTCTCAGTACAGCACAGCTTTGGGGACTGCCCATGTACAAAGCCGTTCTCCAACTTCGGCTATTACTATTGTAACAGGGGGGGATGCAGGAACAGCCGAAGGGGATTTTGCTACTTCCTTGATATGGGCTTCCCGGCCCGTGCGTCCTTTACCTATGCTTATTACTGTTCAAAATAATGGATGGGGTATTTCCACTTCTTATCAAGGGCAACATGGAGAGAAACATATTGTTGATCGTGGAAAAGCTTTTAATATAGAAACAGCTTTAATTGATGGAAATAACCCTGTAGAATCTTACATTAAATTGGAAGAGAGTATGAAATATATACGAGAAAAACGGCGTCCGGTTTTACTGGAAGCTTTTGTATCCCGTTTATATGGTCATTCCTCTGCTTCCGGGGCCAATTATGTGAAGGAGGAACCTTGCTGTATTGCTCTTTTTGAAAAAAAATTAAAAACAACAGGATGCTTGACGGAAAAGAAACGAAAAAATATTTGGGATGATCTAAGAGAAGAAGCTAAGCAGATTCAAAAGGAGGTAGCACAAGAACCAGACCCTCAACCAGAATCTATATGGGATCATGTATATGCAAATAATGAAAACGCAAATGAGAAGAAGTTTTAATTACATAGTTTTGATTGTTCAATGCGTCTTTGTGATAAAGAAAATATCTTTAAGAGAGAATATGGGGGGTAAAAACGAGTTCGGCTTTGAGCACAGAGCAACCAAAGGTTGCTTCTGTGGCAAACCGCATGTCTGATAAATGGAAAAAGAAGGTCTCCTCAAGACTCTTTCCTGCATGTAAAGTAGGAAGGTCAATAAATATATTAAATATATTAAAAAAGGAGGAGACCCTATGTATGAACATTATATAGCTTTAGATTGGTCAAAGAACAATATGGCCATAGCCAGAGTAACAAAAAAAGGTAAAAAAGTGAATGTAGAAGATATTCCCAGCAATATTTCTTATCTAAAAGACTATCTAAAAAGTCTGAAAGGAAAGAAAATCCTCACTTTTGAAGAGAGTACTTCTTCCCAATGGCTTTACTCAGAGTTGAGATATTGCGTCAACAAGCTTTTAGTATGTGACCCTTATCGTAATAGGCTTCTGTCCGAGGGGGCCAAAAATGACAAGATAGATGCTACAAAGTTAGTGCGTTTAAGTCAGGCGGGATTATTGAAGGAAGTATATCATAGTGGGAAAGATTTTATATATTTAAGGAAACTGGTTAGTGGCTACAATGATGTTGTAAAAAGTATAGTTCGTTTAAAGAACCAGAGGAGTGCTGTTTTTGCTTCTGTGGGTTTAGATCATAAGAAAGATGAGTTTTCTCCAGTTCCTGCTTGTGATGATTTTGTATTATTTCGTTCAAAGCAGTTACTGGCTCTACATGAGAAGGTGAAGGGGGAGTATATTAAGGAGTTTAAAAAGCTTTCGATGAAACACAAAGAGATGAGGTTATTAAAGAGTATTCCAGGGATCAGTGACATTCATGCAGTGCAGATCATGGCTGCTGTAGTGGATATAGGTCGTTTCCCAAGCAAGGGACATTTTTTAAGTTACTGTGGTTTAATCAAGCATGAGAAGATAAGTGGGGGAAGAAGTTATGGAAGGAAATCTTCTAGGTGTTATCGTCCACTTAAACAGATATTTAAAATGGCCTCTCATAGTGTAACACAGAATAGATGTAATAATTCTTTAAAAGGTCTTTATGAGTATTATATAGAGAAAAAACCAGCCTTAATGGCAAAACATAATGTCAGTAGGAAGTTAGCTATTTTAGTTTACGGAGTATTAAAAAGTGGCAAAAAATATGATCCTAATAGAAGGGAGAAGGAGTTGAGAGAGAAAAACAAAAAGTAATCAGATTTTCAGGTTGGGTATATAAAGTTTTTTTATACTTTATCAAAGAAGCTAAAGAGTAAGAAAGCTCTCCTGGAAATGAGCAGAAGAAAGCTTAAGGCTCAGTGACGGACTATGATTACCATAAAAACAAGGGTAACACAGTTACAGTCTAATGTTTGATTAGCCTCTGCTCTATTTTTCCAAATTTATTATAACCTGCTGTTATACAGTAAGAGTTTGGATAGGTGAATGTGAAGATACTGATTCATTTTTTTGAGACAATAAAGTAAGGTGAGCGAGTGATTGATTGATGAGTGGTATTGATAAGGTGTTATGCCCTTCCTTCAGGAGACCGTAACGCAAGAAGATGTTTTGTTTGCGAATGGGATACTATACTCTTGACATTACTTTTTCCATAGGTGAGCTTTTTAACCCCCTTATTCTCTCTTGAAAGACTCATCATTAGTGAAATAGAGATAGGTTCTTCAAGAGAGAATATGGGTTAAAAGGCTCATCTCATCATTAAGGAAGTGGAAATATGGCTAACATGGCACAGGCAATACGAATGGCTTTGCATTATGGAGAGAAGCATCTTCAGTTAAAGGATGTTTTTGGTCAGGATGTAGGCCCACCTTTAGGTGGTGTTTTTACAGTGACTCAGGGTTTAAAAACAGCATGGAATACGCCTTTAGATGAAAGGGGTATTGTTGGAACCGCTATCGGTATTGCTCTTACGGGTGAGAGATGCGTAGCTGAAGTGCAATTTGCTGATTATATTTTTAATACCATTGATCTTTTAAAATTAGCCGGTAATTGTTTATGGTCTTCTCATGGGCAGTATGCTCTTCCTTTTGTTTTAATGACTCCGACGGGGGCTGGTATTCATGGGGCTATTTACCACAGCCACAGTTTCGAATCCTGGGCGAGCCGCTTGCCTGGGTGGAAAATAGTTATGCCTTCAGACCCTTTGTCTGCTTATGGCTTAATGTTATCCGCTATTGAAGACCCTAATCCGGTTTTGTATTTAAAGCCCAAAGCTTTGTTGCGGGTAAAAGGAAAAGACAAAATTCCAGGCGAACCGGAACAGGAAAAAAAATTGCATGAAATGATAGATGCCCCTCTGGGAGATCGTAGGGGATGGGAACCTCATTGGCCTTTGTTAAAAGAATATAAAATCCCTATTGGCAAAGGTAGAATCGTGCAATCTGGATCTTTAGTGACAGTCGTGAGTTTTGGCCGATCTTTATTTTTATGTCAAAAAGCTTTAGAGAAAATGGAGGCCCAAGAAAGAGAGGAAGTAGAGTTAATAGATATGATGTCTGTTTATCCTTACGATTGGCCTTTAATAAAAAAATCTATTTTAAAAACAAAAAGAGTGTTGTTTGTAAATGAAGATACAGAGGTTACCAATTTTGGAGAGCACTTAGCTTATAGAGCTAGTAGAGAATGTTTTTATCATTTATATTCTGCCCCTCGTGTACTGGCTGGAAAAAACCTGCCAGGTATAGGTCTTCATTCCCACTTAGAGAAAGCGACCGTCCCTCAAAAAACAGATATTTTATCTGCTATCCGGGAGTTAAAAACGGAAAACCCTTAGAAATCAGGAACTCTGCCCTCACGGGGAACAAGAATCAAACTTAAATGGTGTAATTGCGTTTTCCTTTGAGGCTTGGTATAAAAATAAAAATCTGTTATAAAAGGGTACATTGGTGAGTAGAGCTTATGAATAAAAAAAATCAAAAATATATTTTTATTACGGGTGGTGTAGTTTCCTCTTTGGGGAAGGGCTTGCTTTCTGCGAGTTTGGGGGCTTTATTGGAAGCACAGGATTACAAGATTAGTCTTATAAAGTGTGATCCCTATTTGAATGTGGATCCAGGCACTATGTCCCCTTTTCAGCATGGCGAAGTATATGTCACTCAGGACGGGGCAGAGACCGATCTGGATTTGGGGCATTATGAAAGATTTACTGACGCACCTCTTAGGAAAGAAAATAGTATCACTACCGGTCAAATTTACGAAAGTGTGATTTTAAAAGAACGAAAGGGAGTTTATCTTGGCAATACGGTACAGGTGATCCCCCATATTACGGATGAAATCAAATCTCGCATCCATGCAGCAGCGGGTTCAGCGGAAGTGGTGATTGTGGAAATAGGGGGTACAGTTGGTGATATAGAGGGATTACCTTTCATTGAAGCTATTCGGCAAATGAGGGTGGATATGGGTTTTGACAATACCGTGTTTGTGCATCTTACTTTGGTACCTTATCTGGCTGCTTCTGGAGAGGTAAAGAGTAAACCGACTCAGCACTCGGTTAAGGCTTTAAGAGAAGTGGGGATTCAGCCGGATTTTCTTATTTGCCGAAGTGAGAAAATTATCTCTAATGAGTTAAAGAAAAAAATGGCTTTATTTTGTAGTGTCAAAGAGGAAAATGTTATTGCAGCTCCAGATGTGAAAACGATTTACGAACTCCCTTTGTTGTTACAGGAGGAGAGTTTTGATAAAAAACTGATAAGCAGACTTTCTTTTGAAAATAGAGATTCAAAAATGGATGTGTGGAAAAATATTGTTTCCACCATTCGTCAGCCTGATCACCAGGTTTCTATTGGCTTAGTGGGTAAATATGTAGATTTAAAAGATAGTTATCAATCTATCCACGAGGCTCTTGTACATGGAGGTGTGGATAACAAAAGTCGCGTGTCAGTGCGGTATATTGACTCTGAAGCTTTAAGTGGTCCAAATGGCATCGCACACCTAAAAGGTTTAGATGGAGTGTTAATACCTGGCGGCTTTGGCACAAGGGGTGTAGAAGGTAAAATAGAAGCTATTCGTTATGTGAGGGAAAATAATATCCCTTTTTTCGGTATTTGTTTTGGAATGCAAATGGCTGTTTTAGAATTTGCCCGTCATGTATGTGGTATTAAAGATGCCAGTAGCGGTGAGTTTGAAACCAACTCTGCTTCAGTAAAGAATAAAGTAATTGATTATATGGAAGGGCAAGCAGGTGATGGAGTAAAAGGGGCCAGTATGAGATTAGGTTCTTATCCTTGTTATTTGAAAAAGAACAGCAAAGCTTATTCTATTTATAAGAAGGATTGTGTGCAGGAAAGACATCGTCATCGTTTTGAGTTTAATAACAAATTTAGAACTTTACTTGAAGAAAAAGGAATGGTGCTTTCCGGTCTCGATAAAGAAGGAGAATTGGTAGAGATTATTGAATTTCCAGAACATCCTTGGTTTTTAGCTGTACAGTTTCATCCTGAGTTTCAATCCAAACCCTTAAAACCGCATCCTCTGTTTTCCAATTTTATCGCGGCTGCTCTTCGTCTAGCTCAAAAAAAGAAAGCCGGTAAGAGTTATAATAAAACAGGAGCTTCTTTGTCCTCACCATGAACTAAAAAATAATAAAGGAACATTAATAAAATGAATACTCCTTTCCATTTAGCTATTGGGGTCAGTGACCTGGAAAAAGCCAGACAGTTTTATGAAGGTCTTCTTAACGCAAAAGAAAGACGTTCCAGTCATCTATGGGTGGATTTTAATTTTTTTGGCCATCAGTTGACCTGTCATTTAATTAAAAACCAGAAAACACCTGTCTTTAATTCTAACCCGGTGGATAACAGAGATATCCCTATCCCTCACTTTGGAGTGATCTTATCTGCTCAGGAGTTTGAGCAAATAGAAAATAGATTGAGAGGGCAGGGTATTTCTTTTCTTATAGAACCGCAAATTCGATTTAAAAATAAAACCGGCGAACAAAAAACCATGTTCTTTAAAGATCCCTTTGGACATTTCATAGAAATAAAAAGCTTTACAAAAAAACAGGAATATTAATATCTTTAATTGTTAGGATACATTCTGCTCTTGACAATCAAAGTCCTGAGGAGTATGAAAAATGATGCCTACTAACTGTCCACTTTTCGGGGACAATCCATCCCTAAATAACAAAGCGTTACAATCTAAGTAAAAACCTATAACTATTGATTTTGACTAATTCTTTTATGAAATATTTTGCTTTTTGAGTTTATCTTTCTATGCTAATATGAGAAACTTAAAAAAAAAGAAAGAGAGTCGTAAAGAAGCTTTAAAAAGTAGAAGTTATTGAACAACTATGATATTAAATTTTATTTTATGAAGTAATTCTTAATCAACTAAACTGTCTTTACAATTATAATTATGAATATACCAAGATATTTTTATTACATCACTCATATAGACAATCTGAAATCCATTCTAAAAAATGGTATATTATCTCATAGTCAAATTAAAGATGAAAATAGTTTATTAGTTAAACTGGGACTAGCCAATAGGATAAAATCAATCCACAGTGAGGATATTGTTCAAAGAAGAAAAAATAAAATATTCAACAATAAACCTTTGTGGAGTTATGTCAATTTGTACTTCCAACCTAGAAATCCAATGCTCTATGTAGTTACTAAAAACTTTCAAGTGAAAAATATCGTAGTATTGCAAATTAATTCAGATGTTATAAATAGCGATGATGTTAGCATCACAGATGGAAATGCCGCTTCAAATGATACACACTATTTTACAGACATAAAACAAGGTTTAGCTACTCTAACCCAAGAACAATTTAACAAAGAATATTGGAACGACTCTGACGACGCAAAAAGAAAAATTATGGCTGAATTACTAGTTCATGACCGTATTTCCCCAGATAAAATAATTGGAATTTTTGTGGCTAATGAAGAGATCGCTAAAACAATTAGACAAAATATAACAATAGGAGCCTTAAATATTATCCCAGATAGTAAGATGTTTTTTTTGCCTGAACGCCAAAAGCGGATTTCAGATTATATTACTCTAGCAAAAGGGGATATGTTCTTTTCAAAGATGCAAACCTTTACAGTGAGTGTTAATACTGTTGGTATCATGGGAAAAGGCTTAGCTTCAAGAGCTAAGTATCAGTTTCCTGATGTTTATGTTCACTATCAAGACCTTTGCCGACAAAAGAAACTAAGAATGGGAGTTCCTTTTCTATATAAAAGAAAAGAAGATTTTGAAAGAAGCTTGTCTGAAGAAACACAACCCCTTGTCACAGAAAATGGAAACCGCTGGTTTCTTATGTTCCCAACAAAAAACCACTGGAAAACAAATTCACCTATTGATGGAATTGAGAAAGGCTTGCAATGGCTATTAGACAATTATAGAGATTTGGGAATTAAATCTATAGCTCTTCCCTCTTTGGGTTGTGGTTTAGGAGGCTTAGACTGGAAAGACGTCGGCCCTTTAATGTGTAAATATCTGAACCAAATGAACATACAAAGTTGTATTTATCTCCCTACTGAAAGACAAGTCCCTCCTGAATACTTAGAACCTCAATTTTTACTCAATGAAAAACAAACTAGAATAAATAACTCTGCTTGTTCTAACAGTTTGTCAGATTAAATTATAACTAACAAAGATATTATTTTCCCTCGGCTTTTGATTTCTCTATATAAAATGATGCCTACTAACTGTCCACTTTTCGGGGACGATCCAAAAGCAATGTATTAGAAAAAAAGTGGCTTTTTTTTCAAACAATGGGGTGGAGTGAAAAAACATAAAACAGGCCGCATATTAAATGGACAAACTTGGGATGAAATGCCAAGAGAAAAAATCCAGATGCACTTTAAAATATAAAATCAACCCTTCTCTTCTGGCCAGCTTGGCTGCTGGGACGAAATCACTAACCCCCTCCCAGTAAAACATATCCTCTCTCATAAGAATAGGCTAACATCTATTAGATCTCAACCCAGATTATATAGGGGGCTAAAGAGGATAAATAATGATTTCATGCTCTACAAAACAATAACAACATAAATTATTTGCATGACTTTATCTAAAATAGGAACCACTTCACATTTCATAGAAATAAAAAGCTTTACAAAAAAACAGGAATATTAATCCACAAGACATTACTGATATACGGTAGGTAACCAAGGTGGGGGGGCCGACCTGGCATCATTCCATTTTTTAGACAGGCCACCAAAGACATTTCTATGTTCACGAATATAATCTAACTGTTCCTGTTTATCCCAATCTTCCACTCTTCTATATAAAATATCTCGAGCGGGCGTCTCTTCTGTTTTAAACGCCGCGTGGGCCACTAAAAGTAATTTATGAATATCAGAACCCTCTGGAATAAGATTCTTTAAGTGTTCTACATCTTTAAGATAGTCATTTCTGTTCATCTTAGAGAGTTTTTCGATCTCCTGTTTCTTCATTTCCACTCTAGCCAACTGCTCAATCAAATATCGAAAGGCTAAAAATCCACTGATTCGCTCTATCGCCTCCACCTTGAGTCGTATTTCCTCAAGTTCTGATATTTCTCCAAGTGATTTTATCCGTTTTATAGTGTTTTCTATTTCTTGTGCCCTTACATTAGGGTCCTGGTCTTCCCTTATAGGGGTCACCTTATAGAGAGAAACAACAGCCTCTCTGAGAGACTTTTCCCCTTCCGGGTGTTTTTCTTTCATCATTATTTTAGATGTTTTTATTCTATCCATACTCTTATCTATGTTATTTTTATCAACTGCCAATAAAACAGGATCTCTTCCTCTGGATCCTTGTCCGTAAAGTGAGATAACCGCTTCTTTTAGTGATTTTTTACCTTCTTTAACAGCTCCTTCCATTTCCCCTGCCTCCATTGCAGTAATAGCTTTTTCATTGAAATGTTCTCGTGCTGCAACATAATTTCTATATAAATTCAAGAATTGGGGAATAAGAACCTCTGCCTCTGTCCCTTCTTTCAGAGTCTCATCAACCTCCCGGGAGTTTAACCCATGCCTCTGAAATGTCTGAACAGCTTTATTATCAAATATATGCATTAATTCATTTGCAACGGATACCATGTCTTCCGAAATACCATCTAATTTTTCTTTATCTCTTTTTAAAGAATCCGGAGGAGAGGTAGGCACTTGTAAATTTAAAGCGTCTCTGATGGTTTTAATATCCCCTTCTATTTTTTGGAACAATCTTTCATGTATCTTAAACAGAGCATCTTCCATTGCACCACTGCTGTAATACCTTTTTTGCCTTGCTATATCCTTCCATTCTTCATTTATACGCTGTAAATTCCTATAGTGGCTAGTCACCAATTTCCTGCTATCAGCAGGGGTCTCGCTCAGCAAATCCTCCGCTTTGAGTATAAAATAACCCTGGGCGATATTTGTATTAAAATGAAATTCCTGCAACAGAAGGTCTAACCGTTTTCGATCGGCAGTAGAAAGTCCCATCTCACCCATTAAAATTCGGACCTCCTTTTCGTCACCATTTTTCACCTTAGTCATGAACTGCTTTGTTCTTCTCGACCGATGATTTTCTGCCCGCTCTCCATTATTAATCTCAAATATAAGATCCCCTTTATTGGTTCTCATATTCATTATATAATCTGCTTTTGACGATAATTCCACTAAAGAAGGGGGTAAGACAGAAGTATGCATCTGCTCTTTCAATGCCAGTAACTCATCTCCTCCTTTACGATTCACTCTCTTCATATTATCATCAGAAGTTATAAACTCCAGTTCTTTTATCAACTCACTCCACTGTTCATTGGTCATACGATTGATATTTTGAATTTGTCTTAACAAAGTAACCGCTCTGGCCTGAGGGTTGTAATAAGGTTCTACTATATTCCCCATTTCTAACAAAATTTGACTATTCCTCTCACTTGTTGCTCCTGTATTCCCACTGTATTCATAATGTATATAGTCCTTTTGATGTTCTCTAAATGCCAGGTCATTTGCAAAATATTGAATGGTATCAATAATAGACATATCCACAGAAGACCGAGCATGTGCTTCTAATCTCCTATTAATAACCCCATTAATGGCTTCCATAAAAATAGGGTCCAGTTCTGCAATAAACATATTGATGCTATTATTTCTTGACTCATCTCCCCCATTATTTGACTTCCTACCTTTAACCTGACCTAATTTATTATTTACAACAAATTTACCGGCAATAAAATGCCTCAACTGGTCAAAAGTAGATATATTATTCACACTTTCAGCAACATCCTGTTTAGTAACCGAATGAAGAGAAGATAAGCCTACTTGCTGACGAATCAGATTTTTAATAGGGTCACCAATTGTGGTAATACCAACAAGAGAAGATTGGTCCGCTTTTTCAACAAGGCTTCTGGTCAGAGAACCAAGAGAAGAAGGGGCCAGATTTTGAATCGCCGAATTGGTGTAAATAAACAAACTCAATTCTTCTAAGGAAGAAAGTGGTTCTACATCTTTCAACAAACTTTCCCTTGTCTGAACATCAAGAACAGATAGTGATTCAGCAATAAGCTGTTTCATCTCTTTTACAGCTGATTTTTTTAACTCCAACTCAATATAGTCTCTGGTGAGAGCATACTGAACATTGTCTGCCTTTCCATCCTCAGTTCTATATTCCCCAAGCAAATGACCCACTTTTATAAATTTGAGAGGTTCTCCTCTTTTAGTGTATCGGCTAGGAAGATAATCAAGCACAGTATATACCACATTTTCCAAACTGTTATACCGTTTATCGTATAAATCTTCAAAGCCAATATACACCAGAGGATCGTGCTTGCCCACAACCACATAAGCCGGTATGTATTTCTTACCTCTATGAGCGGGAAGGCTTTGATCGAACTGAAATATAGTTCCTGAAGCATACCAGCCTCCCAAAATACTGAACTTCCCATCTTTGATAATCTGTTTCCACATATTCATTTCAGCTGGAGGGGCCTCATCCTGCCTATGATTATTAACCTCATCTTGCCTTCTATGAAGTTCTCTCTTTTTTTCTTCAAAAGACCTGCCAGGGGCAGTATCAACAGCTGTAGAAAAAATCAAAACAGCTTTTAAGTTTTCATGAAAAAAAAACTCTGACCTTGGACGATCTGTCATCGTCATTAATTTTTCTGCAAAGACACCACCCCAACTATGCCCTCCAACAAATAAAGGTACATTCGGAGGAATATACTTTTGAACAAAAGCGGCCAAAGCTCTAATCTCAGCTTCAAAATCTAAAACTTCCCGATGCCCTTGACCATGCCAACCCATATCCAAAGACACCACATCCACCTTAAATTTCTTCAAGTTCGTCACCATCCCGGCGGCTACATGAGCTCCCGTTGTTGCCGTACCTCCTCCATGAACAAATACAAAAGCGGCTTTCGCATCCTCTCCTACAAACCAATTCTTCTTTGTATTCATGTTACTTTGCAACACCCTTTTACTAAACACAACATTGGTATGCAACTCACGACCTTCAAAGGGATAACTAGCCCTCACCATAATTTCGTCTCCCGGTTGCCTTAATTTAACTGTTGTCGCGGTGCCTGGTTGAGCCTGCTGATGTTTTATAAAGTACGCTCCTTCTGGAAGAAATGTCTTTAATAAATCAGGAACTTCCGCTTCTTCATTCCACTTAGGAACTAGATTACGCTCTTTTAGAGGATCTACGAATGAAGAAAACAGACGCTTACTTGCTTGTATAATACCACTCCTTATAACTCTATCAGAAAAGTGCAATTTGGAATGAGGGAGACGAAACCCATCTTCACAATAATAGGAAAAAGAAAAGGAAGGAACTAATAAAAAATAGATTAATAAGAAAAAAACAGGAAATTTAAAAAATCGCATATTTACCTTACTCTCTTATCTGTGTCTTGTGTTTCCTGTCCCTTGTTTTTAAAGCAGAGTTTATAATACCAATCCAGTTCAGGTTTGGTAAAACTAGGATTACACAATAACAACAAATACAATTATTTCAACAAAAGCAATAAAAGCTTTTACACACTAAGTAAATTTTACAATTAATCAAGCCCTCGATGTTGAACCTATGTAAAATCCCGCCTTTTTGCCTTTACTTCCTTGGTAAAAAAAGAAAAACAAAAACTAGAATTTATATATCAGAATAAAAAAAACAGGAATAAACAGGGTAATAGCCCTTTTAGATATAAAAGTATTTTTTATATGTTTAATAAGTTTTTCTAATCCTTATGAGGTCGAGATGGTTTTTTTAATTGCAAGTCCATCCAGGAAAGAAAAGGCAAATGCCCGCTTGAAATAGGAATAAACACTATACACGGGCAGGTATAACTATGACAACTCAACACTGTGTTTCGTAACTCTTCAAATAAATCCTGCCGGGTCTTAAGAATCAAAATAGCTTCTTCTTCTTCTGTGTATTGGTTTTTCCACTCATAGCAAGACAAAATAGATGGAAAAACATTGGCACAAGCCGCTAGTTTTTTATCCAGACAGACACGGGCTATCTTCTGAGCTTCCTGCCGATTTTGAGTTGTCACATAAACAAAACCATACTTTTTCATTTATACCGATCCAGTAAGTCAGATGATTTTGACCTCCATTCAAAAACTTCATTAAAAAAAATACCTGGAGTGCAACAAAATAAATGACCCAAACAACAAACATTACAACCTCTTACTACATTTTATTCATGGTTCTTTTTCTCACCTGCCATTTCTCTAAAGCATATTGTCTCATGTCTTCCACAGAATCAAACTCATCTACAATTTCAACCCCGAGTAAGGTTTCTACAGCATCCTCTAAAGTCACCAAACCCGTCAGCACACCATAAGAATCCACAGCAACAAAAATATGCTCCTTCCTCTTAATAAACTGATCCAAAGCCGCAGATACGGAAATTTGATCCGGTATAGAATGAATAGGTTTCATATATTCTGCTAAACTAATGTTAAATAAATCATGTGAATAAGCCTCCAATATCTTATAACGATGAATAAAACCCACAATCTGATCCAAACTACCTTCGTAAAGAGGAACCCGTGAAAATCGAATAGGCTGGTGTTTCTCCATAACTTCTTTGATCTTCATTTTCTTTTCAAAAGCCAAAATAACGGCTCGAGGAGTCATCACTTCAGATACCTTCAAAGTATCCAACATCAGTAAATTTTTAATAACTCTGCTTTCTTTTTGCCCTATAGTGCCCTCACTAGCTCCCATTTCCGCTGTTACAATCATATCTTCACGAGTAATAGAAGCTCCCTTTTTTCGTAATAAAAACTTATTGAGTTTTTCTGAAAACCACACGGATGGGTAAAGAACAACAATTAGAGCACTCACTAAGTAGGTAACAATAGGAGCCAAGGAACGCCAATAGTTGGCCCCCACTGTTTTAGGAATAATCTCCGAGACAATTAATATAACCAAGGTGAGAACAATAGAAGCTAAAGTAACATAAGAACTTCCATATAAAGTATGAACTTGTGCACCCACTCCTGCCGCTCCCACCATATTAGCAAAAGTATTTAAAGTTAAAATAGCAGAAAGAGGCCGACTCACCTGACTCTTAAGAGATTTTAATAGATTACCGTAGCCTTTTTTTTGCTTAATAGCCGCTCGGACATATACAGATGTAGTAGAAAGCATGACCGCTTCCATGACAGAACAACAAAAAGACACGACGACAGCCAGAAAGAAATAAATAAATAGCAAGGTCATCTAACAGCCGCCTTTTTCCAGCTATACCGAACCGATATGCCTATGGCGGGCGGATTTATAAAGAGAAAACAAAACCACATAAAAGGACAAAGCAAGATATATAAATTAGGCTCTGGCTCATCCTTATCGGATTCTTTGCTCGTCATCAAACCAGAAACAAAAAAGGATAAAGTAAGACTCATATATTAAATCTGATAATAGCAAAAATTTTATTCATTTTATACTATTTTCCTTATCCATAAAAATACGGGTACCTATAGTCCCTTTTTGGCCCTGATACTTACCTTTATAGGGCTTTTGTGTCTTTTGATCCATTTTACAAAAAACAATTTGACATATACGACGCCCCGCACATAAGCGAATAGGTAAATTATTGGCATTATAAAGCTCCAAGGTCAAGCGTCCTTCAAAACCAGGGTCAACCCAACCTGCATTTTGAATAAAAAGCCCCATACGACCTATAGAGCTTCGCCCCTCTACAAAAGCCGTCAAATTATGAGGCAAACGTAAAACTTCTATTGTAGTAGCCAACACAAAAGAGTGAGAAGGCACCAAAAACTCACTGGCTTCCACGAGTTGATAATTAGGTTCAGAGTTAAAGTCTAAAATATCCGCTCCCCAATGCTTAATAATAACAAACTGTTTCCCTAATTTTAAATCCACCGAAGCCGGTTGAATACAGTCCACATCCAGAGGGTCAATCAACAACTCTTTTTCCTGCAAATGATCTTGAATACCTTTATCAGAAAGAATCATGATTTTTTCTCTTTCTTTTCTTTTTCTGTTCTCTGTTTAATTAATTCTTCCTGTATGTTGCGAGGCACTTGAGAGTACCTGGCAAACTCCATTGTAAATTCCCCTTTACCTTGAGTGGCTGAGCGCAATTCCGTGGAATAGTTAAACATCTCCGCTAAAGGCACTTCGGCTTCAATAGTGACAAATTTATTTTGAGAATGTGTGTTCTTGATCATACCTCGCCTTTGATTGACCTGTCCAATAACATTACCCTGAAATTCATCGGGAGCGGACACTTCTAATTTCATAATAGGCTCTAAAACAGCCGGTTTTGCTTTGGAAAAATGTTCCCTAAAAGCCGCCATAGCACAAATTTTAAAAGCTAACTCACTGGAATCCACATCGTGATAAGCTCCATCAGACAAAATGGCTTGAATCCCCACTATAGGAAATCCAATAAGCGGGCCTTTTTTCATCTGCTCCTGAAAGCCTCTATCTACAGCCGGAATGTACTCCTTTGGAATCCGCCCTCCTGTAATTTTACTAACAAATTCATAGTTTTTTTCTTCATCTACAGGAAGAGGATTAAATGTCCCCAATACTTTAGCAAACTGCCCTGCCCCACCGGTTTGTTTTTTATGTGTGTATTCATATTCCACGGATTTTGTAATGGTTTCACGATAAGCGACTTGAGGTTGCCCTACCTCCACCTCACACTTAAATTCTCTTTTCATCCGTTCAATGTAAATATTCAAGTGCAGTTCCCCCATGCCCGAAATCACAGTCTGGGCTGACTCCTCATCTCTGTGCACTCGAAAAGTAGGGTCTTCTCTGGTGAATTTTTGCAAAGCCTTACTAAAATTCCCGGCAGCACTTCGCTCTTTAGGCGCGACGGCCATTGAAATAACCGCATTTGGCACAAACATAGAAGTCATAGTATATTGCACACCTTCAGCACAAAAAGTATCCCCTGAGGCACAATCAATTCCAAAAAAAGCGACGATATCCCCTCCTGAAGCCTTTTCAATATCCTCCATTTCATCCGCATGCATATACACAATACGAGGCACTTTCACCTTTTTTCCGGTTCTTACATTATAAATAAAGTCTCCTTTATTTACAGTTCCCTGATACAATCTCATATAAGTAAGCTGCCCAAAACGGGTATCATCCAATTTAAAAGCCAGCCCCACAAAGGGCTTATCAGGAGTGGGCGATAATAGCACTTTCTTTTCATTTTCCATCTGATCCAAAGCCTTGTTTCCCACTTCAGAGGGATTAGGCAGATAATCCACAACACCATCCAACACCGGCTGCACCCCTTTATTTTTAAAAGCAGAACCCATAAAAACAGGGGTAATATCCAAGGACAAAGTGGCTTTACGAATAGCCGATTTGACCTCCTCTTCATTAGGATCTTCTTCACTTAAAAACTTTTCTGCCAATAGGTCATCAAAATCAGATAAAGCTTCAATCATCTTTAAACGATACTGTTTAGCTTGATCCTGTAAGGATTCTGGAATATTTTTGTATATCGGTTTCTCCCCTTCTTCTCCTTCAAAATAAATAGCCTTCATGGTGACTAAATCAACCACTCCTTCATGCTTTTCTTCCAAACCAATGGGGATTTGTAATAAAACCGCATTGTGATTCAATTTTTCTTTTAACATGTCACAAACGCGAAACGGGTTTGCTCCTGCTCTATCCAATTTATTTATAAAAGCAATACGAGGCACTTTATAGCGTCGCATTTGACGATCCACCGTAATAGATTGGGATTGCACTCCGGCCACCCCACAAAGCACTAAAATAGCCCCATCCAATACTCTTAAAGACCGTTCCACTTCTATAGTAAAATCCACATGCCCAGGTGTATCAATGATATTCACATCATAGTTGCTCCAATTAACATTGGTAGCAGCAGACTGTATAGTAATACCTCTTTCCTTTTCCAACTCCATAGAATCCATTTTAGCTCCCACACCATCTTTACCTCGTACATCGTGAATAGCGTGAATACGCCCAGTGTAGAACAAAACTCTTTCCGTTAAGGTGGTCTTTCCAGAATCAATGTGCGCGGAAATTCCAATATTACGTACTTTTTCAATATTCCATTGTTTACTCATTTTCTCATACCTCTAAATTATAGCTGTGTTATTTTTATAAGGCTAAATCTCTGATTACTCATTTTCTAATAGCGGGTCAACCTCCTAAATTAAAGAAAGAGGGGTGGCTGAGAGGCTTCTTTTAGGTTCTTTTTACCCACAATTCCTGTGAAGAATCTTTATTTCTTTTGCCAAAGAGAAAATCACCTGATAAAATTTCTTTAGAGGGCCAATGTATGAGGGATTTCCCATGAAAATATCTATCAAATATGCCCTTCCGCTTTTTTTATTGTTTGCATGCTTGCTTTCCGGAACCTCCTATTATGTTTTAAATCACTGGTTGATCGTGAGCGAAATTCAATTGGAAATGCAGAAAGAACCTGCATGGGAAGGGTCTATGGAAGAAGTGCGATCCCTCATGGAATCCAGACTACAACCTTTCATTGGGAAAAAAATATGGAACATTTCAGATGAATTAATAAAAGCCATACACCCTGAACCTCGAGTAGGTTCTGTAAAAATCCTCAGACTCCTTCCCAATCGCCTTTTTATTTACATACAACCCAGAAAACCCATGCTGGTTCTACTCCACCCCTCCAGTGGAAAAATCCATCCCCTATCCATGAATGGGGAAATACTACCCCCTCTGCCCTCTAAACAGATCCCCGATTTACCTATTCTAAGAGGAATCACTTTTTTGGAAAAAATAGAGATTCGTAAAAGCGTCATCCAATTTTTCCATCTTATGCCCAAGCAAGGGGAGTTTAGCAGAGAAGCTATTTCAGAAGTAAAATACTCAAACCAAGATAAAAGTCTTGTTTTAATTCTATCCAAGAACGGAAAATCAATAAAAGTAGGTTATGATCCTGTAAAACCACAGCCAAGAGGTATGGCTTCCGTAAAATCTGAAAAAATACCTATAGAAGAATCTAAAAAACAAAAAGAAATTTTACATAAAATAAATGTAAAAACTAAAAGAATTGAAAGTGTACTGAGGTATTTAGATCAAAAAAATATTAAATGGCGCGTTATTGATGCACGGTTCTCTCAAAAAATTGTTGTGAGTACAAGCCAGGCCATCTAACCTTATTATAAGTGTTTTATTTCCATAAGAGATTAGTACAACATGGGACGTTTTAACATTGAAGATAAAAAAGTAGTAGCTGGTATTGATCTGGGAGCTACTAATGTCAGATGTCTTATCGGCACTCTTTCTGTCAATGAGTTAACTTTGGCCGGGTCCTCCTCTATTCCCCATAAAGGGCTTTATAAAGGACGCATTGTGAACATGAAGGAAACCTCTTCGGCTCTTCAAAAAGCCATAGAAGAGGCAGAAGTCATAGCAGGGCTACAAGTGTCTCAGCTTTTTTTGGGAATGAGCGGGGATCACCATGTTTTTTCCTCACAAGGTATGTCTATCATCTCTTCTCAACAAGTCACTGGGGATGATTTAAACAAAGCTGTGGAAACAGCAAAGGCTGTCTCCTTGCCTACAGGTCATCGTTTGTTACATGTTTTACCAAAGAGCTTTACCGTAGATCGAGAGGGGCCTTTTTTTAATCCTTTGGGATTGTCTGGTTTGCGCTTGGAAACTTCGGTTATGATTATTTCCATTCCTGAAACAAATGTGCAAAATGCTCTGCAATGTTTACGCTATGCAGGTTGCTCTGCAAGAGGTTTGATATTACAACCCCTGGCCACCAGCCTAGCTGTACTAACGGAAAACGAAAAAAAATCCGGCACCTGTGTCCTGGATATTGGGCAAGACCAAACCTCCTTAACTGTTTTTATAAACGCGCGAGTGCACCATATCAGCTCCCTTTGTATAGGTGGAGAGGACTTTACACATGACCTGATGTCCGAATTAAAAATACCAAGAGATTTAGCGGAAAAAATTAAAATGGAATATGGAGATATTTCTCCCAGGGCAGAATGGGAAAATAAAGAAACAATAGAAGACTTACAAAAATGGGACATTAATACGGATGAAAAAAGTATAAACACCATTTTAAGCACGCGCGCGGAACTTTTATTTGAAGAAGCAAAACAAACTTTAAAATCTTTGTCCTACTTTGATAAACTGGAAGAAGGTTTTATCTTGACAGGAGGAGGAAGTGCTTTAAAAGGGATAGTTGAAACAGCTCGTTATTTTATGGGAAAACCAGTAAAAAAAGCGACTATCAAAAGATTTCACGGAATGAGTGAACTGGAAAATAAAAATAATTTTGCCACAGCTTTAGGTGTGCTTTGCTATGTACAAAATGAAAATACACTGGATTATCGCTCTAATTATTCTAATGGAAAAGCAATGAAAATTAAAAGATACCTTCAGGATTTGTTTATATAAAACCAAAAGGAGAAAAGGCATGTTCCAAATTGATGAAGAGAGTATAAAGTCCAGAGCAAATATAAAAGTAGTAGGCATTGGCGGGGGTGGCAGTAATGCCATAAAAACAATGTATCAATCCGGTTTAAAGGGGGTGCAATTTATTGCTGCTAACACAGATATCCAAGCTCTGGAAGAACATGAAAATCTGGATTGTATAGTTCAGATGGGGGCGCAATTAACCAGAGGTCTGGGCGCAGGAGCCAACCCGGAAATAGGGAGACAAGCGGCTATCGAATCTTGTGACAAAATAGTAGATGCTTTAAAAGGGGCCGACATGGTGTTTATTACAGCTGGCATGGGAGGAGGCACAGGAACAGGAGCCAGTGGTGTTGTGGCCCGCATTGCCAAAGAACAAGGAGCTCTAACCATAGGGGTTGTCACCCGTCCTTTCTTTTTTGAGGGACAGAGAAGGGCGCGACACGCGGAAATGGGCATTCGATTCTTAAAAGAAAATGTGGACACTTTGATTGTTATTCCTAACCAAAAACTTTTGAAAACAACAAATGAAAATGCTTCCTTGTTAACCGCATTTAAAAGCGTGGATAATATTCTCTTACAGGCGGTCCAAGGTATTGTGAACTTAATAAATGAAAAAGGTCTTATCAATCTGGATTTTGCTGACATTAAAACTGTTATGTCTGAAAAAGGTTTAGCTATCATAGGAACGGGAGCAGCTAAAGGAGAAGAAAGAGCATTGACGGCGGGAAGTATGGCCATTTCCTCCCCTCTTTTAGAGGACACTTCATTTAAAGGAGCTTTAGGGCTGATTATTAATATTACTGGCGGCCCGGATTTATCTTTGAAAGAAGTAAATCAAGCTGCTGAGCTTATTACCGCAGAAGCTCATTCTGATGCAGAAATTATCTTTGGAGCCATAGTAGATCCTGATGATTCCTCAAAAGAAGTAAAAATAACTGTTATTGCAACTGGTTTTGAAAGCTCCGAAACAAAAGAAAAAAGGAGTAACCAAACATCCCAATTAGAACCACAACATCACATTAAAACAAAAGATAATGGAGACACCTCTACCTCCACTCACTTATCCAATGAAAAAGACAGAACACAAACACCTCCTCTTTCTTCTGATAGGAAAGAAGCCCCTAATAATGAACAAAGTACAAAAAAACTGCCAAAAGACATATTAATGGAAAAAGCACGAGCTTATCAAGCTCAACTACTCAAGCAAAAACAGGAAAAACCCCATCAACAACTCAGTATGGGTATAAATGAGGAAGTAAAACCGATAACAAAATTAAAGCAAAAACCCCCTTTTGCAAAACACCGGTCCGACTTGATGAGCTTATTTAAAAAATCAGAAAAAACTCTCTTTTAATTTCCTATTTGCTTTAGGCAAGATTTATCTCGGCAAATGTGGGAAAATATTGTAAAAAACCATATAAACCTTATTTTCCAAGAGAAGAACATTGACACAAAACCGTTTTTTTAAAAAAGCCGTTAAAAACGCTCTTATTATATATAGAAATGAACTCTCCAATATTATTCAAATTGTCAAACAAGCTGAACACTGGTTTGAAAAACAAAAGATTCGTACATACAGCTTTTCCCAATCATCCCTATCAAAAGGGTCCTTTTTAGATACCGATATAGACTTAGTGCTCGTATTAGGAGGGGACGGTACCTATTTACAAGCTGTTCAACATATCTCTAACTATTCTGTTCCCTTCTTAGGTATAAACATGGGTTCCTTGGGGTTCCTGACTGTTCATAAACAAGATTCCTTGGTCTCTTGTCTGAAATCTGTGATACAAGGGAAAATGATATCGGAAGAAAGGTCTTTGATTGATGTATCTGTTTACCAGGAAGATAACCAGGAGAATAAATACCTGGCTTTAAACGATATGGTGATTGAAAGAGGAACTTTTAGTCATCTTATAGATATTTCTATTACTATTCAAAATGAAAATATTTACTCCGTAAAAGCGGATGGTGTTATTATCTCCTCCCCCACTGGATCAACCGCTTACAATTTAGCTGCCGGAGGTCCTATTCTCCATCCTCAAGTGAACTCATTTGCCATTACTCCTATATGCTCTCATAGCCTCACAAATCGGCCTGTTATCGTCCCTGATACTTATGAAATGCTTTTTAAAATTAACAATAATAATCAAAGCGCTTTTTTAACTATTGATGGAAAAAAACAAGCACAAATATCAAATAAACATTCGGTAAAAATGCGAAAATCCACAATGAAACACCTAACTTTAAGACAAACAAATCATAATGATTTTTTATTGCTAAAAGATAAACTCAAATTTTCCCAATAGGAAGAAAGTGATTTTTTAATCAGTAGGTTGTGTAGCCTCTTCTTTAGGATCTGGTGCAGGTTTCGGTGCTTTTTTTTGAACTCCCTGACAACTGGCGAAGGTATAGTCTGCTTTTACCTCCGTGTGTTTGGTTAAACAAAATACTCCTTCATCTATAAGAAGCACCTGGCCAGAATTATCCAGACTGAGATACTGTTGTTTGACACAATAGGTTTGAGCCGTAGCATATTTACCAACCCCTGTTCTTATAGGTAATTCAACAAATTTAACCGTCTCACTAAAATGATAAAACTCCCTCCAATAATCACACCCTTTTTCAGGGTAAAATGGAAATACATTGTTGTTATCCACAATATTACATGACACTTTTTTTCCAAAAGCATCCACCCAAATTTGCTTTCCTTTATCATAAGTATATTGACTACAATGCATGGCTTGGCCAAGACCTAAACCACTAGTGCAAGAGGACAATAACAGTATAAGATTACTCATTAATAATAATAGTTGCATTTTTCTTTCTTCTCTCTTTTTTTCTTTTTTGCATAGGAAAATTCATTACACTTTTTAAAGAGCTTGCAGAGAGTGTCATTGTTTTATCCAAATAACCTTCCCTTTTAAGGGTTAATTGAAACTCCTTATTAGAGGGAACGGTTATTGTTGTGGGTGTAAGAAATTCTATTCTTTTACTATTAATATATATTTGAGCGCCAGAAGGCTGCGTAACAACAAAAATATTTTTTCCAAGAACGGGCTGGTGAGTAGGCACTTTTTTTTGCGGCTTGATTTTCGGTTCAACTTTCTGCCTCACAGGGTCTGGTTTATCTGCTGTAGGTTCTCTCTCAGAGACATTAGGAGTTTTAACCGGCAATTCCGGCTTTTGATTTTTGAATAGGACATTTACATTTTTTTGCACAAAAAGCTTTACATTTTTTGGAATGAAAAAATAAGTAAATACAATAATACTCAGCACACATAAACTAACTAGTGCTTTTATGGACATCGAACTTCTCGTAACTTTTTTTCCTAAAGATGAACTGGGACGATTTTTGCCTGACGGAGAAGATGCCCAGGGTTTATATTTTTCGATAGAAGAGGGCGTACCATCAAGCTCCCCAGGATCTGTAATAACACTACCACCATACTTATCTGTTCGTATAAGAGACTTCGTACCCACTTTATTACTCAAAGCTTCATCCTCAAATGTGGTTTTTGTAACCTCCTGATTCGGTTTTGTGTTTGAACTGGTATCTGCTTGAGTTTCCGTAGCAGTATAATTTTGTGACTGCGACTGTGACTGCGTTTCATTACTAATGCCGGAGCGCGATCTGGTACGATCTTGAGTTTCTTTATATCCTATAAATGAGGATTTTCCCGTAACTGTATCATCCTCATCAAATAAGGCACTAGATAGATGTTTCGCTTGTTTGAATGATTGTTTGTTAGATCCTAAAGCGATTAAGTATTTTTTTAAACTCTGCCTTTCTTCTAAAATCTCCTCTACATATAATTCCTTTATAAAAGAATTAAAGTAAGTCTCCGTGAACTCAGGATAAAATTTATTAAGAAAAATAGACAGATCGCTTCCCATCTCAGATGCTGTTTTATATCGCAGGTTTTTATTCGCCATTAATGCTTTATTAACTATATCCGCAAGTTTATCAGGCACTTGAGAATTGATTTTTCTCAAATCAGGAATCCTACAATCTCTGATCTTCTTTAGTAATTGCATTTCATTAGAACCTGTAAATAATTTTCTACAAGCCAGTAATTCCCACAACACGGTCCCCAAGGAAAAAATATCTGTTTGCTTATCCAAATTTTTACCACTGACCTGTTCAGGACTCATATATTCAAATTTTCCTTTTAACACACCTGCCTTTGTCGCTTCAGAGTCATCTATCTTAGCAATACCAAAATCAATAATTTTTATATTACCATCAAAACTAACCATTATATTTTGAGGACTAATATCACGATGGATAATATTCAAAGGCTGGCCTGTTGTGCTGTCTGTACAGTTATGAGCGTAATCCAATCCATTACAAACATATTTAATAATATGAGCACAAATAGCTACATCCAGTTTTCTTTTTTGACTTTTTAATTTTTTGGTTAATTGCCGTAAATTTCTTCCAGCAATATACTCCATACAGATAAAATACCGATCTTTTTCAATTCCAAACTCATAAATAGAGCAAACATTGCTATGATTCAGATTGACGGCAATTTTCCCCTCATTTTGAAACATTTTATTGAACTCTTTATTATGAGAATGAGCTAACAATATTCTTTTTATGACAACAAATTTATAAGCACTTTTGATTTTCCCCGAACAACCCAGGAAAATCTCAGCCATACCGCCTCTGGCCACTTGCTTTAAAAGTGTAAATTGTCCAAACTTACTCAACTTTGAATCCATAAATTGCTCTTTTCCTACTCATCTGTGCTTTTTGCTCAAAAATGACATTGATTTACAAAATAAACACATTTATAGTGTCTATATCTTAAATACTCTACATTATGGTTTTATCGGTTATGAGAAATAAGAAATTAAATAAAATAGCTATAACTGGGCTAATCGGATCAGGAAAATCCACAGTGGGCCTGATATTAACAAAAAAGGGAATAAATTTTATTTCTACTGACGAATTAGCAAAACAGGCCATTACACCATCCAGCCCAGGCTACCACAAATTACTTAAATTACTGGGGCCAAAATATCTTACAAAAGACCATTTTTTTGACACCTCAAAAATAGCTAACGAGGTTTTCCAAAATGGCCCTTTATTGAAAAAAATGGAAAATATTATTCACCCTATCATTCAGAATTTAATGAAAAAAAAAACCATGAGTTATTTTTTTCAGGACAAAATAGTGTTTTTTATGAAGTCCCTTTGTTATTTGAAAAAAACTGGGGTCCGTTTTTTGATACCTGTGTTGTTATAGCCATTGATCCTGCAAAACAAATCAAGCGTCTAAAAGAAAACCGCAATTTTGATACCAAAGACATAGAAAATCGAATGCGGTTTCATATCCCACAGGAGAAAAAAATAAAAAAAGCAGATTATGTAATATGGAATAATTCATCACTAGCAGATTTGGAAAAACAGGTCTTTAATCTAGTTAAGTTAATAGGTATAAAATAAAAATGTTGGAATTTATTACAACTTTAGATACAAAGGCTAAAAAAAAAATTTTACAAAACTTTAACACTAGTAATAGTTTGTGGGTGACTTCCGATATTAAATCCCAGCTTTTTATCATCTCTCAACTAAAAAAAAATAAACAACCACCAAATAATAATATTATAAGAGCTGTAAACTGTTGGTCTCGGTGGCTATCCGCTGCTTACCCGGAGTTTCATATTATTCCTCGATCCTTTCTCATGCTCATCTACCAAAAATGGGCACAAAATCGAACGCAAGAATGGCAAAAAAGAAAAGAAACAGGGGCTCTTTTGTGTCAGTATATGGAAGCATTAGCTCATCTGCTCAAACATCCTCTAAGAGATAATCTAATAGAAGAATGGAAAGCCGCCACAATAGAGCCAACAACATACTCTCATTGGTATCGGTGGTACTGCCTAGCCTCTGATTTCCAATCCTACATGGAACAACAAAAAATTATTGAATCTTCCTGGGCCGGGGCTTTTTTACTGGACAACATTCCATTTAAACACATCCCGTTTAAAGAAATTATTTTTGACTTAGGATTCAACATCAACAGATGGGAAGGAGAATTAATTCAACAACTCGCCACTAAAATCAATACCAAAGTATTAGCTCCTTTTTTCCTTGAGAATAAACACCAAAATGAAATTTATTCTATCTACAACCGTTTATACTGTACCGGTATGGAATTTGCCCGCTCCGCCCTCCGTTTATCCCCTAGAAGCAGCTTACAGAAATCACAAAACATGTCCTCGCGAAAGCGGGGATCAAACCAGATCAGTATAAATCAAATGACACTAAAAGAACAAAAGCAAATAAACACAGGGGCTTCTTTAAAGAACATAAAGATTAAAAAATTTATAACCCCCCTGGCTGAAGTAAAAGATATAAGCGGTTGGGTTAAAAACCTTTTAAATAAAGGTATTAAACCTCAGAACATTTGTGTACTGGCTCCTCATATTGAAGATTATTGGACCTGCCTGAAAAGTTATTTCAAAAGAGAAGGTATTATCGTCAATAAAGGAGAGCTTGTTTCTTTAAGCAGTATGCCTATCGTGCAATTATGGTTTGCAAAAATGCAAACCCAATTATCCGTTCTTAAGTATGAAAACCTGGAAACCATCTACTCTTATGAAAATCGTGCTGCCGATTTCAGTCAACTGAAATCAGATTTTTATCATATAAAAAAACTAGAAGATGGCCCGGCTGAAATATACATAAAAACTAAATTAAAAGACAAAAATGAAGAAATAACAGCTAATACTTTTATTAAATGGGCTATTGAACTTTTACCGCAAAAAAAGAGTACAGCTACCGTTCAAACAGCTATAAAACAATGTATAGATGATTTTTCACACATAACAAAAATAATACCCGATGGGTATAAATGGTCCTCTTGGCTCCAACTACTAAAGTCTTTTATCCACAAGAAAGAGATAGAGATACAGCCTGGTGATACAAAAGGCATAAACTGCCTTAGTTTCAACGCTATCGGATGGTTGGAATCCGATTTTATCTATATTGCCGGTCTTAGTGAGCAAAACATAAAAATACATAACTTTATTTCTTCTATATTTACTGATTCTATTATGGAAAACCTAGGCTTTTTCATAAAATCCGAACCTATTGATAAATGGGAACAGGTCATTAATTGTTTTATCCAACAAAAAAACAAAGATTTTGTTTTATCTTTCTCCTCCACAGATTATTCAGGAACCCCTTTAAATCCTTCCTGCTTATGGTTGGAAAAAGCCATAGAACATAAAAAGGATATAAATGACCTAGATACACCATGTATGACTTTATGGGATCAAAAACAAAGACAATCATCCGTACGGGATATTTTGTCCCATAACTCTGAACAACAAGCCCAATGGGAATGGGTGAATCAATCCATTCAAGAGGATTTAGGGTATAAAACAATAACCTCTTTTGCACAACATAAAGTAAAAACTCTATCCCCTTCCTCTTTAGAAGACTATATTAACTGTCCTTTTATTTTCACAGCTAAATATTTATTTTCTTTGTGGGATGGTCCAATAAAAGATATGGATATTCCTATAAGTGAAAAAGGAAGTATGATACACAAACTTTTTGAAATTCTAAAGTGCAAAAACAATATACCCTTTTCCAGAGAAGAGATTTTAAAAATAATAGAAGATATAAAAACAAGCAAAAAATTTAAAAAACAAATAGAAAAAGTACATCCTATTGTTTGGAAAAAACAAAAAACATGGTTATTGAAAAGAGCTCTTATCTTTCTGGAAGAAGAAAAAATAAAAAAGCACCTATTTGAAAATTACCATACGATCGCTTGCGAAAAGACATATAACTGTTATTGGAACTTTAAAATCCCTTCTCCTGATAGTAAAGGCGACCTTATTTTTAAAGGGAAAATAGATCGTATTGACTCAAATAACCAATTTTATCAAATTACTGATTATAAAAACTCTCTACCCCCAGGATCTGTAGCTCCCTCCTGGTCCAGTCAGAACCGTTTTCAAATGGCCTTCTACGCCCAAGTTTTAGAAAAAGGGTTAACGAACCTCCCTCCTCTTCCCGTGTCTTCCGCCCTTTACTTGAGTTACAAAAATTTTGAGCACCAAGGACTAGCTTTAAAGGAACCCCCTTATATTCAACTCTTAGGCAGTCCTAAAAAAAAATCTCTTATTTCAGAAGAATTAAAACAACAGATTTTTAAAAGTGTTAATAAAAAAGCAAACTCTTTTATTTTAAACATCCATAAAGGGCACTTTCCCGCTCATCCTAAAACAAAAAATCTTTGTACAAAATGTAAATGGAGAAAAATATGCCGTGCCAGTCATCTAAATTAAACTTAAAGAACCAACAACAACAAACAAAATGGATATAAAAATGGAAATTATTAAAGCCGGAGCAGGGGCAGGAAAAACAACCACTCTTATTAAGACACTCATAAAAAATATACAGGATTATCAGCTAGAAAAAAAGACATTTCCCCGCGTGGCTGTCAGCACTTTTACACGCAAAGCCACTCGTGAACTTAAAGAGCGTATGATAGTAAAAGCCATTGAACTAAACGATCAGAATCTTATTCAATATGTTAGTTATTCTCCCCACTTGCAAATTTCCACACTCCACGGAATCTTTAATCGGTTCATTCAAACTTATGGATATATAATAGGACTCAGCCCAGGTGTATCTATTATGAATGAAAAAGAATCGCATGAACTGTTTGTCTCTATCTTAAAAGCGTCCGTGTTTGAGCAAAAAATAGGCACAGCCTTACTGGATCACTATTCTTTTGAAGAAATAACCAATATTGTAAAACAATATATTTCATATATACAAAGTCAACCAATAGGGACTCCATTTAATAAAGAAGAAATGCAACAGTTAATAACAAATAAAAAACAAGAACTTTTAAGCAAAGCGTATATAAAAAAAAGTGAGAAATATATGAAACCACTTTTAGAGCTGAAAAAAGAAGAAACTAACATAGATATATTCTTTCGCCTGTGTCTGGAATTACAAACTTTAGGTCAAAAAATGATCTCGATGTGGAATCAGGAAAAAAAAGATCGCAGCCAGATTACACTAAATGATATGGAAACAATGACTATGGCTATTCTTAATTCAAAAGAAGGACTCTTGCAAGATCAGTATAAATGGAACTTCTGGTTTCTGGATGAATATCAGGATATCAGCCTTATACAAAATAATATTCTAAATATATTAAGTAAAGGTAGTCAGGTTTTTATTGTAGGAGATCCTCAGCAAAGTATATACTATTTTCGAGGAGCCTCCACTTCTGTCTTTCAAAAGAAAGAAGAAGAAGCCAAAACAAATACACATTCCCAAATACAATATTTAACAAAAAACTATCGGTCCTGTCCTGAATTAATAGCCTTTTTTAACGATTTTTTTCCAGAAACAACATTTACAAAAATGAAACCTGTGAACGATAATTATAAAAAAGAAAAAACAGTAGTGTTTTTTAATATAAACAAAATAATGAAATCTTCTGACATAAAAACAAGCAAAGAAGAAGGAGAATGGAAAGCGGTACTGAATAGAGTCAATAATCTACTGAAACAAGGAACAAAACCGGGGGACATAGCCGTCCTAGCCAGAAAGAACAAACCCCTTCAACAACTGGCTTGGTATTTAAAAAAACATCAGATTCCTGTCCATCTACATTCTAGCGGCAGCTTTAAAAATAGAAGAGAAGTAACAGATGCTTTATTTCTTTTACGCTTCCTTTTAACCCCCCATGATGATGAAAACTTGATTGGGCTTTTAAGAACACCCTACTGTCGCATTCCTGACCAAACATTAGTGGAGTGGGTACAAAAAAATAAACAAGAAGAACAAAACAACACATCATCTCTTTGGAGATTTTGCATAAAAGAAAATATCTACCAACCAGTTATAAAAGAATTAAAATACCACTTGGAAAACACACATAAAATGGGAATCACATTGAGTTTTCAACAGGCTATTTTAGATTTAAGTTTTATTGATTTATCCTATTACCAAGATCCTACTGGAGTACGGGAGGCTAATATATGGAAATTGATTTACTGTCTAAAAGACTACGAAACTATAGGACATAATAATTTATTTGCTTTTGCCGACTATCTTTTCTTTGATAGCTTGAGCACAGAATCAGATGATAATGCCAGTTATTCCCAAAATGCCATATCGGCTATTGAAAGTACAGGGATTCAGCTTATGACTATTCACTCTGCTAAAGGACTGGAATTTAAACATGTTATAATAATGAATGTACGCGCTGGTTTTAGGGCTAAAGAAGGATCTGCCTATTTTACCGGAGATCAGGAAATAGGCAAATGGGCTTTGGCTGTAAAGTCAAAAATATACCGAACCAATATAGAATTTGCACCCTCCAGAGATTCTCTTCTCTTAGGAGAAAAAAAGAAACGACCGGAAAAATCAAACAAGATGGGTATAGAAGATAAAAGAATAAAATCTTCCGCTCATAAGAAAATTCAAGAAAAGCACAAAGAAAATGAACTAAAGGAATTTGATCGCCTATTGTATGTGGCTGCGACAAGAGCCAAAGAAACTCTATCCCTTATCGGTGCAGGAACACCAGAAAAAAATAGTTGGTCCGACCGATTTTCTTTCTTTTCCCATCTCAAGCCAGGCTCCCATCAAAAAAAATACTACAAGTACTCTGTCCATCAGGATTAGAAAAACTTTTGTGATGCACCCTTTAGAGGGAGAACAACTTTATTCCTGCTGTTTATTTTCTTTGAGCATTTTGTCAACAAAAAGCAAAGGGCTGTAACGTGTTTTTGCTTCCAGAGCAAAACCACGATCAACATATCCTCTCGCATCCACATACTTCCCTTGACTATATTTAACATAGGCCAGCCCTCCCAGCCCGGAAAGAGAGTCAGGTACATTGTTTAATATAATACGCCAATTTTTAGAAGCACACTCCCAATCCATCGCTCTTTCACAAAACTGAGCCTGTAAAATATAAGGCAGCACATATAACATATCAGTATTAGATCGAATAACATCACCTAAAATTAAAACAGACTCACTTTTAAGGTTCACAAGATCAGTAATATACGCTTGAACGGACTTAACCAATATATCTGTAGAATCAATGAGTTTAGCTTTTTTAATAAAACTTTGCGCTAACTCATAACGATAAGAACGAGCTAAACAGTAAGCATAAAAAGAGGTAAATAATTTATGATCTTCATTATGAGAGTAAATTTTTTTACATAATGGCAGCAGATCAGACCATGAGTAAATTTTTCTATCAATGAAAATATTATAATAATAGCTATCTGTTAAACGAGGGTTGCTATCTAAAAACTTTTTAATTAAAGGGATAACCTCTTCTTCTTTTTGCAGTTTAATATAAATAAGACCGACCAGAGCTTCCTGGTAATAGTCCCGTGGTTCTTGAATTGTCATTTTTAACAAACCCTCAGCTTTATTTTTCTGATCCTCTGTTACAGTCTGCAGCTGAAGAAGACATAAAGAAAAAGCGAAATAGACTAAATGCTTATTTTTAAAAATATTCTCTGTATAATTTTCAAAAAAATCACACTTTCCTATCTTTGCAGAAGTTAAAGCTAAATTAGCGAAGGCAGATTGTTTTATTACTTTTGACTGACCATCCCTAACTAATTGATTTAACAACCGCCTGGCAGAGGGCCAGCCATCTGTTTTTATTTGTATCAAAGCTTGAACTATATTTGTTACTTCATCAGAAGGTATCTGCTGTGCCTTTCCTAAAATGATTAAGGCCGCCGCTTTAGACAGTTCATTATTTAACTGAAACTGTAGAACCCGAAAAAGGTTTTCATCATCCTTACTGAGCCTGTTGTTCTCGCTTTCCTCTTTCCATATCCGAAGAGCTTCTGAATAGCTGCCCACAGAAAAATGATTGTAGCCAAGGCGAGATACAGTAGGATCATCGCCCTTCCTCTGTTTAGTCTTGTAAAGAAGTGTGACACACAAACCAAGAATAAAAATAGATAAAACCAACATCGTGATTAAAAAGAAATGGGATTGGGGCTTACGCTTTTTCCCGACTTCGACACAACACTATGGGTTAAAAAAATATTTTGATAGTTTTTAGGTTGAGTAGATGTGTTTTTGGTTACTTTTGATAGTTAAAATACCCCCAAAATAAAGGTTGTGTGGCACTGGCCCTATTTACTTCTCTTATCTGTTCTGACACAGTAAAAGCATGTTCATCAAAGTCACTAAAAAACCCAATGGTTCTTCTTTTGTGCGTGTTATGGAGTCCGTACGACACCAAGATAAGGTGATTCAAAAAACTCTGCATTGTGTAGGTAGTTCTAAAACACAGGAAGGGATAAGAGCTTTAGAGAAGGCCGCTGGGGAGATTCTTGTAAAGCTTAGTAACGAAAGGCAGCCTGTTTTACCAGGTATGGAAAAGATCATTTACAGCAAAGAACCTGAGTATGTAAATAAGAAGTCTGAGTCTAAACTTAAGAAGAAGAAAAAAACGAAGCCTCTTTCTATTTTTTCTCTAAAAAGCCCCAGAGAGAAGGAGAGAGTGCACTATGGCATTAAGGGCGTGTGTGGGGCTGTGTATGAGCAACTTAAGTTCCATACCATTATAGAAGGTACTAGAAAAGATGAGCAATGGAATGATATTTTAAAGTGCTGTGTGCTCTCCCGTATAGCTCATCCTGATTCTAAAAGAAAGACAGTGGAGACCTTACGAGAGGATTATAACGAAACAGTCCCTTTAGAGAAGATGTATCGGATGATGGATCGTCTTCATCCTAACATAGCTAAAGTAAAGGACCTAGTGGCCAAGAACACTTTAAGTCTTTTTAACCAAGAAGTGGATGTGTTGTTTTTTGATGTAACAACTCTTTACTTTGAAAGTTTTGATGAAGATGACATAAGGCAGTTTGGTTTTAGTAAGGATTTGAAGTTTAACCAGACTCAAGTGGTATTGGCTTTGGTCACTAATCAAGAGGGTCATCCTTTAAGTTATGAGCTTTTTCCTGGCAGAACTTCTGAGGGGAACACCCTTATTACCGTCATCAAAAAACTAAAACAAAGATTTACCGTCAACAAGGCTGTTATTGTGGCGGATAGAGCTATGTTTAATGAGCAAAACCTTAAGCTTATGGAAGAGGAGGGTCTTCAGTATGTGGTGGCGGCTAAGATAAAGTCTCTTCCTAAAGCCAAAAGAGAGGAGATATTAAGTGAGGAGTATAGGCAGGAGGCTTCCGTCGCACAGGAGTTTCAATGGGTAAAGGAGCTTGAGCATAAACAAAGAAGGCTCATAGTGAGTTACTCCCAGAGGAGAGCTAAGAAGAGCAAAAGTGACAGACAAAAGCTCATTGATCGTCTTATGAAAAAGGTAAAAAACAATAGGATACCTATAAAAAGCCTTATCAGTAATTATGGAACTAAAAAATACATCACAGTGGAAAGGACCAAGGCCCGCTTAAATGAGCAAAAGATAGAAGAGGACAGCAGGTGGGATGGTCTTCATGGAGTGATAACCAACATAGATAATCAGTCTGCTCATGCACTCTTAACCCGTTACAGACAACTTTGGAAGATAGAGGAAGCTTTTCGTGTGTGCAAACACAGCCTTAAAATGAGACCCGTCTATCATTGGAAAAAAAAGAGGATACAGGCGCATATAGCAATATGTTTTTTAGCTTACTCCCTTTCCTATACGATGAAGCATCGTATGGAGCAAAGGGGGCTTAAGTTCAGCCTACAGAAGATGAGAGAGGTTTTAAAGAGGGATCAATACTCACTTATAGAGGATGCTCATAAAAAGCTTTACCGTATGCCATCTAAGTACAGTGAACCGATAAAGCAAATATATGAGGCTTTTAATCTTAAAAGAGTCTCTCAGATAACCCCTATTTCTTAACATAATCTTAAAAATGTGTGGCACCAGAGAATCATAAGTATATAAGATTACTCATTTATTGCATCGTGTTGTGTCGAAGTCGGGAAAATATACCGAACCAATATAGAATTTGCACCCTCCAGAGATTCTCTTCTCTTAGGAGAAAAAAAGAAACGACCGGAAAAATCAAACAAGATGGGTATAGAAGATAAAAGAATAAAATCTTCCGCTCATAAGAAAATTCAAGAAAAGCACAAAGAAAATGAACTAAAGGAATTTGATCGCCTATTGTATGTGGCTGCGACAAGAGCCAAAGAAACTCTATCCCTTATCGGTGCAGGAACACCAGAAAAAAATAGTTGGTCCGACCGATTTTCTTTCTTTTCCCATCTCAAGCCAGGCTCCCATCAAAAAAAATACTACAAGTACTCTGTCCATCAGGATTAGAAAAACTTTTGTGATGCACCCTTTAGAGGGAGAACAACTTTATTCCTGCTGTTTATTTTCTTTGAGCATTTTGTCAACAAAAAGCAAAGGGCTGTAACGTGTTTTTGCTTCCAGAGCAAAACCACGATCAACATATCCTCTCGCATCCACATACTTCCCTTGACTATATTTAACATAGGCCAGCCCTCCCAGCCCGGAAAGAGAGTCAGGTACATTGTTTAATATAATACGCCAATTTTTAGAAGCACACTCCCAATCCATCGCTCTTTCACAAAACTGAGCCTGTAAAATATAAGGCAGCACATATAACATATCAGTATTAGATCGAATAACATCACCTAAAATTAAAACAGACTCACTTTTAAGGTTCACAAGATCAGTAATATACGCTTGAACGGACTTAACCAATATATCTGTAGAATCAATGAGTTTAGCTTTTTTAATAAAACTTTGCGCTAACTCATAACGATAAGAACGAGCTAAACAGTAAGCATAAAAAGAGGTAAATAATTTATGATCTTCATTATGAGAGTAAATTTTTTTACATAATGGCAGCAGATCAGACCATGAGTAAATTTTTCTATCAATGAAAATATTATAATAATAGCTATCTGTTAAACGAGGGTTGCTATCTAAAAACTTTTTAATTAAAGGGATAACCTCTTCTTCTTTTTGCAGTTTAATATAAATAAGACCGACCAGAGCTTCCTGGTAATAGTCCCGTGGTTCTTGAATTGTCATTTTTAACAAACCCTCAGCTTTATTTTTCTGATCCTCTGTTACAGTCTGCAGCTGAAGAAGACATAAAGAAAAAGCGAAATAGACTAAATGCTTATTTTTAAAAATATTCTCTGTATAATTTTCAAAAAAATCACACTTTCCTATCTTTGCAGAAGTTAAAGCTAAATTAGCGAAGGCAGATTGTTTTATTACTTTTGACTGACCATCCCTAACTAATTGATTTAACAACCGCCTGGCAGAGGGCCAGCCATCTGTTTTTATTTGTATCAAAGCTTGAACTATATTTGTTACTTCATCAGAAGGTATCTGCTGTGCCTTTCCTAAAATGATTAAGGCCGCCGCTTTAGACAGTTCATTATTTAACTGAAACTGTAGAACCCGAAAAAGGTTTTCATCATCCTTACTGAGCCTGTTGTTCTCGCTTTCCTCTTTCCATATCCGAAGAGCTTCTGAATAGCTGCCCACAGAAAAATGATTGTAGCCAAGGCGAGATACAGTAGGATCATCGCCCTTCCTCTGTTTAGTCTTGTAAAGAAGTGTGACACACAAACCAAGAATAAAAATAGATAAAACCAACATCGTGATTAAAAAGAAATGGGATTGGGGCTTACGCTTTTTCTGAACAGGAATACGAAGTTTCGGGTTTTCCTCTATAATCTGATAAGAGACTCCCTGCTCTGTAGAAGCTGCTCCCTCTTTTTTCTCCACTCCTGGAGCCGTGGACTTGCCGGTAAATGTTCCTGTCTTTGTAAAACCCGTTTTTAATGAACTTGTGTATTGCGTTAATTTAGTAATGTCTGTGTAATTCGCAAATTCAGGGTATGCAGCTATAAAAATCCAAAACTCCTGCCCCGGGACACAGGCTGTAGCAACAGGAGAAATATAGCCCTTTGACAACTTCTCTTTTACCTCACTTGTAGTAAACGGGCCTATAATCTGATCATTATTTTTGATTAGCCATTTTTTATCTTCACTTTTATTGGACATAAAGATATTTTCCCTTTTTCAAATTATTTTTTCACTTATAAAGTATAATTAAAATATAACAGATTATTTCCATTGGAATAAGTAAAAGCTATTATAAATTAATGTGAAAAACACCTTTGTCCTGTAAAAACCATATTTACCGACAAAGATTGGGCCTTTGAAATAACTTCCTGATCCCTCAAAGACCCCCCTGGTTGAATAATCCATTTGACTCCAACATGAGCCGCTGACTCTATAGAGTCAGGAAAAGGAAAAAAACCATCACTAGCCATCACAGGTATAGAAAGACCGGAATGAAAGGATTTCCATTTTTGAATAGCTATTTCCACTGATGAAATACGATTCACTTGTCCCATACCAAGACCCACTGTTTGGTTACCTGAAACTAAAGCAACGGCATTACTTTTTAGGTGAGCACAAACCTTCCAGGCCATGAGTAGTTCTGACTGAACAGAAGAACCTGGCTTTTGCCCTATATATTTCCAATCCTTTTGCCACTCCTTGTTAATATTTTGAGTGTCCTGTACTAATAAACCTCCATCTACACAATGTATATCAAACTGGTTTTTGATCCCCTCCTTTTGGTTATTATTATATATGCTGAGATCCGGCCACTTCATAATACGCAAATTTTTCTTTTTACTTTTAAATACAGCCAAGGCAGAGTCACTATAGTCAGGGGCTATAGCCGCTTCCAAAAAAAGAGAGCTTAATATTTGGGCTGCCTCTTCAGAAATAGGTCTATTAGTAGCTATTACAGCCCCAAATACACTAACAGGATCCGCCTTTAGGGCTAAATCAATAGCTGTTTCCATCTGGCTATCGCAAGCCACCCCACAGGGATTATTGTGTTTAACAGCTACACAACAAGGTTCTCTAAACTCCCGCACAGTGGAAACAGCGGAATCCAGGTCACAAATATTATTAAAAGACAGCTCCTTTCCCTGTAGGCAAAGAGCCTGATGCAGACCTGTTTTATTTAGCTGAAACCAATTAGCCTTTTGACCAGGGTTTTCACCATAGCGTAGATTTGTGTAAAAACGACCTTTCAAATATAAATTCCTTCTTTCCTTCTGAGATTCTTTCTGCATCTCATCTGCAATACAGAAATTATAATCTGCCAACATAGAAAATACTTTTCCAGCTAGCTGCTTTCTTTTCTCCAAGCTAGGTATTTCTCCTGCATCTAAAATACTTTGGTAATCTTCAGGATCGCATAATACGGTTACATGCTCAAAATTTTTAGCCGCCGCCCGTAGAAGGGAAGGACCACCCACATCAATCCATTCCACTAAATCTTTCTTCCCTTGATGCTTTGCGTCTTTAAAAGGGTATAAATTACATACCACCAAATCAAAAGGAGCAAGATCCCTATCTTTCAATACTTTTACATCAGCTTTTTTATTGAACCGTGCTAAAAGAGGTATATAAATAGAGGGGTGTAAAGATTTCACTCTTCCATCCATTACTTCTTCAAAACCTGTCTGCTGACTCACTTCCACAACAGAAATACCCGCCTTCTGCAAATGAAGGGAAGTACCACCTGTAGAAACTACACGCATACCCTGACGGGCTAAGGGACAAATCAAATCCACCAGCCCTTCTTTATTACTTACACTAACTAAAGCATTTTTAAACATTTATGTTAAGTCTCTTAGATTATTTACCTCATTTTGAACTAAAAAATCCGGCTTAAATCCTACAACCGGAGTAGCAACGGCTGTCATATTACCATCGCACTCATTATGAGCAAAAGACAAAGCTTTTAAAGTAGATTTAAAAAGACTGTCTGCCGAACGATTGACACGAGGATACTCAGCCAATCCCAAGCTGAGTGTTAATCGCCCATGAGACGGAAACACCTTAGAAAAGTCCGCAGATTCCACAGACCATCTGATCTGCTCTGCCTTCATGCTAGCCCCTCTCTCGGAAGTATGCGGTAAAATAAACCCTAAATATCCTTCCGGCCAAGCACCTAAAATATCATAAGCCCGGCTGTCTTTTACCATATTATTCACAAAGGATTTTATAAAAAGCCCCGTCTTATAAGTGCCATACACAGATTCTAAAGTTTTTAATTGATCCAGTTGCAACAAAATCAGACTCAATGGTAATTGTAATCGGCGCGCTCTGGAAAACTCTACAAATAATTGTTTGAGAAAATATCTTTTATTGAAGCACCCGGTTAGCTCGTCTATAGGGCTATCCTTTTCCCATTTGCCTCTCCATAAAAACTCCTTTACATAACTTTGTAAAACAAAAAACTGATCCCAAACCATAGAAGAATCTGAACCAGTACGATATAAAAAAGCAAACAAAGCTATTACCTTTTTATTAAATACCAGAGGAAAATATTGACAATCCTGAGTGTTAAATAATTTTTGTATCTGAGAATGAAATACCGGTATCTGTTTTGGATTATATAACTGTACGGGATCAAATGCAGGTTCTGATTCATATAGCCGGAAACACAGGGAGTCTTCCACTTCCAGATGGTTACTGTACCTTAAAGACAGCCAACCAGGAAAACTTTGATATTCAAAATACAATATAGGAAATTCCGATTTTTTTACAAAAAAATCAATAGAAGAGGAAAAAGAATTATGTTTTTTTAATTCCTTTATCCATTCTGCAAAAGAATTTATTTTACCCTGATTATCTACAGTCAATGTGGCTTTCCTTTAAGGGTGTTTTAAAGCTTTGGACATGAGCAATATAGTCCAGAGGTATAAACAAACATACTTTTAAACCTCCCCTTTCAGAAGATTGCAACTTTACAATGCCTCTCATACGAGACAATACGGACTGCACAAAAGGAAGTCCTAATCCAGTAGAATGCTTTTTTGTTGTAAAATGAAGCCGACTGGCCTGTTCCAAGGTTTGTTTATCCATTCCCGGTCCTTCATCCTCCACCTCACAACAAAACCACCTATTATGTTTTTTAAATGTGCGAATGGTCAATGCGCCCGCTTGACCGGAAGACAGGGCTTGAGCTGCATTTTTAATCAACTCCCAAAGAGATTGAAATAGCTTATCTGAAAAAACGGGTAAATCTATATCTGACGCTAATTCTCGATGTATTTGCAAATGCGGGCACCTATCCCGGCTTTTATCAATAACCTCATTCACCACTGCCAAAAAAGTAGGCTCTAGGGTGGAGGTATCCGATTTTTTATCTTTATTTTTAGAGACACGCAAAACCGTGGTTAAGGACTTCCGCATACTTTTTAAATAAGGATTATTAGTATGCGCTAAATAAGACAAAGCTTTTTTTTGTTCCATTTTATTTTTACTAAGAGGAGAATACGCATTAATAGAAGAAGATGAGGTATTGGAAAGAAAGGTATTCCATCGTACTAAGCTGCCTCCGGAACCAAAGAGATTAAATAAAAAATCAGTCGCAGAAATAAAAGACCTTAAGTAGAAAAAAATAAATAAAAATAAAACAGTAAAAGCGACCATACTAAAAAGGGCTGTCTTTTTAAAGTGAAATGAGAAAAACAAGCCAGGCTTCTGCTTTGGTTGACTGGCTATCAAAAAATATTTTTTTCCGGATACACTGACAACACTTGAGAGTTCCGTCTGTTTTTCCATTTCCTTCAAAGGTAAGCTACCCCCTGGAAGGTTCGGAAAAGTCAACCTCTTTGAGGTTAAAGTGATAGGCCGAGCGACAGTGATGATAGAAGAAGCTTTCCCATTTTCAGCAACAATCCGGTTCCATCCTTTAGGATACCGCTTTATTAAAGAAAGAACATAAGATGACGAAGGTAATTTTTTATCTCTGTAATGAGACTCGGAATGCAGAAGAATCCGCCCGGAAGAATCAATAAGGAAAAAAGAACGTTCCTGTTCTATCTTGAGGGTCTTCGGTGTAAGTGCAGATCGGCTGTGTTTCTCTAAGTTTTTAAACAAGCCCTTATAAAAATGAGAGGTTCTTATTGGTGCAGTATAAAGAGAGAAAATGTCCTGTAATTCAGCAAAAGTGGATTTTTGACTTTTTCTCTTGGACAGGGGTTGTTCAAAATCGGACGAATAAAAACCTGTTGCATTTAGGTAAGCCTGAATATGCCTGTAAATGACTAAAAAATGCTCCGTCAGATAGATTTGACTCTGATGGTTAAAATGCCGGCTCTGATGAACGGAAAAAAACCAAGAAAAGCAAAAAAAGACAGATACAATACTTATGAAAAGAATGGCAGATAGCTTTAACCAGAGTCTTTGTTTCATTTCTTATGTTCCGCTAAAAATAAACGACGATAACAAAATAATGAAATAAAAAAAAGATGTCACCTTATTTTATTTAAAATAAAATTCTAGAATATGATAAATTTTCTCGCCTCCCCCCGGACTGTGAAATTCAAACTCTTCTCCTGCTTTTCGACCAATGAGGCTACGAGCCAAAGGAGAATTTATGGAAATTTTTCCTTGATTCACATCAGCCTCATCCTCTCCCACTATTTGATATAATTTTTCTTTATCGCTGGTGTCTTCCTCTATACGAACATAAGCCCCAAAGGTAATTTTATTAGACCTAATTTGAGAAGTATCCACTACATCCGCATTACTAAGAGTATCACTAATAGTAGCTATCCTCCCCTCAATATGAGCCTGCCGCTCCTTAGCTGCTGAGTAATCCGCATTTTCACTCAAATCCCCATGTCCTCGAGCGACTTCAATAGCAGAAATTATTTTAGGCCGTTCCACTTCAACAAGATGCTTTAGCTCTTTTTCCAATAAGGCTTTACCCTGTACAGTCATAGGTTTTCTATAGCCAGCCATTTCCAACTCCCTTAAAAAATCCACCCACAAGTGAAAACATAAATTTTCTATATTTATCAACCGTACAATAAATAGGGGGTGTGATTCTACATGATTCTAATTTTGGTATTTTTATTTTTACTGATTTGCCAAATTGCTCATTGCATTGTATTTAAAGTTAGAAGTGTATTTGAAAAGCAAAGCAATGTCAAGTACAAGCCAACCAGTAACAATAAAGCAGATAAAGGGGTATCTGAGATGATAAATAAAGCCCTGGAATAATCCGAATAATCAAAAAAAACCTATCAAATAGGAGTATAATGTCTAACAAACAATGAAAAAAATTATCCAGTCTATTTTTGAAACAGAAAAATATCAAAGCTCTATTCAGCAGGAGTTGATAGCGGGAATTACCACTTTTTTAAGCATGGCCTACATTGTCAGTGTGCACCCACAAATCATCAGCCAAACAGGCATGCCTTTCTCCGCCTGTGTCACGGCTACGATTTTGATTTGTTTTTTCAGTTCCGCCGCTATGGGCCTTTACGCAAACAACCCGATTGTGCTAGGGCCTAGTGTCAGTCTGAGCAGTTTTTTTACTTTTACCTTGGTAAAGAGCCAGGGTATCCCTTGGGAGATAGCTTTAGGAGCCACTTTTTGGGTCGGAGTTATTTTTTTTATTCTATCTCTTTTTAAAATACGAGAGAAATTAGCTTTATCTGTCCCGAATTCCATTAAAAATGCCCTTGTTTGCGGGATTGGTTTATTTATCGCTTTTATAGGACTAAAAGATGGTGGTTTGATAATACATTCTGACGAAACTTTTTTAAAGGCAAAGTCTCTTACAGCGGAAAACGGCACCTTTTTAATAGGCTTGGCCATAACCTTTCTCATGTTAGTTTTAAGGTTGAAAGGAGCCTTGCTGCTCTCTATTGTGCTCGTCACTCTTTTGTGCCTTCCTCTAGGCCATTTATGGGGAGACAAAATATTAATTAATTATGAGGGAGTATTTGCTCTTCCTGATTGGACTTTGTTTGCCCAGATGGATTTGCTGAATTCCTTACAATATTCTTTTTGGCCTGTTTTATTTTCTATTGCCTTCGTAGATTTATTTGAAAGCTTAGGAGGTATTCTAGGGATAGCGAAATCGGGGCCTTTGGTATCAGAAAATAGCATTCAACCTCGAAGCTTAAAAAAAAGCTTGTTGGTAGATGCGGCCTCCACTACCTGGGCGGGTTTAGTCGGTTCCAGCTCTGCTTTATGTTTTTTAGAATCTCTAACTGGCATTCGGGCAGGAGGAAAAACAGGCTTAACGGCTGTTACAGCAGCCCTTTTATTTCTCCCTTTTTTATTTCTTTCACCTTTACTGGCCATGATTCCTCATATTGCTACAGCTCCGGTCTTAGTGGTCTTAGGCTCTTACATGATGAAATCCGCGACAGATATTGAATGGGAAAAACCGGACGAAGCCCTGCCCGCCTTTGTTATGATTTTACTTATCCCCCTTTGTTTTTCCATTGTTCAAGGAATTATATGGGGATTTTTATTTTACACCTTTTTAAAATTGGTCATGGGGAAAGGGCGGAAGCTTTCTCTTTATATGTATTACTTATCCTCTTGTTGCGTGCTATTCCTCATTACTGATCTGTTACTTTAAATATAACGAACCGGTATAGAGAAAAAAATGAAAACACAAACCTTTCAAATAGAACGAATAAAAAAATTATTACAGGCGGGTGATAAAAAACAAATCATCCACAGTATTAATATCTTCACAACAGCGGACTTATCCAGCTTAATGGCCGCCCTGGATAAAAACCACAGTCTCCTATTTTTGGAAATTTTATTACAATTAAATCGCGCTTCCGCAGTTCTTGTGGAGATGCCACAAACAGCTTTAAAGGACTTTTTTTCTCATATCAGTAAAGAACATAAACAAGCTCTATTTCACGAAGGAAAAGCAGAAGATTTAGTTTATTTTATGGATTTCTTTAGTGAAGAGGAACAAAAACAACTTTTGGAATCCGTTCTGCTCACCAAAAAACTGCAAATCCAACAATTTTTAAAATATCCCAAAAACAGTGTAGGAAGAGTGATGCAGTCCCCTGTTTTTTTCTTACCGGATCACTTTACTGTTTCCCTCAGTATTGAACAACTCCGGTATAGGGCTAAAGAAGAACCCATTTACTATACTTACTGTGTTAATAGACAAAAAAAGCTGGTTGGCGTGGTTTCTATGAGACAACTGGCCACTTCCGACGGAGATACCCCTTTACACAAATTAATGGGTAAATCCGTTATCAGTGTTAAAACCAATACCTCTCTTAAAGAAGCGGCTCAAGTTGTAGTTCATTACGATTTTCCGGCTCTCCCCGTCACCAATGAAAAAAATGAGCTAGTGGGATTAATTACAAAAGATGAAGTTATTGATATTATTCAAGAACAAGCAACGGCTGATCTCTATGCCAGAGTGGGTTTAGAAGAAGATGATCGTATTTTTACACCTACCAGGATCAGTATAAAATATCGAGCTCCCTGGATAGGTTTAAACTTACTCATGGCTATTACAGCCAGTTCTGTTATCAGCCTTTTTGAAGAAACTATGTCTCATTTGATTATTCTAGCCAGTTTTAAAAATATTGTAGCCGGCGTAGGCGGTAATACAGCTATTCAAAGCTTGACCGTGATTACCCGCGGTCTAGCTGTTGGAGATTTCCGATTCTTTTCCACCTATAAAGCCATAATAAAAGAATTAAGAATAGGGGCTGCCCTAGGGATCACAAGTGGTTTAGGAGCAGGAATTATTACCTATTTCTGGAAAGGTTCTTTTTTGGTCTCCTCCGTTATTGTCATTGCCATGTTTTTAAACTCTCTTATGGCCAGTTTAGCCGGTTCTTGTATCCCCATCCTACTGAACCATTTCCGTAGTGATCCGGCGGTGAGTAGCGGGGTATTGGCTACGACTCTTACGGATATTTTCGGTTTTTTATCGTTCCTGGGTATAGCTGCTCTCGGACTAAAGTTGTTCGGAGGCGGTTTTTAAATCACACTTCGATGTTTGCAAATTCCTGACCTGTTCGGTATAAAAGAGTATAAGGAACATCCCTTTCAAACAGGAAAATTCTATGCCCTATACAAAAACTCAGATCACCCAACTTATTTCAAAAATTCAATCCGCAAGGAATATTATACTCACTACCCACAAAACATGCGATGGAGATGGTTTAGGATCTGTATTGGCTTTCTACCATGCTTTTAAAAAAATAAACAAACCGGCTCGAGCTATTACTGTGGATAAAGTGTCACAGAAATATCATTTTCTATCACCTGAAAAATATACAGAAAACTTTGAAAAACTTAAAACAATAAGGGAACCAACGGAAATAGCTTTAGTATTTGATACAAATGATTACCGTAGAATTCAGCCCCTTTACAAAGAGTTAAAAAAATACTGTCAGGAAATTATTTACATTGACCATCATCCGATTTTAGATACAGGACCAAAACCATCCCCTTATTCTATAATAGATCCGACGGCGGCCAGTACTAGTGAAATATGTTATTTTTTATTAAACGAAATGGGAGTAAGTATGGATGCCACCATAGCCACCGCTCTTTATGTTGGCATTGTATTCGACACTCAAAGATTTCATTTCACCAGAAACTCAGAAATATCCCACAAAATTTGTGCAGACCTATGCCAGTATATAAAAAATAATGAAAGTATCTATACTCATTTATTTGGGATGACTTCATTAAATAAAATGACTCTTCTTTCTCAAACGATTAATCAAACGGAATATTTTTACAAAAACCAAGTAGCTGTTTTAGAAATAACTAAGGAAGAATTGAACAAAAACAATTTGGATGTAGGAGACGCCTGTGATTTTTTGGATATGACTTTAGATGTGAACTCTACTCAGCTTTCTGTTCTTATCGTACATTTATCGAAAGACCAGTACAAACTTAGTTTCAGAAGCAAAAAATGGAATGTATCAAAATTGGCCGAAGTGTTCCAAGGAGGAGGACATAAAAACGCCTCTGGAGCCACTTTAGTAAATTACAAAAAAAACCCAAAACCGGAAATTTTAAAAGCTATTCAACCTCTTACACAACAATAATTACTTGTTTCCTGACTTCAGGACAAATAAAAAATACTTGTGTTTTCAGGAGTTAAACAAAAAAGTGGCGGAGGGAGAGGGATTCGAACCCTCGAGACAGTTACCCGCCTACACGCTTTCCAAGCGTGCGCCTTCAGCCGCTCGGCCACCCCTCCTAATTCTTGCCATTCACTCGGTCGTTCAGAAAATGAATTTTCTGCCCTGTCTTATCTGCTCCCTTCAGGTCACAGATAACACAGGTCACTCCCTTAATTTACGGAGGGAGAGGGAGTACGAAGCCTCGACGACAGTTACCCGCCTACACGCTTTCCATGCCTGCGGATTTCAGCCGCTCGGCCACCCCTCCTAATTCTTGCCATTCACTCGGTCATTCAGAAAATGAATTTTCTGCCCTGTCTTATCTGCTCCCTTCAGGTCACAGATAACACAGGTCACTCCCTTAATTTACGGAGGGAGAGGGAGTACGAAGCCTCGACGACAGTTACCCGCCTACACGCTTTCCATGCCTGCGGATTTCAGCCGCTCGGCCACCCCTCCTAATTCTTGCCATTCACTCGGTCGTTCAGAAAATGAATTTTCTGCCCTGTCTTATCTGCTCCCTTCAGGTCACAGATAACACAGGTCACTCCCTTAATTTACGGAGGGAGAGGGAGTTCGAAGCCTCGACGACAGTTACCCGCCTACACGCTTTCCATGCCTGCGGATTTCAGCCGCTCGGCCACCCCTCCTAATTCTTGCCATTCACTCGGTCGTTCAGAAAATGAATTTTCTGCCCTGTCTTATCTGCTCCCTTCAGGTCACAGATAACACAGGAATAACCTAGTAAAATTAACAACAACCAGCTATGTTTTCTTCTCGGCTTTTCCTCCAGTTTCCCGTTTTATGCCGAACCAGCACAGCAAAATCACAGCAAGCTAATCTGTAATCTGATGAGCTTCATATCTTTTAGCTATTTGTTCACATCGGATTTTTATAAAACGAAATAATTCTCCTGTTTCTGTAAATTCCGCTGGCGTAAATAAATCAATTCTTCTTCCTTTCCTGATATTTTCAGCTTTACTATTTATATTGTTTCTAGTTTCATCAGGATTATACACACCTATAGTTACTCCTCTTCTTGATCTTACAAGAGAAAAAGCAGGAATGTCAGTGTCCCCATCTCCAATATAAATCATATTTTCAAATGAACACCATTCATCCTCTTTTGGAACTAAATCATCCACTTTGTATTTAGCATCCTTTGAAAAACAACCTTTACAAATTTCAAACAAAGCTCTTGTCTTTGCTGTTTTATCCATACAATAAATAGGGATGTTTTTCTCCACTTTTTGAGTATCAGTATCTTGAATTATCTTATATCTACAACCAAAAATTTCACGAATTAAATCCCTTGATCCATGTAGTTTAAAAACTGAGGACACTAAATCTTGCAACCCTGCTGTTATAATAAAGTGATGTATTTCAATATCATTTTTTTTAAAAAACTTTTCAGAAGATAAAGATTTTATTTTTTTAAGAAATTCTAAAACATTAGGATAAAATCTTATTTTTTCGGCAATTAGTTTTCCAAGGTGTTTCTCATCTAAGGCTATTTTATTACATGTATCAGGGTTTGTAGCCATTTCTGATAGTAAATACATCCAAACAGGGGCTTCACTGGTCGAAATCGAGTCCACTGGGGTACTGGCATCCACTCCTGATGTTTTTTTAACTCCATCCCAAAATTCCTGAGTTTTATTTCCTATAAAAAACCGGATCAGTTCAGTTGTAGAGTCATGAGAAGTTAGAGTTTTATCAAAATCCCAAACTATAGAAATATTATTAGCCATTAGTATTTAGTTCATATTATTCTTAAGAGGATATTTTTAAGTGAATTAAAATTATTTATTATGTTCTTTTTGTTTCTTATTGAATTCTGCCCAATTCTTTTTCACTTCTGGATCAGCCCAAGCTTTTTGTCTGAGTTCTTCAATATATCTGTAATCAAGGGGTTCCTGAGATTTACCAATAGGTTTTTCTTCGCTTTCCTTTTTTTCTATTTTTTTCTCCATACCATCATCCTCTCCCATTTTATATCTATATGATTTTTATAACACTTCCTGGTAATTGATCACATCACAAAAGTAATCATAAAAACTACCAGAGAAACTTATTATTATAATAAACTAAATCACGGCAAAGGAAAAGACTATATGCGAAAAAATTATGTTGTCCCAGACTAATATCAAAACAAAAAAATGACGGAGGGAGAGAGAGTTCGAAGCCTCGAGACAGTTACCCGCCTACACGCTTTCCAAGCCTGCGGATTTCAGCCACTCGGCCACCCCTCCTATTTTATAACTCAAACTCAAGTAATCAATTTTGTCCACACTATATAGGGGATCAGGAGGATTATAACTAATTGCAACATCAGTTGTTATATATAATATATAGCTATTTAACGTTAATTAATATTTTTTAGCAAAATCAAAATAGATGTTTTTTTAGCTAATTATGAACTCAGATTATGACAAAAATAGCAAGATTTCAGTCCGAAAACTAGGGGGTTGACCCGCTATCATTCAGGAAATTGCGATGCAATTAAAACAGGACAACTAATTATCACAGTTATACTTTTTAAGTCCTTCTTGTACTTCTATTTGAGCTGTTCTTAGATCTTTAAATTTATCTATAATCACATGGTGTTCCTCTATAAATTCGAGATGGGTGCCATAAGCTATCTTTATTTTCAGAGCGTTTCTTTTCATTTGAGAAAAAACTTGATTATATGACTTATCTGGATTGCCACTATTTATAATGCGGTTTAATTCGTAAAAATTTTGCTCCCAATCTTTAAGGTACTGTTGATAATTGGAAATAGATTCTTGGTAATTTATATCTGCTTTTGCATTTTTTCTTTGATTTTCTTCAAAGTCTCTTGTTAATTGTTCCTGCCTAACTAATAACGGTTCGCATTTAACAGAGTCGGAATCACTGCCAGAAGTTTTGTGAGAATCTTGGTATGCCCGACAGTCATCACTATTTGGAAAAGAGGCACACCAAGAGTTCATCTGAGCATCATGGTCACTTTTAACTTGAAACATCAATCCAAACAATAAACAATCTCATAAAACCTCCTGAATATCAGCTGTGTTTAAAATGTCTCTCATAAATTGCTGAATGACTCCTTATTTTATCGGTAAGAATGCACAAAACTTGAATCCGACACAACATGATGTAATAAATAAATAATATCAATAATTTATGAAGGAAGGGATCACTAAAATACCAAGCAATCTAAAAAACGATCCTTCTTAAAAAAGAATCCTCCAAACCCTACAAAAAGAGATTTATTTCTTTTGGAACGACTGGAAAGTTTTGGAGTGCTCTCCACACAACAAATCCAGAAGCTTGTTTTTAAAGGCACTGATATAAGAACAGTTTTAAGGAGACTAAGGCTACTGAAACAAAGAGGCTGGCTATTTTCTTCAGGCCGAAGTCAGTAAGTCAGGACAGGTTGCTGGATGTGACAAGGACATGACGGGTATCTGCTTGGGTGTTAAAAGTAAAAGCTACTTTAATGTAGTGCCATCCCACCGGAAAAGAACTAGAGTTTAAACGATTAGCCCACTCTATAATTATAAGATAGGTATTTTCTGGTTCTGAAAAAATATCCCAAAAGCCCGTTGATTCTAAGTCGTCATCATCCTTTATACGATATAAATCTATATGCCTTACAAAACCATAATCAGTAATATAATGATTATGAATAGAAAAAGCAGGCGAACTAACCTGATCTTCTTTCCACACATTTTTTAAAGACATATCTTTATTTAATAAAAAATGCGTTAAGGTTGTTTTACCCACTCCCGGAGGCCCTTCCAATAATAAAATTTGAGGCTTTTTAAACAAAGACCTCAATTCTTTGGAAAAAACACTCATATCCTGTAAATGAAGTTTCTTTTTAATACAAATAGGTTTCATATATATCGGTTCTGAAAAAGTTTTCTTATTCAAAATTTTGAATACAAAAAATTCTTTTTTGCAAAAATTATTCATTTAAAATAACAAAACTATATATAAAATCCAATTGTTAAGACCTTTTCAGAACCCATTATTTAAGTGTTCCCTCCCGATCGGCCTTTTGTTGTGCCTTTTCTATATCCTTAAGCTTTGTTTTTAACTCTGTGAGTTCTTTTTGTTGCGATGTAAGTGCTTTCTGTTGTGATGTAAGTGCTTTCTGTTGTGATGTAAGTGCTTCCTGTTGTGATGTAAGGGTTTCTTGTTGTAAAAGAATGAGGGTGTTTAATTTACTAATCTCCTCTTTCTCTTTGGCCCATGCTGTTTTTATTTCCTCTATTTCTTTTATAATAGCTTTTATTTTTTCTTGTATCTTTGAATCTAAAACCTGTAGCTTATCTACTATCCCTGTTTTCATCTCATATATTTGGCTGTTTGTTGCTTCTATTTTGTCTGTAAGTTTTTTTATTGCTGACGAGGTATTTTCTTTAATGGCTATTACCTCCTCTGTTACTTTTTTTAATGCTGACAAAGTATTTTCTTTAAAACCTTCAAATTTAATAATTAATGCCTTTATAGACGCCCAAAAGGTCCCGTAAATAGAAGGCATATCTGGCATAGAAGGCTGGCCTTTGTCTATAATCTGAAGATAATTAGGTAGCTCCTCGGAAATAAAACCCATACGACTTTTATTCGGGTGGTCCTCTTTGTATTCATAAGTAAATAATGGCGTCTTTTTTATATCTTTATAAGCTCTCTCAAAGTTTTTAAATTTTTTAATGTTTTTCTTATACACCCGAGAGGAGGAAGTGCCATGACTGTGACCGGATGGAGAGTAAGGATGAGTATGACCAGGCATGGAAGGGCAAATAGAACCACCACAGCTAAATACCCCCGAGGAGAGATTAATACCCCCTGAAACCTCAAGCCCCCCTGTATGCACAGTCAGCTTCTTCGCAACATCTAAAGTCCCGTGGATGACCGCCCCGGGAGTAGAAGGAATAGAAGGGCCGGAGGAGGGGGCACTCGTATTTAACTTTCCTAAAATTAAGTTTCCAATATTGAGCTGACTATCTGCTGTTGCAGAGATACCAGGACCACTTTTTACCTGATAACCTAAAAATAGGTTGGTATTTCCTGTAGTGTTACTAAACCCTGCCTCATAACCTAAAAAAACATTGTTATTACCTGTTGTACTATTACCACCAGCTCTCCTTCCTAAATAAACATTGTCATTTCCTACAGTGCTGTAACGGCCCGCTCTATTTCCTATAAATACATTGTCCTGGCCGGTTGTGTTCTTAAAACCCGCTCCTCTTCCTAAAAAAACATTAGCACGTCCAGTTGTGTTGGCTCTTCCCGCTATATCACCTATGAAGATATTAGCCAAACCGGTTGTATTATATAAACCCGCCTGATAGCCTATAAATGTATTATAAGATCCTGAAGTGTTAGACCTACCCGCCTGATAACCTAAAAAGCTATTATTACTGGAATCCAAAACAGGAACTGGTAACCCAGGGATAGGATGACTAGCTATTACAGGAATGGATGTATCTACAGCGTTATTTGTATAACCTGCCTCATAACCTAAAAAGTTATTATAATTCCCCTCTTTACTAAAATAACCCGCTCTCCTTCCTATATAATTACTACTTTTTCCTGAAACATTACTCATCCCCGCTCTATTTCCTAGAAATACATTGTCCTGGCCGGTTGTGTTCTTAAGACCCGCTCCTCTTCCTAAAAAAACATTAGCACGTCCAGTTGTGTTGGCTCTTCCCGCTATATCACCTATGAAGATATTAGCCAAACCGGTTGTATTATATAAACCCGCCTGATAGCCTATAAATGTATTATAAGATCCTGAAGTGTTAGACCTACCCGCCTGATAACCTAAAAAGTTATTATTACTGGAATCCAAAACAGGAACTGGTAACCCAGGGATAGGATGACTAGCTATTACAGGAATGGATGTATCTACAGCGTTATTTGTATAACCTGCCTCATAACCTAAAAAGTTATTATAATTCCCTTCTTTACTAAAATAACCCGCTCTCCTTCCTATATAATTACTATCTTCTCCTGAAACATTACCCATCCCCGCTCTATTTCCTAGAAATACATTATTAGAGCTATTACTAAAATAACCTGCTCTGCGACCTACAAAAACATTAGCACCTCCAGTTGTGTTATTGAAGCCAGCAGACTCTCCTATAAAATGGTTATTACTACCTATCGTATTTTTATAACCAGCTTTGAAACCAAAAAAAACATTCTTGCTTCCCCTTGTATTACTGTAACCTGCCTGATAACCAAAAAAAGAGTTAGCTGTTCCATCATTAAAGACTCCTGCTCCTCCCACTATAGTTTCAGTATTAATCCCTGACTCAAATCCAAAAGCGGTGGTTGTACTGGCTTTTATCTTAGAGGTCCCTCCGCAACCCACAAGAGTCCGCCCCTTCCCCTCTATATTAGCAGCATCTAAATAATAATGTGTCAGAGCAGTCAAAGAAGGATCGGAAGTATATAGGACGGAAACTCTTATTCCTGCTGGTGATATAGTAGATGACAGAGATGGTTCTTCCATGTCCACCGTATAACAAGAGATATTGTCCCCACCTACGCAATTTAAAGTATCACAGGCTACGACATCCGGGTTACTCGCCACATTCTCCAACCTATAATCCAGATCACATTCCAAAAAGTAACACCCGCTCGTATCACTGCTGGTACAATCACCCCCATCTAATGTGTTTAAATCCTTTGTCTGCTTCTTGCTGTAATACACCACAAATTTTCTATTTACTGTAGCTGTCTTAGGGTTCTGAGTTGCATCACCTGTAAGTTCTAGCTTTACAATATCCAAGTTCCCCTTAAAAGACTTCCCCTCCTCCAGCAAGGCCACACCATCTTGCTCCAACTTACTAATCGTGCCTATCCCCTTTTGACTGTTACTCCCTGTAAGTCTGCCCGCTTCCGGCTTTAAATTGGCCTTACAGTAATTGTCATTTGTGAGAATGTTATTTACGGCAATCCGTAACTCCTGCTCAGAAAAAGTCCCTCTTACTACCTGAGAAGACTGCATAGATACCGTGGCTAATTGCATGGTCCCCACAGTAATCACCGCCATTAAACCTATGACTACCAGAATCTCCAATAAGGAAAATCCACCCTTGTTGCGAAGCTGGCCCAGAGAAAACAAAGATGGCTTCCCGTTTCCGCAGTCTATCCAGGAAAACAATTTCCAAGGAAACAAGCTTGATACTGGATCAGATGGATTCCCGCTTCCGCGGGAATTGCACCTGCTCACTTTCGTAAGGACTAGCCTCGAGGGGAGCTTTGTCCCCGCTTCCACTTTCGAAAGCTTTGCGGAAAATAACCAGATGGATATATCTGAAGTTAGTTCAATGAATGAATGAATGAATGAATGAATGAATGAATGAATGAATGAATGAATGAATGAATGAATGAATGAATGAATGAATGAATGAATGAATGAAAAATTTTTTCACACTTCTTACTTCCCTGCAAGAGTTTTTTTCTTTCCCGTATTAGAAATTATATCAGATAAATCTTTAAAAAATCAAATTTTTTATTTTTCATGTCCCATGTAGGAAAAAATCTCAAAAAAACTCCCCCCTTACCCGGCTTATACAAGTCAGGAATCCCCATTCCCCTCTTTCATGGACTAAAATCTTGCTAGTTAAGGAACCATCTTTCAGTACATTGATAATTGGTCTTGACTAATTATCAATTAAAATAACGATTAGATTCCCGTTCTCCGTTCCCCGTTTTCGCGAGGACAAGCTTCACAGGAATGACAAAGAGATAAGCTTTTCAGGAGGAATAGGAGGCAAAAGCGAGTTCGGATTTGAGCACAGAGCAACCAAAGGTTGCTTCTGTGGCAAACCGCATGTCCGAGTCTTTTGGCTCCTATTCTCTACTGAAGAAGTGATTTTGTCAACGAATTAGTGAACATTTACAGGATGACAAGGGTTATCGAGGTTGCAGAAGTCCAATCAACCTTTCTGGATTCCCGTTTTCACGGGAATGACAGTGCCTGCACGGAAATGACAGAGAGATGAGCTTCTTCAATAGAGAATAGGGTTTAAAAGCGAGTTCGGATCCCCGTTTTCACGGGGACAAGCTTGCCACAGGAGCAACCAAAGGTTGCTCCTGTGGCAAACAGCATGTCCGAGCCTTTTAATCCCTATTCTCTCCTGAAGCATAAGAACCGACTAGATTCCCGCTTCCACGGAAATGGCTGGGCTGGTGCGGGACGGGAAGGCAACAACTTGCCTTCCCGTTTACAGGACTTTTACGGGAATGTTGTCAGCCCCGCGAAAACGGGGGGTTCGTTCATTTTTATCCACTTACTAAGAAAAAACTTTGGGCTTAAAGCCCTCCTTATTGATAAGATGAGCACTGTTCCCTGTCGCTCTTATCACAAACAAACCCTGCCTCTCTGCATACTTACTGGCTGATTCCGATGCTCTTAAATAAGCCACAGCCCCGTAAATAATCTTACCTCTATAAGACGAAAGACGATCACTGAACTTTTGTAAACCCTCTAAAAAATACTTGATGTATTGAACCTTTAAAGTGGTCTTTACCTCCACCACCACAGCTTCGTCTCCATTACCTGCTACAATGTCATATTCATACCGATCCTCACCATGCTCCCTTTTGATATTCATGTAAGTATGTTCAACATTTATGCCTCTTTCATTTAAAACTTTTACCAGGTCCCCCTCTACCAGGCTTTCCATAAGCTTTCCCCACTGGGTTTCAAAAAGCTCTTTCGCCTTTTTTAAACCTTTATTTGTTTTTTCAGTTTCCACCGACAGTCTTTCTATTATCTGTTCTATTTTAGCAGTTTGCTTCTCTGCTTCTGCCTTTCGCCTGTCTGCTTCTGCCCATCGCTCAGCTTGCTGCCTCTTTTCTTCTACACTTTGCTTCTCTGCTTCAGCCCTGTACCGGTCTATTTCAGCTTGCCACTTCTCTGCTTCTGCCTGCCGCTTCTCTGCTTCTGCTTGCCGCTTCTCTGCTTCTGCTTGCCGCTTCTCTGCTTCTGCCGAAAATCGCTCTATATTCCTTTGAGTCTTTTTTATAAGTGCCCAAATTTCATCTGCTGGTGATATTGTGGATTTACTCATTTTCATCTCCTTTCTTTATAATAACATAGTTTTTTTGTTTCTTTAAAAGAAGATATGCAAAATCCGTGCCAAACCAAAAGGGTTTTATTTGGCGAACTTCGGGAAAACTATGATAAATTTACCACTCTTCTAAACCCAAAGGGTTTTATTTGGCGAATTTCAGGAAAACTATGATAAATTTACCACTCTTCTAAACCCAAAGGGTTTATTTGGCGAACTTCAGGTGACATTTAAATGAAACATTTGAAACTTCATTAATTAAAAGTGTCTCAGTTTTTGTAAAACAACAGGTAAAATATCTTTTAAGTCTTGAGCCATTAAACTATCTTGATCTTTACCGGAGGATACCCATTCTTCGGCTAATTTTCCATGAATAAAAGCCGCCACAGCAGTAGCAGAAAAAACACCCATAGATCGTGCCATCAAAGCTCCGATAAAGCCCGCCAACACATCTCCTGTTCCCGCCTTAGCCAAAGCCGCATTTCCCGTGGGAACAATCCAACACTTATCCCCCTTTGCCAGAACAGAATGAAAACCTTTTAGCAAAACAAAACCACCTGTTTGTTGACTAGCTTTTATAGCATAAGAGCAACGATCTTGATCTATCTGCTTCCCTGTAATATTAAACAATCGAGCTAACTCACCACTATGAGGAGTCAACACCCAATGGGAAGGTACAGGAAAAAGACTCTCCTTTACACACACAGTAAAAGCATCAGCATCCACAACAACAGGAAGCCTGGTTTTCATTAAAGACAATAAAATCTTTTTTGTTTCCTCATCCACTCCAAAACCAGGACCAATAACCACAGCGGTTTTCTTTTCTAAAAGATCCGGGTCAGATAAGTTTTTTGTTAATACCTCTGGAATATTCTCACTTAAAATAGGCCCGTTTGAAACATCAGCACTTTTACCAGCCCATGTTACATAACCCACACCCATACGATAAGCGGAAAGAGCAGCTAATTGCCCCGCCCCCCAAAAACCTTCACTCCCAGCTAAAATCAGTAAATGCCCATGATGGGCTTTGTGATCGGCTGGTTCACGCTTAGGAAGCTGAGAAGCTACCCAGGATTTTTTTATTAAAAAGTGAGTACAGGTTTGAGAATGTAATAAAGCAGGAGGAAACCCAATAGAAAGCACCTTCAACTTCCCTGTATGAGCAGGCCCATCCATCAAGTAAAAACCAGGTTTTGCTAATCCAAATGTAATAGTGAACCGCGCTTTTACGGCCTCCCCTTGAACTTGCCCCGTATCCACATTTAACCCGGAGGGAGTGTCTAATGAAATAATATTTTTATCTGTTAAATTAAGCCATTTTATTAAATCCGCATAAAAACCTTCAATAACACGAACCAGTCCAATGCCAAAAAGAGCATCCACGATAACAGAGCATTTTGCACCTACTTCTTTTATTTTTTCTATATCTTTTAAAGGGTGAAAAAAAATATTACCGAGTTGTTGTTTTTGCGACTCGTGTATCCACTTTTCCCATCTTTCTTTTTGTTTTTTTACCAGAGGGGATTTAACTTCCTCAGAAAAAAATATTTTTACACAAAGTCCTTCAGACAAAAGATGACGAGCCACAACCAAGCCATCCCCACCATTATGCCCTGGTCCGCATAAGATCATAACAGCAGAAGAAGTGGTATCTATCTGTTGTTCTTTAAGGTAAAAAAGAATTTCCTTAGTTGATAAGGCCCCCGCCGCCTCCATTAATACTTCTGCACTTAAATTATAATGGCTTTGAGATAGACGATCTATCTCAGCCCCTTGAGCGGCCTTAGCTAAAGGAATAAAAGAAGATATAGTATCTTTTTGATCCATTCTCAGCCACTCCCCGGCTATCCCAGCCCCCGACTATCCCAACCATTCTTGTACGTGTTCATTCATTCGCTGACAAAATCACTTCTTCACTCTCTCACAAAAGTTTTTCATTGTACGAGGAGGCAACAATTTGTCTTTTCATATAATTGTATTCCTTCAGTAAAACAGTTTGCCGGCAGAGGGTCCAAGGCCATTGGCTTTCTACCTAAGAAAGACAATGGCCGTCCCGATAGAGGCAAAGCTGTTTTACTGAAGGACATATTTACTGGATTCCCGCTTTCGCGGGAATGACAGTGTTTTCTAATGCTCCCTTATAAACTCAATTTTGTCAGCAAATGAGTGAACATTTACAACTTTGATAGCCTTAGCCACTCTAGCTGCCCCAATAACTCCAGCTTAAGGATTTAAGTTACGGCTCAATAAATGGGCTATTTTATCTGCACAATTTTGAATAAACTGCTTATCCTTTCCCTCTACTAATACCCTTATAATCGGTTCCGTTCCTGAATATCTAACACATATTCGCCCTTTATTTTGTAATCCTTTTTTTATATCCTCTATCACTTCGTTATATCCGGTAATCGTCTGTAACTCCTTCTTCTTTTTTATTTTTACAGACCGCTGCACTTGAGGAATAGGCACTAAAACCTGACTTAACTCCGATAACTTTTTATTTTCCGTTCGCATAACCGCCAACACATTCAAGGCAGCTACACAAGCATCGCCTGTAGTGCTTTGACTAAGGAAAATAATATGACCGGAAGGCTCTCCGCCTAATGAAATATTATTTTGTCTCATGTACTCCACAACATTGCGATCCCCAGGCTCCGTACGCTCCACTTGAATACCTTTTTTCTTAAGCATAATCTCCAAACCCATATTAGACATGGAAGTAGCTACCACTTTAGGGCACTGTAACTCCCCTTTTTTTTGTAAACTCAAGGCACAAATACCCAGAATATGATCTCCATCCACAAGCTCTCCTTTTTCATCCGCCATAATGACTCTATCACCGTCTCCATCGAGACTAATACCCACATCCGCCTTATAATCTAAAACCGCTTGTTGTATTTTATCTGTATGCAAAGCCCCTGTCTGCTCATTGATATTGTATCCAGTAGGTTTATTACCGATAACAAAAACCTCCGCACCTAGTTCTTCAAAAATTTTAGGAGCCACTTTGTAACAAGCTCCATGAGCACAATCCAACACAACACGCATACCATCTAAGGTCATGTTCAACGGAAATGTATTTTTTACATGAACAATATACCTCCCAGCCGAATCATCAATACGACGACTTCGCCCTATCCGGTCACAAGAAACTATGAACTTATTTAATTTATTGGAAAAAACCAACTCTTCAATGGCTTCCTCCATCGTTTTAGACATTTTAAACCCGTGTGCATCAAAAAATTTTATTCCATTGTCATAATACGGATTATGAGAGGCTGATATTACAATACCCGCTTCCGCTCTCATATTTTGAGCTAAAAAACCAATACCGGGTGTAGGTAAAGGGCCTGTCAGCTGAACCCATACACCCATAGAGTTTAACCCACTGGCCAAAGCCTGTTCCAACATATAGCCGGAAAGACGGGTATCCTTTCCTATGAGAACCATTTTCTTATTTCTACCATTTTTTCTTAATAGGTAACCTAGAGCTTGTCCCACTTTTAAAACAATATCAGGACGAATAGGAAAGGAATTGGATTTTCCTCTAATACCATCTGTGCCAAAAAGCTTGCACTTCTTACCTGACAGCATAATGACCTTATACTTAATTGTCTCTTTCCATAAGAGCTTTTCTGCTTAATCGGATACGACCATTATCTCCTACCTGCAACACCTTCACTCTCACCTTATCTCCCTCCTGCAATACCTCCGATACTTCCTTAATCCTTCGATGCGCTATCTCCGATATATGTAACAGTCCACTTGTGTTCGGCAATATCTCCACAAAAGCCCCAAAGGCCGCCAACTTCTCCACTCGACCATCATATATCGCTCCCTCTTCCACCTCAGCACATATTCCCTCTATTATCTCACGCGCTCGATCTATCCTCTCCTTATCCACAGATGAGATATACACCTTTCCCGTATCCTCTATATTCACCTTCACCCCCGTATCCTCTATGATCTTGTTTATCACCTTACCACCGGAACCTATCACCTCTCGTATCTTCTCAGGCTTTATCTGCATCATCTCTATCCTAGGCGCATACTGCGATAAATCCTCCCGCGAAGATCCTAACACCTTAGCCATCTCCGACAATATATGTAACCTGCCCTCTTTTGCCTGACTTAATGCCTCATTTAATACTGAAAACGATAAACTCTCTGCCTTTATATCCATCTGCAAGGCCGTAATACCCTCTCTCGTCCCCGCCACCTTAAAATCCATATCTCCTAAATGATCCTCATCTCCTAATATGTCTGATAGTATAACTACCCTCTTCTCTTTTTTATCCCCTGCTTCCTGGATCAATCCCATTGCTATACCCGCCACTGGTTCCTTTATTGGCACCCCTGCATCCTGTAAGGCTAAACTCCCCGAACACACTGTTCCCATTGAACTCGAACCATTTGACTCCAATACCTCACTCACCACACGAATCGTATAGGGAAAACCCTTATGCTCCGGCAATACGGCCTTTAATGCCTTTTCCGCTAAAAATCCATGACCTATCTCTCTCCTACTTTGGCCACCCAATCTCCCCGTCTCTCCCACACAATACGGGGGAAAATTATAATGCAGCAAAAACTGCTTCTTTGAAAAACCCGCTAAAGCATCCACCTTCTGCTCATCATCTCCGGTACCCAATGTTACTGTACCCAATACCTGTGTTTCCCCTCTCGTAAATAAACCAGAACCATGCACACGAGGAAGAAGCCCCACCTCTCCTGATATGGATCTTACTTCGTTATGCTTACGACCATCTAATCTCACCTTTGTATCTAAAAGGTTAGACCGAGAATAATTGTATTTTAACTCTCCTAAGACCTCCTCTACATTTCTTTTGACTGTAGCACTGTCTAAAGAAGAAACAGACATCTCTTGCTTACTCGCTTTATTTTCTGTCTCTAACTTCCCACCTCCCTCTACTAACTTCATAACATGTAGCAAAGTTTCCTCTTTTAATACATCAAAAGCCTTATATCTCTCCCGCTTCTCTGATATTTTTAAAACCCCTTTTATCTTTTCTCCAGAAAATCTTTCTATCTCCTCTTTTAGTTTCTCCTCTACCTTAAACCCTGTCCACTCTCGCTTAGCAACACTGCCTAATTTCTCCCTTAACTCATCCTGCATATCAAACAAAGGCTGCATACTCTGATGCGCAAACTCCAATGCCTCCAAAGCCTCTTTCTCTGATACAAAACGGGCCTCCCCTTCCACCATCAATAAACCACCTCGTGTCCCAGATACAATAAAATTTAAACTTGCCCCCTCCTCTTCTTCTAAACTGGGATTCAGCTGAAGCTGACCACCTATCTTCACCACCTGCACACTTGCCACAGGACCCTTAAAAGGTATGTCGCTTATATGTAAGGCTGAAGAAGCCCCTATCCCTGCCAGTATCCCCATCGGAAACGATCCACTGTAACTTAACGCCGTCGCCACAATCTGCGTATCACTACTATATCCCTTGGGAAAACACGGGCGCAACGGACGATCTATCATTCGAGATATCAGTGTCGCCTCATAAGAAGGACGCCCTTCTCTCCTGAAAAAACCCCCAGGTATCTTACCCGCCGAGTAAAACCTTTCCTGATACTCCACCGTTAAAGGAAAAAAATCCAAACCCGAATCCCCCTTCAACGACACCACTGTCACCAATACCTTATCCTCTCCGCTGCTCACCAACACAGAACCATCTGCCTGACGGGCCAATAACCCGGACTCTATGCTTATTTCTTTACCACCTAACATGACCGACGACTTATAAGACGATTTACTCATTTCCCATTCCTTTGTAATTGGTTATTATAGATTATACTAATCTGGTATAGAATCCCGTTCCCCGCTTTTACAAAGCAGGAAGGCAACAACTGGCCTTCTCGTTTACAAGACCATGTTCCACCTTTCAAGGGAACAGGTTTGCGTACTCCATTCCCCATTGGGAAAAAGCTCAAAGAAACCACAACATTCAAACAAGAGCAATATAACACAGACATATAGATTACTTTCTTAAAGAAAGGGCTTGAATAGTGGTTCGATAAATTTTTGGATTTGTTTTTTTAATATAATTGAGAAGTTTTTTTCTCCGGCTCACTATTTTGAACAAGTCTCTTTTAGAGTGATGATCTTTTTTATGCTTCTTAAAATGTTCTGTTAGAATATTGATTCTATTTGTTAAAAGAGCCACTTGGACCTCAGGGCTACCTGTGTCTTTTTCTGATCTGGAAAATTGCTTCCGTACTTGCTCTACCTGTGATTTATCTAAACTCATATTGCACTCCCAATTTTAAACAATATATACCCTTATGGTATTACTTTGATATATAAAAAACCTTTTTATATCCGTCAAGATAAAACAAATAAAATTCTGTCCTCGTGAACACGGGGATCAAACTAGATCATTATAACTGCTGAGGAAACACTTTTATAAACCTCAGAGATAAGAAGGGTCTTAACTCCAGAAGAGCCACCATTTGTTCCTTATTATAATTCATAATACGAATCATCTCCGCCTTTTCACTTTTATTTACTTCTTTTTGCTGATCCTGAAGGCTCATTTTTAAATTTCCAGATACTTTCCCATATCTTAATCGTTTTTCATCTTCTTTTTTAATACTTATGGAGGGCACATGAGGAAGGGCTTTAGAAAAGGGAATAAAAGCAGGTTCTAATATTTTTAATATCTGTTTTTGGTTCAAATCTCCCTGATGACTCCATTTATCTGCCACTTGCTGAACTGTAAGAGAGGAACCTATATCAAAAGGAACAGATTGCAAACGAACCAGCTCCTCTAAACAAGCTCCTGTGCCTAACTTATCTCCAATAAAAGAAATCCAGGAGCGAATATAACTGCCTTTACTACAAGAAAGCTCCACCCTGGCGGTTTCAGATTGAATATCCTTAATCTCTAAATCATAAAATGTCATGTCCCTAACAGGAGGAACCACAGGCTTATTTTCCCTTTTATATTCATATAACTTCTTCCCTTTTATTTTTACAGCAGATACCAGAGGCACAGGCAAAGAAAGCGTCCCCTGACTTCTTTCCAAGACTTGTTTTATTTGTGTTGCAGATAGTTGAACTCTTTTTTTTTCTATAATCTGACCGGTTTTATCCAATGTGTCTGTTATCACCCCTAAACGCAAAACAAAATGATACCTTTTATCATTTGTTAATAAATAATTGGATAATTTAGTACCGTACCCCAGTAAAATCAATATTAAGCCTTCTGCCATAGGATCTAATGTCCCGGCGTGACCGACCGCTTTCTGCCCGATAATATGCCGTAAGGAATGTACAATGTCGTGACTGGTGTTACCCGCTTTTTTATTTATAAGTAAAATTCCATTTATCATTATTTCTATATATTTTTTGATGGTTAATGAGTACAGACAGGCACCCTATACACAAAACATAGTTGTTTTAAATCTATATATTTTTTTCTTCAGAACTTAATACATAAGGTACATGATTGACAAAAAAGTTAAGTCGAGGACAAAATTTTGTTTTTAAAACCCGAGAAATCGTTTTTTGAATAAAAAATCTTTCTTGTTCTAAAACCATATACACCTCATCAGAACAGTCTTTTTCACTCATAATAGATAGAAAAACCCTGGCTGATTTCATGTCGTTTGCCACAGACACCTCTTTTACGGAAATAAACCCGGGGAAAGAGTTTTTTTTCTTTCTAATAAAGTATTCCATTAAGACTTTTTGAAGACTTCTATTCATTTTAAGTAGGCGATGATTCATAACTACCCTTAGAAAAACAATTAGGAAAGAGTCTCTTTTTTTATTTCTTTTTGTGTAAAGCTTTCAATAATATCACCAGGTTTTAAATCTTTACACTTAGCCAAGCCAATCCCGCATTCCTGCCCTTCTGATACTTCTTTAGCTGACTGTTTAAACCTTTTCAAACTATTAATTTTACCTTCGTAAATGGTGTCGTTTTTTCTTATTAGTCTGACCAGATGATTCTCTGCCACTTTCCCTTTAAGCACTTTACAGCCAGCAATAACACCCACATTGGAAATAGGAAAAACCTGTAGCACTTCCGCTCGACCTCCAAAAGATTCCTCAATTTCAGGGTCCAAAAGACCTGCCATCATTCGTTCCATATTTTTTAATAAATCATAAATAACAGTGTAAGACTGTACAGTAATAGACTCCTTTTTAATTAATTTCTGAGCCGCCGGGTCTATGGCTACATTAAAACAAAGTAAGACAGCTTGTCCCGTACTAGCTAACAAGACATCACTTTCATTTACAGAACCCATATTGGCATGGATAACTTTAACCTCCACTTTTTCAGTATTAAGCTCTTCGATAGAAGATTGAATAGCTTCCATACTACCTGCAACATCTGTTTTTAAAACAACATTTAATGTTTTTAATGTATCTGTATGTGCTTTTAATAACAGCTCCTCCATAGATAAATTATCTTTCTTTTCCTCCTGCTCTTTTCCTTGTTCAGTTATAAGACGACGAGCTTCTTTTTCATTTTTTACAACATAAAACGGCTCCCCTACTTGCGCTACCTGGCTAAAGCCTGAAATTTCCACAGGCAAACCCGGTCCTACTGAAGATACGGAACGACCGGTGTCATTTGTCATCTGACGAACCCGCCCTACTTTATTATCTGTGATAAGGATTTGCCCTGACTTAAGGGTTCCATCCTGTACCAATAAGGTCATTACCCAACCCCGGCCCTTTTCCATTCGGCTTTCTATAACAACACCTGTAGCGGAACGATTCGGGTTAGCTTTTAACTCATGCACCTCCGCAAGAAGCTGGATATGCTCTAACAGTTCTTTAATCCCTTCCCCTTTTAAAGCAGAAATAGGGCAGAAAATAGTATCTCCTCCCCAGTCTTCAGGTATGAGATCGTATTCTGTAAGCTGTTTTTTTGCCTGCTCTACATTACTGGTGGGAAGATCAACTTTATTAATAGCAACAATGATGGGGACCTTCGCTGCTTTAGCATGATTGATAGCCTCAATAGTTTGAGGTTGCGCCCCATCGTCCGCAGAAACCACAATAACAACAATATCTGTTACTTTAGCCCCCCTGGCCCTCATAGAGGTAAAAGCAGCATGACCTGGGGTATCAATAAAAGTCACATAACTTTCACCGACGGGAATACTATAAGCTCCTATATGTTGGGTAATGCCTCCTGCCTCCTGGCTGGCTACACGGCTTTTTCTGATACAATCCAATAAAGTAGTCTTACCATGATTAACATGACCCATGACAGTCACTACTGGAGGTTTACTTTTTTTCTCAGCGGACAGATCACCAAAAAATAAAGACTTAATAGCCTCCTCTTGATTTTTAACCATATTTTTAATTTCAAATCCAAAAAGAGAAGCAATCACTTCTGTAGTTTCACAGTCAAAAGAAAAAGGATCATCAGAGGAAGAGAGGAGTCCCTCTTGCTTTAATTTATGCAATAAAAACTTTTTTTTAACCCCTATCTTTTTTGAAAGATCCTCAATAGAAATATGACTATCATACATTTTTATCAATCTCTTATGTGATTTTGGAGTTGTGATCTGCGTTTTCTTAGTAGATAAATCGGAAACGGGACGTTTTTTCTTCGGCTGAAAAATAACTTCCCGTTTCCTAAAATCGGTAGCCCGAAATTGTTTCGTTTGCGTTTCTTTCTCTAAAGTTTTTTTTACCTTTTTCTTCTCTACATCAGAGGTATCAACAATTTCATTTATTTTTTCTAAAACATCCTGACTTTTATCAGCTACTAAACCAGGGAGAATATGGCGGCTGGTCAGTGCCTGATTCGCCGATATATTTATCGCGGGGGAGACAACTGCCTCTTTTTCTTCTACTTGTGCCTTCATTTGCTGAGATTGAGGACAAGCTTTACTTTTAGTTTCTGCACCCGTTGCCCTATCCGCCTGCGAGGGGGATATTTTTTGCACTCTTCTACGTATAACACCTGAACGAAGAACAGGTGTCTCAGCTTTATCTGTTGTTTCAGAAGAAGGACTGGGTGCTGTTGTAACGGATTTCTTTTTTCTCCTTATAACCGTGGATTTTTTTGTTACAGAGGAGGCTATCTGATTTTTTTTACTAAAAAAACTTCTGATCTTTTCTACATCTTCATCATTGAGGCTTTGCATGTGATTTTTAAAAGACATATTGTGCTCTCTACGGAGCTTATCCAAAAGATCCACACTCTTTAGTTTTAAATCTTTTGCTAATTCATATACCTTCATAAAAATTCCTTTAAGCTTTCTTTTTAAGAGGCCATCGTTACAGCCAAGCTTTTAAAACCGCAATTTTCAACCACGATTAATATCTGTTTCCTGGCTATCTTTCTGTGTAGCTTCCTTCTGTGTAGCTTCCTTGTTCGAAACCATTTCATCCGCTGGTATTTTTTGATGAGATTGGGAGCTTTCCAGTTGAGCTAATTCTTCCTTTAACTGCCGATCCGCTTGAACTCTCATATTCTCACCTGAAGCAACTGCTTTTTTCTGCACCTGAGTAGAAGGAGCGGAAGGAATCTCCACACCTTCTTCTTTGTATTTGATGATGAGATCTTTAGCACTTTGTATTAGCTGTTCCGCTTTCTCCTTCTGATCAAACCCAGGAACCAGCTGCACCCTTTCAACAGAAGATTTAGCCAATTCTTGAAAAGAATCAATACCAAATTGATAAATATTTTCGGCCATTGTGTCCGTAATACCCGGTAACAACTTAAGATTAAAAACAGCTTTTGTTTTATTCTCCTCAAACTCAGTCAGTGATACGATATTTAAGTTCCATTTAGTTAAGTTCACGGCCAGGCGCACATTTTGTCCTTTTTTCCCGATAGCTAAAGATAACTGATCATCCGGCACAATAATTTCCATCTCTTTATTTTCTTCATCCACCAATACTTTTGATATTTTTGCCGGAGCCAAAGTGTTACATACAAATCGTATAGGATCCTCATCCCATACAATAACATCAATTCTCTCCCCTTTTAGCTCTTGTGTAATGTTTTGCACACGATTTCCTTTCATACCGACACAAGCCCCAACCGGATGGACGGCAGAGTCCGTGCTATAAACTGCAATTTTAGCTCTTTGTCCCACTTCCCTGGCAGCCGAAACCACTTTCACTATACCTTCATAAATTTCTGGCACTTCTTTTTCAAAAAGTTTTATCAAATAATTGGGGTGAGCACGGGACATAATAATTTGCGGACCACGATTTGTTTGTCTCACTTCTAAAATATATCCTTGGATCCGATCTCCTGTGTTATATTTTTCACCATAAATTTGTTCCTTTTTTGGAATATACGCTTCTATTTTTTCCAAATCCACGACAATCATACCACGATCCACCCTACGAACTACCCCGGAAACAATTTCCCCTTTTCGTTTTTCAAATTCATTAAACACCATCTCATTTTCAGCATCTTTAAGATTTTGCACGACAATCTGTTTAGCCATGTAAGCATCAATCCTGCCCATAGCTTCCGACTCTAAAGGTACACCAATTTGATCGGCCACTCTGGTTTCTGGATCCAACTTTAAAGCCTCACTCAATTTAATTTCAATCTGATCATCTATAAACTTTTTATCTTCTACCACTTCTTTAAACTCGTATAATTCAATTTGTCCAGTCTCTTCATTGTATTTAACTTCAATGTCACGATAAGTTCCATATTTTTTCCTGGCAGCGGATAATAACCCCTGAACAATGGAGTTAATAACCACCTTTTTATCTAACCCCCTGTCCTTACTCACCTGATCAATAAGCCGACCTAACTCAGAGAAAGTATTTGTTATTGTACTCATACAACTCCCCTTTTTCCTTGTTGTTTCTCTTTAAAAACAATATTAGCCTTTATAACAGTATCCAAAGGAATAGTCCAATCCAATAAACCATCCCGCACACTTATTACATTATCCTTACATTTGCATAATTGTCCACTGAGGATGGTGGCCTGCCTTTTTTTTTCTTGGTTCTTATCGTAACAAAAAACAGGTTCACTGGTGCGAATTTTTATGGTTTGTCCAACGGCCGTAAGAAAATGCCAATCTTTTTTTAATGACCTTTCCACTCCAGGGCTGGAAACCTCACACTCTACATCTTCTATGTTATTGGATTGAAATAGAAATAATAATGACTTCATAAGTTTTTCACAAAGGTTTAAGTCAACATCCCTCTCTATATTATCTATATATACCCTTACAAGAGAAGCTTTAAACTCGACATCATAAATGCGCAAATGATTCATTTTTCCAGCTGTATTAACTAGCTGAAGAATTTTTTTCTTTTGATCTGTCTTCATATTAAAAATTCCTATTATACCGATCGTGTTTGATCTCCGCTTCTGCGGGGACATTTTTTGTGGTCTATAATCTGGAAGGTTATCCCTTCCGTATATCTAAAAAAAGAGGGTCTTTTCAGACCCTCTTTAGTTTTTAGAGCTAACAAATAAAATTAATAAAATCAACACAAAAGCTGCTTTCCGTCCCGCGAAAGCTCTGTCATTCCCGCGAAAGCTCTGTCATTCCCGCGAAAGCTCTGTCATTCCCGCGAAAGCTCTGTCATTCCTGTAAATGTTCACAAATTCGCTGACAAAATTGAGTTTATAAGGGAGCGTTAGAAAGCTCTGTCATTCCCGCGAAAGCTCTGTCATTCCCGCGAAAGCGGGAATCTACCCTGGTCTAGCTCAAAAAAAGAAAGCCGGCTGGTGTAGCCGGCTTCCCGTATAAGAAGAGAGAATCGTTTTGAGGTTAGAAATACAGTTTGGCATTTATGGAGGCAATAATCCAATTCGTCTCTTCTAGCTTAATCGGATTGAAATTATATGTGTCGTATCTGTCATCATAGTAAGAATGGTCATATCTATGGTCGTAGGTATAGTCGCTTGTCCGATTAGGGCGATTATTATAAAGGTTCAATACATTTACAAACATATTAAAGCCAATAGAAACTCTCTTATTCATTCTGAAATCCACTCCAAAATTAGCTCCTAAGTCAACAGAATCCGCTTTAACCTGATTGCTACAGTATTTAAAACTAATACCTTTACATCCATAAGCAGAATGAACATTAGCTGAATATATCCAATAGTTGTAAGATATGGCGATTCCAGCATAAGGTTTAAAACGGCTTGAAAAAGGAGTGTATTTAAGAGATAAAGCACCTGACATTTGATGTATATCTGTCAAATAAGATTCACGGTAATTATTTATGTTGTTTTTGTACAGGTTTTCATATACTTTATCCAATTTATGTTTAGAATAAAAAAAGCTGCTTTCCAAGATAAGCCCACTCTCATCATAAGAACCAAAAGACACTCCAAAACTACCATAAGAGTTCACATTTTTAAGTGAGCGAGTGAGATTAGACGATTGACCACCATGGATACCCACATAGATACTGTCTTCGCTTTTTTCCTGAACGGGAGTCACCACTTCAGCATAAATCTCATTGCCATCCACAACATGACCATCTTCCACTACAACAGTTTGTCTAGGTTGCACTTTAGCTATGGTATGAGTTTTACCCGTTCCATCACCAAATAGCTTTTTTAAACGCTCCTGCTCGTCCCTGAGTCTGGAGCTTTCCAATTTTTCTACAATCTTTTGCTCTGTCTGAACTTCCGCTTCCTGGCGTGATTTTTTTAATTCAAAAGCATAAGAAGTGGAAATAGGAGTTCCTAATACACGAACAACAGGCTGATGAGAGACAGATGTTTCCGCACTATGAGTGGCTTTTTGACCCACCTCTTGATTTTGGTCATGAATAGCCCGCTGACCCACTTCCTGATTCTGATTATTTAATATCAAAACTTGTGGTTCTGCTTTTGATAATGCTTTTGCAACCACTCCTTCTTCTTCCGCTACAACAAGATCTTCTTTATCAATTTCAATGACCTCTTCTTGTGCCAACAAAGAAAAAGGAAGTATAAGCCCTATTAAAAAAAGGATACTTAGCTTTTTCATTTTCTATTACCTCCTGAATAAATTTATTTATTTTCTTCTTACTCAATAGAGATGCAAAAACAGCTCACCTTCCTCTTTTTATTAAGAAATAAATATAAGTATTTGAAATCACTTCATTTTTAATTTAGAAGTTAAATTAATATAGACAAGGGGAATAAAAATTGTGTCGTTTTTTTAGACAATACCTGACACTTTTTTGCTTTTTTCCCTTTTTGCCTGCAATTTTCATACTAAAATCCATTTAGGATTACAGTTTTTTTTGATAAACCAGTATAAACTAGCCTCGGTGGCGGAATTGGCAGACGCGTACGACTCAAAATCGTATGGCCGCAAGGTCATGGGAGTTCAAGTCTCCCCCGAGGCACCACTTTCTCAACTCTTTTTAAAGGATACACACATCATTTGTAATGAAAAAAATAAGACTGACTTATCGTTTGTTAGGTATTGCCTTTTTACTTACCTTATTTTGTACAGGAATTCTTGGTTCTCTTGTTATACGGAATCAGGTAAAACGACATAAAAAAACTTCAAGGTTATTTCAGATTTTAACAAAAATGCTAATGTATATAATGGGATTTACTATAAAGACAGAAGGAAGAGAACATTTAAAATCCGATAAAAATTATTTCATTGTAGCTAATCATATAGGGTACATGGATATACCTCTTCTTCATTTTTTTATACATAATAACTTTTTTATTTCACACCATGAAGTACGGGAAGATAGTCCTTTTTTAAATTTTATAGCCAGTAAAGCCGGAGCCTATTTTATAGAAAGAAGAAATTTACAAAAACTGAGAAAAGAATTAAGAGAAACAACAGAGCTTTTACAAAAAGGATTTCATGTTGTTATGTTTCCAGAAGGAACTAGCACAAACGGAGAAAAAATATTACCTTTCCATCCTCCTTTTTTTTCTATAGCCATCCGTGCTAAAAAACTGGTTCTTCCAGTTTATATACATTACACAAAAATAGAAAACCAAGCCCTTAATACTCAAAATAGAGACCTAATATGTTGGTATGATAATAAAATCAGCTTTAAGGATCATTTTTTAAAGCTCCTCCAAATTAAATCTATAAATGTAAAAGTAAAATTTTTACCCCCTTTAAATCCAGAAAATAAAAACAGCCGATTACTAGCTACAGAAAGCAGGGAGCGAATCCAAAAGTATTTTACACCCTTTTCTTAGGTTTTGTAGGAGTTAACTCCTTTGGTCTTTGTTTATTTCCCGTTTTTTAGTTTTCTGATTGCTTTTTCAGAAAGACCTGTCACTTCGGAGATAACAGAAATATCTATTTTCTTTTTCAGCATATTAAAAATTACTTCTTTATCTCTTTCTTGTCGTCCTTCTTGCCGTCCTTTTTTCAGACCTTCTCTTTGGCCTTCCCAACGGCCTTTTTCTTTGGCAATTTCTAGTACATCTTGCATAAATCCTCCTTGTTTTAATACCCCAGCTTCTATAAGTAGCTTTTTCGCTTTTTCCCAAGTTTTTTTATCTAACTTCGTATTATCTTTTAAATACTCCAATATCCTTAATTCTACAATCCTTCTTTCTTTCCCCTTTAAACCTTTCAGTATCTCCTCAAATTCAGAATAAGCATCCTTTATTTTTAATGGAGTTGGTTTCTTCTTTAAACTCCATATCTCAGACAATAAGTTTATAATACTATACCCTTTAAATTTCTTGCCTTTGTAGGCTTGTCGGATTTTAGGATCTTGTGTGTTTATTATCCTCAATCCATAGTTTAACATATCTTTTCTGGATTCAACCGGAATCTTGGAAAAAAAGGACTTAAAGTCTTCTTCTTGAAGGGATTTTTTCCACTTGAGTGGCTCTTCCCCGTGATAAAATAGGACAGCCATTATGGGTTGAGGATAGCCCACTTGCTGAATGCTGTGCTTTCGGCCTAAAACCTGATAGTCTAAAAACTGACTGAACAGGTTTTTATCATAAAAGCTCTTATGTTCCAATATAACAAAGATTTTTACTCTGCTTTTTGGGTAATCTTTCAAAGAGAGAGAAAAAATAAGATCCGCTCTTTTTGCTTCAAAAGTGTCTTTTTCTATTTTTATCTTGTTTAAATCATAAGCTCTAATCTCTTTCTTTGAAAGAATAAGTTTTAGTAACTCTTTTGTAAATTTTACATCAGAGTAGAAGAGCTTGAAGAAGTTATCATGGGTCAGTTTTGGTTTTTGCCTCTTTACCTGAGCTTTGTTTTTTTTATGCTTTTCCATAAGGGTCCTTTGTTGCTAAAAAGCTCTTCAGACATTGTAAGAGGCTTTATGTTCAAGGTTCGAGGAGGTATGCATGTTACTTTTATAAATATGCAATATCAAAGTAGGGGAAAGAGTGGGTTTAAAGCTATTTTGACAGACAAAAAATCCGATATTCGAATATTTAGAGATGAAAATCCGGATTTTGTTTTTTTTGTACTGTGTTGAGCTTGGGAAAAAAAGATGAAAAAAATTAAAGAAAAAAGCAGAGAGTACCGATAAACTGTCATTCCCGTGAGAACGGGAATCTAGTTGCTCCTGTGTCAAGCTTGTCCCCGTGAAAATGGGGAACGGGAACCAGTCGCTCTTGCTCTTCAGGAGGAATAGGAGTACAAAAGGTTCGGACATGCGTTTTGCCACAGAGCAACCTTTGGTTGCTCGTGTGTCAAATCCGAACTCGCTTTTGCCTCCTATTCCTCCTGAAGAACTTATCTCTTTGTCATTCCCGTGAAGCTTGTCCTCGCGAAAGCGGGGAATGGAGAACGGGAATCTAGTCGCATTGTGCTCTCAAGGGCCTAACTCATTTTTCCCTCTTGTTGGGGAAATTTTGAATAAGAGCCATTTTTCAGGGATTGTTAAGTAACTTTTTCGATAAGGAGATTACAGATATGAATGTATATTATAGTCACCAATCACCAATCACCAATCACCAATCACCAATCACCAATCACCAATCACCAATCACCAATCACCAATCACCAATCACCAATCACCAATCACCAATCACCAATCACCAATCACCAATCACCAATCACCAATCACCAATCACCAATCACCAATCACCAATCACCAATCACCAATCACCAATCACCAATCACCAATCACATTTTCGTCTCAAAATGAGATAAAAGTCAAGTCTCAGCGTGTTCTTAAACCGAACCGGTATAATCCTCTTAAACGCAATAAAGGTTTATCTATTATAGAGGCTTTAGCGGCGGCTTTTATAGGAGGAGTTGTCTTAGCCGGAACAGGGAAAATGATTGCTGTTTCTCTTCATTCCTCTAAAACCATTCAAGCCTCCACAGCCGAGCAGTCCCTTATATGGTCTATAAGTAAAGTATTAACCAATACCATTCCGTGTAAGGCTAATCTCAAACCCAGCAGTGGGGGTATAAGTGCCACCAATGGTAAAGGTACAGTAAGCACGCTCATACAGGGTTTAGGTGACCCGAATGTAGAGGATACCACTTTAGTAAAGGTGGGAGGTTTTAAAAATACCTTAGAGGTAGTGAAGATGGATTTTACGGGGAGTGGTACAGGTAATCCCAAGACCAGTACAGTGATTAGGGATTTTATAGTTTATTACAAGAAGAAGGGAGTGGGGACAATGGAGGATAAGCCCTGTAACAGTTCCAATGTAGAGGGTTGTTATTTTCAGGGATGTAGTTTGAAGTATAAGTTAGAGAACAATGCCAGTCCGAATGTAGAGGTATGTGATGTGCAAAATTGTGCAGGATTGGGGGAGAATCACATAGCAGGTATTAGTTGTGGATCAGGCAAATATTTAAAGGGTTTTGACAGTAATGGGAATAAGATATGTGAGGTTTTAGGGGAGTGTCCTGCTAATCAGTATTTAAAAGGCTTTGATGGTAGTGGGAATAAGGTGTGTGAGGTTTCGCAAAGAAGTCAGAGTTGTCCTTCTGGCCAATACTTACATGGATTTGACAGTAACGGGAATAAGATATGTTTAAACAGATCTACACTTATAGGTTCGCAGATTTGTCCATCGGGGCAATACTTAGGGGGATTTAATAGCAGTGGCATAAAAGTATGTCATACTGTACCTGCCGGTCCACGAGGGCCACAGGGACCGCAAGGTCCTCAAGGACCGGGTGGTGGCAGTACGGGAGGTGGTGGAAGAGGTCCGCAAGGAATTGCGGGTCCGCCGGGGCCACCAGGTCCGCCGGGGCCACAAGGGCCACCGGGGCCACCAGCAACTACCACTACCACTGGTAGCACTACAGGCGGTCCTCCAGATCCTCCTCCTCCTATGGGGACTGCTTTTTGTCGTGCTGCTATTTATGGGCTTGGCGACCCGAGGACTTCTTGTAAGTTAAGAAAGACTAATTCTGGAGGCTTTAGTGGAAGATGCGTAGAAATAGGAAGTTGTAGTTATCGCTGCATTGATGGTATCTGGGCAGTAGTTTTCAACTCTTGCAGGAAAATGGTCCGCTAACTAGTTCTCAACGCTTGCTCCATTCATTAAAAAAGTTGATTGCGCCAAAGGGTGGCGGAACGGGCAAGGCCGACGGATTTCTTAGGCCATTTACTTCTATACCGGGTTCGATATAACAACTTTAATGAAAAGCTCTTCTACATGATCTTAGTTGTGCTTCTAAAAACTCACTATTAGGATCATCCTTAATTCTTTCTTTCAACACAAATTCGGCAGTTTTAAAAAAAGACGAGGCCATAGAAGCAATTTCAACAGATACATTTGTATTCCATAACCTTGAATCTGAGTTACGCGCCCCCTTTTTATACATCCTTTGTACCATATTCAAGTTTCCTTCTATCACAGCTAAATCAACATAATTGATACCTGGGACAACCTCCCTTTCCAAAAAATCCTTTGTGACATTGGGGTGGCTCATTAGTAATTCAACTATTCGTAAATATTTTTCATAAACACCCTTGTTTTTATACACTAAATTATTCATCAAAATAGCCAGCATAATGCTGTCTTTTAATATAAAACCTGGTCGGTCCACAGTAGGATCTACTCCTCGTCCTAATAAAAATAAAACAATTTCCTCTTGAACAGACCGTATGGCTTCACTTAAAAAAGAGCCATTTCCCATATAAAAATTCCACCAATCTCCATGCACATGTTCAAATAGCTTGATATTTAACCTTTCCACTATACTAAAACCTGAAATAATTTTTGCTGGAAAACCAACTTGACTGATATGGTATTTCATATTTAAAAATGGTGTCCTCAACCATTCGATTTTATTTTTTTGTTCTGAAAACACTCTACGGAAAGTGGTCGCATCACCTTCATATATAGCTCTGATGGCCTGAGCTGTAGAACGAGTTTCCGCTGACATCTTATTATCAAATAATAAAGACATTATGTAACCAGATCGTTCCCCTTCCTCACGGTGTAAAAAATTAAGCAAAAATTGAAGTAAAAAATAATATTGAAACTGCTCCCATACCCTTGCATCCACATTCTTCCTTCCAGTCATACCAGTTTGAAATTCTGTAAAAGAGAGGGCCTCTGTATCTGCATTAAATATATGTGCCAATTTATCTAAACTCAAATCCCGTTTATATTTAAACCATACAGCCTGATAATCAGGCAGTAGAAAAGAGTTTTCCAAACTCACTTGGGTAGGCAAGGGAGCCCCCTGTTCATGTAAGACTTGAGCTAAAAAAGGCATACCCAACTCAGCAGCTACTAAAGTTAAGGGTTTTCTCTGACTATCTACAATATCCAAAACTAAACCATCATGACTAAGAAACTTCTCCACAGCAGGAAAATGAGCATCCTGGCTGTGCATTACAGCATAAAAAATAGCTGTCCTATTTTGAAAATCACGAATATTTACATAAACACGAGGGTTATCGAGCAAGGTATAAAGAAAAAAACTGGATTTAGACCACTCTACATGCGCTACTTTATGTAAAACAGTCTGCAATAAATAGTCTTGAATATTAACATCTATTTTATCATCTTCTATTACTGTTGTAAAAAGAGATCGCCGCTGAGAATATACCGATTCATGTAAAACAGAAGTGATAGGCTGATCACTTTTCCTAAGTAAGCGTCGAATATATTTTTTCTCGGACTTTTGAGTAACTGAAAATTTTAATTTTTCAAAAAAATTCTCTAAATAAGTAGAGTAATCTTTTATATAAACAGCTATATTTTCATAAATACCCCAGGACTTAAAAAGCTTGAGTAATTCCTCTTCTGAAATATCCCTGTATAAGGCAAATAAAAATAAATTAAGTTTTTCAAAATAAGTATAATTATATCGAGAAGCCAAAGCTATCATTTGCTCACTTGTAAAAGCAGCCTTATGATCAAATAAAAATTCCGCGCCCTCTATACTTCCCACCATTTTTAATGTATCACTAACATTTTCTGTTCTTTCTGTTTTTGATTTACGATCAAATATTATTATAGGCAACTCTGTCATATACCATTGATAAAATAAGCGTAAATATCTGTAATCAGATTCTTTTTTAGAATCCTTTTTTGCAATAGCCCACGTTTGTTTAGGCGATAAAATAGAATCCGCAACATTTATTTTCAATGTGCTTATATATTCTTGAGAATTATCTACCTCAATACGGTCACCAGAGTCCGCTCTAGTAAAAGCAGTTAACCAGGGGGAAAAGTCCAACTCTTTATTATCAGCCCATACCAAAGAAAACCAACAACAACTTATTGAAATCAAAACTATACTGAACCAGTACAGAAATCGCACCTTCCAGAGACACTTTTTCCTTGGGAGAAAAAAAGAGATGACCGGATACCTGCTTTCCTCATGGAAATGGGAACCCTGACCTTTATGAACCAAAAACATAATACATGTATATATTTCCAAAAAAGAAAAGAGTCAAAAAAAAACAAATGAATAAAGTGTGTAAAATTGCCACACTATGACTAAAATGAATATACTATGTCTGGACTATATAGAGAACTAAAGAGACAGCCATAACCCTGTCAAGAGGAGGAATGAGGTAAAAATTCAGTTACCAAGGTGTCCTTGACAACTACTGTTTTAAAAACTTTCGGATCAACCCCCCATCATTGTCTCATGTGCTGAATGGAAGTCTAAAAATGTTCTGGGACCTGTCACATTAGCTGACACTAAGGAGAAGAAAGACTCAATATACGCATTCTTATTAGAACATCTAGGGGGAATAAACTCATGAACTAAAGGCAAGCCCCCTTTACCCCCTCTGGTCAGCTTCTTAGAATTCATCTGAGGATCATTATCGGAGCGGATCATCCTCTTATGGTTAAATGGTGTTGTGTTAAAGGCAGAAAAAATGAGGCACAGATTTTGCATAGCTAATTTTTATACCGATCGGGTTGTAAAATTTAGGAGTTAAAGACTGTGTTGCCCCTGAGGAAAAAACTGAAAAATTATGGAAAAACTTGTCCCTGTGGAAATGGAGACAATACCCGATGAGTTTAGGCATGAATTTTGCATACTTGGTTTTTAAGTAAACTATGGTATTATACAGAAAGGAGAACGATATGAATAAATCCACAATATCACCGGTAGATGAGATTTGGAGTCTTATAAAGGAGACCCAAAGGAATTTGAAACAATTTTCGGCTGAAGCAGAGAAACGACAAGCTGAAGCAGAGAAACGACAAGCTGAAGCAGAGAAACGACAAGCTGAAGCAGATAAGCGACAAGCTGAAGCAGATAAGCGACGGGCTGAAATAGACCGGCAAATGGATCGAACAGATCAGAAAATAGATAAGCTGACAGCAAAAACAGACAAGCAAATAGCGGAAACAGGCCGGCAAATAGATAAGCTTTCTGCTGAAACAAATGAGCAGTTGAAAAAAACAGGTATCAAGCTGGATAAGTTTATCGGGGATACAGGAAACCGTTGGGGCAAGCTAGGGGAAAACCTCGTCAAAGGTAATTTAGCTCAAAGATTAAAAGAAAGAGGTATTAAAGTAGAGGCTGTTGTAACCAATGCCAGAAAACGCGGGGTAGAATTTGATATTATCGCTCTTAATGGAAAAGAGGTTGTTGTTGTGGAAGTAAAGGCAACTTTGGACCCTCCTGATGTGGATAAATTTAAAAAGAATATAGAGCAATTTAAAATTCTATGGCCTGATTTTAAAAAGAAGACAGTTTATGGAGCTATGGCTTTTTTGCTTAAATCAAAGCGAAAAGCGGAGAGTTTAGCGGAGAAACAGGGGTTTTTTGTTATCTCTGCTACAGGTGATGTTATTATAAAAAATGAAAAGAACTTTAAACCCAAGGTTTTTTCCCAACTCCGGCACAATACAATGCAATAAATAATATCAATGACTCGTGATTCTCCCTCCTTCGGGAAAACGGGAAGGTAAGTTGTTGCCTTCCCGTCCTGTAAAATTTTTCTCCACTCCCGCGCGAAGGTAAGTCGCGGGGAACGAGAATCAAACCGGATTAGTATAAATCATAAGATGTTATAAAAAAGCTTTATAGTCTTTTACAGTGAAAGGCTCAAAATCCCTTATCTGCGATTTGACCTCATCTATATTGGTAAGAATAAGGATTTTCATTTTGTTGGGATGTAAATAATTCCTCACAGCCTCGTTGACTGTGTCTAAACTTAAAGAAGTCAACTTGACGAAGTACTCTTTAGCATAACTATAAGAAATATTTTGACTATTAAGGTACATCAAATAATGTGCAAAGCTGTCCGCTGTAGATACTCGTGTAATAAACTGGTTCTTTAAAAGCTGCTTTGCTTTTTCCAATTCCTCTGCTGTAAGACCATTTTTATGAAAATCCTCCAGTACCCCAATAATTTCTAATAAAGCACTTCCTATCTTATCGTTTCGTACAGCTAAACCTACTTTAAAAGCTCCTAATTCTTTTTTAGCAGAAAAAGCGGAAGAAATACCATAAGTAAGCCCTTTTTGTACGCGAATACGCTTCATAAGACGAGAGTTAAAACTTCCTCCTAAAATAACATTAGCTGTTTTTAAAGATAAATAATCAGGGTGGGAACTATTTACAGAAATATGCCCCATTCTGATTTCAGACTGAACCGCAGCAGGGTGATTGATAATCAACAGTTCTTTTTTCTTTACAGAAGGCACCGAAGAAATATCTATATTCTTTTTCGAAGGTTTTTCAGACACCTCGGAAGGGGCCTTCCACTTTCCTAAAAATTTTTCTAATTTTTCTACAATATCATCAGGATATTGACCCGATACACTTAACAAAGCCTTATGGGGATAAAAATATTCATTATATCTTTTTTTAACATCCTTCCCGGATATTTCCTTTAAACTGCCTAAACTCCCATTTTGATAGAAGCCATAAGGATGGGGTTCATATAGATATTTATTAAAAATACGACTGGAATAAGACGAAAAATCCTCCCCGCTTCTTTTTACCCAACCAATGGCTTTTTCCTTTGCTCTTTCAAACTCCTCTTCCAAAAAAGAAGGCTGCGTAATAATTTGAGAAAAAATTTCCAGAGCCTTCTCGTCAAGCCAAGACAAAGTTTCTACAGAAAAAAAGAGCGCGTCTTTATTTAAGTTATACAAAAAAGAAGTGCCTAAAATTTCTATATTTTCAGCCACCTGCACGGCAGACAGTTTTTTCGTACCCTTATCAATCACTTCCATTAATAAAGCTGTTAAACCTTCTTTATCCGCCGGGTCCATACTAGACCCTAACCTAAACATCATATCGAAAGATATATAGGGTAAATTTTTATCTTTTACTAAAAGCACCTCCAGGCCGTTTGAAAGAGTTTTTTTATTAAAAGAATACGGTTTATAATAATCCACTCCACTTTTATTCATCACCTTATCCCTCCAAAAAAAATAAAAGAAACAGGCACACACAATACATATAAAGATATATAACCACTTTTGTTTCTTCATTGTTAATCTCTAAAAATCCTTTGTATGCCCTAATAGATTACCAAACCGGTATAAAATACCATAAATGAACTCAAAAATCATTTTTTATCCATAGGTACCAATTCCACTATAGAAACTTTTTCATCAGACAAATATAAGTTAGCTTGTTCTTTTATGGTTTGAGCTGTCACTTTTCCATAACGATCCAAATCTTTAAATAACTCTCTATAATCCTCAAAATAAGCTTCATTAACGGATAAAGAGTTAGCTTTTCCAGAAAGGGATTTAACGGCTGATATATAGTCATTCATTATAGAGCGAGAGCTTTTTAATAAGTCTGTTTCACTGATTTCCCCAGACTGAGTTTTTTTTATTTCAGATAGAAACAACTGTTTTGCTTTTTCCAAACTCCTCCCCGGAGCCATTCTAACAAAAATAAGAAATATACCTGCCTCTTTTAAACCATAATAAAATCCCCCTACAGCCAGAGCAAGCTTATGCTTATAAACCAATAGTTGGTGTAGCCGACTGGACTCACCACTCACTAACACACGATTTAAAATTTCCAAAGAATAAGCTCCATCCTCGCCCGCTTTAGGAACTTTATAAGCAAAAGCCAATGTAGGAGCACTAATGGCTCTTTCTATCCGAGACACTCTCTGTTTTATTTGCTCCGGTTCTTGATAAGAATGGGGAGTCTTTATTTTAGAGCTTTTCAGGACACCATAATGTTTTTGAATCCACTTTTTAGCTTTTTCTAATTCAAAGTCCCCTGCCAAAACTAAAATAGAATTATTAGGAGCATAATAGGACTGGTAAAACTCTTTACAATCATCTAAAGTCATTACTTCCAAATCCTTCATCCAGCCGATAATAGGCCGACGATAAGGGTGAGACTTAAAAACCAATTGCATCATAGGCTCAAAAACTTCATTCGGATTATTATCCGTTCTTAATCTTCTTTCCTCCTTGACTACCTCCTTCTCCTTCTCAAAGTTACTTTGAGTAAGACGCAAACTATTTAACCTCTCCGCCTCCATTTCTAAAACCATTTCCAACTTGTGGCTCGGTAACAACACCTCATAAGCTGTATAATCTCGTGAAGTAAAAGCATTATTTCTAGCTCCTATAGCCTCCAGTCTTTCTTCATATTCTTCACCTGTATATTTATTTGTTCCCCTAAACATCATGTGTTCAAATAAATGAGCTAAACCTGTTTTCCCCTCCTCCTCATCTCTGGATCCTATTTTTACCAATAATTGATGATAAACCTGCGGAATACGCCGGTCTTGATGCAGTAACACCACCATACCATTATCCAAAGAATATTTTTCCACTTTTAAACTGATTAAAGAAGATTTTTTATGGGAGGATACGATGCTTTTTTTAGTTGTATTCATTTTTTCTGACAAAGTCTCATTAATGTTTTCTGAGTTTTTTTTTATTTTATTTGTATTCTCTGTATAAGCCTCTCCGCTAAACAACAAAACAATCAATATAATAAAAAAATAGTGAAATAAAAAGGCCATTGGCAAGTTTAAAATTGATTATTACAGAAATGGCTCTTCCATACCTTTTAAAAAAGTACCTAAAGATACAAAGTATCTAAAGATACACAGTATCAAAGATCCGTAAATTCCCCCACACTATCCACTAATTGTATAAACTCAGGAGAACAGGGCGAAACGGGATTAATTTGAGGAGTTAATAAACCCCCTAGACCATTTAGGTTATAATGAGCTGGGTTTTTAATCAACACATCCAAAGACCTTACTTTAGTACATTTAGGAGACTCACAAACATGCACAGCTACAGGAAAAGCCTTAGCAGGAATACGGACACACTCCCCTTCCACCTTCATATCTACAATAACATAATCCAATTCTGTAGAAACATACTTGGTAGGAGGTATAATATAAGTGTCTTCTGTATCCACACTTTTTAACAAAATATATAAAGGCCCTGAACCACGATGATCTTGAAACTCGTTAGTAATCGCAAAAAATTGCTCTTTATTGTTAGAAGCGATCTCATTAGAATTAAGAGAATCCTGTGTTTGTACAGAACTGTCCGTTTGACAGGCCCCCAGTAGAAAAAAAATAAACAACAGGCTTACATACCGAACCGGTATAGAAAAAAGGAACCCCTTCAGAACCTCTCCCTTCCTTTTGAAGAAAACAAAGAGACGACCAAAAAAGGGAAACCAAACGGGTATAATAGCGTGTTTTCTTATCATAACAAACTCTCCTCATGACCTTCTGTGATACCCAAAGGATATGGCAACGGGGGCCTTTAAAACCGGAATTTTCAAATACGATCAGTGTATAAGATAGGCCCTTTCCCGATTATAAGCAACTAATTTATGTATTTTAGTGTTATACCCTTAAAATATAGACATTTTGTTAGGCATTACGACGCCAATCCTGGCCCATTTACAAAAACCGGTGGCTGCCTGGGGTTTGATGCGGTATCCTACAAAAATAATCATATCCAAATTATCATCTTCTTAAAGTATTATGAACCTTAAAAAATGATGAATACTTATTTTGACATAATTATAACCGGCGGAACAGCTTTACTTTCCCACCCGAAAAGCCCTTACAATATAGTAGAAGAGTCTGTAGATATAGGTATTTTAAACGGACAAATTACTAAAATAGGCTCTTTAAGTTCCTTTTATGCAAAACACACTTTCAAAGCAAAAGGACTACATATTCTACCTGGGCTTATTGATACACAGGTTCATTTTCGTGAACCCGGCATGGAACATAAAGAAAATATAGAATCTGGAAGTCGTTCTGCTCTCTTAGGAGGTATAACGGCTTTTTTTGATATGCCTAACACCACCCCACCTACTGTTACAACGGAAGCTTTAGAAGATAAACTTCATCGAGCGGAAAAATCCTCTTGGTGTGATTTTGCTTTTTTTGTAGGAGCCTCACCTGACAATGTTCACACTTTACCCCAACTAGCTAATGCAAAACACTGTTGTGGAATTAAAATTTTTATGGGAAGCTCCACTGGCTCCCTGCTCTTACACGAAACAGAAAAGCTAGAATATGTATTGCAAAATATTTCTAAAAAACCTATAGCCATTCACAGTGAAGATGAAGAGCGTCTTAGAGAAAGAAAAAAAATCGTGTTGTCTAAAACAGGAGATGTGCATTTACATCCTATGTGGAGAGACCCCGAATGTGCTCTTATTTCAACAAAAAAAATTATTAACTTGGCAAAAAAACATAACAGGCAAGTACATATCCTCCATGTCACTACAGAAGAGGAAATACAGTTTCTATCTGAACACAAAAAATCAGGAACAGTAGAGGTAACTCCCCAACACCTCACTTTAACCGCTCCAGAGTGTTACGATCGTTTGGGCACTTTAGCGCAAATGAACCCGCCTATTAGAGAAGAAAGACATCAAAAAGCTCTCTGGAAGGGTATTAACTCCGGTGTAGTGACTATGCTGGGGTCTGACCATGCTCCTCATAGTCTGGAGGAAAAACAAAAAAACTACCCTCAGTCTCCGGCTGGCATGCCAGGAACACAAACCATGCTGACCTTAATGTTAGACCATGTAAATGAAAAAAAATTAAGCTTAAAACGATTAACAGAACTGCTGGCAGTCAATCCCCATCGTTATTATAATATAGAAAAACAAGGTCTTATCCGAGAAGGGTTTAAAGCAAACATCACTATTGTTGATTTAAAGAAAAAAAGAAAAATTACAAAAGAATGGCTCGCTTCCAAATGTCAGTGGTCCCCTTTTGAAAACAAGGAAACAACGGGCTGGCCTATAGCTGTTCTTCTAAATGGCCAATGGGCTATGAGAGAAGATGAATTGATTAAGCCCCGCAAAGGGAAAGCTATGGTTTTTTTAACATGAACACTCAGATTACAATGATCTTGTTTCATCCCTCTTAAGCAATTAGCTCTAACATTTTAGTGAAACTCAGCAACGACAGACAACCTGTTTTACCAGGTATGGAAAAAATACTTCGGATTTTAACGACGGGAAGAAGAGCGTCGCCTGGAGGAAGATCGCTTCCCCTCTCTGCGCCGGCTACTGGAATCCCTTCCTCTTCTGGAAGAGGAAGGGCCTTCCCCACCTGATGTTTTAGGTATTAATTTTTTACTCTTTCTTCTCTTAAGAAGCAAATAGAGTAAAGAAGCCGCAGCCAAACCCAATCCAGCCAGAGCTTCCGGTTTCGACAATAAGCCTAACAAACCACCTTTCTCACCGGCAAACTCACCTTCTCCACTACCAGCCCCTCCTAGTTCGTCCTCCGGATCTATCATATTCTCCAGATAATCCTGCACACCCCCTACTCCTATTGATCCTCCTTTAGAGGTAAAGCCAGTAGGCGTATTCATAACTCTTAAACTGTTAATGGAAGACGCAAAGTCGGAAGCATACTTTTTATAATGATCTTTATGAGCACTATAAGTTACTAAAACAGCCAATGCACCTTTAGTTGTAACAAGATAGCGGGTATAATAAGAAGGGACCTCTGAACCACTATGAAAACCATCCACCCACATATGCTGGTTAATCTGCCTTTGCTTCACATGAAATACTTTAGAGGTGGACTTTCCACGCCTGGATTTTACGGTCCTGGGTATTTTTAAATGCCTAACATATTGAGCTAAGCTGTCAGGAGGACCTTTTTGCTTAGCTGTCAGGATAATCATAGCCTCAGAAGCTTTTTTTCTATTCAACTTATTTGTACAAATCCATTCTGTTCCTTCAGGATGGCAGTGCCAATTATTGAGCAAATCAAAACTAACATAGTTAGTTGAAAACTTCTTCGCGGTAACAGCATAAGAAAATATAAGTAAATAAACCAAAAGTAGTATCTTCATTGCAATTTATAATATCGGAAATAAATTACACTTTTATAAGTTTTTTTTACTATTATAAATAAATAACCTTATTTTTTAACTCCGCAAGCTATGACTGTGCCTATTAAGCTTGTTTTTGCTGTCTAAAGGGGTATAGTAGCTAATGAGAGTCCCATTTTTTGGAGGTATTTGACCTAAATTTTAAGTTTTTGTTATAAATTTAACTTATATGTTGTTCTATTCAAAAAATATATTAAATATACCGATCGAGTGTGAAAACTTGGATTTAAAGGCTTGGCTGCCAAAATGAAGAAACCGAAAAATTATGGAAAAGCTTGTCCCCGTGAAAAAGAAGGCAATACTATTCGGATGCAAGGATATAATCTTCCTCGATTTAGGGAGTAACATATAATGGACTTTCAACAATTAATGACCTTCTGTACAGTGATTTCAGAGGGCAGCATGACAGCAGCAGCAAATAAAATGTCTGTCACTCAGCCCGCTGTCAGTCAGCAAATCCGTAACCTAGAAGAAGAACTGAACACGAAACTGCTTGTAAGAGGAGTGAGGCAAATCCGTCTCACCATTCAGGGACAGCTTCTTTATAATTATGCCAAAAAAATTCTTAATTTAACACAAAAAGTGGAAACCACTATTAAGACTATGCTGAATAGTGAATTAGAAGGTCATATCCAAATAGCCACTTTAAACTCTATTGGGCTAAATTTTATTACACCCACCATCGGTACCATACTCAACCCTAATCAAAAAAAACTAAAAGTAGGGCTGTTCTATGGAACAGGTATAGAGGTAATAGAAAAAATGAAAACTAAGGAAGTGGATATTGCTATTTTACCTGATATGAAAGAACAGTACGGACTCAGCCTTCCTGGATACGATTCTCAATTTCTATTCAAAGATGATTTACTCTTTGTAGGATCAGGAAAAGACAGCTCTCTTCCAAAAGCCATATCCATAAAAAATCTTGAATTACGTCCTATGGTGGCTTTTAAACACCTCTATCCTCAATTTCGATATCATCTGTACAAGGTAGCCACTCAAAATAAAGTACATATCCAACCTCCCATATTTGAAAGTAATAATGTGGGTACACTGAAAAGAATTATTGAAGTGTGGATGTGTTGGGGTTGGCTTCCCTATCACAGTATTCACAAGCAAATCCGTATGGGGCGTCTGTCTGTTATCCAACTAGAAGAAATTAGCTACTCTATGAACATTAAAGCCTACTATAAATCCAATCAATCTGAAAAAAAACAAAGAATTATTGATACTGTTTTAATGGTCATTCAAAAACAACATCACCTATATTAATCTGTTTTTTAGCTAAAAGCTTTTGGTTTAAAGTTTTTTTTATTGACCAGGCTGGCACTGTCCAAGCCCTTCAAATCCTGTTCTCTCCTGAAGAAAATTATTACTAAGAATACTAACCTAGAGGTTTTTTTAGGGGCATATCTACAACTAATGGCAAGATAATTGTTTATTGTTTTTTCTGAATTGGATCCATTGGCATATAGAAGAGTTGGCCAAACCTCCTTTTTTTTCTCGTCCAGTAATGCTTTCCACATAGGCCAGGTTGTGAATAATATCTCTTGGGTATTTAGCTTTTAAATATTGTTTTATGAAAAACATTCTTTTTATTTCCCAATTATCTAATAAAGGTTTTCCCTCCATCTTCAGTTCATTTCGCATAAGCCTTTCATTGGCACGCATAGATGATTCTGCTGCTCGTAAAGCAGCAGCTCCATTGTAGGCAATAATAGCATTTCTCCATTTGTTTCTATTTTCCGAACTCATATCTATCCAATTTTTTACTTCAGGTTTTTGACGATTTCCTCTGTTCCCGATACTCCATTTTTCACCTTTCAATAAATAAAAAGCTTCTTCAAAATTGCAATAAGGATTATTTAAACATATTTTAGGATCAGGAGATGATGGCCTAATACAGATATGAGGGGCGGCTGAACTTCGGTGATTGTACTCTTTTCGGTGTTTGCCGTTTTTACAAACCAATTTCATTTGATCTGCATTCACTTTGCTTAATAAGCCACCATTACATTTTTTTAAACAAGTGCTGTTCTTTGTATTTAACTGAAATAAACCAAAACTGCTATCACCATCTCCACCAGCATTACAGTCACCATTGGATTCACGAAGAGCGATAGCAAGCATAATCTCCGGTGGTACATTTTCACTTCTGGCTCTTTGTTCTAGATATTTAACAAAATCACCTATATCCACTCCATTACAGCTTCGACAAAAAGTATTTATTAAGGCGGAAAAACTTTTACCTCTATTAAAACGATTAACTGTTTTTTCCGTGTCGGAAAGAAATTGGTTAGTTTTGCCTCGAGCCAAGTTTAACACGCAATCAACACAGGGGAGACGGGCTTCTGTATGATCCAGTTCCTCTTCTGGCTTTTCACAAGAAACTGTGTATGGTTGGGATAGATCATCTTCTGGTGCGTATTCAGGAACGGCAGGTCCACCACTAGTATCAACAGGCTTTGTTGTTATTAGTGTAATGGTTGGTGGAGAATCAGCTGTTTCGGATCTTGTTCTTGGTTCTGGTTCAGGTAGAGGCGTGATTGTTCCAGACTGTGCATCTGCCCCTGCGGGTGGAGACACGGGTGTTCCATGCTGTGTGCTTGTCCCAGGTTGAAGTGTAGCTGTTCCAGGCCGTGCATCTGTATCAGGCAAAGGCGCGGGTGTTTCAGACTCTTTGCTTGTCCCAGGTGAAGACACAGGTGTTTCAGATTGTGCGCCTGTACTAGATGGAGGCGGCTGGGCTGTCTCAGTCTGTGCATCTGCCCCTGCGGGTGGAGTCACTACTTCAGATTGTGTGCTTGTCCCAGGTTGAAGTGTAGCTGTTCCAGGCCGTGCATCCGTATCAGGCGAAGGCACGGATGTTTCAGATTGTGTGCCTGGTTGAGCTAAAGCTAAACTAGTAACATCTACCATTACTGTATCTTGATAGGAGTCGTCATCATCATAGTCCACATCAAAATCATACTTTTCTTTATAACTGGTAAGAGGAACATAATAAGTATCTTTATCTTCGTCTGAAGCAGAAGGAGCAGATACACCATAATTATAGATTAGGAAATTTAAAGCATCCCCATATAAGGCGGCTTGCTCACTCAATAGATACTGCTGCATAATCCAGGGAGGAATTATCATTTGTGTGCCAGCAGGAATGATATTATTGTAAGAATTACCAATAAAATTAGCCGGAGCTCTATCAGAAAAAGAACTAGCTCCGCTTTGGCCTATCTGAAAACCGAAAGATGGACTAAAAAATACAGAAATTAATAATAGAAAAGAAGCTGAAAACACAAATAAAAAAATATTTTTTTTTAAAACTACCTTAGTTTGTATTTTCCATTTCATATAAACCTCATCATCTTCAGTCTATGTTTTATACTGAACAGGTCAGGAATCCCGTTCCCGCTTTCGCTTTCGCGAGAACGAGCTTCGCAGGACGGGAAGGTAACTATTTACCTTCTTGCTTACAGAACTGGATTCCCGCTTTCGCGGGAATGACAGCAACCTTTACAGGAATGACAGCAACCTTTACAGGAATGACAGCAACCTTTACGGGACTGACAGTGCTTTCGCGGGACAAGAAGGTAACAACTTACCTTTTCGTTTCACCTGCTTTCGAGAGCAACAACTTATCTTCCCGTTTTACGCAAAAGTGAGGAGTCAAACAAGATCAGTATAAGTAACTGTTCTTCTATTCTCAATCGGACAATCAAAAGATATTCTTGAAAAACAGATAGTTTAAAGTATTTTTTTCTTTAGAGATACCTGGTATTATCCTCGTTTCCACAGGAACAAGCTTTTCCGTAACTTTTTAGTTCTTTCCTCTGAGCATCGAAACCTTTAAATCAGGAGTTTTTAAACACAATCGGCATAAAACCTGGTCTTTAAGCTTGTTTTTATTACTATACCAAACTGGTATTGGTCAGCAGAAACAACAGACCATTCTTTCACTTCAAATCCTATATTGTAAAAAAAAGGAGAAAAACTTTTCAAGTCCTTCTCCTTTTTTATTATAATTGCGGGGGCAGGATTTGAACCTACGACCTTCGGGTTATGAGCCCGACGAGCTACCAGACTGCTCCACCCCGCGATAATATGTTAAAGTCATCAAAATAAGCTAAAGGAGTCAAGTGAATTTAAAAAAAAATATTTTACTTTTTTTCTCTATCTTATTAATAACAAAATCGGTAGAGGCTATAGTTACACCAACCGACTATAAAAAAATCTCAAGTGTAAAGTTAATAAGTCCTTATCATACTATATCAAAACAGGTACAGAACATCCCCATTGGATTGTGGATTACCATAGGTAAAGGATGGCACAGTTACTGGCAATACCCCGGGGAAAGCGGAAAAACTCTGCAAGTGAAGTGGACTTTGCCAAAAGACAGTGCCGTCTCCCCTCTTCAATGGCCTATTCCAGAGAGAATCCACTTTGGTTCTCTTATTAACTTTGGTTATAAAAACTCTTTTCTTTTGATGAGTGAATTGGCACTGCCGGAAAAAAAACCATATAAAACAGTAACCATCCAGGCTAAAGTGGAGTGGTTGATATGCAAAGAAGTATGTGTCCCTCTAACACAATCTGTAGATTTAGATATACCTATTATACCAACGACACAAAAACCATACAAATTACAACAAAATATAAACACCCATTGGTTATCTGAATTTAATAGATGGTCCGCGAAAATACCAAAAATCAGCAAAGAGAAGATCAAACTTCAATCAAAGGGCACAGACTGGTTAGCTCATATATCTACACCGGAGATAAGACAATTAGTAGATGTATTTCCTCTTTCAAAAAAAACCTTTCCTCTGAAACCACCAACGATTGTTTCAACAAATGGTTATAAACACTCTTTTCTTATAAAACCCTCAGTACAAGAAAACACCCATCACTCTTCCAACATTAGTAAAAATACGCATATTATTGCCGTATTTAAGGATAAAGAAAATAAATCCAGTTTTATATATAGTTTTGAACAAAATAAAAGATCTTTTTTTTGGTTTCTCTTACTGGCTTTTTTAGGAGGAGTAATATTAAATTTCATGCCTTGTGTTTTACCTATAGTGTTTTTAAAATTTTCAAACACCTTAGAGTCAACTCGACAAAGCCCACTTGAGCTTATTTTAAGTAACCTATTTTATAGCCTAGGGGTCATTATTTCTTTTATACTATTGGCTTTTATACTTCTGCTCTTTAAAAAAGGAGGAGAATCCATTGGTTGGGGCTTTCAGATGCAGTCCCCTTACTTCCTGCTCAGTATCATTCTTCTGTTTGTGCTTATCAGCTTTGGATTTATGGGGTGGATTTCTGTTTCCATACCCTCCATTCCGTTTTTTCATAGAGGTCAAAATAACTTTAAGCATTTTTTAACAGGTATTCTATCCACCACAGCGGCTTCTCCCTGCACGGCCCCTTTTATGGGAGCAGCCATAGGATATGCTTTTTCAGGAGGCGTCTTCCAAATCGTGATGATTTTTTTATTTTTAGGCTTAGGGCTTTCTTTTCCCTATCTGTTACTATCTATCTTTCCACAATGGATTCGATATATTCCTCTCCCAGGAAGTTGGAGTCATAAATTAAAACATTTTATGGCTTTTCCTATGTTGGCGACCAGTGCCTGGCTTATTTACTTATTTAATCAACAGGTATCGGAAAGTCTTCTGCCCCTTTTATTAAGTCTCCTCCTCTTAGCTCTTGGCTTTTGGATTTTAAATAATATCCAAAAAGGATTTTTATCTACATGGATGTTTCGCCTTATTGTCATTATGGCTTTAACTTATCCTTTTGTTCATTTGTATCAGAGAATGTATACAGATAGCACTTCTATATCCTGGGAACCTTTTTCTATAAAAAAAATGGAAGATATTCGTTCAGAAGGGCAAGCTGTGTTTATTAACTTTACAGCAGATTGGTGTTTAACTTGTAAGTTTAATGAAAGAATCACTTTTAAAAATAAAAAGGTGATACAGTTTTTTAAGGAAAAACAAATTCATGCCCTCAAAGGAGACTGGACAAATAAAAATCCTGAAATTACAAATGTGTTAGACCGTTATCATCGTTCCGGCATCCCTTTTTATTTATATTTCTCAGCCGGAGGAGGAGAAACTTCTGCCATTATATTACCGGAATGGCTAACCCCAGGTGTGTTCTTTAAGTATGTAAAATAGCATACCAATCCAATTTGAGGAAAAAATCTAAATGAAAATGAGTGTCATTTTTATTGACATGTTCTCTGTTTATGATACAAAAGCAACATGGAAATACCGAAATTACCAAGAGGATATACACAAGACGAATTAATTGAACCACAAACGCAGCTGTCAGAGAGTCACTTAAAATCTATGCTTAGGAGTATGAATCTCAAGGTCACTAACCAGAGATTATCTATTTTAAAAGCTCTTAATAAAGGGCCTAAGTCTCATGTCACGGCTAAAGATGTATTTGAAAAAATTCGTTCTGAATACCCGCATATTGGCTTTGCTACAGTTTATCGTTTTTTAAAAGAAACCTCACGCTTTGGCATTACATCTGAGCTTCGTATTGGTCACGCACCAGCCCGATATGAATTAAAAATAAGAGAACACCATCATCATATTGTTTGTATTAAATGTGGAAAAATTATTGAGTTTCAAAATGAAATTATAGAAAAACAAATACACAAAATAAGTAAAGACCATAATTTTTCAATGGAACATCATATTTTTGAGCTATATGGCCGTTGCAATAAATCCTCCTGTCAGTAAAATATTTTAGGTTCTTCACAGGAATCTGTGAGTAAAAAGAGGCTAAAAGTAGCTTAAAATCGTATTTTCAGTAAAAAATAAAATCAGAACATAATAGATGTAGGTTCATGGTGACTTAAGCTAATTATTAAGGTAGTTAACTTTTTGTAATCACTATGAAAAATAAGTATTTTATCCGTTCCCATATTTCTGAGAAGAAATTTAGAGAAATTATTAAGCTTTTTTCTGTTGATCTAACAGCAACACAAATAGCTACTTTATCTAAAACCAATCGTAAAACAATCAATAATATTCTCACAGGAATCAGAAAAAATATCGCTGTTTTCTGTGAAAAAGAAAGTCCTTTTCAAAAGGGAGAGATAGAAATAGATGAAAGTTATTTTGGAGCTAAACGCATTCGTGGAAGAAGAGGAAGAGGCTCCTATGGCAAAACAATCGTATTTGGACTCAAACAAAGAGAAGGTAAGGTTTATACTCAAGTTATTAAAAATTGCTCTAAAAAAGCCATTATTCCCCTTATAAACCAAAGAATATCTAGGTCAGTTATTGTCTATACAGATGGTTTTAAAACTTATGATGGGTTAGTGAATATGGGCTATAAAAGACATTATCGTGTTCATCATGGGAAGAATGAATTTGCAAGAAGAGAGCAAAAGAATATAAAAAATCATATCAATGGGATAGAAAACTTTTGGGGTTTAGCTAAAGTGAGATTATCTAAATTTAGAGGAATGAATAAAGGAACTTTTTACTTGCATCTTAAAGAATGTGAATTTAGATTTAATTACAGGAAAGATAACCTGTATATATTGTTGTTAAAAATGATGAGAAATAAACCCCTTAAGTCACCATGAACCTAGATGTAAAAATTTCAATGTGTGATTGTTGATCGTTTTTAGTATAGGTTGATAAACCCCGATTTTAAGGGATTAACACAAATAGATGGCCCTTTGTCTTGTTTTTTAGATAAAATTCCCTTAATTTCCAATTTACAAATTAAACTATATATGGTGTGGAATATGCTTTACAAGTAGCATATAAACTCAATGGTTGTTATTTAATTTGGTTCATTCTATATGTTTTTTATAAAAAATTTGCTTTTATATTTTTTCCTAATGTTTATTTGCCCCGCTTATGGACACGACTTCATTAAAGAGAGTGCATCCTCATCCGCTTATACAGATAGATTGTATTCTAACCTTGCCAATGAGAAAAGCGACTTACCATCTTCCTCTTTGCCCCAGCAGGATACTCCCTCTGTAACTTTGAGAGGAGATGTCCCTTTCTTTGAGTTTCCTCATCTGCAGAAACAATCTAATTCCATTTGGGCTTTTATTAAACGAACATTGAACCTTCCCCCTGAAGTTCCTCCCCCAGTTATTTATTTTTTCCCTTTTGAAAAAGAGAAACAGGATCAACATCTGACAGTTTGGCAAAGACAATGGCTTGAAAACAACTCACTCATTTGGATGGAGTATATCCGCCATGAAAAAATCAGCCCCTCAACAATCACTCCTGAGTGGATTGCAAATTTTTTAGAGAATTCTTTGCCCTTTCCAAAAAATTTTATAGCTTATCACTATGAAAATACCAACTACATACAACTTAACCCAAAGAGAGTTTTTTTTTCCTACTATCAAAATGATCCTTATGGAGTAAAAAAAGATATGGTGGGCTTAGGTTTTTATATTATGGGACATGAAATGCTTCACTATGCTTTTCAGGAAAAAAAAATTTTTCCGCCCGAAAATGACCACTGCCTTTTTACGCTCCCGTTACTCCCTAATCAACAGAGTGTCTTAGGTGCTTTAAGCAGTTTCTTAATTGACAATGAGATTAGTTTTTCCAGCGTAAAACTGTTGGGCTTGAAAAAAGACGAAAGCCTTCAGCCTTGCAGAGATAAAACAGATCTGCCTTCTCTACAAAAAGCAACAGCTTTAAAACTCTCAGTAGTCCATTGAATTTAAATAAGATCTTTAAAAATGAAAAAATTTGATAAAGCATAGAGTAATATGAAAGAAAACAAGAGTTGCTATCGAGTCACCCTCCTCTCTATATCGTGACCTTTTTTATGATGAGATTGCATATTCAAAGACATGATTTTTGAAACTCCTTTTTCTTCCATTGTAACGCCATATAAATAACGGCATCCTTTCATGGTATATTTATTATGAGTAATGATTATCACCTGACTCACCTTTGCCATTTCCACTAATAAAGAATTAAATCGTATAATATTGACATCGTCTAAAGGGGCATCCACTTCATCTAAAATGCAGAAAGGAGAAGGCTTTACAAGAAAGATAGAAAAAATAACCGCTACAGAGGTCATGGCTTTTTCTCCCCCGGATAAAAGATTCATATTTTGTACCTTCTTCCCAGGAGGCTGAACCATAATATCTAAACCTTCTGTGCCTTTCTCCTTATCTTTAATTAAAACCATTTCCGCCTTACCACCATCAAAAAGAGAAGGCCAAATTCTAGAAAAAACAGAACTAACTTGCTCAAAAACTTCAGTAAATTTTTTGGAACAAAAACGATCAATTCTTTTAATAACCTGAGATAACTTTTCCTTAGCAGCACATAAATCTGTATATTGCTTTTGATAAAAATCATTTTCCTGAACTAATTCTTCGTATTCTTTTAAAGCCAAAAGATTAACTTCCCCAATAGAAGACAAACTTTTATTTAGTTTTTGTAAGGTTTGTTCCTCTTTGTCTCTATCAAAAGAAAGATCCTGACTACTCACACTCTCACATTCACTTAATTCCTGTTCCTCTGGTATTAAGGATTCTAACTCTACCTGATACCTCTCCATTGCCCTTTCCAATAAAGCGGATTTCTTTAATAACAAACTTTCCATCTGCAACTGGAGATGATTAATGGAGGACTCACGCTTTACCAAGGCTTCTTGTAAATGTATGATAGAAGACTGAGCTTGGGTAATTTCCTTGTTTATCTCTTCCTGTTCTTTAACAAGAGCTGTTGTACACTCCTCCTGATCTGTTATTCTTTGATGGAGTGTTTTCCACTGTTGTTCTTTTTCTTCTAATTTTTTTTCATAATCTTGAATGTGTTTTTTCTTTTCCAGAGAAAAGAAAGAAGCATTCTTTTCAGCCTGTTCTGCATTTTCAAGCGACTGTTTTAATAAAGATTGCTTTTCCTTAAAGATGAATAAATCTTTTTCACAAGAAGTTAACTCTTCCCATAATTGATCTTTTTGCCTAGACAGAATATGTTTTTCCTGCTTCATTTTTTCATATTCCACCTCCGCATTTTCTAGCTCTAATTTGAATTTTTTCTGTGTATTCAGGCAATTTTGGTTTTGTAAATGATCTTTTTGTTTCTGCAATTCTTGTCTCTTTTCTTCACATTCCATAATCTTTTTTTGTACATGAGAAACTTCAGAACTTAAACGATCATAATCTCGAGTAAGACTCTCCAAATCTTTTTCTATTTCCAAAAGACGGATTTGAAAATGCCCTTCCTCTTTACTTAATGTAGATAATTTATCCACACTATTTTGGAAGAGAGTTTTTGTTTTCTTTAAACTCCCCAATGTTAAGTTAATTTGCTTTTTTTTGTTTTCATATTGAACTGACAAATCTTTAATAGCCCTGTGGCAACTTAAAATATTCATCTCTTCTTGAGTAAAAGCACCACCAATAAAATCTCCATCCCGAGTTAAAACCTCCCCTTTAGGAGTTAAAAAACACCAATCAGAATATTTTTCCTTAAGATGAAACATCGTTTCCACATCTTTTACTATAACTGTATCGGAAAATAGTAAATCCACTAATTCTTTATTGCCTTCTATGTGGTCTGTTACAAAAGACTGAAAACCAGACTCCTCTTTTATTTTTTCTCTAAGGTCGAGTTTAACCGATTCCGACGAAGACACTTTCTTTTGGGATAGCAAAAATCGGCAACGGCCTATTTCTTCTTGACCCAATAAACTTAAAGCAGATAAAACAGATTCTTTTTCCCGACAAAAAACAGACTGTAACCGGAGAGTCATATAAGATGAAATGGCTTTTTCCAACAGAGGTGATAAGACACGAATTTCAGAGGCCGTATCTATAAAAAAATTCTTATACTTTTCGGATTGTAATACACATTGTATGCCTTTTTTCTGAGTGTTTATCCGGGACTCCCATTTTTTAAGACTATTCCATTCAGAGTAAAGCACCGAAGCTTCTTCCTGTTCTTTTTTAAGTTTAGATTCTTGAGTCTGCACACCCTTTTTAAAGGCATCCACATCCTTCTTTAATTCCTGAACCGAATTTATTAAATTAAAACAGAGCTGTTTTTTATACTCTAACTCTTCATTTAAAATTTTCTTTTGAGATTGTAATTCTTCCAGTTCTTTGCTTTTTTTCTGAAGAGTCTGGGTCCATTCTTTCTTACTTTGGTTTAGATCTGTAATTTTTTCAAAAACGGATTGCTCCCGCTCCTTTGATAAAACCTCCTGATGCGTATAATTTATCAGTTCTGTTTTTAATGATTGTTTTTTTACATTCACTTCAGATACTTTTTCACTGGCTTCTTCATATTCTTTATTTACTTTTTGCCATTTCTCGTCCAAGTCTTTTTGTTTTTTATTTAACTGGAAAACAAGATTTCCCGTTTCTTTTATTTGATCTAAAAGGGTTCTACGCTTTTGTTTATACAAAGGAGGGCTTTGCGAGGATAAATGTTGTTGATAAACTTGAATAGAAGCTTTTAGGGCAGCCCGTTCCTTTTCTAAAAATAAAAACTGGTTTTTTACTGATTGTATTTCTATTTCTTCTTTTTCCACTTTTGTTTTTTTATTTTCATACACTTTTCTCAGGTTATCAGCCTTTATACGCATCTGTGCCAACTCCTTCTCCTGAAGGGTCTTATTTTTATTTTCTTCGTGAATTTGTGTATCCAGTAAATCTTTTTCTATGTGAATCTGGTTTAAGTCCCATTTACTGATTTGCAGGTCTTTTTCACGAATTTGTTTTTTAAGATTTCTGAATTTTTCCGCTTTCCTGGATTGTTTTTTTAACTGTTCCAAACGAGAGCTTTGTTGCAACAAAATATCTTTTAATCTTTTTAAGTTAATTTCTGTTAATTCTAATTTTCTCTCTGCGGATTTTTTTCTCGATCGGAATTTAGATATACCCGCTGCGGACTCAATCAATAAGCGTTTTTGTTCCGGCTTAGAGGAAATAAAGCTTTCAACCGCTCCTTGTTCAATAAAACTAAAACCATGAACCCCCGCTCCCGTATCCATGAACAACTCCTGTATATCCTTTAAACGACAGGGCTGAGAGTTGATAAAATATTCGGATTTTCCGTCTCTATCCAGTCGGCGAGTCAACATAACTTCCGAACAAGACCGGTTTGCAACCGATTTATGAGCAGGAGGGATAGAAGATAGAGAAAGAGGTAATATATTTTCTCCTTCTGGAGATTCCATAACCAGAGACACTTCCGCTATGCCGGAGGGAGGATGCTTTCCCGTTCCTGCAAAAATAAGATCTTCCATAGAGGTACCACGTAGATGGCCAGGAGCCGTTTCTCCCATCACCCATAAAAAAGCATCTATCACATTGGATTTTCCACACCCGTTAGGCCCGACAATGCCATTTGTCCCCGTTCCGAAACGAATAACTGTGCGATTTTTAAAGGATTTAAAACCTTTTAATTCCAGCTGCTTAATTCTCATGTCTTTTAACTCGCCTCCTTTAACGATTTTTATACCCACTATGGTATTATCCCCATTTCCACGAGGACAAGCTTTTCCGTAACGGTTTGTTTCTTTCCGCTTAGTAGCCAAGCCTTTAAAACCAGAATTTTCAAACACAATCGGTATAATCTAAATATAGGTAAAAATTCAACAACACTATATTATGGATTATTGTATAAGGATTGACAGTCTATTTCACCAGAAAAGAAAATATTTAAAATTGCTCCGTGTCATTATTTCCCTTTATCTAAAGGGATCTCTTTGACTGCGAATGATACCGAACAGGTCAGGGATTGCCCCCTCCAAACTCCGCTTGCTCTTGGGAAAAAACCATAGAAACCACAAAATCCTGGCTTGAGGAAGTGGAGATCAAACAAAATCAGTATATACCAAAAAACCGGGCTTAAAAGCTGATTAAAAAACTTCCAGAAATAGCCGGAATAAACTTATTTTCCAATAAATCATAATAGAATTTTCCTTCTACCAACAAAGCCAATCGCTCTTGAACCCTTATAGTTAAAGCACTTGAACCTGCCATACCCCCTCCCACTTCAAAAAGAGTGGGTTTTTCCGGTGCACGAGACCCTTTTAACTTAACCATAAAACCACCTCCCAGATGGAATAAAAAATGAGGTACTTCAAATAAAGATAATTTAAATAAAAAATCCCCCATAATAATATATCCTTTTTTTAATAACCTGTTATTTATAACCGGGGGAGAAAAAGAAAACAGAAGACTCATGTCTGTAGCTACACGCTTTATAGGTAAATGCGGACCACTTAGCTTTACTCCAACAAACCAAGATGGAAAAGTATTAGACTTTGACTCATAAGCCATCCATGAATAAGATACCATCAAACCAATTAATCTCATTTTAGAAATAGCCTGATCGCTCAAATCCAAAATAGCCTCGGAGTCATCCCTATTAAATTGAAAATCTTTTACATATTTTAACTTTTTTTTAACCTGATTAAACTCTGGATTAATTTTAAATTGGGACCCAGATTTAGTATATCTTGGCACAACATCTATTTCAGAAATGTAGGCTCGCAGCTTCCTTGGTTTGTTAATATAAATACGATAAAAAGTGCCAAAACGATTTTTTGGGCGATATACTTTTTTTGAAATAGTGACTAATGTCCCCGCCGGTATATTATTTATTTGAACGGCATCAAAATCAGGTCTGGTATAAACAATGGCATTTTTTTGGAGAACATAAGCTTTTTGAAGATAAGAGGGAAGGACCTTTTTTTTATCCCCATCGGCAAAAGAGTACACTCCAAAGAAAAAAAGAACCAAAAGACAGTATAAGCTTTTCATATTTCACAAGTCCTTTTGCTACCTTGTACTTATATGTTTATTTCAATGATCTTTATTCTTAGCTTCATAAAACCTTCTACTATATCGTTTGTGTTTAAAAACTCCTGATTTAAAAACTTGGCTACCTCGGAGAAAAGAACCGAAAAGTTATGGAAAAGCTTGTCCTCGTGGAAATGGGGATAACACCCACCAGGTATCAGTTATACTCCTGTTGAACCAAACCCTCCCGCTCCTCTCTGCGTAGAACTCAATTCACTAGCCCACTGTAGCTGAGCTTGAAAAACAGGGCATAAAACAACTTGCGCTATCCTTTGTTGGTCTTCAATAACCACTAACTGGTCAGACAAATTAACAACAATAACTTTTAACTCTCCTCTATAATCAGAGTCAATGGTTCCAGGGGAATTAGGTATAGATAGCCCCTTCTTTAAACTTAAACCGCTTCTCGGGCGTACCTGGAGTTCAAAACCATTAGGGATTTCAAAGCAAAGGCCAGTGGGAATGGCCGTTCTTTCTAAAGATTTTAGCTGTACAGGAGATTTTAACTGTGCTTGCACATCAAAACCACTAGCCGACACACTTTGATAGGAAGGTAACTCACCTTTAAAATGAGGTAATTTTTTTACTTTTAAAATCACTTTTTGAATATTATAAAAATTTTGCTTTTTTGACACTGTTTTCTTTAAAACACCTAATTCACATCCTGTGGGTATTATCCCTATTTCCACGGGGACAAGCTTTTTTGTAACTACCCAGCCTTTTGCCCTTGTTAGTCAAGCCTTTAATCTGAAATTTTCAAACACGACCTATATTATAATCATACTTATCTCTCAGTTTTAAGAAAAAAATAAAGATGATGCAGATTGTTTATAACGATTTTGTATAGAATAAAGTATTTTACTCTTTTTTATGCCAATGCAATTCATAATCACCATAATCTATAGACTTAGATGCCTTTTCTGACCCAGCCGGGTTTCTTGTTTCTCTTTTAGAATTTCGATCCAGGACGACATGGTCTGGCTCTAACTGTTGCTCTCTATCTATAGATTGCACTGCTTTATCCAATTTAGAGGCTCTCATTATAACTTCTTTTTTTATTATTCTTACTCTTTCTATATGCGGTTCTTCTGATAACTCCTCCACTATATCATTATCATCTGTTTCTATATCACTATCTGAGTCAATAAACATATCATTACTGATTTCAATACTGAAAACAGGAACAGTAAGTATTATAAAGAAGCTTAATACAATGTAAGTAGTATTTTTCATAACAATTATTTTAATATTAATTAAACAAATAGAAAACAAAAAAATAAACAAAATATATCAATTCGGTTTTGAATTTGCTGGTCGTTTTTCCTCTTATTCGGTATAGTAAAGAAAAAATGGACATAAAGTATTCATATATTGTCAAAAAAATAAACACTTTTTATTAATGCATCCAGCCGGTTTGAACATTCCAGTTGTCTCTTTGCTTTCTCCCAAAGAAATCAAGAGGCTCTAAAGAATCCAAGCTATTCAGAGGAAAATAAATCCAAGGAAAAGTAAAAAAGCCTAAAAACTTTACAAAAAAACATTTCCACCGCCTTAACTGTTAGGGAATAGCCTGTTTTTAGGATCAAGGAAAACATATATAACATCATTTCCCTTAAACGATAATCAGTCGCTGATTCTCTTTCTATTAAAAGATTTAAAACGAGAAGGTTTAGCTTTCCTCTAATTACTCGAAGCTAAAGCTATTATATCCATACTCCGATAACAATAAGAGTATGTACAATTTTTTTATGCTGCTTATTTTTGTTTTTGGAGTGAATGCCAGGGCCGATATATCCGCTGAAGGTATCTTTCTCACTTGTGACCAGTTGAATGGACTCCATTATCTTGGAGGATGTTGTGCGTATAGTAACGAAGAAAGAGCTTATGTTTCTAATAAAACAAGATGGCTAAGTTGGTTAAGCCCCTTTAGTGGAGAAAGAGAGTACTCTCGGTGGCAAAGACAGCACATACGAGGGTGGTATCCACCTGAAGTACGAAATCACAATTTTTTTCTTTATGTAAAGAAAGAGGATGTTCCTTGGTTCAACCCCAATATAAAATTAAAAATCAAAAAATGTTATCATGCCGACTGGAAAAAAGTTAATTACTACGGCATACCATTATTGCCAATACCGACAGGAAAAGCTCATGTCACAAAGAAAGTACCATGCAACCAACCTTATGCCAATCCTCCTATGACCTGTCAGCAAGCAGCCGACAGTCTGCCTTCAGAGATTTTTAATCCATAATGAATTTATACTAACATAACAAAAAAGGTAGAAATATTTATGAACCTTTTGGTAATATTAAAAATGGTAATGATCCTCAGCTTTTTATTTTTAAGCCTCTCAACTAATGCCAGCGTAAAATCTAACAGTGTAATACTCTCACTCTCTCCCCCCACCCCTACATATAACTCCCTATCAACACAAAAAACCCCGTTTTTATTAGCGAAGAAAAATGATTATGTAAAAGCAAAAGAATATTTTAAAAAGAGAAAACGGCCTCTTCACCATTTTTTAGATCTAGGAATAGGGGGTGTTCTTATTGAATCCTTTTATCCTTTTAAAACAACCTCTCATCCCTTTTTTGCCTACATTAGCTATCGGAAGGAAAAGTGGAGACAAACCAAAATTCCCATTATCTTCTCTCTTCAATATGAATCCCTGTTTAATCAAAAATCTCATAGCCGAATACACGCCCTGGCTGGTCTCAGATATCCTACTAGTCACGATTTAACATTATTTCATGTTGATTTTATGGCAGGCACATCCGCCCCCGCTTCTTTTAAACTGGAGGAAATAGCTTTAGAATTACGTTTGCTCTTCACTCATATTATCGGACCTAAAGCCGCTACAAAAAGACTTTATTTTCAATGGGGAACTAAAGCCCGTTTAAAGGATCGGTTTCAATATGGCCTGATAGGGCAAGTAGGACTAGACATACACCTCTAAATTTGAGAGAAAAGAATAACGGAGATTTGCTATTTTCCGCAAAAGCGGGAATCCAGTCATTCTGTGGCAAACGAATGTCTGCACCTTTTGAGCTTGATCGCTGAATGAATAGTTCATTTTTTACTTATAGAATTAATTAAAAAAGAAGCAATGGGTACAATAATAAAAGCCACCTTATATAAAAACAATGAAAAAAAAAGAAAAACGTCAAGTTCGAGAAGCCACTTTAAAAATTCTTTATGAACAGGAGTTTAATAAAGAAAAGCAAACAGAAAAACAAGCTCTCACCTCCTTGAACAAAATAACACAAAATTATGCAAATCAATTATTGGAAGGCATAAAAACACATAAAGAAAAAATAGATGCCCTTATAAAACAGACCAGTGAAAAATGGAAAATGGAAAGAATATCTTTAGTTGACCTAAATATTATGAGAATAGCCATTTATGAAATGCTCTATGCCACACCTTCCATCCCTTTTAAAGTTTGTATTAATGAGTCTGTGGAGATGGCAAAAATATATGGAACAGAAAATTCTCCAAAGTTTATTAATGGTATTTTAGACACTATATCTAAAAAGACAAAGGATATATAATAAATTTTTTTGAAAAATTATTAAGAGGGTCAAATATTTAATAAATAAATTTATAAAAAACAAATAAAAAATTTATGATAATATTTGCGCTAAAACCAATTTTTGCAAAGAAAACCCATGAAAGAAAACCCACAACAACTTTCTTCCACTCAAGCACTTAAAAAAGGAGCCGATCTTTGGGTTATAAGTGATATTAAACATAATTTTTGGAACTCTAAAATAAATTGGTACTTAAGATTTCAGATTAAAAAACAAAAATTATGCCTAACCGGTACAAAAATGACTTTATCCCCTTCAGATCAAACAAAAGCCCTTTTAAAAAAATATCAAATACCTAGTATTCAGTGGAATCTACCCTCCTTTTCCCCTTTATTGATAGAAAGTTCTTTTTATCTACCAAACTTATGGACTCTGGAAGTAATTTATACTCCTCAGTGGCTAGACAATGTATATGATATATGGTGTTCTCTTAACCAACCTACATTACGCATATTTTCACCTAAAGAAGTAAAAAAAGAAGCCATAGAAAAAAAATGGCAATCTGTTGCAAAAACTATCAAAATTCAATATATAACAGCATTATGAACCCTTTTTTTACATTACATATTATGTCCGATGGAACGGGAGAAACGGCCAGTGCCGTTGCACGGGCAGTCCTCGTTCAATACAAACAAGATCAAGTGAATATTATTCGTCACCAAAATATTCGAACAAAGGAGCAAGCTTTATCCGCGATAGAAAAAATGCAAAACAAAGAAAAAAGCTTATTGATCTACACAATGGTTCTTCCTGAAATGCGAAAAACAATTCAAGAGATCTGCCGGAAGGAAAAAATAAAAGCGATTGATCTTTTAGGCCCTCTCTTTAACAACTTTGATGGCATTTTAGAAAGTAATGAAGAAAAAAAACCAGGTTTACTGAGGAGCGTGGATGAAGATTACTTCAAAAGAATAGCCGCAACAGAGTTTTCCCTGCGCCATGATGATGGGAAGTCCGTAAACCGATTGAAAGATGCGGATATTGTATTGGTGGGAGTTAGTAGAACCAGTAAAACCCCTCTCTCTATCTACTTAAGCTTTAAAGGATGGAAAGTGGCTAATGTGCCGCTGGTCTTGGGGATCCCTCTTCCTGAAAACTTAGTAGAGGTAGATTATCGTAAAATTATTGGTCTCAATATTGATATAGATAATTTAATACGGATCAGAAAAAACAGATTAAAAAAATTTGGCTGGAATTTTAATAGAGAGTATGCCGATAAAGCCCATATTTTAAAGGAAATGGACTACTCAAGAGAAATTTTTGAAAAACACCGCTGGCCCGTGGTTAATGTCACAGACAGAGCTTTAGAAGAGACAGCAGGAGAAGTGATTAGAATTATCAGGACCAGAACGGGCCTTTCCGGGGATTCCCTTCTTTAAAACACCAAAAAAACCTCTTTTCTTCAAACTTTTTTTAGAACTGACTAAATAGAAAAGCAATAAGAAAAATCAAATTTTAATTTATGCACTTTTATATTGACAATAATTTCTGCATAAATTATTATTACATATATATATATTTGGAAAAAGGAGCGAAATGCCCAGTTTTCAATCACAGCAAATAAAACTGTCAGATATCATTACTACACCTATTCAAACGGGTTTTCAAGTCAGGGGAAAGGTGCAACCAGACTCTCAAGGTAACTACACTTTAATCCAGGTAAAAGACACCATTCGTAGCATATTAAATCGTATAAAATCAGAAAATTTAGATAAATTTTCTATACTTGAAAGAAAAAAAAAATTTATGAGTAAATACCTGGTTCAAAAAAATGATGTATTGTATCTTTCAAAATTAAACCCTGGAGCTTTTCGTTATACAGGTTTTATTGAAAACACAGTACCAATGGCGCATTTTTATATCTTACGCCCGAAAACTAACATTATTGATTCTGATTATTTATGTTGGGCTTTAAATCAGGATTTTATTATAAGGCGATATATTCAAAAGCATCTCAAAGGTTCTACTCTTCCTTTTATTTCAAAAGAGGCTCTTATAAATCTCAAGATTCCGTTTCCAAGTATGATCGCTCAAAAAAAAATTGTCCATTTATTAAAGTTAAGGATGCAGGAAAAAGAAATACAATCTGATATAGAAAGAAAAAAAAATATTTTAATAAATAAAACTTTACATCAAGCACTGTCATCACAAAGAAGCACTGTCATCACAAAGAAACACTGTCATCACAAAGAAACACTGTCATCACAAAGAAACACTGTCATCACAAAGAAGCACTGTCATCACAAAGAAGCACTGTCATCACAAAGAAACACTGTCATCACAAAGAAACACTGTCATCCCAAAGAAACACTGTCATCCCAAAGAAACACTGTCATCCCAAAGAAACACTGTCATTCCCGCGAAAGCGGGAATCCAACCCAATCTTCATACCAAGGAATAAAAAAGCAATAAGGAGACGCAGGATGAAAAAAAACAATAAAACAAATAATGCAATAACCACTACTGATGCTTTAAACGCTAAACTGTGGTCGGTCTGTGACACTTTTAGAAACACTATTGATTCCAGCCAGTATAAAGACTATATCCTCGCATTTTTATTTCATAAGTATATTTCAGATATTTATGAAAGTAAGGTAGAAGAATATACCCAAAAATATAAAGGAGACAAAGAAAGAATTAAAAGAAGATTAAATAGAGAATCATTTGTATTAAATGATCGCTGCACTTTTAGTTATATTTTTAAAAACAGAAACAGGGATAACATTGGAACTATCATCAATGAGGTTTTTCACAATGTGGAAGAACTCAACAAATCAAAGTTACACAATGTTTTTAGAAATGTTGATTTTAACTCTGAGGCTATTTTAGGAAAGCCCAAAAGCAAAAATGATCTGTTAAGGCATTTAATCAACGATTTTAAAGATATTAATCTTAAAGAGTTTTTGGGTAAGGCAGATATTGTTGGAAGCTCTTATTTATATCTTATTAAAAATTTTGCGGCGGATGCAGGAAAGAAGGGAGGAGAGTTTTTTACTCCTCCTGAAGTATCAGAATTGTTGGCAAAACTAATTGAACCAAAAGAAGGGGATAAAATCTATGATCCTACCTGTGGCTCCGGTTCTCTTTTAATTAAAGCCAGGCAAGAAATTAAGGGTTCTAATTTTTCTCTCTATGGACAGGAAGTAAATGGTGGTACATGGGCCTTAGCAAAAATGAATATGTTCCTTCATGGAATAGAACAATCTTATATTGAATGGGGAGATACAATTAGGTCACCCCATTTTTTAAAGAAAAACTCTAATTCTATAATGAAATTTAACAAGGTGATTGCCAATCCTCCTTTTAGTAAAAAGAAGTGGGGATATGAGAGTATTCAGAATGATACTTATAATCGCTTTCATCGAGGTGTTCCTCCTAAATCCAAAGGAGACTGGGCTTTTATATCTCATACGATAGAGAGTCTCTTACCAGAAGGAACAGTAGGTGTAGTTGTTCCTCATGGGGTGCTTTTTCGTGGTGGGGCTGAAGGACGAATCAGGGAAAAATTAATAGAAGAAAACATGATTCATGCAGTGATAGGTCTTCCTTCCAATCTTTTTTTTGGAACAAGTATTCCGGCGGCTTTGCTGATTTTTCATAAAAACAAGAAGAAAAAAAATATATTATTTATTGATGCCAGTCGGGAATTTGAAGAAGGAAAAACTCAAAACAAACTCAGACAGGAGGATATCAAGAAAATTATAGATGCTTACAAAAAACGAAAGAGTATGGATAAATATGCTTATTTAGCCCCTTTAAAAAAAGTGCAAGAAAACGAATACAATCTGAACATTCCCCGCTATGTGGATACCTTTGAAGAAGAGGAGGAGATTGATATTAAAGCTGTTCAAAAAGAAATTGAAGGTTTGGAAAAAGAATTAACTATTGTGCGAAAGAAGATGAATAAATATTTAAAGGAGTTGATGTAATGCTCATCAGTATCACAAAAAACATTCCCGCTTACTCTGTCATTCCCTCTTCCTCTGTCATTCCCGCTTACTCTGTCATTCCCTCTTCCTCTGTCATTCCCGCTTCCTCTGTCATTCCCGCAAAAGCGGGAATCCAACCTTGTAAACTGAAAGCCTCTTTGGCGGCTTCCCGTCCTGCGAAAGTACTGTCATTCCCTCTTCCTCTGTCATTCCCGCAAAAGCGGGAATCCAGTAGCTATGAGAAGGATGATTTATTAATAAATATACCCTTCAGGAAAACAGATTTACCTTTATCGGGACGGCCCTTGTCTTTCTTGGTAGAAAACCAAGGGCCTTGGACCCTCAACCGGCAAACTGTTTTCCTAAAGGAATACAATTATATGAAAAGGCAAATTGTTGCCTCCTCGTACAACGAAAAACTGAAAGCCACTTTGGCGGCTTTCATTCCCGCAAAAGCACTGTCATTCCCGCAAAAGCACTGTCATTCCCGCAAAAGCACTGTCATTCCCGCAAAAGCACTGTCATTCCCGCAAAAGCACTGTCATTCCCGCAAAAGCGGGAATCCAGCAAAGTAAAAAGAGGTAACAAGTTATGAATCATCTTATAAAAAAGCATCATAAAACATTTGAAGATATTCGCCAAAAAACAAAAGATGGTAGAGAATTTTGGTCCGCAAGAGATTTACAGAAGGTCTTAGATTATAAGAGTTGGGATAAATTTAAAGCAGTTATTCAAAAAGCCATAGAAGCCTGTGAAAATTCCAAAAACCGCCATTCTGACCATTTTTCCCGGTTGGGAAAAATGATTAAAATTGGCTTAGGAGTAGAGCGTCATATACCTGATTACGACTATTGGCTGAGCCGCTATGCTTGTTATTTGATTGTTCAAAATGGTGATCCTTCAAATTATAAACAACAAAGGTTAGTGTATGGATAAGTCATTACAAAGAGGAGAGTTAATTTTATATAAGACCAAAGATGGTCTTATTGAGGTTCATCTTAGAGCTTTTAATGAAACTGTTTGGTTAACACAACGGGAAATATCGGAGCTTTTTAACACATCAAAAGATAATGTTAGCCTGCATCTTAAGAATATATACATAGAAGGAGAGTTGACAGAAAAAGCAACTACCGAGGAATCCTTGGTAGTTCAAAATGAAGGGGGGCGTAGTATTCGCAGAACTTTAAAACTATATAATCTGGATGCCATTTTAGCTGTTGGCTACCGTGTTAAATCTCCGAGAGGAATTCAGTTTCGTCGTTGGGCAACAACTATCCTAAAAGAGTATTTAATTAAAGGCTTTGCTATGGATGATGAGCGTCTGAAGCAAGTTAAAAAGTGGGACTATTTCGATGAATGGCTGGCTCGTATTCGAGAAATCCGATCATCTGAAAAAAGATTTTATCAAAAAATTAAAGATATTTATGCAACGGCTGTGGATTATGACAAAAACTCTGAGCAGTCTAAGGACTTTTTTAAAAAAGTGCAAAATAAAATGATATGGTCTGTGACGGGAAAAACAGCCGCGGAGCTAATTGCAGATCGTAGTGATCCTAAAAAACTCAATATGGGTCTGACTTCTTGGTTAGGTTCTATTGTTCGCAAACAAGATGTCACTATTTCAAAAAACTATCTTAAAAAGGCAGAAGTAGAGGAACTAAATCATATTGTAACTATGTATTTAGATTATGCGGAACTTCAGGCAAACAAACGGAAAGTTATAACAATGAAAGAGTGGGAAGAAAAAATAGACGCTTTTCTAAAATTTAATGAAAGGGATTTATTGAGCCACGCTGGTCAAATAACTTCGGAAGTAGCTAAAAAATTGGCAGAAGATCGTTACGAAGTTTTTGATACCGAAAGGAAATCTCTTTCTGCCAAAGAAGCTGATGTTGAGGATATAAAAGAAATAGAAAATTTAGTTAAAGAATTAGGAAGTAGTAAGGAAAGTAAAAAATAGGATTATATTGCAATGAAAACAACAAACAGAACCATAAAAGAATTAACTATTGTGCGAAAGAAGATGAATAAATATTTAAAGGAGTTGATGTAATGCTCATCAGTATCACAAAAAACATTCCCGCTTTGTATGTCATTCCCGCAAAAGCGGGAATCCAACCTTGTAAACTGAAAGCCTCTTTGGCGGCTTCCCGTCCTGCGAAAGTACTGTCATTCCCTCTTCCTCTGTCATTCCCGCGAAAGCGGGAATCCAGAAAGGTATGGTGAAAATCACTTAACAATTTGATCCAATGCAATGTCATTCCCGTGAAAACGGGAATCCAGAAAGGTATGGTGAAAATCACTTAACAATTTGGTCCAATGCAATGTCATTCCCGTGAAAACGGGAATCCAGAAAGGTATGGTGAAAATCACTTAACAATTTGGTCCAATGCAATGTCATTCCCGTGAAAACGGGAATCCAGAATGGGCGGAGAAGGAAAGAGTAGGTGAAAGTAATAAAAAAGGGGGAAAGGACATAAAAAAAGAAAAAGTGAATTATTTTTTTTAATGTCATTCCCGCGAAAGCGGGAATCCAGAAAGGTATGGTGAAGCAAGAGCAGTTCTTTGTTACAGTGACAGTCTTTCCTGAGAGAAAGAGAGGCAAAAGGTTCAGACATGCGTTTTGCTACAGAGCGACCTCTGGTCGCTGCTGTATCAAAGCCGAACTCACTTTTCCCTCTCTTTCTCTCAGGAAAAGACTCGTAACTTCATTCCTTTGGTGAAAAACATAAAAACTCAAACTGGAGAGGTATAATAAATAATAATTTAAGAAAGGAGATTATATAATGTCGAATCAAGTAAATAAAGAAAACGAGACTGGGAATTCTAATACAGATTATACTATTCCTGAATATCAGAAAACTGCTTTTCATTGTCCCCATTGTGATGTGTATGCTAAGCAGAACTGGCATGAAGTTTTTCAGTATAACCATAATGATCTTATGAGAGAAACAAAACGCCATTTAAACACCCAAGGAGCTGGTAATATAGGACACTTTTTCTCTCAAATGTATTATGACTTAGTTATTCAAAATAGTAATATTTCATTCTGTGATCATTGTAAAAAATATTCTATATGGGTAGATCAAAAAATGGTTTATCCTCATTTATCAACAGCCCCTCTTCCTATTGCTGAGATGCCGGAATCTGTAAAAGATTTATATAATGAAGCTAGAGATATAGCTAATAGGTCTCCTAGAGGGGCTTGTGCATTATTGAGGCTTGCTATTGAGGTCCTTATAAAGGAATTGGGAGAAGATAAAATAAACTTAAACACAGCAATTGGTAATTTAGTTAAAAAAGGTTTGCCAAAAAGAATACAGAAAGCTTTGGATGCTGTAAGAGTGATCGGAAACAATGCTGTTCATCCTGGAGAAATAGATATAAAGGATAATCCAGAAATAGCGATCTCTCTTTTCATGCTTATAAATTTTATTTCTGAAAAAATGATTACAGAAGATAAAAAAGTAGATGCAATCTATAGCTCGTTACCTTCAGATAAAATAAAAGCCATAAATGAGAGAGATGGAAAAATTTAAAATTCAAATAACTAAAAAAATAGGAGGAAATATGCCAAAAAAAAGACATACCATAACTTATGACTTAAAACAGGGGCAAAAAGTAGTCTATAAAGGAATAACTAAAAATCCTGATAGAAGAGAAGAGCAACATAGGGAAGAGGGGAAAAGATTTTCTCACCTTAAGCCAACCTCCCGAAAAATGACAGAGGAAGGAGCGAAACGGAAAGAAGCTCAAGATTTAAAAAGATATAGACAAAGTCATGGTGGAAGCAATCCAAAATATAATAAAGATAGTGACGGATAATAGAGTAAGAAATTATTAAAAAAACAAAACTATAAATAGGTTCTTATGAATTTTGAAGAAAAAAATACAAAACAAAATGCCATGCCCACGGAGTTTGTCAGTTCCGAGGAGTCTTTCGGTTTGCCCCCGGAAAACCTCAGTTCTGTTGAGTCCATCGGCGACAGTTATCCTGTCAATCTCACTGATTCTGCCATTCCTGCGAAAACAGGAATTCAGAATAATAAAAATAAAACAACAGAAGAATATTCAAATCTGCCTAAAGGGTGGCAGAAAGTAAAGCTAGGAAATGTTTGCGAAATAGATAAAAAAACACTTTCATCTAAAACACCTAATGATTATTGCTTTGATTATATATCACTTTCAGATATTGATAGAGGTACACTACTCCATAAAAAAAAATACAATTTCTTAGAAGCCCCATCCAGAGCAAGGAGAGTTGTAAAAAAAGGAGATGTGTTATTAGCAACTGTTCGCCCGAATTTACAGGGTTTTTATGTTTTTAAGGAGGATATAAAAGACTACATTGTATCAACTGGCTTTGCTGTTTTAACTCCTAAACCTGATGTATTAGATTCAGGATATTTATTTCACACGTTATTTAGCAGTCAAATGCTTATGACTTATCATATCTTTAATGTCGGTTCTAATTACCCCGCTCTCAATTCAATAGATATTCATAAGTTTAAAATCCCCCTTCCTCCCCTTCGTGAGCAAAGAAGAATCGTTGGAGTACTATCAACATGGGATCAAGCTATTGAGAAACTGGACAAGCTTATTTTAGCTAAGGAAAAACATTTTAAGTGGTTACTACAGAAGTTGATTTATAATCAAAAGAACAACCCTGAATGGGAAAAAGTGAAACTAGAGGCTACACTTAGCTATGAACAACCCACAAACTACATTGTTCATTCTACACAATATAACAACCACTATAATACGCCCGTATTAACAGCCGGTAAGACTTTCATTATTGGTTATACAAATGAGAAAGATGGTATTTTTCCTATACAGAAATTGCCGGTTATTATATTTGATGATTTCACAACAGCAAAACAATTTGTAGATTTCCCATTTAAAGTAAAATCTTCAGCTATGAAAATTTTACTACCTAAAAAAGAAACCATTGATATGAAATTTATATTTTATTCAATGAAAAATATTAATTTTCAAATAAAATCACATAAGAGGTTTTGGATTTCTCAATATTCAAAAATTAAAATTCCAATTCCTCGTCCTTCCAAACAGAAGAAAATCACTAAAATACTTTTCGAATGTGAAAAAGAAATCAAAATACTTAAACAGCTTTCTAATAAATATCAAAGTCAAAAAAGAGGGCTTATGCAAAAGCTTTTAACAGGAAAGGTAAGGTTACAGTAGTTATATATAATTTGTACAACAAAAACATATAAAAGAGAAAATTAATCTAAGCAGATAATAAGGAACGAGGAAGTATTGATGAGAGTGGAGGTTTCTACCCCCCCGTTTCTACGGAACTAGGGCTTTTCTGTGTAAGAAGTAAGAGATTCCCGCTTCCAAGGGACAGGAAGGCAACGACTTGCCTTCCTATTTAAAGGACTGGATTCCCGTTTTCACGGGAATGACAATGGAAGCGGGAAGAACAATAGAAGCAGGAAGAATGGGCGGAGAAGGAAAGAGTAGGTGAAAGTAATAAAAAAGGGGGAAAGGACATAAAAAAAGAAAAAGTGAATTATTTTTTTTAATGTCATTCCCGCGAAAGCGGGAATCCAGAAAGGTATGGTGAAAATCACTTAACAATTTGGTCCAATGCAATGTCATTCCCGTGAAAACAGGGAACGGGAATCCAGAATGGGCGGAGAAGGAAAGAGTAGGTGAAAGTAATAAAAAAGGGGGAAAGGACATAAAAAAAGAAAAAGTGAATTATTTTTTTTAATGTCATTCCCGCGAAAGCGGGAATCCAGAAAGGTATGGTGAAAATCACTTAACAATTTGATCCAATGCAATGTCATTCCCGTGAAAACGGGAATCCAGAAAGGTATGGTGAAAATCACTTAACAATTTGATCCAATGCAATGTCATTCCCGTGAAAACGGGAATCCAGAAAGGTATGGTGAAAATCACTTAACAATTTGGTCCAATGCAATGTCATTCCCGCGAAAGCGGGAATCCAGAAAGGTATGGTGAAAATCACTTAACAATTTGATCCAATGCAATGTCATTCCCGTGAAAACGGGAATCCAGAAAGGTATGGTGAAAATCACTTAACAATTTGATCCAATGCAATGTCATTCCCGTGAAAACGGGAATCCAGAATGGGCGGAGAAGGAAAGAGTAGGTGAAAGTAATAAAAAAGGGGGAAAGGACATAAAAAAAAGCAAAAGTGAATTATTTTTTTAATGTCATTCCCGTGAAAACGGGAATCCAGAAAGGTATGGTGAAAATCACTTAACAATTTGGTCCAATGCAATGTCATTCCCGCGAAAACGGGAATCCAGAAAGGTAAAAAGAGGTAACAAGTTATGAATCATCTTATAAAAAAACATCATAAAACATTTGAAGATATTCGCCAAAAAACAAAAGATGGTAGAGAATCTTGGTCCGCAAGAGATCTACAGAAGGTCTTAGATTATAAGAGTTGGGATAAGTTTAAAGCAGTTATTCAAAAAGCCATAGAAGCCTGTGAAAATTCCAAAAACCGCCATTCTGACCATTTTTCCCGGTTGGGAAAAATAGTTAAAACCGGCTTAGGAGTAGAGCGTCATATACCTGATTACGACTATTGGCTGAGCCGCTATGCTTGTTATTTGATTGTTCAAAATGGTGATCCTTCCAAGCCTGTAATTGCCAGCGGGCAAACCTATTTTGCCATTCAGACACGCAGACAGGAGCTTGCGGATGACGAGACTTTTCAAAAATTAGATGAAGACAAAAAAAGATTATTTTTGCGCAATGAAATGAAGTCACACAATAAGCAGCTAGTGGAAGCGGCAAGCAAAGCAGGTGTTAAAAGTGGTTTGGACTTCGCAATTTTCCAAAATCATGGATACAAGGGATTATATGGTGGACTGGGTGCAAAAGATATTCACAAGCGAAAAGGTTTAAAAAGAAGCCAAAGTATTTTAGATCACATGGGAAGTACAGAGTTAGCGGCCAATTTGTTTCGTGCTACGCAGACAGAAGAAAAATTAAGTCGTGAAAAAATCAAAGGCAAAGTTGAAGCTAACAGGGCACATCATGAAGTTGGTGGAAAAGTGCGAAAAACTATAGAAGAACTTGGAGGTACGGTGCCAGAGGATCTGCCAACACCTAAATCAAGTGTTAAAGCACTTGAGAAAAAAACGAAGAGCATACAAAAAAGAGAGACAAAGGTTATTAAAACTGTAAAGGAAACAGAATGAATAAATATTTAAAAGGGTTGTAATATTATGATTCCTAAAGAATGGAATTGTCTTAAAATTAAGGCTCTTGCAAAACACATTACAGCAGGAGGAACTCCTAGCACTCGAGTATCTGAGTTTTGGAATGGAGATATTCCTTGGATGAATTCCGGTGAGATTAATTCAAAAAACATTGATTCTGTTATAAGAAGGATTACTCAGGCTGGACTAAAAAATAGTTCAGCAAAGATGATTCCTCCATATTCAGTTTTAATTGCTTTGGCTGGTCAGGGTAAAACTAGAGGTACTGTGGCTATAAATAAAATTAAGTTATGTACTAATCAATCATTGGCAGCTATTATTCCTAATGAAAAAATATTGCCTTATTATCTCTACTATAATTTAGATTTTAGATATCAAGAGCTAAGAACATACTCTACTGGTGATGGAGGGAGAGGGGGCTTAAATTTACAAATTATTAAAAATATTAAGGTTGATTTTCCAACTCTCATTGATGAACAAAAAAAGATTGTTGAAATTTTATCAACATGGGATCAAGCTATTGAGAAACTGAACGAGCTTATTTTAGCTAAGGAAAAACAATTTAAGTGGTTACTACAGAAGTTGATTTATAATCAAAAGAACAACCCTGAATGGGAAAAAGTGAAACTAGAGGCTACACTTAGCTATGAACAACCCACAAACTACATTGTTCATTCTACACAATATAACAACCACTATAATACACCCGTATTAACAGCCGGTAAGACTTTCATTATTGGTTATACCAATGAGAAAGATGGTATTTTTCCTATACAGAAATTGCCGGTTATTATATTTGATGATTTCACAACAGCAAAACAATTTGTAGATTTCCCATTTAAAGTAAAATCTTCAGCTATGAAAATTTTACTACCTAAAAAAGAAACCATTGATATGAAATTTATATTTTATTCAATGAAAAATATTAATTTTCAAATAAAATCACATAAGAGGTTTTGGATTTCTCAATATTCAAAAATTAAAATTCCAATTCCTCGTCCTTCCAAACAGAAGAAAATCACTAAAATACTTTTCGAATGTGAAAAAGAAATCAAAATACTTAAACAGCTTTCTAATAAATATCACTTTCAAAAAAGAGGGCTCATGCAAAAGCTTTTAACAGGAAAGGTAAGGTTACAGTAGTTATATATAATTTATACAACAAAAACATATAAAGGAGAAAATTAATCTAAGCAGATAATAAGGAACGAGGAAGTATTGATGAGAGTGGAGGTTTCTACCCCCCGTTTCTACGGGACTAGGGCTTTTTTGTGTAAGAAGTAAGAGATTCCTACTTTCAAGGGACAGGAAGGCAACGACTTGCCTTCCTATTTAAAGGACTGGATTCCCGTTTTCACGGGAATGACAATGGAAGCGGGAAGAACAATAGAAGCAGGAAGAATGGGCGGAGAAGGAAAGAGTAGGTGAAAGTAATAAAAAAGGGGGAAAGGACATAAAAAAAGAAAAAGTGAATTATTTTTTTTAATGTCATTCCCGCGAAAGCGGGAATCCAGAATGGGCGGAGAAGGAAAGAGTAGGTGAAAGTAATAAAAAAGGGGGAAAGGACATAAAAAAAGAAAAAGTGAATTATTTTTTTTAATGTCATTCCCGCGAAAGCGGGAATCCAGAAAGGTATGGTGAAAATCACTTAACAATTTGATCCAATGCAATGTCATTCCCGTGAAAACGGGAATCCAGAAAGGTATGGTGAAAATCACTTAACAATTTGATCCAATGCAATGTCATTCCCGTGAAAACGGGAATCCAGAAAGGTATGATGAAGCAAGAGCAGTTCTTTGTGTATATAATGACAAATAAAAAGAATGGAACTCTTTATATAGGAGTAAGCAATAACTTATCTGCTCGTGTGTGGGAGCATAAACAAAATATCAGTGAAGGGTTCACTAAGAAGTATAGTTTGTATAGTTTGGTTTATTTTGAACAATATACAGATATACGATTGGCGATTGAAAGAGAAAAACAAATGAAAAAATGGCGTAGAAAATGGAAATTGCAACTTATAGAAAAAGTTAATCCTGATTGGAAGGATTTATATGAGGATATCGTTTAAATGGCGATTGTAAATGCTGTCATCCCCGCGAAAGCGGGGATGACAGAAAGACGGCTTTGACTTAGATACACGGGAGATTCCCGCTTCCAAGGGACAGGAAGGCAACAACTTGCCTTCCTATTTAAAGGACTGGATTCCCGTTTTCACGGGAATGACAGTGCTTTTGCGGGAATGACAATGGAAGCGGGAATTGCACGTGTTCACTCATTCGCTGACAAAATGGCTTCCCGTTAGCTATAGGGATGACATACAAAGCAGGATAGAGATAAGCTCTTCAGGAGAGAATAGGGCTTAAAAGCGAGTTCGGATTTGAGCACAGAGCAACTAGATTCCCGCTTTCGCGGGAATGACAAATTTGTGGCAAACCGCATGTTTGAGTCTTTTGACTCCTATTCTCTACTGAAGAAGTGATTCTGTCAGCGAATTAGTGAACATTTACGGGAATGACAGACAAAACGGGAATGACAGACAAAACGGGAATGACAGACAAAACGGGAATGACAGACAAAACGGGAATTGACGAAAAAAAAACTGATGAGAAAATTGATAATGTATGACTGGAAAACAATTGATGAAAAAAAAGCTCAACTGGATAAGTTGCGACCTTTTCCACAGAATACCTTAAAAAGTCTTCAAGAAAAAATAACCCTGGAATGGACTTATAACTCCAACGCCATAGAAGGCAATACTCTGACCTTAAAAGAAACAAAGGTCGTTTTAGAGGGAATAACCATTGGCGGAAAAAGTGTTAGAGAACATTTGGAGGTTATCAACCATAACGAGGCTGTCCAATATTTGAATGAATTGATAAAAAACAAAGAAACTCTTAGCGAATGGCAGATCAAACAAATACATTCTTTAGTGCTAAAAAAAATAGATCAAAAAAATGCAGGAGTTTATCGTACAGAAAATGTAACTATTACCGGTGCTGAGCATACCCCACCGGACTATATCCATGTTTCTGACGAAATGAAAAACTTAATAAAATATTATAAAGAGCAATGGAAGTCTTTGCATCCTGTAGAACGAGCCGCTTTACTGCATATTGATTTTGTTAAAATCCATCCCTTTGTGGATGGAAATGGACGGACCTCTCGTCTGCTTCAGAATTTTGAATTGATGAAAGCAGGCTTTCCTCCCATTGTGATCAGAAAAGAAAAAAGACTGGAGTATTATGAGACCCTGGATAAAGCACATACCATAGGACAATCACAGGATTTTATAAAATTTTCTGCAGAATGCTTGGAATATTCACTGGATTTATACTTAAAAACTATGAAGCAATCTGGCTTGAGTGGGGAGATTCCCGCTTCCGCGGGAATGATAGACAAGGCGGGAAGTATCTCACGTCTTGTCGATTTACATAAACAATGGCTCTCTGTTCAGCCTTTGTCAGAAGAGAATAATCAAGCTCTTTGGCAGTGGATTCGGCTGCAGTTTAGTCATCACTCCAATAGCTTTGAAGGCAATACTCTTGTTTATGATGAAACACAACTCTTACTCATTCATGGGCGAGCTGTAGGGGATCATACAATCAGAGAATATGAGGAGATGAAAGCGCATAATGTGGCTTTTAAGTATATGTGTGAATTGGCAAAAGAGAAAAGATTGGTTCGTGAGGCAGATATTAGAGATTTAAATAAAATCTGTCTTAAAGAGCCATTTTATAAAAAAGCGCGAACGCCAGACGGACAATCCACTACAAAAAAAATTATTCCTGGACAGTATAAAAAACAACCTAATCATGTTGTGACACAAACAGGAGAAATATTTTATTTTGCTACCCCTGAAGAGACGCCAGCTAAAATGGCAGAGTTAATAAAATGGACTCAGGATTGGCTTCAGAAGAATAAAGAAGATCAACATAAAACACTTGTTTCTTTTTTAGCGGAGTTACATCATAGGTTTATCCTCATCCATCCATTTGATGATGGGAACGGAAGAGTAGTTCGTCTTCTTTTAGCTTATATATTAGTTCGTATGGATTTTTTACCAATGGTATTGAATAACAGAGAACAATATATAAAAGCCATTCAATTCGCTGATGCTGGTAATATTACTCATTTGGAGAGTTTATTTTTAGACAATATTGTAGCGATGCTTGAAAAAGGTATTTATGCCAAGAATAATAAAATAGATTTAAACGAAGATAAAAAAGAACAGGGGAGTGGTTATGATTTAAGCCATCCTAGTTCAGAAGTATCTAAAACACTGGATTCCCGCTTACGCGGGAAGGACGGAGGAAGCGGGAATGACAAACAAAACGAGACTGAAAGCCACCAAAGTGGCTTTCAGTTTAAGGAAGTAGGCGGGAAGGACGTCGTTAGTGGGAAGGACAGAGAAGGCGGAACGGACAGAGAAGGTAGGAATGACAGGCAAGGTGGAACGGACAGAGGAAGTGGGGAGATTCCCGCTTCCGCGGGAATGACAAAAAAAATAGCCAGGCCCTCATTTAGAGAGGATGAGAGTTCACAAATTCCTGCTCTTCAATTATTACAGAATATGGGTTGGACTTATCTGGAACCGGAAGAAGCTTTAAATTTTCGTAAGAATAGTATTAGAAATGTTTTGCTGGAGGATATTTTAGAACCTCAGCTTAGAAAGATAAATCAAATTGAATATAAAGGTTCTACTTACCAATTTAAAGATGTAAATATATCAAATGCCATCCATGAATTAAAAACAATACCGTTTGAAGGTTTGATTAAAACCAGTGAGAAAGTATTTGATTTACTCACTTTAGGTAAGAGTTATATGGAGGACATACAAGGGGATCGAAAAAGTTATGATTTGAAATACATTGATTGGGAACAACCGGAAAATAATGTCTATCATGTCACAGATGAATATAATGTGGAAACCTCCTTCTTTGATGATAGTAAAAGGCGACCGGATATCATACTTTTTATAAATGGTATTCCTGTAGTCATTATTGAGTGTAAAAGACCGGATATGTCTGATCCTATAGAAGAAGCCATTTCACAACATATTAGAAATCAAAAAAATAGGGAAATTCCCCATTTGTTTATATTTTCTCAGATTTTAGTCGCTTTATGCCCTAGCAATGCAAGAATACATCAGTTTGAAGGAGATTCCCGTTTTCACGGGAATGACAGACAAGAAGGGAATGACAGGCAAGGAGGGAATGACAGGCAAGGAGGGAATGACAGGCAAGGAGGGAATGACAGGCAAGGAGGGAATGACAGGCAAGGAGGGAATGACAGGCAAGGAGGGAATGACAGGCAAGGAGGGAATGACAGGCAAGGAGGGAATGACAGGCAAGGAGGGAATGACAGGCAAGGAGGGAATGACAGGCAAGGAGGGAATAATAAAAATAGGTGTATGTATGGCACCACTGGTACAGAAAGAAAATTTTGGTACCCTTGGAAAGAGGAAACACAATTCAAAACAAAACTTGAAAATTTAATAAACACACTTTTACCCAAAGAGAAAAAGGAAAAACTTTTTGCTGGAAGATATAAGTATCTTCGACATTACTTTGATGAATTAGAAAAAACTCCCAGGCAAATTACAGATCAAGATATGATGCTGTATGGTTTATGTCGTCCTCAAAGGGTACTGGAGTTTATTAAAAAATTCATTCTTTATGATGCGGGAACAAAAAAAATAGCCAGGTATCAGCAATATTTTTCAGTAAAAAATACACTTAAAAGAATTACCAGCGTAGAACCTCATGAGAAAAGACCCGATGGAGTTATTTGGCACACTCAAGGAAGTGGTAAATCTCTTTCTATGGTAATGCTGGCCAAAGCTATAGCGATGGAATCAAAAATAACAGAATCAAAGATAATTCTTGTCACAGATAGGGTAAACTTAGATGAACAAATTTATAAAACATTTCAGAATTGTCAGGTTCCTTTAACACAGGCAAAAAGTGGAACAAACCTTGTTGAGATTGTGCAATCCTATAAATCAACAGTTATTGCAACAACCGTTTTCAAATTTGATACAGTAGCTAATTCCAAAGGGATAGTGTTGGATTCCAATGATATTATTGTTTTAGTTGATGAGGCCCACAGAACACAGTATGGGAAAGCTAATGCTAAAGTTCGTAAAGTTTTCCCCAAGGCTTGTTTTATTGCTTACACGGGCACCCCATTAACAAAAACAGAAAAAAATACGATGGGGAAATTTGGAGATATTATTGGTGCTCCTTATACAAGTCGTGATGCTTTAGATGATAAAGCTATTGTACCGCTTTTATACGAGGGCAGATTAGTGCCACAGGAAATTAGTAAAAATCTTCTGGACAGAATGTTTGAAAGGATCACGAAAGATCTCTCAGAGGAACAAAAAGCGAATCTAAAGGAAAAATATAATCGCAACAATCAACTGGCTAAAACTGATCAAAGAATTTTTATGATTGCAGCTGACATTAGCTCTCACTTTTCCAGATTGTGGAAAGGAAAAGGCTTTAAAGGTCAGCTAGCAACAAATTCTATATCTAGTGCTTTAAAGTATAAAAAATATTTTGAGGAATTAGAGGAAGTTTCCATCGCCGTTATTATTTCGCAACCCGATGATCGAAAGGATCATAAGAGTGTAATGGAAGATGAAACAGCTTTGCAAAAACACGAGCGATTAATAAGAGAAAACTTTGGTGATCGTCAGCGATATGAAAAAGAAATGATAGCTAAGTTTGATAGTGGAGAGGCACCTGATATTTTAATAGTTGTTTATAAATTGTTAACAGGCTTTGATGTTCCTAGGAATACAGTTCTATATATTGATAAACCACTGGAGGGGCATACTCTCTTGCAGGCAACAGCCAGAGTGAATAGAATTTTTCCCAATAAAGAATTTGGTTATGTTATAGATTATCATGGTAACTTACAAAAGTTTTTAGATGCCGTTGCCCATTACGATGATTTAGCTAAAAAAACTCAAAATATAGAATTAGACTCATTTGCAAGAGAAGAAGTGAAAAATTCTATTCGTAGAATAGAAGGAGAGGTTAATAAACTTTCCCAATATTATGCTGACCTTATTTCTTTGTTTAGTTCAGTAACAAACAAGCAAGATTTAAGTGCTTACGAAGATAGTCTTTTTGAAAAAGAGAAAAGAGAAGAATTTTATGAAAAGTTTTCAAAATTTGGAAATTGTTTGCATCAAGCCCTCTCTTCTGCTGATTTTATAACAAAAACGCCTGATACTAAAATAAAAGAATATAAGGAGGAATTAAAGTTTTTTTGTAAATTAAAAAATCATATTCAGAAGGTGTATGCAGAAAGTATTGACTATAAAGATTATGAACCAAAAATTGAAAATCTTTTAAACACTTATGTTCAAGCAGAGGAAGTGCAGACAGTTGTTCCCTTGGTTAATATTTACGATAAAGAATTTAACTCGGAGTTGGAAAGTAAAAGTAATAAATCTAAAGCTCTGATGATTTTGCACAACACTAAAAAATATATTTCAGATAATATAGAAAAGGATCGTGTTTTTTATGAAAGGCTTTCAAAATTACTGCAAAATACTTTAAACGAATATCAAGCGAACAGGATCAATGAAATTGAATTTTTGCGACAAGCTACTAAGTTAAAAGATGAGGCATTAACTCGAACTGGTGATGAACTTCCACCCTCTTTGGAAGGAAAAGAAGAAGCTAAAGCCTTTTTTGGTATTTTAAAAAGAGTAATTGGAAAAGAAAATGATCTCAGTGAAAAGAATATAAATGAATTAGCGGATATGAGTATAAAAATTTCACAAATTATTAAGGAGCATCGTATTGTGGACTGGTTTAAGAATAAGGATACTCAAAACAGGATTAAAAACGAGATAGAAGACTATATTTACGAACAAAAAGAAAAGATGGGCGTCTCTATTGATTTTGATTCTATTGATCGTATTATGGAAGAAACCATTAAAACAGCCAAGAGCCACAACTTATGATAATGCACCGCGAAACAATTCCTTTTCAATATAAAAACCAATCATTTTCTATTTCTTTAAAATATTCCTCCAGAAAAACAGTTGGTGTAAGTGTATATCCTGATAAAAAAATAGAGATTACAGCCCCTTTTGGAACATCTTTTGCATCTATTCAGAAAGTAGTGGAGCGTAAATCTAAATGGATTTTCAGACAGTTGGAAGAATTGGAGAAATATCAAACTATGGAACAAAAGAAAAAATATACCAGTGGGCAGACTTTAAAGATTCTTGGTTACGACTATATGATAAAGGTTATTCAAATTGAGGATTTTGAAGAAGAACGAATAATAAAAGAAAAAAGACTCATTAAAGTTTATGTTCATAATAAAGCCAAAGGATTTTATTTTTGTGAATCCTCAAAGAAGGCTGCAATGGGAAGAGAACAAAAAGTAATTGGAAATTTTGAGTGCGATCAATATATAACTCAAAGGGAACGAATCAGTTTATTGATTGAAGATTGGTATAGGAATGAGGCCATGATTTATTTAGCTCAAAAATTTGAACAATGTTATGAGAGAATAAGAAAATACAATATTCAAAAACCTCTTTATTACCTGCGATATATGAAACAACGTTGGGGGAGCTGTACATCAAAGGGAACTATTTTATTAAATCCAGAGTGCTTCCAACTCCCTTCTCATTGTATTGAATATATTATCACGCATGAACTTTGCCATTTAAAATATAGAAATCACTCAAAGGAGTTTTACAACTTCTTGGGTACAGTGATGCCAAACTGGGAAGATAATGCTCAAGCACTCGACTCTTTTCTTCAAGTATAATCTTTTATGTAAAACCCTTTGAGTTTATTTTCCTGTACTTTTAATAAAAGCAGTACGACAAACGCTCCGAACAGACCTATTGAGATTTAAAACCCCCTCGTAAAAATACTCTTTCCAATTCAACCTTGTTATCCTCTCCCACCGATGTCTTACTTGACTAGGCCAATTCTTCATCGCCTCTCTATGACCTTTTACTCCTTTTGAATAAATAAAATAGAGTAATCCATAAAGACCATAATTAATAGCAGCCCATGTAAAAATCGTTTTCATATTTAAGTATTCAGGAGAAAAAGTCCATACAGAAAGGGCTACAAATAAATAAGTGGTCAAAAACGCACCAAATGTAAAAGTGAATAACAAATTAGCCATTTTATTGTCTGTATTAGGTAAAGGAGGAGATTCAGCTAATAAATTAACTAATTTTTCAGAGGTTTTTTGCATTTCTTCTATGCTACCAGAAAGGGAGTCCTTATCTGGTGTTTCATTGTGGTTACCTAAATAGATCCATAGTTTTGGGTTGACTTCTTTAATACCACTATTTAAAAGTTTTGCTCTCAATAACTTACTACTATATAATTGGCTAACCTCGTGTACAGCAGCTTCATACTCCAGCCCAAGTGAACGACTTTCTTTATAAAGCCCCCTTGCCACTTTAGATAGTTTGAGTTTCAAGTCCTCCACCTTTTTCTTGTTTTCAGCTAAGTAATGAGCATTCAATCTAGCTCCTCCACTAATGACATCCCACGGCCAGCCAAACACCCATTGTCCCGCAAAATGAAAAAGTAGAAAACCCAAAGCCGCCTCGGAAAAACTCTGGTCAGTCGTCAGAAGACGCAAACCCACCATTAAAGAAAAAGTCATTTGTATTGTACGCAATCGAGCTATATAAGTTTTCAACATGATTTTACCCAAATTGTCCTTTTCTCCTCCACTTAAAAAATAAGAAAATTGTTTCTTATAATAGGTCCACTCACCTTGCGGATGAACTTGTGATTTTTTTGTGTAACTTTCTATAGGTTCATACACAGGCATTTGTTCCTTTTGCGCTGTTTGTATAGCCGTTGCTGGCTCTGTAAAAACGAGCGATCTTTGACCGCCAGCTATAAAGAAATGCGCAATAACATTAAGCCAAACTTCATTTAAATGAGGTTTCCCTGACCAGGAAAGATAATTTTCATTAGTGACTAATTGACTCACATCCATTAAACCAACTTCTACCCGCTCAGCTGTAATAAGAGGCAATAAAGAAACCAAAACATGATCTGAAATAAATTCCGTGACCACTCTGTTTGTTACAAAACCAGTAGGTACATTTTTCAGCATATTATGTTGTGTTCTGTTTAAACCAGCTATAGTATGCCAATTAACATTTTGCTTAAGCCGGTGAACCCAGCCTGTATTAAAAAACTCATTCATTTTCTTTTGAAGCTCAGGCTGCTCACGCACTTCATTGGCTAACCGAGTAGCCCTTTCATAGTAACGAACCACCATTTCCGGCTCTAAATCCACCAGCTCTTTTCTGATATCCATTTCGTCTAGCTGACGGATTTCATTTAATAAGTTCTCCATTACCCACAGCATTTCTGATCTTAAAGCTTTATCATTATGAATCCTGTTTAGGTCATCCAGATTAATAGAAGTAGCACCATATACAAGAATCGCTTCCGGTTCCACCTGGGTTCTACCTGCCACAGCTAAACTAGCCATGAGCCAGGCCACACTTTTCATTCGATGTTCTTTTGATGCAGCTATATTTTGCAATACCCTATGCTGGTTAAATGACTCATTTTCTCTCCAATGGGGCTGCAAACCTTGAGTCCCTAAACGCGTTGTTTCTTTAATATGAGCGACTTGCCCAATATCTGATTCCGGAGTTATTTTTTTCAATGGGTTTAAACCCTTTGCAACAGCTGATAAGAAATGAGGTTGACCCACTATATTAGCAAGATAATTCCAAAAAGGATACATGGTATAAGCTACAAATTTCATCCCCATCCCTACAATTCTCTGAGACACATTTGTATCTTCCCATTTTTTTATTATATCCTCCATTGAACCTTTTGGATGATAGACCTTTCCCATAATAGAAATATTCTTGGGCACCATTTTTTGTAACTGTTTTATAAAAGGAATAGACAACCAGGACATAAGAATAACTATACTAGGTAAAAACACCAACATAGTGATTAAATTAGGGATAGAAGTAACTTCATAAAAAGAAAGACCTTCTTTGTAAGTGATATTATTCGTAATAGATAAAAATATATTAGTAACCATCACAAATAATTCTGGGATAACAAAGAAACCTAATAAACCAGATGCCGCTAACCCCGTAGATACTCTATGTTTATCCATCCACTTTAGGGTTTTACCAGAAGTACTAATAATACCCGCCATAATACGAATAGCGACAGCACGTGTGTGTTTTTGTTTCTGTGTTTCCGATACAGAGTGAGGGCCTTCCCCTTCCTGATACAACCCACTAATTTGTTCCGTTCTTAATACATTCCCTGTTACTTTTTGATCATTAACATTTTGTCCTTTTAAACGATGGGAAATTTTATTAAAAGATTCCTTCCACTCTTCGAACAGCATAGTGTCCGTCGGAGATAAACTCTGTAATTGAGAAACTCTTTGTTGTATTCCTTGCGCTGCCTGATTAAGTTTATGAAGCGCGTTTTTAGTAAAAAGCGCGGATAATGTATGATCCAAAGTACCTACAGGGTTGGTTGTCTTTAATTGTTTCATCTCTTTAGAAAAAAGTTTAATGTCATCTAACTCCATTAAATGAGGAGCTATCACTTTTGTCATAATATCCAATATGTCGTAATTTAACTTCAACCAACCTGCTATTTCTGCTCTTTTAAGAAACTGAATTAAACGTTTTTGCCCATCTTGATCGGTATAAGAGAGCATAAAATCTCCAGCAGCAAATAAGGCATTTCCATCAAAGTTCCTATCTATGTTTTGAATGGCTTTTGGCATAATATCCGGCGGTCTTATACTACGATTAATAAACTCCAATGAAATATTATCTCTGTTTATTTCTGAACTGGAGGTCACCTTTGTTAAGCTTTCCAACACCGGCACAGGAATCCTAGTCACAGGGATAGGGGCTATTCCCAAGTAAGCTTTGGCAAAAAACATATCCACTAAAAGCAAGCCTCGTTTTCTATCCAACAAAATAAGAGTCTCTTTATCATTCACATAATCTATAATATCCATATTAGGAATACGTTGCCGTAATATAACAGCGTCAGCAACAATCCCCTCAAAAACAAGCTCCTTGGTTTTGGCATCAAATTTAACATGAACATTTTTAACAATGGTATGTACGGGCGTACTTCTTATACTATTTAGCTCCACAGTCTGCACCACTCTGTCCACTACTGTGCCCTTATCAAAATCGAAATGATGCTCTATAGACTCCACTTTTTGGTCGGATAAAAGAAAATAATCTCTGTCCTGTCGAGTGTGAGGATGGTTATGTAAGTATTCTTCTGTTTTTCCTGTTTCAATAGCTTCCGCTAAACCAATAATACCTTCCATTCTTTGAATTGTTTCCGGATCCTCAAGACTCATCTTTTTTCTCATTTGATCCAATATATTTTTAATAGAAGCATCCGACTGTATATTTTCTAGCGCATTTGATTGTGATTTTCCATTCTGATTGGAATAAGTATAATAAGGCATATAGCAAAGCTGCGTACTTATAATAATATGCAAAGCAATTTTAAAAGCCGTTCTTACCTGTCGTTTTATTTTATAAATCATCCTATTATACTCTCTTAAAATGTTCTTTATATCAGTCCATTTGGCTTTTTTCCGGTGGTCTATTTTTTCTCTCAAGGGAAGCTTCCTCCACAAGGAAAAAAGAACCTGGAGGATGCCATTTTTATACCGATTTGGTATAGAGCTCTTTACTTTTATTACTCCTCTACAGGCTTAGCTAAAATATCCTGGTATTTTTGCCATGCCTCTTCCGCTATGGCTTCTTGCTCATCCATACTCATAGAAAAATATTCTATTGTTTCAAGATGTCTTTTTTCATTTTCGTCTCTTTGCAAACGTTGAATAAACTCCGATCGGGTGCTGGGCAAACTTTTAAATGTTTTTCTATCTTCATGTAGTTTTCTATAAACACTTTTAAACAACTCTTTATTTTGACTACTATGTTTACCTAGGTAATAAGCGGCATCTGGAATAGCGGATTCATACGGACAACGTGCCGTAGGCCAATGCTCACAACTTTCAGGGTGAGGGTAGGTTTTATTTATGGCTTCTTGAACAGAGGGTAGGGCTTCTGACCAAGGTCCCATAGGCTGCTCAGGTTGAGGTGTATCATATTCTATGGGGTTACAATATTCAAAACGACTTCTCTCCGGCTGACGATATCTTTCCGGATGAGAGATGCTATTACCTGGTGCCCAGCTAGTATTTCTGGGTACAAAAAAATGTTTGACACTGCTACGGATACCATTTCTCCAGGAAATCCCCTTTATATGATATTCACAAGCCGCATGCTCCCAACTACTGGGACCACTGGCTTCTGTAATAATTGTATCGTAAAGCAACCGCCATTCTCTGATGGTTTTACCATTAGCTGTTAAATCTAAAAGGTAACTCTTACTGGGGTCATAATAGGAAACATAGTCATTCAACCATGAATTATGGCAATTCGCCTCTTCAATACCACTTACACTTTTAGTATATACCTCCCCTGTCATCTCCGTATATCTGGCATTAAAAGATCGGCCCCGCTCTAAAGGCATTTCATACCAATACTCACATTCCACCAAATCTAATAAATTTCTTTGACATTCTATTTGCTCTTCAGAACTTGGACTTAATGTGGCACAGTTAGTTAATGAGTTAATCGCCTCATACTTAAAACTATTCTCTCTTAAATCCAAAACCAATAAAGAAGGAAGAACATGAATTGTGAAAGGTAAAATCATCAAATCATTGTTTTTTAAATATAGCTCTTTTAAATTTTTTAAATAGTAAATATATTCATCTATGTAACGAATTTGACTGGAAGACATATCCAATACTTGTAAATTAAATAGACAAAAAGTGGCTATAGGTATTTCTCTTCCTTCATAATTATTATGAGAAGCTATTAATGTCGTAAGCTCTTGTAGCTGACACATTTTTCCACTAAAGTTGCTAACCCCCGTATGAGAAATATTCAGTTTTTTTAATTTAGGAATGTAAAACACAAATTCCGGTATATCCGACATATTGGGGTTATTAGATATATCCAACTCCTCAAGAGCTGTAAATTCAGACCCCTGTATATTATATTGTTGAGCTGATGTGATATTTTGTATTTTAAGTTCTTTTATTGTCGCTAAGTCTTTAGGTTTAATGGTTTGACAATTTTTACCCAGCTTTTTCTCAACAGCCCGTTTAAGACCATCCGGGAAAGCACAAGGGTTAAATACTGGATCAGGTAAAGCACCCTCCTTCCGACTACAACTAACAACAGCTATTATAACCAGTAAAACACATATAAGTTTTTTTAACATAACTCTCCGACCTTTTTAAAAGGTTTTAACTATAAATGAAAAATAGAAAACTAAAAAGATTTTTATTAGATTAGTGAAATAATTACACGCCTATAAATTTTTTTTATAGCTAATGCCTATTGTAACTTATATTTATACTAACCGTGTTGTGTCCTCGACCCCCTATAGATGTCTTGACCCCCTATAGAGAAGGCCGGAGGAATTAACTCCAGCCTTAGATATGTTTATACAGACACTATGTTTTACGAGTGTCTTTTGAGTCTTTATTTTAAATTCATGACTCCTAAAAAGAGGAAGTATTCTAAAATATAGTAGTTATTCAGTTCTGAAAAAGTCCTAACAACTGGATTTTATTTATAGTTTTATTATCTTAAAGGAATAATTTTTTGCAAGAAAAAGCTTCTTTCGCTCAAAATTGTTGCAAATAAGAGGGAAAAATGAGTTCGGATTTGAGCACAATGCGACAGAAAGCTTCACCTTATGATAAAATCAGATTCTAAATTTTAGTTTGAAACAGGGGAAGAAGCCCCTTTAAAAGTCGCTTTGTGGCAAAACGCATGTCCGAAATTTTTCTCTCTTATTTGCAACAATTTTGAATAAGAAAACCTTTTCAGAACCGACTAGTTACTAAAGAGTTCATAAATATTTCCACCCGTGGATTTTACATGTTAAGAAGAGTCTTTATATGGTTTTGCAACAGTTCGTAACTATTACAATTATGCTAAGAATTAAAAAAAATCTTCACTATTACTCTTTGCCCTTATTATCCGGCCTTCTCATGGGAACCAGTTATATGCCCTTTCCTCCTTGGGCGATATTCTTTTGCTATGTTCCTCTCTGGCTCTTTGCCTTAAAACAAACGAAACTAAAACCCCTATTAATAGGAGCCTGGCTTTGTCAATTTGTGGGTGTTTTAATCGGATTTAATTGGGTGGCTTACACTATCCGGGAATTTGGATTTTTTCCCTGGCCTCTGGCTATAATTGGATTTTTAGGATTTGCCTGCTTTGCTAATCTACATATCCCTATCGCTTTATTCTTTTGGTATATTTCACAAAGAAAACTAAAAAGCATGAGTATGCACCCTATGCTTTCCCTCCTTTTATTTCCTCTGTATTTTGCTTTATGTATCGAATATTATCCTATGATTTTTAAATGGAACTTTGGCTACACTTGGCTTTATGCAAAATGGCCTGCGGCTCAAACGGCGGAAATATGGGGTTTTCAATTTTTGCATACCATCACTTTATTTTTTAACCTGCTTTTTTTGCGCCTATTTAAACCCAAAGGGTGTTATTCAGGTAAAGCTCCAGGGTATTTAGAAAAAAAACTAAAAACATCAAACGGCATTACCTTAATCCGACTCAGCAAAGCCATACCAATATTAATTACATGGATTTTATTATTCATAAGTCTAAATTTCTACGGTCAGTTTTTAAAAGAGAAATGGCCGAAACCAGATCAAAAAGCCCAGGTGCTTATCACCCAACCTAACATTGAAAATTTAAGTACAGCATACAAAAGATTAAAAACAGATCCTCGGCCACTGGCTTTATCAAAGCTCATTAATGAAACAAAAAGATACTTCATTACAAAAAAACCTCCTGATTTTATACTTTGGCCAGAAGGGGCTTACCCTTATCAAATCAAATACAACAAAAAAAAAATAAAAGAGAGTTTTATTCAAAAACACATAAAAAAATGGCAAAGCCCTGTAGTATTATCGGCAACAGGAAAAAGCTCAAAAGGAATAAGCAACTCCATTTTTGTCTTTGATAAAGACGGGCAACTTATTCAAGCTCCCTATCATAAAACTTTGTTGCTAGCTTTTGGAGAATATCTACCTGGAGAAAAATGGCTACCGATAGAAAAGCTACTTCCTTATTATGGCCGATCTTTTCAAAAAGGTACCGGAGAAAATAAAGTAACAAGACTTAATGGAATTAACTTAGGATTTCAAATCTGCTACGAAGGGATTTTTGATTTCTTTACCAGGAATTTGGCAAAAGAAGGAGCGCAAGTGTTGGTCAATGTAACTAATGATTCCTGGTATGGAAGCTGGCAACAGCCCTGGCAACATCTGTACATGACCTTAGCCAGAGCCATAGAAGTTAGACGCCCACTTATTAGAGGGACCAACACCGGCCTGTCCGCCTTTATCTCCGCTAAAGGAGAAATAGAGAATATATCTACTCTAAACACAGCAACAGGATGGATACAGGAAGTGCCCTATTATAGTTTGGAAAAAAATAAACAAAGTGTCTTTACTTTATATGGTTATTACATCAATACTTATTTCTTATGGGGCTTATTCTTTTCTCTATTTGTTTTTTACCTGATTCGGCTATCATCACCTGTTATGAGTCGATTTTTCCGGTTAAAGGTTGAGTGAGTTTTTCTTCCAGTAAAAATGTTAATTAGTAAAATTTTCACATTTTTTCGACTTCTAATCTTAATGTCTTTCCAGCTGACTGACTTTTAAAATTCCTAAAGAATTATCCAAAAGGTTTTTAGCACTAACTTTATAGTGAATAGGTTGGGAAGCGAGACTATCTCGAACCAAAAAATAAGGCCCCCTTCTTAAGGAAAAAGGGTCTATATCATTTGTTCCATACCCGACAACCACTAATGCATGTCGGATAGAGCCGATGCTGTTAGTAGGATTTATCCAGTCCTCAACCTCTTCTCTGGATTCAGATTTAATGATTAATACAGGGGCTTTTCTATGATCAATCATGGTTTTTAATAAATTGAAAGTGATTTCGCCGTCATATATTTCTATATTTTTTATAGATACATAGCCTGTATGTGCCGGCACCTTTTTTGCAGAAGAAGTAAGACAGTATTTTGTATTTATAAGATTATCAATTCCCATACCTACTCTAATATCTATTATAATACCTATATCTCTTTCCCAAGCTCCCTCCGCTACGATATCAGAAAAGCTGTGCAGTTTTGAGCAATCAGGCGGTTGTATTCCGTCTTCCTGGTAGCGAATAGCAGTGTAAACTGAAAAAGGAAACAATGCTTCATCTTTTTTTAATTTATTCGCCTTTTGTAATTCTAGCTCCATATCGGAAGCCAGAGCAAATCCGACACAAGCCTTTGATTTAGCTTGAGAAGAAGGAGCTGTTTTATATAGCTGAGATAGGTCTTTTTGTGCAAAATAAGATGTTGGACCATCTATATCTAAACGACTTAAAAATGGGAGAGCTTCTTCTGGTAAAGAAATATTCTCTCTATAGGACATATCAAAATACTGAGCGGACTTATATCTGAATATAAACCTTTGTGAAGCCTTTTTCAAAATCTGAGCCTCTATTACCACTCTTTCAATTTCTGCCACATACTGATTCAATTCTACTAGATCTTCAGCGTTTAAGAAAGGTCGTTTTCTTTTAAGTCTTGTCACACCCTGATTCAATTCTATTAGATCCTTTATTCTAATATATGGGTTAAGTCGCGGGGATAAAAGAAAGGGATTTGATCCTACTTTTGAAACCTTCTTTGAGAAGCTTTTTGAAAAGGAATATGAAAAAGCGTTTATGGGTTGTCCATCTGTATCCGTAGGTTCTTCTGGATATATTTTTCCAATATCACTTAAGGACTGAAATTCATGTTCACTATGATCAAAATCTACAGCAGAAATAATGTCCAAAGCCTGTTCTAAAGCTTGTAGTTGATTTCTCTTCATTCCTAATCTTGTTATATGAGCTTGAGTTTGCCATTCATTCCCGATGAATCTAAAATGTCCATTGACCACTTTTAAGGATATTTGATGTCTGATTCTGGCTATATGAGTGAGTACAAAAAGTTTATTATGAATACTGTTGTAAAGAGTTTCCCATTCCTTAAGTTGTTTTTCTTTCAGATCCTCTCCATGATTAAAATAGAGAGCAGTAAAAATCTCCGGTAAGGCCAACAAAGCTTCTATTCCTTCTTCATAAGAGATGGTACTTTTTTTAGAAAGAAGTGTTACCGCTTCCAAATCGGGAGGAAGATTATATAAAGCTTCTGCGTTGAAGGCTATCATCAGTAAAAGTAAAATAATTGTAGATTTCATTTTTTATTCCTTAACTATAAGGTATTTTTGCTTTTTAATAAGTTATATGCAAGAACGAGTGTATAGGAATACTATATTTAAACAGGGCTTCTCCCTATAGCTAGGGGAAAGATACTGTTTAAAATCAGGACAGTAATGTAAAAGTTATACTATCGCCTTTCGCGAGAACATGTCTCTTGACTCTATTCAGAAAATAGCGTTAATATTCTGAATATGATTCAGAGATCTGCTTCGTTTTCCAAAACCAACAGTTTTTTTCTGTTTGGAGCTAGAGGTACAGGGAAAACAACTTTGTGAAGTTTCATGACATTTGTTCCATTTTAGTTTATTTCTCCCATAGTTTGTATAGCTAATATGCGAACATCCTTATCTTGATCTTTGATTAAGTGTTTTAGAATCTTTTTAGCTCTTGATATGTTTTTTATTTTTTATCCCATAATCCCCTTATAAGCTGACCAACCATAAATAAGAGGGTCAATATAAATACTTGATAGCATTATAACCCATATAGTACTTCCAATAATTAAAGCTGCACCAACAAAGCAAGTGAACAATGATTGCACAAAATAAAGAAATGATTTTTTATTCTCAGATTTTTTATGTTCACCTTGATTTGGTCTCAATAAAGTCCTTTCCATATATCTACTGTCTCCAAATATGATAGTTTTCACAAAATCTCCTTATCTATTATGAGCTACAAATAGCACCTACATTTTCCCAACTATGCTTAATATTCTTCATAAGTAACACATGATCCATTTCTACAGAGCCTTTTGGAAAAATATCAGGGTCTGAAAAGAGACTTGATTCGCATCTTTTTAAAGCCAAAGGGGAAACCACCCAATTATCCGTATTTAGTTTTACACCTTTAAACTCCTCTGGTTTGAGTTTTTCGGTTGTTTCTTTTTTTCTCCGAAGAGGAAAGAGGCTCCGAAGGATTCCATTTCCATACCGGTTCGGTATAAACTGATTCTTCTTTCCATCTGGAGAGTATCCTATTTGATCTTTTCTAAAATCCTCTGAAGCTTCTTCTATATTTTTAAATAAAGAGCTACTCGGAAATTGATGGGTCTCATAAGCCTCCACATAAGCATATTCATATTCCCCATTTTTATTTTTAGATTGAAAATAGACGGAGTAATGTCCCTTTTTTTCTGAAACTTTAAAATCAGAAAAGACTAATTTTCCCGGAAAAATCTTTTCCCCTCCAAATTCATGAAATCGGGAGTTAGTAAATCTTTTTTTGACATAAACACCGGAGTATAATCTATCATCTTTTTCCCACTCCACACAAAACCGATGGGTGCCATTTTCAGAAGATGTACCCAATAGGGAAGGAAGCCAGGTAGGTCTCATTTTTTTAAAACGAATAAGACAAATACCCCCCAGGCCATAGCCATTCACCAACCGAGGCTTAAAAGGATGAGGTAAAGTTTTTTTAAGATAATAGGGGTCAATACGATAATTGACCAATATTCTTCTATCAATAACACCTTCAATAATTTTTATCATATCGTATTCCTTATTTTATACCAGTCCAGTGTAAGTTTTACGGTTCTGAATGGATTCCCGCTTTCGCGGGCATTGTAAATGTTCACTCATTCGCTGACAAAATTCAGTTTATAAAGGAGCCTTAGAAAGCTCTAAATAAACAAGCAACTATAACAAACGTAAATATAATTTTTTTTTGTTAAGATGCAATGTAAGTGGAAACTTTACATGTTAGAAATGGTGGAGGCCACGACAGATGGGGGCTGACTGTCCTTACTAAGGTATTGTTCTCTATGGAATGAAATTATCTTCTCAAAAAAGTTGATTTTTGAGCAGATAAGTGAGAACATGCTCAAAAAAGCTATATATTAAGAAAATAAATGAAATTATATTCAAAAACTGCACTTTTTGAGGAGTTGTAATGGAAAGCCTTATTAAATTACCATCAAAAGAAAATTTGGAACAACCTAACATTTTAAAAGAGTTAGTTTCCGCCCATCGGTATTTAGCTGAATTAAAAGGAATTGTTCATAGTATCCCTAATGAAAAAATTTTATTTATGAATTTAACACTTCAAGAGGCTAAAGACAGTTCTGCTATTGAAAACATTATCACCACGCAAGATAGTTTGTATAAACATCATATTCAATTGAGTATAAAAAACTCCTCCGATAAAGAAGTCCATAGTTATTCAAAAGCTCTTCTTTTTGGTTGGAAAAAAGTCAAATCAGATGCTGGAATTTCCTGTAATACCATTATCAAAATGCAAAGCCTTATTGAGCCTAAACGATCAGGCTTTCGTAAGGTTCCAGGAACAGTGTTAAAAAATTTAACTACAAATACAGTGGTTTATACCCCTCCGTCTCCGGAAAAAATCCCTGATCTTATGAAACAACTAGAGCATTTTATCAATACAAACTCTATGGATCCTCTTGTAAAAATGGCGATGACTCACCTTTATTTTGAAAGCATTCACCCTTTTTATGATGGTAATGGAAGAACAGGACGTATTATAAATATTCTCTGTTTATTGCTAAATAACCTTTTAGAAAGCCCTGTTTTATATCTCAGTCGCTATATTCTTAAAAATCGATCAGAATATTATAGGTTACTTCAACAAGTAAGGGAGCAAGAGAATTGGACAGACTGGATTATTTATATGTTGCGAGGGGTTTCTATAATCTCTCAGGACACAAAAGAGCTGATTAAAAAAATAGATAAATTGTTTAAAGAATATAAAAGTACTATTCGTGAAAATTATAAATTTTACTCCCACGATTTGATAAATAACATTTTTTCTTATCCTTATACCAAAGTTAAATTTTTGGAAAAAGATATGGATATTTCCCGAGCTACAGCTACCCGCTATTTAGATACACTAACAAAAGATAACATTTTAGAAAAAAACAAAATAGGTAAGGAAAGTTATTATATAAATAAAAGATTATTCAATTTGTTGAAAAACTCATAAATTATATTTCTTATACTTGCCCTAAAAAGAAGCTGAATTTTTATTTATACCGATTAGTCAATTTCACAAATAGTCTTCAGAATACGGGCGGACACCTGATAAGGGTCAGCATTGGCACCAGGACGACGGTCTTCCAGATAACCATAACCTTTCTTGGATACATGAAGCGGTATTCTAATGGAAGCTCCCCTGTCTGCTACTCCATGTTTAAATTCGTCAATATGGCAAGTTTCATGTAAGCCCGTCAATCGTTCAGACAAGCCATGTCCATATACCTCTATATGTTCCTGATGTTTTTTAGACAACAGAGCAATGGACTTTTCAATAACAGCCATTCCTGTTTTAGGGTCTCTCATGGATTTAATGGAGAAGTTGGTGTGTTGTCCTGCTCCATTCCAATTTCCCTTAATGGGCTTATTATCCAAAGTCGCTGTTATTTTAAAATCCTCTCCCAAGCGATACAAAAAATAACGAGCCAACCAAGCGTGATCAGAAATAGTCAAAGGATCTGCCGACTCCCCCTCTACATGCCTATAACCAATTTGAAACTCCCACTGCCCCGGCATCACTTCAGCATTAACTCCGAAAATCATGATACCGGCTGAAACGCAACATTGCAGATGCCTCTCCACTAATTCCCGTCCAAAAACCTCATCCGCTCCAATTCCACAATAAAAAGGCCCTTGAGGAGCCGGATAACCTTTATCGGGCCAACCTAAGGGAATACGATTACGGAAAAGAGTATATTCCTGCTCTACACCAAACCAAGGCTCTTCTTTGCCAGCCCCTGCATCTAAAACTCTCCTCAACTTAGCTCTTGTATTTGTAGGATGAGGCGATCCATCAGGGTTAAATACCTCACACATAACAAGATAATGTTGCTCCCCTCTGTAAGAATCTTTAACAAATCGCACCGGTTTTAAAACAAGATCGGATTTATTTCCCGGGGCCTGGTAAGTGGAAGACCCATCAAAGCCCCACTCTGGAAAATTTGCCGAATTTAATTTATCAAAAGGCTCTAACTTCAGAATACGGGTTTTTGATCTGAGTTTTTGAGTGGGATTGGCTCCATCTATCCAGATATATTCACAAATACTGAACATATTTTTTCTCCTGTTTGAAAATCCAAAGATTTTTTTTGCTTTATTAAACCCACTTTTTTAACCCTGCACCCTAGCCTCGTTCAAAAAACCAAAGGTTTTTTTTTGCTTTATCGGCAACAACCATTCCTGCCAATAAAAAACACAATCAGCATAAACTATGTAAAAACATAAACTAAAAAACATAAAGCTATGGCTAACATGAGCGCATCAAAAACATGGCCTCTCAACCAGGCACTCAGTTTATGCAGTGCCTTTCGTGATGTCATTTTAGGTAAGGAAAGCTCTTCTTCAAAAAACCAGGTTAAAGCTTCCATCCTCTTAATCATTTCTTTGGCTTTTTTATTATCTCTATCCTCTTTCAAGATCCGTCCATAACAGGAAACTCCATAAACTATCTCATTTTGTTTATGGCAAACTCTTAAAAACTCATCGTGCATAGTTTCATTATGCCAGTTCTTAACCACTTTTGCCCATATACCTCTCAGCTTAAAAGAGGATTCTACACCTTCAATAATTTTAATAAACACCACTCCACAATAAGAACATTCCTGGTCTCCGATAGGCACTTCTTCAGTACATCTAGGGCATATCTTGGTGGAAACACCTAAACCAGAAGGGGGGGGAGGGCGATTAAGAGTCTTTTGCATGTCCCCTGGTTTTCCTAAAATGACAGGATCTTTATCTTTGGAGTTAATCCAGAATTTCTCCTGACAAACAGAGCACTGAAAATCCGGCATGTTTTCTTCAAACTCTTTTTTAAATGCTTTAAAAACCTGAAAACAATAAGGACACCTGATACGCAATTCAGTAGGAGTTAAGTTTTCAAGTGTTCTAGGGGTTTGATTCATAATCAGGTACTATACATAAAATTTCTGAAAAATCGAGTATTTTGTTAGTAATAAATCCCTACGGCTAAAGCTGTGGCACTCTGCCCAATGACTACATAGAAAAACTTAAAAAAATCAGGTTTTTACTCGCTATTTCTAGTAGTCGGTTCTGAAAAAATCCTAACAACTTGATTCTATTTATAGTTTTGTTATTTTAGATGTCATTCCTGTAAATGTTCACTAATTCGCTGACAAAATTTAAGTGAAGGAAAACCCCTGACTCCCAAAGGCCAAAGGAGTTAACTCCGGTCTTAAAATTTATCAGCACCAGAACCGCCGCCAATATTTGCAATCTCCGTTGTCGCTCCCATTAAAGTTTATCTTATCACCTATTAAAAACAACTGGAGTGGTTCCCATTTTTGACTACCTATTGATTTAAAAATACTCTATCTACACCGAACTCATAAGTTGAGAAGTCTTCTTTTTCCTTTGGTAATACATTTGATAATATTTTTGGACATGTTTTTTTACTTCAGGTCGTTGGATGTATTCGCTGTAATACAAAAGTCGTTTCTCTCTTGGTACTGGCCCTTGCATATACTCTCTTTGATAATCTTTCTTTCTTTTTCGTTGGCATTTCTCCTGTCCGCAAGTGAGCTTTTGTCTTCTCACAGGCTGAAATACTTTTTTACAATATTTACACTTAAGTTTTTTCATTTTATATCACCTCCGGTTTGTGTTCTATCCCTTCATCTGTCATGCCCGCGAATTAGTGAACATTTACAATCCCATGAAAATTTGAGTGTGCTCTTATACAGATAAAGAAAGTGTAGTAGCTAATTTTGTCCACACCTATATAGAGGGTCGAGAGGTTACCAATTAGTTGGCTTATGTATTACCTTACCATCTGGCAGAGTAATAGTAGCTGGAAATTGAGCAGCTTGTAAAACACCAGATCTGATTTTTTTGTAAAAAGTGGCTTTGTTCTTCAAAGCTCTTGCCGGCTTTTTATAAGGAGAAATAACACCGATATTTTTTTTCAAATCATCCTTTACAGCTTGAATTGTTGTAGCAAAATCTGAATCATTAGAAATCACTACAGCAGAATTATATCTATTTCTAAACCCATCTAACAATAAATGAGTGGCTAAATTTACATCAGAGCCTTTTTCCTCAGTATGAATAATATTTGTAAATTTTTGCCCAGCCGTTGGTTGAGCAAGTGGAGCTCGTTTTATATTTGACAAGTAAAACCCGTAATAAACTTCACAGCAACTTAAAGATTGAAGGGCTCGAATATAAGTATATTGCCTTTTGTGACAATCTAAATTGTAAGGTTGAGGTGAAACTTTAGCAGTAAAATATTTAATTTTTAAAATGTCGTGTTTTGGTAATAAAAACTTGGATAGCTCCAATAAATTAAGCCACTTATAAGGGGAGCCCTTTAAGGCATCCGTAGTAAAGGTTAAACCCGTCTATATAAACTATTGTTTGCAAGAGAATCCTAAAAAAGCAAAGGCTATAGCTATAAGCTATAGCCTTGCGCCCTACCCGATTAAGTAGGGGCAGTTCTATTTTCTTTTTTATCGGAAAAAATACCCTTAATTCAAGAAAAAAATATAATGCCAGACAGAATACTTGTTGATTTAAAACCATTTAGCATTAAAAATGCTATTATTTTAAGTATTTTATCCCTCCGATCACCTCCCTATAAGTTTAGGACTGAAATCTTACAATTTTTGTCATAGTGTCAGCTGTCATGCCCGCAAAGCCTGTCATCCCCGCAAAGCCTGTCATTCCCGCAAAGCCTGTCATTCCCGCAAAGCCTGTCATCCCCGCAAAGCCTGTCATCCCCGCAAAGCCTGTCATGCCCGCAAAGCCTGTCATGCCCGCGAAAGCGGGCATCTCGCTCTGTTCACCTTTCTGGATTCCCGTTCCCCGTTTTCACGAGGACAAGCTTCACGGGATTATAGATGTTCACTCATTCGCTGACAAAATCACTTCTTCAGTAGAGAATAGGAGTCAAAAGACTCAAACATGCGGTTTGCCACAGAGCAACCTTTGGTTGCTCATGTGTCAAATCCGAACTCGCTTTTGCCCCCTATTCTCTACTGAAGAGCTTATCTCTATCCTGCTTTGTATGTCATCCCTATAGCTAACCGGAAGCCATTTTGTCAGCGAATGAGTGAACACGTACAGGAATGACATTTTAGAACCAGAGTAGCCAAATCTTTCAATCTGGAATTTTCAAACCTTGTCCTAGCGAAACTTATCCCCATGAAAGCAGGGAATGATCGGTATAAAAGTAAAAAAAGAAAGTTTGAGACTAAGCACTATCACTGCTTTAAGTGGTGCCTACTAACTGTCCATTTTTCAGGGACGATCCATTTAGACTTGGTTCACTATTTTAGTACGCACCAGATTAGCTAACTTTTCATTACGAAATCTATACAATTCTTCCATATTTTTAAGATACTTTTGTTGTTTTATATGATCTAAATCATTACCTCCTCTATCGTTTACTACCCTTAACCATAATTGCAATATTTTAATACGATCTTTTGTATTGGTAAAAGTGTCCATATCTTGATAAAATGTTGCGAACTCTACTTTATCTAGTTTTGATGATATGCCTCTAGCATCTTCTAGTAACATCTCAAACTCTTGCTTATCTCTATCACTCATTTTTTCCTTCTTTAGAAAAACGATCTTTTAACACCTGGAAGGATAAATTCTCTAACTTGTTAGATAAGTCATCCAATCTTTTATTGGTGCCTTTATGGCTTTTCTTTAACTCTTCCTGATTTTCCTTTACAGGAGCTAAAAGCATATTAATAATAAAACCTAAACCCGTTAATATAGCTACAAAAGCAATTATAACAGTAAACAAAGGACCTAAAAAAGACAAAGTTTCCATTCTCCTTTTATATCACAATCGTTGAAAATAATAAACAATTTGCTAAAAAACTAACAAATAAAGTATAAAAACTTAAAACCATTATTTTTTATTGGGGCTTAGTAATGTTCCTGAGCCAGAGTACAAAGTTCTATATATTTATCCTCCTCGAACACAAATCATCCTACAATGTAACTATAAATAGAGCAGATAGGTACGAGGAGATCAGCTGTAGTAATTATTGGCTTTTAGGGTCAAAGGCGTCTCGCAGACCATCCCCCATTAAATTAAACGCCATCATAGTGCAAAATATAGCCACTCCTGGAGCTATCATCAAATGAGGGTAAGAACGAAGAGACTTCCAACCCTCTTCCGCCAACACACCCCAGGAGCTATAAGGAGGTTGCAGCCCTAAACCTAAGAAACTTAAAAAACTTTCAAATAAAATATTAGAGGGAATTTGCAAAGTCAGTAAAACAATAATGGGTCCTAAAATATTAGGGAGAATATGACGAATCACAATTCTCCAACCTTTATCTCCTAAAGAGCGGGCCGATTCCACATAAAGTTTTTCTTTTTCCTGAAGCACCTGTCCTCTTACAACACGAGCTAAAGTCACCCACCCCACCAGACTTAAAGCCACTAGGATACCCATTAAAGCTTTTAACTCAGGGTGTGTAATGAAGGCCAAAGAATCAAAAATCACTTTTACTAAAATCAGCAAAACTAAAGAGGGAATGGAATACAAAATATCAATCGCTCTCATCATAAAAGCATCTATCCGACCTCCTATCCAACCGGATACAGCTCCGTAAGCCACTCCCATTATAAGGGAAATTAGGGCTGTAAAAACTCCTACAGCCAAAGACACACGCCCCCCATATATAAGGCGGGATAATAGGTCCCTGCCTAAGTTATCTGTCCCCAACAAATGTTCTTTGCCTGGGGGTAGTAATTCCTTTCCTTCTAACTGTTCCTCAAAAGAATAAGGGGAGAAAACCCCTGGGAGAAAACTAATGACAGAAATAATCACAATAAAAATAGTGCAAGCTATCCCTAATTTATTTTTCTTGAAACGACGCCAGGATTCCCACCATAAGCTATTAGATGTTTTAGCCCATCTGCTTTTCATAATAAATATCTCATGTTTTTACCGATTTACTCAGTCCGTCCATCATTTGAAATCCAAATTTATGTTCTAAAAAAATCTCTTTATTATCCTTAACAGCCTTGTATAATTATATGGTTTTTTCAATGCCAACTATTTCACCTTTAGTCAATGGACAAAGTCCTATTTTTTGATTATTCTATTGTTTTTTATATCATTTTAGACCTACTCTGATATAGGGTTTATAAAATAATTAAGAAGTATTATTAATGAATAAGTTAACAACTCTATTATCAGATGAAATTTGGAGCATTTTATAAAGAAACTCAGGATAATTTAAAAGAAGTATTTGTCAGTTAGAGAAAGCAAAGCAGAAAATGAAAAAACCATACTTTTTAAGGAGGGTGTCATGGATCAAAGTCTTAAACTTTTTATTTTCAGTATAGGTATCCTGTTCACAAGTACTCTCTGTGCTGCTCAAATAATTGACAACACAATGCAAGATTTCATAACTGAGATGAAAATAAAAATCGTTGGGACGGAAACAGACACAGTCCGCATGCCCTATCAACTCACAGAACGGCGTGCTCCCTGTAATGGAGCTGAGGGTCATTATCACCCTAATGGAGGTGGCTTTGTCGCTGACACAGCGACAGTGGCTGACACCGTTTTCATAGAAGACAGTGTGGAAGTGTGTGATAAGGCTACAATCAGAGATAGTGTGATAGTCGGTGGATATACTATAGTTGATGGTTCAGCCCTTATTTCCGGCCAAACGGACATTGATCATGCTCATATCACTGATAATGCTGACATTTCCGGACAGGTTATAATTTCTATGGTCAGTGTGGGTTGCAATGTAAAAATATCCGGTGACACTACTGAAATTTATGGCACTATGGCTTCGATTCCTTGTGACATGATAATTACAGAAGGAAAATGGAGTTTTGAATAAGTCCTATATCACAGATCATAAAATGTATCTCAACGATCTCCACTTTGAAGCCCTCCGGAATAAATAATTATACCCGAACCCTTATAGAATTCGCGCCCTTCAAAGCTTTAAAAAAAAGAGATAACCAAAAAGCTTGTCCTCGCAGAGGTGAGGATCAAACCGAACTAATATAAATAGTATTATGTAATTTTTTTTAGGATAAACGAATCCTCGGATCAAAATAACTATAGAGTAAATCCACAACTAAATTAGCAAAAATAAGCACAGTAGAGTAAATAAGGGTCACCCCTAAAATCAAAGGATAATCTCTATTAGTCACACTATTTACAAGATGCTTAGCCATACCCGGAATAGCGAAAATATGTTCCACAATAAAAGAACCAGTTAAAATTCCCGCTATCAGTGGACCAGAAAAGGTTAAGACAGGAAGAAAAGAGTTTTTTAAGACATGCTTATAGAGAATAGTCCAGCCATTTAAACCTTTGGCCTTCGCCGTTCTCACATAATCGGACTGAATCACCTCCAGAACACTGGCTCGAGTAAGACGCGCAATAAAAGAGATAGGCCGGGTCCCTAGAACTAAAATAGGCAATATATAATAAGTAGGTCCCTCCCACAAAGCCGCTTCAAACCAGTTTAGATAAAAACAAAAAAACAAAATCAGCAAAGGGGCCACTAAAAAACTAGGTAAAGATACACCGCTAATGGCTCCTATCATTAAAAAGCGATCGGACCAGGTATTGTGGCGAGAGGCGGCCCATACACCAAAAGGGACACCTATTAAATAAGAAAGAATCAAAGCATAAACCCCTAATTGAATGGAGATGGGAAGGGTCTCCCCTATAATAGTGGAGATATTACGATCAATGTACTTATAAGATTCTCCCAGGTCTCCCCGTATCAAGCCGTTTAAGTAGTACCCGTATTGATAGAGTAGAGGACGATCCAAGTGATATTTAGCTTCAATATTGGTTTTTACTTCTGGAGGAAGAGTTTTTTCTCTATCAAAAGGGCCTCCTGGTAATGCTCTTAATAAGGTAAAAGTGATGGTAGATATAATAAAAAGGGTAAAAAGAGCACCTAATATTCTTTTTAAAACATAAGTCAACATCCCTTTTTTAATAGTGTAGTAAGCAAGTACAGTGCCTAAACCACCTAAGTTTAAAACCCAAAGCCAGTAGGGAATATGATAATTTAAAAAACTTAAAATTAAGGTTAAAGATAAACAAATAAAAACACACAAAGAAGCTAGTGTTCCTGGAGAGAAAACACTTAACAAAGGAAGGGAGGTCACTTCAATTCTACCTCTTTAAAAGAAATTTTACCCATGATATTCAAAGGAAACACCGCCACCCGATCTGAGATCAACCAGTGGGATTGAGCCGAGTAAATGGGTATAACCGCTGATTCTTGCTCTATAAGGATTTTTTGCGCTTCTACATATAATCTCAACCGTTCTTTTTCATCCAACAAGGTGCCGGCCTTTTCCACCAGGGAATCATAACGGTCATTTCCCCACCCTGTGTGGTTATTTTCCGAATAAGAAGTCATCAAAGTCATAAAGTTATCAGGGTCAGGATAATCCGCCACCCATCCCATTCTGTAAACCTGCTGTCTTCCCGTTTTTAAACTTTGCAAATAGGTTTTCCACTCTTCATTGGCTAACTCCACTTGGATATTTAGATACTTTTTTAACTGCGCTTGCACTTTTGCAGCCACTCTTTTGTGATCCTCATGGGTGTTATAGGAGATGGTTACTCTGGGAAAGGTGGAACGATCCCTATATCCAGCTTCATCCATTAGCTCTTGCGCCTTTTCAGAATTAAACTGAAAACCTATTGAGGGATCATAACCCAATAAATCTGTAGGAACCCAGCCCCTTAAAGGAACTTGATCCCCTTTCAGTAAGTTGGTAATCTGTTTTCTGTCAATGGCCATGTTAAAAGCCTTCCTTACTCGCACATCATCAAAAGGTTTTTTCTTTATATTGATACCATAATAATAAATAGACATTATAGGGTGGGAGCGATATTCTTTCTTTTTCCTAAGCACAGGCAGTTCTCTGGAAGGGAGGTCTCCAATAGCATCCATTTTTCCTTGCTCAAAAAGATTGAGAGCCGTTCCACTTTCAGGAATTATATGAATAAGAATATTTTTTATTTTAGCCGCTTGATTGTAGTAACCGGTATTTCTCTCTAAAACGATTCTTTTATCATGCTCCCATACTTTTAAGTTATAAGCTCCTAGAGTGACGATATTTTGTGGGTCCGTCCAACGATTACCGTGTTTTTCGATAATATCTTTTCGTATGGGATAGGTGCTGGTATGAGAGACAAAATAAGGAAAATAGCTTTTTCCTTTTTTAAGCTCTACCACTAACTGCCCCTGTTCGCTAATAGAGATGCCTACTTGAGAAAAATCTTTTATCTTTCCTTCACTATAGGCTCGCGCATTTTTAATAGGATATAAGAAGTAGGCATACTCAGAAGCAGTGTTGGGATTGAGCAACCTTTCCCATCCATCTTTGATATGGGAGGCTTTAAACTCTTTTCCATCACTCCATTTTACACCTTTTCTCATCGTAAAAGTCCATATTTTTCCATCGGGAGTGGAGGTCCATTTTTCTGCTAAAGCGGGTTTTAATCCGGCGGGATTTTTTGAAAAATCATAATTGAGCAGACCATCCATGATATTATCTACAATCAAACTGGATGTGGTGTCCGTGGCCTTATTCCAATCCAAAGTGGGTGGTTCAGAACCTATATTAAAGCGAAAGGTTTCTTTTAAAGGCAAAGTGGAATGGTCGCTTTGTTTTTTTTTGAAACAGGATACTAAAGACAAACTCAATAAAATGACTTTTAGTAAGTGAAACTTCATAAATGCCTATCTCCTTACGGATGCAAACAGTAAAGGTATAGAGTAAAAGTAAGATGAATACAAGAGATACTTTTATGATTATATATCCGAAATCACTTATACCTTGGTACGGGCTAAAAAAGTGGACCAAATTTAAGAGGTCATTTCCTCCAAAATGGACTCACTTAAAATACCTCTTAATTATTAAAGAATCCACCTTTTTCGCTCGATCCGCTAGATTCAGTATAAGCTTATTTAGGTGCAGGCACATAAGGAATGTCTTCCGATATGGGAGCGGGTGGTTGAATAGGAGGAACAGGAGATCTAGAATCTTGAGAAGCCGTACTTGTTCCACTTTTTTCTGAAGAGCTTCCACTTTTGTTTTCTCCACTTGTTTCACCACTGAGGCCCGTTTGTAAATACGCCGGTAATTCTTGTGAGTGCTTATAATTTAATATAGCCCAGTTATCACATGAACTGGAAAACTGCTTTGCAAAAGAAGTCACTTCTAAGAATAGGTTTTTTTGCTCTTCTTCTTCGTTGTTGTCTTCCTCTTCATCCTCCTCTTCTTCCTCTTCATCGTCCTCTTCTTCCTCTTCATCGTCCTCTTCTTCCTCCTCTTCTTCCTCAGAAGCAAATCGCTCTTTTAGCTGCTCCGGTTTAACATCCTTTCTAACAAAAGAAAGGCGGGTTATTTTACCCTTGGGATTCACCATCATATCAAATATGTTGTATTCCACATCTCTTATAACAATAGATGAGTCGGTCAGTTGAAATAATTGCCTTTCTTCATAATAAAATATCCCCTCTCCTGATTTCATGGTTTGAGGATGTAAGAGCACAATCGCTTCTGCCGTGGGTTTATCTTCATGAGTGCTGACCTGCACCAACAAAGGAATGGCAGATTTTTTTAATTTTTCATTTACTGTGTGGTCATTTAAAAACCGCACACACACATAGAGATAATAACCTCGTTCCGCCCAGGAGGGATCTAGGTCACTTAAATCCGTTGTAATGAAAAACCCTTCCATCTTTTCTGATGTTTTTCTAAGATCAATAAGCTGCCCTTGCGAAAGTGAGGGGAACTTATATAGAGTCTCTTTTTCTTCTTCATCGGAACAGCTCATAAAAAGAAAAAATAAAACAAAAATCAGTCTAATCATCTTTAATCCAATTCAGTTTATCTTTTACACTTTACAAGAACACTTTATTTTTAAAAAATAAAAAATCACAAACAAATGAGTTAATAAATGACCTTTTTTTAGGGATGGTTTCACTCCTCGATTTTTTAGTCTAATAAGGAAATACATATCATTTCATTAGTTATTTCCCAAGAGTTTCATTAATTACAAGTTTCCTGTGTAGCATTTTATAAGCCTCTAGTCTAGGAAAGAGGTGGAAATAATAAATAGTAGCCTGATAATCTTCCATTTGCTGCTTGCTTTTTTTCTTTGTTCAGGATTAACTTCTCTTAACAGATTTAGCAAATAGTTTTTATGAAGCTAAACTTTGTAAAAATAAAATCATAACAAGGGACAAAGATTTAAAAGGCACTTATAATGATCGTGCTGGATTCCCGCTTCTTGTTTGCGCGATTGTAAATGTTCACTAATTCGCTGACAAAATGGCTTCCCGTTAGCTATAGGGATGACATACAAAGCAGGATAGAGATAAGCTCTTCAGGAGAGAATAGGGGGCAAAAGCGAGTTCGGATCCCCGTTTTCACGGGGACAAGCTTGACACATGAGCAACCAAAGGTTGCTCTGTGGCAAAACGCATGTCTGAAGCCCTTTGACTCCTATTCTCTACTGAAGAAGTGATTCTGTCAGCGAATTAGTGAACATTTACAGGTGACAGAAAAAGTGAATTTTTTAAATAAAAAGGGTATTTGAAACTTAAATAATGAACTTAAATACAGAAAAACTTTGCTCCGTTATAGATGGTCGTTTTTTACACAAAGTGCATCATATATCGTTTCGGGGTGTATCTATTGATTCTCGTGAAGCGGATTTGAAGCAAAAAATTTTTTTTGCTATTAAAGGCACTCATTTTGATGGACATGAATTTTTGGATCAGGCTTTAAAAAAAGAGGTAAGTGCTTTAGTTGTTCATAAGAGAGTCTCTTTCAAAACAAATTCAACAACTATTATACAGGTAGATGATACTTTAAGAGCTTTCCACCGACTGGCTTCCTGGTGGAGACAGACACTCAATTTCTCTGTTATCGGCATTACTGGTTCTACTGGTAAAACCACGACAAAAAACTTTTGTTTAACCCTATTAAACCCAAAGGGTTTTACTAAAATGAACCTCCAAGGGGAACTGCCGTGGGAAAAAAAACAAAAAGATACCCTACCTTTGCAAAGCCAGACCTCGCGAAAGGGAAAGACGAGGCAAGGCTCAAACAAGACCGGTATAAAACCCTCTGTATCCTCCCATAATCCTAATTTTAACCTCAAATGCATTCATCCATTACACCAGGAAGAAAAAACAATTATAGCCAGCCCCAAAAGCTTCAATAATATGTATGGTGTGCCCCTTACCCTTTTATCCGCTGACGAAAATACAAAAATAGTTATTCAGGAAATAGGAATGAACCAAAAAGGGGAAATAAAATCCTTATGTCAACTCACTCAGCCAGACATTGTAACTGTAACGCAAATAGGCTCCTCTCATATAGGGATATTGGGTGATAAAGCTGGTATAGCTAAAGAAAAAGAAGAAATTTATATTAACTCACCAAAATCCAGTGGTGTTTTTAACTTGGATGACCCTTATACCAAAGCTATGTATAAACGATGGATAGAGGGAGGAAAGTCCAGGAAAGCCCTTTGTTTTTCTTCACAAAACTCAAAAGCAGATATTTTTTTTCAGATTAAGCAGATAAACAAACATAGTTTGTCTATTACGGGTCATTTGCAGGGTGTGCCTGGTTCCGTTACCGTACCGGTAGTAGGTGCTGCTCATCTCAATAACCTCATGGCAGCGAGTGCTTTAACTTTGGCTTCCGGTGGGATAGAGCATAAGATATGGCAAAATCTATCCCTTTGCCGTTTACCGGAAGGCAGAAACCAATGGATACCTCTTTCCTCTGGTGCTCAAGCTTTGTTTGACGCTTACAATGCCAGTTACGAAAGTGTAATGGCTTTGCTGGATTATTTTCTATCTCCTCCTATAAAAGAGGAAAAAGTTTTAATTTTAGGTGATTTTATGGAGTTAGGCACTTATCTAAAGAAGCTTCAAGTGGATGTAGCTCACAGACTAGCTCACAGTGACATCACTTTAATTTGGCTGATAGGGGACCAAGCCCATTCTTTCGAGACAATACTCAAGGAACAAGGTTATAGAGCCGAAGTCTATTGTTCCAAAAATTTTGATCCAGCTATTGTAAAAAAAATTCTTCCATTACTGAATCCCTCCACTGTAGTGGCATTTAAAGCTTCAAGAAAAATGCAGATGGAAAAAATACTTACACACTTCCAGCCTCAAAAGGAGGAATGTGCAACGTAGTCATCCTCTTCATAAGCTTGCTATTAGTATAGCCTTTTGCTATACCGAACAGGTCAAGAAAAAAGAGGACCCTTCAGAACCTCTCACTTCCTTTGAGAAGCACCCCCCCTGGGGAGAAAACAAGAAACGATCGAAAGATTCAAACCGGATGGTATAAATTTTATGATTTATAAATGGCTATTTGAATTATCTGATTCTATCTCTGTTTTTAATGTTTTCCGTTACATTACCTTTCGGTCCTTTTTAGCTTTTTTTACGGCTTTTTTTATATGCTGGTTCTTTGCTCCTTATTTTATAAGGAAGATGAATAAAAAAGATATGGGGGAAGCTATTAACTCGGATGGCCCTGACTCTCATCAGAAAAAAAGCGGCACCCCCACTATGGGGGGGGGATTGGTTTTACTGGCTCTTTTGTTAAGTTCCGTTCTCTGGGTGGATTTGTCTGAACCTCTGGTCTGGGGGGGGCTACTTATGCTGGTGGGTTTTGGAGCTATTGGTTTTTGGGATGATTTTATAAAAAGTCGGTGGAAAAACTTTAAAGGTATTCCTCCTCGATTTCGTTTGTTATATGAGTTTAGCATTTCTGGAATTACACTAACAGTACTGATTTTCACTCATCAAATAGAGCCGGTTTTATATATCCCTTTTTTTAAAAATCTGGCTTTTGACTTATCCTGGTTTTATATTTTATTTGGTAGTTTTGTGATTACTGGTTGTGCCAATGCGGTTAATCTGACGGACGGCCTGGATGGCCTGGCTATTGTGCCCGTCATGGTCTGTGCTGGAGCACTTAGTGTTTTTGCTTATATGGCGGGGCATTTTAATCTGGCGTCCTATTTAGGTATTCCTTTTATAGCCGGTGCGGGAGAGCTTACACCTTTAGCTATAGCTGTTGTAGCTGGTGGATTGGGTTTTTTGTGGTATAATTCTTACCCTGCTCAAATTTTCATGGGTGATACAGGTAGTTTAAGCTTGGGTGCTTTTTTAGGTACATTGGCGGTTTTTACTAAAAATGAACTTCTTATGGTTATTTTAGGAGGCGTATTTGTTGCAGAAACTTTATCCGTTATTTTGCAAGTCGTCAGTTTTAAGATGACGGGCAAAAGAATTTTTGCTATGGCTCCTCTACACCATCATTTTGAGTTAAAAGGAATGGAAGAATCTAAAATCATTGTGCGATTTTGGATTATAGCTTGCTTATTGGCGGTTATCAGCCTAGCCACTTTAAAGTTAAGATAATTTATATGGGAATAGCTATTATTATGTTATACCGGTTCGGTATAACAAATGATTGTAATACAAAAGGAGAATGTCTTTGGAACTGAGTTATTTAAAAGATAAACAGATTTTAATTGTAGGTTTGGCGAAAACAGGTGTGTCTTTGGCTCATTTTTTAGTAAAAAATGGAGCTAAAGTGACTATCAGCGATCATAAATCGGAAGCGGAATTAGCTCGTTACTTGGAACAGGTAAAGGATCTCCCCCTTCAGTTAGAGTTAGAAGGTCATGCTCCCAAGAGCTTTTTAAATAAACATCATGTGATTTTAAGCCCTGGGATCCCATCTCATTTAAAATTGTTTGAGTACATAAAGGCTCAAGGAGTGGAAGTAACTGGAGAGTTTGAGTTTTGTGCCCGATTTACCGATACCCCTCTTTTAGTTGTAACTGGTACTAATGGAAAAACCACAACAGCGGATCTGATATATCGTTCTCTTAAGGAATCAGGAAAAAGTCCTTGGGCTGGAGGGAATTTTGGTGAACCCTTGAGTCGTTACTTGTATGAAGGTGAAAAAGCTGACTTTTTGGTTATAGAAGCTTCCAGTTTTATGTTGGAACATATAAATCACACCACTCCAAAAAATATTGTATTCACTAATTTAGCTGAAGACCATCTGGACCGTTATCGCAGTATGGAAGAGTATGTTAATGCCAAGAGAAAAATATTTAAAAATGTGTCAGCTCAAACAACTATTATTCTGAATGCGGATGACAGAGCTATTTTAGAATTGGCTCGTGACCCGGGGGTGCAAAAAGGGTGTCTTAGATATTTTTCCAGGAAAAAATCACTGGAGTCTCAAATTATGAAAATTGGCGGAGCTATCTTAATAGGTAATCAAATACGGATGCGTATAGGGCCAGAGATTGAATATTATAGTATTGAAAATAGTCACCTAAAAGGGGGGCATTCCCATGAAAATATTATGGCAGCTATTCTCATCGCCCGAATTAATGGAGCGAATTGGGAAAGCGTACAAAAAGTGATCTCTTCTTACACAGGGCGCACTCATCGTCTTAGTTATGTGAGAAGAGTGGGAGGGGTCACTTTTTACAATGACTCCAAGGCTACCAATGTACATTCCGTCATGCGTGCCCTGGATAATTTTGAAGATAGTGTGATTTTGATTATGGGAGGAAAAGATACCAGTTTAAATTATAAACCCCTGGCGGAGCGTATTCAAAGAAAAGTAAAAAACTTAATTTTAGTGGGAGAAGCCAAAGAAAAAATTAATCGACAAATAGGAGATTATTCGGAAACTTTTGTGATTGGCACTTTTGAAGAGGCTGTTCTGATTGCTTACCAAAAGTCTCGTATTGGAGATACAGTGTTACTTTCCCCTGGTTGCCCCAGCTTTGACACCTTTAACTCTTATGAAGAAAGGGGAGAGTTGTTTGAAAACTTGGTCAACCAATTTCATTAACGGGATTCTTGATCTGTTCGGTATAAGAAACATAAAGTTTAATTCAATTTTTTTGTCAAGATCAAAAATAATCTTATATCTAAAGGAGTTTTTTAATGCAGATTTGACATTAATATATAGATTTGATATTTCCCAATGGGTATAACAACATAAAAACAAAGGGGGAAAATGACAAAAGCAATAATAGTACATATAAAAATTTTCCTTTGTGTAAGCTTTCTTCCATTATTTCCTGCTTTAGCGCAGCCAGTTCAAACACAAAAAATTATTGTATCAGGTCCTTCTACTCATTTGGTTTCTGCCGTTAAAGAAATCTATCGTGAAGGAGGTAATATTTTTGATGCCGCCATAGCGGGGGCTTTTACACTAAGTGTAACACATCCTTATTTTGTCTCTTTGGGTTGTGGAGGTTTTGCTTTATTAAAAAATCGGTCAGGTATTCAGGCTTTAGATTTTCGTGAAACAGCTCCCTCTCAAACGACAGAAGACTTTTATGTCAAAACAAAGTTGTCTCCTAGAGATTTAGGCGCGGCAGTAGGTATCCCTGGTTTTGTAGCAGGCCAATGGGCTATTCATCAAAAATATGGTTCTCTTCCTTGGTCTCGCCTTCTTAACCCTGCTATTAAGTTGGCAGATAGTGGTTTTATTGTATCAGGACAATGGTTAAGAAGGACACAGGGTTTATCAAAAAAGTTTAACCTGTCTGGTAGAAGAATCTTTTTTCATTCTGATGGGACACCTTATTTACCCGGGGAATTTGTTCAACAAGATAAGCTAGTAGAAGCTTTAAGGCTGATTCAGAGAAAAAATAAGACCTTATTTTATAATGGTTTAATTGCTCAAGACATCATTAAGACTGTAAGAGAAAATAAAGGTGTCATAAGTCCTGAAGATTTAAAAAATTATCGTGTTCGTTGGTTACAGCCTTTAAAGTTTAAATTTGGAGCTTATCAGGTATTTAGTATGCCTCTTCCCAGTTCAGGAGGGATTATTCTGGCTCGTGCTGCTAAATTAATGGAACAAAAAAAAATCAACCAGATGACTTTATATAGTATCAGTGAATGGCATTTGCTAGGAGAGATTTTATCTTTTTCTTTTCGTCCACGCAGTCAGATGGGGGATTTATCTAACCCATCTCCTTATTTAAAAAAATGGCTTTCGCGCCGAAGTTTAACAAAATTGAGTACTCAAATCTCCCTGAATAAAGTAAAAAAACTGCCTGTATTAAAAGACACCTTACCTCGTCGGGAATCGAATGAAACCACTCATTTTTCTATTATGAATAACAAAGGTGAAGTGGTTTCAATGACATTAACTTTAAATGGTAACTTTGGTTCTTTTGTTGTTACTGACAAATATGGAATTGTTTTAAATAATCAAATGGATGATTTTAACACCTATCCCGGTAAACCTAATCAGTTTGGTTTAATACAGGGGGCAAACAATAAGGTGAGAGCCGGTTTTCGCCCTTTAAGCTCCATGAGTCCCACTATTGTGGAGAAAAAAGGCAAAGTGGTAATGGCTTTAGGGGCGACGGGTGGCCCGATGATTATCAGTTCGGTCTTGCAGATTTTATATCGCTATCTATTTAAGGGATTAAACTTAGACACAGCTGTTCAGGCTCCTCGTATCCATCATCAGTTTTTACCCCGTGTGTTGTTTGTCGAAAAAGATCGTTTTCCTCCGATTGTATTAAGTTTATTAAGGAAACGAGGACATAAAATAAAAATACGTGATTCCATTGCTAAAGCTTATGCTGTTTCTCAAAGAAAAGATGGCTTACTGGAAGGGGCTTTCGATGCTCGTGGAGAAGGGGCTGCTGGCGGATTGTAATTAAATTAGAACCTATATAGGTTCTCAACAAGATCCCAATCTAGAAAATCAGATGGTTGACCCGGAAGCAAAAGTAGCTTTCCATTTTGATCCCCGCTTTCTTATTGTGGCAGAACAGCTATACGAGGATAATTCGGGTCGGAAAAAAACACGCTCCAACCATTTTGGAAGAAAATGATAAAGAGGCATTTTCCAGGAAACAGAAAAAGTCTGATGCTGGGAAAAATAAGGTGCAGGATAATAAGAAGGGGCTATGTCTCCTTTTGGCCTCGCTGTTACTGCCAGGGGAATAGGCCGGTGATGGTTTTTCCTTATATAAGAAGAATGAAATCTTCTGGTTTTTTCTTTAAAAACAGTTACAGCTGATTCAACATGGTGAGGGGTGCTTTTTAAAATGTTCTTCTGCTTTTTATCTAATATTTGTCTTTTTCTTTTGATAGCTTCTACTTTTGTCCTCAAAATAGCTATAGTGGTTAATTCACCGCTTTTTAAAGCTTTATAATAGAGATGTTCCCAATATCTTTGTGTATGTCTCAGTTGATCCGCTAAAGGGTTTAGGTGGAGTAACTTTTGAAGTGCTTTTTTAATCTGTATCTGAGCTTGCAAAGTTTGTTTCAAACAAATACTTTGTACAAAATCATGATTCCTGATGCAGAAAAAAAGAGATATAAACACCATTAAACAACTTAAAAACAAAGGTAAGCCAATTAACAGCAAAGTTATAATAAAACCATTTCCACTATCTGATTTTTGACACCTTCTCTTTGGTTTCAATAAGGAAGTAAGATTGTCTTTTTGAAAGACACTTTCCAAAAAGCGGCCTGCCAAGTGAACATACCTTTCCATTTCTTTTCCTCCTTGTAAAAGTGGATGTTTTTTAACTTTCCCATCCACAAAAATATTTTTATTTTTTCGCGCATCTGATTTTTGCAGTTCCTTTGCTTTTCTCCCTTTGCCAAACATATAAGGGATTGATACAGCTGATGATCCATCCACAAATGCTGAGCGTATAGCTGGAAAAAGAGCAAGCATAAAATAAGACAAGAGCATACCAGTGGCAGTAACACTAAAGCTTCTACTACGGCTTGTCCTGAACTCTTTATATATTTATTTTTTGTCATTTCTTTTTTATCCCATAATTTTATTTATTTTTACTAGCTGCTCCGTTCATAAAATCACTTAAGTCACTTTTTTTATAATCTTGTTCCCTTAGACTTTCTGTCTTAACTTTTTTTGGTTTTCCCTGAAGAGCATACACAGCAGAGGCAAATCGAGATTTAATAGTTTGATTTAAGACCCGTATAACTCCAATAGAAGCTACTCCCATTAGGGCTACCAGAATCAAGTACTCGATCAGACCCTGACCTGTTTTTTTGTTTTTCCCATTTTTTCCTCTTTTCTTATTTTGTTGTGTGAATTTTTTTATTTCCATCCGTTTTCCCCTTTCTTTTTTTGGTTTGTGTTTTTGTATTTTTAGAAACAAAGGTTTCTATTTGCGTATATATCTGCAAATCAAAAACCTTAAATAGAGGCAGAAAAAAGGGGTTTTGAAGAAAAAATATTCGGAATCCGAATTTTATCCGTATTAATTCTGGAAAACAGTATAATTTAACGCGGCTTCACAAATAGCCATTTTGATAAATTGATAACCCTCTCGGGTTTGGATCGTCCTTGAAAAGAGGGCGGTAGGGGGCGGTTGGTAGGCATCATTTTCATAAGAGGATAAATAGTTATTTCTTTCCAAAAGTTTCTTTTTTAACTGTTCGGGCCTTTTACGAAAGAAGCCTTACCACCACATTGTGTAACACCCTGAGCTAAACCGATAGCCCATTCTTTTGAATACCAATACACCCATCGGGTGCCGTTTAGCTTTTTCATCCACTCTTTTTCCTGTTCCCCACTACGCTTAGCTAATACAGTTCCTTTAAACAGTTCAGATAGACAATTAAATTGTTCTTCATTGTTAGGATCCCACTCTGTTTTTACATAGTAGCGATCTCCCTCCTCAGAAGCCGTAGGAATCAACATAGCTGGCATCAAATGAGGAATAAAACCTTCAAAAATTATTTTCTCCATATAAAGTTTATCCTGGCTATCGTCTTCCGCGAAGGAAGCTTTATCAAATATCCCTTTAGCTTGATCCGGCTCAATACGAAGGAGAAACATAACTATATTTTCATAACGATGGGGATCTGCTGAATTAAGCATCTCATTAACGCAGGCCATGGGATCAAATAGTTCTACCAGGGTTTTAGCTTTTTGTGCTAACCCGGCATGGGTGTGTCGGGAAATATCCATGATGGTCACAGCCATTAATTCTTTGTCTGTATTGGTACAGAGACACTTCTGCAAATCCTCTCCCTCTAGCTCAGCAAACTGATCGAGAAGCATCCCTTTTTCATCCTGATTGGACCATTCTAGCTGAAGCTTTTCGATGATTTGAACGGAACCACAAGAGTTTTCCTCACCTTCCGAGGATGTTGCATCTGCATTATCAGCAGACTCCACTGCTGTTTCTTCCGAAGATGTTGTATCTGCATTATCAGCAGACTCCACTGCTGTTTCTTCCGAAGATGTTGCATCTGTATTATCAGCAGACTCTGCTGCTCCCGTACTTAGGGTTTCTGCTGTTTCGTCCTGGTCCAGGTCCAGGGCGTAAGATAAAGTTCCTACTCCTAAAATGCAGATAATAGACATTAATTTTAAAATTTTATGAAAAACACAGAAATTCATAATCCCCCCCTTTTTACTGGTTTTTTATACAAAAAACCCTTACAGGTCAACTCTTAGAGTGATGAAATTTAAAAAATGTGACATTACTAGGGCCTATAAGGTATGTGTAGTTAAAAAACTGAAAAATAAAACTTCAATATATGTGTGCTGTTATGATGAACAAATATATTTTTATAAATAAACCGAACAAGTATAAAATGGTAAAGAAAGTGAGCTGTTTTAGCAATATCTCTGTTCTTTTGATTGCCGTATTACTGGTGATGAATGGATGTGGATTGCGTGTAGGGGAGGAAAATTCCTTTTTAAATAAGGCAGGTGTGTCCATTGGCTGTTTAAATGAGATCAATGAAAAATTGGATCTGTATCTAACAGGTCAGTTAACGGCTCATCAAATCAATCAGGTTTCCAATTGTTTAAAAGCCGCTCTCACTATTTTTAAAGATCGTGTGCGTGGGGGACAAAAAGGAGAGTTCACCCCCGATGAGTTGAGAAAATTTATTCATGATCTATTTTTACAGGATAGGGTTATAAATGATACGTTTTTAACTCAGCTGATGCGATTGAAGCAGGTTATTATTGGAGGGCCTGTGGATAAATTGACCATAGAGGATATTGAACGATTTATTGTTTTTGTGGATATCTTGAATAAAGAAGCTCTTTTTTTTCAACCTTATATTCAAATATTGAATGTTACAGGTTCCGAGCAGGTAGGATTGGATACGAGCCATTTAAACGGAACAATTGAACAGCAATTTGCAGATTCATTAAACCGCATCTCGAGTTTTATCAAACAGTTTTCACATCCTTATCTTCTTTCGGATTTAAAGATACTTGTTCAGGAATTAGATTTCTTTTTTGACCATGAATACGATATATCCAATGTCAATGAAAAAATCAGCTTACTAGGCATCTTAAAACAATTTTCTGTAGGTGGTGAGGATACAGTTATTCAGCCAACCGAATGGGAAGATTTTTTATTAGGACATTCTTATTTAGTTTCTGTCGGTATCAATTATCTGATCTTAAAAAGACAGGGTAACTTTATTTCCACTCAAGGGATCCGTTACATATCTCTGATTCTGCAAGATGTGTTGGATTTTTTATCTCTCGCAGTAAAAAATCGTCCCCAGCATGTAGTGAGCGAGTCTGATTTTTTTAAAGTCACTTCTTATTTACAGGATACAGGAATATTACCTAAAAATTTTGAAAAGCAGGCTGTACAAAATTTATTACTGATTATCTTTGGAAAAGTGTTTAATGTGGAAAAAGATAGGTATGGAGTGATTGAATTAACATTTCCTCAATTGGATAAAGTGCATAAAGTCATACAGCCTTGGAGAGGAATACAGGATTTTTTAGATCATATATCCCATGAAAACATTTTTGAGAAAAACAAGATGCTTCCTTTACCCATATCCTCTTCTTTTTTTTCAGGAAGAGATACCTTTTTAAAGGGGCAGAACATGATGAATCAAATACTTTTGCTGAAGCCTCTTTACGGATCTGGAAGAAAAATCAATTTATCGAGGGAAATTTATAGCACAAGGAATATCTTGAAAAAGGCTCCTGACTATAAAAACCTAACTTTATACAACTTTTATTATCTGATAGCTACTATGATGAGAGAGGGATATGAAAAGGGATACCCTGGAAGTACAGGTATGACTCAAAAGGAACTGAGGAGTTTCTTTCAGGATTTTAATATTATTGCTGAAAATATGGGATGGTTCCAAGAAACAGAAAATAGGGCTTTAAACGCTGGGGAGGCGGAGTTTATAGCAGCTAATATATTAACACCTTCCGCCAAGGGGTTTGGTAAGTGGAATCAAGAGGAGTATCTGACATCAAGTGAAATTGCTGAATATCTGTCCTATGCTATTTCTATTGGGTTTTCTCTCTCCGAATTGGAGACGGTTATTTTAAAAAAATGTGGATCCGCCGATCATCATATAGAACCATCTAAGCACCTTCTTCGCATAGATCATAAATATGATGTTGATTGTGTTCGATTGCATTTAATTCCTGAGTTGGTAAAGCAAGCGAAGAACATGCCTGATTTTCAAAAAGTGTTATCAAAGATGGATAAAGAACAAAAAAAAGGACTTACAGAAGCCCTTATCAACATCGCCTTTGAGACAGAAGAAGAATATCAACAAGTGTCTTATCTGACACAAGGTCATTTGAAAAATATACTTATGGCTGTTTATTTTGTGGAAACCACCATCAATCGCTATGACTTAAATGGAGATTTGATTTTGGACAACGATGAGATATGGGCTGCTTACCCTAATTTTAGCGGCTATTTATCCCATGTATTGATTTATTTAATTTGCCACCCCACGGATGATTGGGCGGCGGCCATGTATGCTTATGTTATAAAGAATCATCGGTTACCTATGAATGATACTTTGGTATGGCATAAACGGGTGGCGGCGGCTATGCAATTAATTACACATACGGCTCTCCGTGATTTTAATATAAATTGGTGGGATCTGTATCTGGACCATGAAAAGCTGACGCAGGTGTTTTCCACTCTAGTGAAGGGTTTTATGGCTAAGAGGAGAGAAAAAAGAAAAAATGAGGAAACATGTAATACAGAACTTTTGAGAACTCTTAGAGATGATGCTTCCTATCCCTAATATCAGAAGCTATCACATCATGTCCCAGCCAGCAGACAGCCTGTTTTGTTTGGTTTATTTCCTGAAGTATGAGATTACCACAACTATTGAATAAGGTTTCACTTAAAAAAGGAGTGATGCTTTGGGAAGTGTCTTTATGAAGGCCAGACAGTTTTTTTGAGATATTAATCATTGTTTCCATCTGTGCGGCACTGTTGTGTTGGGGCCATTTTTCAAATACGGATTGCTTTTTTACTTCTTCCGATTCAAAATAATTTTTAGTTGTTTCCATAATAATATGAAGGGCGTTTTCTGTCATTTGTTTTAAACAATGAGATACTATTTTTTCTTCTCCTCCATCTTTTTTTAAAGCACCTAAAATAGTGTAAAGAGGAATTTCCACCCCTGGAAAGACGGCACTAGACTTGGTCAATATTTCAGGAACATTAAAAACACAGGTGTTTATGCCCTCACTGGCAAAGTCAGCAGAAATGTTTTCCAACTCCATCTTAGCAAAGCCTTGTAGATAAGGTGAATAAGTTTGCCATTGATACCGGCCCCCTATGAGCACTTCGGTTCCGTGATAACTATAGGCGGTGTAAAAAATTTGTCGCCCTTGTTTATTTAATTTCTCTCTTAAAGGAGTGCTTAGTTCCATTAAATGCTTATAAGTTTGAGCGGTTACTTCATTAAAATTATTTTCGCAAAGCCATCCCAGGTCTGATTTCCAAAAAATTTCGGAAGAAAAAAATCTTTTCCCTACTCCTTTAAGGACACGATTGAGTATAGGAAGTAAAATTTTCGTTCTAGGCACTCCTCCAGCCATAGTATGAGCGATCAATACATTACCTTTATCCGGCAATAGGGCTGTTAGCTCTTTTAACCATTGTTTTGTTCGGTTTTGAAAAAAAAGTATATATCTTTTTTTAGAATCTTCTATTATATTTTTATCCAATGAAGCTTGATCCCATTGACTTAACTTAATTTCCTGGCAGAGATCAATAGGTCGCTGACCAGAGTGAGAAGGCTCCATATCAAAGCCTGCTTCTAAAGGTACGTTAATCAGAGGGGTTGGTTGAAATTCCCGTTCCTGAGTATTGAGTGGCCTTAGCTTTCCATCTGAATCGCGTCGTCCTACAGTAGAATAAATTACTTTCATTCCTTTGGATTGAGCGGAGCGAATCAAGCCACTGACATATCCCCCAGGGAAAATTTCTCCAAAGATAACAAGGGTATCTGTTTCTTTAAAATGGATTTTTTTAATTTCTCTTACCGCTTTTAATTGCATAAATTTCCTTTCAGGGTTTTTTACAATATCTTTTTGGTGACCATGCGGGGATCAAAAAATTGTAGGCCCAAAGTCAGGCTCTTTAAGCCTCTTTTTAGATCATCTGTAGAGATAGCCCCTAAATGCCCCACTCTTATAATACGGCCTTTTAATTTGCCCTGGCCTCCTCCCAACATAACTTGATATTTTTCCTCAATGTGTTTTTTTAATTTTACTCCATCAATATGTGATGGTAAAGCGATGCTGGTTACTGAGGGAGAAGGAGGGTTTGCGAAAATATTTAAGTGTAAGGATTGGCAAAATAGGTAGGTCATTTTAGAGAGCTGTTCACTTTTCTGAATCATCTTTTTTAAGCCGTTTGTTTCTTCCAAGGGCAAAAGAAAAGCATGTAGCGCACGAATAAAACTGACATTAGTGCTAAACGCTGTTTGTCCTTTCGTTTGTATTTTTTCCTTTTTAAGATCCAGATAATATACAGGAAAACGGGAAGATTCATTAAACTTCCAGGCTTTCTGGGAAAGAGCAATAAAAGACATTCCCGCTGGAAGACAGAAAGATTTTTGAGAACCTCCTATCATTACATCCAGGCCCCATTCATCCATTTTAATATCTACAGCTCCTAAAGCGGATATAGCATCCACAATGAGCAGTATATCTGGATTATCTCGGGTAAGAGCGGCGAGTTCCTTTATAGGATGTAATACTCCTGTGCTAGTTTCACAAGCTTGTACCAAAATGGCTTTAATTTGAGGGTTTTTATCTATTAAGCTGCGGATTTTTTCCGAAAGCACTGTTTGTCCCCAAGGGGCTTCCCATTTTAGTAATTGCAGGCCGTAAGCCGTTGCCATTTCTGCCCAGCGTTCGCCAAATTTTCCAGCAGATATGGCTAGGACTGTATCTTTAGGAGAAAGAGTGTTTAACAAAGAGGAAGCCATAGCCCCTGTTCCTGAGCTATTTAAAATAAAAACCTCCTGGTCCGTTTGAAATATTTTTTTTAGTAGGGTTTTTGTGTGTTTGAAAATGCCCTCAAATTCCGAACAACGATGATGAATCATAGGCTTTGAAAGGCTGTATAGTATGGCTTCGGGGATAGGAACAGGGCCAGGAGTGAGCAAAAGGGGTTTTAGATCGTGGTTTTTCTTCATATTTTAACTTTCTTTATTGCACCGCTCTTATTCGATCTTTTGATTATATACCAGTCTAGTTTGGATTTTCCGGTCGTCTCTTTTTTCTTCCAAGGGCAAAGGGAGTTCGCAAATCTGTCCCTGTGGAAACGGGGATTTCTGACCGGTTCGGTATAAATTTATAATATAATTTTTTTGTTTATTTTCTTATTACTTTCGTTGATAATAGTTCATAAAATAAGGAAGTTCAACCCGTAACAGTATAAACTGCATACCATAAGGGTATAACAACAGAATTTTTAAAATGTCTTTAACTTTACATGATTTAGCAAATAGATTTTCTAAAAAACCGATTTCTCCCTTTTATTTTATTATGGGGCCAGAAGTGTTCTTAATTAAAGAAAGTTTGTGTAAAATTCAATCTCATATATTGTCTCCAGAAGCCCTTGATTTTAACTACGAAGTGTTTTGTGCCGGTGAAGTGGAAATGGAAAGAGTGTGTGAAGCGGTGGAAACTTTACCCGTATTGTCCACAAAGAGAGTGGTTGTTTGTGAAGAGGCTCATCGTCTAAAAGAGTCCGATTGGAAAATTCTAAAACCTATTATGAATAATCCGGTAGAAACCTGTGTACTGGTGTTTGTTTCTTCCCACCCGGATAAAAGAAAAAAGGTGATAAAAGAACTGCTCACTTTTTGTGAAGTTATATTGGCGAGTGCTCCGAAGGATGCGCAGTGGCCTATGTGGCTTAAATGGATGGGAGAAAAAGAAGGATTGTCTTTTTCTGATTCTGCTGTGGCTCTTATAAGGGAGTATGCCTGTTACGATCTTTTGCATTTAGAAACAGAAGTAAAAAAGTTGAAGAGTTTTTTAGGGCCTAAAAAAAATATTTCAGCGGAGGATATTTTAAATGTGCTACCCCGTGTTCGGCCTGAAAATATTTTTGATCTATCAAAGGCTATCGGACAAAAAAATTTATCTTCCGCCTTAGTGTGTCTGGCTCGTCTTTTGGAGGATAATCACAATGAAGTGAGTGTATTATCTTTGATTAGTCGTCATATTCGTATTTTAGCTCGTGTAAAAGAAGGGGTAAAAAAGGGCCATACAGAACAAACCCTGTGTAATAAAACAGGAGTGCCCAGATTTTTTATCCGTGATTATATACGAGAATCAGATTTATGGACAAATCAAAAGCTGTTTTCCACTATAGAGATATTAAAAGCTACAGATAAAGCCCTTAAATCCTCGCCTTTATCCGCCCATATATGGCTGGAAAATTTTATTATAAAAACCTGTTCCGTTTAAATGGCACTGGAGATAGACTATGTATTACCTGTTTATGCGGCGAGATTTTTGTTGCTGTTGCCGCCGTTTTTTTCTTTTTTTATCTGTTTTAGTTAAGATATGTTTTTTTTGCTTCTTGTTGTTAAGTGTTTTTTCTGTGGATAGTTTTTCAGGAGACTTTTTTTCCATCGCGCTTTTTTTTGCTGTATCTTTCTTTTGTTTATCTGCGGTGGGGGGGGGAGCTTCTTTTTTTTCTTTTGTAGATGGTTTTTGTGTTTTAGAAGTTACGAGAGCTTTATAATCCACAAATTCCAAATAAGCTACGGGGGCTTGGTCACCTGATCGGTACCCCAGTTTTATAATGCGCGTGTAACCTCCTGGACGAGTTTTAAAGCGAGGAGATAGAACATTAATAATTTTACCTACCGTTTTTTTATTGGGGTAGCGGGAAAAAAGCAGCCGGCGGGCATGTATATTGTTTTTCTTACCCATAGTCACGGCTTTTTCAACAAGAGGTTGCACACATTTTGCTTTAGCTAAAGTTGTTTTTATTCTTTCTTTTTCTACCAAACTGCTTACCAAGCCTCTTAGGAGAGCCTTTCTAGGGCCTCTATGTCTTCCAAAAGAAGAACTTTTTTGTTTGTGATGTCTCATTTGTGCTCCCTTTAACCTGGCTTTTTATTGTTTATTGCTTCTCTTCCGGTGAGGGGGTTTTATTATTTTCTTCCAACGAAGAGGGTTCCTTGTCCTGATTTTCCATTTTTTCTTTTTTTAAATGAAAAGAGGATGCACCAGGTTGGTTTTCTTCTATTGAAGTGAGATTTTCAGTTGTCTTTTTTTCCATGTTATCTTTTGTAAGATTCATATCATTTTCTTTTAGAGAAGGAGATGGGTAGCTCATGGGTTTATTTATAGTAGGTGGGGTTTGTTTTTCTGTAGGTGGTATAGGCTCAGCAGGCGCAGATGGGGGGGGGGTAGAAGGTGTGTGTGTAGCAGCAGGCGCAGATGGGGGGGTAGAAGGTGTATGTGTAGCAGCAGGCGCAGATGGGGGGGGGGTAGGAGGTGTAGATACAGTGTAATGGGTTCTTTGTACAGGATGTGTTGGTCCTCCTGTTACAGTAGGGGAAGGAGTGATATTGGAAAAATGAAAGGGGGGAGCCGGATTTGTAGAGGTGTTTCCCGTGCTGTTTTGGCTTCTATAGGCTTCCATGTCTTTAGGTGGCCACCCTTCTACATCCATACCTAAGGAAAGTCCCATTTGTTTAATAATATCTTTAATTTCGTTAAGGGATTTTCTGCCAAAGTTTTTTGTTTTTAGCATTTCCTGTTCTGTTTTTGTGACAAGATCTCCAATATAACGAATACGAGCATTTTTCAGGCAGTTGGCACTGCGGACAGATAGTTCTAAATCCTCCACTGGCCGGAATAAATTTTTGTTCACCTGAGGTGTGTCTTCTTTCACTGTCTTTTCTTCTGGTTCTATATCTTCATTGAAATTCATAAATACCTGAATTTGTTCTTTAAGAATTTTGTATCCCAGTGGTACCGCTTCTTTTGGAGTTAAGGATCCGTCTGTCCAAACCTGTAAGACCAAGGAATCATAGTCTGTTTTTTGACCGACACGGGCGTTAGTCACAGTGTAATTTACGCGTCGAATGGGAGAGTGAATGGAATCAATAGGAATAAATCCCAAGGGTAAATTACCTGATTGTTCAGAAGCTTCAATATAACCACGATTAAAGGTCACTATAATTTCTGCATTAAACTCTGCGTTTTTTCCAAGAGTGGCGATAACCTGTTTGGGATTAATAACTTTAATACCACTGACCAGTTCAATATCATTAGCTGTTACCAGACCGGGGCCTTTTTTACTAATTTTTAATCTTTTTTGATCCGCATCTTCTTGTTGAAAACGTACTTGTTTTAAGTTCAGTGTAATGTCGGTAATATCTTCTAAAACATCAGGGATGGTAGTGAACTCATGTAATACATTTTCAAATTTTACCGCGGAAACAGCAGAACCCATCATAGAACTAAGTAAGATCCGACGAATGGCATTACCTAAAGTTAAGCCATAACCTCTCTCCAAAGGACGAATAGTAAATTTTCCATAAATGGAAGTCAGGCTGTCTTTGTCTATCTCAAAACCTTTTGGTTTTATAAGATTTTTCCAATATTGATAATAATGTGGTTTAATATCTATTTTTTCCATTTCCATCTCCTGTTTTATATATAAAATATTTTTTATTTACTACGACTATTTTTCCTTATTCTTAAATCAGACTCGTCTTCTTTTAGGAGGGCGGCAGCCATTGTGGGGAATAGGGGTAATGTCCCTGAGCGAGGTGATTTTCAAGCCAGCGGAGGCAAGAGTACGCACCGCCATTTCCCGTCCTGTACCAGGCCCTTTTAAAAATACATTAACTGTCTTAACACCACACTCTTGCGCTCTGCGAACAGCATCTTCTGCTACAGCTTGTGCTACAAAAGGAGTCCCTTTACGGGAACCTTTAAAGCCCAATACACCAGATGAGGACCAGCAAATCACTTGTCCACCAGGGTCAGTAAAGCTGACTTGTGTGTTGCCAAAACTAGCATAGATATAGCAATTTCCCTTTGGTATATTTTTTTTCTCTTTTTTCTTTTTTGGTTTTCGTACAGACACAGTAACTCCTGAAAATTAAATAGCTTTTTTCTTGTTGGCGACAGTTTTTCTAGGGCCTTTCCTCGTTCTGGCATTTTGTCTTGTACTTTGTCCTCGGACAGGCAATCCTTTTTTGTGGCGAAGGCCCCGATAGCAGGATAAATCCATAAGCCTTTTTATGGATAAACCAACTTCCCTCCGTAGGTCTCCTTCCACTTTACAGTCTTTTTCAATAATAGTTCTGAGTGTCGCTATATGTTCATCTTTTAAATCTTTCGTTCTCATGGAGTGGGGAAAGTTAGCTTTTTTACATATACTGCGGGCCCGTGTGCGTCCGATACCATAAATATAGGTCAGGGCTACTTCCACTCGTTTTTCTTTTGGCAAATCTACTCCGGCTATACGGGACATACTTTGCTATCCTTGTCTTTGTTTGTGTTTTGGGTTTTGACAAATAACCCGAAGATAATTTTTCCTTCGGATAAGACGACAATGCTTACAAATTTTTTTGACCGAGCTGCGTACTTTCATATTTTTATTTACCTTTAAAATGTTTCATTGTTTAATAAGCTGCACTTGGTTTTTCCCTCATCATCTTCTTTTTCTCGAAAATATATAAATGCGAAAAGGAAAAAGCCCCTACAGAACCTTATTTTGAATTTATGTGCTTTATTACATAACTGAACCAGAGAGGCTATCATTGATTTTTTTTAATGTCTATAATTTTACAGGAAAAATTTCCTTTGGAGGGTTTTCCTTAAAAAAAGCTTTAGTATGCGTAGCATTATTGTTTTTATTAAAAAAAACACAATATTTTCAATACTTTACATTTTTGTGCTTTAGAAATTTGAAACCGCTGATTCTTTAGATAAAATAGCCCATACGATTGAAGAGGCCACTTTTTTAGCGCGACTCACTTATAATGCTTCTTTTAAAAAGGGAGCGGTGACACTCTTATTAGATCGAGCCATTTTTTCCGGTGTTCCTTCGGCCACGACTTTACCTCCGTGCCTTCCTCCGCCAGGACCTAAGTCAATAACATAATCACAGGATTTAATCACATCCATTTGATGTTCTATAACAATCACAGTGCTGCCTTTTTCAGTTAATTTTTTTAACACAAAAACCAGTTGTTCAATATCCTTAAAATGTAAGCCCGTGGTGGGTTCATCTAAAATGTAAAGCGTCCGGCCTGTGTTCTTTTTAGCTAGCTCACGGGTCAGCTTGATCCTTTGTGCTTCTCCTCCAGAAAGAGTCATAGAGTTTTGACCTAAAGTCAGATATCCCAGTCCCACCTGCTCTAAAAGCTGTAATTGTTGCTGAATCAGAAAATGATGAGCAAAAAACAACTTAGCACCAATAATATCCATACTTAAAATATCGTGTATATTCTTGTTCTTATACAAAATACTTAATATTTCATTTGAATAACGCTGTCCCTGACAAATATCACAAGTTAAAATGGCAGAAGGTAAAAAAAGCATTTCTTGCTTAATCTGCCCTGTCCCGGAACATTTTTCACAACGTCCCCCTTTAATATTAAAACTGAAATCACCAGGAGTATAACCCCGAACACGGGCTGCAGGAACTTGAGACATTAAAGCCCGAATAGGAGACATAATACCCACATAAGTGGCCGGAACGGAACGAGGTGTCCTTCCTATAGGTTTTTGATTTATGGCTATGGCTTTGTTTAAAAACTCCAAACCTTTTATCTCACTATAGGGGTGGGGTTTAGCAAAAGACACCTGGTTTAAATGTTGCAAAATAGCTTTATAAAGAGTGTCTATAACTAAAGTGCTTTTTCCGCTACCTGAAACTCCGGTAACACCCACTAAACAGGATAAAGGTATTTTCACATTTATATTTTTTAAGTTATTTCCCCTGGCTCCTTTTATTTCTAGTGTGTTTCCTTTATGAGGGTTTCTTTTCGTTGGCAGGAATATCTTTTTTTTACCAGATAAGTAATGTCCTGTAATAGATTGAGGTGATTTTATAATATCTTGCAGAGAACCTTCTGCTATAATATGCCCTCCCTTTTTTCCCGCTACAGGCCCCAGGTCAATAAGATGCTCAGCGGAGCGAATGGTTTTTTCATCATGCTCCACCATAAGCACTGTGTTCCCTCTATCTCTTATATGAAATAAGATTTTTAAAAGACGATCGTGATCTTGAGGGTGCAGGCCAATACTAGGTTCATCCAGCACATACAATACACCTATTAAGGGAGAAGAGATTTGAGACATCAATCGAACTCTTTGTGCTTCTCCTCCAGAAAGGGTGCGAATAGGCCGATCCAAACTCAAGTACCCCAAACCCATTTTTTTTAAAAAACTCAAATCCAACTTTATTTTCTCCAAAATTTTATCGGCTACAAGCTTATATTGAGATGGAAATTTTAGGCGAGAGCAAAATGGGATTAGTTTTTCTATGCTAAAAGAGGAGAGTTGAGCGATATTTTTATCTTGTATTCTTACATTTAAAGCAAAAGGTTTAAGTCGTGTGCCCTTACATAAGGGACATGTTTTGACAGCTATACCAGTCTGGTTTGTGTATTCATGGTTTTTTTTCTCAAAGTCGGAAAACACCAAATTTTCCTCATTAATATCTTCTTCCATCCACTCGCTTTCTTCTCCCCATTCCTCTTCTTCCTGCAGGTATCCTAATCCATTACATTTTAAACAAGCTCCTTTTGGATTATTAAAGCTAAATAATTTTGGTTCTATTTCTGGAAAGCCAGCTAAACAGACCGGGCAGGTGGCATGAAGGGAGTAGTGTTTTGTACCCATTTGGCTGGAATCTAAGCATTCAATTTTAATTCTCCCGTTTGTTAGGTCAGCAGCTTTTTGCAGGCTTTCCTTTAACCGAAGGTTCAGTCGTGGCTCCACATTCAACCGGTCCACCAGCAGATCAATAAAATGATCTTTTCTCTTGGAAAGTTTTTCAGCTTCAGCCAGTTCTAACCATTTTCCATCCACTTTTGCTCGAGTGTAACCTGAGGATAAAAAACCTTGAAATTCTTTTATGAACTCCCCTTTTTTTCCTTCAGCTACAGGAGCCAGAACAAAAAAGCGGCTTTTTTTTGGCCATGTCATTATTTCTCTTGTAATGTCGTCAATAGAGCTTTTTTTTAAAGCCTGCTGATGTTGTATGCAATAAGGTGTTCCCAACCTGGCAAACAACAATCGAAGATAGTCATAAATTTCTGTCACTGTTCCTACAGTAGAACGAGGGCTGGTGTTAATAGACTTTTGATCAATAGCCACGGCAGGAGATAAACCTGTAATGGCATCCAGATCCGGTTTTTTTATTTGAGATATAAAAAAGCGGGCATAAGAAGATAAACTTTCCACATACCGACGCTGTCCCTCTGCATAAACCGTATCAAATACAAGAGAGGACTTTCCACTTCCACTGAGTCCCGTCACAATAGTTATTTTGTTACGAGGGATAAAAGTATTTATGGATTTAAGATTATGTTCCCTGGCTCCATAAATATAAATACCTTCTTGTTTCAATTTTTATCTCCTAGAGGGTTGTATTTGATTCCCGCTTTCGCGGCACTGAGAACCACCAAAGTGGCTTTCCGTTTAAGAAGTAGGCCATCCAAACTGCGGTAAAATCTATAAAATATTGGCGGCTAATTCAGCCAGTTCTGATCTTTCCCCTTTGGTAAGAGTGACATGGGAGGAAAGTGCCGAGGTCTTAAACTTCTCCACCGAAAAAGTAAGTCCGTTATTAGATGAATCCACATAAGGATTATCAATTTGATAGCAATCCCCCGTTAAAATAACCTTTGTCCCCTGCCCTGCTCTTGTCAACACAGTTTTTATTTCATGAGGAGTTAGATTTTGAGCTTCATCCACAATAAGATATTGATGGGGAATACTTCTACCTCGCATATAAGCTAAAGGCTCTACATTTACTAAGCCCTGGTTCATTAAGTCTTGCGCCAAGTGTGATGCCTTTTTTCCCAATCCCATTAAAAACTCTATACTATCAAAAATGGGTTGCATCCAAGGGTTCAATTTCTGCTCAATATCTCCTGGTAAATAACCAATATCCCGCCCCAAGGGAAATACAGGCCGGGAAACCAATAATTTTTGAAAAGAATTTTCCTCTAATGTCTTATATAAACCAACGGCTAAAGCTAACAATGTTTTTCCTGTACCCGCTTTTCCTAAAAGAGAAACAAACATAAGATTGTCATTCATTAAAGCATCTAAAGCAAAATGCTGCTCCCTGTTTCTAGGGTGCACACCCCAAACTGGTTCTGTAGGCTGATACACAGGCACAATTTGTTTTTTCTTATCGTCATAGCGGCCTAGGGTTTTTTCCGACTTATTTTCTAATATCACATATTGATTGGGATAACACTTACCATTTTCTACAGGTAAAAACTTCTTCTCTCTAAACTTCTGAACTTGACCTGAATCTACATTAAGACTACGCACACCTGTATAAAGATCTTCAAAATCAGGAGTCTGTCCAGGTTCATAATCTTTGGCCGGAATACCGAAAACATCCGCTTTAATTCTTAAATTAATATCCCGGGTGACTAACTCAACATGGTCTGAAGAATTTTGTTTCTTTAAGTACAAAGCCGTAGCTAAAATACGATGATCCACTTTAGATAAGTCCAACTCAGGAATAGGAGATGGTAGGTCCCTGCACACATATAAACAAGAACCGGAATCAAGTAATACTCCTTCTACTAAAGACCCTTTATTTCTTAAATTATCAATAAAACAATTAAATTGTCGGGCGTTTCTTCCTTTTTCCCCCATATCTCTTTTAAAAGTATCAATCTCTTCTAAAACAGAAAAAGGAATATAAATATCAGATGAATCAAACACACTAAAGGCCAAAGCATCATAAATAAGCGTACTTGTATCTAAAATAATTTTTTTTGTGAATTTTCCGGTAAAAGATTTTTTTTCCATTATGAATGAGATAATATAAAAAAATTATTCAGAAGAAAACACTTTATTTCGCCCTGTGGTTTTAGCCTTATATAGTAGTTGGTCCGCTCTTTCATAAATAGCCTTATACCCTTTATCTGTTTCCTGCCGGTGCGCCACTCCCGCTGAAATAGTCACTTTAATTTTCTCACCTTTATAATTAAAAACAAAGTTTTCTATCTTTTTACGGATGATTTCTATAGCTTCTTTAGCCCTATTCACCTCTACTTGCATAATAACACAAAATTCTTCCCCTCCACAACGAGTAACAATGTCATTAGATCTAAAGCAAGACTTACTCACCTTAACCACCTCTTTTAAGATAAAATCACCGGCTAAATGTCCATAAGTATCATTGACCTTCTTAAAATGATCTATATCAAAAATAATGAAGGAAATAGGAGTTTGATATGATTTAGATTGAGCAAAAAGCTCTTTCGCTCTTCTTTCAAAAAGAAGCTTATTTCCAGCCCCTGTTAAAGAGTCATAAAAAGCTTTTTCGAAGCTTTCCATTACGGAAACAATTTCAGGGTTCCCTTTATTCAAAAACTTAAAGACAATATTACCCAATTTCAACTTACTATTATCTTTCAGTTCCACTTCTATATCAGCCTCTACACGCTTATCATCAATAAATGTGCCATTTGTAGATTTTTTATCTTTAACAAAGATTTTATCTGTTTCATCAACACGAATGATAATATGTTTTTTACTAATAGATAATTCTTGTATAGGAATATCACATGTTCTACTTCGCCCCACAATCACCATTTCCTTTGTATTACCAATAGTCCAATATCTTCCTATTAACTCTTCAGGACCTAATAAACACACAAGACAAGCCGGAGATGTATGATGGTCTTTTGCGTATAGAGGGCTGGTATTCATCACCATTGTTTCAAATCGCTCTATAGATCCATGAACACCACTGGTACTTGTACCGGTATGGGGGAATAGCCGTTTTTTTTCACCCGTGTTAGATTCTTCACTATTTTCTATTTTTTTATTTATTTTTAATGACATAATATACACCTATTTTAATGGTCTTCCCCTTCTTCTTCCATCTTCTGTTCCGGAGAAAAATTACTTCCTCTTGCAATGTGTAGAATCATCTGTAAACCCCGAGTGACACGTCGATTTTGATTTCTATATCCTTCCAATTTTTGTGACACTTCATTATACTTATTTTTTTGGCTGTCTAAATCCATCTTCATCTTATCAATGTTGCGCTTCAAGTCTAAAATATACCGATCTTTTTCTCTAGCTAAAGTCTGATTATCCAATTTCATCAACTCCAACCGATTTTCTAACTCCCTTTCTCTAACTCTAATTTGTTGAATATTGCTGGAGAGTCTTTTTTCAAGCTCCTTGTTTTTAATAATCATTTTCTCAATTTCCCGACCTTGGTCGCTAAGTGTATCCGTTAAAGTGCGCTTTTCATTTTGAAATTCCTCCCTATTCTCTTCATACACTTTCTTCAAATTATCATTCTGAGCTATCACCTTATCTAAACGTTCTCTAAAAATATCTCCTGTTGCTATAAGCTCTTCATTCTCCGTACGCAACCTTTCAATTTCTGCCTCTAATTCAATAATACGATCTTGAGCCACTCTTAAATTTTCTGATTGCTGCAAAGTGATCCTCATAGGAAGATTTTGATCATTTTTCTCCATTTCGTAAGCCAGATTAGAGGGCGAAGTTTTATGGACTGCTGGTGATTTTAAGGGGAAATTAATTTTAAATTTATTTGCCTCTTTAGCTGATTTTTTACCTTTTTTCGCAGATATACCCTTCTTCTTAAACAAAGCCTTATCTGGCGTAGATACTACCCCCTGAGCCTCCTCTTTTTTCTTGGAGGAGCTATTATTTGAAAACTGCTTAAGTGCTTTTTTAGATGACTTTACCTGATTATCAGGGGCTAATTCATGATCCTCTTGCTTTTCCTTCCTATCCATTTTACGAGGTGTAAAATGAATAAGACTAGCCAAATCCGTATTTTTTTGATCTTTTTCTTCTAAATTATCGTCAGATTCATTGACAGAATGGAAAGTAAAAAGGTCAGGTGAAGGCTGTAAAGAAGATTGCACCTCTTCATTTAATTCATCCATTACTTGGTCAATAGCTGAGTTTTTCTTTACTTTTCCCATAAAACTTCCCACTTTTCCTACTAAAGCCTTTATTTACACCAATCTGGTATTACCTGTATCTTATCGGAAATACACTGAAGTTCTTAAGAGCTGAACTAAAGCAATGGTCAAAAGAATGAAAAAAGCCACATTTTTATAAGAATAAACCTTTAGTCTAAAATATTACAGAAAAAGCATATATACTCTAAATGAGGAGATAAATAATTCTTACATTTATAAATGATATTATGTTTTTGCTATTTGCTTTTTTTGATTATTCAAGATAAATTTTTCTATATTAGTAACCATTGAAGACCGGCAATATATACTGATCTTGTTTGATCCCCGCTTTCGCGAGGACATTTTTTGTGATTTTTGTAAGCTTCTTCCCAAGGAAAGCTTCTTCACAAAGTTAAACGGAGTTCGGAATTTGCAAATTCCTAACCTGTTCGGTATAACACCGGAGTACTTTAAAAAAACTTTCAAAGGCAGTTCTGTGACCTATGGTGAAGATGAAATTTTAAAACACCCCTTATATAAAAATGTGCTTTATGAACTAGAAAAAGCCGGAAAACATATTGGCATCAATAGAAATGTCATGGAAAGGTTACGGCTTCCCCGCCGCTCTATTCGTGTTTCTATACCTGTCCGTATGGATAATGATAGTGTACAGGTCTTTAACGGCTACAGAGTTCAGCATAATCACACTTTAGGCCCTTTTAAAGGAGGTATTCGGTATCACCCTGGGGTGAATATTGGAGAAATAGCTGCCTTAGCCTCTCTGATGACCTATAAAAACTCTCTTTTAAACCTCCCTCTAGGGGGAGCCAAAGGGGGAGTGCAGCTAGACCCTTCCGCCCTATCAAAAGCGGAATTAGAATCTTTAACCCGCCGCTTTACATCTGAACTCAGCCCTTTTATAGGGCCAGATAAGGATATTCCTGCCCCTGATGTAGGCACCAATTCAGAGACTATGGCCTGGATGTTAGACACTTATTCACTGGAATCTGGTTTTTCACAAACCGGTGTCGTAACAGGAAAACCTATTGAAATAGGAGGCTCTAAAGGAAGAAGCTCTGCCACAGGCTTAGGAGTGGTCTATGCCTTGGAAAAAGCCTTAGAGGCACAAAACAAAGATATTAGTGAAGTTACCGTAGCTGTACAGGGATTTGGAAAAGTGGGGCTGCATGCTTGTGTGGAAGCACATGCCCTGGGAGCACGTATTGTAGCTGTCAGCGATCGTTCAGGGGGCTGTTTTAATCCAAAGGGTTTAAATATAACTGAACTAATACATTATGTAGAAGAACACCGTTTCATTAAGGGATACCCAAAAGGAGAAAATATCACAAATGAAGAGCTTCTGACTATGGATGTGGATGCAGTTATTCCCTGCGCTTTAGATGGAGTTATCAATAAAGATAATATGAAAAATATAAAAACCTCCTTAATTGTAGAAGGGGCAAATGGTCCCACTACTCCAGAGGTAGGAGAGTATCTCAGTAATAATGGTGTCTTAATAGTTCCTGACATCTTGGCCAATGGCGGGGGAGTTATTGTTAGTTATTTTGAATGGGTTCAGGACATTGGTTGGCTGTTTTGGACAGAAAAAGAGGTACGAAATAAATTAAGGGATATTATGTATATGTCCTTTGACAAAGTCTGGAAATTCGCGGAAGATCACCCTGATAAAAGTAATGGGAAATGCAAGGATCTACGCTTAGCCGCTATGGGAGTCTCTCTTATGCGCCTGGAAAAAGCTATGAAGCTCAGAGGACAAGCTTGGTAACACAATTTCTACCGCCCGGTCTATCCCATAAAATGGCTGATTTTTTACTTTCTCTTTACTCTACAGTGGCTGGAAATATCCCCCCACCTGAATGGCACTCTGTTCATTGGAAAGACCTTTACTTTCCCAATCCACTAGCCCCGGCGGGAGGACTGGATAAATCGGCAAAACATATAAAAGCCTGGTGGGCTTTAGGAGCTGGTTTCATTGAGATAGGCACAATCACCCCACAAGCTCAAAAGAAAAATCCTGGAACTACACTTAAAAGAGATGAGAAAACACAAGCTCTATGGAACCACTTAGGTTTTCCGGGAGATGGGGTGGAAATTGTACAAAAGAGACTTAAAAAATGGCAGCATTTTCGCTCTACACCTATTTTTGCCAATATTGGAAAAAACAGAGATACAAAAAACGAAGAAGCCGGGCAGGATTACCTTCATTGTATTTCTGTCCTTTATCCTTATGTAGATGGTTTCGTCATCAACATCAGCAGTCCGAATACAAAAGATTTAATAGAACTGTCCCGTCCACAAAAGCTAAAAGCATTCTTACAACCTATTCAAAAAAAACTGTCTTCTTTTAAAAACAGAAAGCCTTTTTTCATTAAATGGAGTCCTGACATGGACGAAAATGAGTTTTTACGATCCCTGGATGTCACTTTGGAATGCGGAGTAGAAGGTCATATCATTTGTAATACCAGTACATACAGAGAATCTGGTAGCCTTTTCCCGCATTATGGAGGAGTATCCGGTGCCCCTTTAGCTAAAATTTCAAAAAAAAGGCTCTCTCTAACACAAAAACATTTAGGAACAGAAAGGAAAAATCAACTTATTATCTCCGTGGGAGGAGTTCTCAAACCGGAAGATGTTATGGAAAGGCTGGCTCTTGGTGCCAACTTAGTACAGGCTTACTCTGCTCTAGTTTTCCACGGCCCTTTTTTCTTCAAAAAAGTCTATTCATTTAAAACACATTATGGTTAAAAAAATAATTGCAAAAACAGAAAAATTCATTAATAATAACAACTCAATGGCAAAAAAAAACCAACAAGCTAGTTTTATAAAATCTGACTTAATTCAGGAGTTGTCACAAAAGCACAACACCACTAAGTCTATGGCCACCTTAATTGTGGATAGTATCCTGGATTCTATTACAAATACCCTTAAAAAAGGAAACAGAGTGGAAATACGAGGTTTAGGCACTTTTGAATTAAGGGAGTATGAAGCTTATGAAGGCCGCAATCCTCAAACAGGAGAAAAAATTCAAGTAAAGGCTAAAAAACTGCCTTTTTTCAAACCCGGAAAATTTAAAGACCAAATTAACAAAAGCCGATCGTAACTCGTAGCCTCTTTTTAAAGAAACTATTAAATCTAACGAGGGAGTACAGAAATACGGATAGGAATACCCTTTAAGTTCCATTTGTTTTGAATTTGACGAACTAAAAAACGACGATAGGAATCCCGAACTCCTTTTGGATAATTAGCAAAAGCAATAAAAGAAGGAGGAGTATGATGAGTTTGTGTTAAGTAATAAAACTTAACATCCTGAGTGCCATAAACTGGAGCAGGAGCTTTACGAATCACCTGCATAAAAAAGCGATTTAATTCCGATGTAGAGACGCGAAAATGCAACTTCCCATAAACTTCATTCACTTTTTTCATTAAACCACCTAAACCATCAGAATTTAAAGCACTAATAAATACAATAGGTAAATCAGGGTAAAAACGAAACTTTTTTTGAATATTATTTCTATATTCCTCTTTTGTAGTATTTGCAGCCTTACCATTTAGATCCCATTTATTAACAACCACGATAATAGCTTTATGTTTTTCTACACATAAATCAAACAAACGGGCTTCCTGACGGCCAGGGCCAGTAGAGTAATCTATCAATAACAAAATGATGTCCGCTTCCGTAAAACCTTGATCGGATTTTAATTCCGCAAGAGACTGCGCCTTACTTTGAGCCTTTTTGGTTTTCCCGGCTGTATCCAACAAAGTATAACTGCGTCCGGCGTATTTAAAATGATTTGTGACGACATCTACAGTAGTACCAGCAATAGAGGAAATAAGTACCCGATCCTCCTTAAGTAAAGCATTACATAAAGTGCTTTTACCCACATTTGTTTTTCCGGCTAACAAGAGACAAACACCGGAATTTTCAAACACGCTCGTTATACTTTTACTATGAGCTAAAATCCACTCCACTATTTCCACTACACCTCGATCTTGTTCAAAAGCACAAGATAAAAGAGAAACACCCAAGCAGTAAAAATCACTCAATAATCCGTCTGCTCCCTCAATATCATCCACTTTATTAACAAGAGCTAGAAAAGGTTTTCCCGATTTCTTTACTAATTGAAAAGTTTTTTTATCCTCTGCCAAAAAACCGGATCGAGCATCCATAATAAATAAAATCAAATCAGACTGCTGAACAGCGTTTCGAACCTTCTTATCAATTAAATCACCCCACCGGTCATCCTCCGACCATAACCCGCCAGAATCCCATACCTCAAAATCCACCCCCCACCATGATGTCTTTTGTTTTAAAATATCTCTTGTCACTCCAGGTTGATTAATGACAAGAGCTTTTCTTCTCCGCACTAGCCGATTAAACAAAGAAGACTTACCCACATTAGGTCGCCCTATAATTAATACACGATTCATATAGCCTACTCTTATACTTAAAAGGTCAGGAATCCCCGCCCCCGCTTTCGCTGGAAAAACCTCGCGGAGATATGTTTGCAAAATTTTATTGGGTATCTGCTGTTTCCACTAAGAAGCGCAACACCAAATTTTTAGCCTCTTGATAACCCTTCTCTAAATAGACATCACCTATTAAAACATAAAAAGCATTCTCTATATTATAAGGTCTTTCTGGATGATTCCATATCACATTAAAAACTTGCTCCAAAAGACTTCTATCTTCGTGATTTAAACGATCTAAATCTATTTTATAAATAGATTCCCGCAATAATCTCCTCTTTTTATGTAAATATTCCACTTTTTTATTAGGGTATTGCTCCATCACTATTTCTGTAATCAATAATATTAAACCTGCAAGTCCTACAACTTGCACTTTGTTCCTGTAAAAGTATTTTATAGGAAACTGGAGCTGTTCTATTTTTTTCCACTCTGCGAAATGCATACTAGAACGATTCAAATCCGTATATTCTACTCCATTTATGATCCCTGTATCAATAGCTACATTAACCAAACGAACTACCAGCTTTTTAGCTTCTCGATAACCTCCATCTAAATACACCGCCCCCACCAAAGCTTCCAATACCTTCGCCAACAAAATTGATTTTCTGTTGCTACTTACATCTTTTCCAGCATATTGATCTAATTTAAGAGAAAAAGCCAACGCAACCATAGCCCTGTTTGCTTTCAAGTGATTCCACCCTTTCATTAATTCTATATAACGACCGGGAGGATATTGACTTACTAATGTATCAAAGGCATAAAAATTAAAAACAGCATCTCCTAAAAACTCTAATCGCCGACTGTGAAAATAATGTTTTCCATGTTCTCTTATTTGATCTTTGTTCGTAGCTGTAAAGTAGTGTAGAGCATCTGTCTTTAGTTTTTGATTTTTAAAAGAGTACCCTAAACTTCTCTCTAATAAACCATCCGGGACATTTTGAGGCACATCCGATGGAATATAAATAAATATACTTTCTTTATTTCTTTTAAAACCATCCGAACACTCTTCACCAATAATATAAAAATGAATTAAACACAGTAGAACACAAACAAAAAAAGGGTTCCTATAAATAAACACTCTAATAGCCACACTCCCTGTACTTATACTGAACCGATATAGAATCCCCTTTTTTCGTTTGGGTCTTGCCCCTTTAGAAACAAAAAGCGGGGAGCAATCCGAATTGGTATATTATGTTCTATAAAGATATTCCCATTTTTTGTAAATATATTTTGTAAATAATATGAAAAAATTAATAATCTGTTATAATATTTTCACACTTATCTACCCACCACATCCAATATCTTGGGGTCGTATTAACTTCATAATACGCACAAAAGAAGAACCATATAACAGACCCCAGAATTCGTAATTTTCTCACTCCTGCTTTTGAGAGATAGGAGCTATTCCTAGTTTTTTTAAAGCGGCTAGAGCCGCTTCCTGCGTGGCTTGTTTTTTACTGGACCCTTTTCCCTGGCCTAAAACCTTTTGATCCATTTGCACTTCCATTACAAAGACTTTATCATGTTGAGGTCCTTTTATTTCCACTGTACTATAGGTGGGAACTTTCTGAAATTTCTTCTGAATACACTCTTGAAGGAAGCTTTTATAATCTTTATTCACCGGTCCGGTTTTTATGGCCTCCCCCACTAACCGCATCACCAATTTTTTAGCTTGCTTATATCCCCCATCCAGATAAACCGCCCCCACTAAAGCCTCCAATACACAAGCTAGAAGCCGAGGTTTTAATTTTCCTCTATCTCTTTCTTCAGCAGCACTCAATTTCAGATCCTTATCCAAGCCTAAAAAAAGAGCTAAATCAGCCAGATCATTTGTATTCACCAACGAAGCCCGCATCTTAGATAGCTCTCCTTCATCTGCAAAAGGGTATTCCTGCATCAATAAATCACTCACACACAAATCAAAAACAGCATCCCCTAAAAATTCCAAACGTTCGTTATGAAAATCATTTCCCTTTTCTCCGGCTAAACTCTTATGAGTTAAAGCGCGTATTTTTAAATTTTTGTTTTTAAAAGAATAAGCAATACGGCTTTCCAATGAAAGATCGGAAGAGGGCCCTTTTCTTCTCTGCCATAGTGAACGAACAAAAGTTTTCATACTCATAAACTAACTACCCCTCCACAAAATCACCTGTTAAACATCCATCCTTTTCATTAACAGAACGGATATACATGCGACACTCCGTACTTATACCCATTTGGTTTGATCCCCGCCTCAAAGGGAACAAGGGTTTTCTAGCCGTTTTTTTCTCTACCAAGGGGACACACGTCCCCAAGGGAACAAGAGTTCCCAAAGGAAAAGAGCCTCTATCAGACCAACTCACTTTCCAATAATCCCGACTAATACCTATTTGTTCTTTTTTTCTAAGAGGCAATACATATTTAATACTCCCAATTTGCTTTTGACTTTCCTTTTTTAATCGTTCCTCACTTAAATGTCTGAGCAAGGCCGCTCGTTTCATAACAAGAGAACGAGGCCAAGCGGAATAAGCTTTTTCTGCATAAGTATAGCGACGGGGACTATACGGAAAAACATGTATTTTTGTCCACGGCCAATCTTTTAAACGAAAATAGGCATCCTCAAATTGTTTTTGACTTTCTCCAGCAAAACCGGCAATAAGATCCATTCCCACAAAAGCCAAAGGCAGTTTTTTATGAATCCTAAGCAAACTATCTTCCACATCTTTTGCTGTATATTTTCTTTTCATCCTCTGTAATACATCAGAATCTACACTCTGAATACTTAAGTGAAAATGAGGGCAAACTCTAGGAGAGGTAAAAAGCTCTAATACCTCATTACTTAGTTCTATTGGTTCTAAACTGGATAACCTGATACGAGGTATTTTTGTTTGTTGCAATAAAATACGAATCAACTCTGCTAAACCCTTTTTTTCATCCCCAGGGATTCTATAGTCTCCTATATGCACCCCTGTCAGAACAACTTCCTGTACCCCCTCTTCATAATGTTTTTGAATAGCTCGTACTAAATCAGCAGGAGGAATACTGCGGCTTTTTCCTCTGGCAAACGGGATAATACAAAAAGTACAAAAGCTATCACAACCATCCTGAATTTTTAAAAACAATCTGGTATGACCGCTTTCTAATTGCCCCTCCGCTCCCAAGCTGTTTTTCCTAAAAATAGAGGATTTAAAAGTTTTTTCTTGTTTGCCACGCTCCTTCGATAAAATCTCAGCTAACTCCGACTTGTGAGAATTAGCTACAAGCAAATCCACCTCGGCTAAATTAGAAAACTTCTCTGTCTCCGCCTGAGCTGCACAACCCGTTATCACTATCTGACTTTGAGGATTTTTTTTTCGATAACGACGAACCCATCGTTGCGCCTCTTTAACGGCTTCTGCCGTTACGGCACAGGTATTTACAATATGCACCTTTACAGTAGAGTCGTTGAGAGGCCGTTCAACCCAGGTCTTTTCCTTTAGTGTTTTTTGAATTAAAGAACTGTCGTAGGTATTAACCTTACATCCAAAAGTTTTTATAGAATATTGTTTCATTTATACTCATCCTATTTTTATACCAATCGCACTTAAAAATTCCGGACCTAAAGACTTAGCTGCTCCAGGAAAAAGAACCAAAAAGTTACAAAAAAGCTTATCTCCGTGGAAACGAGCATAATACCCTATTGGGTATACTTTCTGCCTTTGCCTTTAATATCCTATTGCCGGTTTCGGCTTTTTCTGATATGTTTATACATCAAACACAAAAAGGAGTTTACTATTTTTAAAAGAAAAACGCCACCACCAAAAACAAACGGAGTTCTGGAGATCAATATCGGTATTCCAGAATATAATAGGCTGCGTATTGCAGAAAAACTATCAAACCTACTAGCGGATACTTACCTTCTCTATATTAAAACACATAATTATCACTGGAATGTAACAGGACCTTTATTTCAAACCCTACATCTTATGTTTGAAACCCAATATAAAGAACTAGCTACGGCTATAGATGTTATAGCCGAAAGAATCCGGGCATTAGGAGTACCCGCCCCTGGTTCGTATGCGCAATTTATTGAATTAAGTTCCTTAACAGAGGAAGCAGCTATACCCAAGGCTACAGACATGATAAAAAACCTCACTCTTGACCATGAGCGGATAACACAAACCGCCCGCTCTGTTTTTCCCGTAGCGGAAAAAGGAGACGATGAAGCCACATTAGACTTACTCACTCAACGGATTCAGATACATGAAAAAACCGCATGGATGTTAAGAAGCCTTCTGGAAGAATAAGCTAAATTATATCAAGTGGAATGTCCCTGAAAAGTGGACAGTGAGTAAGCATCATTTTTTGTCCCCAGAAAGGGTGTTTTATTATAGCTCCTTGTTCTGAACAGAATTCTGGAAATTTTTTACAAGAAAAATTAATTTCAGAAAGAACGGAAGGGGAAAGATCAAAAATCTCACCCGTACAACTCGCAGAGAGAGCAGATGCAGAATTTTGGCTTATGCTATTTGATCTGTTTTGATGTAGTACTGGTGTAAATTCCGGACGGCAGTATTTTACAGAACTTTGTTTTTCGATTTGTTCACATACTTCATAAGCTGTATTTAAGCTCAAAACATTTTTTAAATTTTGGTTGTGCTTTTCCAACCATGAAAAACTCCATAGTTTTAGTTCTTCCATTTCTTCTGATTTTTTTAAGCCTGCCTTTCTTGCTAGCTGAAGGATTTCTATCGTTTCTTCTTTATCCGGCATCTTATTGAATACTACTAATATTCCATTCAACTTAAGCTCTTTGTTGTTATTTTGAAAAACAAACTTAGAAGCAGAAGTATTTTTAGCCTGAGCATGGACTAAAAATATAAAATTATTTAGAAGGCATATAAAAGAAATCAAAAATAAAAACATATTTTTAATACTAAAGGTATAGCTAAAAATAATCAAATATTTTTCCTCTCAAAAGCTAACTCTTAAGACATAACCCCAATCTCACCGAGAGTTCGAAACAAGCTTTAAAAAGCAACTAGTGACTCAAATTGAAACTGGTCTCATATTAATACAACAACTAAGAACGCCAGGATTGCCAATAGGACTGTATTTCTAAAGCAGAAAGCTCTTTTGTCCTATATAAAATATTTCTTGAATCTAGCATCACAGCATATTCATTAGTATGAGTTTTACCCTTAATAGCCTGAATCGCTTTAGGATGTGGCCCATGCGGGAATCCCGCCGGATGAAGGCTCATCATGCCTGCTCGCAAATTATCTCGGCTAAAAAAATCCCCTTTATGATAAAAAATAACTTCATCATAATCCGTGTTTTGATGATAAAAAGGCACTTTTAAGGCATCTGCGTCTTGCTCCAAAGGACGAGGTAAAAAACTACACACAATAAAATGGTCCGTTACAAATGTGGTATGCACACTAGGTGGAAGGTGCGCACGATGGCTCATTATAGGCATAATATCCTGCATATCTAAAGTAAAAGGAAAAAGGTCTCCCTTCCATTCCACTACATCAAAAATACATTCATCATAAGTAAAATAAGTAACTTTATTTTGATGATAAACAGTAATTTTTTTTAACTCCAGTTTACTCTCTTTTAAGTAAGTATAAAGAGCTTCTAAGTCCGGCCTTGTTAAAGAGTCCTTATCATAAAGGCCATGACGACCCAAAAGCCCCCTGTCCGGCTCTCTAAAATGGCCTTTCAAACTTTCTATAATAAAAAAACTAGAAGGTTTTGTAGGAATAAAGACATGAGTAAAGCATTTAGGAATCAAAACATATTGACCGGCAGAATATTTTAAAAGCCCGTATTCCGTAAGAACAACACCTTCCCCTTCATGGCAAAAACAAAGGAGGTCCCCATCCGCACTGCGGAAAGCTGTTTGAGGAGGAGATGTACAATGGTAAAAATGAACATTCACATTATCATTATAAAGTAGTTTCTGCCAGCTTTCTCCACCTGCTTTTATCTTGGGTAAATCAAAGAGTCGTGGTTTAAGGTCACCTTCAATATGAGTCCATCTTGTACTCGGTTTTTTTTTAATTAAATGAGAAACAGGACCATAAAAACCCCACTGCCCCTGCTCTTCTTCAAAATGCCCAGCCGGTATATTTTTATGAGGATGTCTTTTTTTCATTTTGCATTCCTCCTTTTTTCATCCCAGCCTTCTCTGTCACCCTCGCAAAAGCGGGGGTCTAGTAGTTTTGAATGAAAGAGGTTTTTCTTTTTAAAACTACTACTCTAAAATAACAAAAATATAAATAAAATCAAGTTGTTAGAATTTTTTCAGGACCGACTAACGGGTATATATCAAAAAAAACTAATTTTATTGACTAATTCTAAAAAAAAATCTTATAAGCAGTATATGTTCACTTTTCTCTCTATAGTTCATATTATCGCTTCTGTTATTATGATCCTCTTTATCCTTCTTCAAGATCCCAAAGGAGGAGGAGGGGCTTTTGGAATAATAGGAGGTGGTGGATCTAAAAGTCTTTTTGGAAACACCGGAGGAAATCAATTTTTAGTCAATGTTACCAAGTTCATGGCTGTTATTTTTGCCTTTACCTCTATCTATCTAGCTGCCTTAAGCTCCCAAAAAGAAGACAGTGTCATGGACGAATACACACAGGAAGCCCCTAATAAACCTATGGAACAACAAGACAAACCACCTGTAGAAACAAACAAAGATACACCCCCTAATGAAGCAACAAAAAAAAACACTTCCAAAAAAACAAAACCGGCATTACACCCTGTAGAAGAACAAGCTCCTCTGCCTTCGTCTCAAAATTTAGGTGAACAAAAAGAAAGTGATGCAAATAAATCAAATACAAGCCCTTCCAATAAAGTGAACTCCCCTCCCACACAGCCAACAAAAGAGGAAGAAAATAATCAAAAATAAGAGGGGATTTAAACAAAATAGCGGCTTTACAGACATCCTCTTTAGGAAGAAAAAAAGAGACAATGGAAAAATTCAAACTGGACTGTTACAAATCAAGTCTTTTTTTTTCCTCTGTTTTTTTGTACTTTTTATATCTGTAGGAAATACCAGCCCCCCCGCTGTTCCCTACATGGATCAAGTGATAAGTAGAAAAAAAATCATCATTATTGATAAGTGTTCGAAACACATTAAAACACATACCACAGGATTTATAATGATAGAGGTAAAAATCTCGCCAAAAAAAAACACTCAGGCCAGGCTGATAGCTACAGAACTAAAGAGCAAAGAGTTTTTAAATTGCACTTTATCTATATTAAATAGAATTCAATTTAAAAAAATGAGAACCTACCCTTTAACCCGCATTTACCGTTTTTTTGTGTTATAATCTGTACTAGTCCCGACGAATTGTTGAAAAAAACAGGTTCCCGTTTTGACAAAAGTGTAAATCTATCAAAACATAAAGCAGGTTTACCTTAATAGAAGCTGTTTTAACAAGAAGAATTTTGCAATTGAGTTATCTTCTTATTAATATCTTCTATTTTTTGCTTCGTATCTTCTACATCATATAAAATAATTTGCTTATTATCAGAAGAATCAATGTTATCCCAATATTTTATCATATATTGAATACCAAGAGGTTCAAAAGCACCTTTACCTGATTTTAAATCAACAGAAGTAGTACCACTTGGACAGCTTTCAGTTAATTTGCGTAATGAATAGGGTAACTTATTTTTTACACATAGGCGATAATACTTTCCCATATCTATTAGGCTATGTGATACCTTACAATAATAAGGGCTTTCTCCAAGAACACTCCCACTAGAGCATCCCCCCCAACCATTATACCGACGACAACGTCTGGTGCTCGTTATACTATTTATATCAGGTAGATTAAGAGAACCAACCACACCCTTTGTAGTCATATATGTACCTGCTGTACGAACAGCATTTCTAGCCTCACTTCTTTTGGATTTTAAAAATATAGATCCCATTGGCCAAGGCCGACTTAGTCGTAAATTCTTAACAAAAGGAGGATTTTCTTGTGCTGCAGTGCCATTCTCATACCTATGCCTTAAAGCCACCCAGGCCATAGGATTTGCCACCGTTTTTTGATATAAAAAAGAGTTGGGAGGCATATCACTGTCAGAAACTCCTGGATTTGGATAAGGGTACTGGTCATCATTGCTGTTTAAAGCCAGCATGGCCTTAACCCAATCCATACTGGACTCAGGAGGTACAAAACGACCTCCATACATATTACATTTTTCAACCCCCTCTGTGGCTTTACCTTTCGTATTACTTATAAAAAAATGATCTTTATTTGAACCGGATTTTTTCTGACATACAAAGGGCAGCTCCTCACTAGCCGGTTGTGGTGAAAGTCCCTTCCACCGAATATTATGAGACAAAGCCATATATTGCTCATCACTAAAACTCTCACTGTCGTCTCTCAACAAAATAGGAGAATGGGCATTGGCTTTACTAAAATAAAGAGAAAAAGGCGCGTCTTTAGCCACCAAGGCCCAAGGAGGAGAAGCTACCACTGCGCCACCGGCATCCCACTCCATAGCAGTCCATAATTTATATCCCGCTCTCCTTGCCACCTCACTACTGATAAAAGCCTTTATCACTTCCTCAATACTAGTAGGTAAAATAGACAAATTAAGGGGAGGAGGAGCTAAAAACAAGCCTCTGCTAACATTATTAATGAAATTGAATTTTAAATTACTGGGGTTTTCCAGAGTAAAACTAGATGTGTTATCTCCCGGTAAAGCGGTCACTGCCGATATGGCCTTCTGAGCTGAATTCCCATTATCATTTGGTTGATAAGTATTAAAAAGTAGAATAGCTAAATCATAATATCGCCCCTTTTCCCTGCCCATTTCAAAGCAAATCTTCTGAGCGTCTCGAAATGGAGCCGTAATCCATTGTAAAGGCTGCGTGGTATTATTTGAAAGCCTCATCGCCGGATAATAATGTCCATTCACAAAACAAAGAACAGGTAATTTGCTGGTACACTTTACTGCCTCATACTGAGTGTCACGAAAATCCTTAAAAGAGTCTAAACTATTAAAATTCTTTACAGCTATACCTTTACATCCATTATCTCCCGGATCATATAAGGCTCCCTGATTAGCAGCTGTAGAAGGTAAATTCCTTATATATCTATATTTGTCTTTAATGGAACATTCAGGAACTTGACCATCTAAAGGTTCATCGGCCAAGCCATATATAAACTGTTGGCTTCCTTGTTGATTTTGTGTAGTCACTATAGATTTTTCCGTATTGTAAGGACCGAAGGTCCCCAGTCCATAACGATGACAGGCTTTCATGTGACATACAGTACAGCGCACCCGATTACTTACATCATTGCCATTACTTACATCACTGCTATAATCCTTTTCAAAAATCATTCCATTCTTTTTGTCTTCGTGAATATTTATAACCGGATATACATAACTGGCTTCTTCCGTGGGCTTGTAAGTTTTACATATTTCCTGGCAAACAGGTGCTATATCAGTCATAACCTCAAAACTACTGGCCCCCCTTGGTATGTTGAATTTTATATTATTCTTATTTCCTTCTATCCGCTTCCCTTTATTACTACTGTGATATAAGGAAAGTGTGCCGGATTCCAATACTCCGTCATCTGTACCATCTAGCTCTGAATTCCCTTTTTTTAAAGTTACATTAATAGCTTTGATGGGTAGGCTGCGAGGTTTGTAATTTATAACATTAAATGTAAATTGGAGATCATCGTAGTCAGCACTGTCATTTAATAACTCTTGTCTGCACTTGAATTTATTCTTTACACAGCTGACTTTTGTATTTAAGCCAGATAAAGCAAATAAATCAAAGTTCTCCACCCTGCCAGCTTGGACAATATCTTCATTGATATTCAATATTTCTAGCTTACGAGAATGGCCACTAAATATAGGGCTGTTAAACACATTTCTGTTGAATGTGGTTCCAGGTCCTGTACCTGAAAATTTGACAATGGTTTTTTTACCGTCCACCGCCGTTATATTGCACTCACCTATCTCGTTAGCCCACACAATATCCGATGAGGAACTTTTATAAGTAGTCAATCCCTCATCCAACATACCTTCCCTCATCAATTCAGTTCTCAGATAAAAAACCACTCTTTTAGAGTCTATAAGACTACCCCTTTGTTGATGGATATCAATAGAGTTAAATTGAGGAAAAACTTTTGGAATAATTTGAGCTATAGCATAAATAACCATACCGGCCGTCTCTTCACTGCCTCGATATACAAGACATCGGCTTAAATTGTTATTAGAAAAAGAAGCATTTATTTTTCTGCATTTTTCTTTTGCCGCATTCCCTGATAAAAGCTCCCATTCCGACTTTGAAAAAAAATACTTCCAACGGCTTTTATTCCAACTGCTTTTATCTTGCATTTTAAATAAATTGAGATCCACTTGTTCTATTCCATAAAAATCTGCCGGTGGTTTAACAAGAGAACAAATACCATAAGTATTTACCTTATTCTTCGTCTTGGGAGTTTCTCCGTTTTCATCCAGGTTTTTTTCTATTAACAGAGACTTCATCCCATTAATAATCCTGGCTTTCAAAATGGGCTTATAGTGCACTTGCTCGACAGTACTTTGGCTGGTTTTCCTAACATTACTGGTATAATGCACTAAGCCTGTTCCACTGATGACCAGTAAAGAAAAAGCCACAAGACTCCCCATGACCGAAAAACCTTTAGTAGAAAAAAAGAGAGAAGTTTCAGAAGCTCTCTTCCTTTTAGAGAACATAAAGAAACAACCGGAAAATCTAAACATTCTTTTTTTTGCCATAACATGAACCCATAAATATCATTCAAACTTTTTAACAAGTTAATGAGGGGGAATGTATCGCACTATAGTTGTAAGAAAATCAAAAGTTTTAACAGTAACAGTACTCTGTAATGTAACAGACTGTTCTACCTTTTTAGGGTAAAACACTCTCCTAGGCTCAATATGCGGGTATAAACAAACCCCACCTGAACCACATGATGTATTAACTGAATATTGATTATTGCAAGAACCGGGTATTTGTTTTCTATTGCCAAAACTATCCGTACTGCGCTCCACACAAATCCCTATCGGTGTAAATAAAGACCCTACCCTGTAAGTAAGAGACATAAGGGGCTGGGCATGCACATTAATACTGCTGGAAGAAGTCGTACTGGTACTAGTAAAAGGGTTAACTCCCCGAAACTGTCCACGGGGAACTCGATTTAAGGGAAATGGAGAATTATTAATCTCTATAGTTGTAGTTTGACTTGTTATTTTATACCTTACTTTCTCCGTACAAGTAACTCTGTCCTGAACGATAAATGACTCTCCCGGGTGAACCACTTCTTTACCATCTCTTTCCAACAAATCATCAGTCACTTGGTAGAATTTAAGCGGATCTCCCTTTTTATCCTTTTCCACTATAGATGTCTGCTCTCTTAACAAAGATAAAGCATAAATGACACCAGGTCCGTTGTTGGTTAATTTCATCTGTAGATTAGAATATTCCTTCCCAGAAGGAGGTACAAATTCCCCACGGCATTCAGGATACCTGTACCCGGTATCACTAGAGGCACAGGTCAACTCACATTTTGCATTACTCTCCAATGCCATAGTGACATGAGATAAAGGTCTCCTGATACCGGCATGGTGAAATTCCTGTTTTTCTCCTTCCGATTTAACTGCAACCAAAACAATATAAAAATCCTGATCGGCCTCCTTAATATACTCACACACAGAGTTAGGTATAGGCGCGTTCGTACCCTCATCTACACACTTTTGTTGATTAGGAGGAGTGCACTTTCCAGGTATCATTTTCAATGTCTTTTTATGCCGACATACGGCTGTAGGTATCTCCCCAATAAGATTTTGAATATAAGAGTCCTTCCAATTCACCAGATTAAATTGGATGGTGTAATTCAGAGGCTTCCCGCCATTTAAAGTGGGTTCATTTTTTATCTGACCTTCTATCGTTAAAATATCCTTCCCAGCTACTTTTGTTAATGCAGGTGAACTTAGGTTATAGTCCTGTAATCGAATAGTGCTGTCGTAGGTATTCCATTTACACAAAGCCGTCGTGTCTTTCCAACCTGTTTCTTTACATAAAACCAAATTATTGGCAACTAGATAACCTCCTAAAGTAAAACCATATTTAGCAGTAAGATGGCTTTCCCAATCTTCCTTATTTAACTCTATGTTGGATAGAAACCAATTAATACTTTTTTGACTATGAAATATAGTAGATAACACGGCCCCGGATACCATCAAAGATAAAATAATAGCCGCACTTCCCGCTTTTTTTGAAAAATAATGAGTAGGTACAAAATTATCCATAGCAATATTACCTTAATAGCCACAGAAAACACAAAAGCCTGTCCTCGTGAAAGCGAGGATCAAATAAAATTAGTCACGAACATATTTTACAACATGACATTTCTACCATTACAAAGATTTTTTTTCGTTTTTCGATAAACCCCACTAAAAATCTCATAATGATACAAAGTGCTGTAAAATAAATAGTCACTTTTCCCGAGTTCGACACAGAGCAATACATAGTGGTTTTATGCAAAAACTAAACACCTCTTTAGTAGCTCCCCATCCCATGAAAACATTGTCATCCCCGCGAAAGCGGGGACCTCTTATAGGTAAAGCCGGATAATATGCTATGTTATTTGTCATCCCCGCGAAAGCGGGGACCTCTTATAGGTAAAGCCGGATAATATGCTATGTTATTTGTCATCCCCGCGAAAGCGGGGACCTCTTGATCGCTTAAAGGAAGGTATTAATTTAAGAGTTGTCATCCCCGCGAAAGCGGGGACCTCATCTTGACATATATCGAACTAGCATATATTAAATTCATTGTTTTTGCTCTTTAATTTTTATTCTTCTCGACTTTTTGTTGTGCCTCTTCTATATCCTTAAGCTTTATTTTTAATTGTGTGAGTTCTTTTTGTTGCGATGTAAGTGCTTCCTGCTGTGATGTAAGGATTTCTTGTTGTAAAAGAATAAGGGTGTTTAATTTCTTTATCTCCTCTTTCTCTTTGGCCCATGTCTTTTTTATTTCCTCTATTTCGTTTATAATAACTGTTACCTTTTCTGTAAGTGTTTTTATTGCCGACGAGGTATTTTCTTTAATGGCTATTACCTCCTCTGTTACTTTTTTTAATGCTGACAAAGTGTTTTCTTTAAAACCTTCAAATTTAATAATTAAAGCTTTTATAGCAGCCCAAAAGGTCCCGTAAATAGAAGGCATATCTGGCATAGAAGGCTGGCCTTTGTCTTTAATCTGAAGATAATGGGGCAATTCCTCGGAAATAAAACCCATACGACTTTTATTTGGGTGGTCCTCTTTGTACTCATAAGTAAATAAAGGGGTCTTTTTTATATCTTTATAAACTCTCTCAAAGTTTTTAAATTTTTTAATGTTTTTCTTATACACCCGAGAGGAGGGAGTGCCATGACTGTGACCCGCAGGAGCGTAGCCACTATGACCATGACCGGATGGAGAGTAAGGATGAGTATGAGCATCTAGGGCATGGTGACCATTATGATTATGACCAGGCATGGAAGGACAAGTAGAACCACCACAGCTAAATACCCCCGAGGTGAGATTAATACCCCCTTCCACCTCAAGTCCATCTGCATGCACCTTTAGTTTTTTTGCAACATCTAAAGTCCCATGAATCACAGCCCCAGGAGAAGAGGGAATGAAAGGATTGGAGGAGGGGGGGGCACTCGTATTTAACTTTCCTAAAATTAAGTTTCCGATATTCAGTTGGTTGGATCCTGTTTTGCTAATTCCCACATGGGATCCAGAATTAGGTGGCCCTACCTCACTCCCTATATATATGTTTTCATTACCTGAAGTATTATATATACCTGCTTGAAATCCCAAGAAGGTATTTTTATCTCCCGTGCAGTTCACAGACCAAGCCTGTCTTTCTGCTTCACCGCCAGGGTCAACCCAAAGATATGTAAATGGAGTGGAAGGTATGCATATCCCAGCATTACCTCCTAAAAACACATTTTGTTTTCCTGTCCCATAAAATGCCCCCGAGTGAAATCCTACAAAAGTATTTTCACCCGCTTTATTAAAATACCCCGATCCTCCACCTACATAAAGATTATGAATAGATGTTTCATTATATTTTCCTGTTGCAGCTCCTAAGAAAGTATTCTGTGATCCTGTTATATTCGACCTACCCGCATCCATCCCTAAAAAGGTATTCCAACGAGCTGTATTTGAGTTTTGACCCGCTCGTGCCCCTATATAGGTATTACCCACGCCAGTTGCATTAAGTCTTCCTGCCTTGTGACCTATAAAAACATTGTGAGAAGCTTCAAAAATACTACTGGTTGTGTCATCTTCTGTGGTGTATTTACCCGCTTCGTGCCCCACAAAGACATTGTTCCGCGCAGTTGTAGCACTAAAACCTGCATAACGACCTATATAGACATTTTCATCCCCTGTAGTATTAGAGTGGCCTACAGCAGCACCTATAAAGATGTTACTTTTACCGGTGGTATTAAAATAACCTGCATTACTACCCAAAAAAACATTGCTACTACCCAAAGTATTGGCATAGCCTGCTTGATAACCTACAAAAGTGTCGTTACTACCCAAAGTATTAGAATAACCCGTATGATAACCCATAAAAACATTAAATGCTCCTTTCTGATTAACAACTGTACCTGGTATAGTATTAATCCCCGACTCAAATCCAAAGGCCGTCACCGTGCTGACAGGTATCTTTGAGGTGCCCCCACAACCTATTAAAGCTCTTCCTTTGCCCAATTCTGAACCAGGAGAAATTAAACGTTCAACACTATCAGGGTGTACATTCTGAGTTATAGAAGGCCCATCAAAATCCACCGTATAACAAGAGATATTGTCCCCACCTACGCAATTTAAAGTATCACAGGCTACGACATCCGGGTTACTCGCCACATTCTCCAACCTATAATCCAGATCACATTCCAAAAAGTAACACCCGCTCGTATCACTGCTGGTACAATCACCCCCATCTAATGTGTTTAAATCCTTTGTCTGCTTCTTGCTGTAATACACCACAAATTTTCTATTTACTGTAGCTGTCTTAGGGTTCTGAGTTGCATCACCTGTAAGTTCTAGCTTTACAATATCCAAGTTCCCCTTAAAAGACTTCCCCTCCTCCAGCAAGGCCACACCATCTTGCTCCAACTTACTAATCGTGCCTATCCCCTTTTGACTGTTACTCCCTGTAAGTCTGCCCGCTTCCGGCTTTAAATTAGCCTTACAGTAATTATCATTTGTAAGAATGTTATTTACGGCTATTCGTAACTCCTGCTCAGAAAAAGTCCCTCTTACCACCTGAGAAGACTGCATAGATACCGTGGCTAATTGCAGGGTCCCCACAGTAATCACCGCCATTAAACCTATGACTACCAGAATCTCCAATAAGGAAAATCCACCTTTGTTGCAAAGCTGGCCCAGAGAAAACAAAGATGGCTTCCCGTTTCCGCAGTCTATCCAGGAAAACAATTTCCAAGGAAACAAGCTTGATACTGGATCAGATGGATTCCCGCTTCCGCGGGAATTGCACCTGCTCACTTTCGTAAGGACTAGCCTCGAGGGGAGCTTTGTCCCCGCTTCCACTTTCGAAAGCTTTGCGGAAAATAACCGGATGAATATACCTGAAGTTAGTTCTCTGAATGAATGAATGAATGAATGAATGAATGAATGAATGATTTTTTCACACTTCTTACTTCCCTGCAAGAGTTTTTTTCTTTCCCGTATTAGAAATTATATCAGATAAATCTTTAAAAAATCAAATTTTTTATTTTTCATGTCCCATGTAGGAAAAAATCTCAAAAAAACTCCCCCCTTACCCGGCTTATACAAGTCAGGAATCCCCATTCCCCTCTTTCATGGACTAAAATCTTGCTAGTTAAGGAACCATCTTTCAGTACATTGATAATTGGTCTTGACTAATTATCAATGTACTTTAAAATAAAGCTATGTTGAAACCAAGGTATTTACAATCGGCTATACAAAAGGATGCTTTAAAAGATCGTAAAATGGCTTTTATAAGTGGCCCCAGACAGGTGGGAAAAACCACTTTAGGAAAGCAACTTTTAAAAGATAAAAACAATTATTTTTCTTGGGATCAAACAGAATTTAGAAAAACATGGGTTAAATTTCCGGAAAAAATATTAGAAAACATTGGTATAGGTCCTATTCTTTTTGATGAAATTCATAAGGACAGAAAGTGGAAATCAAAAATTAAAGGTATTTACGATACCTATTCCGAAGAACTAGATATTTTAGTCACGGGAAGCGCAAAGTTGGATATCTACCGAAAAGGAAATGACAGCCTTCTAGGAAGATATATCCCTTATCGTTTGCATCCTTTTTCGGTTTCAGAATCTCGTACTCCACCCCATCCAGATGATATATTAAAAACATTTAAGATTTCTTATAATTGGAAAGACCTGATGGTATTGGGCGGGTACCCCGAGCCTTTACTTTCTGGAAGAGAAAATAAAGCGCAAAGGTGGTCACGGCTCAGATTAGACAGATTAGCTTATGAAGATACCAGAGATATCAAGGTTTTATCTAACTTAAATGCGTTTAGAGTTTTATTGGATCTGATTCCTGAAAAGGTGGGATCTCTTTTTTCCTTTAATTCTTTAAAAGAAGATGTGGGTGTAGCTTATGCTACAGTGAGAGAGTGGGTTTTGTTATCTGAGTTGCTATATTATGGTTTTTTTGTCAAACCGTATTCAAAAGGTTTTAAAAGATCTATAAGAGCTGAACCTAAGTTTTACCTCTATGATATCTTACAAATTCCCAAATCCGAACATGCTAAACGATTAGAAAATTTAACAGCTCTTCATCTTATAAAAATCTGCCACTTTTGGACAGATACCGGTGCAGGACTTTTTGATTTATTTTTTGTCAGGGATAAAGAAAAAAGAGAAGTGGATTTTTTAATAACCAAAGATAAAAAAACTTGGATGCTTGTAGAATGTAAATCACAATCAAAAAATATATCTCCCCTCTTACTTTATTACTCAAAACAACTAAAAACTCCTTTAAACTTTCAATTAGTTGATGAAAATAAGTACGACAAAAAGCACCGTATTCAAAATGTCAGAGTGATGGAGTATGAAAAGTTTTTTTCAGGCTTGATCTAAATAATCAGTATTGAAATGGGTCATTTTTTTACCAGTTAGGTACAAAAAAATTCTTCTAGTCTAAATGATCTTCTCTACAAAAACTTTCCTGTCTAAAAGCATATAAGCGCGTTCCACACCCTCTTCTGAAATACGCAATAACATTTCATCATCATTACTATCATCATAGGTATCTTTTAATATAAAGTGTCCTGATCTAATACCCCCCAACCACCAACGATGATCCGATACATAAATACGATCTCCTTGTTTTGCTTTTAAGAGATCACAAACTTTTTTGGAAAGACCAATCTCTTCCCGATTTAGTTTCGAGTCTAACGATAACTTTAGTTTTGTTACTTGTTGACCTGGTTCTAAATTAGGCACACCACCTTTAAAAAAAGACATAGCTTTATCTAAAGTATCCGCTGTTAAACCTGGGGCTTCTACATGATCTTTCTTACTCCACAGAGGGCGAGTAAGACAGGTCGTCACGCCAATCACCCCGGTTAAAATACTACCAAACACCGCTCTAAAATAAATAGGATCTCCAGACTCCGCACCCATAAAAAAAACTCTTAACCATAACACCGGCTCTGGAAATATGCCTGTTAAAACAGTTGCTGTTCCACCTACTACCATAGCCAATATAGCGGATAAAGCATCAAATCGTCGCCAAAATAAAGCTATAAATACAGTAGTTACAACAGGAGGAATGATCGTCATAATGCCCTTATAGTGTATGGACATTAAAGTCCCCTTTTGGCGAAAAAACCAAATGACTAATAGAAGACTAATGCCAATGACTAAAACAGAAGCTCCACGCGCTATCCGTAAATAATGTTTTTCGTTCTCGTTAGGCCGAATCAAGGGTTTATAAATATCATACACCCCAATAGCAGCAGAAGCGTTAATAAGAGTGTCCACTGTGGACATAAGAGCCGCTAACAAAGCCGCGATCACCAAACCTAAAAGAAGTTCCTGCTGTTTTAACACTTCAAAAGCCACATTGATAAAGACACTATAAGTATCCGTCACACTTAAAGCTTCATAGCCTGGTAAAGCGGATCCGATACTTTCTTGTTTTGTAATAATAGACTTAGCAATCCAACCAGCCACTCCCACAGTAAGAGCAGAAAGAGGAAGACAAACAAGCACATTAAATAAAGCTGTAATACGGGCTTGCTTGACACTCCTTATAGAAAGAAACCGCATAAGAATACCCTGGTTCATAAATAAAAAGGCCGCACTCCCAACTAAAGCGTCTCCCCAAAAAACACCTACAGAGTTAAAGTGAGAGTTAGCATTTAAAGAAGTAAAAGGAAGACGATGGCTTACAGGTAGATAAGACCAAAATTCCTCTATACCACCCAAAGCATAAATTCCAAAACCCACCACTAGGAAGCCTGCCAGGTAAAGCATTAAACCCTGAAATAAATCTGTTAAAATAACAGCCGTTTGACCGCCAAAGGTGACATAAAAACCGAGGATAAAAGTCACTATAGGAACTGTGTAAATAGGAGGAAAGCCAAATAGTCCATCTAAAGCTAAACCGATAGTATAGAGATTGTAACTAATATAATAAAAGATATAGGCTAAAATTAAAGTAACAGCTACATAACGAGCCGTACGATTAAATCGTCTTTCAAAATATTCGGGAACGGATTTAATTCGGTTGTAATATAATATAGGAAGCCAAGCAAAAACAAACACAGGCAATACAAACCATTCGTTCATATAAACCATTGTGCTGCTCATTCCTGTATTAAAACCCTGTTCAGAGTACTTTAAATAACTATAAGAACCAATACCTGTGGCCACCATACTAAAAGCAGGAAGCCACCAGGAAAACCTCTGACCACTGAAAAAGAAATCATTGATATTAGAACTGAATCGAGAAAAATAAATACCGGCAAAGCTAATAAAAACAAAATAAAAAATAATAACCGCAAAAACAATAATAAGTGTTTTTTGGGGGAGAATATGACTTAGTTCCATTATTACTCCAGATTCATTATCAGTACTCCCTTTTTAGGGATTTAAGCTCTGTCTGTCACTACAAAAATACTGCCTTTAATTTGCCTTGCATAAAAACCCTGCTCTGTCCAACCAGGAGAATATCTTTAAGCAACAAAGAACCCGAACCAATTAGAATCCCTATTCTCCATTGTCACAAGTTTCTCGAAGATCAAACTAAATCCATATAAAAAATATACAAAAATGTAAATATTTCATTAAAGTTTTTTATATTAGTAAAAATAGAACCTGATGTAGTATCTTTATAAGGTTCATGTTGGACTTAAACTCACTATTTAAGATAGTGACTTATTGTGTTTAGAAAAATAGAGGAATTGTTCATGTTTTTAAAAGGATTATATATGGCCGTCTTGCAGAACACTGTATCACTTTTAGCCGGGAGAATTTATTATCTCTCTTTGATTTTTTTAGTAACTGTCAATTCACAAGCTTTTTCTGCTTTAGCTTGTGAAGATTTTGCTCGATCACGCTACTCAACTTCCGTAAATGATGCGGCAAAAAGCTATAGGCAACTTCTCACTAGGTTGGCTCAGTCCAGCTTGAAAGTAAAAGAATTAAATCCTCAGCAGATAAAAGCTTTAGAGCATTACTATAGTGTGGTTCAAGGGGAGACAGGAAAAGACGGCACTTTTGCCAGAGCGGGTAATTATACGGTAGGCCAGAGAAGAAAGATCATAAAATACCTTGAGGACCAAGGGTTTTCCCGTGAACAAGTGAGAAGGTTAATAGAAGATGGAATAGTGGAAATTAATCGTGTAACAAGACCAAAGCTAAATACAAGGAGAATTTTAAATAATATTAATGAGTTAAAACCTGTTTTTGCTGCAAACTCCGCACGCTCAGTAAAAGTAAATAAAGTGGAAAGAACAGATCATAATCTTTTAGTGAAAATAGAGAGAATAGATCCTAAAACTGGTGAATTACTCACAGAAGATGTGATCATTCCTCTGCGTCCTAGTGAATTACTCATAGAAACACTGCTTATAGAAGCAGGTTGGTTGGTAAGTCCTGAATTTGAACTTGTATTTACTGCTGCTCGTTCCACCAGGAAAAAAGTGGATTCTAAGGACTTAAAACTTCCACCACCCACTAATGAAGAAACTAAATTATTGAAGCAAGATTATAAAGCCAGCTATACGAGAGGTTTAGATCAAGTTAATGAATGGGCCTATGTTCGCAGACGACTTCAAGAACTAAAGGCCAACCCTCGAATAACCCATATTGAGTATTTTGCGAATCAAATTCCTGATCATATTGCCCATATAAAAAGAGGTTTTGAAGAAAGTTATCTTGAGTCTCATTTTTTTGGTAGCAAGTCGAAACAACTACAACACCTAGAGAGTCTGGAAGTAGAAGCAAAGAAAGCTATTGCAGGTAAGAAAGTCACTTATCAGTGGTGGCTAGAGTTTAACCATAAGTTATCTACAGTGATGGCAGGAGCCCATCCCGAAAATAGAGCGGACAGAGGCATGATTGAGGATGTAGTATCTGATTTTCCATTAAAAATCATAATACCAACCACTATAGAAGATATAGGAATTATGGCTTTCAATATATCCAGGTTTGAAGGTGTGTATCCAGCAAGTGTGAGTAATAAAAATAATAATAGTGCAGATGCTACACAATATACCTCCTCTGCTTTTTTTGCACATGATGTAGAACATTCTATATTTAACGGTAATAGGCTTTATATGGATTATTCTATGAGCCATAGACTATTGCATAAAAGATTATTAGATAATATGGAAAGTCTCCCACCGAATAAAAGAAAAAAAGCGGAAAGGGTTTATTTTATTATGACACATGAAAGTGATACCAATATTCTTAACTCTGATCTGACATTAAAAGAAATAAAAATCGCTATAATGGAAGATATTTCTGGCGTTTTTAAACTCTCCGATGATCCTGCTCAAAAACAAAAAAAACTAGAAGATCTGGCCGACACTTTTATGGAAGTGTATAACCAGGCACAGCAACATCAATAACAGTTTTACGAAATGACTTAATAACTCTGACTCCATCTTATAACCTTTCAACAAATATTTCAGTATATTTAATATTATACCATCTGCATCTCTTTGTATTTGCATCATCTCTTTAAAAAGAAAAAATACTCTTTTAAAATTGAGCTTTCCTGACCCACTTTTGAGATAAAAAAATCCGAATATTTAGAGGTAAAAATCCGGATTTCATTGTTTTATGCCCGAGTTTATAAAGACCTTTTTTTCTATATTGGGTCGGTGTTATCCCCTTTATCCTTTAAAGGGAAAATACACGGCTGCAAAAATCCATAACCCATGAGCTAACATATTCCATGCAAGACCTAAAATAAAAAAAAAGAGCCACTTGCGTTCCCCAAGCACTTTAAAATGGATAGCCCTGGAGCGGATGAGTAAATATATACCTAAAATAAAAAAAGGAAGTCCAAACCCATAAATATATAAGTAACTGGATAAAAAATGAGCCTCACCTAAGTGAGAAACCAACCATCGAGGAAAGAAAAAAGCAGAATAAGCGAAAAAACACAACAGTGAAGAAGTAATAAAAATATTTTTGCCTTGAACCCACTTCATTGGTGTTTATTCCGAACCGGTAAGGATTTTGTGCGCTTCATAACTTCGCTTTCCCTGGAGAAATACAACTTATGATGAGGAAAAATTAGTCTTTAGAGAGGGGCAGAGGATGGCAACTTCCCCCTATCATTTCCAAATAGGCACACTCACGATAACCCATAGACATTACCTCCGCCAACCTGGACATTTCTATGACATAGACATTTATATCGGCTGTATTCTCTCCACAAGAGAAATTATGACGCATACCATCGTTAGCCTTGTATTGCTGATAAACCATAATTTCCGCTTCAATCAACTCCTGCTCCATAGCCTTAACATCCACTCCTGACCCCAGATGGCATTGTTTTTGCTCGGCTGTTTTATAAACACTTGTAACAAAGAGGCTTTTCCCTGTCATCAGCTCCGTATAAGATAAAGCATGACATTCTCCCCCTTCCTCCTGAAGTTCCTTACACAAACGAAACCCTAATTCTTTAACCTGCTCATAAAACTCTACGGGTACAGAAACCACATTAATAGTTGGAGAGTTCACATCCTCCCTATCTTCTAAGGCATACCGCAAACCATCGTAACCGATATAGCTTGATAACACAGTTACACCTTTTGCATTTAACTCCATCTGCACATCCCAAGGCTCTAAAGGTAGTTCTCCATCACCAGCAGCTAAATACATTTGAATTATGTCCTGATTAAACAGCCACTGTTCTATAGATGCTTGTACATCCTCAGCTTGTGCATCCTCAGCTTGTTCCGATCCAACTTCATCCATTGCTCCATAAGATGGTTGTATCAATATTAGAGAAAAAATAATCATTAAGCTTAAAACTTTTTTCATAATGCAAAAACCCCCTTAAAATATAAACCCATAATGATAAAGCACATTTCATCTCCCCAGTGAAGAAAATATATTCCAGAGCTTATCAAAAAAGATAAAAAAGTCCAACTATAAAAACACCCTTATTGTAGCCTGTCTTCTCGAAGTTGATCCCTATTATGAGAGCCTATTCTCGTGCGGAGCGGGGAGTGCGGATCAAACCCTCTGGATTTAACGAAAAAACCAAAGCCTTTTACTTTACTTAAAGTACAAAAAATTATAGATTTTTCGTGCTATGAACTTAACAAGCACCAGTGAATGCGAAAAATATTTGGATTTTCAGCCTGAAAAGTCCTGGCCAAACAATTGGCCCCCCTTTGCTTGGGAAAACAAGCTCATTTCCGGTTTTAGCTGTAAGAATCAGCATGTTTTGAATTTTTCCTCTGCGGAGGTGAATTTTTTACACCTATTTCACACTTGCCATCCCCAACTGAATTTTTCGGAATTAGGTCGCATTATCCTAAAATGGGGCGATAGGGAAAAGCCTATTTGCTCATGGAAAGAGTTTTTCTCTCTATACGGATTTCATCAAAATACAGAGTCACTTATTCAGCAACTTAAAGTTTTTATATCCACTCCTGTATCCTTTCAAAATTGGGTGAATAAAAAAGAAGTCCATCTCTCTGAGTTGCGTATTCTTAATTCACTGGAAAATGTAAAACAAATTTACTTTATTTTTGAATGGATAGCCGAACACAGCCCATCTCATTCCTATGGAATAAAAATACTGGAACTAGGAGTGGAGTTATTTTTGATGAACCTGGAACCCGATAAAATTCTAAAAGCCCATCTCTCCCCGGAAAAAGCTATGCAAGAAATGGAGAAAAAGCGTCATCCCATTTCCTCTTCTAAAGATCAAATGCAAAAAGATAATTTAAAAAAAATAATCTGGCCTTCCCATGTCACAGCTGGGTGGCAGAGAAAAGGCGATACCACCGGATTGGAAATTAAGATATGGTGTCATAATCAAAAAGAGCTAGAAAAAAAACTCAACAAAATGAGTCAATTATCCCTATTTCAAAAACTAAAAAAATAAAAATTTATAAAGCCAAACTGATGAAAGATCAGGAAGCCTCTGTACGAAAAGCAGTAGTTACAGCTTTCAAAAGCATAGAGAATCCATCTGGTTATCAGGCTTTCACAAACATAAAAGATATACAAAGAGCTACGAATATTCTAAAACATTTAATCAAAGATCAAGATAAGGATGTGCGTATATTGGCCATACAAACTATGGGTAAAGTAAATCAAAACTAGATGTTTATACAATGTTCTGTTTTTAATGATTTACAAAGTACTTAATGGCAGCTATACTGATTGTGTTTATTATGAATAAAATCACACTCAAAATAAACCGTTACCCCTAAAAAGATAATGATTAAAAAAAACCTCATCAAACAATTTCAAAACATCTATGTTGAAGAAAAGTCCTTAGATTCGGAATCAGCTAAAAGAGCTTTTCAAATATTTCCTCAAAATCGCATTCACATTATTAAAGATAAGTCAGAATTAAAACATCTCTCCAATATGAGCGCGAGTCAATTTAATCAGAGTAAAAAAAACCTGTTGCTTTGCACTTTTAAAGGCAAGTTTTTTAAAAGATGCCCTGGAGCCCGTCCGGGTCTCATTTGTTGCAACTATTTTGTATTAAATCTGGGGCAACATTGTGAAATGGATTGCTCTTACTGCTATCTTCAAAGTCTCATTAATTTTCCTTTTGTCACTATTTACACCAATATTGAAGATGCTTTAAACGAGCTATCAGGAATAGCCTCTGAAATGAAAGACCATAAACTGCGCATTGGCACAGGGGAAATTACAGACAGCCTCAGCTTAGACGATATCACTCTCTACTCCACTCACCTTGTGAATTACTTCAAGCAATACCCTCATTGGACTTTGGAATTTAAAACCAAGTCGGCTAATATTAAAAACTTTGTTCATAAAAAACATCGTGGAAACATCATTGTCAGCTGGTCTCTCAATCCCCAATACATTGTTGAAAAAGAAGAACATGGTACAGCCAGTTTAAAAGAAAGACTGAATGCGGCCCGCCTTTGCCGAGACAAAAAATTTCCGGTCGCTTTTCATTTGGACCCGATTATTTATCATACAGAATGGGAAAAAAACTACTCTGATATGATTCAAAAAATCACTTCTTTATTTAAACCCGAAGAAGTGTTTCATATCTCCCTAGGAGCTTTACGCTTTCAGCCGGAGCAAAGGCATATTATGAGAGAAAGGTTTGGAATGGAGTCTTTAGTAACAAAGGGAGAGTATTTTAAAAGCAAAGACGGCAAACTGAGATACGACAGCCAGTTAAGACAGAAAATGTTTCAATTTATTTTTTCAAAATTTAAAAAACATCATCCTCAATGGAATATCTTTTTATGTATGGAAGATAAAGAAAACTGGCTAGCTGCAACAAGCCAACTACCTTCTAAAATAGAGCAAACTAAAGATCTGTTTAACTTAAAATCCGTACGCACTTTTTCTCGTTTCTCTAATGAAAAAATGAAAAATGCCTGAAAAAAAGATTTTTCTTACAGCCCATTGGAACTACCTTTTGTTATTTAATTATGCCGTTCCTGAGCATTTTTTAACTCCTTTTTTACCTAAAGGCTGTGAACTAGCTTTGTGGAATAACCAAGCCTTTATCAGTATTGTGGGTTTTCAGTTCAATCACACCCGGGTTTTTAAAATTAAATGGCCTTTTTTTACTCACTTTATAGAAATCAATCTGAGATTTTATGTCCTTTATAAAGAGAAAAGAGCAGTTTGTTTTATAAGGGAGTATGTACCTTCCTACCTGATTGCGGGTATAGCTCGTATTCTTTATAATGAACCCTATAAAACCGAAAAAATCACCAGCTTTTTTGAACAAGACAATGAAACACTGAAATTACAATATGGTTTATCTGTGAAAAACCACCCTTTTACTATGAGTGTAACAGCTAATAATAAACCTTATATGCCAGAGAAAAATACAGCTGAGTTTTTTTTTAAAGAACATGATCTGGGTGTAGGGCAAACCCGTAAAGGAAAAACTCTTCTGTATAATGTTCATCATCCTGAGTGGAGAGTGTTCCCTATAGAAAAACACTCTATTGAAATAGACTGGGTTTTTTTCTTTGGTTCGGCCTTTGCCTTTTTAGAAAATAAAGACCCACACTTTGTGTTTCTGGCTGAAGGTTCTCCTGTGGAAGTTTATCATCATGCAGTTGTGTAAAAAATGATTCCTACCAACTTGTCCACTTTTCTTGGACGATCCAATATAGTACCAATTTTACATAAGTATGTTGAATTAGTACTAATATTATGGGATGATATAGAGAATATGTTTAAAAGGGAAGCGGAAAAATTATTAGAAATTTAGCATCCTCTTATCCTGTCGTGGCTATAACAGGTCCTAGACAGTCTGGAAAAACCACACTGTTCAACTCTATCCTCCCTCCTAGGTGTCATCCACAAGTCGCGTTCAAACCTTTTAATACACTACTACTGGACTACTACTGGGTGGATTTTGGAGGATGATTTGTCGCAAGTGGTGTAACGGCTTAATACGAACTTTTTCTCCCGTTGCCTCGTATTTCCCCAAGATCCACCACCATTTGGATTCTGAGGGGGATTTTTTATGCATACAAGCCACCAACGATGGCACCATTTTGACTTGAATTTGTTTTCTTTTATTATCCACACTGGTACTCCTTCCTTGTTTGTGAACGAAAAAAGAGTCAACAACAGATATTTTACAAAAACATTATCAACTATTCGCCATCATCTCGAAAAACAAACCTCGGGAAAATAATAAAACAAAAAAATATATTAACACTACTTGTAGAAATACATACATCCCTTTTTTTGGTTTGGAAACAGGCTGGCTTTCAAATATGATTCTGTTACACTAATAGATAGATTTGAAATTTTTAGCAAATTATGACGTGATAACAGTTTGTTTATAACTAATTAATAATTAATGAGCGGGAGAATCACCGTACCCGACAGGAGCACCACAAAATATAGGTTTTCCATTATAAGTTTTAGAGTGGCTGTGACCCTTATCCCCGGTCGCCGGTCCACAGTTTATAGTACGGTGCTGACATTTACTGCCAGTAAAATAAGGACCTATCGGTGTGCCTTTTTCTACCTGACATGTGCAAGTTTTCTGCCATTTATGAGTATGTAATCCTCCAACATTTTCTCCTTCACCACAGAACCGATGACTACCCAAGTTCTCTCTCGTGAAAGTGTGTGTTATATATTCTTTTTTTGGTTGTGGTCGTCTTGGTGGTCTTGGTTTGTAAATGATGGATCCCGTAGTTGATCCGCTACTGGACCCCGTAGTTGAGCTAGATGTACTAGGTAGTGATACTACTGTACCTGATCCCGCCGGTCCCCTAGGCCCTGGGGGCCCTGGAGGTACCGGATGACATGTTTTAATACCACTACTATTAAATCCTCCTAAATACTGTCCTGATGGACAAATCTGCGAACCAATAAGAGTGGATCTGTTTAAGCAGATCTTATTACCATTACTATCAAAGCCTTTTAAGTATTCATTAGTTGCACACTCCCCTAAATCCTGACAGATTTTATTCCCATTACTATCAAATCCCTTTAAGTACTTGCCTGATCCACAACTAATACCTGCTATATGATTCTCCCCCAATCCTGCACAATTTTGCACATCACATACCTCTACATTCGGACTGGCATTGTTCTCTAACTTATACTTCAAACTACATCCCTGAAAATAACAACCCTCTACATTAGAACTGTTACAGGGCTTATCCTCCATTGTCCCCACTCCCTTCTTCTTGTAATAAACTATAAAATCCCTAATCACTGTACTGGTCTTGGGATTACCTGTACCACTACCCGTAAAATCCATCTTCACTACCTCTAAAGTATTTTTAAAACCACCCACCTTTACTAAAGTGGTATCCTCTACATTCGGGTCACCTAAACCCTGTATGAGCGTGCTTACTGTACCTTTACCATTGGTGGCACTTATACCCCCACTGCTGGGTTTGAGATTAGCCTTACACGGAATAGTATTGGTTAATACTTTACTTATAGACCATATAAGGGACTGCTCGGCTGAGGAGGCTTGAATGGTTTTAGAGGAATGAAGAGAAACAGCAATCATTTTCCCTGTTCCCGCTAAGACAACTCCTCCTATAAAAGCCGCTGCTAAAGCCTCTATAATAGATAAACCTTTATTGCGTTTAAGAGGATTATACCGGTTCGGTTTAAGAACACGCTGAGACTTGACTTTTATCTCATTTTGAGACGAAAATGTGATTGGTGATTGGTGATTGGTGATTGGTGATTGGTGATTGGTGATTGGTGATTGGTGATTGGTGATTGGTGATTGGTGATTGGTGATTGGTGATTGGTGATTGGTGATTGGTGATTGGTGATTGGTGATTGGTGATTGGTGATTGGTGATTGGTGATTGGTGATTGGTGATTGGTGATTGGTGATTGGTGATTGGTGATTGGTGATTGGTGATTGGTGATTGGTGATTGGTGATTGGTGACTATAATATACATTCATATCTGTAATCTCCTTATCGAAAAAGTTACTTAACAATCCCTGAAAAATGGCTCTTATTCAAAATTTCCCCAACAAGAGGGAAAAATGAGTTAGGCCCTTGAGAGCACAATGCGACTAGATTCCCGTTCTCCATTCCCCGCTTTCGCGAGGACAAGCTTCACGGGAATGACAAAGAGATAAGTTCTTCAGGAGGAATAGGAGGCAAAAGCGAGTTCGGATTTGACACACGAGCAACCAAAGGTTGCTCTGTGGCAAAACGCATGTCCGAACCTTTTGTACTCCTATTCCTCCTGAAGAGCAAGAGCGACTGGTTCCCGTTCCCCATTTTCACGGGGACAAGCTTGACACAGGAGCAACTAGATTCCCGTTTTCACGGGAATGACAGTTTATCGGCACTCTTCACTTTTTTCTTTAATTTTTTTTCCGACTTCGACCCACAGTACAAAAAACAACAAAATCCGGATTTTCCTATCTAAATATTCGGATTTCGGATTTTTTTCTCTCAAAAATAGCTCTAAACTCACTCTTTCCCCATTCTCCCTTTTGCACATTATGAAAGCACCATGAACACAAGGGAAAGCCTAAGCCTCCTTGAACTTAAACAAAATATACCAATTTAGCTTGAAGGCTCTAGGTGTATAGCTGAACAGTTTTCAAAACTTAAAAAAGAAAGGCTTAAAACGAGTTCGGCTTTGACATAAATGCGGCGGTACGCCCGCTTTATGGCAAAACGCATGTTTGAGCTTTTAAGCCTTTCTTTTTTAAGTTTTTACACACAAACACTGAATTGTAATTGAAATATTCAAATCAAATTTTTTAAACAGGATTTTAGTAAAATGGCTATTCACACCAACCATCACGATCAGTTCTTTAAGTTCTTCTTCTCTAAAACAGAACTGGCCCAAGAATTACTTGAACTTATTTTCTCTAAAGAAGAACTAAAAGCCTACGACCTAACAAAACTAAAAGCAGAGCAAAACTCCTTCCCCGATGGCCGTAGTGCAGACCTCATCTTCTCCCTACCTCTGAAAAACAACAAAAAATCCGAAGTTCGTATATTTATACTGCTCGAACACAAATCCTCTTACAATGTAAAGGTTTTTGAACAGCTTTTCCGGTACCAATATCTGCTTATCGAACAAAGCTTAAGTAAGGAAGGAGTCATTACCCCTATTATCTGTGTTGTCTTCTCTCATGGAAAAACACCACGGAAGTGGAAGCTCTCTTTCCAGGAGGCTTTAGGGGATCCGGATTTTTTAACTTTGCCTCTTACTTTTAGAAAAAGTATGTTAAACTTTGAGATAAGGCTTTTGGACATACAGGATAAGCAGTGGGGGTGGGTGTTTAAGAACTCTCATTTTCAAATTCGGGGTGTTTTATATTTGTTACGGGAAGTATGGTCAGGAGAGTTAAACTTTAAAACAGTATGTTTTCTTTTTAAAGAGATGTTGCAAAGGCAAAGGGATACAGAAGGCATAATATTAAACATACTGAAGTATTTACTGAAGGGCTATAAGATGAAGCCAGAGCTATGTGAGAAAATGGAGTTAGAGATGATAAAAGAGGATTTAATAAAAAAGGGAGGTTATATGGACGCAAGGGACTATTTTAGAGAAGAAGGACGACAGGAAGGACGACAAGCCGGACGGAAAGAAAGAGATAAAGAAGTAATTTTAAATATGCTGAAAGAAAAAGCGGATATTGCTTTTATTTCGAAAGTGACAGGTTTGTCTGAAAAAGCAATCAGAAAATTAAAAAACGGCTCTTAACTTTAGCGAGTCAACCCTCTAAATTTTATACTGAAGTTTTGTCATAATCTTTAATTGACCAATATAAAAAAGGTCTTATTTCTTTTCCTCAGGTATCTGAAAAACTGCCTATAGACTTATATCGCTTCCTTGGAGAAAATTTTTAGGAAATATTTTTTTGAGGGGTAACAATCTTGCATACATTGAGGTCATTTTGCACGACTTTTTGACGATATACACATTAAAACAGAGATGGTTATTCTTTGCTCTTTGAGCATAAATCACCAATTCATCACAATAGGAATTTTATTTTTTTCACACACTTGTTCTAACTCCCGTTTATTCTTTCGGTCCTCGGCTAATACAAGCAAACAGCCGCCCCCACCTGCCCCACAGAGTTTGACCTCTTTAGCACCATGACTCCTCATTAAATCAATAAGAGAAGATACAGAAGGGTTCAACCAATTGGAAAAATACTTGCCTCTTAATGCTTGTTCTTTGTTCAAACAAATAAATAAATCAGACCAATTTTCCTGACGGCAAATTTCCAAGGTCTTTAAAGCGTTGTCTCTAAGTTGATAGATACCATTTAAAATATCCTGATCTTTTTCAATAATTTTTTTTAATATCTCCCAATTATTATTCCCAGAGTGATGGCTGTGCCCCGTATCTACTAATAGAAAATGATCTTTAAAAAAAGCGATAGGAATTTTTTTTCTACTCCATTTAGGGCCGGAAGAAATACATTCAATAACATAAAGAAAATCCGGTTCTTCCTCTATAGCAGGAACATAATCCTGAACCCCCGCAGGAGCATGCAGCAAAGAAGTTTCTAAATCCCGACATAGCATCAATAATTCATTTTTCGTTAGCTCTTTTTTCAATACAGAAGAAAGTACTTTCGCCAAGCCCACACAGAGGCTGGAACTGGCACCCAACCCGCCCCCTACGGGAGACTCTGACCTTAGAGAAATACTTTTTAGAAAAACCTGCTCCTTTGGCATATACCTACTCCAATATTCCAGATGTGTTTTTAATAATCTGAGTTCATCTGAAGAGTCTTTTAATAGATTATTTAAGCTTGTAAAAGAGTTTTTATAAGACCCAGAGGGGGAAAAAATACTCACATCTATTTTTGCTTTATCAAAATGACGAGCCTCCCTAACATGAGAAACTCCCCGGGAAGAGTTGTCATCCCTTTGAAAATAAGTGTCCAGAATTAGTTTTTCTGGATTCCCGCTTTCGCGGGAATGACATTTTTCGCGGGACGGGAAGCCACCAAAGTGGCTTCCCGCTTCGTGGGATGGAAAGGCAACAACTTGCCTTTCTGTTTGAGCAGAAATAACATCATTTTCTGTTTGAACAGAAGTAAAAACAGGAATAGAAAAGTTAAGCACAACACAATCGGGCACAAGAGCATACACAGGCCAAATATCCAACAAGCCTCCAGCCAAATCCACTCTTGTTGGACTTTTTACACTATACTTATACATTTTGTGTTCATCCATAATTAGCACCATTATAAAAATCATTTGCTATTTAAACCTATATCCCTTTAATATATAAATATATGAAATTTTTTACAATTTACTTTATGGTTTCTTTATTTGCTTCGCCTCACTATGTATATCGAATCGGTACAGATTCCCGCTTTCGCGGGAGTGACAAGGCTCTCGCGAGGACGGGAGGGCCATTTCACTGATTTTTAAAACGGAAAATTTTTCATTTAATGCTTTTTTTCTTTATTGTTGTGTTTTATATAAACGGAAATGAAAAAGGTCAGATTTTTTTGTTTTTTATCTTTATTAACTGTGTTTCCCGGTCTCTGTTATTCTGCCAAGAAAAAGTCTTCAGTTTGCAAAACAATGTTTGCAAATGAGGGGGAGAACTTTGAAGACTTGTTTCCGTTCAAGAACTTTGTTCAGCTTATGGTAGATCTTAAAATTTATTCCACCCTAGATTTGGTTAAAGCAAAAAGAGACGGGGATTTTCCTGAAGAGGTTCCTGATAAACCTCTACAGACTTATCCTGAACTAGAAGGAAAATGGAGTTTGCTATGGGATACAGTGCATGCTCTTCATTTATCTCAAAGGGAAGATGTAGCTAAGCGGAGAAAATGGACGACGAGTGAGGTTCGAGCCTTTATAAAAGAAGTCTTGAAGACAGAAAGTCGGCGTAACAGCCAAATAAATAAAGTAGGGGAGCATGTTCCAGAGAGGCAGAAAAAAATCGGGAGAAAAGCCTTGTCTAGCCACGTGCCGGCAGCCCTGATAGCTCATAATGAAAGACTGAGAAAAAACCAGGAAGAAGTGCTTTCTTTAATAGCCAAGAATCCTCAAATAAAGGTAGAGGAGTTGGCAGAGCAGATGCAAATACCAAAGAGACCCACAGAGCAGATAATTTCTAAGTTAAAAGAAGGAGGCCATCTGGTGAGAGTGGGAAGGACTAGTAAATATGGATACTGGGAGGTTTTTAAAGAAGGAGAGAAAGTGTCTGCTTCTGTTGTCAGCCTGCAAAGCGAGCGGGAGAGTAAAATGCTTTCTTTAATAGCCAAGAATCCTCAAATGAAGGTAGGAGAGTTGGCAGAGCAGATGCAATTATCAAATAGACTCACAGATGAGATAATCTCTAAGTTGAAAGAAGGAGGCCATCTGGTGAGAGTGGGAGGGAGCAGTAAATATGGATACTGGGAGGTTTTTAAAGAAGGAGAGAAAGTGTCTGCTTCTGTTGTTAGCCTGCAAAGCGAGCGGGAGAGTAAAATGCTTTCTTTAATAGCCAAGAATCCTCAAATGAAGGTAGGGGAGTTGGCAGAGAAGATGCAAATATCAGAGAGATCCGCAAGGGGGATAATCTCTAAGTTGAAAAAAGAAGGCCGGCTGGTGAGAGTGGGAGGGAGCAGTAAATATGGATACTGGGAGGTACTTTAGCTACAATGTTGTGTTTCAGCTTTAATAAAAAAACCTTAAATTTGCTTCGTTAAAAGAATTTGTGGGTGATGAGAGGTGGTTCTGGGAGTTTGTTTGTATCCCTGTTAAGTTTTTTCGCAGACCCATTTCACTCCTATTATTCTTTAAAGCTTCCCTATTTAATTAAGATACCATTTATAGCACCATTATAAAAATTATTTGCTATTTAAGCCTATATCCCTTTAATATATATATAAATATATGAAATTTTTTACAATTTACTTTATGGTTTCTTTATTTGCTTCGCCTCACTATGTATATCGAACCGGTACAGATTCCCGCTTTCGCGGGAGTGACATTTCCCACGAGGATGACATTTTTCGCGGGAATGACAGACAAGGCTGGAGTGATAGTGCTCTCGTGAAGGGGGGGATCAAACAAGATCAGTATAAAATAACTGCTAAAAAGCCAAAAATGAAGACTCAAGCTAAAAAACCGACACCGCAAAAAGCAAAAAGATTATTAGCAAAAGAAGACGCGCTCCCAAAAGATTATGACAAAACAAAAAAAAGTAAGACAGAACTGGTAAAAGAATTTGAAAAACAGCTAACATATCTAAAACAAACTTGTGAAACAAAAGAGGATAAACAAGAGTTCTTACAAACACAATTAAATGCTTTTGACGGTTTTTTAAAAATCAGCTTAAAAGATCCTAATATGGATTACACTTTACAACTTTTATTTTCTGATATAACCAGTGTCATTGCAGAAATGAACTCCTCTAATTTGAATTTAGACACCTTTATCCGACTCTACAGAATGCTTTATAACCTGCCGGAAAATATGGAAACAGCAAACTACCCCGACTATTGGGCCCAAATCATAGCCCAAAGTATAGAGTGCACTCAATAAAAGAGGAGAAAATTAAAGCTATATACTGGCCGTGTTTGAGAAAAGAAAAGGCCAAAATAGTAGATACAGAAAACTCACTAAGGAAAGCACAACATGCACTATAAAGTTATTTTTATTCTTATTCTCTTCACTCACAGTCCTATTGCTTTAGCAAACGATTCAAAACTTCCTTATGACAGCCAATGCACCAAACATAAAATACAACGAACAAATGATCTTGCCCAAGACCCCTCTATAACAGAAGCTGATTTTTGTGAGCAATGTGAAAGCTATTTCGCTAATACGCTTGAAGACTACATTTCTATTAAAGAGATTTTTACTGCCATTCCTAAACAATGTTTTTTAGCTATGGCTCTTCGAGGAAATAGACTATTCTCCTACGATCAATATGTACATTGTGAATCAAAAAACCAAGCATCCTTTGATAAAAGAAGAAAGTTTTGCATCAATGAAGATTATATCAATACGATATATGAAGCTTGGACAGATGTGGCGGAATGCTTCAATTACAGCTTAGAAAGACAAAAAGAGATTTTTCATCTCATCAATCAAGAATCAGGAGGAATTTTAAATATCAAAAGTAAGACAGGAGCTAGATGTCTAGGTCAAGTAACTATTGATTATGTAAAAACGATTAACACTCTCATCAGGTCTGCTGATAAGAAAAACCCTTTACAGCATTCAGAGATTTACACAGAAGTGGCACAAAGATGCCCGCAGATGACAGAAAAAGCTTTAGAAAATATAAATTTCATCACTTGTCAAACCAGCTTGGACCCTCATACTTGTCTTTTTTACACATTTTACGGTCTGGAAAGAAACCACAGAATAATGACAAACAATTTACAATCTAAATTGGATTATATGGGCAATAGAGAATTTCCGGAAAGTGTAGCTCATAAATATCAACTTCCCATTAAGCTAAACGAGATGCTACATATTACAGGGACTACAAAAAACGGCAATAGTGTTGATTGGGTGATTTGGGATGATTCGGAGTTATATGAATTATGGGAAAGAATAGATGACTCAAAAGATCTGACAATAAAAAAAGTACCCCTTTTTAAAAAGCAAGAAGAGATTGAAAAGATGTTTAACTATTGGGCGCATAATGGAGGACAATCTTTAGTCAACAACAGTTTAATAAAACGAATAGAAAAACTAAAAAGAGATATTTCCCGTTCTTGCAGATCCCATTCAAAAAAACCCAGATGTTTGGCCAGAGAACAAATAAAGCAAAAAGGGAGGGGTATAGATAGCTCATTGGCTTTAAAAATTTTCTCTGCAGATTTATTGGAAACTTACCCCAGTAACAGTAAAAAAAGAAGAACAGAAGTATCTCAATATATAACCAAAATGATAGATTCCTCCCAACGGACTTTTAGTTATAATAAAGGTTCAGAGGGCACTAATTCTATGCTAAATAATTATGCAAATGCTCAGCCAAACTTAAGTGCAAAAGAGAGGGTTTCTTTCCAAAAAAAAGTTTCTAATGTATGCCCTAAGCTCAGTTTTAAGTAAAAACTGGGCTTCATTAAAAGAATTTATGGGTGATAACAGATAGGCATGATAATCTGATCGGTATAATACCCAGTGGGTATTATACCCATTTCCACGAGGACAAGCTTTTGTGTAACCCCCTGTAGCCTTTTTCCCTTTGTTATACCGAACCGGTATATTATTCAGCTTTCTCAATATTTGCTCTCATTCAAAAAAACTAAAAAAAAAAGCTGACAGAGGCTCTAATTTGTTATATTTCAAATAGTCTAAACCGAGTTAAAGTTGATTTTCCCAGAACTTTGTATAAAAATGGGGATTTTTAAATTAAGATGAAATAAGGAACCAAATGCCTACTTTAAATCAGCTGATCCGCAGTAACAGAAGAGTGCAAAGAACACGGACCAAATCTCCCGCTCTTACCCGTTGTCCACAGCGGAGAGGGGTTTGCACCCGGGTGTTCACCCGTTCACCTAAAAAACCTAATTCCGCCATACGCAAAGTGGCCAGGGTCCGTTTAACAAATGGGTTTGAAGTAAATTCCTATATTCCAGGGGAAGGGCACAATCTGCAAGAACACTCTGTAGTTTTAGTGCGAGGGGGCCGTGTGCAGGACCTACCCGGAGTGAAATACCATATTGTCCGTGGTCACCTGGATACACAAGGAGTGAAAGACAGAAAAAGAGGTCGTTCTCTATATGGAACGAAAAGAACTAAAGGGAGTAAATAAAGATGTCTCGTCGAAGTCGCAAAATTCATAAAAAAGAAGTTAAGCCAGACTCTGTCTATTCCGATGTCATGGTGTCCTATTTTATAAATAAAATTATGTGGGATGGTAAAAAAGAACTAGCACGAAACATTGTATATGGTGCTTTAGATATCTTAAGCAAAAAGTATCCAAAAGAGAGTGCGGTCTCTGTATTCAAGAAAGCTATAGATAACTGCAAACCCAACCTGGAGGTTCGATCTCGTCGAGTGGGGGGAGCTACCTATCAGGTACCTGTGGATGTCCGCCCTGTCCGTAAATCTGCCTTGGCTATTCGTTGGATTATTACCCATTCCCGTACCCGAAAAGAAAAAACCATGACGGATCGTCTGGCCGAAGAATTAATGGATGCCTATAACAAAAAAGGGGCTTCCATTAAGAAAAAAGAAGATGTGCATCGTATGGCTGAATCCAACCGTGCCTTCTCTCACTATAACTGGTAACATTTTCTTATAGAGAGGAAAGTTTGCCAAGCCTTCAAATTAAAACAACTGAAGATCTAAAACACACCCGCAATATAGGGATTATTGCTCATATTGATGCTGGCAAAACCACCCTCACAGAACGAATTTTATTTTACACAGGAAAAAGCCATAAAATGGGTGAAGTGCATGAAGGCAACACCATTATGGATTGGATGGAGCAAGAACAGGAAAGAGGTATTACCATCACCTCCGCCGCTACAACCTGCTTTTGGAAAGATCATCGTATTAATATTATAGATACCCCTGGTCATGTGGACTTTACCATAGAAGTAGAACGTTCTCTAAGAGTTTTAGATGGAGCCATTGTTGTATTTGACGGTGTTAGTGGAGTGGAAGCACAAAGTGAAACCGTATGGAGGCAAGCGAATAAATATCATATTCCACGGATATGCTTCATCAACAAAATGGATAGGATAGGAGCAGACTTTGCAAAAAGTGTGAGTTCTATCTCCCATAAGCTAAAAATCACCCCTGTATGCTTGCAACTCCCTATAGGATCTGAAGAAAATTTTAAAGGAGTGATAGACCTTGTGGAAGAAAAAGCTTTTATATGGGATCAAGATAAGTTAGGAGAAAAATATTCCACAGTCCCTATACCCGAAGAGTATAAGCGGCCTGCCCGTAAAGGGAGAGAGAAAATGATCGAACAGATAGCGGAGTTGGACGACGAAATAATGCAAAAATATCTAGCTGAAGAAAGCATCTCAACAGATGAAATAAAAAAGGTTCTTAGGCAGGCCACTTTGAATTTAAAAATGACACTGGTGTTTTGTGGATCCGCTTTTAAAAACAAAGGAGTGCAACAAATTATTTCTGCTGTGTTGGATTATCTGCCAGGGCCTTTGGATTTACCTCCTATTGAAGGACAGGGACAGGGGAAGAAACAGGGAAAAAAAATGCTATGTCCTACAGACTTTGAACATCCTGTTTGTGGTTTTGCTTTTAAACTAATGGAAGATACTTTTGCAGGCCATCTTACTTATATTCGTGTCTATTCGGGCTGTTTAAAACCCGGTGTTCCCTTGCTCAACACCAGAGAAGCTAAGAAAGAAAGAATCCAGAAACTGTTAAAGATTCATTCCAAATCCAGAGAGGAGGTGCCTTTCCTAAAAGCAGGAGACATAGGAGCGGTTTTGGGCTTAAAGTGGACTAAGACAGGGGACACTTTATGTACGACGGCTTATCCGGTTTCTTTGGAATCTATTTCTTTTCCCGAACCAGTGATCTCTATGGTTATTGAGCCGAAATCTTCTGTAGATCAAAAAAAAATGATGAAAGTTTTGCAAACCATACAAAGAGAAGACCCTTCTTGCTTTATTTCTTCCGACCCGGAGACAGGGCAAGCCCTTTTAATGGGAATGGGAGAGCTGCACCTGGAAGTGCTGATTCATCGTCTTGTAAAAGACCATAAAGTGCAGGTAAATACGGGTCCGCCAAAGGTTTCTTACAGGGAAACTATTTTAACTTCAGCAGAAGGGAAAGGCATTTTTGATAAAAAGATAGGAGAACAAAAACAATTTGCCCATGTACTGTTAAAGATAGAACCGGATAAAAATTTAAAGGCTTTGATATTTGACAATCAAGTCCAGGAAACACTCCCCACAGAATTTATTTCAGCTATTAAAGAGGTGATAGAAGGTTCCTCTTATGCGGGCCTACTGATGGGTTATCGCCTGTTGGGGATAAAAGTGTGTTTATTGAAAGCAGAGTATCAAGGAGAAAACGAAGAAGGGATAAAAGCGGCTTTAAAAACGGCGGCGGTTCAAGCTTTTAGAAAAGCACTCACCAACAGCAAAAGCTGGCTGTTGGAACCGATATTTAACCTGGAGGTGCTGACACCAGACGAGTTTTTAGGGGATGTGATGAGTGATCTAAATACCAGAAGGGCCAAAGTAGAAGAAGTGTTTTTGGAAAATCATTTACAGGTCATTAAAGCACAGGTTCCCCTAGCTCCTCTTTTTGGTTACGCCACAGAGCTTCGCTCCCTTAGCCAAGGGCGCGCCTCTTTTTCTATGGAGATGCGGGAGTACGCTCCTGTGCCGGAAAAAATATCGAAGCAAGTTCTTGTTTGAGTTTCATACTACTTCCATGTATAATAGAAAGATAGAGTGCTCTAGCCTGACGACCATAGAGAAAAATATAAAACCATGAAAATAAATAATAATTCTTTTTTTCACAAATCCCAATGGCCCTTTGTGATTATAGCCGGTCCCTGTTCTATAGAAAATGCGGAACAAATGGATCAAATACAAAAAGTTCTTTTAGAAGAAAATATCTCCCTAATGAGAGGGGGTATTTATAAAATGAGGACTCACCCTGACTCTTTTCAAGGATTAGGAAAAGAGGCTATTGATCTCATTCAAAATTTGAAAAAAAAGCGAAACTTAAAGTTTGTGTCTGAAATAACTGACCCAAGGCAAATGGAAGCACTCTTTTCTGTGGTGGATATTTTTCAAGTGGGCACGCGTAACATGTTTAACTACGAGTTACTCAAAGAATTGGGAAAACAGTCCAAGCCTGTATTACTGAAAAGGGCTTTTTCCGCTAGGGTAAAGGAATGGCTGTTAGCGGCAGATTATGTGGTTCAGGCTGGAAATAAAAAAGTTATTTTATGTGAAAGGGGAATTCGCACTTTTGAAACCAGCACGCGTAATACCTTGGATTTATCCGGTGCTCTATTAGCTCAAAGGGAATCTGCTTTTCCAGTGATTGTGGATCCGTCACATGGCACAGGAGAAGCTTCTTTAGTGATACCTATGGCTTTGGCTGTAGTAGCAGCGGGATTAGATGGTCTTTTGCTGGAAATCCATCCAGAACCATTTAAAGCTTTATCAGATGGCTATCAATCCTTAAATTTTAGTCAGTTTAAACAAATGATGCAGCAACTTAAAAAAATCTTGTATGTTATAGGAAAACCTATAGATAGCGAATTTATTTATGAAAGCTTCTCTAACAAAAAGGTCGCCACAGGAAATAAAGAAGATATTCAACTCCATAGCTCTTAATTATGATCGGGCCAATAAAGCGATTACCTTGGGTATGGATTCCTGGTGGAGAAAAAAACTGGTAAAGTGGAGTGAAGCACCGCTGGATGGAAAAATTCTGGACTGTGCCACAGGAACCGGTGTTTTAGCTTTTGAATTTCAAAAGCAGTTAGGACCTAAAGCTCAAATCACCGCCGTGGATTTTTGCGAAGGGATGCTCAAACAAGCCTATAATAAAGTAAATTCATCTTCTATTTCACCTAAAAACATTGATTTCCAAACGGCCGATGTGCAAGAGCTGCCTTTCCAGGATAATAAGTATGATGTATGTGCTATGGCGTATGGCTTAAGAAATGTAGAAGATCCTATAAAAACTTTAATGGAAATGGCACGAATTACCAAAAAAGGAGGAACAGTAATGATTTTAGAAACCGGTGATCGCCCAATGTTTCTTTTATATCCTTTATTTTATTTATATTTTCGTTTTATTGTCCCCCGGATAGGGGGATGGCTTACTGGTCAGAAATCCGCCTATGAGTATTTACAAAAATCCTCGCAGAATTTCCCTTCTCGACACTCTCTTTTAACACTTATGGACAAAACAAAATGCTTTAGCGAGTGCCAATACAAAACCCTTTTTTTTGGTTCTAGTTTTATATATAAAGCCCGGGTGTCTAAAGAGCATTAAAGTAACTTCCCAGCCTTTCACTTTTTTAAAAAAATCAAAATCTTATTTTTAAATCGGGTGAAAAAAATTCACTCTATATGCGGTCTATCTTAATTTCAGGAAGATTTTTTTCTCTATTGCTTCGTTTAGGCACAGATTTTGCATAAAGATTTAGCATGCAATCCTGGTTAGAATATCTTGCTTTTTTAAGCTGGCAAAATCAAAGTTTGGTTTTAGAAGATTTTGAAAATGTCTTTCGAAACCAAAGTAGGATTCATTCTGCCTGGCAGTTAATTAATTTTATCTCCCAACCGAAAACAAAACATTATCTCCAACATCAAAAAAATTGGTGGAAACAGGCAGAAAAAGATAAAAAAGATTGCAAAAGTTTAAAAATTCATACTTTTTGGCCTTTTCATCCAAACTACCCTCAAACTCTTTTCAAGATGGAAAAACCACCCATGCTTATTAGCTGGAAAGGAGAAAGAGAGTTTTGCTGGAAAAATTATTTTCTTTTTTCTGTGGTAGGGAGTAGAGAACCTTATCGAGATACTCTACTTTGGATGGATATGCACTTAAGTCTCTTCCTGAAAAGAAAAAAAGGAGAAGTTTGTGTTATGAGTGGAGGAGCAAGAGGGGTAGATCAAAAAGCACATGCTCTATGCTTGGCTTCTCAAAATCCCACGCTTTGTTTTTTACCTTGTGGAATAAAACATTATTATCCCTCTGCTTTAAAGAAGTGGGAAAAACCTATTATACAAAGTGGAGGTGGCTTCGTCAGTGTTTTTCCTTTATCAGCACCTATGCAAAAATCTCATTTTCACATTCGAAATAAAACTCTGGCTTTTTTATCTGATATGATCTTGATAGCACAAGCCCAATCCAGAAGCGGAACAATGGTAACAGCCCGTTATGCTTTAGATGCGGGAGTGACTATATCTGCCTTACCAGGGAGTGCTCTTTATTCTGGATACAGAGGTAACCTTAGTTTAATCAACGATGGTTGTTTTATGCTTCGAGATCACTTGGATTTGGAAACTCTTTACCACTCTTGTAGATGACTACCGCTAAAGGCTTTGGGTTTAAAGTCTTTTTTATTGACCAGTCTGGCACTGTCTCCTGTAGCTTGGATAAGAAATAAACCCTCTCCTTCCGCAAGCAAGTGAGCCTTATTCTCACTAGCTAGATAAGCCATAGCTCCATAGATAGTTTCCGTTTTATATCTTCGAAAGTAATTTCTAAAATCCCTAAGTGTTTCTAAAAAAACAGTGACATCTTTGGGAACTAAAGTGGTTTTTACTTCTACAACCACAACTTCTGTTCCATTGGCAACAATAATATCAAACTCCCGCCTCTCAATACGACCATCCGGCTTTCTCCATTCCGATTTAGAGCGGGTATGCGTTTGTGTTATATCTATCCTATGATCTTGAAAAATTTTTACCAGCTTCCCTTCAACTAAAGACTCCACTAAAGCTCCCCATCGTTGGTTAAACCGGCCCCCTATTTTTTGTATTTGCCGGTCGGTTTCTTTTTGGCTAGCACGGATTTCTTTCATGTCTTCTTTGTGGCTGGCACGGATTTCTTTCATATCCTCTTTGTGGCTGGCAGAAGCTTCTTTTAGGCTTTTCTGAGTCTCTTTTATAAGTACCCAAATCTCATCCGCTGGCGATATTGTGGATTTATTCATATCGTTCTCCTTTCTTATATAGTAACATAGTTTTTTTAAGACTAGCTATGCAAAATCCATACCTAAACCCCAAGGATGTTTCCCAATTTCGGCATAATACAGGGAAATATGCTAGTGATCTCATATATTTATAAATTTCAATGGGGGCTACATTTTTAAAAAGAGTTAAAATGAAGATAGGAATTGAAAAAATAGATATCAATGAATGATGAACATGTTCGATCCATGGTGAGTTGGGAAAATAGCGAAGATTTTTATCATCTGATTACTCCTGTTAAACTTGGAGATAAACGCAAAAAGCACACTGTTGAATCTGTAAAGAAAACCTTGATGGTGTGCATAATACCTATATTATTCTCGATAGAGAGAAACCTATTGGTAATTTCTCAATACAAATGAATCCTGGGCATTTGATGAAAAAAGAGAAGAAAACAAGTTGGATCGGATTAATTATTGGAGAAAAAGAATACTGGGGGAGGGGTGTAGCTAAAATAGCTATGGATTATATTGAAAAAAAATCCAGAAGGTTGGGAGCGGTTAGAATTGAATTAGGTACTTTTGAATTTAACCATAGAGCACATGTTTTTTATAAGAAATGCGGCTTTATGGAAATAGGTAGGTTAAAAAGGTTTACTTATTGGAATGGCAAATACTGGGATGACATCAGAATGGAGAAGTATCTACCATCTACTTTATAATTTATTTTTGTAAAGGCCAATCAAAGTGAATTTTCACACGAGCCGCCCACAGGTCATTCGTTAAATGTCCCTTTATTTGTGAACTAATAAAACGCTCTCCTATTAAGGTGATATTAGGGTGAACCTGATACGAAACTTGGAACACTCTTTCATAAAGAGAAGATTGAGTTTGCCCAGGTTTAAAGTGAGAAGAATATCTGTTTATATTTCCAAAAACCATTCCCACTTTTAGTTTATCAATAGCGATACTAGGGAAAGTATAATATGTAAAAGTGGTTTGCTCTCTTTCTTTAATTCCCCAAAATTCAGATTGAAGGGATACTCGTAGTTTTTTGTACGAAGTATGTAAATAAATACCTCCTCCATAAGTTTTAAGAGGATCAAAGAAAGCCAGGTCTTTTTCAAACCAACTGGCGAAAGCATCCCAAAAAAATCCCTCACTTCTGACACTGATTATAACAGGGGCGGACTCTGGTGCTCTATAGGAGTCATCTTGCTCTCTATAAAGCCAGCCTCCAAAATAACTCAATTTCAAGCTTAAAAATTTTTTCCAAATATATAGATCCGCAACAGCCCCTATGTCTTTCTGACTCCAAGCCAGGACCTTATAAAAAGATAGGTTTTGAGAAAACACATTATTGTTCTTACCTTTGTAACCAAGAGGAATGGGAAACCATCCGGCTTTTACACTAAGTGGAATCACCTCACAATCATAAGAAAGGCTCATCTCCTCCAAGCCTATTTCCCACTTGTTTTTATAAGACTCTATTTCTCCGTTGATAAAGATATTCAAGTTACTGTCTTTAGAATAAAGCAATCCTATTTCCGTATAGGGTATATAAGGATGCCACTGTTTTTGATTTCGGGAGATTTGATTCTTAGATAGGCGGCCTTCACTTTCCAGTTGAAAGGAGAAAGCGTGCTCTGTTTGTTCCTGAGAAAACACAAAGAAAGGAATAAGTAGAATAAAAATAAAATAATTCTGGATTCCCGCTTTCGCGGGAATGACATTTTTCGCGGGACGGGAAGCCACCAAAGTGGCTTTCCGTTTCGTGAAACAAGGAGCCACCAAAGTGGCTTTCCGTTTAGAGAAGTGAATAACTAGCTTTCGCAGGCAGTATATATATATCATTGGTTTATAGGTCCTCGTGAAGCAAAATTCAAACGCACTTTATTTAGTTGAAGCCCCCACAACATACCCTCTCCTTTGGAGAAAAATAAAAAATCTTTGGAATCCACAATCAAATTCTGTTGGGAAAGAAAAAGAGCATGCTCTTTTACATACCCGCTTGGATTTGTATAAGTATTCCATATTTTAATGCTGATAAAGTTCTCTGTTCCGTTTTGCACCTCTATATACATTTCCAGATTTTGGTTTTTAGTAAAATAACTTGTATCTGTGTGTACAGTTTGTATGGGATAAGATGGGGTGCTGGCTTTTATGATTAAACTACCCTTATCTCTTATAAAAAACACTTTTATTCCATCCTGCTGGGTGAATCCAGTAAAATGGCTATACAAAATAAGAGAAGAGGTTTTATTAAATAATTGGGCTTTTATAAAATAGATCTCTTTTGAATAAAGCCCAAAAAGAGGAGTCTTAAATAAGAGTCTTCCTGTTCCCTTTAGTGTTTTTTTGTCTTCCGCTATTTGTAGGGTATCTTTATCCAGGATAAGAGGTTTTACTTGATGTTTAAATGTAGGTGAACAGGCACAGCAACATAATAAAAAGATAAAGAAATATTTTTTTTTAAGATAAAGATAGCCCCTCAAGAGATGATAAGGGTCAAAAGTGAGTCGGCTCCCCGTCTTCATGGGGACAAGATCTGAGCGCATAGCGGTTAGATTCCCGCTTTCGCGGGAATGACAAACTTCTGCGGGGATGACGGTTCTGTGACAAAGAGAAAGTAAAAACATTTTTTTCTCGATTCAAAAGTCTTGAATGGTGCTTTGTATTCTTTCAAAAATATCTGCTGGTGTTTCACCATCTATATTTATCAACGATAAATTAGCAAACTGTTTAAGATAGGTGTAAAAATAAGGGTCAGCCAGTCGGGCCGCTATATGTGCGGAAGAATCTTTTTTGTCATTTTGGTGATCCACCGTATCTTCGGCTATGTTATTAAAATATTTTCTGTGGTAAGTTTCTCTTTGGACCAGAAATACAAAAGCCTCTTTAATTTCTTGTGAGTGATTTTTTACTTTATCATCCAATGCTTCCAAAAACATCTGTAAAGCCAGGTTACCATCCTCATTTGTTATACGAAATTTGGTCCATCGGCAACTGGACAACAATTTGATATTCTGTATATCGTGAAAATGAGCAGCCAAATGCAAAGCCGTATTGTCTTCTTTGTTTTGATGATTGATGAGCTGAGTGGTGAGATTCCATGTATCTGTTTGCCATACATTCCATCCGTGACTCACAATCCAAGCTGACCAGTGCTTCCATACACTATCTGATTTCTCCCAATCTCCCTTATCACAATAATGGCGAACAGCCCACTCTATGACATTGACACGACCATCTCGAACAGCCGTATGCAGAAAAGTTTCTATATTTTTATTTTTTGTATAGAAGGGAAAAAAAGAGTACTCCAAGGAACCTCTATCGTATTCATAATTCAAAGTCGCTGCAATAGAGCCATTAAGAGCAACATGAATGGCTATTTCTCCGTTTTCCGCTATCGGATCCAGGTCAGAAAATTCATAATCAGAAAAATCAAAGAAATTGTTTTCATAACATTTATTAGCTATTTGGTGGATAAGCTCTTCATATCCTTCCCTGGCCGATAAATAAATATAACTTTCGCCTTTCTTGTTTTGATGGCGCAAGTGATCGTCACATTGGAATTTTTCTAATAAAAATAAAGCTCTTTCTTTCAACCTAAACTGAATGGCTACCCCTAAGACGGTGTCTCCTCTTTTATTTACAGAAAAGAGGGATATTTTATGGGTGGAAAGAAGTTGGTCAATTTCCTCATTTGTCTTATTACTCAAGACAGCTTCAAATAATGTATTGGTGATGACCTCTTTTCTTTCTTGTAGGTCTAAAGTAGCGGCAATGGTGCTCGATGGTTCTGCACTCCAGTGTATTTGTGTGTCTCCACAGGAAGTAAAAAAAGGAAAAATAAAGAGAGAAAAAAAGAACCAACCGAAAACCCTATCCCTATGAAAGTGAGTATCAAATCGAATTGGTATATATTTACTTTTCATAAAATAATTCCTCCTGTTTTCTATACCCGACACAATATAAACTCTTTAAGTGAGTAGCGTCCTTCTATTGCTCTTTTTATCTTGAAAAGAGAAGAGCGTGGATTTTGTTTATCAAAAGCGGCAATATTTTTTAAAATAACATGGATTCGAGGCCAGTCTATTTGACTGGGATCATTTGTTTTTAATGCGGCTGGCAGGTGTTTACTAAAGACCGCCAACACAGCTTTTGTTATATTTCTATAGTAAAGGGCTTCTTCCGGAGATACTTGTTCCGTAAATTCTATTATTTCCGGAATTTTATTTATCAGCTTTTCTAAAGAAATACCCGCTCTCCTTAACCACTCTTGTTGGGCAGGGGAATGTTCTAAAAGTTCCACTATTTCTTTTAATCCTTTATCAAACTCCCTTGCGTGTTTTTGACGGCCAAACCATTTTAAACTTTCGAGCCTTTGATGTCCTTCGACAAGAATTTGCGATAAAGGGTTTTTAATAGATGTGTAGCTTGTGAAAAAAATTTCTCTATTCATAAAAACAGTGCCACATAAACTTATGGCCGCAAAAGAAGCGGGAATATAAGAATTGAAAACCAAAAAATGGTAGAGCGAGCACAAGCCCCGCCGTTTCTTTTTTTGTCTATAAGAGTTCACAACAACCTCTCCTTCGCTTCACTTTCAAAACCTCATTACTAAGTTACGGCACCAGGGAAGAGGAGTACGAAAAGGAATCCAGGAGCGAATAGTGCTCTTTTCCCGCTGGACCTGACCCGCTTTAATGCGGTGGAGACCTTGATCTAATGCAGCTATAATTTGTTCTCGCGTGCTATTTGATTTAGCCAGTTGAGAAAGCTGGTTTAAGTATTCAAAAAAGATAAGTAAATTCCCCATAGCTTCATATTTATAAGCTTGTATTCTTGTTTTGTTGTTTATAAGAGAGACAGTTCGTAAAAAATCAGAATAAAGAAAAACATACTTAATAAAGGGTTCTATTTGCCCTCGCAGTTTAGCTCTGGCTTTTATTCTTTGCCATATATTCAGATCAGCATTGGGAGAGGCTAACCTTTTATAAATCAAACGAAGATGGTATTCAAAAAAACCAGTAAGAACTACTTCCACTAATAAAGTTAGTAAATATCTTTCCCTCATAGTTAAAGAAGGATCAAAAATATTTTCTATGTCCGTTAACACATGTTCTACAGATAAAATATGTCTCTTTTCATCTGTGTTAGGGTGTTTTATTTTTTCTACAAATTCTTTGGCTAGAAAAGTTCTCACTTCATCCGGATTTATATCCACCCGGGAGGGTGTTCTTTCTGTTTTTTGATAACTTTCTTGTATGAAAGCTCTTTCTAAAATGTTTTCCTCTATGGATAAATTCCAAAGCCAATGCCCTGTAGTGCTCATATCCGTATAAGTAGTGCCTTTTAGGTGAGTTTCTTGTCCTTTTCTGGATAGGAGGAGCAACCACCTTTTATATCTTTTTCCTAAAAAAGATTTTCTGGAGACAGTGGTAATTTTTTCCATTTTTTTATCAAGTGTTGCTCTTTCTTTAAGTAATCTGGATCGTTCTATTTCTGATAGTTCTTCATTTTCCAATTCGGCATCCAGGGTATTTATTTGCTGTAGAACAGCTTGGGCTTTTTTAGATACCGTGCCTACCCACCTGGTTCTGTTGTTTTTCTTTCCGGCACCTTCTTCATTTACTATTGCAAGATTTTTTTCATTTATATGTGCTGTTTGCAATAGAAAGAACACCTTTCTTTCCGCTGTTTTCATAATACGATTTAAAAGAGCAGTTCGTAGTATCGTCAATAATTGATTCTCACCTAGAGTATTACTGTTAAGGAAAGCCCGGGTGTAGATTTGCACTGTTCTAACCAAGAAAAAAGCCGTGGCCTGAATAGCATTACATAAAAAACCAAGTCCTTTTCCCCCGAAAAAAACAGAAAGAGAGTGCTCTGCTACTTCTAAAGCAGCTATTATTGCCGCATAAGCCCTTCCATATCGGCCAGCATATCCATAGAGTGTGAGAGCACCATGTTCTACAAGGTGGGCAAGAGGTTCTCCCACTTTTAAACGAAGAAAATCCTTGGCTATATGATCTTTGGCTTCTTTAACTAATTCTTCTTCATTCATGTCACAAGGGCAATAGTGTTCAATTTCATGTCGGTAAAGTCGAATCCAACCTCTTACTAAATTCCAAAAGTTGGAATTTACGGGAATGACTTTTGTACCTACTTTAATAAAAGGAATATAAGGAGAGGCGTTTGTTCTGGTATAAGCCTGTGCTTTGGAGCCTTCTGCCATTTCCGTTACTTCCGGGGCGAGAGCAAACGCCTGTACTATAATTTCCTCTGCGATAAGAAGGTTATCTTTACTGTGACTGTGGGAGGAGTGCACATGAGCATAAACAGGCTGTACAGTGAAGAAGAGGCACAGGGCACAAGCAATATACTGAATGGGTATAAATAGGATTAATATTGCGTTCATGGAAAAGGAACCTACTAATAATTAGAAAAGAATGTAAAGCCTGTGAAGTAGTTTTTTTACTGATGAGAATAGAATGAAAGCAAGATGAGAATCAGATGAAAAAAGCAAAGATCAAACCAAATTTTTTGGCATCAGAAAAAGCAACTATTTTCTGGTAAAAATGAAGGTCATCTCCTCACTCTTGCATTTAGGAAAGCCGGGAAAAGCTAAACGCAACTCTTTAGCTCCTACCTGTTTTACCTTAACAGAAGGATCTTTCTTATAGTGGGAATGAGCGGGCAATTCTTGTGAAAATTTGATCTGCAAATCGGTTTCACATTTAGCTCCTTTTGTAATCTCATAAGCCCCTGTTTCATCATCGGCAAAGTTAAAATGTAAAGAGCCTGATAAACTATTATAAGAGTAAGAACCTACAAAGAGCACATCACATGTAATAGTTTTTTTCTTCCGTCTTTGTTGTTGATTGATAAATACATTAGCGGAAATATCTGTATCAGGGTAAATCAAATTAACCTTCTGATCGGCTTCTTTAAACTCCAGTATATACTTTTCTTGCTTGGTAAAAGAATCTTTAAAAAAAGCCTCATTTTCCTTATATAAACATTCCTGCCGGTCGGCTTCCCATGAACCTATCAAACCTTTAGGAGGGCTACAGGCAGATAATAAAAAGCATAAAAAAACAAGCCCGATTATTTTATACCGAACCGGTATGAAATCCCGTTCCTCGTTTTCATGAGGACAAGTTTCACGGGGACATGTTTGCACCTCCGCCTTCCGTTCCCTTTCCAGAAGAGACTTATAGAGACCACAAAGCATGAAGCGGAGATCAAACAAGATTAGTATATTTTTTCGTGTCATTATTGTCTCTAAAAAAATATTCAACACTATTGAGGAATAATAATTCTTTTTCCCGCTATAAGAGTAGATTTAAAATTAAGAGAATTTTTCTTCATTAACAAAGGAAGAGATACATTGTATTTTTTAGCAATTCCAATTAAAGTTTCCCCCCTCTTCACTGTATGCACTGTTTTAGAAGAGGTTTGCTTATTTCCGGCTGGGGCCCTTTTTTTATTATTTTCAACTAATCGCAATACCTGTCCTGGATGAATAATAGAAGAAGCAGAAGTTAGTTTGTTTATGTCTCGTAATTTTCCTACTTTCACACGATACTGTTTAGCAATAGAGGTTAAGCTTTCCCCTTTTTTAACTACATGAGAGTCAGCTATAGCGTATTTTCTATTTCTTTTAATAGCTCTGTTGTAATAAGGAAGTTTGATCCTGCGACCGGCTCGCAACATTGTTCTTCGAGGAGACATTTTATTCATTCTTCGGATGGTGGAAATAGTGGTCTTATTCCGACGAGCTAAGCGGTAAAGAGTATCCCCCCGTCTTATACGATACCAATAATGGTCAGAGTACATAAACTTAGGTTTATCCATACGACATTCCGCTAACACGGAAACTATGGTTTCTTTTTTTCCAACAGGAATACGAAGTACGGTTTCTTCTGTTTGTTCAATAGGCACATATTCACCACGATACCGAGGATTCAGTTTTTGTATTTCTTTGTATTCAACTCCCATTTTTGAAGCTATCTTCTTTAAGCTGACCGGGAAGTTCAATTTTACTGTGTCATATTCCAGAGGAGTTTGATACTCAATGCCATCAAAGCCATATTTTTTAGGATCTTTGCTAATACGAAGAGCAGCAATAAATTTAGGGACATAATTGAGGGTCTCTCTAGGTAAGGACCTTTTAGAGCTTAAATACCAAAAATCTTTTGTATAATACCGCATTACTGCACGCATAACCCGGTACTCCCCTGTATTATAGGAAGCCAAAGCCATGTGCCATGAGGTAAAAACATTATAGAGATTTTTAAAATATTCTGCTGCAGCCCGGGTGGACAATACGGGATCACGCCTCTCATCCACATAACTATTCACCTTCAATCCATATCTTTTACCTGTTTCTTCAATAAACTGCCAATAACCAACAGCATTAGCAAAACTATGAGCATGAGGACTAAAACCAGATTCAATCATGGCTACATAAACTAAATCCTCCGGCAACTGGTATTCCCTAAATACATTTTTCATCATAGGTATATAACGCGAAGAGCGACTAAGATAGGTAGCCATTCTTTCCTGACCCGCTGTTTGAAAATAGTGAATCCATTTTTCCACTTGTTCATTGTCATCCAGCTGAATTTCACCATAGGAACTGACATAAGGCTCATCCAGGTGCTTTTTCACCTCTTGCGAGGAATCCTCCTTATGAGAAAGCACAGGTAATTTCTCCGGCTTTTCAATGAAACAAGAATCTGGTGGATTTTTTAACTCTCGACATTCCGCTAACCTTTTCATATGTTGACAAGACACGACACTAAAGAAAAGAATGAAGAATAAAAACATTTTCATCATATATATCACCACCTCTAATGTACTAATCCGGTTTGATCCCCGTTTCCACGGGGACATGATCTCCATGTTGTATCTTTTTTCTCCCAATGAAGGAGAACCTCCGAAGCCACCTCTTTTTTCTATATCGGTCTAGTATAAAATACTATCCAGAGAAAAAAGAAGAATCAAGTTTGTTTTAATTAAGTTATATATAAAGCCTAACAAAAAAAATAAAACTATGTGAAGAAAAAAGTACTGTTTTTAATATTTATACAAGCCGTTCCCTGGTTTTCGCGAGGACAAAGTTTGAAAATTACAGACTTAAAGGCTTGACTGCCCCAATGAAAGAACCAAAAAGTTACGAAAAAGTTCGTCCCCTTGCAAAAAGGGATAACACCATAAGGGTATATTATTGATCCTGGCCTTTTTTCGGAAAATTTTTTCAGGGCCGATGATTTATATGCTTATCTTGACTCGAACCGGTATTATACAAATTTACTATATCTGTTTAAAGGATAACACTCATAGTTATACTTCTCTAGTTTGACACAATAGCGATGAGATTCCCGCTTTCGCGGGAATGACAGTTGCTTTCGCGAGGATGACAGTTGCTTTCGCGGGAATGACAGTTGCTTTCGCGGGAATGACAGTTGCTTTCGCGGGAATGACAGTTGCTTTCGCGGGAATGACAGTTGCTTTCGCGAGGATGACAGTCTATTCAGGAAGAGAGTACTTATGGGAAACAGTTTTAAGCAACTTAATTAAATCCATCTTTAATTGTTCCACGCTCTTTTTATTTCTTAATTTTCCCGCTAATTCGACAGAAGCGAAACTTAAAATCTCCAAGTAAGATACTAAAGCTAGTATTTTAGGTTCATATTTTATTCTTATACTAGGATGAATATCCTTCAATAAAATATCCCAGTTCTTAACTACTTTATCTTGCCCCGATAACTCAGAAAAAAAAGAATACATCATTTGATTTAATTCGATCCCCGCCTGTTTCCAATCTTCTTTTTTTATGGCCTTATCCGCTCTTTTTAAACCGGCCTCTAAAATGACTTTTAAACGATTTTTTTCTTTTCTAAAAGAAAAATTTTTAATTAAAACCAAAACCAGGAATACAAACAATATACTATAAACAACCAGCCAAAAGCTTTTACGATACTTGATTATAAATTCCTTTTTTGTATCTCTTACCCAGGGAGTTAAAGTTGGCTTTTTCTCTTCCAAACGAGCTGATGGCTTTTCCTTGGATGAAGATTCCTTTTCTTTCGTCTGAAAATACAACTGGCTCTTACTCTTATCAACTCCAGATAAAGGCACCCCTACCACTTTTATCGTAAAAGAAGGCAAGATATGTGTTTTATAAATACCTAAATGAGGATCAAAAGTGCTTACCTCAAAAGTGGGTATCACCAATTCCCCGGATGATTTTGGAATTAATATTACCTCAAAGTTTTTTACGCTTTCTGAAACAGAAAATTTTTGAGATTCCGTAGTATCATATACTTCCCAAGTCTCCCCGAAGTTTAAACGAGGCAAACGAATCACTCGGGTCTGCCCTGTTCCTTTAAAGTTTATCTTATACAAAACGGGTTCATCTACAGAAACAACCTCTTTATTGACACTGGCGGAAACATGAAAATCCCCAACCGCTCCTGTAAAAAAAAGACCTTTTCCATCCTCTGGTAAAGGCACCACCTTTATCTTTTTTGGATCACTTTTTCTAGAAAAGACCCGGGAAGGAGTAAAAGGAAAAGTAATATGATTTTTGATTTCAAAAATCCCTATATGCAAATCACCTGAACGAACTGGGAACAAAGCAGAGGAAATGAGTAATTGTTTTTTATATTTCTTCCCCTTTATCTCTTCCATTTGTGAAGGTGTGGAAGCCGCATCCCCCAGCGGCACAATCGTTTCCACCCAAAACCCATCTAACTTAGGATTTTTAACCACCTCACTGTTTATATTCATCGCCTGATTATAAGGTACATATAAAAACCATTCCGCTAAAAGCATTTCACCCACATATATTTTTGATTTTTTTGTTTGCAATTTCATAAACATATCCTCTGGATTCCGTCTTTGTTCATTAAAAAAAGGAAGGATTCTTTTTCCATCTTCCTCTTCATCAAAAAAAGGCGGAAAAAATCGTTTCAAACCTCGAAAACCCCCAAAAGGAGAAGAAGGAACAGAACGGGGTTTAATTTTAGAGGAAACCTCTACAACGACAGGGGCTGTTTGATAAGCTGTCCCGTCCACAATCACTTCTGCACTCCCAATATTAAATTTTCCCTCTTTTTTGGGTTGAAGTTGATAATGGTATTTCTTTTTTCTACTAATGACCCCGTTAACCATTTGAAACTCATTAGACTGATGCTGTCCAATGACATCAAAAGCATCTAACCCGGGTAAACGAGGGGTACCGATATTTTTTGCTGAGCTGTATTCTATTTCCACAATCAAAGTCAGAACACCCTGAAGAGATACAGGGTTCGGATGAGCGGTAGAACTAACACTTACCTCCGACACCCGTGCCAAGAGAGTAGAAGAAAACACACATAAGAAAAATAATATACTAACCTTGTTTTTTCTATACTTAAACATATCTAAAATCACCAATCCTTTTCAATAGGCACTGGCCGGTTTTCTTTTTGGTGTCGTCTCTCTCTTATCTTATTTTCTTGATCTAAAATAGCCTTTAAAATAGCCTCTGTTTGCCGCTGATTTAGTTTTTGCTTTTTACTACTGTTATTACGATCTTCTGAGGAAGCCAGGGAGTCTTTTTCCTGTTCGTCTTCGGCCTCTCCTCCTGGATTTGGCTGTTCCTTTTTTTTATCTCTTTCTTCCTGGCCGTTTTGCCCCTCTTCTTTATTTTCCGTTTTTGCCTGTTCCTCTCTTTTTTTATCCCCGTTTTCCGACTGTTCCTCTGGTTTGTTCTCTTGCCCTTTAGTGCCTTTTTCTTTTTTAGCCCCTTGTTGATGATCCTTCTGAGGGTCTTGATTCCTTTTAGAAGAAGCAGTTTCTTCTTTTTTTTGCTCATCCTGCTTTTGAGAGGTAGGTGAGTTTTGAACTAAAAGTTCTATATTTGTTTTCACTTCATGGGAGCGGGGACGAAGCCCAAGTGCTTTTTGATAAAAATCAAGAGTACGCACAAGCTCTCCTTTTTGAGTGGCAGATATAGCAGAATTAAAAAAGGTATAAAATAAAATGTCATCTATTGGATGAGCTTGTGTTTTATGCCGATTCGGTATGTTTTTATTTTTCTGTTTTTGGATTTGGAAGCTTTGAGAAGGGACTCTTTCTTTCATTAAATTTCTGGTTACTTCATATTCTTGGATTGCCTTATCTGATTGTGTTAATAATATGTAATTTAAAGCTAGGTTCATACGATAAAAAGGAGAAAAAGAATTTTGACTTAAAGCTTTAAGCCATTTTTGTTCTGCTCTTACGTGCTTTTTTTGAAAAAAATAAAAAAGGGCCTGATTATTGTCATTTAAAAAAGGAAAAACGAACCAGAATCCTATACCAGTAAGAATGGCAAAAATAAAACAAAGATCAAAAAAAGAAAATGTCCGGCGACTCCATTTCATGATTTTTTCTCCAAATACACTTATTTTGTTTAATCCCCTTTGATCCCTACACAAGCGGGAAGCGGGGACAGACAGGTGTTTTGCGATAGAATGACCAGATGTTTTCCAGGAATGACCACTCTGCGATTAAGCTTGCCCCCGTAGAAGCAGAGAGCAGGGATTTTATACCGGTCCGGTATAGCTATGCCACTCCTTTAAATCACCCCTTTTTTTTTCTCCCATTAAAAAATATATAAACCCGAAAAGTATAGCTATAAATACAAAATATTGATACCATTCTTTATGCATATTCCGCAACTCGTAGGAACTCATATCCTTTCCCACTCTTTGAATATCTTTATACACTCTATTGATCGTATCCCCTCCCAGAGAAACAGTATAAAACGCCCCCTGTCCGGTATGAGCTATTTTTTTTAAATGACTCTCATCGAAACGAGAAATAACGGGGTTACCTTCCCGATCTTTCTTATAAGATACCTTATTTCCTTGTTTATCATAAACGGGAATCATCCCTCCCTGGCGAGTGCCAAAACCTAAAGCAAAAATACGCACTTTTTGGCTGGTTAATTCCTTAGCTATCCTTAGTGCTTGCGCCTCATTATCCTCTCCATCTGAAGCCACCACCACCACTCGCGCCGAAGAAGCCGGATCTAAAGCACTTCCCCTTTTGAGAGCCTGCCCAGCGATCCGAAAAGCACTCCCAAAATCAGTGCCTTGTACAGTATGTTCCCTAGGAGAAAGAGATTTAAGAAACAACTTTAAAGCTGAATGGTCCAAAGTGAGAGGAGAAATTAAAACAGCCGAACCAGAAAAAGAAATTAAGCCCACTCTTTGTCCTGCAAGCTTATTAACAAGCTTATCTAATTCCTTTTTCATAACATTGAGTCGGCTAAATCCCCCCATATCCTCCACCAACATACTTTTAGACACATCCGCTAAAATCATCACTTCCGCTCCCTTTATTTCTATTTCCTGTTTTTCTTTCCGGGATTGAGGACGGGCTAAGGCTAAAATGAGAAATAAAAAAACCATTAATAAAATAAAAAATCGAAAAACTTGTCTTTTTCTATACACAAAACCTACCACCACTTTTAAACAAGATTCCTTTATATAAGAACGCAAAAGACGATCATTGGATTTTAGGCGAGAAATAAAGAAGATAAAAAAAACAGGTATAAAAAGTAAAAGATATAAATACTCTGGATGGGCAAACATAGTGTTACAACTCCTGTTCTTTATTTTTTTTCAAATACTCTTGTTTTAAGTATAAGTTTTTTAATAAGGAGAAGATAAGCATTTTCTGCAGAAGAGAATAGAAGTCACAAAAAAGTCTTAAAAAAAGAGATACCTGCTGTGCCTCCCATCCATTCTGCCATAGCTCTTTCTGGATGAGGCATAAGACCGGCAACATTTTTTTCTTTGTTCATTATCCCCGCTATATTCTCTAAAGAACCATTAGGATTGTTTTTGTACTTCCACCAAATTAAATTCTGATCTTGTAACATTTTCATTTGTTCTTCAGAGGCATAAAAACGCCCCTCCTTGTGAGCAATAGGGATACACACTGTTTTATTTATTTGAGTTCCTCCCCAAACAGAACAAGGATGGAGCAGTTCCAACTCCACCCATCCATCAATAAAGCGCATAGTTTGATTGACCTGCAAAGTCCCCTCCAACAAGCCCGCCTCACACAAAATTTGAAAACCATTGCATATTCCCAAAATTGGTCTTCCCTCTTTCGCTGCTTTATAAATATCCTGCATAGCCTGAGAATGAACCGCCAAAGCTCCGGCTCGTAAATAATCCCCGTAGGAAAATCCCCCCGGTAAAATAAAAGCGGAATAATCTTTAGGTGATAGACGATCTACGTGCCCTATTTTTTTTACAGGGTAATTCAAAAGCTTTATAGCTTTTATTACATCCTGATCGCATTGGGTTCCTGGAAAATGCACCACAGCTACGGGTTTCATAGCTATTTACCTTTTTTCACCACAGGATCCTCAGACAAAACTTCCAATTCATAACTTTCCACAAGAGAATTGCATAACACCGATTCTGCCATTTTTTTAGCTTGCCCCAACACTTCTTCTTTACTGTTTCCACTCACTTTTAATTCTAAAAATTTGCCATATCGGCAATCTTCAATGGAGTAACCCCGATGTTTTAAAGTTTTCGCAATAGCCCTACCTTGCACATCCAGTACTTCTTTTTTAAGTAAAATTTTAACTCCTACAATCATCATCATTTACACCTTATTTTTGATGACATCTGCTTGCGCACTAAAAGCAAAACTAGCTTTCAACAAAAGATCATGTACTTTTTTATAGGATCCTTCAACACCACCTAAGTTCAGCCGAAACCGATCTTTATCCATTCTATATCCTGTCTTTTTATCCCATAAACGACAGGAATCACAAGAAATTTCATCCCCTAGTAAAAATCTATTTTCTCGATTTGTATTTTCCCATTGAGAAGAGCCATCCTCCTCCATCTCCGGTTTTTCTTTTCCAAATTCCAATTTAAAATCAATTAATTCCAAGCCCACTGAATCAAAAAAAACCTTTAATTTGTCATTGATCTGTAAAGCTTGGATTTTTAAAAACTCCACTTCCTTCCCATCAGAAACAAAGCCAAAAGCTAAAGCTTGTTCCGAGCTAATAAAAGGATCTCCCAACTCATCCTGTTTGTAATAAAACTCCACTAAAGGAGATGAAAGAGGCCGGCCTTCCGAAAATTGAAATTTCCGAGCGGTGGAACCAGCCAGGCGATTTCTCACCACTACCTCTATAGGTAAGATCTCCAATTTACGGCAAATCATTCCGGTATTATCTACATTCGCCACCCAATGACTTTTTATTTTCTCTTTCTTTAAAAACCGAAAAATCAGAGAACTTGTGTCTCTGTTCACAGCCCCCTTCCCTTTAAAGGAAGATTGTTTCTTCCCATTAAAGGCTGTTAAATCATCTTTAAATTCCATCCACACCAGATCCGGATGATTTTGAACAACATGAATACTCTTGCCCTTTCCTTTATGCAAAACATCCCCTTTTATCCACTTCATTGTCATTATTCCTAAAAGTTTAAATAATACTCTTCCGGTTTAAAGAAGGCTAATTTTTATTTCTACAGAAAGCCTCCAATTTCAAACACGATTAGTATAACTGGTTAATCGTTATTGTACCTGTACTCGTTTTAAAATTTCTTTTACCTGTAAAATGATCTGTTTCTTTCTTTTTTCTAAAGAAAATTTTTGTTTTATCTCATCCGGGTTAAGGTATTTTAAAATATCCTCGTTTTCCAGTAAGCGGTCTTGCAGGGATTCTCCTCGTTGTAAATTAAAACTAATAGATTGAATCAATTTATAAGCGGAGGAACGAGGCATACCTTTTTGAACAAGACAGGTAAAAAGTAAAGAAGAAAACACCACTCCTCCTCCTGACTGCAAATTTTCTAACATACGTTTTTCATCAACATGTAAATTCTGAATGACTTCCGCCATACGATTTAAAGCAAAATCACATAAAATAAAAGCGGAAGGAAAAATCTCCCTCTCAACAGAAGAATGAGAAATGTCCCTTTCATGCCATAAAACAACATTTTCTAAGGCGGAGGATACATAAGAGCGCAACAGGCGAGAAAGACCGGTCACATTTTCTGAGTAAATGGGGTTTTTCTTATGAGGCATAGCACTAGAACCCATCTGCCCAGGAGCAAAGCTCTCAGAGACTTCCCCTACTTCTGACCTTTGTAGGTGACGGATTTCTACTGCCAAACGCTCCAAACCACTAGCTGTCAGAGCTAAAGACAAAATGACTTCTGCATGACGATCTCTGGGCACTACCTGCGTAGCTACCGGTTCCGTAGAAAGCCCTAACATGGCACACACTTTTTGTTCTAACTCAGGAGGTAGTGTCCCGTAAGCTCCTACAGCACCACTTAATTTCCCCACTAAAGCTTGTTGAATAGCTCGAAAAACTCTCTGTTCGTTCCTCTCCAGCTCCATTAAGAAACCTGCCAACTTAAGGCCAAAAGAAATAGGTTCTGCCAGCCTCCCATGAGTCCGACCGCAACAAAGGGTCTCCTCATATTTTTCAGCCTGTTCCCATAAGGTTCTTTTTAAATTTAAAAAAGATTCTTTTAATACGGAAGAAGCTTCACGGATCAATAAAGCCAAAGCCGAATCCAATACATCAGAGGAAGTTAAACCACAATGGACATAAGCTCCTGCCGGTTCTCCTACTTGAGCGGCCACTTCCTGCACAAACGCTGTAACATCATGCCGTGTTTCTTTTTCATTTTTTAATATATTTTCTATTTGAAAATGAGCTTTTTTCTGAATAACTTGAGCGACATCAGAGGGGATCAGTTTCATTTCGCCCTGGCATTGAGCGACGGCTTTTTCCACTTCCAGCATTTTTCTGAACTTATTCTCCTGAGTCCATACACAACCCATTTCTCTTCTTGTATATCTTTCCAGCACCCTCGTATTCCTTTTTTAGATGGCCTTCCCTTTTTTAAAAGAGCATTTTATAACAGTCTAGTTTGAAAACTAAAAAAGTATCATAAATGACTATAATAAGCTATCAAGAATAATCTTTAAAAGGTGTGACTGGAATGTCTGGAATGTCCCTCATATATGGACAGTTGCTAAGCATCAAGCGATGCGTTAAAGTTCGGTGAATCAGAAAGGGGGATAATAATGAAAAACAACAAAAGAAAACGCTATTCGGAAGCGTTCAAAAAGGGCCTGTCAATCCGAGAGACTACTGTCAGAAAAAGTGAGGGTATTAAGCCCCATTTTTCAGCTTTTTTATTTCCTTCTCAGAAAGTCCAGTCACTTCAGAAATAACAGAAATATTTAATTTTTTCTTAAGCATATTTAACACAACTTGTTGTCGCTCTTCCTGTCGGCCTTCTTGTCGTCCTTTTTTGATACCTTCTCTTTCACCTTCCCATCGGCCTTTTTCTTTGATAATTTCCCTTACATCTTGCATAAGCCTAAGATACCTTAAAAGATTTTAAGAACCATTTTTTAGTTTTCTAATTGCTTTTTCAGATAAACCTGTCACTTCAGCAATAATAGAAATATCTAACTTTTTTTTAAGCATATTTAAAACGACTTGTTGCCGTTCTTCCTGTCGTCCTTCCTGTCGTCCTTTTTTCATCCCTTCTCTTTCGCCTTCCCATCGGCCTTTCTCTTTAATAATCTCTCTTACATCTTGCATAAGCCCCCCTTGTTTTAATATCCCGGCTTCTATAAGTAGCTTTTCCACTTTTTCCCAAGTTTTTGCATCTAACTTTGTATTATCTTTTAAATACTCCAATACCCTTAATTCTACAGTCCTTCTTTCTTTTCCCTTTAACTCCTTCAATATCTCTTCAAATTCAGAATAAGCCTCATTTATTTTTGATACAGTTGGTTTCTTCTTCAAACTCCATATCTCAGATAATAGGTTTATGACGCTATACCCTTTGAATTTCCCGCCCTTAACGGCTTGCCGGATTCTCGGGTCTTGTGTGTTTATTATCCTCAATCTATAGTTTAACATATCTTTTCTGGATTCAATAGGAATTTTAGAAAAATACAATCCAAAATCCTCTTCCTGAAGGGATTTTTTCCATTTCAAAGGCTCTTTGCCATGATAAAAAAGCACAGTGATTATAGGCTGGGGATAGCCCACTTGCTGAATGCTGTGCTTTCGACCTAACACCTGATAGTCTAAAAGCTGGCTAAACAAGTTTTTATCGTAGTGACTTTTGTGTTCTAAAAGAATGAATATTTTTACCCTGTTTTTCGGGTACTTTTTAAAAGGGAGGGAAAAAATAAGATCCGCTCTTTTTTCTTCAAAAGTGTCTTTTTCTATTTTTACCTTGGCAGAATAAAGCTTTCTGCCTATATTAGAGAGATGCCAAGAAACAAGAAAAAGACAGCAGTACAAAATAAAATATCCATAGAAAAAAAGTTATGGGAAGCCGCAGACAGCTTGAGAAAAAATATTGATGCGGCAGAATACAAGCATATTGTTCTTGGCTTGATTTTTCTTAAATATATTTCTGATTCTTTTGAAATTCTGCATAATAAGTTAAAAGAAGGTAAAGGAAAGTATAAGGGAGCTAATCCAGAAGATCGTGACGAGTACAAAGCGGAAAATGTTTTCTTTGTTCCCCCTTCTGCTCGTTGGTCTTACTTGTGTTCTCGTGCCAAGCTACCGGAAATTGGAAAAGATATTGATTCAGCAATGGAGGCCATTGAAAGAGATAATCCCTCTCTCAAAAATGTACTTCCAAAGGTTTATGCCAAAGGGAATCTTGATCCTTTTAATTTAGGAAAGCTTATTGATGAGTTCAGCAACATTGATATGGAAGCCACCAAAGACCGCAGTGCTGATATTTTAGGTCATGTATTTGAGTATTTTCTTGGACAGTTTGGGATAGCAGAAGGAAAAAAGGGAGGTCAGTTTTATACTCCGATTTCTGTCGTAAAACTGCTGGTGGAAATGCTGGAGCCATATAAAGGCCGGGTGTTTGACCCTTGTTGTGGAACAGGAGGTATGTTTGTCCAGTCTGAGAAGTTTATTAAAGAACATCAAGGCTTAATCAATGCTATTTCCATTTATGGACAGGAAAGCAATCAAACAACTTGGCGGTTGGCTAAAATGAACTTAGCCATTCGGGGTATTGGCAGTCAACAAGTGAAATGGAACAACGAAGGTTCTTTTTTGAAAAATGAACATCCTGATCTTAAAGTGGATTTTGTAATAGCTAATCCGCCATTTAACGATAGCAATTGGAGTGGTAATTTATTAAGAAAAGACGGTCGTTGGAAATATGGTGTTCCACCTGAAGGCAATGCCAACTATGCTTGGATTCAACATTTTGTGTATCACCTAGCACCAAAAGGTGTTGCTGGTTTTGTTATGGCAAAAGGGTCGCTTACCTCCAAGTCATCCAATGAAGATGTTATCCGTAAAAACTTTGTAGATGCAGGCTTAGTGGATTGCATTGTTAATTTACCGGCAAAACTTTTTTTGAATACACAAATTCCTGCATCGCTTTGGTTTTTAAGAAGAGGAAAAACAAAAAGAAAAGAAGAAATACTTTTTATTGATGCTCGTAACTTTGGCCGTCTTATCAATCGCAGAAATCGTGTGTTGGATGATAAAGATATTAAGAACATTGCTGATGTTTATCATAATTGGAAAGAAAAAAGTAAAGCTTATAAGGATATTTCTGGTTTTTGTAGTTCTACATCTGTAAGCAAAGTTAAAGAGTTGGATTATGTTTTAAGTCCCGGACGATATGTTGGTTTACCGGAAGAAGATAATGATTTTGATTTTTCTGAAAGGTTTAACAGCTTGAAAAACGAATTAGAAAAACAGATGAAAGAGGAAACAGTACTCAATAAACGAATATTACAAAATCTTTCCCGCATTGATTATGAAAAAAAGGAGAAAAGTCATGACAAAAAACAATAAGACTATCAAAAAGCTAGCTATTGATAAAGATAAAATAACTCAATTTTGTCAAAAAAACCATATCTGTCAATTCTCTTTTTTTGGTTCTATATTGAGAGATGATTTTGGTGATAACAGTGATGTGGATGTATTAGTAGAGTTTCATAATCAAGCTAGTGTAGGTTTATTTGAGTTATACGATATGGAGCAAGAACTTTCAAATCTTTTTGGTGGTCGAAAAGTGGATATAAATACAAAGAACAGTTTAAGTAAATATTTTCACAGCAAAGTTATAAAAGAAATGGACATACAGTATGACAAAACACGATGAAACAATTTATTTTCTTCATATTCGGGATTATGCTAAAAAAGCTGTCAATATGATAGCGGGGCAAAACCGTAAAATTATAGATAAGGATGAAAAACTATGTTTAGCTCTTATGCACCTACTTGTATTGATAGGTGAGTCAGCAAATCGCATTTCCAAAAGAACACAATCTCAATATTCTGAAATACCTTGGAAGAAAATGATTGGAATCCGAAACCGACTCATTCATGGGTATGACTTTGTAGATTATGACATTTTATGGGTGACTCTTACAAAAAATCTACCTATCTTGATAGAAAAGATGGAAGACATTATAAGTCAAGAAAAACAATAACTTTCTTATGGGAGGCAAAGTATGACAGTTAAAGAGCTTATAAAATTATTAAAAGAATACCCTGAAGATAGGAAAGTTGTTGTTAATGGTTATGAAGGGGGTTGGATTGATATAGAAAAAAGAAGTATTTTAAAAGTAGAGGTAGCCTTAAACTACAATACAGAAGATTACTATGGAGCGCATGCAGGTATAGATAGTGTTTTAGATAAAGAGATGCTTCAAAGCTATAAAGTAAAAAAAGTAATAGCTATTCATCGATAATAATGGTTTTTTTAACACCTTGATTAAAAATGAAGAAACTAAAAAACAATAAAACAAAAAAAATCACTAATAAGAGTTCTGTTTTTTCTTCAGACAGAAGAGGAGTTCAAAATAATCAAATTAAAATTCTCTTAAGTGCAGAACATAGAAACTATGTTGAAGATATAGCAAAATGTTTTGATTTTCTCAACATAAAAGTTGAAGCTGGATATGTTCGGAAGTCTGTTGAAGAACTTCCAATGCAGGTTCTGATATTTTTGACTGGAGCAATTTCGGGTGGTTTAACTTGGGATCTTATAAAAATAGGAATAAAAAGAGTTCTTAAAAAATTTAAAAAAGCAGGAATAAGGATTACAGATAGAAATCAGAATACATATAATATCAGTCCCGAAGGTCAAATGAATATCTTTTTAATTCCCAATGGAAAGATGAAAGTAATTTCAAATATAACAAGTATTGATGATCTATTTAAACATCTTCAAAATCAAAATACTGGTTGGAGAAAAGTAAAGTTTGGGGATTTGATAAATTTAATAGGAGGAGGTACTCCTAAAACATCTGTAAAAGAATATTGGAGTGGTGGCATTCCTTGGCTGTCAGTAACAGATTTTAATACAGGTAGAAAATATGTATATAGTTCTGAAAAAAGTATTACTGAAACTGGTCTAAATAATAGTAATACGAAAATCCTTAATAAGGGAGACATTATTATTTCTGCAAGAGGAACTGTAGGGGTAATTTCTATGTTAGGGGAAAAGATGGCTTTCAATCAATCGTGTTATGGAATAAGGGCTAAAGATGAATCATTTAATGAATATGTTTACTACTTATTAAAGAATACTGTGAATCGGTTGCAACATATTTCTCATGGTGGAGTTTTTGATACAATTACAAGGGATACTTTTAATAAAATTGAAGTTTCCCTTCCTCCTCTTTCTGAGCAAGAAGCTATTGCTGAAGTGCTATCCAGCCTTGATGATAAAATTGAATTGTTACATAAACAGAATAAAACATTAGAAAATATAGCTCAAACTTTTTTCCACAAATGGTTTATAGAAGATGCAAAAGAGGATTGGGAAGAAAAGTCATTAGATAAAATAGCAGATTATTTGAATGGCTTAGCTTGCCAAAAGTATCCTCCGAAAAATGAAATTGATAAATTACCTGTTTTAAAAATTAAAGAATTGAGAAATGGTTTTACAAAAAATTCAGATTGGTCAAATTCTGAGGTAGAGGACAAGTATATTGTAGAATTGGGAGACATAATTTTTTCATGGTCTGGTAGTTTACTACTCAAAATATGGGATGGACAAAAATGTGTTTTAAATCAGCATTTATTTAAGATTACATCAAAACAATATCCAAAGTGGTTTTACTATTTTTGGACGAAATATTATATGGAAAAATTTGTCGGAATTGCTGACAGTAAAGCAACAACAATGGGACATATTAAACGAGAAGATTTATCTAATTCAGTAGTCTTACTATCTTCAAAAAATGAGCTGTCAAAAATGAATAAACTAATCAACCCTCATTTTGAGAAAATAATTTCAAACTTGAAATCAATTTCAAAACTTGAAAAACTTCGTAATACATTATTACCAAAGCTTATGAATGGTAATGTAAGAATCAATTTATAGATTGTGAAAGGAAAAATAGAGTTATGAAACAAATTTATTTTGATCAAAATATAACAAAAAAACTCTGTAATCATCCTGATTTTTCAAATCAGTTTTTTAGAATACAATTCGAATCACCACCTAAATTAATTATAACCCCTCGTTCTTTGATAGAATTATCAGGAGCTACTATTATGGATTGTTTAAAAAGAGATTGCAAGTATGAATTAGATTTATCTGAATCAATCTCAAACCAAACAGATAAAGCATATAAATATTATAAAAACAGTATAAGAGGTGATGTAATACCTTTTTTAGGAAAAGCCTTAAGAGCGCAAAAACAATATGCAAAAACAGAACCAGGTAGATATATTTTTACAGGATATGAGAGTTACTTAAATAGTATAAAAGGAATGGAAGACATTTACCGGAGCATTATATTGGATAGGGTCTCTGTGTTACCTTTAGAAAACTTTAAAAGTGCAGACACATATTTACATATAAATAGCGTTGCTCTTAGTTTCCTTTCAGTGAATCCACATATTCCTTGTTTACGGCTATTAATAAAGTCTTATAAAAAGTTGCCTCCCGCTAATAGCGAGAGGGTGGAAAATGAATTTAGAAGACCTTTGAAAAAAATGATTGAAACATCCGACTTACATAACAGAGACTTAGTAGATGCAGAAATAATTCAATTTGCTGTTATGGGGTATAATAATCACCCTGTACACTTTTACACGATGGACAGTTCAGAAACAATTAAAAAAAGACTGTTTTTACTCTATTTGCCATTTGAGTTTTCAAGGTCATATGCACAAGAGCTTTTAAAAGACAGTACGAATATATCAGATACAAATAATTTATCATTGGAAAAAATAAAAGGAGTTGCTTCCCGTGATTTTATATTTGGAAGGTTCTTAATCATTGATGACTCTGGCTACATTAAAGAAGATATTGACGTTAAATCCTTACTCACTACCGATGTTAATAATATTTTGAGGACATAAATTGGTATAAAAATAACAGATATACAGTTAATTTTTTTTCACTTCTTAGTAGAAAATATTGAAAATAGCTTCATATTGAGTAAGTCTTTTTTATTGCAGAATACTTGTTATATAGTCTATAAAAATTTTGATTTTTTCTTGAGTTTCTTCTTCATAACCTAAAAAGTTTAATACAGCTATAATACTAGCTAACAACATTATACAATTAGAGATTGATTGTATGAAAGGTATTTTTTTTATTTTGTCCGTATTAAAACCAATGCTTTTTAAAAAATAAAAAGGTATTTCAAAAATAAAGTTCAAGAGTTTCATGAACCAAAAAAATGGATTCACTGTTCTGATTATTGATGGAATTACATCATCAGAGTAAACACCAATTACTTTATCAATGAGATCAATAATTTGTTGTGGTCCAATATCAAATTGATGTAATAAAAAAAGGTTATTTAATAAACATAGTCTTGTAGTTTGTGCTCCCACTAATGGATCATCTCTATGCACAAAAACTGTATTTATATTTGCTTCTGATATAATTTTTTCAATAGTGGGTGAGTTTCTATTTATAGTCGATCGTATTGTTTGTACTTTATTATTTTCAGTTAAATCTGTTAGCATATCAGTTTTTCCAACAGTATTAAAATAATCTATTACTAAGTTACGAAATTCACAGAGCTTCTTTAATGAATATCTAGTTTCAAAATAAGTTTTCTTTTTAGAATATGTCATATGTTTTTAAAAATTATCTTTTTTTACAAAATTTTTTTTAAATATATCTTTAGATTATCTACTGTCAATAATTTTTACCAAAGTATTTTTTTACCCACAGTACAGTATTGAGTTCTTGACGATAAAACCTTATAGATATATGAATAATAGTATCCAGTATATTATATCCTTTTTAAGGTTGACCTGATGAAGCAAGAATTAAAACAATATTATAATACTTTTAAACAGGATTTTGAGTCTCTACAAAAAGAAGTGAATTTCTTTATAGACTCTTTAAGAAATGAGAAAAATCTAAACATAGACATTGCAAATGTTTATACACGAGAGTATGGAATAAAAAGTTTTAAATCTATTGAAACAAACTATCAAACTGGTCGCTATAAAGATAATCTTGATTTGTTAGATATATATGATATTGCCGGTATTCGTATTATTTGTCATTGTCAGGACGATGTTTCTGCATTAACACAGCGTTTGAGAGGTGAATTACAGCAACGACGATATTTAAAAATAAAAGTGAAGGAAAAAGGAGGTGGAAAAAAGAGTGAGTATCCCTATAAGGCGACTCACATAACATTTGCAAAAAATATCAAAAAAAATGAAAAAACCTATCAAATATTTTGTGAAATACAAATTAGAACGGTAATGGCAGATGCTTGGGCTGTTCAAAATCATAAATATTTATATAAAAAACAAGAAGAAGGGGATACTAATGAGCTTACAAGAGCTGTTTCTGAAATAATGAATGGTTGTGACACATTATGGAGTCTTGTTAAGAAAAGAAGCACTGAACATGAGAAAGGCTATGTACAAAAACCTCTTGAGGTAATTCGTAAAAAATCGGATTCAAGTTTAAAATCAATCTCTCCTAATGTTCGTATAATAAAATGGTTTGACTCACATAAAAAAAAAGCATCAAAGGGGCTGCAAAACCTCAGAATAAAAACATTTATGGAAGTAGAAGTACAACTCTTAGATTCAGATACGAATATCAATAAAAATGATTTAAAGGAAGGAGCAAGGGAATCACAAGTACGCACCTCTGGATGGCCGATAGGTGTATTTTTTGATCACCCTAAAGATGCTCCAAAACCTGATCAAGCAGGTATATTTGCTGAAATATCTATAGAAGGAAGACCTTCTTACGACTATTGGGCAATACACAGATCTGTTGCTTTTTATTCAAAAATGAGTTTATTTGAAAACCAAGGTTCAAAGTTGTTTTTTGATGAGCGAATTTTGAGAATCACTGAAGTTTTCATGTATATTAAAAATCTCTATACTAATTTTAGTATTCCTATGAACAGTAAAATCCAGGTTATGATTAAACACGGCGGTTTAAAAGGCAGGATATTAAGCTCATCATCTCCACTCCGCCCTTTGTTTGATCAATACAAGACAGAAGAGGAAAAGACATTTGAAACTATAAATATAACACTTGAAGAAATTGAAAATAATATGACAGATATTGTGGAAAAGTTTACAACACCACTTTTTGAACTGTTTAACTTCTTTAACTTGAAGAAAACAACTTTACATAAAATTGTTTCAGACTATTTACAGGGAAAGTTACCTTATTGATGTGATATGTGTTAAGAAGGAGCTGATTAAGCTACATCGTTTAATATAAGCGAATACAAAAATCACTTTTAAAGTTTACTTAATTGTGTGAAAATTTAAGAATGAAAAAAATCACAGAAGATGATATTGAAAACCTGGCTATTGAATTGCTGAAGGAACAAGGTTTTCAGCATTTCTTTGGCCCGGATGTAGCTCCAGATGGTGTGCAACCCCTTCGTGCAAGCTATGGGGAGGTTTTATTAAGTGATAAACTCCAAGAAGCTATAATTCGTCTTAATCCTGATATTCCTGCTTCAGTAAGGGAAGATGCTTTTAACCAAATAAAACGGATTCATTCAGAACAATTGATTGTGGGAAATGAAAATTTTCATAAAACTTTAATTGAAGGGATAAAAGTTTCTGTTCGTAAGGGTTCTGAAAGTCGGGGTGATTCTATCCGGTTGATTGATTTTCAAAATCCGGAAAATAACGAATACTATGCTATCAATCAATTTACAGTGATTGAAGATGGACATAATCACCGACCTGATATTGCTCTCTTTATCAATGGTTTGCCTTTAGTGGTTATTGAACTTAAGAATCCCAGAGACGAAAAAGCTACTATTCAATCAGCTTATAAGCAATTACAAACTTATAAGAAATACATCCCCTCTTTATTTACTTATAACAGTATTTTAGTTATTTCAGATGGCTTGGAAGCCAAAGCTGGTTCTCTTTCTTCTAGAATGGATCGCTTTATGGCTTGGAAAAGTATAGACGGCAAACAGGAAGTCCAGAGAAATGTGAATCAAATGGAAACTCTAACAAAAGGGATGCTCAACAAAAAAACATTATTGGATCTTGTTCGTCATTTTATCGTTTTTGAAAAAATAAAAAAAGAGGATTTTAAAACAGGGATAACAAATATTGAAACAGTTAAAAAGCTGTCTGCTTATCATCAATACTATGCTACTAATAAAGCTTTGGAGTCTGTTATTCAAGCTAGCTCTGAATCCGGTAGCCGCAAAGGAGGTGTTATTTGGCATACTCAAGGATCAGGGAAATCTCTTACAATGGTATTTTCCGCAGGTAAAATTGTACAAGAATTAAGCAATCCTACAATTGTTGTTATTACAGATCGCAATGATTTGGACAATCAACTGTTTGATACTTTTGCCGCTTCAAAATCATTACTCAGGCAAAGCCCTGTTCAGGCAAAAAATAGGGTGCATTTAAAGGAGCTTCTTAAAGTGGTTTCCGGTGGGATTGTTTTTACTACAATACAAAAGTTTCATCCTGAAAATGGCAATGTTTATGAAAAATTATCCGACCGGAAAAACATTGTAGTTATAGCGGATGAAGCTCATCGCAGTCAGTATGGTTTTAGAGCAAAAACTATTGATGATAAAGATGAAGAAGGGAATACTGTAGGCCAGAAAACTGTCTATGGTTTTGCTAAATATATGAGAGATGCTTTACCTCATGCCACTTATCTTGGATTTACGGGAACACCCATTGAAGGAACAGATAAAAACACACCGGCTGTGTTTGGAAGCTATGTTGATGTTTATGATATTGCCCAGGCTGTAGAGGATAAAGCAACAGTTCCTATTTCTTATGAAAGCCGTTTGGCTAAAGTGGAGCTAAGCCAAAAAGGAAAGCAACTGATTAAAGATTTGGATCAGGAGCTTAAAGAAGAAGAGTTATCTGAAACACAAAAGAGCAAAGCGAAAATGACACAACTTGAAGCTATTATAGGAAGTGAAGATAGAACGAAACATATTGCCAAAGATATTGTCACTCATTTTGAAAAAAGGCAGTCTGTTTTTAAAGGAAAAGGGATGATTGTAACCATGTCCCGAAGGATAGCGGCTAATCTCTATAATGAGATTATTAAACTGCGTTCTGAATGGCACAAAGAGGATTTGGATAAAGGGAATATAAAAATTATTATGACGACCTCATCAAGTGATGGCCCGGAATTATTTAAACATCACACAAGTAAGGAACAGCGTCGCCAGTTAGCAGACAGAATGAAAGACCTGGAAAATGATTTGCATTTGGCCATTGTGGTAGATATGTGGCTTACTGGTTTTGATGTTCCTTGTCTGCATACTCTCTATATTGATAAGCCCATGCAGGGTCATAATCTCATGCAGGCCATTGCTCGTGTGAATCGTGTTTATAAAGATAAGCCAGGAGGTCTTGTAGTAGATTATCTTGGTATTGCTTCTGATTTAAAAAAAGCTCTTTCTTTTTACTCAAGCAGTGGAAGTAAAGGAGAACCTGCTGTTCCGCAAGAGAAAGCTGTTTCCCTTATGCTTGAAAAACTGGAAATTGTCTCCCAAATGTTTCATGGATTTAATTATAAACAATACTTTACATCAGACACGGCGAAAAAATTATCCCTCATTCTTGAAGCTGAAGAGCATATTTTAAGTTTAGAGGAAGGCAGAAAGCGGTTTATTGATCAAGTGACAGCTTTATCAAAAGCTTTTGCTCTTTCTATTCCTCATGAAAAAGCTATTGAAGTTAAAGATGAAGTTGCTTTTTTTCAAGCTGTAAAAGCAAGGCTTGTGAAATTCACTGGTACAGAGGAAGGAAAAACAGATGTAGAAATTGAAACAATGATTCGTCAAGTAATAGATGAGGCTTTGGTTTCTCACAAGGTGATAGATGTATTTTCAGCCGCTGGAATTAAAAAACCGGATATTTCTATTCTCTCAGATGATTTTCTTTTGGAAGTTAAAAATATGAAATATAAAAACATTGCTATTGAGACACTTAAAAAACTTTTAAATGATGAAATCAAAGGGAGGGCAAAAAGAAATATTGTTCAGGGAAAAACCCTTATGGAAATGTTGGAGGATTCTATAAAAAGATACCACAATAAAGTTATCACGGCTGTAGAGGTTATTGAAGAACTGATTGGCATTGCAAAAAATATTCAATCAGCAGATGAAGAACCTAAAGCAATGAATTTATCTAATGAGGAGTATGCCTTTTATACAGCCGTAGCAAATAATGAAAGTGCTCGTGAACTTATGGGCAAAGAACAACTCAGAGAATTAGCAGTTGCCTTAACAGATAAGGTTAGGAAAAATGCTTCTATAGATTGGCAGATTAAAGAAAGTGTAAGAGCTAAAATCAGAGTGATGGTCAAACGAACTTTACGGGAATATGGTTATCCCCCGGATATGGAAAAGTTAGCTACAGACAAAGTGTTAAAGCAAGCTGAATGTATTGCAGATGAAATCAGCCAAAGCTAATTTTTATAATAATGTTCTGGAGCCTGTCACATTAGCCGATACTAAAGACTCAATATACGCATTCTTATTAGGACATCTAGGAGGTATAAACTCATGCACTACAGGAAGAGTCTTTATTCCCTCTGACAGCTTTTTAGAGGTCATCTGAGGACCATTATCAGAGTGGATCACCAGACTATGGTCTTTAATGATTTTATGCTCTATAAGATCTACTTTTAAAGTCCTTAAAATATCCTCTGCTAAACACCTTAGCCCTTGTGAGTCCTGTGGAATTTGAGAAAAAATACTTGATTTCGAGAAAATTACCTCTTAAATTTGGTCCACTATTTTAGCGCGTACCAAGCCTTCTTTTTCAACTCCAATGGATACTTAATCTTTGCCTTATTCTCTATATCTGACATCACTAACCCCCTTTCAGTAGGACATATCTTCTCTCATAAGAATATGCTAACATCTATATAGATCTCAGTCCGGATTATATAGGAGGCTAAAGAGAGACAATTTTTAACCATAAAAGGTATAACATGTCTAAAAAAGAAATAATACAAAACCAACTAACAAAATTGGCTTTTCAAGAGAGTATACCCTTTTGTTACCTATGCTATAAAAAAGCTCCAACTTAAATGTGGAGACAAACTAAAATTTCAAGATAACTTAAAGTGCCTTTTCAAGGGCTTGTCGTATTAACTTTTGATAATGAATCCCTTGTTTTTTTGATTTGCTTTTTAAAGCTTTTAAAAGCCCTTCCGACATTCGTATTGTCACTGTTTGATTTTTTGGTTTTAATTCAAACCGCATTGGCTTAAAATTTTCAGGATGCATGTAAGAGGATAAATCCTGGCTTAAAAGCTTTTCAGCCGCTTTATTTGTTTTAAGTTTTTTCCATTTCTTTTTCATATTTTTGAACCTCCTTTTTATTCATAAAACGGGCACTTATAGGTCTGATGAGTTTTTTCCCTCTTTGGTTTCTAAAAGTAAACGCTACAACAATCAATTTATTTTCTGACCCTTTTCCAATGGCTAAGAACCGCTCTTCAATGGTTGAATGTTTAATATCTGGCGCCATATAAATTTTTTTCTTTTGAAAAAAGCACTCTATCTCCTCTTGAGTCAGTCCATGTTTCTGACATTTATCTATGTTGCCGGTGTCCCAGTTGAATCCCTCAAATTTCATTTCAACTAAAGTATAACAAAAGTATTTACATTTGTAAATATAAAAAACGATTAAAAATCAGGTCTCTTGTAAAAAAAATAGGCAAGCTCCCAAAAAGGAGGCTACCTCTTTAAAAGGTTAAACCTGTTAATAAACTAGGTCAAAATGCTCTCTTAAGAGGGTTTTCTCTGTATCAAAGGTTATAAAAACTCTTAATTTTTATTATTCTATTGACACAGTGTATCTTATAGGATACATTATAAATATGAAAAACTAGGAAGTTCTTGAATATGTCAGTGCATCTGGAAATTGTCCTTTTCAAAATTGGCTGGAAAATCTAAAAGATGGAAAAGGAAGAGCTATTATAAGAAAGAAAATCAATTTATTGCGATTAGGCTATTTTTCAGATTTTCGCTCATTAGGAGATAATTTATTTGAAATGAGGATATTTTTTGGTCCTGGATATAGAGTGTATTTTGGAAAACAAAGAAATAAAATAATTGTGTTTCTTTGTGGAGGGCAGAAAGGTTCACAAAAAAGAGATATAGAAAAAGCTCAAAAGTATTGGAAAAAATATAAAGAGGTGTAAAAATGAAACAAAGAACAAAAAAATATGAGGATTCTTTAATAGAGTCTTTAAAAAACCCTGTTGAAGCGGCAGCTTATTTAACGGTTCATATTGAAGATAACAGCAAGTATTCCAATGAGACATTTCTTTTAGCTTTACAAGATGTAGCTAAGGCTTATGGAATTAAAGAGGTGTCTAAGAAAGCTAAAGTTGGCAGAGAGAGTTTATATAAAACATTATCTGGTTCTGTTAATCCAAAGCTCAACACCTTAAGAAGTATTTTGGACTCTGTGGGACTTAAGATGACGATTACGCCAAAAGACAGCCAAGCTGTGTGATACTTTATATCGCATGAGCTTTGACAATGGCTCAACTTACTTTTGGACTTACGATATTGCAGATTTCATTGAAGAGAAGTTGAGGACAGAAGCATCTTGATAGGGGCTTCTTCTCAGGAGTTAAAAAATTTCTAAGCCAGCCCCTTCAGGGCTGGCTTAATTATTAAATGAAGACTAATATTTCTTCCCGTCTATAGTCTAATAAACATTTTGTATTCAAAAAAAAATATTTAAGTAATCTTCATTTTTATCCGTTAAGTCTTTCACAAAAAGCCTCCCTTCTATTGATTTTGATAAAATTACTTCACAAAAAGAAGCAGCTTAGATACTTCATTCGTTTCTTCTTAATAAGGGTAAAAAATGCAAAATAATCGTTATTTAACAAAATCACGATTTAAACTTGGTGTAGAGTGCCCGACAAAACTTTATTATACAAGAAAGCCAGAATATTCAAATCAAAAAATGGATGACCCTTTTCTTTCTGCTCTTGCAGACGGAGGTTATCAGGTTGGAGAACTTGCAAAATTGTATTTTCCAAATGGACACGACATTACAACTCTTGACTATGAAGAAGCAGAAACTCAAACACTCAAACTCAAGTAATCAATTTTGTCCACACTATATAGGGGGTCGGGAGGAAAATATCTATAATATCATTTCCCTTAAACGATAGGCAATGGCTGAACCTTTTTCAATTAAAAAGTTTAAAACAATAAGGGTTTGTTGTTTCATCTGAGATTTTGTTTTGATTATTTGACGATTCTCAAAAATATAACCTCTTATGATATTTTCTATGTACAAAACAGTATTTATTTCTAATTCCATTTTAGATAAACTAGGATTATTTTTTATAATATCACTTATCCAAAATATCCCCTCATCTCTAAAGGCACTTCCAATATTGTTCAATAATTTTGAAACAGAATATAAAATTGATGGATGATGTCCTATATCCTTTGAAACTTTTTTAAAAAATAGTTTTTCTCTTTCTTTCAATGTATGCCAGTCTTTTGCGTCTTTTTTCCATGAAGGACCAGCCAGTAAATAATTATAAATAATATCTTTGTCAAAATCAGATATATTCTCTTTACACATTTCAACTATTTTTGGATAAAATAAATTCCATACAGTCCAGAAGTTCTCATATTGATTCAGTTTATCTTCAGTAGAAATGAATGAATCAAAAAAATATTCCTGATATTCTCGTATTTTTATCATTTCAAAATGACTAAGGAAAGGCTTTAAATATGTTTCAATCTCTTCTATTTCCAAATTTAAAATGAAGCATGAAAAATTTTTCAAAAAATTAATTTTCAATTCATATCCTTTTGTTACACTATTAGATATAAAAAGTTTTTCTAAAAATATTTTGGTTACATTTTTGATAAATTCTTTATGATTTTTGTCCTTGACCCCCAAAAAGAGGCTACCTCCTAAATAAGGAGGAAAAGTGGAAAGGTTCTATAAGAGAGTTCCAAAAGAGCAAAGGTTCTTAATTTTGTCAGAGCATTTCAATGGCGGTTTGAGTATATCTGAGTTATCTAGGAAGTATCAGATTCAACCAGCTACGATCTATAAATGGAGGGAGAAGATGAAAAAAGAAGAGGAGAAGCTTTCTTTTGATTCAAAGCCACTTTTGGAAGAGATAAAGCACTTAAAGCAAGAAAACAGTCTTTTAAAGGAAACAGTGGCTCAACAGGCATTGGATATCACCACACTCAAGCAGTTCAATGAGTTTGTTAAAAAAAAGCGGAAGGAAGAAAGACGGAGTATGCAAAAGAGTTCCTTGAGGGTCAGAGGATCGAAGTGAGCAAGAAGAGGTTTTGTGAGTTGATTGATATTCACCCAAAGTCCATTCACAAGGGTAAAAAGGTTAAGGCCATTTCCACTGCCAAGAGGAAGCGAGAGGAAATGGATAAAGAAGTGTTGTCAGGGATTAAGGAAGTGATAAGGCACCGTAGTACTTATGGTTATAAGCGGGTGACAGCTTTATATAATAGGAAGAGGGTGAACAATGGTCTGAGCAGGTATAACAAGAAGCGTATTTATCGTGTCATGCGGGATAATGGTTTGTTGCTTCCGAAATCAGGTATTTTGAAGAGGGAGCATAAGGGCACGGGTAAAGTGATGACGTTATATTCAAACACCAGGTGGTGTTCAGATTGTTTTGAGATACATTGTTTTAATGGGGAGAAGGTGTATGTGTGTTTTGTTTTAGATAGTCATGACAGGGAGATAATAAGCTTTGTGTCTTCTTATCGTCCGTTGTTATCGGAAGATATTCAGAGTTTAATGGTTATGGCTGTAGAGCGTAGATTTTCAGGCGGAAGAGCTTCTAGGGAGATTGAGTTTTTATCGGATCGGGGGAGTATTTACAGGGCTTATAATGTGCAGGCTTTAGCCAGGCGGTTGGGCTTAAAATCGTGTTTTACAAGAGCTTATAGTCCTGAAAGCAATGGTATGGCGGAAGCCTTTGTGAAGACATTAAAGAGGGATTATGTGTATGTGAGTGATTGTTATGATGCACAGACAACGATGAAACTATTGGAGCAGTGGATATATGATTATAATCACAGGGCACCGCATTCCAGCCTTGGAATGCGTTCTCCGGTGGAGTATATTAAATTAACACAATCGAGGTAGCCAAAAATGGGGGCCAATCCATTTTTATCTTTTATTTTTGCAGGTAGCATTTCAAAAGCTGTTATTAGAATGTCTAAATGAAATTCTTTAAAATTACAGGATTTAGATATTGTATTATATGTTAACTTATTTTCCATTATGTCTTCTATGTCTTTTTCGTGTTCTTTTAGAAAAGAGTTTAAAACCTCACTTTCTGAATAATTATAGTTGAAATTTTTATTTGCAATCCGATGTTTTTCTATGATTAAAGTATCAAATTTTTGTTTTAACAATAAATATCCCAAAAATAGTGAATAAGCCTCTGCAAAATTGTCCTCCCACATATCTATAATTACCCTTATAGTGTGTTTGTTTAAATTCCCACCTTTAATAAGAAGTGCAAATAACATTGATTTTATCTCAGATTTTTTTTCAGGAAATAAAAAAGAGAACGCCCTAACTGCTAAGTCTTTGCCTTCTATAGATGAATGTGGGTTATCATTTTGAATTAGGTAAAAAACACATTTCATAATTGCCTCTTGGCAAAATGTTTTGTCTTCTTGATTTAATTTATCAAAATAATCACGCATTAAAACAGCACAAGTATATAAGGGAATAGAATGATTTGTTATACGAAAACTGTTATCTTGGTCAAAGCCTCTTCTTTGATCTTCTTTAAATGAAGGAGTTTGTTTTGAAAAAAATGGAAAATTAAAATCCCCTGGTGTATTTTCTAATTTTTGTATTATGCTTTTTGTTTCTTTGACAACTAAGTTAGGATTGTTTTCATATTTGAGATAATCATCTTTTTTATATTCTTCTTTATTTTCAAATTTATATTTCGCCCATAATTTCAATGAAAGATATTTATTTTGCTCATTAAGTACCTTCAAACTATCTTCGCTATGTTTTTTCAGTTCATTAGAAAGCTTAGGTTTAAATGCTATATAATTTTTACCGTTTATCTTTTCAATCGTTGGCTTCATTTTTCTTCTATCCATTCTAGCCAAACATAGTATCCAAATTTTATCTTGTTTCTGTTCATTATTTTGATTAGGAAGCTGTTGATAGTAATTATCAAATATTTTCCATAAGGTTTGTTGCCTATTTTTTACTTCCTCTTCAGTTGTTCCTTTAAGAGCAAAAATTTGATATTGAAGAGCTAACCGTTCAAGAGATTTTTTTCTATGATCCAATTGACTAGGTTCTATTCTTTCATTTTTAAGAAGAGGATCATCTTCAGTTAAAGTGAGAGAGTTATGAAAAAATGTATGCTCCATTATACACCTGTCATTATCACAAAGAAAAAACTCTTTTGTTTGAAAGAGCACTTTTGCGACATTAAAAGTTTTTTCAGGATATGCCAAGACAATACTTGCCACTACGGCTGAAATAGAAGCAGATTTTGAATTTTTAAGCAAATATAATAAATGTTCTTCCAATTCACTTGAATTCATATCTTTACAATTTTTAAGAAAATATCTCTCTAAAGCCATGTGTATTGATTCCAAAAGATTTGGAGTTTGATCTCCTCTATACATGTTCCATAGAATAGGACTGATATACTGTTTGATAGAGGTTTTATCGTCAATAAAGATGTCCACTTCTTTCAACTCCTTTCCAAATCTTGAACTTGCAAAACTCTGAATAGATTTATTTGTAAAAGACAAAATAAAATCAACAGTTCGTTTATATGAGATAATAAGAAGAGGAAGTATGGGTGTATTTAAAGCATTTGGAGGGAAATACTTAAACTCATAATTGCTCGTTATAGAAAAACACTCTTCAAGTCCAGGGTTCCGATCTGGAATTGGGATTCCCCCTACTCCTAGTGCTAATGTCTTTTTCTTAGGTTGATAAGTCCAAAAAAGATCAGCCAGTTGTATGACTTGTTCAGGAAAATTTTTGATTACTTCAATAGCTTCCATTGGTGATATTAAAATAGTGTGAATTAACCGATAATATCTGCTATTACGATCGGTTTCTTTTTTAGAAATGACTGACTGTAAAATATTTTTTAATTCTTCTTTCATTTCAAAAGAGCCATTAAATATAATTTTTATAAGTCTCTTTTTAACATCATTATATTTGAAGCTATGCTCTTCATCCATAATCTTTTCATAATAATACAAGGCTAGCTGGCTTGAGTTTTTTGTCGTTTCACCTTTTCTATTTTTTATATTCCAATCTTCAATGACAGGTAAAATCAGATTTGTATAATGTAATCCAGAATGTGCTTTATACTTATTCATAAAATCTATTAAACAATTCCAACCTTTTCCTTTTGGTTGTATAAATATAGTGTTAAACAATTTTTTATTCTTATCTGTTTTAGGCAATCCATAAGTATCAAATACACTTTCATCAGCCTCTTTACAGGCAGTTCTTAATAAAAAAACTAATTTATATAATAGCCCATTTTCATAATGTGACTGGAAATTATTTTGAAAATCACTATTAGTATTTTGCTGTTGAGATTCCTCTAATAATTCTGATTCAAAAATTTCAAAAAAATGAGAACAATAATTAGAAAGCAAAACAGAAACTAAAATTTCATCTTTCCAGTGATTCTCAACACTATTGTTTTGAATACTTTCTTCAATTAGTAACTTTGCTTCTTGATCATCTACATAGAGCTTTTCTGAAAGCCAATCTCTGAAGGCTCTGCGAACAGGCAAAGAATTACCTATATTATTGAAAAAATTTTTATAATCTACTTTATTACAAAAAGCTCTTTCAATGATTTTACCTAATGCCCACTCTTCATAAATATCATGGGTTATAAAGTATCCTCCAGCTTCCGAGTTATATTCAATAATCTCATCATCTTTTAGAGCTTGAAGAGCTTTATTATCAAAACCATCAATCGTTACAAGAAACAAACTTTCATTTACTCTTTTTTTAACCAACTCTAAAAAACATTTTTCTCGTTGTATATAAATATTGTTTTCTTGATAAGATGATTTTAGAATTGTATTGTTCCAAATGATTCTTTTAAAAGATAAATAATCTATATCTTTGCTTGTTTCAGAGTAAGTTTTTAAATATTCACTCAAGAAAAAAGGAGTTTGTAAAAGCTCAAGTAGTTTTTGATTTGTCGGTAAATTAAAATCATATTTTTTAGATAGTTTAGTAAGATTTATAAGTGTCAATTTTGGCACATTCAAAGAGTGAAGATTAATATCGTAAGTGACTAAAAGTTGGTATCTAAGATCGTCAAGGTAATTATATCTTGTTGTAAAAACAACTTTCCAGTTATTTGAAATTAAGACAGACAAAAACTCTTTGAAAGCTTCATTGTTTTGTAAATCAGATAGTTTTTCAGCTGAATCAATAATAATATACTTTCTATCAATGCTTTTATGTTCTTCTATAAAGTTCGACAGTAAAAAGTTTCCATAATTTTTAAATAGATTGTTAATATGAGAAATGTTAAATTCTGTAGCTTTAAAAACAAAAAAAGCTGTTGTTCTTTCCTCTTTTAATTCATTATGCCAATCTTTTATTATTGCTGTTTTTCCTGAGCCAGCTTCTCCTGTTAAAATAACTGCCGGTGAATCTATTAAAGAATTTTTTAGTTTGTTTAAAATACATGATCTATTTATTCTTATTTCATTTTTTTCATATGCCATTTTTGATTGTATTGGAGATAAAAGTGCTTCTGTGTGAGAAGATAGCCCATCAATAAAATCGAATATACTGTTCTCTAAACTGAAAAAATGATGAGCAATTTTTTTATTCTCTTCACAAACAAAAGGTGATTCAAAATAGCTTGCTGTTCTCCATTCTATATTTAAGTTTTTATCTGTTGCGTGGGATTCAATATCTAACTTATATTGTGGATCAGAGCTGTTTACCCCCTCTCCGAAATCCTGATTGATATAAAAAATTAATTTGCTTATTTCTGGATGTTTTTCTTTAGTTTTGTCTATAGATGTTTTAAATTCTGTTTTATGTTCTGATAGTCTTGTTTCAAAAAATTTAGCCTGAAAGCCAATGTTTTTACCTTCTACATCAATCGGATTTGTTTCGATTCCAGTCTGATTTGTATACCTTTTAATACCTTTAAATTGATTAAATTCTTTACAAAATAAAAGATAACAAAACCACTCAAAGTTAGATTGCTTATTTTCACTGAACTTTGTTTTAAAAATATCCCAGTTTGGACAAACCATTATAGTATAGAAACAAAAAAAATAGGAAAAAGAAAGTAATCATTTTCCTTTTATCGTAGAGTTGCCTCCAACTCTGCTAATAGAACCAAGAATATAGGCTTTGCTACGACTCCAACACAATACAGGCTTTTAGAATAGATAAAGCATTAGTTTTTTATATCATCAACCCAGAGGTTTTTTTTTAGTTCTCTTCTGTGATCTTTTTTCTCACTTTTATATCGGATCGTTCCCTGCTTTCATGAGGATAAGTTTCGCTAGGACAAGGTTTGAAAATTCCAGTTTTAAAGGACCCTCTGTTCCGGAAAAAAGAATCAAAAAGTTACAGAAAAGCTTGTCTCTGTGGAAACGGGGAACAGGCTTTTTTACAAAACTGTTGCATTGCTTTTTGAAACTTGTCCTTGTGAATCTTAGGAAGTTGGGAACAAGGCGCATACTCTATTAGGTATAAAAACGAACTCTTTTATTTATCTTTGATTAGATAAACACATCGAGAATTTGTGAAAAATTTTTAGAAAATCACGCAAATTTCACGCAAAAATCATATTTGAGAAATTAAAAAATAAGTAATTACAAAGGGTTATGAACAAAAATGGCGTTTCCTACCAGGAAACGCCATTTCCAGGACAAGGGGCGTCATTTCGTGGGTGAGCCACATAACCAGAGGGTGCTTTGGGAGCGAAGAAACACAGGGCACAAGGCACATGGGAGAGAGAAACAGAAAGGCTTTTTTAGAAGCCTCTACATAGCACAGAAGGATAGAGGGAAACGGAAAGGCAAGTTGTTGCCTGCCTGTCCTGTTGAAACTGAAAGCTACTTTGGTGCTTCCCGTCCCGCGAAAACTTGTCCTCACAAAAGCATTGTCATGCCCGCGAAGCTTGTCCCCGTGAAAACGGGGAACGGGAATCTGGTGCAAAGACATCCCTGCTGAACAGGGGAGTATGGATCGTCTCTAAAAAAGGAAAAGGGTTTTTAAGGAAGTTGGTTTTTTAGAACTAGGGAAAAACAAAAAGAAAGGGAAAGGGGGGATATGAACAAACAAGATAAAAAATTTATAGCGGCTTTGGTTTTTTTACAAACAAGTCTTCTAATACTTTGTATCTCTATATCGGGCAAGTTTTGGCACGATCAAAACAAAGAATGTAAAGAGATTGCTAGAATGTCTGAAATAAGAGACTGGCTTCATGGTGAAAACAGGAAATTTGAATCAGAAGCAAAGATAGAAAGTTTAAAAAACCAGTTTGAATCAAAAGGTATTGGAGTTGAGGAATAAACAAATAACAAAGGAGATATAATAATGAATAATAAAGGATTTTCATTGATTGAGGTGCTTGTCACAGTCGGGTTAGTAGGGATACTTGTCGGTATAGCTGTCCCTTCTTATAATGGATATAAAAAAAATACAGTAGAAATGGCTTTAAAAGCCGACTTAGGAAATGGATCAAAAGTGTATAATGCTAAGTACGCCGTTGAATCTACATATTGCTTTTCCTTTGAGGAAGTGGGATTGCCTATAGATAAAAAAAATAACTCTATTTATAAAAAACAGGGCTGGTTCGGGTTTAGTTCTGTAAATATAGATTGTTCAGTTGATCCCAACACTGTTAAATGGGTACAAGATGGTAAAGAGTGTTACGATTCTTCTTCAAAAGTATGGTCCGCTCCAACCGTTTCTGCAGGTACAGCGACGTGTACTGGGACAGCTACTCTTCAAGATAGAAGAGGGTTAGAGTTTAGCGGAACCACTCCAAGCGATTGTGAACTAGCTTCTAATAGTTTTCTTATGGGAGCGACTACAAATACAAGCTCTGTAGAGAAGTTCTATTATGCGAATGATGAGGGTGCGATAAAAACTGCCGATGGTACAACTAACAAGTGTGTAAAATAAATATATCTTTTATTAATTTCTACTATTGTAGATAATAACCAGAAAACAATCAGTCAGTTTCTTTTAAAATCTTTTATTGTTCTGGCTGATTGATGTGGGGACCTCGGTCCCCACTACTTTTTACAAGCGGAGAATTAAATTATGACAAAAGAACAGATGAGAAAAAAAGTGAAAAGAGCACAGGAAGAGCTTTTAGATGTGGTATTGGAGTATTATAAAAATAGAGAATCAAATAAGCCTATGGGAGCCAGAATATTAAGTAAAGAACTTGGTTTTATACAAGCGTATAATTGTGGTTTTGCTCATGCTCTTTTAATCGAACTTAAAAAAGATGGGCTGTTAGAGCAAAGCAATGGAAAAGGTTTTAAGTATAACCCTTATTCATGTAAAAAAAGGGAAAAACATGTCCTTGCAAAAGTGGGAAGATCAAACCAGAGTGGATAAAATGAAAAAACTTAAGTGTAAATATTGTAAAAAAGCATTTCAGCTTGTAAGAAGACAAAAGCTTACTTGCGGACAGGAGAAGTGCAAAAGAGAAAGAAAAAAAGATTATCAAAGAGAGTATATGCAAAGGCCAGAGCCAAGAGAAAAACGACTTTTATATTACAGTGAGTACATCCAACGACCTAAAGTAAAAAAACATGTCCAAAAATATTATCAAATGTATTATCAAAAGAAAAAGTGGTGTTCCCTACGGGTGATTATAGATAGTCCTCAAAACACTAAAATATGCTAAAAACCTTATAAAATCTCACTGTTGTAGCCAAACTATAATTAACAATAACCTCTTATAACCGGCCAATCACGCAAAAATCACGAAAAGATTTGCTATTGAGAGCCTTCATTTGAAGGCTCTTTTTTTATTAAATTCTAAGGTCGTAAATTTATGCTTTTCTTTGCACAAGGAAAGGCTGCTGTTGAAACATTTTTATAAAGGCTCGGCCATTATGATTTTCAATAATTTTTGCAGATGGAGTTCCTGTAAATGTATGTGTTGTTGCGTGAAAAACAGACAAAAACAAATCTTGCTCTTTTTGGTTATCTTCAAGGTGCTGGATTTTTAATCCTATTTCTTCTAATTGTTCTCTGGCTATTCTTCTGCTATGAGTTTTAAATAATTTATTATTGGACAACCAGTTAGCAATTTCCTTTGCTTTTTTCCTATCTTCTTTTAGCATATATTTTGAAAGCCAGCTTTCAACAAGTTCTCGTGACATTTCTAAAGCCTTTTCACTTTGAATAAGCAGATCAGGGCCATATTGGTTTAGCATAGGAATCCATGAACTCAACTTAGCTGGGTCTTTGCATTCTTGTTGAGCTCGATCAAATTGATCCAATATGGACTGAGCAGAGGCCATTCTTAAACCTGTTTTTGTGGGTATAATAAGTTGTGGATCAGTAGGCCCCAAGAATGAATGTTTGCCAAGAACTATTGTATCTCCTGCACAAGCAATCATTGTTCCAGCAGACATAGCTACTGAGGGGACAATAATACGAATATCTGTAAATTTTGAACGCAAGTAACTAACAAAAGCCTCAGCTACTTCCAAAGGGCCTCCAGGAGTATGGAGAATCAGGTCTAATTCAGAACCGGAAAGGCCATGAATCACTTCCATAAGACCTTGTAAATCCTCATCGGAAATACTTAAAAAGGAAGGAGGCACATCTGGTTTAGATGTCCAACAGGATGCGTAAAGAATTGTATTGCGTTTTGTTAAATCAGAAACTTTTTTTAAATATTTACGGCGGATAAAATCAACTGGAGATTTGACACCCGGCTGTTTAGTAGTTTCATGTAATTCTTTGAGAATCTCACTCCATGTTGGCATTCAGTATCTCGCCTTTCTTAGAAAAATCTGGGTTCTGATGAATCCGAATTAGTAACTGTATAAGCAGAGTCTTTAATAGCTTGATGAGCCTGTTCTGCTTTATGACTTTCTTTCCAAAGGTTATAGACAGTCATCATTTCTTTAACACCTGGTCGCTCAAGAGACTGTTTTCTCAACTCAGCGTGTCTTTTTGCCCTGTTTTTTGGTGCTTCATATTTTCCCATAAAATTCCCCCTTATTTTATATAATCCCAGAACTAAGGTTAAAAAGCCCCCTAAAATGGCTTTTTATTATCATTGTATTTACTGGAAAAACTCATTATGGACTAATTCTAGTGTATTGCTCTGATATGTAAAAAGCAATGAAAAGAGCTATTTTTAAACAAAATTGGTGAATGAGGTCATTGAGGGGATTATTTCTGATGATTTGTAATAATAACCTATATATGTTGTCTTCTCTATCTACTTTTGGACTCATGATATAGAAAATCTGATTGAAGAAAAGCTGAAGAAGGAAGCTTCTTAATAGAAGTTTCTTTTAGTTAAAAAAATAAAATTTTATAATGTAGATAGCCAATTAAAAAATGATGCTTACTCACTGTCCGTTTTTCAGGGACGATCCAGGGTCTAATATGTTCTCAATAAGTTTCTCAATGTTTAGCCATTTATAAGGGGTTTTTTTGAGAGAGTAATAGAGGTTTAAGCCGTCAATATAAATAATTGTATTAAGATACTTATTAGAAGATTTAGATTGCAAAATATCTCTCTTTTTAAAAGACGAAAGCGACCTTTATCAGGCCGCCTCGTGCCCCACCAGTCGAAACCAGCGGGGGATACTGGTAATAGTATCGTATCAAATTATAAAAGAATCAAGACAAAATGTGATGCTTGTCAAAATACTTGAATTTTCTGGCTTTTTGCTGATTTTTTAGGCAGTTTTCAGGTTATTTTATAGCTTTTTTATTACAGTTTTTGTGTTTTTTTAATTATTTTTGAGGAAGCTTTCCAAAGATTGGTAGGCTGTTTTTTTATCTTCTTTAAGACTCTTTGCTCCGCTTTCCCTCTCTTATTTTTGTAACACTTCGGTCGCTTACTTTGATCGGACAATTTTTCAAATTGTCCTCAAGAAAAAAATCTGTTCCTCCCTATTTTTTGATTCTCAAAAAATTGGTTGCCCTCCCATTTGTTTTCTTGCAAAGCACTCCCTCCGTTTTCTTTTTTTATTTAAGAGGGTAAGCGAGACAATTTTTAACCACAAAGGAGGAAACATGGCTAAAAAAGATATTTATCGAGAGATAACAAATCAAATTATTTCTGACCTTGAAAAAGGTCTCCCCGTCTGGGAAAAGCCCTGGGAAAAAGGCTTTATGGGTTTTCCAGAAAATACTTTCTATAAGTCTTTTTATTCAGGTGTTAATACCTTAATCCTCTGGCTTAGACAATCTCAAACAGGTTTTGAAACCAGCCAGTGGATGACTTTCCTGCAAGCTAAGAAACTGGGAGGAAAAGTCAAAAAAGGAGAAAGGGCGACACAAATCGTTTTTTATAAAAAGCTTTTAATTACTGATGAGAAGATAGAGGAAGAAAAAACAATCCCCATACTTAAAACACATGCTGTTTTTAATCTTTCACAAACGAAAGGTTTAGAGCATCTTATTAAAAAGTCCTCTTCAAAAGAGGATCCCCATTTTCAGGATGTAGAGAAAGCAGAGGAGCTTATAAAAAAGTCTAAAGCGGACATTTCCTTTGCTCCCATTGATAGAGCTTGTTACCTGCCGATTGATGATAAAATTCTTATGCCTAAGAAGGAGCAGTTTAAAACAGGAGAAAGATTTTACTCCACGATGTTTCACGAGCTTTCCCACTGGACAGGGCATAAGTCACGTCTTGATAGGGCAATGGGCGGAAAGAAAGGGTCTAAGACTTACGCCTTTGAGGAACTGGTTGCGGAGATTTCAGCGAGCTTTATTTGTTGTCACTTGGGTTTTGAGTATTCAACGCAACACTCAGCTTATGTAAAAGACTGGCTGGAAGTTTTAAAAGAAGATAAGAAAGCAATTTTTAAAGCTTCTTCTAAAGCTCAAAAGGCAACTGAGTTTATTCTGGGAAATGTTCAAGGGGAAAATTCTTAAAAAAGGCTTCTCTCCAAAAAGAGTCAGGAAACTGTAAAGAGGGCTTTAAAAGGCTTTCTTTACCCAGCTTTAAAGAAAAAATCGGCGGCCTCTTACCATAGGCCGCTTTTACTGCATTATAACCTTGGAGATAAATTAAAATGGGGGCCAATCCAATAGCTCAGTTCAACTCACTTCTTATTCCTTAACTTACAAAAATGATCTATAAACTCCTGCGTATGAGGAAATGTAAATAATAATGAGGGGGTATTAAGCCCCGTTTTTCAGCTTTTTTATTTCCTTCTCAGAAAGTCCAGTCACTTCAGAAATAACAGAAATATTTAATTTTTTCTTAAGCATATTTAACACAACTTGTTGTCGCTCTTCCTGTCGTCCTTTTTTGATACCTTCTCTTTCGCCTTCCCATCGGCCTTTTTCTTTGACAATTTCCAGTACATCTTGCATAAGCCTAAGACACCTTAAAAGATTTTAAGAACCATTTTTTAGTTTTCTAATTGCTTTTTCAGATAAACCTGTCACTTCAGCAATAATAGAAATATCTAACTTTTTTTTAAGCATATTTAAAACGACTTGTTGCCGTTCTTCCTGTCGTCCTTCCTGTCGTCCTTCCTGTCGTCCTTCCCAACGTCCTTTCTCTTTGATAATTTCTCTTACATCTTGCATAAGTCCTCCTTGTTTTAATATCCCGGCTTCTATAAGTAGCTTTTCCGCTTTTTCCCAAATTTTTGCATCTAACTTTGTATTATCTTTTAAATACTCCAATACCCTTAATTCTACAGTCCTTCTTTCCTTTCCCTTTAAGTTCTTCAGTATCTCTTCAAATTCAGCATAAGCATCTGTTACTTTTAATGGAGTTACTTTCTTCTTTAAACTCCATATCTCAGATAATAGGTTTATGACGCTATACCCTTTGAATTTCCCGCCCTTAACGGCTTGCCGGATTCTCGGGTCTTGTGTGTTTATTATCCTCAATCTATAGTTTAACATATCTTTTCTGGATTCAATAGGAATCTCGGAAACAAAAGACCCAAAATCCTCTTCTTGGAGGGATTTTTTCCACTTAAGAGGTTCTTTGCCATGATAAAAAAGCACAGTGATTATAGGCTGGGGATAGCCCACTTGCTGGATGCTATGCTTTCGGCCTAACACCTGATAGTCTAAAAGCTGGCTAAACAGGTTTTTATCATAAGAGCTTTTATGTTCTAAAAGAATAAATATTTTTACCCTGCTTTTCGGGTACTTTTTAAAAGGGAGGGAAAAAATAAGATCCGCTCTTTTTTCTTCAAAAGTGTCTTTTTCCACTTTCAACTTGTTTAAATCATAAGCTCCAATCTCTTTCTTTGAAAAAATAAGTTTCAGTAATTCTTTTGCAAGTTTTGTGTCAGAGTAAAAGAGTTTGAAGAAACTATCGTGGGTAAGTTTTGGCTTTTTTCTCTTTACCTGAGATTTGTTCTTTTTGTATTTTTCCATAAAAAGTCCTTATAATTTGTTTCTGGTTTTAAAAATAAATATAGGCTTTTTTTATCCTCATTATTAGGACTAAAGGAGTTTTTAAAAAAATACAACCTATTTATTTTATTTGTATAGGATAAGGATGTCTCCCTTTACTGGGGGAGGTTCTTTTTTTATCTATTAAGATCCTTAACTTTTATTGGTTCGCTTTCCCTCTATTATTTTTGTAACACTCTGGTCGCTTACTTTGATCGGACAATTCTTCAAATTGTCCTCAAGAAAAAAATCGGTTCCTCCCTAATTTTTTGATTCTCAAAAAATGGGTTGCCCTCCCATTTGTTTTCTTGCAAAGCACTCCCTCCGTTTTTCTTTATTTTTTAAGAGGGTAAGCGAGACAATTTTTAACCATAAAGGAGGAAACATGGCTAAAAAAGAAACTATACAAAACCAACTAACAAAACTGGCTTTTCAAGAAAGCATACCTTTTTGTTATTCCTGTTACATAAAAGCCCCAAGTGGCCGTTGTGATAACTGCGGGAATGATGACTGTATGCGACTTATGGAAGAGATCGGCTGTGAATATGGAATAGATTGGGTGATTGAAGAAATCCTTAAGGAACACCTTAAACCAGTCAATCAACAAGAAGCTTTTGAAGATATGATTGAAGGCTGTTACCCCACAGAGACAAAAGTCGGCTGGCTGGAGCTTTCCACAGTGGATATTCTTAAAACAATGGACGAAGTCGCTTGGGACATAGCTAAAGATGAGTATATTTCCAGCCTTGAGGAAGATGAGGAAGTTATGAGCTTTGACAATGGTTCAACTTACTTTTGGACTTCAGACATAGAAAATTTGATTGAAAAAAAGTTGGAGAAAAAAGCTTCTTAAAAAGAACTAATTTTTAAAGACTTTAAGGAGGCTCTAAAAAGTGTCTCCTTTCTCTTATAAAAAAATTGGCGGCATTTTGTCAGAGGCCGCCCTTACTGTATTATAAATTTGGAGATAAATTAAAATGGGGATTAAAGTTTTGTCATCTTATTTGTTTGCTCAAATCATAATTGCAACGGGTTCTATCTTCAAATGTGGCATCAATCAGGGATTTTAATATCTTTGGATTTTGTTCAATTTTACTCCAATTTGTGACAGAAATAAAGGCTTTGGGATTAAGTAGATTATCAATCATCCTCTCAGCCCGGATTATACAGGGGATTAAAGAGATATCTAAAATAATATTAAAGTTCTAAACACTCTCGTCCGACAGACTGAACTATACATAATAAAAAATATGGAGGAAGACTAGTGAGCGTTCCAAAGAAAAAACCAAATTACAATGGTGATGAACAAAACCAATCGGACGATACTACACAGAACCCTAGGAGGACAGTATCCTTACTACCTCATGACAATGGTGATGAACAAAACCAATCGGACGATACTACACAAAACCCTAGGGAAGAATTATCTTTACCACCTAATGAATATATTAAGATAAAAAAAGAAATAACTAGTTTATTGAACCAGATTGAAGAAAATATAAAAGGCACATTCAAATCGAAAATAGATAAAGAGACAACTACTATTCAGGAAGTTATTAAACAGAATACGGAGAATATTAAAATAGAAATGGGTAGAAAGATAACTCATATTAATGAAACTATTGAACAGAATATAGATAATACAAAGAAGGACTTTAAAACAAGAATAGGTAAAGTAGTTGGGAAATTAAATTTTTTGATTGTATGTTGTTGTGTGATATCCATTGTCTTATCTGCATCTGTGTCAATTACTTTATCTTTTAAAATGCTTAGTGACGAAAAAAAGAAAACAGAGGGAGGAAGAGATCCTGTTAGCATAGGAAAACCTACTATTCTTCCTGGTAATAGTACAAAAGAAAAAAAAGTAGAATGTATAGATAAAATAAAACTGCAAGAATATGTAAAGGATCAACCAGTTTGTAAGTGAAAATAAGTTCTTTTCTAGTGTCCTTGATCTCCAAAAAGAAGCTATATTCTAATAGTGAAGAAGGTGGAAATGTTAATGAGTTTCGATCTATTTGCGGTGTGAATATCCTTAATAAAGCCATGCCTTATTCATAAAAATCCAATTATAAATGCTCAAGAAATAGCAGAAAAAGTATCTGTTTGGAATGTCCCCCATATATGGACAGTTAGTAGGCATCACTTTTCATACTCTTTAGGATTTTTATTGTCAAGAGCAGAATGAATCCTCCTTGTATTATAAAAGCTAAGTAATTCCAGTAGTGGGTAAAACGGGAAGCCACTTTAGTGGTTTTCAGTGATAGGAGGTGCCGGTCGGCCAAGGAAAAACTGGAATAATTCAGTAGAAACAATAACAACCTGCCGTGCTTTTTTCCCGGCTTTGCCCGCAGTTTCCCGCTCTATCTACGTAAATCGCAGTGAGATTTAGTATTTTACTTCTGCCGGAAATTATAGAAGATTTTTAGCGGGATATCTTGACAAATCAATTTATAACTGTGATAGTAATAGCATACCCCCAGTTACGGCCTTCGGGTCGGCTGGTCCCGGAAGCCTGAGCGACCGGGTTTTTTTATTGCAATATGAAAACGACAGCTTTTATAGATGGCCTAAATCTATATCATTCACTGCCAAAACGATACAAATGGCTTGATTTAAAGAGACTTTGTCAGTTCTTCCTTAAAAAATCTGATACTCTAACAGATATTTATTATTTTACAGCTTTAGCCAAATGGAATGAAGGAAAGGTTAAAAGACATAAAAGGTATATAAAAGCTTTAGAAACAGTTGGAGTTAAGGTAATATATGGGAACTTTAAAACAGTAACCAGAAAATGTAGAAACTGCCTTAAAGAATATAAAACTTTTGAAGAGAAAGAAACAGATGTCAATGTCGGTTTGCATCTATTAAATTCTGCCTATCAAAATCAATTTGATAAATTTCTTCTTTTAACAGCAGATAGTGATTTAATTCCTGCAATAAAAATGGTGTTAGAATATTTTCCAAATAAAGAATCACATATACTTTGGATTGGCCCCCATTTTTGGCTACCTCGATTGTGTTAATTTAATATACTCCACCGGAGAACGCATTCCAAGGCTGGAATGCGGTGCCCTGTGATTATAATCATATATCCACTGCTCCAATAGTTTCATCGTTGTCTGTGCATCATAACAATCACTCACATACACATAATCCCTCTTTAATGTCTTCACAAAGGCTTCCGCCATACCATTGCTTTCAGGACTATAAGCTCTTGTAAAACACGATTTTAAGCCCAACCGCCTGGCTAAAGCCTGCACATTATAAGCCCTGTAAATACTCCCCCGATCCGATAAAAACTCAATCTCCCTAGAAGCTCTTCCGCCTGAAAATCTACGCTCTACAGCCATAACCATTAAACTCTGAATATCTTCCGATAACAACGGACGATAAGAAGACACAAAGCTTATTATCTCCCTGTCATGACTATCTAAAACAAAACACACATACACCTTCTCCCCATTAAAACAATGTATCTCAAAACAATCTGAACACCACCTGGTGTTTGAATATAACGTCATCACTTTACCCGTGCCCTTATGCTCCCTCTTCAAAATACCTGATTTCGGAAGCAACAAACCATTATCCCGCATGACACGATAAATACGCTTCTTGTTATACCTGCTCAGACCATTGTTCACCCTCTTCCTATTATATAAAGCTGTCACCCGCTTATAACCATAAGTACTACGGTGCCTTATCACTTCCTTAATCCCTGACAACACTTCTTTATCCATTTCCTCTCGCTTCCTCTTGGCAGTGGAAATGGCCTTAACCTTTTTACCCTTGTGAATGGACTTTGGGTGAATATCAATCAACTCACAAAACCTCTTCTTGCTCACTTCGATCCTCTGACCCTCAAGGAACTCTTTTGCATACTCCGTCTTTCTTCCTTCCGCTTTTTTTTAACAAACTCATTGAACTGCTTGAGTGTGGTGATATCCAATGCCTGTTGAGCCACTGTTTCCTTTAAAAGACTGTTTTCTTGCTTTAAGTGCTTTATCTCTTCCAAAAGTGGCTTTGAATCAAAAGAAAGCTTCTCCTCTTCTTTTTTCATCTTCTCCCTCCATTTATAGATCGTAGCTGGTTGAATCTGATACTTCCTAGATAACTCAGATATACTCAAACCGCCATTGAAATGCTCTGACAAAATTAAGAACCTTTGCTCTTTTGGAACTCTCTTATAGAACCTTTCCACTTTTCCTCCTTATTTAGGAGGTAGCCTCTTTTTGGGGGTCAAGGACAACTTCTTCCTATAAACGCAAGTTCTAAAGATTTAAAAAACAATTCAGACAATTCTTCGCAAATAAAAGAAAAACATCTTAAAAACAGTTTATTCCCTGACATTATTCACTTGAAAAATGGGACAATTTCTAAACCTGAAGAATGGTGAAAAGAACATGGAAGTGAAGATACCAAAGCTTTCAATATGTGGTGGTTCATCAGTAGAATTTCTGAGGTTGGGAACAAATCAATAATCCTGATTTTAAACGTGTTAGATTCGACACCTTTAAAAACAAAACAGAAAATAATGCTTTTCTATACTAGCTCACATTACAGTTTTAGTCAGAATATTTATTTTTTCCGATATTTGTAGCCTATCCACTTGTTCAAAGCTTTAACCCGCTTTATTTTTTTTTGATTTAATAGCTCATTAATAAAGCCTTGAGCTATCTTATCATTATGTGTTCCTGTAAAATTATAAGCTTCCACTGTTTCTTTATTCAAACCTTTAAACAAATCCAATTCTCTTGTTACATCTGAAGGGCCAAGCGGCAAATCTTTATATTTTTTAAAAAATTCAAGTACAGATTCCAAAAGCTCTTTCTGTGCTTTTTGTGCTTTTCTCTTTATATCTTCTGGTTGCATTATTTATCCCTCCTTATATAATATATAATCGCTTGTCTTATCTCTTCTGCATTTTTATTTCTGTATTCCTCCCATATTTCTTTGTTTAATTTTGAATAATTAGAATAACCTCTTTCTTTTTCTATGTATTTAATATTTTGTAATTTAAGGGAAAAGCTATCGCTGGAAGAAGAAAAATTCTTTTTAAATAGATCTTTTATTTCAGGATTTTTTGGCCATTGGTTCAAACTTTGATTTTTCTGTTTTAAAGTTTTGTAAGCAAATAAAGCGATTAGTTCATGTTTACGGTTCCATTTCATCTGTTTTCTCTTCTGCATTGTTTACCTCCTGTTATTATAATTAACTAAGTAACATGTTTTATTATTTACATAATACAATTTATTATTCTTGTAAAGTCTTTTTTTATTTAGATTGAGAAAGTTCGTAAAAATGGGGACCAGATCAAGGAAAGGGGAATTTAATTCAATAAATCTTGGAAAACATCTGTAAAATAAGGCTAAAATCGAGAGTATGATACTAATAAGATAAAAATATGAATTTATTAAAGCTCATTTTTTTCTGACCAATTGCTCTTATACGGAGTATGGCTTAGGCACCACTTAAAGCAGTGATAGTGCTTAGTCTCAGATTTTCTTTTTTTCTCACTTTTATATCGGATCGTTCCCTGCTTTCATGGGGACAAGTTTCGCTAGGACAAGGTTTGAAAATTCCAGTTTAAAGGCTTGGCTACTTTGGTTCTAAAATGTCATTCCCGTGAAAACGGGAATCCAGAAAGGTAAACAGAGCGAGATGCCCGCTTTCGCGAGGATCATACCTGATGGGTATAAAATCGAACTCTTTTATTTATCTTTGATTAGATACACACATCGAGAATTTGTGAAAAATTTTTAGAAAATCATGCAAATTTCACGCAAGATGCATTTGAGGTGATGAAAAATATTTGTGATTACAGGTACTTAGACAAAAATGGCGTTTCCTACCAGGAAACGCCATTTTTTTATCCTCATAATAATTATGTCTTACTTATCGTATAGAACCAAAATATTTTTAAATTTTTTTTATCTTTCTCTGTTTATAAAAAACCTTTTTCAAAAAATAACCAAGTTATATTAAGCATTTACTCACTGTATTTTTTTTAGTCTCTTGTCTTATTTTAAGACACTAGTGTTGCCTTTGCGGTTTCATTTTTCATGTTTGTGGGTAAGTCTTTTCTCTTTTCGTTCTTAAAAACATCTACCTCAAAACGGCTTTCCTACTCTCAAAACCCCGTTTTTGTGCACTTTTTGCCTTTAAAAATGGCGTTTCCTGGTAGGAAACGCCATTTCCAGGACAAGGGGCGTCATTTCGTGGATGAGCCACATAACCAGAGGGTGCTTTGGGAGCGAAGAAACACAGGGCAAAGGACATAGCTCTCGTGAAACTTGTCCCCGTGAAAGCACTGTCATTCCCGCGGAAGTGGGAATCTGGTGCAAAGACATCCCTGCTGAACAGGGGAGTATGGATCGTCCTTAAAAAAGGAAAAGGTTTTTTAAGGAAGTTGGTTTTTTAGAACTAGGAAAAACTAAAGAAACAAAAAAAAGGAAAGGGAAAGGGGGGATATGAACAAACAAGATAAAAAATTTATGGCCGCTTTGGTTTTTCTTCAAACGGGGATTTTAGTCATGGCCATCTCTATATCCAGTAAGTTTTGGCACGGTCAAATACAGGAATGCAAGAGATTGAATCAGCTAGCTGAATTAAGAGACTGGGTAAAAGGAGAAAACCAAGAAAAGGAGTTGGAGGCAAAAATCATCCATATAAAACAACATTATGAAACACAAGGTATTGGAGCTGAAGAGCCTTAAGAACAAACAAATGTAAAAAGTAACAAAGTAACAAAATAAAAGTAAAAAAAATTTAGGGAGGAAATATGAATATAAAAAGCAATAAAGGATTTTCACTTATAGAAGTGTTGGTCACTGTGGGTTTAGTAGGGATACTTGTAGGTATAGCTGTACCATCTTATAACGGCTATAAAAGGAATACTGTGTCAATGGCATTAAAGGCTGACTTAGGAAGTGGAGCAAAAGTGTATAATGCCAAGTATGCTGTTGAATCTACATTTTGTTTTCCTTTTTCAGCAGTAGGTTTACCGGAGACAAGAGATGGTAATCCTATATATCAAAAAGGTGGTTACTACGGCTTTGATAGTGTAGGAGCAGATTGTGGTGGTGTTGATGAAGAAGATGTTCACTGGGAAAAATCGGACAAAGAGTGTTATGATTCTTCGGCTAAAACTTGGGCTGCCCCCACTGGAAGCCCACCCAGCTGTGCAGGAAGTGCGACTCTAAAAACTAAGCAAGGTTTAGCATATGAAGGTGGTGCCCCTGGCGCTTGTGTATTAGACAGTAATACATTCTTACTTGGAGCCACCACGAACACAAGTGATCTTAAGGAGTTTTATTATGCAGATCAGGAAGGTAAGATTGTACAGAGTGCCTCTAGTCACGGAAGTTTTGATTGTACTCCATAGTAGTTAATAAAAACTTTCCTATCTGGATTATTCTATAAAGTTAGTTGTTAGTTAAGAGCGGTGGTTTAAAATCCCTCGCTCTTTTTTTACCTCAACAAAGAACCGCATTAGGGAGAGATAACATGAATGACACAAGACAAGTAGGACTCTACTTTAAAGAGAGAGAAAAAGTGAAAGAGCTTATGAAGGAGATGCTTCAGCCAAAATATGAATGGACAAGAGAAGTTAAATCAAAGTTTGAAAAAAGTTGGAAAGACTATTGTAAAGCTTATGATGAACATGAAAAACGCTGCAAGGAGCAAAGGTAAGTACAGTAAATGTATGTAGTAATAAGTACAAACTGTGATTATAAGAGGCGATTAATTTTGCCACTTTTAATTCTTTCTATGCACAAACCAGGAGAACGACCCCATGATGACAGAAGAAAGTTTAAAAGAGAAAATACTTGAAACCTTTAGGCACCTAAAACAAGTACATGTAGGAAGGGAAAAGTCAAAACGAAATTTATACTTTAATAATATCCATCAAGTAGCTGTCTGTATAAAAACCAGTAAAGTACACCTTGATAACCCTACTCAAAAATATTGGTACACTGTAACTTCTGGAGAAAAATCTTTTTTAGAAAAATATAAAAACAGTTATCTGTTTCTAGGATGTCTTGATAACAGTAACACAGCTTATTTAATCCCATTTCATTCTTATAAAAGATGTTTTGATACTGCTGAAACGCGTTGGCATATCAATATCAATCATCAGCTATATTGGCGTTGTTCAAAAGGAGAAGACATTAACTTATCTCAATTTAAAGTTCCTCTTCTTTTAAGTGAAGAAACAGGATGTAACAGAGAGATAGATTTATTAAAAGCACTAGAAAAAAAACATAAAAAACTTTTTTCCATAACGAAGAAAACGGAACGATTAAAAACCGAGATGGTTGATTTATGTAAGGAAGCTGAACGACTAAAAACAGACATACGTGATTTATTTGAATATGTTACAGAGCTGTACATCGAGTACCTAGATTTGATAAATAAACATAAAAAGAATTGAGAGGCATCATAATGAACACAAGAGATGAGTTATTTTCTAAATTGTCATTCCCGTGGAAACGGGAATCCAGAAAGGTGAACAGAGCGAGATGCCCGCTTTCGCGGGCATGACAGGCTTTGCAGGCATGACAATGGAAGAGGGGGCAAACTAGATGCCCGCTTTCGCGGGCATGACAGGCTTTGTAGGTATGACAGAGGGGGACAAACTAGATGCCCGTTTTCACGGGCATGACAGGCTTTGCGGGCATGACAGAGGGGAGACAAACGAGATACCCGCTTTCGCGGGTATGACATACTGGAGGGGTGTAAAATGAAAAAACTTAAGTGTAAATATTGTAAAAAAGTATTTCAGCCTGTAAGAAGACAGAAGCTCACTTGCGGACAGAAGGAATGCCAACGAAAAAGAAAGAAAGATTATCAAAGAGAGTATATGCAAAGGCCCGAGCCAAGAGAAAAACGACTTTTGTATTACAGCGAATACATTCAAAGGCCTGAGGTAAAAAAACATGTCCAAAAATATTATCAAATGTATTATCAAAAGAAAAAGAAGACTTCTCAACTTATGAGTTCGGTGTAGATATAATTACGGGTGGAAACATCAAAGAGTAATGGCTTTTCTCCGTATCTACTAAAATTCGATATAGATATACACATCCAGCAAAAAGATACAATGGTCAGAATCCGATACAAACTTTAAAAGAATCAAAGCATTTGTGGAATGAAAAAGTAAGACAGGTAAATAGAAAAACAGACAATTAGGAGATTCTATGAGAAAGCCTCTTGGTAATCATTGAATTGACAGCCGAGTGAAAATGCTCAACTGTTGGTGTAGTAAAACAACATCAACAAAAGAAAAAAAGGAGAAAACAGATTATTCATGGAGTATTTTTAAATCAATAGGTAGTCAAAAATGAGGGCCACTCCACATTCCAAAAGAATTAAGGGAAAAGATAAGTAAGATAGTGATTTTGATAAACTGACAAAAGAAATAGAATCCCATAAAAAGAAAGAAGAGCGATAAGTTTTTTGTTTTTTTCCTGTCTTTCAGGGTCATTTGTAACTCTATATCTTTTTTGGTATATAAAAGTTAAGATTGAGTTCAAAAAATTTGACAAATTAGGATTATTTCGAGAGAATTTTAAGTTCATTCCTTTTTAAAAATTCAATAAAAGATACTTATATGAACTCAAAAACTGTGAACCGTATTTATCAAGGCCGTGTTGTCAAAGTAGAATTAAAGAACAATACAGGTCGGGAAGAATGTAAAGACTGGGAGTCTTTGTTATTAAACCATCACAAGATTTTTCAAGCTGCGGTTAATTATTATTTATTGTGTTTTGTGGCTTTAGCGGGAAATAAAAAACGACCTTCTGACAATAAAACTTGTCCGGTTTATCGTTTGCGGGAACAAATAGAAAAAGAAAAATGGGGAAACTTTTCCTATAAAGGTGTTCAAAGAAATGGAATGCAAAAATCAGTAGGGAAGTATTTACTTCCTGACAATCCATCATCAGAATTTAAAGATTGTTTAGATAAAGTTCTTAAGGGAAATAATGCAGATAAGGAGTCTCTGCATAAAGCTTTAACAGCCTTGCTTACACATTGTTCAGACAGCAATTCAATTCAACAGGGTGGCAGAGAGTTTGCTCCTGCTTTTTTTTGGAAAGATTATAGTGGCAGGGGTGCTTATAAAGAGGGAAATCAAGCCAATGAGAAACAAATAAAATTTGAAGAATTTAAAAGATCACTTTGGGACGATAATCTTCCCCCTAACACTCTTGCTGACAGGATTGATCCTAAGTATGTATTGAATTTAACAAATAAAAAAAGTTATAAAGGAAATGAATTAGAAAATAAATTAAAAAAAGCTATTCAATGGATGAAGAAGCAAAATCTTATCCCAAAGGGATATGGGCAGAAAACAAAAAAATAAGAGAATAAAAATGAAAATAAAATTTTCTCCAAAATTTAAAATCACCAGATCCATACTTAATCAGTTAATGGAGATTGAACAAGCTAGAGGTTTTTTAAAAGCGGCCCATTTGTCAAACCAATGGATAAAAAACATGAGCAAAAATGCCTTTCTTTTAGAAACGCATCATACAACTCATATAGAAGGAACACAGCTGACTTTTGAACAGTCGCGAAAGATTTTAGCTGGTCAAAAAATATCTGGAGTTAATCAAGAAGACATAAAAGAGGTCAAAAACTATAGAGACGCTTTTAATCTGGTTTCAAAGTACTTAAAAGAAAAAAAGAACATTACAGAAACTCTTGTTAAAAACATTCATAAAGAATTGGTTAAAGGTGTTCGTGGAGGGAGTGCTAAGCCGGGAAGTTATCGTAAAATACAAAATTATGTGGGAAATGCTGTTACAAAAGAAATTATATATATGCCCCCTAAACCAAAGGAAGTTCCTGCTCTTATGAAGGATTTTGTAAAATGGATCAATCAAAAGTCAGATATTCACCCTGTTTTAAAAAGCGGTATCATGCAATTTCAATTTGTTCATATTCATCCCTTTGTGGATGGCAATGGAAGGACTTCCCGACTGCTTTGCACGGCCTATCTTTATAAAGAAGATTATGACTTTAAAAAGCTGTTCTCAATTAGCCAATACTATGACAAAGATAGAAAAAACTTTTATGAAGCTATTCAAGCTGTAAGAAATAATAATATGGATATGACCAGCTGGCTTGAATATTTTGTCAAAGGGTTTTTATTCCAAATGAATGAAGTTATGAACACTGGGAAAAAAGTTATTTTGAAAGACGCTTTAATACAAAATCATAGTTTATCTAAAAGACAAGGGGTCATTCTTGAATACATATTAGAAAATAACAAATTGTATCCACAAGGTTTTGACACAATTATTTCTCAAATAGCTCAGTTGGATAAAAATTTAAAAAGAAAAAAAGCTGACAAAGTAACAAAAAGGACGCTTCAAAGAGATATAAAAGATATGATTGATAAAAAAATTATAAAAGCAAAAGGAGCTACTCACAAAATATTTTATGTTTTAGGGAATAAATTAAATCCGTGATGAGTTTATACTATATTGACGACAAGTTAGCGACATTTTTGCGACAAACTTGCGACATTTTTACGACAAGGAATTTGATAAATGACTAATAATATTAAAGAAATCGCTTTTGAAGAGGCTATAGAACAGCATCTTTTAGATAAAGGCGGATACATTAAAGGCGATAGGAATCAATTTGACCCTGTTCGTGGTATTGATTCCAAAATACTAATTGATTTTATAAAAGAAACTCAAATAAAAGAATGGGAGGCTTTATATAAGCTTCAAAAGGATAAAACAGAAGAGATTTTATTGGATGACCTATGTAAAGCTTTAAATTCAGAGTATGAAGGCTGTTTAAAAGTTCTTTGTAATGGTTTCAAATGTTTTGGAAAGCTTTTTAGAGTCTGGATCGTCCCTGTGGATTAAATTCCGATGCTCAAAAACTTTATTCTGTAAATAAACTTACTGTCACAAGAAATCTTAAATACAGCAGTGGAAATGAAAACTTTATTGATACAGTTCTAAACATCAATGGACCTCCATTCAAAGAAGCTTTTAGAAGAAGTAAAGTACTTAAAGCAGTGATAGTGCTTAGTCTCAGATTTTCTTTTTTTCTCACTTTTATACCGATCATTCCCTGCTTTCATGGGGACAAGTTTCGCTAGGACAAGGTTTGAAAATTCCAGATTGAAAGATTTGGCTACTCTGGTTCTAAAATGTCATTCCCGTGAAAACGGGAATCCAAAAAGGTAAACAGAGAGATGCCCTCTTTCGCGAGGATCATACCTGATGGGTATAAAAACGAACTCTTTTATTTATCTTTGATTAGATACACACATCGAGAATTTGTGAAAAAATTTTAGAAAATTATGCAAAATTCACGCAAGATGCATTTGAGGTGATGAAAAATATTTGTGATTACAGGTACTTAGACAAAAATGGCGTTTCCTACTAGGAAACGCCATTTTTAAAGGGAAAAAATCCATAAAAAGGGGGTTTTGAGAGTAGGAAAGCAGTTTTGAGGTAGGTGTTTTTAAGAATGAAAAGAGAAATAAAAGGCCACAGGTTTCAAAAATGAAGAAGAAAAGAACAACACAAATGTCTTAAAATAAGACAAGAGACTAAAAAAAATACAGTGAGTAAATACTTAATATAACTTAGGTATTTTCTTAAAAAGCTTTTTTATAAACATCAAATAATAAAAAAAATTTAAAAATATTTTGGTTCTATACGATAAGTAAGAGATAATTTATGTGAGGATAAAAAAATGGCGTTTCCTAGTAGGAAACGCCATTTCCAGGACAAGGAGCGTCATTTCGTGGATGAGCCACATAACCAGAGGGTGCTTTGGGAGCGAAGAAATACAGGTCACAAGGCACAGGGGAGAGAGAAACATAAAGGCTTTTTTAGAAGCCTCTACATAGCACAGAAGGATAGAGGGAAACGGAAAGGCAAGTTGTTGTCTGCCTGTCCTGTTGAAGCTGAAAGCTACTTTGGTGCTTCCCGTCCCGCGAAAACTTGTCCTCATAAAAGCATTGTCATGCCCGCGAAGCTTGTCCCCGTGAAAACGGGGAACGGGAATCTGGTGCAAAGACATCCCTGCTGAACAGGGGAGTATGGATCGTCTCTAAAAAAGGAAAGTGGTTTTTAAGGAAGTTGGTTTTTTAGAACTAGGAAAAACAAAGAAACAAAAAGAAAGGGAAAGGGGGGATATGAACAAACAAGATAGAAACCTAATAATAGCAGTCAATTTGTTCTCTACCGGTGTACTCATTGCGACCATATCACTGTCTGGTTACTTCTGGTCTAAAAGTACAGAGGAATGTAAGAAGCTGGCCGCTCTAGTGGATTGGCCCCCATTTTTGGCTACCTCGATTGTGTTAATTTAATATACTCCACCGGAGAACGCATTCCAAGGCTGGAATGCGGTGCCCTGTGATTATAATCATATATCCACTGCTCCAATAGTTTCATCGTTGTCTGTGCATCATAACAATCACTCACATACACATAATCCCTCTTTAATGTCTTCACAAAGGCTTCCGCCATACCATTGCTTTCAGGACTATAAGCTCTTGTAAAACACGATTTTAAGCCCAACCGCCTGGCTAAAGCCTGCACATTATAAGCCCTGTAAATACTCCCCCGATCCGATAAAAACTCAATCTCCCTAGAAGCTCTTCCGCCTGAAAATCTACGCTCTACAGCCATAACCATTAAACTCTGAATATCTTCCGATAACAACGGACGATAAGAAGACACAAAGCTTATTATCTCCCTGTCATGACTATCTAAAACAAAACACACATACACCTTCTCCCCATTAAAACAATGTATCTCAAAACAATCTGAACACCACCTGGTGTTTGAATATAACGTCATCACTTTACCCGTGCCCTTATGCTCCCTCTTCAAAATACCTGATTTCGGAAGCAACAAACCATTATCCCGCATGACACGATAAATACGCTTCTTGTTATACCTGCTCAGACCATTGTTCACCCTCTTCCTATTATATAAAGCTGTCACCCGCTTATAACCATAAGTACTACGGTGCCTTATCACTTCCTTAATCCCTGACAACACTTCTTTATCCATTTCCTCTCGCTTCCTCTTGGCAGTGGAAATGGCCTTAACCTTTTTACCCTTGTGAATGGACTTTGGGTGAATATCAATCAACTCACAAAACCTCTTCTTGCTCACTTCGATCCTCTGACCCTCAAGGAACTCTTTTGCATACTCCGTCTTTCTTCCTTCCGCTTTTTTTTAACAAACTCATTGAACTGCTTGAGTGTGGTGATATCCAATGCCTGTTGAGCCACTGTTTCCTTTAAAAGACTGTTTTCTTGCTTTAAGTGCTTTATCTCTTCCAAAAGTGGCTTTGAATCAAAAGAAAGCTTCTCCTCTTCTTTTTTCATCTTCTCCCTCCATTTATAGATCGTAGCTGGTTGAATCTGATACTTCCTAGATAACTCAGATATACTCAAACCGCCATTGAAATGCTCTGACAAAATTAAGAACCTTTGCTCTTTTGGAACTCTCTTATAGAACCTTTCCACTTTTCCTCCTTATTTAGGAGGTAGCCTCTTTTTGGGGGTCAAGGACACTAGCTGAATTAAGAGACTGGGTAAATGGAGAGAACAATAAGTTTGATTCAAAACATAAAGTTGAAAGCATAAAAAAGCAGTTTGAATCAACAGGTATCGGAGTTGAGGAATAAACAAATAACAAAAGGAGATATAATAATGAATAATAAAGGTTTTTCACTTATTGAAATATTGGTTACTGTGGGACTAATAGGAATACTTGTCAGTGTCGCTGTTCCCTCTTATAGGAATTATAAAAGAAATACTATTAAAATGGCAATGAAAGCCGAGGTCGGAAATGGTCAAAAAGCCTATGGTGCCAAGTATGCTGTGGATTCTAGTTATTGTTATAATCTGGCAGAAGTGGGAATGGACACAGATAGGAGCACCAGCCCTATTTTTGTAAATAAAGGGTTTTTTGGTTTTGGTGCGGGTATTTCTACTGGTGATATTTGTGATGCCGATCCCCTAGCGAACTATCAATTTATATCTCCCGGTGACGGGAGCTGTTCAGATGCAAGCTATACTTCTGCGTCGGATTGTACCACGAACAGCGAAACATGGACACCGAAAGCGAATACAGCGGGGGCCAATGCGCCGGCGTGTACATTAGGTACAAATACATTTTTAATTGGAGCTTATTCAGATGTATCAAGTCTTGATACTATTGTTCAAGCTAATCACGAGGGCAAGGTAGAGGAGCATGGTGGAGAAAAAAACTGTCAGTAGATAATAACAGAAGACAAACAGACAGTTTCTTTTAAAATCCTTTATTGTTCTGTCTGTATTGATGTGGGGACTTAGTAGGTCCCCACTACTTTTGAGATTGCAACATAAAAAGAAAGGTGAACAATAATGGCTACAGTACAAATAAAAAAAGATATTGATAAAGCAATAAATGGTATAAAGGAAGTATCAGATTATTTACAGAAAGTGTCAGAGCATTTACAGGAAGTATCAGGGGATTTAGATTTATTAAGACAAATAAATAATATAAGTAGTAAGATTTCCAGAGAAAAAAATAAAAAAAAGGACTTGGGCTGTATTGATATAGGGACTTAGGTCTCCACTATTATTTTTAATAAGAAGAACTAAATTATGACAAAAGAGCAGATAAAAGAAAAAGTGAAAAGAGCACAGAAAGAGCTTTTAGATGTGGTATTGGAGTATTATAAAAATATAAAACCAAAGGAGTATTTTGGAGCACGAAGATTAAGTAACGAAGTTGGTTTTATACAAGCGTATAATTGTGGTTTTGCTCATGCTCTTTTAATCGAACTTAAAAAAGATGGGCTGTTAGAGCAAAGCAATGGAAAAGGTTTTAAGTATAACCCTTATTCATGTAAAAAAAGGGAAAAACATGTCCTTGCAAAAGTGGGAAGATCAAACCGGATGGGTGTAAAATGAAAAGACTTAAGTGTAAATATTGTAAAAAAGCATTTCAGCCTGTAAGAAGACAGAAACTCACTTGCGGACAGGAGCAGTGCAAACGAAAAAGAAAAAAAGATTATCAAAGAGAGTATATGCAAAGGCCCGAGCCAAGAGAAAAACGACTTTTATATTACAGTGAGTACATCCAACGACCTAAAGTAAAAAAACATGTCCAAAAATATTATCAAATGTATTATCAAAAGAAAAAGAAGACTTCTCAACTTATGAGTTCGGTGTAGATATAATTACGGGTGGAAACATCAAAGAGTAATGGTTTTTCTCCGTACTGTATCAATACCTTTAATGACTCCATCATCAGCAACGCCAAATAAAATATAACTACCGGATGAATTGGCAAAAACACACGCTTCTTCAATCAGAATATCAACCCTGGTCTTGAATGTGTTTTAGAGATATTTTAGTGTCTTATTTTGAGACAGTTTTTTTACATAGTGATTAAATAAATATCCTTTACAAAATCACATTAGTTTTTTACACTTCTTATAATTAAGGGACGAAAATGTGATGGTAGAAGTTAGAATCACTTTAAAGGTAAGCACAGTGAAATATTTTTAGAAAGCTTAGGGAGGGAGGTTTAATATGAGTAATATAGGAAAAATAGGAAACGTCTTTGATAAAATTAAAACCCTTTGTTTTTTTGAAACTCTTTTATAGAATTTTTCCACTTTACCTCCTCAGTTTAGGGGGTAGCCTTTTTTTGGAGGTCACGGACAATAGTGTTAAATGAACCTATTCTATTGTTAAAACAGAAATTAAGGACAGATAAATAAATGGGTAATGTGGCAATAAAAATTGATATTGAGTCACAAATGCAAAAGGTAGCATCTACTTTGACTTATTTGGAATGGAATAACAAAATAGCGAAACACTTTTTTAATCCTGATAAATTTGGCACACGGGTCTGGTTTTCTGTAGAAAGGAATTTAATAGAGAAGATTGCTCAAGAAAATAATATTAATTTTGAAGATTTTATAAAAGCAGTCAAAAAAGGATCTGATTGGGTAACACGCGATCAACAGAAAGTTTGTATAAAAGCTCGAGATACATTTAAAGAATGGGAGCAGAAAGGCTTAGAGTATCCACCTTATGTCGCTTATCTTGCTCTCTTTGTCCTTGCAGTTAATCATGGAGATAGTGAAGATTTTTCTGAGAATAATTACTATGGGAGACTGAGAGATATTTTAGATGAACAACCTTCCACTGGTCAGTACCCTTCTTTTGAAAAAATGTCAGAATTATGGGATAATCTTGCAAAATGGTCTTCAGAAGATAAAGTAAGTCAGTGGGGTGAGTTTTATCATGATATATATGGAAAACGCTTTCATGTTGGCATTCCTTATTATCAAGTTATTCTAACAATAGAAGATCGAAATAACCTTTCTGAGATATTTTGGAAAATGGGTTGGGATTCTGATTCTAATCCAACTGAAGAAGAAATAATAAAGGCTCTTAAGAATAATAAAAATCTTCTTTCAAAAAAAACTTCAAATAGAATTGAAAAGGGAAAGCCTGATTTTCTTTCTGTGTTAATTGACAGAGTTTTAGAAGAGTTAAAAGAATATAATGAAGAAATAAGTGTACAAGAAGATAGGGAATCTGAAAAAAGAGGTTTTATTGACTTATGTTTGGAAATAGACGAAACTGCTGAACAAATAAATATATCTTTCAGGTGTAGAAGAAAAGCCGGTCTCCCTGAAGAAGAGTTTACATTAACAAGTCAAAATACTGAATGGAAAGTACCATTTTCTCGTTCTAATATATCGGGTAAGATTAAAAATTTCAATATCAATTGGGAGAAGGATTTATCAGCTAAGTATGGAAAGTATAGCTTTCATTATAGTGGGCAAAAATATAAAGTATTTACACGAGCAAAGAATGTGTCTGCTTGGATTTCTGGTCAAAGATACACACATAGTAAATTATTTTATCTTGCTGTCCATAAGAGTCTTTTTGATAAAGTACAACAATGGGGAGAAAAAGAATGTAATGAATGTCAAGTTTTAGAGTATTCTGGTTTACCTAATAATTGGCATTTATTTAGAGTTAAAGGAGTTAATAAAGATAGTATTAAAAAATATATACCTGCTCTCTCTATAGATCAAAAACCAAGGATTAAATTTGAAGGAGGTATTCGCTTATCACAGGGTAATAGATTTTTTTCTTTTGTACCACCAAGAGTCAGCATTACAGGAGGAACAGAGCAGATTTCCAAATTATTCTATTCAACAAATAATAGTACAAAATACAAAGCATCAGTCTCTATTAGTCAAGATGAAAATTGTTTTTCTCTACCTAAAGATATACCATGCGAAGAATGGATAGTTATCTCTGATAAACAGTCAAAACAAGAAGAAGCTCAGGTAAAGATAAAGCTTTTTCTTACTGGAAATCGATTAAAGAAATTTTCTGATTATTCAGAAGAACCTATTTTAAATAGTTTCGGAGAGTTTAAAAGTAATCAGTTATCAAATAATTTAACTAAAGAAAGGTATCTACAAGGGGCTGATGGGTTTAAGATGAGAAGCAATGAAAATTATCAAAAGCTTCCAGATATTGGATTGAATCCAAGGCAAAAAATCTATTTAATAGGTGAGATACCGGGACAAATTATTATTTGGCCTCGTGAATTACTTCCCAACTCATGGACTCCCATTTGGTTGATTCAATTTAAAACTCACAAGAAAGCTGTGGCAATTTGGCTTGGAAGAGATGGGTTGTCATATACAAAACAATTACAAAAGTTTTCTAAGGTAAAAAAGAAATTATGGAAAGATATTATTTGGCACAAAAGAAAAAGGATAAAATCAGAAATAAATAAAAGATGGAAAGAATTTTCAGATAGGGCAAAACATGTTTAAGAATCAACTTGGAAATGATTTTCTTTATTTACTTTCAGAAAAAAAATCTGTTAGATGGAATCAGCTTTTTCATTATGTGGAATCTTTGAATATAAAAGAAAATTACTTAAACAGTAAGTCTAGAAGTTCTTATTTATATTCCTTTATTAGAAATTTAAGTTCTTTAGGCTATTTGGATATGGGGGAAGATGATGAAGGGAACACAATTGTTAAAATAGCTCCCCCTATGTTGGTTGAGCTTCCGTTTATAAGACCTACTTTTCTCTTAACAGGAGCTCGTTCACCTGAACTTCTACGAATAATAAAAAGTAATTCTAGAATTAAAGTTAAAAGAATAATGAATAAATATCTTCCTGATAAGATAATTGTAAGACCTGAAAATATAAAAATTTTAGAAGCTTGGCTAGAAGAAACTACATTTCAAGGTAATCAGTTGTCTTCTTATATAAAAATATATAAAAATCCTGTTGCTTGGAGTATATTAGAATTTTCTGGGAATTTGACATTGTATGAAGATAGTTTAAATTCACATTGGTTTAGCGGTAACAAACTACATATTCAAAAAGTTTTTGATATTAGTGACTTGAAATTTAAAACATTTAATACACAGCAATCATCAAAATATAATGATGTATCTCTTGTAAAAATATCTCACTATGAGTCTTTTTATAAATATTATTTATTTAACTTTATAAATGAAGATCAGGTCAAAGTTAATCTAGATTGGGGTAGATTTTTAATAGCGAAAAAAGTAAATACATCTGTCTTAGAGTATAATAGTCGAACCTTTGAACTCATATCTTTCCTTCGGTTACCTCTCATTTTAGAAAGAGGGTTAACTCTTCTTTCTAGCACTCCTCCAAGAGAGCTAAAGTCATTTTTAGAAAAACAGCAAGGGAAAAATCAGAGTATACGAGGAGAAGTTTTTGTTTTTAAAAATATTCCTCATAAAATAGCTACACTTATTGCAGATAAATTAGGACAGGAACTAAAAGAAATTTACTCTGAAGCTGTTTGAGAGTTTCAAATTTGTTTTATGTAAAAAATAAATATATGTTAATAGTGGTTTGTCCCAAAAAAATGACGAAAATATTTATGAACTCTTTAATAACTGAATAAAAGGCTCAACTAATGTGTGACCCGATAAAAGCTTTCGAAGAAGTAAAAAACAGTTTTAAGCTCTATGTACAAACTCGTTTTAAGACACAATTTTTAAGTGTTGAGAAGGAAAGAAAAAAGCTGCTTGATGGAGAGGGACTGTTTTATCAAAACCCCTGGATTGAGCTTATTCAAAAATATAAAAGCTCCGGAAAAAAAATATCTGATTTAACTAGGAATGATTTAAAAGACTTTTCATCTGCACAAATGGAAGATTTTCAATCTTTTGTTCAGTCTGGTCTTATGGAAAAAGATCTTACACTATATAAGCATCAATATCAAATGCTTAAAAGGAGTCTTGAAGGTAAAAATGCTGTTATAACATCTGGTACAGGTTCAGGAAAAACAGAATCCTTTTTGTTGCCTTTATTCTCTTACCTTATTAAAGAGTCTTCATTATGGGAAGAGCCAGATGAATGTAAACCACATTTAAATGATTGGTGGAAGAACGTAGAGTATAAAAAATCTTGTGAAAAAGAAAACAATAGAGGACTAAGCAAAAGTTACAGAGTGAATCAAAGGGAACATGAAAAACGGGATCCGGCTGTTCGTGCTCTTATTTTATATCCTATGAATGCCTTAGTTGAAGATCAACTTTCTCGATTGAGAAAAAGCTTGGTTTCTGATAAAGCGGAAGAATGGTTTAAAGAACATCGAAAAAGAAATCGTTTTTACTTTGGTCGATATACAGGAATGACACCTGTTCCAGGTAATGAATATAAAAAAAGAAGTGTGAATAAGGAAAAACTGGAGAAACTATCTAAATTTTTAGAAGATATAGACAAACTAAGAGAACAATTAAACCATCACCCTAATCAAACGGAAAAAGAGGAATTACAATACTTTTTTCCCACTCTTGATAGAGCAGAAATGAGAAGCCGCTGGGATATGCAGGATTACCCTCCAGATATTTTAATAACTAACTATAGTATGCTTAGTATTATGATGATGAGAAAAATAGATGAATCTATTTTTGAAAAAACTCGCCTTTGGTTGGAAAAGGATAAGAAAAGTCATATTTTTCATTTAATCGTAGATGAATTGCATCTTTATAGAGGAACTGCTGGTGCTGAAGTAGCTTATTTGCTTCGATTACTTCTTTACAGGTTGGGTCTCACTCCTGACAGTCCTCAATTAAGAATACTGGCTTCCAGTGCTTCTCTTGATCCTAATAAAGCAGAAAGCTTGAAATTTTTAAAAGATTTTTTTGGAATTGAATGGCGACCAGAACAAATTATTCCTGGTGAAATTGAAAGTTTGAGAAATAAGAACAGCATTACAAATTTACCAAGTCAACCTTTCATAAACTACTTAAACGAAAAAAATCAAAATGCCTCAGAAAAAGTTGTTGATGCACTTTCAAGTTCATGGGATATAGAGAGCCAAAAGGTATTTTCTAATATAAAAACTTGTGTAAGTAATGTTTTTTTAAAAAATACAAACACAAAACAATCTATCTCTTTAAATAATTTTTGTAAAATTTTTAAAAAAAATGAACAAAAAGCAACAAAAGGGTTATTTCATTTTATCTACGACTGTAATGAAGAAAATAATACAAAGATAGATCTTTCTTTTCGATTCCATTGGTTTTTTAAAAATATAGAGGGTTTATGGGCTTGCGCTAGTCCAAGATGTTCTTCTGAATATAAGGAAGATGATAAAAGAACTATAGGTAAAATATATTTAGATAACCCACCTTTTCTTTGTGAGAAACAACACCGGGTATTTGAAACTCTCTACTGTGAACAATGTGGTACTCTTTTCTTAGGGGGGATTAAATTAGAAGACAAAACCAAACCTAATGAATGGGAATTGTTACAAACCACTCCAAATATTGAAAAAATACCAGATGAACATATAACTCCTTTTGTTGAAAAAAGGAGTTATAGAGACTATGCTCTTTTTTGGCCTTGTAATGGGGAGCAGGAGATTAATTCAGAAGTAAAAAGTCAGTGGAAACAGCCTTTAGTTACAGGAAAGAATACAGGTAAAAATCAAGCTCAATGGGAATTAGCTACCTTGAATATTTATACAGGGAAAGTGAAACTTGGAAATAACAGTGAGAAAAAAAATGTAAAAGGTTATATATTTTATATAAATAGCGATTCTAAAGAACTGTCCAATACAATGGCTTTGTCTTCTATTTGTCCAAGTTGTGCTACGGATTACAATTCTAAAAAATTAAAAACTCCAATTAGAGGTTTTAGGACAGGTTTTTCAAAAATGATACAAATTCTATCAAAAGAATTATTCTATCAATTAGATAAGGATAACAAAAAACTAATTGTTTTTTCTGATAGCAGGGAAGAAGCGGCCAGAGTATCTAATGGGATTGAAAGAAGCCACTATCGTGATTTGGTAAGAGAAACAATTTATAATGAACTTCATTGGATTGTTAAAGGCGAGCCAGCTTTACTTTCAAATATAGAAGAGTATGGAGAACTTAGAAGTGATATAGCAAAAAAATATGAGAAAGAGCATAAGGGAAGTTTTAAACAATTAGAAGACCATATTAAATATATTAAAGGCTCTGAACAACTGTCAGATCCATCAGAGGAAATGAAACAAAAAGCAGAAAAATACAAACAGAAAATAGATAGAATTAAAAAAATAGGAGAAACAAAAGTTGTTCCTATTAAGATATTATTTGATGAAAATGCAACCTTGATATTTAGACTAAAAGAAATGGGTGTTAATCCTGCTGGAAATAATATGGATAAAATAGGGGATTCAGAGGAAAAAAAAGAATATTCCTGGAGTAAACTATTTGATTTTTCATCAAAAAATAAACTATGGAACGATAAGGTTTCTGAAACTCTTAAAGAAAAAAGGGGAGATTTCAGAAGAAATATCAAGCAAATTATTTTATCCACTTTATTTCAAAGGCTTTATTTTGGTTTTGAATCTTCTGGATTAGGTTTTGTTTGTCTTAATATAGAAAACAATGAAATAGAAGGACAAATAAAAGAAGTTTTAGGAGATGGTTCAGATATATCTGTAGAATCTATTAAACAGATAAGTAACAGTTTTATCAGATTGCTTGGAGACACATGGAGATATGGAGATAATCAAAGCAGTCCTCAACCTGCCGACTCTATAGATAATCTACCAAGAAAGATAAAAGAATATATTAAAAAATGTGCTGAACTTCATGGGATTGAGAAAGACAAACTTGGTAATTTAGTTTGGAAACTAGTTTGTGAAATAGGAAGACATAGAAAAGGAATTTTAGAAATAGATAATCTTTTTGTCTGGATTGCTGATATATCAGATCCTGTTTGGATATGTACCAAATGCCAAAGGCCACATTTACATAAAAGTGGTGGGATATGTAGTGGCTGTCTTCAAGAGTTGAATAATAAGTCAGATAAAAATTGTAAGGACTTATATGACAGCAATTACTACTCAAAATTGGTGAAAGAGGAAAGAGAGCCTCTTCGCCTTCATTGTGAAGAGTTATCTGCTCAGACAGATAGAGATGAGCAACCTGAAAGGCAAAGATATTTTCGTGGATTGACTTTTCAAAATGAAATAAAAAAAGTTAAGGAAGTAGATATATTGAGTGTTACAACCACAATGGAAGTGGGAGTAGATATTGGCCCTTTACAATCTGTATTTTTAGCTAATATGCCTCCTCAAAGATTCAATTATCAGCAAAGGGTAGGTAGAGCAGGGAGAAGAGGGCAAGCTTTTTCTTTTGCTAAAACATTATGCCGTGGGAACAGTTTTGATAATTTTTACTTTAAAGATCCAAGTCAAATACTTAACACCACCCCTTCTGTTCCTTTTTTGTCTGTTTCCAGGGTGGAAATTGCTAGACGGCTTATTATAAAAGAAATCTTAAGAAAGATTTTCAAAGAGACAAGCATTATTGATTTAAATAATCCCAATGATCCCGATACGCATGGAGAATTTGGAACTGTTGAGGACTGGAAGAATAATAAACACAACTTGCAAAATAATATAAAGGAACAATTAAAGGAATTTTCAGAGTTAGATATTATTATAGAACAGTTGACTTTTGGTATTGAGAGTGTAGATAAAGGTGAAATAAATAGTTTTATTAAAAATAAACTATTTGATAAAATTAATAATAGTGCTGAAGGTCAAAGTGTTAACATAGGTTTGGCTGAAGCACTTGCTGAAAAAAATCTTTTACCCATGTTTGGGATGCCTTCTCGTGTTCGTTATTTATATCATGGTTTTCCAAAAAGGAAAAGAAATAATACAGAATTTCAAACGATTGATAGAGATTTAGAGTTGGCTATTTCTGATTTTGCTCCTGGATCTCAAAAAACAAAAGATAAAAAAATCCATACAGCTATAGGTTTTACATCCCCTTTATATTGTTCAGGGCCAGATATAAAAACAGAGTACCCTTTATTAGAAGAGAAATGGCTGTTTCGCTGTGAAAATTGTAAGCTTATTCGTTCATCAGAGAATAAACCTAATTTTTTAAAATGTCCTGAATGTGATAAAAATATAGAAGAAAAAGAGAAGTTTAAATATATTATTCCTAAAGCTTTTCGGACTGATTTTTCATTAGGCAGAGATGCGGAAGAGATAGATCTTCCAGTTTTTCAAGGCACTGGAAGTTTTATTGAGACTACATTTAATCATAAAAAAATTATGAATTTTAATTGTGAAGTGGATACAAAAAACGAAGGAAATATATTTCGTATTAATGATAAAAACAGGAAATTTTTTTCATGCTTTATAGGAAAGGTGACAAGCAATAAGAAAACTTTAGACAATCAGTGGATTGATTTAGACTATAAACAATACACAGATAGATATTTTAAATTTGATTTTGATAAAGAGCAAAAAATAGAAAACTTTGCTTTAGCTTCTAAGAAACAAACAGAAGTCTTTAGTATCAAGCATAATGATATTCCTAATGAGTTGGATTTGAATTTATTAAAAGTAGGCTCTGCTATGAAGGGGGCTTATTACTCCGCAGCTTTTATTTTAAGAACATTAGTTGCAGAGCATTTGGATATTGATCCGGAAGAGTTGGATATAGGAAACATTGTAAGTACAGAAGTATCAGATAAAAAAGCAGGTGAAATTAGACTTAATGACCATCTACCTAATGGTGCAGGGTTTTCTAGTGAAATAAAAAATAATATTTCGACTCTTTTAGAAAAAATAAAAGAACCGACGAAAAGTCTATTTATAAAAAAATTATATTCTATAGAGCATATCGAAAACTGTAAATCCTCCTGTAATAACTGTTTAAAAGCCTACCGCAATATCAATTACCACGGTTTATTAGATTGGCGTTTAGGAATATCCCTTTTACAAACTTTTATCAGTTCAAATTATAAGTGCGGTGTTGATGATAATTTCTCAAGTTTTGAATTAAAAAATTGGAAAGAGGGAGCAAAAAACCTTCGTGATAAGTTTTGTAGGGATTTTAATACTCAAACACAAGATTATGATTCTCTTCCTGGGCTGTCTATTGGTAATAAAAATGTTATTATTATTCATCCTTTTTGGAATGACAAATCTGAAAGAGGCTTAGTTGCTTCGGCTAGAGGAAAAGTCTCTGATGAAGAGGTGCTTTTTATAGATACATTTAATTTGTTAAGAAGACCTAGTTCAGTTTATAAATATATTGGAACTAAAAAATATTGAAGCTAAAAAGCGACAGTTGGTAAGCATCACTTTTCATATCTGGCTTTTCTTAGCATAAAATAATAGCAATTAAATATTTTACAGTTAGAGTGCGAAGCTCCTTAGTAGATCTCTCAAAAGCTAGTCACCAAGAATATATATCCTTGCTTCAAAAAACCGGAAAAAGCCTTTTAAAAAGTAATTTTTACTCTAATCTATTGAAATTTTTACATTTTTTAAGAAGTTAAAATAGCTAAAGACTTGACAAAATAAACCTCTCTTTAGTTTTATAGCACTTTCATTTGTAAGAGAACTTTATAGGAATTTTGTGTATGAGTAGGTATTTTCCAAAGATTTTAAGAAACTATATCTCAAAACAAAAATGGGAAAGCCTGTTTCCTTCTCTTAACAAAAAACTATCAGTAAAAACAAATCCAACTATCTTTTTTAAATCTCCTATCAACCTCGAAACTTTTATCAGCCTCGAAAATATCGAAGGGATAAAAGTATATTTTACTAACCTTTTCATATTCACTATCGGCCTAGGAATTGGCAAAGGGGGAGTGCCTTTTTTCAATCATCCCTTATTTACTGTAGATGACCCTCATGGTGGGGGAGGGGGAGCTTATGATATGGTTATGGCTTTTAGCCCTCATAGTGGCCGTGGGGGAAGTGGGAGTGTTTTATACAACAGATTCATTCCTCATTTTAAAATGAGTATAAAAGTTAAAAGATAATATATAAACAAAAGGGGCTTTAAGGATGGAAGGAAGAACTGAAAAATTCTCTGACATTCTTAAAGACTATGTCTTAGAGAGAAAGAAAGTAAATCCTAAAATCAGTGAAAGTCAAATAGCTAAAAACCTCGGAGTTTCTATTACCTCATTTCACCGGATATTAAATTATAACGCCTTTCCAAGTGTTCCCAATCTCCTTAAACTTTGTAAATCTGTTCCAAAACTGAAATCCCTAGTTACAGAGGAAATGTTAGAAGTTACAAGAGAAAGCAAAACAGGGAAATATATGGGGAAGGAGTTGGAAAATCTACTTTCAGAAAAACATCTCTTTATAGCTTATGCTTTAGCTCTTTCTTCTCATGGTGTAACAGAAGAGGAAATACTTTATTGTCTTGGCCATGAAGGAATTAAAGCTCTCTCTATTTTAATAGAGAAGGGCTTTGTAATAAAGAAAGATAATAGCAGATATAAAGCTATAGAAATGGATAAAGGAATTATTTTATCTTTTAAAGCTCTAAAAAAGCATATTAAAATTTTAGCAGAAAAATATAAGCCCGACAATGTAGCAAATAATTACATTTATTATAAAATGGAAACTTTGAATAAAGAGGGTATGAGGGAATTATATAGAATCCATAAAGAGACGCACAGGAAAGTTCAAAGGCTTATGGAAAAAGAGGAATATAAGGGAGATACTCCTGCATTTTCTGTTGGGTTTTTTGATATGCTTTTTTTAGAAGCCCCTAATAACAAAAGAAGGGGAGTAAGATGAAGGTGTTTAAATTATTGTTTTTATATTTTTTATGTTTTACTGGACTTCTTTGTTATGGGAATTTTAATAGAGTGGCTCCCCAGTGGGAAGCAGTAAATACAAATCCTTATTTTAAAGGCCAATCTATGTATTATATTGTTCCTGCTGAGAAGTGGAATAAACTGCCAGATGAAATAAAAACAGATGTTTTTAAAATAGTTCCTGAACAGATGCGAGCTTTCTTTAATATTCAGGAATTAAATGAAATGATGAGGCATTACATAGGCTTTATGGGTTATGTTGAAGAGGAGGTCATGTTTGGAACAGTAAAAATGTTTAATGAAATCTATATAATTGGAGCTTTACCTTTTGGGCAAGATGTGATTGATAGTGTTGTAACTCAAGGTATGCGGAAAGCAGTCTATAAAGGAGCAAGTATAAATATGGGAAATGACTTAGAGTGGTGGAATTAAACTCCAGACGATAGACCTGTTGAGTGAGGCATTGCACCTTTCAATTAAACCGAAGAGTATATAATCTTGATAAGTTATTCACAAAAAAAGACATTAAAAATATTGTTGATAACATTATCAATAAAAACTAAATTTAAAGTAATGTATAGGAAGAGTTTATAATAATGCTTTTTTATAGAAAAAAATTTTTATTGGCTGTTATTGAAGCTTTTGGTGGTTCTGTAGAAAAAATACAGTTTCAAAAGTATGTTTTTTTAATTTCAAACCATTTAAATAAAAAATATTACAGTTTTGTGCCTTATCAATATGGTTGTTTTTCTTTTGAATCCTATAATGATATAAGAAGTTTAATAATCGCTGGTTATTTATTGGAAGATAAAAAAAAGTGGATATTGGGTAGGAATGGTAATTTTTTATCTGAAATGGACCTACAGGATAAAGAACACATTTTAGATATTAAAAAAGAATATGGAGCAATGTCCAAACAAGAATTGTTATATAAAATATATTCTGATTATCCTTATTATGCTATCAACAGCAAGATAATTCAACAGGCTGGTTTAAATGCGAGGGAGCAAAAAAAGATTAGAAGTGAAAAACCAAAGCAGATAGAGAAATGTCTTTTTACAATTGGGTATGAAGGTCGTAGTATAGATAAATACCTTAATATTCTTATAAAGAACAATATAAAAATTTTATGTGATGTAAGGAAAAACCCTCTTAGCCGAAAATATGGATTTTCTAAGCAATCCTTGAAGAAACGGATTACAGAACTAAATATGCAATATTTACATATTCCGAATTTGGGAATCAATTCACGATTAAGAAAGGATTTGAGAACTAAACAGGATTATAAGGATTTATTTTTTCTTTATGAAAAAGAGATACTTTCTTCGGAAGAAAGTGGATTGAGTGAAATTACTATGAATCTTAGAGAAAAAAGCAGGGTAGCTTTAACCTGTTTTGAAGCTGAACCTGAAATGTGTCACAGACATTGTATTTCTTCCACTTTAAAAAAGAACAATCCTAATCTTAAGATAAAACATCTATGACATTTAAAAAAATGAGAGTGTTTATCACTGTAAAGACTTATCCTACTTTATCAGCAAAGTATGATGAGCTTGTTTGCACAGCAGGTATTACGGACAAAGGAAAGTGGGTTAGAATTTATCCTGTCCCTTTTAGGAAACTTCAGTGGGAACAACAATATAAAAAATATCAATGGATAGAGCTTGAGGTGATTAAGAACAAAAGTGATTTTAGGATGGAAAGTTACAGGCCAACAAATCAAGGCAAAACTATACAATCTAAAGAATTTATAAGGCATTGGGAAGACAGAAAAAAAATTATATCTAAAGCAAAAATTTATAAAGATTTAAATATTCTTATAAAAGAAGCGAAAGATAAAAATAAAAGGACTTCGCTTGCTATTTTTAAACCAAAACGGATTATAGATTTTAAATGTGAGCCTGTTAGAAATAGAAAATGGGATTTAGAAAAAATAAAGGTAATAAAAGAAAAAGAAAAACAATTGGAACTATTTAACTCGGATAAGTCTGATAAACCTCATGAAATATTTAAAATGGTAAAAAAACTACCTTATAAATTTTCTTATGTCTTTCAAGATAAGTTAGGTAAGGAATCGACACTTATGATTGAAGACTGGGAAATAGGGGCTTTATATTGGAATTGTTTAAGAAAGGAAAAGGATGAAGGAAGAGCTATTCAAAAAGTTCGAAATAAATACCTTGAGGAATTTAATAAGAAGAAAGACTTGTATTTATTTTTAGGAACTACAAAAAAGTTTCATAATGTTGCCCCTAATCCATTTGTCATAATAGGTATTTTTTATCCCCCTTTAAATAATCAAATGTCTCTACTGTAAGTAGTTTTTAGGTCAAAATTACCTGTTTTTTAGTAATTTCTAAATATGAAAATAAGAAAGTTTTCCATAATCCAATTTAATTGATGATATTATCGGCCAATATTTAAAAGCTAAAAAATTTTGACCGATAGCCCTGCTGACGATAATTCTGTTGTATGGGATTATTGCTCCTCTACAGCAAAATCTTGATAATCTAGATTTTTACAAAGGATTTGAATAACTTTTTAGCTTATTGACCATTTTTTTGAGAATGACAGACAGATTTAATAGATTTATATGTGCGTACTAATTACAAGTTGAATCAAATACAAAATATTCCCAAAATCTTGTTAAACTGGAAGTCTCCAAACTCTATATTACAAGCTTAAAAAGTTAAGTTTTCCAGCAAATAAACCGATAATCCCAGAATAAAGTATGTGCATCTTATATTATTATAAACAGAGTTAAGAAGACATAAATAATAAAAAGAAATCATGAAAGGCTTTATGATGATCTTACCTTATCAAGAATTATTTCTCTCTCTCCTCTTTTTCTTCATCCAAAAATTAAAAAATAAATGTTTATATCGATTAGCTCAGGGATTTGCACTCTCTTCCCTCTATTCACCATTAGGAAAAAGCTTAAAGAAACCATACAATATGTCCTAACGAAAGAAGGGAGAAAGTAAAATTAGTATATCTTCCCTACTCTGCTTTGCCTTTTTCCTGTTTTACTCCCCTCTGCTTTTTTCTAATACGGATGAGCACTCAACTGGGAGTAGGGAAGGCTATACCTGCCAGGTGGATGACGGCTGCCTAAATTACTTAAATAACACTCTTTTAAGTAAAGACTCCAATAGAGGAGTGTATCAATACTGCCAGGGGGTGTTAGATAACACTAAACTTTGTTGTGTGGATCCCTCTCAGTGTTCAGAGCCTTGGGGACAAAGCCTAGCTCAAGATTTAAGGGAAAATAGCTTAGAAAAAGTACAAAAAAGCTCAAAACCAGGAACAGATGGAAGCAGTAAAGAAGCCGGTGAAGCAGAAGGTGGCAGAATATATGGAGGTGGAACAGAAGCTCTCCCCTCGTGTGAGTTAAATAAGCTCTCTCATCTGATAGACTCTCTTTCCGAGGTTCAAGAGGAAGTCTGTAATGTGGGGCTTAAGAACTGTAGGTTAAACTGTGAAAACAAACTAAGAGAGGTGACAAATACTTTTCGTCAGTGTTTTCTTATTCCTAACTCTTACTCTATTGAGAAGGTTTTAAAAAAAATAAAACACCACCATGTGACTAAACCAACTTGTTATCGAAAGATGTATGAAGTGGTGGAAAAATATAAAGGTCAAAGTTTAGATAAAAAGTCTTTAATTAGAGAAAAGCTAGAGAGTAAAGACATTATATCTTGTTACAAAGAGCTTAAGAGTGTAAAGACGGAGTCCAGTCTTAATCACTTTGCTTTAAGTATGTGTCGTCAAGCACAGGTTAAAAAAGCAGAGGAAACAAGGGTCAAGAAAGCAGAAAAAAGAAAAACAAAAGAAGCCAAGGGAATGAGTGGGGCAGAAGGGGTAAAAGCTCATCAAACACCTTTAGCCACACAGGAGGAACAAAAATCTAGTTCTTCTTCTGCTTTAGGGGGAAATAATTTAAAGCCTAAAGCACAAAACTCTAAGCTTCATAAACTACTTTCTAAACCGAAAGCTTCATCATCAGTTTCATCAGGAAACAGACATGGAGGAGCTTCCCATAAACAAGCAAAACCCAGTTCCACTACAAGTCATATACCTTCAAGCTTAGATCAGAATCCAACAGGAACAGAAACCAGAAAAACAAAAACTCCTCCTCAAACTTTTTTTGGAAAAGTCTCTAATAAAGTAAAAACCTTTTTTGGAGGAATTACGGCCAGAATAAGAGGAGGTGTTCATACAGCTCAGAAAAAAGCCATAAAACAGGTTCACCAGAGGAAATACAGAAAAGAAGGCCATGTCCAAATCACACATCAACTAGTCTATCAATCCGTGGCCGCTCCCCAGGTAGAGCCTTTCCATATTCAAGAACCTCAAAATAATCCTGAAGCTCCTATCTTTAAAAGCTATGATCTCGTAAAAGGAAAACCAGCCGGAGTTTTGATTAAAATCCAATATCAGTTTCCAAGACATTGTTTTCAAAACACCAATCCGTACGCATGTATAAAACAAAGAGATTTTAGTTTAAAACTAGAAGTCAGAAACCAATTTGTGAGTATAAGATGTGTCCCCCTTAAAAAGATAGCCAAAAATGACTGGCAGTTTAATACATCCCTGAGATCCTCCAATAAAGCCTGTGCTTTTTCCACCAGGGACTTTCCCTTTGAAGAACCGGTGATTTACAAGTTTGTTGAGCTTGACACAAGTCAAATAGAGCCTGTGGAGTTGAAACAATATATCAAATTAGATGCAGCTACGAATATTGGAGAGCATTATGGAATAGAACAAAGCTCTTTTAGCCGTTTAGAAGATCAAACGATAATGCCAATAAACACAGAGAACTCTCATATTCCTGTTCGGGTGAGTATTGTGGAGCAGGGTAAAGTCATTCCAAATGAACTTTCTGTTAAACCCAATGCGGAAAGTAAATTAAGTCTTGGAAATTGTGGGAACAATATCAACCTTAATGCCGCTAATGAGTTTTGCCTGAATGTTTTAGAGTTAGAGGGATTAAACTTGGGTTTTATAAGAATAACGGGAGATTATAATAGAGAAGATAAAGAAAATAAGAAGCACGATAACTGCTATTTTTCAAATTTAACATCTAAAGATTTAGGTGGTGTTCCAAATGGCTATCCGGCTGTATCTTCTGAGCAGGTTGAGAGGTTTATTGAATCCATTGAAGCGACAAGTTTTCTTCCCTCTCTTCTTCCTTTATCTAGGCTTCACAGTAGTATGTTAATAACCAAGATAGGGAACAATAATTTTATTTTAGGAAATTGTGACAATGGTGAGGTTTCAAAAGAGTTTCTTAATATAATGCCTAAGAGGAGTGGTTCTTCTTCTGGGAAGGGATATAAAGGAGGGGAGGGGGCTAGTCCCTTCTCTGGTAAGTATTTTACTTATGGACTTCTTAAAGACATTAGAAACTTAAGAATGGAGAGGGCGGAATGGAGAGGACAAGGTAAGTATGATAAACTCTTTGCTGTTGTTTCAAAAGAGTACTTTCTTTATCATAAGCTGCATAAGAGTTTGAACCTCCCAAGACATGAAGAAATTTACGGGGTTAGTCTTGTACCGGCCTTTCGTGAAACATTGAGGGATACTTTACTGATATTTAATCATGACGACCATCCTTGGAGTTTCCTTGGGGATGTGGCTTTTATAAGAGAAGATCAATTCAATAAAGGAACTCTCTCTCACGAATTAGTTCATTTATTGGGCCAAAGAAAAGATTTTTATAATATCCTTGATCCGGCTTGCAGATCATTTGGTGGACCTCTAAAAAACATCCCTTTAAAATTATGCGGAGGGTATAAGATTCCCAAAGCTTTACACGCAAGGATTGAAAAAGGGAGGCTTTCCTGGAATTTTGTAACAAATAGAAATAGCATCATGGATAATAAACAAGACATTAAAAAACTTTGGATAGATAGGGAAAGTCATCAGAGGGTCTTTTCCGTGATGGCTAAAGTAAGTCGTGTTATCCAGGAGAACAAATGGCAACCACACCCTCAGCGGGGCTATTTGACAAAAAACGCTATGTTCAAGAAAATTCTTGTGGCGGGATTTTATCATCAAGAGAGGGATAAGTTTATTGTTCCTAAAGTAAAAACTTTTGACACTACTTTATTCACACCCTCTCATCCAGAACAATTTTCAGGAAATGGGGACTATCTCACCTTTCTATTAAGGGACGAAAAAGAAAATAAAACTCTTCAAAAAATGATTCGTCCTTTTTATGAGACTCTTATGGGTTTTTTACATCAAAAAGAGCCTTCAGGGAAGATGGATTGCAAGGCTTTGCCTTTTGATTTTTCTTATCTTCATGCTGCCTTTGATATTCCAGAGTACGGGAATTTGGAAAATTTACAAGTGGTGGTTTTAGGTCCTAGTGGGAATGAAATTTTTTCATCCTCTGTTCCAAAGAGAAGAGTAAGATTTTGAGTTTTTAAAAAACCATGATAAAAATACAAGTGTTTTATTATGAAAAGTTTAATTTTATTTTTAGTTGTTTTTTCTTTTGATTCCTGGGCCATGTCTTGGTTTGAGAGAGAGCCTCAAGAGCTCCAGGAGATCAAGATTTATGGAGATTACCATCCTGGAGGGCCGGAGGAGATAGAAGATACTGAACAATACTGGCTTAAACATGGTGTTCTGGAAGAGGGAGATACTCTTGCAGATAGCTGGCAGACAGCTCATTTTCTTGAGTATTTAGGTAAAGAGCGATTTAGAACCGGCAGAGATTGGAAACCAATAATTTATTGCTATGGTGAGATATTAGATGAAGATAGAGAGTTAGCTCCCGTGATTGATCCAAATTTAAGAGCCAGGATGTATGATCCAGAGGGAAATCTTTTGGCAGAAGATATTTTAAGAGACAGAAATCCTGAACGAAAAGACCCTTTTTTAAGATCTGCTGTAATTTATCTGCCCTATCTTAGAAATGGGGATGTGACTATACGGATTGTCCGACTAGAAGGAGAAGAAGAGATACTTTTATATGAACGAGATGGTGATGGTATTCGTTCTCACGAAAATCTTAAAGCACACGATCAGACGGGTTGGAATAGCAATCTTCATCTGTATGGAGCTGGATATAAGCTTTATGAATCACCTTGGACACCTGAAAGACATTGGCTGCCTAAAGTGCCTTGTTATATGTAGCTCTGCTCTGTCTATGTGGCCGTCAGGCAGAGTACTACGGCTTTAGCCGTGGGAATCTATTGTTGTCCTTAAAATCAATTGATTGTATGGAGTCGGATATAAGTTTTATGAAACATCTTGAACCCTTGAAGGGTCTTGAGTTCCTAAAGTATCTTTTTTGTGCATTCTAAATAAAAGTAGGAGGACTCTTTTGTGTGCATCAATAAAAGTTCCATCGTAGGGCCCCTTGTTTTTGCCCTTCTTTCTTACATAAGTTTGCTCATCAAAGAAATGACTTTTTCTTTCAGGATAACCAAGTTCTTCTTCAAGATAAGGATAGATGAGTTTACTAAAGGTATTTAATTCATTCCAAGACATGAAAATTCCGGCTGTTTTAAATTAGCTTACTACTTTAATATCAAATAAAAAATCTAAGTTTCAGTAATATATTGCAAAGCATTAAAGATGTTTGAAATAGGAGATAGGTTAAGGTCGTCTTATTTCCTTATAGATATTTTTTTCTTTTTTTCCCGCTAGTTCCCGCTCATAACCTGTTATAACCGCTGGTAACCTCTGGAGTCTGTTTATAACTTGTTTGTTCTATTAGGAAAAGAGCTTTTTCCCGGCATGATTTTTGAAAAAACTGTTAATCTTTTACTTCATAAAAAAAATATTTTATTTTTTTATTTGCTTTTTTGTTTTTAATCTTTTTACATGTCAGCAGTTAAAGGTTTAAAGCCTCCCCATGTTGAGTTTGTTTAAGGAGGAAAAGAGTTATGAGCATTCTTGATAATTTGACAGTTATTTCTTTTTTGCTGGCCGTCTTTCTTATTTTCCTCTCTAACTTCTTATATAAAAAACTGATGATTTCTCTTGAAGACCTGGAAGATTTGAAAAGGTTTAAAGAAGAAACTTTTGATCTTATTAAAAACCTTGAAACAAGAATCTATGAATACAGAATCATCACAGAGAAAACAGAAGAAAGTCAAAAAGACCTGAAGGAACATTTTAAAAATCTTGATTACAGCTTTCAGACTTTAAAACAAACAGCCACAGAGCTTCAGTCTGCTCATCAGACTAAAAAAGCCATGTTGGATTTTATGAAAGGTTAAAAAGTATTTTTTAATTGTGTGTAAAAATTTGGATTTAAAAAAATAGAGGAAAAAATTTAAAGACGAAACAGGATAGAAAAGAAGTAAGACATTAAGTTTTAAAAAGTAAGTGTGTTTTGCAAGCTCAAAGTCTATATTGCAAAAATAAGTTAAAGAGGTGGAAAATGTCTGAGAGAAAAGAAGAGATATTTAAGGAAAACTCAACAAATAAAAATTCCCCCTGCCCGAACACTCCCTCCTCTTTCAGTGGGGAGCTTGAGGGCAAGAGGAGGAATTCATCAAATGTATCTACTACTATAAAACCCTATCAGGATAAAACAATTCAGAAAAACAAATTTTACTCTGCCATAGGCATCAATCAGAAGCTTTTTAAACAAAAACCTTTAGAAAGTAAAAAAACCTCTGTTCCAAGTCCCACAGAAAGAGACTTGATTCTTCTTGAAACTCTGGAAAGCTATGGAGTGCTTTCCACTGGGCAAATAAGAGAGCTTATATTTAAAGGTATTAACACCAGAACGGTTTTAAGAAGGTTGAGGCTTTTAAAACAAAGAGGTTTTATATTTTCTTCAGAGGGGCTTCCCAATGGAGGTCTGGCTTGGATTTTGAGTAAAAAGTCTGCTTCCTTGTTTAAACATGATATTGAAACTAAAAGTATAAATAAAAACACCTTACAGCATGATGTAGCTATCTCTTCCATAAGAATACAGCTTGAGAGGCTTAAAATAGCGGAAAGCTGGACATCAGAACATACCCTGAAGAAAGAAGTAGCAAAATCTATCTATGAAAAAAGGGAGAATTCTCTTTGCTATATGGATGAGCCTCCCATAGTGCCAGACAGTCTGTTTATTACAAAACATGAAGGGGAGATGAAGGCTGTAGCTTTAGAACTGGAACTCTCCCTTAAGTCCAAAGCCAGATATAAGAAGATTTTTTCTCAATATAAAGAGAAGGAGAAGATTTGGTTTGTTTGGTATGTGGTTTTAAACCGATCAACTGGGGAAACCTTATCTGAGCTTTGGGATCGGTATGCGATATGGGGAGACTGTCAGTTTGCTTATTCTACACTGGAGGAGGTATTTAAGTATGATTTTAAACTGCCAGAACCAAAAGAGAGGAAGAATTAAGAGAATCCATTAAAAGAAGAAGAGAGGGAGAAATGGCTTTGAAAAGGAATCAAAAAAAGAGGTTTAAAATAAGAATGTCATCAGTATTTGAAATATACAGATTTGGTTTGCATTTTTATTTTATTCCATTTTTGCAAGATAGAAAAAATTCACTTCCCATCAGGATGAAAAAGACAAACACAATCAATATAAGATTAAAACAAATTCCTCAAAAGAGGTGTGGGCAGGTGCTGAAGAGTTTAAAAGGGCTATGGATACAGCCCTGCTCACAGGCAGGTTATGGGATAAAGGGGATAAAATGGGATTTTTGTATTTCTGCCCACCCTCTAAGCTTTGAATTTAAAAGGTTTTATGGAGTTTAGGGATTTAAAGAAACTGAGGAAACATCCCCTCCGAATCTGACCACTCTCCCTCATCATTTCGTAAGAGTGGTCAGATTCGGAGAGGATGTAAGTGTAGTTAAGTTAGTAAGTAGTAAAGTTAAAGTGAGTTAAGGTTAAGGTGAGGGTAGGAGGGGTAAGTTTAGAAAAGGATGATGATTTTTGGCAGGCTGTGAAAGGTTTTGGTTGGTTGATGAAGTTGTTTTTGTTTTTTGCGGATTTGGTTTTTAGGATATTTTTTAGAGATAGGGTTTTGTTTGTGTGTGGAGTGACTATAACAATTTTTACTGAACATAGTTTGTCTTTCTTTTTTTCTATTTGTTTCTTTTTGGGGGTTATAGAGGAAAAAGAAAAGGCACTGGAGGCAGAAAAGCTTTCACAGCCTGCCAAAAATCATCAGAGGAAGGAAGTTATTTTTTTAAACTGGATTCCCGCTTTCAAGGGACTGAAAACTCTTGGAGAACTGTCAGTTTAAATGAGTAACAAGTATTTTCTGGATTCTGGTTCCAGGCTGGAATGACGAGATTAAGGAGGTGATAAGCTTATATAAGAAACAAGATAAAGAAACAATAAAGTAAGTAGAAACAACTATATTAAGTAAGAAATAAATTAAAGAGGTTCAAAAAATAAGTTGGTCTTTGAGCCTTAAGACAAAAGGGGGATATTATGAGAAAGTTTAAAAAACAAAAGGGAAGGACAAGTAAAAACACAATCCAAAAAGATAAAAATCAACTGGAGCTAATTTTACAGGTCAAAGAATCTCCTAAGTGGGTTCAACCCTTAAAGGAGAATCAGTTTGTCCAAGCGGTCAATCCTATTCAATCTCTCCAAAAGCCTCTGACTGCTAAGCATAAAAACTCCGTAAAACCGGCTAAGGCAAAGCAAAATACCAACTTGTCAAAAAAAGAAAAAAGGATTAAATTAAAAGCTCTTTCTTTGGAGGAAGTAAAAACAGAGAAAAACACTCTGAAAAAGGCTCCTCCGAATGGGCCTAATCCAAAGGAAGAAGAGCTCTTTGACAATTTAATATCGGTAGAGGAATTAGCGGTTATCTTCGGGTTAGCTCCCCAAACTATCCGTAATTGGATAGCTCTTGGAAAAATCCCTCATGTCAAGCTTGGGAGAAAACATTTTTTTCAGGAAAGGAGCGTGCAAAGGTGGTTAAACCGAAAGGAGGAACCACAATGGCCATAATCAAAAGAAGATACCGTACAAAAAAACAACAAAAAGAAGTCATCTTTTATCGTGCTGAAGTATATGTAAAAGGTGTTCGCATATCAGCGAAAACTTTTACAATAAAGCGGGAAGCTATACTATGGCATGAAAAAGAAAAACAACAATACACTCTTGATCCTGCTAGTCTGAATGATAAAATGCTGTTCAGAAACTGTATAGATAAATATTGGGAAGACATTCACACCCGTATGATGAAGTCCACAGTTCAAGGCTATGAAAGTCGTTTGACATATCTTTACTCAGGCCCCTTAGCTAATATAAAAATGGCTGAACTTAAAGGAGTTCATGTCGTAGAGTGGATTAGCTGGCTTAAAAAACAGCCAACAGTAAAGAACAAAGGAAGAAAAAGTTTTATTAAGGACTTGGAATTATTAAAGACTATTCTAAACTGGTATAAAAATTTCCTTAATGAAAACTTCAATGTTCCTATTACAAAGAAGCATAAGCAAATGTGTCTCTTTAAACCGAATGTTCCAAGACGACCGGATTATTTCATAGAACCGGATGATGCAAGAAAGTGGGTGGAATGGCTTAAAGAACATAGAAGCAATCCAGTTTATTGGAGACTAGCTTCCTTTATGTTGCTTACAGGAGCAAGGGTTGGAGAAGCCTGTGGACTGAAATGGTCTGCTGTGGATTTAAAACATGGGATTGCCCGTGTTATAAGAAGAGTTCGGTGGGATCATTTTACAAGGAAGCCTTTTTTAGAAGAGGTAACAAAGACTTCTCAATCTGCAAGACTTCTTATTCTTCCAAAAAGATTACAAGACATTCTTTTGGAAATGAAAAGAACGGCCATGAATGATTTGGTATTTACAGATACTAAAGGGGAACTCTTAAAATATAATGCAGTTCAATCAGCTTTCAATGCTGGTTTTGTAGCATTAAATCTCCCTTGGCGTTCAACTCATATTTGCCGCCATACTTACGCAACGATGGCACTTATGGGAACAAAAAATCTTTCTGCTGTTCAAGCCAGTCTTGGACATAGAGAGCAGAGAGTAACTCAGAGGTATGCAAAGGCTGTTGCCCTTTTGAGTTCAGATATAGGAGAGAAGACATCTTCTATATTATTTAATACAGCCAAGTAAAAGTTATTTTATTCCGGCTTTTAAAAAATCACGCAAAAATCACGCAAAAAAACACTTCACTTCGAAAAATTCTAATGTTTCTAAGGGTTAGAAAAACAGTGGCGGAGGGAGAGGGATTCGAACCCTCGGTACGAGCATTACTCGTACGGTCGTTTAGCAAACGACTGGTTTCAGCCTCTCACCCATCCCTCCTCTTTACCTCTTAACATAACAAAACTACGGAATATCTTAAACCCGTCGCTCATAAAATCAAAACTGATTTTATGCCCTCTGTTCTCTGCTCCCATTAGGTCGCAGACTCTACGAGCCACAGACAACACAGGTCGCTCCTTTACTCCTCTTAGGGAGAGGGAGTTCGAAGCCTCGGTACGAGCATTACTCGTACGGTCGTTTAGCAAACGACTGGTTTCAGCCTCTCACCCATCCCTCCTCTTTACCTCTTAACATAACAAAACTACGGAATATCTTAAACCCGTCGCTCATAAAATCAAAACTGATTTTATGCCCTCTGTTCTCTGCTTCCTATTGGTCGCAGACTCTACGAGCCGCAGACTCTACAAGCCACAGACAACACAGGTCGCTCCTTTACTTTTGTAAGTTTTACACATGTAAGAATGAGAAAAAAGTGCTATAGTGATGTTCCGCGCCCGTAGCTCAGCTGGATAGAGTACCTGACTACGGATCAGGGGGTCGGAGGTTCGAATCCTTCCGGGCGCGCTTTTCTCTTATTTCCAGTTAATTTTAACCTCATCAAATTGCTCTTTTTTTTGCTCATCCGGGTCTATAGGCTCTAAAATAGCTTTCAGATCCTTTGTAAAATACACATTATAACCTTGTTCCTTGGCGGCCTGCACAAATTTCCTTATAAACTCCCTTTTTTCATTGGCATTTCTTTCTGCTAGATACTCCTCCAGCCACTCCTGATGAGCTATTTGCCGACGAACCACATCTTCCGGGTCTTCATATTTGTCATTCTCAAATGGCTGTTCACTTATCTTATCAAACACTTCTTTAATGTTAGAGTTATCTGGAAAATGAACACCCATATCTAAAGGAGATAAGCCCGGTTCCTGAAGATCAACTTCCCCCACCGGTTCTTTAAATTTTTCAGAAATAGCCCTTTGTGATTTCATATCCTGCTTAAGTTTCAGTTTCATTTCCTTCTGCTTTATCCTCTCTTCCATAGTGAGCTTTTTTCCCGGTTGCTCTATCAGTTGGGAACCCGAAATAGGCACTTTTTCATCTTGGAACAAGTAAAAAAAAGCAATAACAGCAGTAACTACAAATAGAGCAGGAAATAGCATAGAACTATTTTTTTGTGACTTTACCACTCTTTTTTCTGGAGAAGCACTTCTTTGAGATAAAGAGTAAGAGCGAGACCGGGAACGAACATCGGATTTAGAGCGAGAGCGGGAAGAACGGGAATGAGCACGGCTCCTGTGTTTTCTTCTTTTTTTCTGAGAATTAGACATAATCTTCCTATCGGCATATTTTCGCAAATCTAAAACCAGAAAATGAAAACATTTTTGAACCTTCGGCCCGGGATAAAACCCTTTTGATTTTAAACTCCATTAAAATATTTGTTTCTTTTTTTATTTTTGATACACTGAAAACATGACCCCCGCCCTTCAAGCATTTGTAGAAAAGCTAAATAAATTTCAAATTCACCAAACTTTAGGTGTAGGGGAACCAGGTCAAAAACTCTCTGCTCACTTCGCACATGACGACCCTTATGAATATGAGATACAAAAACTAGATAAAGAAGTCATAGGAATGGCTCAAGAAGAGGTAAAAAAAGAGCTAGTTCCTTTTTTTATTAGAAATTATTATTTAAGACACCAAAGAAACATAAAACTCAAAATCATAAATGAAAACCATAACCCTATTCTATATTTAAAAAGGTCTTCTTATGTATTGGCCTCCACCACATTAATCTACGATGAACACCATGAACTGTTTGCCACTATAAAAAGACAATTTCATCCCTTTATTAGAAAGTATGAATTTCGGACAAAAAACCAAGAGCTTATTGGTTTTGTTCATGCCCCTATTACAAAAATATGGACTTTTCCTATTTATAACCCTAGAAAACGAAAAATAGGAATAATTAAAAAAAGATTTCCAACTATTAGAGAGTTTTTGACTTATAGAGAGACCTTAAAAGTACAAACAGGTCTAATGTCTCCTGAAGAAAAAATAATGACACTATCTGCTTCTATAATTATTTCTATTGAACATTTTTAAATTATACTGATTGGGCTTGAATCTTCTTGTTGTTTGTCCTTTTACTTAAAGGTTGAAACTCGCCAATCAAAAACCCTGTGGGTTTAACTTGTAAGATATAAAAATTATTCTCTCATAAAATATTGTTGACAAAAGTGAATAAGATAAAAATATAATAATATATCCTTTAAAAGGAAAAAACTATGAAACTATTTATCTACGATCATTGTCCTTATTGTGTAAAAGCCCGCATGATCTTTGGCTTAAAAAAAGTGCCTTTTGAACTCATTACTTTGTTAAACGACGATGAAGATACCCCTATAAAAATGATTGGAAAAAAAATGGTTCCTATTCTTGAAACAGAACCAGGACAGTTCATGCCGGAAAGTATGGACATAGTACAATTTATTGATAAGAAATTCCCACCCCTAATTGTAGTGGAAAAAGAAGACCCTTTTTTATTGGAAATATTGAATCAGGCCCGTTCAGCCTATTACGGCCTGACCATGCCTCGATGGATAAATTCCCGCATGGAAGAATTTAAAACCCCTTCAGCCAGACAATATTTTCAAAAAAAGAAAGAAAACATGATCGGCCCTTTTTCTGCCGCATTGGAAAACACCGAGAATTTTAAAATGGAAATCACAAAAATTTTACAGGTGATAGAAAAGAAAATGAAAGAGGAACACCCCTGGTACCTTGGTGATAAAGCCAGCTTTAACGATTTTCACCTGTTTGCTTTTCTAAGAAGTTTAACTATTGTAAAAGATTTACCCTTCCCCCCTAAGTTGGAAAGATATACAAACGACTGTGCAGATAAAAGCCAAATTCCTCTGTCTTATGAGCAAGCCATTGAGTAGGAGGTATAGGTTTCCACGGCTAAAACTGTAGCTTTATGCCTGAGGGCTACAGAGAACCAAAATACCTATTTTTCACAGTCATAACAATAAGTTAACTCTTATTAAGAGTCAACTCAAATAGTCATGAACCTAAATATTTGACAAATCCTTAAATGTTAGTAAATTATGTTTATACCCTACTGATAGATTTCCACAGCTAAAGCCGTGGTACTCAGAGGCCACATAGAAGAAGGAGTTGCCATGAAAAAATCTCATGTAATTTTACTGTCCCTATTTTTTATAACACCTTATGCTCAAGCAGAGGTTATGCCACAACAAGCAGAGGTTATGCCACAAACGGAATCCACACAAGCCTACACACAGCAGGAAGAAAATACAGGATTTTTCTCTTTTGGTCTGGGGGGAGAAGTTATCCCAGCAGATTATTTTTCCTACTACACTACTGTAGTTAATTTTAGATATGGTGGTATTATTTCAGAACGAAGTTCTTTTACCGCCGGTCTTAAATTAACCACACATAACATTACAAACTCCTTTTTGGCCTTTCAATATGCGTATAGCTTTACCGAAGGACACAAATGGGTACCGGGAATAGACATCTCCCTGTTAATAGGGTTCCAGAGAGAAGCAGATAATCGGGTTATTCCTCTATCTGACAACTTAGGTCCTGGATATATTTTATATAAAAAACCTGCTTATCACCTTAGTGGAGGTCTTGAATTAGGTCCCTATTTAAAAACCTTTATTTCTAAATCACATGCTCTTTTACTAAGAACAGGAGTGGCCATAGATACAACAACACTGGTGGAAGATGGTTTTGATGGAACAGACTTTAGAGCTTATCTCAATTTAGCCATCCAATGGTACTTCTAAACTCAACAATTCCTTTAAGTTGTAGTACCGATCGGGTTTTTGCATTTTCTAGTCTTTAAATATATAAACTCGCATGTCTTTTCAAAGGAAGAATAAGAAGTAAAAGTGAGTTCGGCTTTGAACACAGAGCGGCTAGATTCCCGCTTTCGCGATTGTAAATGTTCACTAATTCGCTGACAAAATGGCTTCCCGTTAGCTATAGGGATGACATACAAAGCAGGATAGAGATAAGCTCTTCAGGAGAGAATAGGGGGCAAAAGCGAGTTCGGATCCCCGTTTTCACGGGGACAAGCTTGACACATGAGCAACCAAAGGTTGCTCTGTGGCAAAACGCATGCCTGAACCTTTTACCTTTTATTCTCCCTTGAAAAGATTAGTCACTATCACAAAGAACAACCGGAAAATCCTGTCCTCGCGGAAGCGAGGATCAAACCAGAGGAGTATAACCATCCCAGCGGCCCATATACCTTACTTCCGGTTCTAGCAAAATACCATACTTGCTTTTCACTGTCCGCTGAACATGTTGAATCAAATGATGAATATCTTCAGCCCTCGCCCCACCCATATTAACAATAAAGTTAGCATGCTTGTTTGAAACACAAGCCTGGCCAATCCGATACCCTTTTAATCCACACCGATCAATTAAAGCTCCTGATTTTTCCCCCGTTAGAGGATTTTTAAAAACAGATCCACAACTGGCCGACTGCAAAGGCTGACTTTGTGTTCTTTTTAAAGCTATATCTTTTAAACGCAAAGGTAAATCCGGTAAAGGCTCTATAGGCCAACTCATGCCCACTTCGTAAATCAAGCCAGGCTCCCACCCTGCACTGAAACGATATTCCCATTTTATATCCTCACCGGGGATCATAATAACTTTGTCGTCTCTTATCACCTTAACCCAATCTACAATGTCTTTAAATTCCTTCGGAGAAATATTCTGCCCCACTCCCGCATTCATAACCACACCACCACCCACATCCCCAGGCAAACCACATAAAAACAAAGCAGGTGCTAACTTATGCCGTAAAAAAATCTGCATAATTTGCGCTTTAGAAACACCAGCCAAAGCCCTAATACATAAACGGCCCTTTTCCTGCCTCTCTCGATAAGTATTTAATTTTTGAAGCCCTATAACCAAACCCTCGACACCCCGGTCACTAATAAGAACATTAGTACCTCTACCTAAAAAATGGACCGGCAAATTTCTCTTTTTCGCCCATTTTAAACTGTAAAAAATATCTTCCTTATTTTCCGGCTGACAAAAAAAATCGGCATTCCCCCCCACCTTCCAACTACTCCACCCGCAAAGCGGGTAATTACGATGCAACTCCTGATTTTGATTGTCATTACTTGTTTTCATAAACAACACTCACAAATAAAATCAAATTGTTAGGATTTTTTCAGAACCGACTAATACCACACAAAGCAAATGATTCGATATAATAGCTTATTGAGAGGGAACACTATTATACATATAGAGTGCGTGCTTCCGCCCCCTCCGTACTATATACCTTGTAACTTATACTTATCTCTGATTTCATTCATCATTCGATTGCTATAAAAAACAAAACTACCTTCTGCTATATCAAATTTTACTTTATATCCATCAAAAATGGTTTCCATATCCTTTTTTATATTTTCTATTTCTTTTATTATTACTGTAGAGTCTCCATCGGTAGCGTTAAATTGACTTATAACACGAGAAGAGGTTGCAGAATCTACTAAACAGATTTGTTCCATTAATGAATTAGTATCAATATAACATTGCAACACTTTTTTATAACTCAATGTTGTATTTTTTAAACATAAAGCTTCTGCAACAAAGGTGGAGGTGTATAAAGCACAGACAGCTACTCTCTCTACAGCAGTTTTATCCCTTAAGCACATTCTCTGTGTTTCTATACTGCTTGTATTAGTTACACAAATATGCTCTTGAACTATTGCATCCAAGATATTAGTTTCTTCTGAAAATCCAGATTGAGGCAAAAAGAATATTAAAAAATAAATTAAACTTTTTCCCAAGCGTTTCTTACTATTTAAAAACTTCATATTAATATCTCCTTCTTATTTTTTATGAGTCACCATGAACCTAACTTAATATCAAACTTATAGAAAAACCACAATCCTATGGGAGCCAAAGCAAGTAAATTTTACACAGTCGTATAAATTATATATCAACTACCTCTCTCCCGAAACTGACTAATTAAAGAATCTCCATACTTATAAATAGAACCCGCACCCATAGTAATAAATACATCTCCACCCTTTAAAATCGGCAGTAAAACAGAAAATATATCTGCCTCTGAACAGTAAGAACAAGATGGATGTTGTATTTCCTTAGCCAATACACTAGAGGAAATACCCTTCATTGGACTTTCTCCAGCAGGGTAAATATCTGTCAAAAAAATATGATCAGCCTCCTTAAAACAAGTTAAAAAATCAGACCAGCAGTCGGCTGTTCTGGAAAACCGATGAGGTTGAAATAAAACAATTAATCTTTTTTCTTTCCCAAATTTTTCACGGAAAGCAGAAAGAACCGCGCGCACCTCTGTAGGATGATGAGCATAATCATCATAAAACTCTATATTTTTTGTATTAACCTGATTTAAGACCTTCAATTGTTTTTTTGCCTCTCCTGAGAGTATAACTTTTCCTGAGTTGGCAACAACAAAACCTTTTGGCTTTAATTCCGCTTTTTTATGAAAACGGCGATCCACCCCTTTAAACTGAAGAAAACTCTGACTACACTCTTTAAAAGAAAAACCTATAGTCATAGCCGTTGCACAAGCCGCCAAAGTATTTAAAGCATTCATAGAACCAGGAAGAGGCATATTTAATAAGCCCACGTCTTGCTCATTTACAAACACCTGATATTTTTGAGCATGGACTTTTTTTAAAACAAAATGATTATTCTGATCGAAACCATAAAAAATCACCTTCTGCTCTATATTGGACAGTAAATCACGCAAAACAGGCTGATCTCCCCAAGCTACTACACAACCATAAAACGGCACCTTTAAAACAAAATCCAAAAAAGCCGACTGTAACTTTCCGAAAGAACCATAATAATCCAAATGATCTCTATCAATATTAGTGATGACAGCAATTTCAGGAGACAAACTTTTAAACCCTCCATCACTTTCATCCGATTCCGCTATAAACCACTTTCCTTTTCCAGGAAAAGCCGTTGACTGAAATAAATGAGAACGACCACCTATAACTACAGTGGGATCTTTTTTGTTGTGAATAAAAATCTGCGCCAATAAATGAGTGGTGGTGGTTTTTCCATGCGTACCAGCTACTACAAGACCTCGTTTCAATCTCATAATTTCGGCTAAAGCCTCCGATCTCTTAATAACCGGAAGCTTCCTATTCCGAGCCATTTGAATTTCAATATTATTTCCCGGCACCGCACTGGATTGAATTATTATTTCTGCATTTTCCATGTTCTCTTTCTTATGGCCAATAGAAACAGGAATACCCAACTCTCTTAACCTCTGAGTTTGTACATTCTCCACTAAATCACTGCCTGTTACAAAAATACCAGAATGATATAGCAACTCCGCGAGACCACACATACCAATCCCGCCAATACCCACAAAGTGCACTCTTACCCCGGTAGTAAATCCAAACAATTTATTCCCACCCGTGCTAGGACGTGCCTCTTCCAGTTCGTAAGAGGCTTTATCTTTAGAGAAAGATGTCCCCTCCCCAGAACTCTCGAACACGAGCGATTTAAAAAAATCTCTTTTTTCTTTCATTACAATACTCTTCTCTGATTCCCACTGCTTATACTATTATCCAAATAGCTCTGCAAATGATATTTCAAGAGCCTGAGTTACTCACAGACGGTTTGAAGGATGTATCTCTAATTTAAAAAAAATCTTTTTAGAAGATACCTGGCTATACTATCCGCTGTAGCACCCAATTTCAAAGCATGAACACAAGAGGACAACCGGCTTATTTTCTGAGGATGGTTGACTAGATCCGTTAAAATGTTCCTTAGCTCTTCCTGATTAAAATTTTCTTCCTTAATACAAATAATAGCAGACTGACTTTCCAAATCCTGAGCATTTTTTAACTGATGTTGATCGGCAGAACTAGCTAATGGAATCAGAATACCCGCTCGACCTACAGCAGAAATTTCTGCAATAGTACCCATGCCCGCTCGACCAATAACAACATCCGCCCATGAATACACTTCATGTATATTGTGCAAAAAAGAAAAAACCCTGACATTGTCACATTCGGAGTATGTTTTTTTTAAACTTTCAAATGCTCTTTCTCCCGCTTGATGAATAAATGAAAAACGAGAAGTGTCTTCAGAAACAATAAACCCAGAAACCACTTTATTAATTACAGAAGACCCTTGACTTCCACCTAATACCAATATTCGCAAAGGATAATCCGGCTGATTTTTGATAGAAACCTGACCGATGGCAGAACGGATGGGAAAAGGAAATTGAGTTTGTTTTTTTGCTTTTGACTGAAAATATTCTTTTGTTGCAGAAAAAACGAAAATCACTTCATTCACAATATAAGAAAGCCAACGATTAGTGAGTCCCGGGATAACATTAAATTCAAAAATAATTGTTTTTCTACGAAGTAAAAAAGCCGCTAACAACAAAGGACCACTAACAGCCCCCCCCGTACCAACAACCAGAGAAGGTTTTATTTTCATCAACAAGATTAGAGCTTTCAACAAAATAAAGGGAAGAGAAATAAAAGTTTTCCATCTCTCTATCCTCTTTACATTTTTTCTTAAACGACCTACGGATAGACAATGAGTCACAAAAGAATACCGAGAGTAAATATCTTTTTCCAATATAGAAGAGCCTCTGACAAATTCGATCCGACAGGATTTATCAATATGTTTTAAGCTATCCGCTATAGCTAAAGCGGGCAGAATATGCCCTCCTGTACCCCCTGCCGCTATCAATATTTTATTAGAATTTTTTTTCATCCAGGTTAATATACAAAATGATTATGCTTTTCTATGTTTAAAAGCCATCCAAATAAAAGAAAAGTGCATACTAAGGCACTTCCCCCATAACTCATAAAAGGCAATGTCAAACCTTTTGGGGGTAATATTCCTAAGTTCACCCCAATATGAATGATAGTAGAAAAAGCAAATACCATACTGAGTGAGAAAGCTAAAATTTTTTGTAATAGATCTTCTGTTCTTAATGCAATCTGCATTCCATAATAAACTAATAAAGCATATAATGTCAGTAATACACAAAAACCTATAAATCCGGTTTCTTCACCAAAAACAGCTAAAGTAAAGTCCGTATGCGCTTCCGGCAAAAAAAAGAGTTTTCCCTGCCCCTGCCCTAACCCCACTCCAAAAGCTCCCCCAGAGTGAAAACTAATCATGCTTTGTATAACCTGAAATCCCGTTTCTAAAGGATCTGACCAAGGGTTTAATACAGCCTTAATACGGGCCATTCGATAGGGGGTAAAAATCACCATCAAATACATACCTACACTAATGAACAACAAAGCACTAACAATATATTTCCACTTAAAACCTAAAACAAATACAATACTTAAAGCCAAACAAAAAAACAAAAAAATAGTGCCAAAATCAGGTTGTAAAGCTAATACCAATAAAGGCAAAGCAAAAGCAAAAACAGGAAAAAGCCAAAACAAAAAAAGATGATTGTTAAAAAAACTCTGTTCCTTTAAAGCTATAAGATACATAAAAGCAAAGGGGGAACTTACTTTAAAAAGCTCTGCCGGTTGAAAACGAAATCCAAAAGGCAAATCCAGCCACCTTTGTGCTCCCCCCGCGGAAACCCCTATACCAGGAATAAGAGTCACAATAATCAACAAAACAGAAAGGACCCATAAACTGATACCAATAAACCGTGCCCATTTCCAGGAAATAGTAGCTATAAATAAAAGAGCTAACAAACCAATTATAAAAAATAACACCTGCTTTTTAAAAAAGAAGAGACCATCATTGTATTTTTCTATAGAAAAAATATAGCTGGCACTATAGACTTGAACCAATCCAAAGCCAGCTAATAATAAAACTAACAATAAAATTTTTCTATTAAGTAGGCTGTAAAAAAAAGACAAAGCACTCTCTTATGGTGTTATACCCATCGGGTATTATCCTCGTTTCCACGAGGACAAGGTAATTTTATGTTCTACAGATTGCCGATACTTTGTATTATCCCCGTTTCCCCGAAGACAAGCTTTTCCGTAATCTTCAAACCTTGTCCTCGCGAAAGCGGGGAACGATCGGTATAGTTTATTCAAAAGCTTCAAAAACATCTTCTTCTTCATACGGTTCATCTTCATCAGGAGTCATTTCTCCTGAATCTTTTTCAAAACTATCAAAACCCGCCGCATCTTCAGCCCCCACTCCCTCTTCCACATCCTCAAAAGGATCGTAACCGCTTTGGGTGGAAAGCCCCGCGCTTAGAGAAACAAGAAAATCACCTGTATGAATAGGGTGATCCATTTCCGTAATAACCCCCGTGGCAAAGCGATCTTCCGCATAAATAATTTTTACCTCTCCTACCTTTATATCGTAACCATAAGATGCTTTCCTTTGCACACTGAGATTGGCTTTTACCTGATACATTTGCCCCACAGACAAACCACTGCCTGAACCACGATTCAAATAAACCAGAGAGTAGGGAGAAGCCATATTTTTTACACTAGGCCCTATACTGGGAAAACCAATAATTTGAGCTTCCGCAGAACCCATCAAATCTGTGGTTTTATAATCAAATTGAATTAAATTCCTGTCTGAAACAATAGCCCTTTTAGTAATGGGACTAAAAGATTTAGTTACTTTAGCTTCATATAAATCAAAAGAATCTGGCACTCTCCCGATAACCTCCACTTCCCCCTGCACTTCCACTTGATACCCAAAAGGCCCCCTTACCCCCCGAATAGAAGACACTAACTTACCTTTATTATGAATGACCGCCAGTTTTTGCCCTGGATTTACCGGATCCCTCATCTCTAAAATTAGCCTCTGCCCTGTGTGAAATCGAGACCCATACTCTTTTTGACTGGATATCACTCCCTGACCAGAAGGGGGTTCATCAGATACATAGTAGCGTAAAAAAGCCATCATAAGGTGTGTAACATGCCCAAAACTCATTTGAAGATCAGAGTCTCCATCCTCTGGTTTCCCGCTTATATATAAAGGAGGTAAACTGGATGGAATATTTTCCATAATCGGCAAAGTTTTATGAGAGGGAGGTACAGTAATCTTTTGCCCCTTTAAAAAATTCGGAGGGAGGGGGGGAGGAGAAGCTTTAGGTTCTGGTGTGCCCCCTAACCCCTGCACAATATTTAAAGAGGGAGGAGTACCTTCCGTACCATATATGAATCCTAAATTTCCATCAGGTTGAATAAGATGGGGGTTTGTTATAGCCGGGTTAGTGGACCACAACTTCGGCCAATAATTAGGATCACCAAAAAGCACTCGGCTGATATCCCATAAAGTGTCCTTTGACTGAATAACATACACATCTTTACCACCTACAACCTGGCTCCATTCCTCGGCAGAAACCCTTTTACTGTAGTACCGAATATAAGTTTCATACAAATTTTGTTCATATATATCCACAACTGAGTCGGTGGAACCTTCTTCTGTTATTGCCTCATCTGGAGAAGAGCTTTCATCTACAATAGTATCTATATCATCGGTGCTCTCTAATTCTTCTTCATCGGAATCCCCATCATCCTCGCCTGACTCTACTTTATCTGGTTCCGCTTCAGGGGTGGTTTTAGCGGAATCTGTTATGTCGCTTTCCGGTTGTAGAGACTCCAGCTCCTCTTCGTCATCCAACCACTCTATATCCTCATCATCTTCTTCCTGTGCAGCAACATAAGTAAATGAAGAGGTCAGAAAAATAAAACCGGCAGAACACAAAAAAATTAAGATGGTTTTTATGAAAATCCTTTTCAAAACATCCAACTCCATTTGTTTCAGAAATAGACAAAGCTACATCAACCAATCCAGACCGGTATAAACACAGCTTACATTAATCATAACCCCTTTTATAAAATAAAAGTAAGTCTTAAAAATGATTTTCCTTTGTTGCTCTGTAGAAAATGGCCCCATTTTTGCTACTTAATAGTTTGAAATGACTATCGGCTTAATCCTTATTTTAATTATATTATGCGTTAATCCCTTCTCCCTGCTGTCCCTAATGGAACCCGGTTACCAAATGTTACACAATGGGTGTCTAAAAAGGGTACAAATAGGGGCAGGACTATGGCCTGGAACCGGGGCAGGGGCAGGGACAGGGGCAGGGACAGGGACAGGGACAGGGGCAAATACCCTGTTATCCGATGCCATACAAGAACCAACAGAAAACCTAAATATTCTTTATTCTGCTTTTATTTGCGGGGAAAGATTACCAGACGGAGAAATAAAAAAAACCTTTATTGCCCTAGGAATTATACACCTCACCGTCATTTCCGGTGCTCATCTTATCTTCCTGGAAAAAATCTGGAATTTACTACCTGTCTTTCGATTTAAAAACATTCTACTAGCTTTGTTTCTCTTAACATATTCTATGAGTGCTGGCTTAAGCCCACCCATTTTAAGAGCCTTATTTTCTCTATTATTAGCCCGAATAAATAAAAAACTAAAACTCTTCTGGAGTCCTTATATACGAGTGCATATCAGTGGCCTTTTATGTTTGTTATGCCAAAATAATTGGTTTCACTCCCTATCTTTACAGCTGAGTTGGATCGCAAGTCTAGGTATGTCCAATCACCGCCTTTCCCGATTCAAATCCTGTGTGCTCACTTTTTTACTTATCTTACCTATTGTCAGCCAATGGGGAGGTGTCCATCCTCTAAGCATCATTTTAAATTGGCTGATTACTCCCCTGGCTGCTTGTGTACTCCTTCCTCTATCCTTGTTGACTGTACCTTTCCCGATCTTGCGCTTTTTTACAGATGAAATTTGGAAATATTTTTTATATGGAATGAATTTATTTAAACCTCTAACGGAAAACAGAAGAATAGAATTAAGTTGGTCTCTTAGCTCTTTTCAGATATGGATCTATATTTGCATCTTTTTTATTTTACTCCATTTATATTTTGTTTATTCTATGCGTAAAGAAAGTGAAAAATCCATCGAGCAGGGGGGCAATTATACCGAATCGGTATAAAAACACTTCCCTTGGGGACACTTGTTCCCTTGGGGACACTTGTTCCCTTGGGGACGCTTGTTCCCTTGGGGACACTTGTTCCCTTGAGAGAAAAAAAGAAAACCTTGTCTCTGCAAAAGCGGAGAGCGAGGATTAAACTAGTTGGGTAATATATGAAACAATACAAAACAAAATACTTAGCTACTTTTATTCTAGTTTTTCTATTTCCTATTTACAATTTTAGTCAGGATAAAAAAACAGAACTGATTATATGGTATGTGGGCCAGGGGCAAATGGTAACTTATTCTGATATTAAAACCTGTATTCATTTTGATATGGGAGGAGAGTTTTTCCCTATAAAAAAACTGGTGAAAGAGTGTGGACAAAAAGAAAATAAGGTGTTTTTTTCTCACTGGGACTGGGACCATATTAATTTTACAAAAAGAGCTTGGAAAAGACTACCCTCTTTTTGTCGTTTAAATACCCCTGGAGGTAAAGGAACCGAAAAAAAACAAAACTTTTTATCTCTTATTCCTTTTTGTAAAAAAGCATCTCTACAGGCATCCAAAAAATTATTTAGAGAAGTGGTTTTTCCTATTGATCAAAACAAAGATAAAAATACCACCGATGCTAATAAACACAGCCGGGTGGTTATTCTAAAAAACAAAGTTCTTATTCCTGGGGATTCCCCTGGTTCCTCGGAAAAACTATGGTTCAAAAAAATTAAAGCACCTATTACAATATTAGTGGTTTCTCATCATGGCAGCAGATATTCCACGACTCCCCAATTATTAAGGCAACTCCCTTATTTAAAACTAGCTGTAGCAAGTGCCAGAAAAAAACGTTATGGCCATCCCCATCCTCTAGTCAAAAAAAGACTCGGTAGGAGAGGAGTATCCCTACTCAGCACAGAGGAATTTAACCACATCCACATTCCTCTGGAATGAAGTGTTTCGTAGATGGATTTTGTCCTCCTTTTACTTGGGCGACCAACACCTTCTACCAAAGACATCCCTTATATTACTTATTAAAATAAATAACACTTTAATAAGACGAAAATCAGTCTCTCTATTTCCATTATTTTTTACTCTACTTAAACAAGTTTAAGTATTCATATAAAACAAACAGCCTATTTCTTGAAAATCCTGTTATCTCTTTTAAAAAACCAAAATCCTGAAACTTATGTATTAATCTATTAACAGGATCATAATTCATTTTGAAGTGTTTAGATGCTTGAGGAATTGAAATAATTGGATTAGAAAAAAGAAATAACAATAACTTTTTTCCAAACTCAAGTAATCAATTTTGTCCACACTATATAGGGGGTCGGGAGGATCTGACGGGGTGGTTTGTTTTAATAGTGATCTATTATTTAAAAGAAAGGAGCTTCAAACTTATGTTATTGTACATGAGCTTTTGCATTTAAAAATTCCTAATCATGGAAAACTCTTTCAAGCTTTGATGAATCTTTATATGCCTAATTGGAAAGCCTTAGATAAGGAGCTTAATTGTATAAAAAGGGAACTAAGTCGTGTGAATCTCCCAACTTCAGCACAACACGATGCAATAAATGAGTAATCTCATATACTTATGGTTCTCTGGTGTCACACATTTTTAGGATTATGTTAAGAAACAGGGCTTATATGGGAGTGCTGAAGTTGTAATAAAGAAATAGATTATATTCAAAAAATATCGGATAATCAGGCTATGATTCAAAAAATACCAGGCTTAAGCGATTGTAACAGTCTTTTTCTATTTATTATTATTTGTGTACAGCTTTCCTGCGTTTCTGTCCGTATTGAATTGGAACCACATTCCAAAAAATCCACTTCTTTTAACCACTACAGCCACTATATGTTTTTCGGACTGACAGGAAATGACTCACTCAATATTAAACAAGCCTGTATGGAAGGAAAGCCTGTTTATATTCAGAATTATTTTACCTTTGAGGATTTTTTATTTGCCATAAGCACTATTGGTCTTTATTCTCCAAAAAGCACAAGAATTTGGTGTTCACTACCCCATCAAGCCTCTTCTATAAAACTATGAAATACTTCTACTGTATTACTTTTTTCTTATTATTATCCTCTTGTATCACCCCTATTAACTTACACAAAGATACCTATCTTCTCTCCCCTTCTGCCTCTGAAAAAAAATGGGAGAAAACCGTACCCACCTTTCTATTTGGCCTGATTAATGCCTCAAAAACAATAAAAGCTTGGGAAAAATGTCCTACAAACTGGCACACTATCAGAATAACCAGATCTTTTTCTCACCTTATTATTTCTGTTTTAACTTTAGGGCTTTATACACCAACAAAAGTCATCATTATTTGTGACATACCCTCTGGTTCCACGGATCCATCAAATGAATTTGAGCAATTTAACGAAAGAGAAGAAACAGAGGAAATTTTAGACGAATTTTATTAATTCCCCAACTTCAGCACAATACAAAATTCACGCAAATTAAATAGCCGAGAACAAAATCAAATCTTTTAGATTTAATAAGGTGGCGGCCGGAATTGAACCGACGTAAACGGATTTGCAGTCCGCTGCCTGACCACTCGGCCACGCCACCAGGAGACAAAGCTACAACACGCCATATTTGTCTTCCGCCCTGACTTTTATGACAGCAAAATTAACTTCCTGCACACCCGCTTCCGTTAAAGTATAAAGCACTTTCTTAATAGAAAGAAAATCTATATCCTTATCTGCCTGCAAGGTCATCTTATATTGAAGAGGCACAACATCTCCCCCAGACTCATCTTTTCTACTCACACTCTTATTTTCCTGATTTAATATTTCAATAGCTTCCTGGACTGACTCTAACAAGGAAACAATGAGCCAATCCTGGCTGTTCTTCACATCATTATATGTACCCACTGGTTGTTTATTAAAGGAAAGAGAGTCTTTTGACAAAACAACAACAAAAGAAGGCTTTAACTCTTTAACTGTTGAGGCCTGAGGAAGAGCAATTTGATCAGAGATAGGTAAAATTTGATTGGTGGAGGCGTAATTTTGAAGAAGGAACACCACTAAAACAGTGAACATATCCACCATAGCCGTTAGCTGCAAGACAGCTACCACATTTCTCTTGGTTCCTAATGCTTTTTGCCTCCCTTTCCATCTTTTTCCAGGGACATAAATAGGCATCAGAGCATCTCCCCTGTGGCAATCACCACTTCTGGAAAACCCCCATTTAACAAGGCATCCATCGCAGCGACAACATACTCATATTTTACGGTATCACGAGAAGCCACTATCACATCTTTTTTTTCCGGGTAAATATCTTTTATTTTTTTAACTTCTTTTAATAAAGCTTTTTCATTATACTTATTCCCCTTTTTAGGGATTTCAATTTTCTCCCTTCCAATCATAATATTGAATCCAGTTTCCAAGACATTTACACGAAACGGGATATTGGCATAAGGAGGAGGCTCTTCTAAAGAGCTGGCTTCTGTCTTTTTAGCATATAAAGAACTACCTAGTTGAATCATGGAAATTTGAGTCCACACCGCCGTGATGAGCAAAAATATAATACACACACTCATTAAATCAATAAAAGGAACAAGATTTAACTCCACCGCTATATTCTTCTTATCACCACCCATTTCCTCTACATGAGCCATAGCTATTCTCTCCTAATATTTATTATTATTTATTCTGGGCATAAATTTTATCCCTATTGGAAACAACACAGTTCATTAAGTTCATTGAGCTTTCCAGCAGGTGGTTTGTAGCGCGCCCAATCCGAATCTGAAAAAAACCATAAGCTACAATAGCAATAATGGCGACAGCCAAACCAAAAGCAGTGCAATTAAGAGCTTCAGAAATACCCTTAGATAGAACCGCCGCCTTAGTAGCCGCATCCACTTCAGCCACACCACCAAAGGATTTAATTAAACCAATAATGGTCCCCAATAAGCCAATCAAAACACTGACATTCCCAAAAACAGCCAGAAAAGAGGCCCACCCTTCCAATCGGGGGGTTTCTCGTAACACAGCCGCATCCATCGCTACTTGCACTTCCTCATCCGGCCTTTTATTCATAACCTGCACCAATCCGGCTTTTAAAGTATTTGTAAGTGGGGCCGGTGTGGTATCACAAAAGCCAATAGCCTGCCGAACATTACCCTGAAGTAGTAGGCCAAATAAATTTTCACTCACATTATCTTTATCCAGAACCAAAGACCTCAGACTTAAGAACCTCTCAATAATCAAAAAGATAACTAAGAAGCCCACTCCAGCAATAAAGTACATGGCAAAACCACCTTCACAAAAAGCCTTACTGATAAAGTGACCACTAGATTCACACTTATGTAACATTTCTAAAGTTTGTTCTTCCAAGATGACACCTCCTGTTCATTTTTTTGTAACCACGAAAGGAATACTAACTTCCCCAATTTGTCCTTTTTTTAAACCTGTTCCCGTAAAACGAAAATTTTTCAACCGATCCATCAAGCACCTGGCTAAAACAGAATCTCTTGTTGTGTTCCTTCTTATTTTTGTTCCTCTCACTCTTTCATTCACTATATTCCATTGAACCAGAACTTTACCCTCTAAGTCAGGCTTTTTTTGCAACGCAAACTCATAACACCGTTCCAATTGATGCTTATTACGACGAATTACCCTAAGAATAGCATTTTTATCTATTCCTCCTTCTACTTCCCAGTCAGAAGTACCTAATTGTAACTCAACTGTACCTCTTTGACCTAAACTACCTCCCACTCCATAACCTCTTACACCACCACCTCGGCCTTTCGTCTTAATACCTGCCGAAACACCAATGAGAGCGGATCCCTTTCCACCTGCACCCGTATTTTTAAATTTAGTACCTATTCCCTCTCCTGTATAGGATTCTTTTTGCCCTGCGTAGCCTGTAGCTTGCTCTGCTAAGCCTGCCAACTCCCCTGTACCGGAATAAGCCTTATCCAACTCTTTTTGTGTACCTTTTTTTCCAAACACCCCCAGCAAGCCTATTTTAGTTGGATCCGGGCGTGGACTTTTTGGACCCCCTCCCGACTTACCTGTAGTAACAGATCCGCCCGGACGAGCAGAGGTTATCGTTTTCTTTTTCGATTTTTCTTTTGGCTTTGCCGCTACCTGACCTAAACGCCCCTCCGAACCCTTCTTTTTAATTCCCACTTTCTTTCTTTTCTTTGGCACTTTCTCTTTATGAGGGAGAGAAAGTTTCGTTTTTTTCTTCTTCTTGGCCATTTTTAATTTCACAACCCGCTTCTTAGGTTTCTTATTAAATTCAATAGTGGCTTTTTTCACACCTTCCTCTTCTAAATCTTCATCCGGATCTAAAAATTGAGGAGAAAAGAGAGCAAGATAAAAAAACAATGCAGCCATAAAAAAGAAAGACATAATCACACCCATCATCTCAGAAAAAGCAAAGTCAAAAAGACCTGATGTAAGTGCTTTTTGGGATCGGTTGGCATAACGAACATAGACTCTTAAAACAGAAGAAAAATCCAAGCGAATTAACTGATCTTGACCTAAAGGTAGAACTTGTGAAGAACCATGACCGGTCACTAAACCCTTCTCGACCAATTTACTGAAAGCGTGCTTTTTACCTTTATGATCAATCATGCTCGCCTGCACGCCATCAGATAGATACACAGCCGGTTGCTGCTTAAGCTCTATTAGTTTGTAACTCATTTTTCCTATTAGGTTAGGGCAAGGAATATGAGCTTTTGGGTCAGAACCAAAAGTAATCTCTTTATTACCTTCCTTAAAAAAATGATGTACAGAAAGCACCCTTTCTTTCCATGAAACAATCACTTCTATAACCGGACCGCTGCCTGTAGGGATACTACGATCCAGGTCCTGCACTCTACTAGGGGGCGCGTAGGTACCATCATCTGTAGATTTTATAGATGTATCACTCTCTTCTCTTGGCTTATTCAACTCATTAGAGTCAAAAGAAGAATAAGTGGACTCACTTGGTGACGGTTCTGTAACCGAAGTGGACCTAACAGAATCAGTAGGAGGGGTAGGGGGTAATACTTCCGTTCGCTTTAAAGGACTAACACCGGTTTCCTCTGTTTTTACATCAGACTGCTTTTGAGTTTTACTTAAAGGGCTAATGACAAATTCACTCGGAACATCCAGATCTTCAAAAACCTCTTCTTTAGTTGGTTGATCTTCATAAAGTAAGGACTCATCCGAAAGAGGGGGGGGAGGCTCAGATACAGGCGATGGTTCAGGCTTAGATGGTGGCTGCTCATCAGGAGCTTGCGCAGGAGGTTCAGCTACTTTAGGAGGCTGAGCAGGAGGAGCTTGCACAGGTTCAGCTACTTTAGGAGGCTGAGCAGGAGGAGCTTGCACAGGTTCAGCTACTTTAGGAGGCTGAGCAGGAGGAGCTTGCACAGGTTCAGCTACTTTAGGAGGCTGAGCAGGAGGAGCTTGCACAGGTTCAGCTACTTTAGGAGGCTGAGGCATTTGCACAGACGGGGGTTGAGGAGGATGAGGAGGAGCTTGCGCAGGAGGTTCAGCTACTTTAGGAGCTTGCACAGGAGGAGCTTGCACAGGTTCAGCTACTTTAGGAGGCTGAGCAGGAGGAGCTTGCACAGGAGGAGCTTGCACAGGTTCAGCTACTTTAGGAGGCTGAGCAGGAGGAGCTTGCACAGGAGGAGCTTGCACAGGTTCAGCTACTTTAGGAGGCTGAGCAGGAGGAGCTTGCACAGGTTCAGCTACTTTAGGAGGCTGAGCAGGAGGAGCTTGCACAGGAGGAGCTTGCACAGGAGGTTCAGCTACTTTAGGAGGCTGAGGCACTTGCGGCGGTGGGCTTGGTTTTTTTAAAATAGGGGAAGAACTAAAGGAACTGCCCGATTTTTGACTTTTTACAGGTTTTACACCCCCTGCTTTCATAAAAGGCACACCAACAAAAAAGTGAATTATAAAATCACCAACTTGTATTTTATCACCGTGTTTCAAGGTTGATTCTAAAACTTGTTTGGAATTAACAAAAGTCCCGGTAGGAGAACCTAAATCAGAAATATGATGCTGGCCTCCCCGATTCTCAATCAAGGCATGCCAAAAGCAAACACTAGAGTCCGCTAACACCAAAGAAGGCCCATCGGTACTGCTACCAATACTAACTTGATCCGACAAAAATTGCCGGCTGGTAATCAGTTTTTCAGAGTGATACACTTTTAAAAATATAGGTTGGTTGGCCAAAATATCTCCTCTACATCAAGTATTACGGTACCAACTATATTGTCTTCACTTTTCTCCCCACAATGCAAATGTTTATTAATAGAAAAATATAATTTCAAAAAAGAATGAATAAGCTATTTTATATCCATCGGGTCTAATTTTTCCGTAACTCTTAGGCCACACTTCTTAAAGGATAGTGCAGTAAAATACATAAACCTCTAACAAATAAGCTATTTTAACTCTCGGGCCGTTCTTCTCATTTCCGGTAGAAAGTTTTTTCTAAACTTCACTAAACGACCATAGTCCAGTTGCTTCTTATGGAATAAATGAAAGATACTGGGATTAGAAACACCCCCTTCCAGCAACTCATCCTGAAAATCAATCACAACGCGTTTCTGTCGCTTTTTCTTGCTTTTCTGAGCCACCGCCATTCCAGAAAAACAACACAGTGCTACAAACCAAATACACAATAATAACCATCTACAATGCAACGCTTTATGTTTTGTATTCATAAGAGTATCCCTCCCACTTTACTAATTGCTGCACAACTCACATCCTTTGTTTCTCACATTCATAAGAGTATCCCTCCAATAGAGTTTGCACCCTTCATAGCCGTTTTGCCCTTTTCTAAAAATTCTTTTAGGGCCTTTATATCTCGAGCGTAGCGTCCCGACTTATCCATCAAATCCGCTTTTTGTAAAAATGGATAAGCCCTATTCTTATCTTCTAAATCCCTTCCTAAGAGTATAGCATAGTTTAGGAGCAACTCCACCGATGAAGGGTTGTTTTTAACTAATTCTTCAAAAACATCTCTTGCTTTTCGAAAATCCCCGGACCAGGCCAAAGCTACCGCATAGTTATTACCTGTTTTTACAACCTCATAATGAGTTAAGGACAAATATTGCCTGGCCCTGCTATAAGCTAAACTTAAATAGTCTAAAGCCAAATCATACTCATAAGCCTGCGTATAGAGAGTTCCCAGGTTAGCCGCTGAGGCATAGTTACTGTACCTATAAGATAAACTCTTTTGAAAAGCTTCAATAGCTTCTTTTTTGTCACCTTCTTTTAGAGCAATCACCCCCAGATTATTATGAAGAGACGAATTTTCAGGATGCTTTTTTAAAGCCCGGGTAAAAACAATTTTTGCTAATGGAGTCTTTCCGGTGTTGAGATAAAAAACCCCTAAAGTATTTAAGGCCTGGAGATTATCAGGATCTTCATTTAAAATTTTAGAAGTCAGGGCTAACAAAATATCCTCTTTTTTATTGCCTTCTTTTAGAGAATCCAGCTGCTTTAACCATTGCTTCATCTGATGTTTCTTATGACTAGCCCGCTGTTGCGCCTCCCTTTTATTATCCCTTTGTGATCTTTCTTCAATAGCATCATCCTCAATAATATCATCCTCATCAATAAACTCCGCAAATAGGAACCCTGAATAAACAAAGAATAAAAAAATCAATAAACTTTTTATTTTCATAAACCACCTGTTATTTATACTAGCCCTGTATAAACCTTCCGTTCCCCACCTTATCTCCCTGACCAATCATATAAAGATAGGGGGAGAATCTTCTTCCTCAAAAGAGGGTTAACAGCAATAGAAGAAGTCTTCTCCAGGTCACTTAAACGAACCACCGCCTTCGTAAGCCACTCTTCATTATAAGCACTCATTTTACGCGACCGGCTTACAGCCATTTTATAATTTTTAACAGCTTCTTTCTTAAAAGGAAGAGCCGTTTTTTTTAGACCCTCCTTATATTGTTTTATTTCATCTTTATTCAAACCCTTTGGAAGAGGGGAATTATAAATAGCATCCCCTATATGTTCCGAGGCCAAACCAATTAAAACCAGGGAGGCCACCACCTGATAACCGCTATCGAAACGAATCACCTGCTTCAGGTCTTCTTTTAGCCTATTAAATAGATTCAATTTTTTTTGCACCACTTGCTGCTGTCGCTTAGGATTGGCGGGAATCCGTATCTTAATAAACTCAAGATAAGTATCATAAATAAGATAGAACTGAGCCTGAGCGGCGTAAAATACACCCGCATTATTCTTTTTATAAAGATTGATCGTTCTTCTATACCATGTCTTAGATGCCTTAATTTCCCTTCTTATTTTTTTAATTTCCGCTATTCTAAAAGCCGCTTCCACAAGGGCTTTTTTATCAGAAGAGCCCCTATTGAGAAATTGGTTATAATAAGATACCGCTTGATTAGCCTGACCGCGCCGCTTTTTTAATTCCGCCAATAAGTAGAGGGCTTGTGTTTTTTCTGCTTTTTTACTCCTTTTGAAGTACTCTAAATAAGCCTTTTCCGCCTGAGTGTAACGATTAAGTCCATCGTATATGAGAGCGGCATTAAACCAAAAATCCGCAGTACTTCTGTCTTTTGGAAAAGAACGAGCATAAAGAGAAAAAGCCTCAGCCGCCTGCCTATACTGACCGGTTTTTTGATATAACATAGGCATATCTTTTAAAACAGTGACTCTAATTTTACCTCCCCCTCCACTCTGCAAAGCTCGCTTGTAAAGAGAAATAGCACTTAAGGCATCACCACTTTTTTTAAAATTGACAGCCGAATTATAATAAGCTGTTCCTCTTAAGGGAGAACGAGGGTGAGTATCCGCAAAATCTTTATAGAGCTTGGCACTTTTGAGATATTCTTTATTTTTAGCCATGTCCTCGGCGGACTTGAGGGAAATTTGACTTAAAATTTTACGAATTTCGCGTGCCGATTTGGAATTAGCAATCACTTTATTAGCCAATAAATTTTTAGCTGCTTTCCTTAACCCTTCAAAATCCTTCTTAAGATTATAAATATCCAAAATTAAATTAGCGGAGTACTCTGTATATTTACTAGCAGGATACTTCTTTATCAAAGACCAAAATTGAACCAAGGCTTCCTTATGATGATTGAATTCATATTGAAGAGAGGCCATCTTATATAAAATAGCGGGCACATTAGAGGCTTTAGGAAAACGATTGATATACATATTGGCCACTTTCTGAAAATTATGAATAGGTTGCGTAAAAGGCACACGACTTACTTTTTTACCCACTATTTTCCTGATCTGATTTGAAGAGGGCAAAGTTTTTTCAAAAGTCAAAACACTATTCAAATTAGCTGTTTCGTAGTACTTACTCTTTGGAAAGTGCTCTACTAAGTATAAGTACTGTTGAGCAGCCGCCTGATATTTTTTTAAATCAAAAAGTAGCTCGGCATAGAAGAAGCGCATTTCATGTGCTTTTTTAAATTTTCCGAAATAGTTATTATATAGCTCGTAACTAAAAAGAGCCTGTGTTTTAGAAATAGGACCCTTTGTTTTACGATACGATTGATGCATACGAAGAGCGTAGTTGCGCACTGTTGTTTCCATAAGATTAAACGCTTCTTGAATAGCTTCTTCCTGATGCCTGTGCTCTCGCGCCCAAGCACTTCCCGGTCCATATCTCACTATCCAATCTTTTAACTCTTTTAGGAAAATATTCCGATCTCCAGCATAAGTATAGGCACGAATAATCTGATACTGATAATCATAAGCCACAAGAGAGTCTGGATTTTCCTCAATCAGCTGCTTAAAAGTAACCCGTACACCTCTGAGATTTCCATAATCCAAATAAATATAAGCTAATTCCTTTAACATCTTAAGGGCACGAGTTGAACTACCCGACATTTTGTGAAAATAAGGCAGAGCACCTACCGGCGTCTTTTTGGATTGGCTATAAAATAGAACTAAATCATCTAAAGCCTCTCCGGCAAAATGCACGCGACCGGCTCCATGAGCGCCTATATTTTTTTTCCTCTGTTGGCGCGCCCCCTCCCGAATAACCGCCTCCAGATTAGCCATAGCTCTGTTAGTTTGTCCCATTTTCAGACGACACCAGGCTAATTTATATAACGAAAAAGAATAGAGTCTTAACCTACGATTAGTAGCTATCTTTCTGTAATAAAAAGCGGCTTTCTTCCAACGGGACTTATTAAAATAATATTCCCCTAACTCAAACTGCACATCGTTAATATACTCACTCTTTGGAAATCTTTTTATTAAAGCTTCATAACGATCCCGCCCCCTGTCTAATTGTCCTTTTTTAAAATAAGCCACTCCTAAAAAAAACAAGACCCGGTCCATATTTCTATCTTTTGGAAATTGCTGACGATAGGTCTCAAATAATTTAATGGCTTTGTTGATATAGACATAAGTGGATTTTAAATTGATACGAGGTTTCGTTTTTCTTTTTTTCTGCTCAAATAAACGCATCTCCTGGTCGTACTTCTCATATAAGCGATATTCTATCAAACGAGCTTTTTCAATGTATAAACTACCTAAGCGTAAACGCAAACTACGACGCTTATCTGTTTTTAATAACTTAAATAAAAGTTGAATTTCTTTATTAATAGTGGATTCTAATTCCGCCTCATCCGTTCCTACTTCAAAATATCTTCTAAATTGGCTAGGAGGTTCCGCTATTTTAATGACCTGGCGTTCAATCTTTTTGATAGTCATACTGGCTTTAGGAACAACAGCCCTTTTCTTTTTTACTCTGAATTTTCGTACTTTTTTTCGACGAGAGGCAGGAAGCCGTTCCCCTTCCTCCGGTATGTCTTTATTCATAGAAACTGATTCTCCCGGATCATCAGATACAGCCACCTGATGCCAGGTACAACCAAAGCTCAACACAAAAAACAAAGTAACCTTACATACTCTCATCATTATACCCAAAGGTATTCCCCGTTTTCCCCGGGAACAAGTTTTTTTGCAACTCCCAAAGGGAAAGCCAAGTTGGTAGCTTTCCATCCCCTTGTTAATCAAGCCTTTAAATCGGGAATCTTCAAACACGATTAGTATAATACAATATCCTTATTTTTTACAGCTTCCTTTTCCTATATAGTGGTAGTTCCCTAATTCATCTAACCAGTACTCACCTGTAAACGCCCAATATTCATAACCATTTTGCAGATATACACTCCTATCCCATTTTTCAATACTCACCCCTGTCGTGCCCTTTCTAGCAATTTTTTCTTTTAAAAAATCCCTTTTACTTCTCAGCATTTCATAACGAAGATATTGCTCTTGATTGAAAAAATCCTTCAACTTTGCACGAATAGCTTTCAAATGAGACAGAGCCTGCAAACCCGCTTTCTTTTGAGCATTATTTAACCTTTTCCTAACCAGCTTCATAGAATATTTACCCACCATAGATCTTCTCCATGAATAGGGCAGACTATAAATTAAATCCCGTTCTTCCTTTAATTTTGTAATATAGTGATGAATAGCAGAAAAATCCCCTTCTCTTAAAATCCGACGAGCCACAGGAACAGGATACTTAACCAGACGGCCCTTACTTTGCTCATCAGCAGAAAGCACCAAAGATTGGTAATAAGTTTTTGCTGAATATCGCCGAACCACAATATTATTTACATTGGTATAAACAGGTCTATAAATCCGATGAAATAAACCCAGCACTTTTTCCATCTCGTAATATTTACAAATATACAAATACACAATAGCACGCAATAAAAGAGACTCAGGTTGATAATAGTCTTCATAATAAGAAGAGTGCAAAGTCTGAAAATTACTGAGGGCGGAGCGAAGCTTACCCGCTCTCAAAAGAGCCCAACTTTTTTCTAATAAAGTATCATGCCAAAAAGGAGAATCTTTTGGAACCTGGTGATAAACTGTAATAGATTGCTCCCATTTTTTACCTTGATAATAAGCTCGTGCTTTCCCCATAAGAGCAGCTACTCTAAAACGATCCGTTACCCCTGTACGACGATTTTCCAGCTTCTCAAATATGTTAATGGCCTTATTAACTCGATTTAACTCCGCATGCACTAAGCCCAGCTGATATAGAGCCTGATAAAAAAAAGGACTAGAAGATTTAACACGAGAAAAATGAGCGATTGCTCTGCGAAATTTTTTCTTCCGCATCCAATATTCACCAAAATAATAGTGCAATTTATCCCTATTCGCCCGAGAAATATATTTTAAACTCCCGTGGGAAATAGCATGGTTCAATAACCGATCATCTTTCAGATGAGCCGCCGCCAAGGCAATTTTTTGCAGACTTTTACCCACATACCCTGGGGCCGAGTTCGATACTAAATTTTGAAACTGAAAGATCGCCGGATGGTATAAGCCCATATTATAAAGATTTAAGGCCAGGTGGTACCTGATTTTGTTTTTCTGTTTTGACAAAGCCGGCTTGTACATCAGACGAAATAAGCTTTTTGTAGAAGAAACATAGTCCCCTTGAGAAGATTGTTTTAACGCCGTTTTTAACTGTATAAAAGCTCCCATCTGACTGCGCCGTTTTGCTCCTACTGTCTGCTTTTTCTTTCCTTCAGAAGAAAGTGAAAAACTCAAAAAAACCAACAAGAAAAAAGAAAAAACAGACCTGTTCATCTCAACCCCGCCGAGGGATAATAATAACTTAAGCCTATAGAAAATAAGAAATTATTAAGAACATTGAAGTTCTGCTGACTCTCAATAGTTATTTTATATCTAAGATCCCATCGCAAACCCAGGTCCCTTGTAATGGCAAAAACCTGACCAAGACCCACAACAGCTGTAGGTTCCCAAATAATCTTCCCATTTTTTCCCCTGATAATACCACTCATACCTCCACCTAAGCTGAAAAAAGTGTCGAAAGCGAGAATACTTTTATCGTAAAAAGCCATCTTTCCGTACCAGGGCATCCACTTATAGACCAAACCAAAAAAACTTTGATGAATCGGCACGCTCTCCTCAACATTAGCACTTAAGGCCGCTAAATCAACTGTCACTCTCCTCTTAAAAGTCCATAAATAATAACTGCTTAATTCCACACCATGTTTTTCCAAAAAATTATAATTCAAATGCCCGCCCAATCCTGTATGCAGAAAAAACTCACTTGTCATATTAAAGGCAGAAAAAAGAGAGGCAGACACACGACCAGTTTTAGGCATAAAACGTCTTTGAATAACAGCTATATCAGAGAAACGAGACAGCTGAACTAAATCAGAAAGCTTTCTAGCTTTTAACTTTTTTACTTTCTTCACAAATGTCTCTTCAGGAGACTCTACATCTTCTCCTAAAAGATTCAAATCCTCTCCGTCCTGAGCATCCGCTAAAAAAGACAAGCCAATAAAGAAAAAAACCAATAATATTTTTTTTGCTAAGTTCATATACTTCCTATAATAAGACGATTATACCAACACGAGGTAAAAATCGAAAAAAAAGTTCTCTGCTAAACTGGCTGTAACTAGGACGGGCAGGAGCATTTTGACCCGGTTTCCATTGGAGGTCACGCAAAATAGGGTTGGGACCGTAATACAATAAAACATCAATACCTATAGTGAGGGCAAAGTACCGATTAAAGTACAGTTTTTGCCCAATACCAAAATGACCAGCTGGAACCATAGCAATAGGGTTGGTCCCATGCTGCATACCCAAGGCACCAACCCCTAAAAAAGAATAAAGAGAAAAATTTAAAGCAAGGGTTTTAGTAATACTGATCTTTCCGTATAAAGGAGAAAATTGATAATTTAAAAAAACGGCATATAGCGGATGCGGAGCCAGGCCGGCATCAAAATAAGATTCCACAATTTTCGTGTTTTTCTTTTTTACACCATCTTTTCTGAGTAGCACCCCTCTACTGGATAAACCAGGGAAAAAATACAAACCGGAAATACCCATTCCATGAGATTCATTCCAGTAAAAAGTAAGAGAGCTAAACAAAGCAAGCCAGTGATATAAAGGCTCATCCGTACGAGCTCCACCGGAAACATGCCATTCGAGTCTATTAGATAAAGTGACATTACGGTTTAAGACCACTTTAGGATCTTCAAAAACCGGAAAAACATACTCCGAAGCCAACTCCTGATCAGGAAAACGAATAACATCCGACCCTGACGAAGAGGAGTACAAAACGAAAAAGAAAGAGTAAAAAAAAATGTTTTTTTTACTTATAAAAAAATAAAAAAACCGCAAGAAGATAAAAAACCTCCATCCTTGGCTTCTAAAAATCCAACCCACCTGGCAAGACCTACCTTTAAATTTTCAATCAATTCGGCCTTTTTGACAAGTTTTGCTCCTATTTTATGCGTAGCTTCTTTATAGATTCCATGCAAAAAAGCACAACAAAATGGGAAATAAACCAAATGAGTCGCTTTTTTGATTTCTTTTTCTCTATTTTCAGAAACTTTGATGAAAAAGATTCCCCTGTCTTCAAGCGGATTGTTTGATCTGTAAAACCTCGTTTATAATTTCATGAACTTTCTGTCCGATTTCATCCTGAGAAACAGCAAATTGCCAGATTCCGTTTTCTTTATCTTGATTGACTGCTTTAATCCATAGTTTCATATACTCCCACTTGGATTCATCTTTTGGTTTTTTAACTCCCTTAACTTCAAGAATAAGATGACTTTTGTCTGAAAGCCGAACAATAAAATCGGGAACATAATTACATAAAGCTCCATTATGAACATACTTTATTTCAAATCCTAAATGATCATTCTTTACCCAGGCTTCAACCTGGGGATTTCTATCTAATTCTCTGGCATGAGCTAATTCCCAAGCACTATCTACAACACATCTGTTGATATGTGTTTTCTTAAAAATATCTGTTTTTTTTCCAGTGCCCCATCTGATAGCCTCTTTTGTTGAGCGATATTTTGGGTTCTTATAAATAGAAACCAACTCTTCTAAATTTTGATGTGTAATGGTAAAACAAACTTTTCTTACAATTTGTTCCATCCCCATCATAATAGCTATTTTTCTCTTTGTTTCATCTTCATTAAAGGATGTTGGTTCAATTTGAAATTTATCAGAGTTTAAAAAAACTTCCACAATATGAAGTAATTGGGAAAAAGCAAACTCTTTGTTCACTTTCTTTTTCCAATCCAAACTAATTTGATCATACACAATAGCAGAGGCAGTAAATATCAATCTTTGCATACGCACATCTTTTTCTGTAATCAACTTTTCCATATCTATTGTTTTTATCTTCTCATAATTGGGCTGTCCATTTATTTCAGGAGCCATGTCCGCAATTTTTCTAATCTCTGAAATTCTTAAAGGTTCTACTTTATTAAAATCAACTTTTAATAAAGGCTTTAAATCAAAATCAATCCTTTCCACATTTGGCCAGGTGATTTTATATTCCTCTTTTTCAGGGTCAGGAAATATGGGAAGTTTTGGGGAAGCTGGTCTTGGGTTCCCGTCTTGTGATTCTTCTTGAGGAATAAAAGCAAAAGGAATACCAAAAATATTTACATATTCAGGGTCAAAAAAACCTTCTGTATTCAATTCGTAGGAAGTTCGTCTTAAACCTCTTCCTACAATTTGCTCACATAAAAGTTGACTGGAAAAGGCCCTTAATCCCATAATATGGGTTACTGTCTGGCAATTCCAACCTTCAGATAACATAGCCACAGATATAACATGTCTTATTTGCTCTCCTGGTTTTCCTGTCTGTCCAACAGTGTTCACTTTTTCCCTTAGCTCTTTATCCTTTTCTTTGGAAAAATCCAAATCAGAATAAATAAGAGCTGTTTTATTTTTTTTGCATAGTTCAGGAATCGTGATTTTATTTTTCTCAAACATATAGTGTATTCTGTCTGCTGTTTCTTTTCTATTAACTGCTGAAATCATCACTGGTGGTGTTGGCATTTTAGCTTTTTCCCAACTTTTCAGAGTCTTTTCCCAATCATGGGCTAAAAGTAAATAAGCATTTCTTACTAATCCCGGAAGTATCTCTTCTGGTTTAGCTTTCCCTGTTAAATTCTTTTTTACATCTTCATCATCGTAAATATGATAAAGTTTTGATTTTAAATTTTTTGGATTAACAGGCCCGTCATCCCGGACAACAAAACGGGGTGTTTTGGTCAAGCCGGATTCTACAGCATCCATTAAGCCAAAATCACTAACTATCCATGAGAACAAATCTTCTTTGTAAGAGGCTCTTCCTTTTGTTCCTGACGGAGCAAAAGGAGTGGCTGAAAAATCAAAACAGCTTAAAATGCCTCTGGCACGGTGAATCCGGTCAAGCCCTTGAATCCAACAGGTAGCCCTTTTTTCTTCTTCTTTATTAAGACCTCTTTGTTTCTCCTCACTTCTACTTCTCCAAGCATGATGAGCCTCATCGTTAATAACCAAAATGTTTTTTGCCCTATTCATATCACCTAAGACATCTCTAATATAGACTTCATCACTTAAAGCTCCTCTTTTATCTACACTTTTCCTTTTTTGGATTGTCTCCTCACTATCCCACATAAGAGCATGCCAATTTTCAATACAGATTGTTCCTTGTCTCAAATTAGATAATAAATCATAAGGCACAATTTTTTTCTCTTCATAGTAATTGCTGGAGTTATTAAAATCCAAAACAGCAAGGCGGCTTTTTACTGTTAAATTGGGAGCCACTATAAACACATACTTTGAAAATCTAGCATCTTGAGGATAAGCTATCTTATTTAAAATCTGCCAGGCAATAGTCATGGCCATGACATAAGTTTTCCCTGTGCCGGTAGCCATTTTCGTGCAAAGTCTTTCAAAATTCCCTCCATCTTTTGGAATCTCAATTCCCACTTTCTCTGAAGCATGAGCTTCTTTAAGCCAGATAAGGGTTTCCATAGCTTCTTTTTGACAGAAGAAAAACTCATAATCCCTGCCATCCGCTTTTTTTGTATTCCAAAAGTCTAAAAGCCTTTTTGTGATACCTGTCACTCCAGGATAACCTTGGTCTCTCCATTTCTTCACTCGGGGACGGATTTTATTCACTAAAGGAAGCTCTATAAAATCACCGGCTTCCCTGTATTTTTTACTTTGAGAAGCAATGACATACCCGGCAGGTCTTCGCCCTTCTTTTATAAAGTGCTTTCCTTTTGTTTTTTCAAATTCCCAGTGCTGATCCGGCTCCGCAAAAGGAGAGTTTATAATCAGCTTATCAATTTTTTCTTTAAATTCTGTTTTCATTTATTATCTCCAAATATATAAAGTTCTTAAAAATCATGCGGCATATCTTTTAATGTCTGATATTCCTTCTTTGTTAAAGTCATTTAGATTAGGATATTGTTTGTCTGCATTTCTGGTAAGATATATAAGGTCTTTATTTCCTAAATTTTGTATATCTTCGTGCACTACTAAACTAAAAAAAGGAAGAGATGCTTTTTTGAACTCCAATAAAGCTATAGTTGCCTCTTTTGCTTTGCCACTTCCAGTAACACCAAATAGATAAAACTGGCGGTTTTTCCAATTTAAAGACCAATCTACTTTAAACACAGAAGTTTCTTTTTCTTTTATTGGTGTCTTATCTGACAGAGGAGCTATATTAGGTCGTGGATTAAATTCTTCTAACTCTTTTAAAATAAAGCCTTTTAAATCTTTATAAAAAGAGGAATGTATCATTTCTTTATTCCAATAATCCATACTGCAAACTTTTTGAATACAACCTGCAAATTGAAAAATACTCTCATAAAGTCTATCAAAATGAGAGTCCAAATAAAGATTTCCATTGTCATTTTGAATACCATTATTAGATAGAATGCTATTAAAAATTTTTTTCTTTGAAGGGGTATTGATTTCATAATTGTAAGAAAGGCGCATCAATGCCATACCAAAATCACATATACGAATATAGCTCGCGCCTTTTGAGCTTTTCTGTAAATAAATATCCACCATATCCCCATCTTCATGGAGGATAGGGGCTATTAGTTGATATTTCCCTGATCGCCTCTCATCAATATTAAAACTTGTTTTTATTCTATTCAGTGAATTTAGTATTTTTTCAGTATCCATTGAAAAGCCTCCTTTGCTCAAGTTCGGGAAAATACTCTCTCCAATTAGTTACTTTCATATCAATTAAAAAAACTCTCAATCCCTCTTCAAAGGTGCTGTATTTGTCTGTTATTTTTATGTTCTTCGCTTTAGGGTTAAAGGCACCAGATTTTATTTCCTCTTAAGTGATGTAATGAATATGAGGCTCCGGGTGATGATCTGACTTGTTTCTTTTTATTTGTCCATGAGGCCCGTTATAACGAACAAGCGTCACAGAGCTTTTCAGAGACGGAATTTGACAGCGTAAACCAATGGAAAAGTTCTCTATAAAAGCTTGATTCTGACGGATAAAAATTATAAATTTTATAGATTCATTTTGTCCTGTAAAATTTATGCGATTTGAAGAATCCTGAATCCTCATAAGAGGCTGATGTAAAGACAAAATCAGGTCACATTTTTTGTGTCCATTTTCATTTTTGTATCCTATTTTCGGATCTTTTTTATGAATCTTTTTTTGAGCTTTTATTAAATTCTGAATTTCTGTATCTGTAAGCATTTCACTGTCTCCTTCAGAGTGTTATATATTTGAATCCTTTGCCCTGAATGTTTTTTTGGAGAAGCAATCCAACAGGATAGATGTGAAAGTCTTCAAAAAAACCGGCTTTCACTCATTCTCCAATAATAAGTTTAATAGAAGTTTCCATCTTGTATCAAGCGGCTGTTTTTGTCTTTTTTAAGCCGTTTGCTTTATGTTTTGGAAAATTCAAGACTTTTAAAGATTCAATACCTCTGTCATCAATAATTTTAACGGCCATTTTCTTATTCTTTCCCTGTTTAAATGGAAGAGATTTTGTCCCCCTGTATTTTTCAATTAAATTCTCGTCTATCTCTGATTTTAAACTTTTGGCTAATTTTGTCCAGCCGTCGCTTTTCCCTGCCATAGGAAAAAACACTTGCTTTGGAAAAACAGCCCTGCCGTCATAATCTGTATCCAAAATCCACATGGAGATTTTATTTTTTCCTCCTGATTCAATGGCTCCCGATGAAGGATTGTAATAGTCCCACCCATGAACCTCAACAGTGTATTCATCTTTTTTCGGGTTATTTTTTACTTCCACATCAGGAGAACCAATGAGCCAGAAGCTATCGTTGGAAGTTTTCTTTTTTAAGTCGGAAGTCTGTAAGTCCATATTCATTTGGATTTGAACGGCCTTTGGATTTTTTTGACTCTGTTCACTGATAAGCCTTGAGGCTTCCGGGTCAAAATAGAAAGCGGCAAAAACCAAAATATCCGGCTTTGCTTTTTTTTCTTTCAGTTCCTTTAAAGCCAACTCCACCTGTCTTTTATCCAATGGAGAATGTTCTGATCCAAAAGAGATGATGACATTTCTTGGGTTTTTTGTTTCTCCTTCCGCATGTAGATATTTAAAACCGGATAGTTTTTCCAATCTTACAAAATTCATATCCGTTGCGATTCCTTTTTTCCCTCTGATGCCTGACTTTCTCACTTCATCTAGCCATTCATATTTGAAAGAAGTCTTTTTTTCCTGTCCCACACCATGAACAACTTGAGAAGGAACAGCTTCCACAGTAAATGGGCCTGTCACTCTGGCTTTTTTACTGTCTTTAAGAGGTTGATCATAAAGGACTTCCTCTTTTGGGGGCTCGTTATTGGCAATGGATTTTAAAGTAATATGAGGAACAGTCTTATACTGAAAACCGGAGCTGATGCCTTCATCTTGATTTTTTAATTTATAATAGTCAAAGACAGAAGTCATAAGTCTTTGTTTTGCCAAAGTAATAGCTATCCGTGAAGTGTCACAGGTGATCCAGCGCCGCCCCCACTTTTCTGCCACATAAGCTGTCGTGCCACTTCCGCAGGTGGGATCAAAAATAATATCCCCTGGATCTGTGGTCATTAAAAGACATCTCTGAATAACTTTTTCCGAAGTTTGAACAACATATATTTTACTAGATGCCCCAGATAAATCTGTCCAAATATTTGTAATTTCTTTATAGGGGAAATCTTCTAAGTAATATTTGTATCTAAGTACAGATTTCCCTGCAAAAATTCGATCTGCATCTAAAAGTCTCTTCATACCTTCTTTTGTTGTTTTCCAACCTCTTCCACTGGTTGGAAACCATTCTTTTCCATTAAATTTGACAGGGTAAATACATTTTTCATTAGGTCCCGCAGCTACAAGAGTTATATTAGCAAAAGGATTTTTACCGGAAGGAATTAATTTTGGATTTTTTTTCTCTTCATCTGTTAATTTCCTATATGAACCATTAGATGTGGAAATTGTATCATAATAAGCATCATCCACTAGTGTTTTTTCTGTAAATAGGCGATGAAATTTACATTTTTCAGAGTCTTTTGCATACCAACAAATGAAATCGCATATGTGTGGAACATATTTAGAACCAAGTGGGGCACTAGTTCTATAAACAATATGTCCCATCCGATTTTTTCTACCAAAAACTTCATCCATTAAATTTTGGATTAAATGAACATTCTTATCAGAAATTTGAACAAAACAAGAGCCACTTTCTGTCAGCAATTCCTTTGCTAATAACAGTCTGTCTCTTAAGTAGGTCAAATAAGAATGAATACCAAGTTCCCAAGTATCACGAAAAGCTTTCAGCATTTCCGGTTCTGCTGTAAGATCTTCATCTTTTTTATCCTTTACCTCTCTTTTATTTGTAAAAGGCTGAAAATTAGAACCGTATTTAATTCCATAGGGGGGGTCAATATATATACATTGGATTTTTCCAGCCATACCTTCTTTTTGAAGGAGAGAGTTCATCACCAAAAGAGAATCCCCAGCAATCAAGCGATTGCTCCAATTTTTGTCATGCTGATAAAAATCTATGGCTTCATTTTCAGGAATGATCTGCTCTTTTTTAAAGAGAGAAAGCTGCTCATAATTTACAGAGTTTGTTTTTCTTACTTTCTCAATAATAGCTCTGGAATCTATTTTCTCATGAGTATGAAGAGAAACTGTCGACACCTCAAAAGAGGTTCGTTCCGCTTTGCCCGACCAGTTTAAATAAGGCTCCTGCATTTTTTGTAATTTTTCAAGAGCGGTTTTAGCCTCTTGCTCAGAACCAGAAAGCCCCTCATCAAGGATTTTTTCAACTTTTGCTCTTTGCGGATCAAATTTGAGTTCCGGGGAAATGTGCTCATCAAAGGCATATTTTTTCTTTTCAGTTTTAAGCGGTTCTGTTTTGTTACTGACAAGGCCAATCGGGGGATTATTCTTTCTTTTTTTCTTCTTGTGTTTAAATTGTGTAATATCAATTTTTCTGTCTGGTTTTCCCATAGTTTTGCCCCTTCCGACTTCCGATCGGAGGGACCTGAAATGAACTTTATAGGCATAAGGACCTGTTTTTATTCAAGGTTTTGAAATAAGATGTCTGTAAGGGGTAAGTTTACAACACTAGGGGCTTATATCTCCTGAAGACTGCTCCTTATCTACTAATTCACTGAAGACTCTTTTTGATGTAAAAAACCCATAAGAGTCTCATAAAGCGGACGAATTATTTTTTGAATAGTTTTATTTTCTTTTTCGTCTTTTAATAAAAATGTGAGATAGTTCCCATCTCCTGAAGCTGGTTCAGGATGAGAAGGGGTGAATAAAGTAGTGTCAAAAGTTTTTACTTTAGGAACAATAAACTTATCTCTTTCTTTATGATAAAAACCGGCCACAAGAATTTTCTTGAATATAGCGTTTTTTGTCAAATAGCCACTTTGAGGGTTTGGTTGCCATTTACTCTCCTGGATAACACGACTTACTTTCGCCATCACGGAAAATACCCTCTGATGACTTTCCCTATCTATCCAAAGTTGGTCAGTACCTTGTTTATTATCCATGATGCTATATCTTGTTTCGAATCCACCCCCTAAGGAAAAAAACAAAAAAAAGGTAGAGAAGATATACTGATCTTGTTTGATCCCCCTCCCCCCCTTTTTCGTGGACAAACTTCGCGGGGACATGCTGTGTGGTTTCTTTAAGCTTTTTCCTAATCCGGTAAAACGATTTTCCAAATTCCATTGGCTTTGCCCATGACGAATTAAAATTAAATTATAAGAAGACACATATAAAACCCCGAATTAAGTGTTCCCGTCCTCGCAGGAGTGGGGATTAAACAAGATCAGTATATCTTACTACCCATATCCTGGCAAAATATCTAAAAAGACCCAAAAGAAAGATGAGGCACAACGGGGGACTCCGATCTCAGAACAAAACAAGGAGGATACATTCTGCTCTTGACAATCAAAGCCCTAAAGAGTATAAAAAATGATACCTACCAACTGTCCACTTTTCAGGGACGATCCATTTCTTATTCAAAGGGGTAAGATGAAGCTTGCTCTAATAACAATAGCTTTATATTTGTTTCTTCTTTCATGTGTTAAGGATAGTTGTGATATATTTTTCACTGATCTTCTAGGTGCTATAAAAGAAGGAAAAGATTGTAACACGATAGCATCTTGTGGAAATGGTGGTGTAGATGAAAATTTATTGAAACTATGTCTAAAAGAGAAAGAAAAACTAAAAACTAAAAATAAGTAGTTATATTTTTTCAAAATCTATTAAACTAATGAAATTTTTACGGACATATACCCACTTGACAACCATGAAAAGGAGAAATAGCAGTTGGACTTCTCCTATCTTCTAAATCTATATGAAGGCTCAACAATATTTCAATATCTTCTTTAGTAGGGCGATATATTGTATGCCATATAAAATTATTAAATTTATACATAAGCGGATTAGATGTGTTTTCATGATGGTTAAGTCCAATTGCATGACCTAATTCATGCAACATTACTGTAATAAAGAAAAATGCCCCTGTTTGTATTCAACTTCTCCATCATAAAGATCTGCTTCTGGGTTTATTGTTATCAGGTATTCCTTTTGAAAAAAGTTCAAATAATGTTCTGGTTGATATTTTCCTGCTCTTCTTTTTCTTTCTGCTTCTTCCTTAAATTCTGTAAACTTTGACTCAGTAATAAATAGATATCTTTCTCTCCATCTAAAGTTCATTCTATAATAGAAGTTATCTTTTGGACATCTGTCTGAACCATCTAAATTAAATAATATTTTAAATAATTGATAGTCTGGGATATTTTCTCCTAGGTCACTTTTGTAAAGTATTCCTTCTTTTATTAAATGAGACACATGGTTTTTATAAGCTCTATTCCATATATCCATAGCTTGTCTAATAAGGTATTTTCTCCTTTCATTTATTTTAGGATCAATACATACATATATAGGGAAAGTGCGCGGAATACCTTGTGGTAGTTTTTCTAAGTAATTGTTATTTGGATAATGACATAGTAGCAACTGGATTCCCGCTTTCGCGGAACTGAAAGCCACCAAAGTGGCTTTCAGCTTCGCGGGACTGACAGAGAGGGCGAGATAGAGAAGGAATGAGGGATAGAGATAAGCTTCTCAGTAGAGAATAGGAGGCAAAAGCGAGTTCGGATTTGATACATGAGCAACCACAGGTTGCTCTGTGGCAAACCGCATGTTTGATAAATGGAAAAAGAAGGTCTCCTCAAGACTCTTTCCTGCATGTAAAGTAGGAAGGTCAATAAATATATTAAATATATTAAAAAAGGAGGAGACCCTATGTATGAACATTATATAGCTTTAGATTGGTCAAAGAACAATATGGCCATAGCCAGAGTAACAAAAAAAGGTAAAAAAGTGAATGTAGAAGATATTCCCAGCAATATTTCTTATCTAAAAGACTATCTAAAAAGTCTGAAAGGAAAGAAAATCCTCACTTTTGAAGAGAGTACTTCTTCCCAATGGCTTTACTCAGAGTTGAGATATTGCGTCAACAAGCTTTTAGTATGTGACCCTTATCGTAATAGGCTTCTGTCCGAGGGGGCCAAAAATGACAAGATAGATGCTACAAAGTTAGTGCGTTTAAGTCAGGCGGGATTATTGAAGGAAGTATATCATAGTGGGAAAGATTTTATATATTTAAGGAAACTGGTTAGTGGCTACAATGATGTTGTAAAAAGTATAGTTCGTTTAAAGAACCAGAGGAGTGCTGTTTTTGCTTCTGTGGGTTTAGATCATAAGAAAGATGAGTTTTCTCCAGTTCCTGCTTGTGATGATTTTGTATTATTTCGTTCAAAGCAGTTACTGGCTCTACATGAGAAGGTGAAGGGGGAGTATATTAAGGAGTTTAAAAAGCTTTCGATGAAACACAAAGAGATGAGGTTATTAAAGAGTATTCCAGGGATCAGTGACATTCATGCAGTGCAGATCATGGCTGCTGTAGTGGATATAGGTCGTTTCCCAAGCAAGGGACATTTTTTAAGTTACTGTGGTTTAATCAAGCATGAGAAGATAAGTGGGGGAAGAAGTTATGGAAGGAAATCTTCTAGGTGTTATCGTCCACTTAAACAGATATTTAAAATGGCCTCTCATAGTGTAACACAGAATAGATGTAATAATTCTTTAAAAGGTCTTTATGAGTATTATATAGAGAAAAAACCAGCCTTAATGGCAAAACATAATGTCAGTAGGAAGTTAGCTATTTTAGTTTACGGAGTATTAAAAAGTGGTAAAAAATATGATCCTAATAGAAGGGAGAAGGAGTTGAGAGAGAAAAACAAAAAGTAATCAGATTTTCAGGTTGGGTATATAAAGTTTTTTTATACTTTATCAAAGAAGCTAAAGAGTAAGAAAGCTCTCCTGGAAATGAGCAGAAGAAAGCTTAAGGCTCAGTGACGGACTATGATTACCATAAAAACAGAGGTAACATAGTTACAGTCTAATGTTTGATTAGCCTCTGCTCTATTTTTCCAAATTTATTATAACCTGCTGTTATACAGTAAGAGTTTGGATAGGTGAATGTGAAGATACTGATTCATTTTTTTGAGACAATAAAGTAAGGTGAGCGAGTGATTGATTGATGAGTGGTATTGATAAGGTGTTATGCCCTTCCTTCAGGAGACCGTAACGCAAGAAGATGTTTTGTTTGCGAATGGGATACTATACTCTTGACATTACTTTTTCCATAGGTGAGTCTTTTGCCTCCTATTCTCTACTGAAGAAGTGATTCTGTCAGCGAATTAGTGAACACGTACAGGAATGACTATATAAAGCCAGAAGAACAGACAAACGAAATAGAGTAGGATTTTCAGGAGAGAATAGGAGGCAAAAGCGAGTTCGGCCCTTGAGCACAAGAATAACTAGATTCCCGCTTTCGCGGGAATGACAGAGTTGTGTGGCAAAACGCATGTCCGAAGCCCTTTGACTCCTATTTCTCTACTGAAGAAATGATTTTGTCAGCGAATGAGTGAACATTTACAGGAATGACAGAGAGACAAGCTCTTCAGGAGAGAATGACTTACTTATTTTAGAAGGATACAAATAGGGGGATTCTATACTGGTTCGGTAAAGCCTGAAGTTTATTTTTCAGATACAATATAAGCTATCCAGGATTCACATTCTTCCCCTCTCTTAACACGAGAAAAACGACCGTTCCCCTCCCCGTTTTTATCCGTACCTTCCCAATAAATATAGGTTCTACGAAAGCCCACCTCTTCTAATAATTCTTTTATTTCTGGAATAGTCCATAAACGCCAGTCATAAGTAAAAACACGCTCACGCTTTTTCTCCTTTTTACGTTTATAGTGAATATAGAAAATAGCATGATGAGAAATGGGATCAAAACCACTCTGATCCCAATAATAAATAAAATCCCCATGATCCACCTTCTCTTCATTAGCTTCCAAACATTGACTACCTCCAAAACAATCCAAAATAAGTATTCCGTTGGTATTCAACGATTTCAAACAATTACGAAAATATTGTTTTAAATCTTCTCTCTTTTTAAAAACAAAATAAGAAAAGTTGAAAGCACCCACAATATCCGCAGAAGGAATAGTACGACTTAAAACATTTGAATGTATGACCTTTAATCTTTTTTGCTGTTGAATATTTAATTGTTTTAGATTTTCTTTTTTTCCATAGTTTAAAGGTTTCTGATCCAAATCTATAGCGACAGCCTGATAGGAACGATGTAGTTTAACCCATTCACAGCTTAAAGCAAAAGTGAAGCAAAAATCTTCACGAAAAACCCGTGGTTTTTTCTTTTTTAATTCCCGATAGCATTTTTGTATAAAACGCACTTCTAAATCCGGGGACTGAACAGAATGGCGATAATGCCAATATTTATCGAATGTCTTTTTCATCATTTTTTAGGCTCATCAGGTTCAAAACACCGGAAAAGAGAAGGGACCTGCACCACACGCCTTTCAGGCAACCAAAGACCGGTTAAATTCCCCCCGTAAACACATCCTGTATCCAACCCTATAGAATTGGTTTTTACCTTTAAACCTTGCCCAGCCCAATGAGCATAAACAACCAACTTAGAGCCTGTATATAAATCATGCCAAGCCGGAAAAGAGGCATCTCGCATATTACGCCCCTCTCCATCCCAGTAACGAATATTTACTAACTGTTCTTTTTTTGATAACCGAGGGTGCTCACCTGGAACAACCCCCCCGTGCACAGCCAAAAAATTATTTTCTTCCATATAAACCGGCCAACTTTTCATCCAAGATACCCAATTATTTATATCACTCCCCATTTGCTCTTTTAAATCCCTCAAGGGACCGGACAAAGGAAGTTCTTTTTCAATAGCATGAATGAATTTTAATTCATGATTACCAATAAGGGTTTCCACTTGTTTTTCACGAACCCAGGATAACACCTTAAATGAATCAGGACCTTTATTTATTAAATCACCTAATAAAATTAAGCGATGAGACCGGAAGCTATAACCTGCTTCCTTAAGTAAGACCTGAAGCTCATTAAAACACCCGTGAATATCGCCCACAAGAAATACAGGTCCATTTTCCATGCTTTCAATAATTATTTGCTTTCCTGTTTTAAAGCCGGGGCTGATGAGGATTGTGGTTCTTCTCCCTGCGATGACTCACCTTCGCCATCTACTGTATTGGCCTTATCTTTGTGAGCTTCTTTATTTTTATCATGGCTGCATTGTTTCTTACTGCACTTTTCAGATTTATTGGAATCACAAGAGGCACGGTCCTTTTTCTTATGACCTCCTACACCACAATCACCACAATGACTGAACACCGAGGGTGTAAAAACAAAATAAAAACATAGCAGTACAATAATTTTTTTTACCATTACAATCATATCCCCCTATTGATTATTTTCAGCCGCCTTATTTGCGTTGTTAAAACCCATTATACGAGGAGTTAGAAATAAAAGCAACTCATTCCGTTGCTCATCTTTTGTAAAGCGTGAAAAAAGCCATTTTAAAATAGGTATATGCCTTAAAATTGGAAACCCTTCATCTGACTTGGTTTCATCATGCTGATAAATACCTCCAATCACTATCGTTTGTCCGTTATTTACAAGTACTTTCGTTTCTGCTTCACGAGCATTAACAGGACGAGATCCACTCTGCGCTTCAGGAGGCCCAAAAAATTCTCTTTTTAGTTTAATATCCATAAAAATAGAACCAAGAGCCGTAATTTGCGGAGATACCTCAAACTCCAAATCAGCCGATACCCTCTGAGGAGAGGTTTGAGTACCTGACCCCTGTTGAGTGCTGGTAACCAAATCAATATCTTCTGTCTTCTGGGTGATTTTAGCTTTTTCTCCGTTTAAAACCATAATCCGTGGTGCACTAATGACATTAATTAAATCCTCTGCTTCAGACAGACCTAAAGTAAAATCCAAATCTCCCACCGGAGCGAAAAACACTCGTAAGCCTGTGCTAGCTGTCCGACCTGTACTGACCCCCCCGGGGAACACTTCCAACCCCCCATCTACATCTAAATTCAACTGAGGGTTACCAGGCGAAACACTTAAAGGAGTTCCATCAAAGTTCCAGCTGATCCCCAAATTTCGAACAAACCTCTCACGAGCTTCAATCACCTTAGCTTCAATCATAACCTGCGTCGGAGACTTATCCAGATTTTTAACCATAGTTTCCATACTTTCAATAGCGCGTACCGTATCTGTAACGATTAAAGAATTACTGTGTTGATCCACGATCACTTTTCCTCTATTTTTCGTAACTAGGCCCTCCATCAACTTTTGCATATCTCCCGCTTTTTTATACACTATAGGGATCACTTTTACATTTAAAGGGTCTAAGACCCTCTGATCACTTATCATTTTTTGTATAGCCTCATAGTCTCGCTTTAAGGCATCTAAACTCATAATCATAATGACATTACCTTGTCTTATATACCCCAGTTTTTTTGCCTTCATCACTGTTACCAAAGCTTGATCCCAAGGGACATTTCTTAATTTAATACTAATTTTCCCCTGCACATCTTCTGATAAAACCATATTTAAACCTGTGCCCTCTGAAATAAAATATAAAACATCCCTCACTTCCACATCTTTTAAATGAATGGAAATAGGACGACCGGTAAATTGAGGGGTATTTAGAAAAAACTCTTCCAAAGATTTTGCCGGTAAAACCTGCCCGGTAGAGTCACCATAAGAAGAACCCTGACCGGAAGGAGCTAAGCCACCCTGAGAAGACCCTGGCAAACCTCCTGTCGTTTGCCCGGCACTCATCCCCCCTCCGGAAATAACCAAAGATCCCGTATCCGAAACATTAACAGAAGGCACACCGGCATTCTCTCTCATTTGTACGACAATACGCACAGTATCACTATCTTTTTGATCCGCCTGCAATAAGGCCATTTGCGTACTAAAATCTTTCATCACAAAAGGACGCTCTTGCAAACTATCCGATAATACGGCTTCAGGTATCTCAATAATAAACTGACTGTTAGCTTTATTCTCTCTGGATTGATAAGAAAAAGAACCGGTTCCATCTACATAAATTTTATTTTCCCCAGCCTCATATCGAATATTATTGATGACGGCCACAGAAGCGGAACCATCTGTTGTTTCCGTAGAACCTATATCATCTATATCTTCTTCTGATTCGTCCACCATCTCTGTAGCATCTGCTGTTGTATCTTCTTCTCCCTCTTCCGTATCAGCCGTGATGGTCTCCTCTTCTATTTCCTCTTTATCAGGATCAGAAGCTTCCAAAGTCTCTTGTTCGGTCACTTCCTCCTTGCTTCCTTCAGATTCCTCTTCTGAAGGAAAAGCAGAATCAGCCATCTCTTGTTCAAAGTCTTCCGAATCGGCAAACTCACTTTCCAAATCTTCTTCGTCAATGACACTGTCTTCCGCACTATCCTCTTCAATAAGATCTGCTGCCTCCTCCACTCCCTCCGGCTGTTCCTCAGAATCAGATGGACTCTTCGTCGTCTGACAAGAACTCATAAAAAATAAATAAAAAATAAAAAATAGAATTATATGTATTTTCATTGGTGCCAGTTTATCACGATGCCTCTTCTTATTGCCAAATTTATTTACTTACTTCAAAGGATTTACAACTCATGTCATTAAAAAAATAAAGAAACCCCTTGTTTCAAAATATAAAACCACACATATCCAGTATGGAATCCCAGATCCCATCTTACACGCTTCCACAGTATCTTCTCAGTTTGTCCCCATATCTTTAAACCCCTATTCCCTGCTTTGCTTGACGCGAAGGTAGAGTTCACGGAGATTACACAAAATCAGGTATATTACACTCCCTTTCCTCTTTGTCTAACTTCATTAGGTTGAGGTTGTTGTGGCCTGTTTAAATTCTGATTTTTATCCTGATCCATCCAACGATGCAACCTAACAATAATAGGAACATAAGCGTCTTCTTTTTTACTAGCTACCCCCGGTCTAGGCTCTAAAATAACCACCTCATCCTCCCGCAACTGATAAATAACTCCTTTATTAATTCCAATACGATCATTTTTCTGAAGAGGATGGATCACATTATCCGGTGTTCTAAAAAGAGCTTTCGAAGGACCTAATTTGGAATTCCATTTAATGCCCACCAGTTTAATTTCACTTAATTTATACTTTCCCGTAGGATAGCTAGGTATGACCTGCCTGGTATCTTCCTCCAACTCCTCCTCTTCCTGAATTTGAAAAGGGACAAAAGGATCTCGCCGATCATCGGGATCATAATTATAATTGCCAAGTATCTTATAGATATTGGCCACTTTTTTATTTATCTGCATCAAATCCTGAGCTATAGAGGCACCCATACCTTCTTTTTTGCTTTCCTGAAACTGTTTTGCTGACTCTAGTAAATTATTAAGGTCGGAGGAAATTTTTCCTACAGGAGGGGAGTCTTCACCCGTATTACTGACAGTATCTTTATCTTCTGGCAATGATGTGTCCTCATTAGCAGGAGGAATCGGCGGAGGTAATGGCACTGGAGGCTCTTCAACAGAAACCCCTTGTCGTTGAGCCGGTTGCTCATCGTCCAAAGAGGGTGTATCCCCATCTTTAACCACGGCGGGATCAGGGGCTACTGTGTTTTCTGCACTATTCGCAGGGGAAGCAGCGGGATCAGGGGCTACTGTGTTTTCTGCACTATTCGCAGGGGAAGCAGCGGGATCAGGGGCTACTGTGTTTTCTGCACTATTCGCAGGGGAAGCGGATTCCTCCGCGAAAGCGGGAGAATGAACAAAAGGCATAGAAGTAAATAACCATATAACAAAAAATAAAGAACCTATTCCCACATTCAAATAAAGAAAAACCTGAAAAAATATCTTCATTGTGTTAACCTCCTCCGTCTTCACCTTTAGTTTCTGTTTTTTCACTAATAATAGGAGAAGTATATCTATAACCATAGATATCCATCTCCATTTTTATTTCATTCGAACCACCTACATACCTACCTTGTTTTACTTCTCTTAAATTAAAACTACCTATAGTAATAATTTCAGTCAGCCCCGTCAACTTAGAAAGAAAGACCAACACTTGTGAAAATAAGCCCGTCACTGTTACATTTATTTTTATTTTTTCATAAAACTCCTGGTCTTCCACTGTACTGTGATTTTGAATCTTTTGCATATCCACACCAGCCGACTTTGCATTTATATTCAAATGATTCAAGACCATGGATGATGTCAATTTATTTGGAATATATTGAAGGAATTTGTTCACCTCATCCCCCATAAGACGAATAGCTTTATCCATTTCTTGTAGTTGTTTTAACTCAAAATCCACAGCATCTATTTTTTCCTGTACAGCCGCTTTTTGTTTTTCCAAACTTTGAGTTTCATCCTTAATCGTCTGTCCATTATCATATTTCCAAACATAATATACACCAGCAATACCCCCACTTATAATAATGACGATACCTAAACTCAACTGAGATAATGTTTTTAACAACAACATATTATTTTAAAACACTTTTTATAAGAAAGTTTCTCCTAATATAATTCCTATTATCTTTTTCCTCGCTGGATTGCTGTAAAGTTACATTGGAAAATAACTGCGTACCTTCCAGCTTCTCAATAAAGTTTTGAACCTGTTTGTTCGTTGTACTGGTTCCTGTAATTTTAAATTCTTTATTTTGAAATTCTATTTCCCGTAACCATACCTCTTCAGGAATCACATTTTGTATGTAGTCCAAGCCTGTTAAAGGCAATAAACGACTATCAGCTAAGTCTTGTATAATATCCAACTTATTATAAAATTCTTTCGATTTTTCCACTATATAACCAAAACTTTCCACTTGTTTTTCTTTATCCTTCCGCGTCTTCACCATCTGATCCAACTCTCCCTGTACCATTGTTTTTTGCCTGTTCAATTTATCCAGGTTTTGTCGCTCAAAATACCGAAGAGCAATAACCCCTACCGCACAAATAACCACTCTGATACAAAACCCCAACACTTTCCAGGGATCAATGGATATATTGGATAAGAAACCAGGTTTCTCATCTTCATAAAAAATAAAATCATCACCACCATCATCTATAACGGTATCCGCTCGTGTTCTCCTCAGATCTATTTTCATTGGTCTAACCCCCTTAAACATAATCCAATAGATAATGGAGCAAAATGTTTAATGTCATTTAAAGAATCTTCCAAAACTTCACTCGTTTTTAACTTTTCAAAAGGATCTAATAAACTAGTGGGAGTATTAAACTTTTCCTCTATAGAGGAAATAAGCCCCTTTATTTTACTCCCGCCTCCGGAGAGATAAGCATGGGAAAACTCTTCACTAGGGAATTGGTTTTTAAAATATTCCCTTCCTATAAAAACTTCATCACAAAAGTAACGATTACTTTCTCTCATAATGTGATCCATTTCCGCCGGTACTTCACTGCCGGAGCACCAACTTACTTTAAAGGACTCCGCTTCTTGATACCCCACCCCCATTTCTCTCATTATGTTGGCTGTATAAAAATTACTGCCTACCTGAATGTAACGAGAAAAAATAAGATCATCTTGATTTGCAACAATAAAAACCGTACCTGATTTACCGATGTCCAGTATTAATACATTTTTACCTTCCTTAACAAAATCAGAATCCATCAGCTTCACACATTCAAATAAGGCAAAAGAACACATATCAATACTAGCACATTTGTAGCCTGTAGCCTCAATCAAACGATCTACCCGATTAATAATATTTTTTTTAGATACAACAACTAACACACTAGTCTTGCTTTCACTAGTGAGTGAAGGGGCTGTCACCGGTTCATATTGATAGTTAATTTCATCTATATCGAAGGGTAATATCTGGATCAATTCTTCCCTCACTAGACTATCCATTAACCCTTTTTCCGAAGAGAAAACATCTATTCTTTTAAGAATGATAGAACGACCTCCGATGGAAACATACAAATTGGGGACAGTGTCTTTTACATTACGAGAAATAAACTCGGGAAGAACCTCTTTTAATGGTTCCAGGTTAATTAAATCCCCTTGCTCGATACAACCTTCGGGAACAAGGAGACGATCAAAGTTTTCTAAAGAAGATATTTTCTTTTTATCTACAGAAAATTCGGACAGCTTTATGGTGTGGCTTCCCATATCCAGTACAACCATCTTTTTCTTTTTTGGCTTAAACGACCACTTCATTTTCCCTTCCCTGAGTTATACCCATCGGGTATTATCCCCGTTTCTACAGGGACAAGCTTTTTGGTGGCTTTCTGTCCTCTGAACAGCCAAGACCTTAAATCTGAACTTTTCAAACACGATCAGTATATATAGTATAAATATTAAAACTAAAGTCCTAAAAAGTCAATCAACACCATGCATATTTCACCTAAAATATTTTTATACTTAGTGCATATAAAATAAGGACAGATACAGATGAGTTAACTCCTCTCCGCAAAAAATATACATAAGACTGGAAAAGGCCAAATAAGGTCCAAAAGGGATGCTTTGTTGCAAGTAATTCTTAGAACGAAACATCATAAAAACACCTGTCAATAAGCCCATAAAACACGACAGTAGAATAACAAAAGGCACAGCCCTCCATGTCAAAACAGCACCAATCCAAGCCAATAATTTAATATCTCCCCCTCCTAGCCCTTCCTCTTTACGAATGGCATAGTAACACACAGCTATAAACCACAAAAAACCCCCTCCCATTAATACCCCGGCCAGGGACGGCCAAAATTCACGCCCACTCTCCGGATTTATAAAAGCCCCCACTAAACCAATGACAATACCTGATAAAGTCAGAGAGTCGGGTAAAATCATTTGTTCTAAATCCACCGCACTGGCCACCACTAAAGCAAAGGTAAAAATAAGGTATTCTAAAAGAACATATTTCCATCCCACGAAATAAAATAATAAGACAAATAAAGTCACCATGAGCAATTCCATGATAAACAGGCGAATAGGAACTTTCCGACCTTTTATTTTCTGAATAGGCCAGGAAAAAGGAATCCAGCCCCACTGATTCTGACAATGTAAGAAAAAAGAAAAAAAACCACCCTGTATTTTTTCAATATTAGAGAAGATTTCCGTTAAAATAGCCCCCAGACGCCCTAAAACAAGCCCCAAAATAAAAAACAACAGCATACTTCCGTCAAAGGAAAATCCTTTAAAAGAGAAAAAGAACCAATCAGCCAATCTGCTTCCTTTTAAATAAAAAACTTGTAACAATTAACAAAAAGATAACCCAGGAAAAAGAATATAGAGAACAAGATAATAGTTCCCCCGCTACCAAAGAGTCATGATATAAAGCCTGCGCCCGCCAATTAAGCTTTTCAAAATTAGGCAAGACACGAGTCACTATAGAGACTAATAATTTAAAAAAGGAATCACTCTCCCCCCTGCCCAGAAAAAAAATAATGCTATTAGCCGAATGACCGATAAGGAAAACCAATACGGAATATACTAAAACCAAAAAAGAGGAAGTAAAACTACTAAAGAAAAAAGCTACCGCCAAAAGAATTAAAGCCTCCATGAAAATGCCCCATAAAGCAATAAACAAAATAGCTCCTACCGGCTGCCTGTAAATAACATGTACAATAACAACAAATAAGGTGAGAAACAGGATAGCTAATAACAAAATAAAAGAAAGACCTAAAAATTTACCAATAATAAACTGCATCCTGGAAATGGGTTTCGTAAAAAGAGTAACAATAGTTTTTTTCTCTATTTCCTGGGAAATCAAAGTACTGGCAAAATAAACAGCAATAATAATAAGACCTATATGACAAGCCGTAAAAGAAAAGTTAATGCTCAAACGGGTTTGCTCATTTAAACTCAAAGGGCCTAAAATCACACCTGTCCCTATAATAAAAACAACGACGGCTCCCAGGGCATAAAAAATTTTATGTCGCTTAATTTCTTTAACCGTATTGACAGCCATTAGAAAAATATTTTTCATCGTCTTATGAGCCTTAGTATATTACTCTGTGATTTCTATAAAAGCTTGTTCCAAACTTTTTTTATCCAACTGCACATCTAAAATAACACAAGATTTTTTCCTGAGTTGATCTATCCTATTTTGACAATCCTCAAGACTATCTGTAAAGATAGTGTGTTTTTTCTCTTTTTCCAAAAAAATAATTTGACGCCGACCTTTAATACGATCCAGCAGTGTTTGCACAGAACCAGAATAGGCCACTTTTCCGTTCTTTAACACCACTAAATCTTGACACAACCTCTCCACATCATAAAGAAGATGAGAACTAAAAAACACAGTAACACCTTGATGCGCTAGCTCCTGTATTAACTCTCCTACATATAAACGACTGTCGGGGTCCAGGCCAGCCATAGGTTCATCTAATATTACAAACTCTGGATTGTGTACAAGGGCTTGAGCAATCCCTATTTTTTGCAGCATACCCTTAGAATAAGTTTTTATCTTTCTGTCCTTTGCTGAATATAAATCCAACCTTTTTAATAAGCTTCTTGCTCTGGACTTGACATCCGCGAGCTTGAGATCAGCGGATAGCTGTCCATAAAAAATCAATAACTCCTCTCCGGTTAGATAATCATAAAACCAAGGCTGCTCCGGTAAAAAACCTACTTTCTTTAAAATAGAGCGAGACAAAGGCTGCCCATCAAAAAAAGAAACTTCCCCGGAATCAATAGGGATTAAAGAAAAAATACACTTTAAAGTAGTTGTTTTTCCCGAACCATTAGCCCCTAGAAAACCGGTTGTCACGGTTTTGGAGATAGAAAAACTAATATCACTCAGAACCTCTTTTTGACTGGAAAAAAGACTGACTTTAAAATTTTTTTTTAAATTTTTGACTTCTAATATAGACATAAGGGAACAAATTGTAATTTATATTTCAGTTACTGTGAAGTATTTTTATAGTACCATCCTTTTTTTGTTCACCTGTATATTACCAATGAGGCTCATTGATTCCCGTCACCTCTTCTTCTGTACTTTCAGAAGAAGAACTTACCCCACCAAAACCAAAAATATGAGATGGAATCGGGATGCTTAAAGACAATAAAGCGGATATCACGCTAAAATTAGCAGAACATCGGGCTTGTTCGGTGCATCTATAGTAGGCATATTGTAGTTCTAAATTGAGCTGCACATAAAAAGAAGACAAATAACTCACTCCCGCTTTTATACCCCCACCTTGATGCTGCACCTGGTTTTTATCACCGAAAGTATAAAACAGAGTTCCATAAACATTAAATATAAAAGGTAAATCCACAGACACAAAAGCCCCTATAGCAAAAGGCTGAAAAGGAGAAGATAATTGAGAGTAGTTCAGTGATACTGTTTTTCCCGCTTGGCTAAAGCCTCTATCGCCAGTAACCCCTCGGTGTATCTCCAAATGATGAGAGCGGGTACTGCTAGCTCCTGTACTATAATGAGTCCAGAACAAATCTACACCCGCAGCCATAGATAAAAAATGATACCCAATGCGACCGCCCAAAGCATAACTCATAAATAAGGGGCGAGAGGAGGAAGAAGAAGAATAAGACCCCCCTAAACTCCCGTAAGGCTCAAGGTGTATTTGCGCTTGAGAAGAAACAGGAATAAATAATAAGAAGCTTAAAAAAATGATGTATTTCATAGTAGTACAGCCTGAAAAGGATTATAACACTAATTGTAGCTAAAAAGTCGAAATTTATTTTTATTGCACTTTGTAAAGTGAAATGCTGCGCTATGGACTTATAGTTAGGAGAAATAAGCCCCTTAACCCTTGTCTTTCTGAATAAAAGTTTTAAAATTAAGACTTAAGTTTTGGTAAGTGCCCCCCTACCCTTGAAGAAAATGGTACTTTCGAACTTTTCGGAGAAAAAGCTTATGAATATTGAAACCACAGCAGAAATGTTAAGAACCATCTATGAAAAATCTAGAAAAACCCTGAGTATAGTAAAACAGCGGCACCCTCATCCTATGACTCTAACTGAAAAAGTGCTTTTTTCTCATCTACGCCATCCGCAAAAAGAATACAAAAGAGGGCTTGGTTTTTTATCTTTACAACCGGACCGTGTTGCTATGCAAGATGTCACGGCTCAAATGGCCCTCCTTCAATTTATGCTCGCGGGAAAAGAAAAATCCGCTGTCCCCACCACAGTACACTGTGACCACCTGATTCAAGCTTGGAAAGGTTCCAAGCCCGATACACAAAAATCATTGGAGGAAAACAATGAGGTATTTCAATTCCTCTCCTCTGCCTGTAACCGTTTTGGTATAGGATTTTGGAAACCGGGAGCGGGTATCATCCATCAAGTCATTCTGGAAAATTATGCTTTTCCAGGGGGACTGCTTATTGGCACAGATTCCCATACCCCTAATGCCGGAGGATTGGGGATGTTGGCCGTCGGAGTGGGAGGAGCTGATGCCGCGGATGTGATGGCGGGCCTGCCTTGGGAAGTTAAAAATCCTGGTATTACCGGTGTTCATCTAAAAGGGAAATTAAAAGGGTGGGCTTCTCCAAAAGATATTATTTTAAAGTTATTGGGTATTCTCACTGTCAAAGGAGGCACTAATAAAATTATAGAATATTTTGGAGCGGGATGTTCCTCCCTCAGTTGCACAGGAAAGGCCACTATTACCAATATGGGGGCGGAGTTAGGGGCCACCTGCTCTGTGTTTCCCTTTGACTTATCCATGTCCCAATATTTAGAAGCTACTCATCGCGAGGCTCATGTAAAGGTTATAGAAAACTATACAGAGCTATTCTCTACAGACCCAGAAGTAATGGAAAACCCTCATGCCTACTATGACGAAGTTATTGAAATAGATCTATCCATCTTGGAACCTCAATTAGCAGGCCCTCATTCCCCCGATGTGGTAACCCCCTTAAGTAAAGTAAAGAAGCTCTGTCAAAAAGAAAAGTGGCCGGTAAAGCTATCTGCCGCCCTCATTGGATCCTGTACCAACTCCTCTTATGAAGATATAGGAAGGGCAGCATATATAGCACGGCAAGCCCACGAAGCTGGCTTTAAAATGCCACAACACTTTTTAGTGACACCAGGATCCGAATTAATAAGACAAACCATAGAAAGAGACGGATACATAAAAGATTTTGAAGATATTGGAGCAGTTGTTATGGCCAATGCCTGTGGCCCCTGTATTGGTCAATGGAAAAGAGAATATAAAAAAGGTCAAGTGAACACTATTGTCAACAGCTTTAACCGCAACTTTCGAGGTAGGAATGACGCCAACCCGGAAACCCTTTCTTTTATTGCCAGCCCGGAAATAACCATTGCTTTAGGACTGGCCGGACAATTAGACTTTAACCCCCAAACCGACTTTTTATACCAAACAGATCCAAAATCCGCGAACTCCACACAAAAGTCAAACCAGATCAGTACAGAAAGAGATGGAAAAAAGTTAAAACTCCAAGCACCAAAAGGAGACATTCTGCCAAAAAAAGGTTTTTCAAAAAACAAAGATGGTTATGTCCCCCCCAAAGGGAAGAATATTCCCATTCGGGTGAATCCCCAATCAGACCGACTTCAGTTACTAAAACCCTTTCTTCCCTGGAATAAAGAGAGTTTTAAAAAACTGCTTATTCTATGTAAGGCCAAAGGAAAATGCACAACAGACCATATTTCTCCAGCGGGTTTTTGGTTGAGATACCGAGGACATCTGGATCGTATATCTGATAACCTACTTCTAGGGGCCACCAATGCCTTTACCAATGAAAGAGGCACGGGATTAAACCTGCTCACAGGAGAAAGCCAAGCCTTTGCTCAAATAGCCCGATACTACAAATCACAAAAAAGAGGTTGGGTGATTATCGGAGACGAAAATTACGGGGAGGGTAGCAGTCGAGAACATGCCGCTATGACCCCGAGATATTTAGGAGCCAAAGCCGTCATTGTAAAAAGTTTTGCCCGTATCCATGAAACCAATTTAAAAAAACAAGGAATTTTACCCTTGGTCTTTGCCCGACCGGAAGATAAAGAAAAGCTAAAAGAAAAGGACCAGATAAGTATTCTAGATCTGGAAAATCTTAAACCACACAGTCAACACACATTATTAATCCACCACGAAGATGGCTCTCAGGGAAAATGCCCTGTTTTACACTCCATGAACGAAGATCAAATAAAATGGTTTAAAGCTGGTTCCGCTTTAAACCTGATCAGACAGTAAAATATTTTTTCTTTTTGGCACAGTAAAACCATGTTTATCAAAGTTACAGAAAAACAATCAGGAGAAAATAAAGATCGAAAGATTAAATCTTTCCGCATTATGGAGTCTATAAGAAAAGGCTCAAAGACCATACATAAAACGGTACGGTTTGTAGGATCTTCAGCCCACCCAGAGGTGATTAAAACCTTAAAGCAAATATCAATCACATAATCTTCTGGTAAAGCTCAGCAACGAAAGGCATCCTGTTTTACCAGGTATGGAAAAGATCATTTACAGCAAAGAGCTTGAGTATGTAAATAAGAAGCCTAAGCCTAAAAGAAAGAAAAAAACGAAGCCTCTTTCTATCTTTTCTCTCAAAAGTCCTAAAGAAAAGGAGAGAGTTCACTGCAACACTCCCTACTTGTAGCAGGTCAGGCTCTTAAATTTCAAACTGAAATTTTGCCATTTTATATAAGAATTGTTCAAAATAAGTGTAAATTTTACACGGGTATTTATTTTTCATTGAATAAAAGAACTTTTTATAGTAAAAGCAATTATTCTTTAGGTTAGTAAACAAATTTTGCGTGTAAAAATGAAACACTTCTTATTTTTTTTTTGTTTTTCTGTTTTCGCTTTTGAGGATAATTCGGCTGGAGAGCAAGGAAGAGTCCAGATTGGTTCAAATACACAATACATAAGTGAAGGAGACGAAATTGAGTTTGAAGTTACTTTCATTGGACACCCTGACACAGATCCTAACCGACCACCAGATGCTACTCTTAAATTCACATTTACGGATAAAAAAGGTAATAAAAGCCCTGAATATCTTGCATCGAAATGGCCTAGCAATTGTTTTCATGTTAGATTTCTGGGAGGGCCTGATCTAAGTGGAAGATGGTGGTCAAGTTCTCATCCAAATTGGGAGCGTAAATTTGGTCGTTGGCTTCTAACAACTAAAGTAATAGTTATGGCAAAAAACGACAACTGTACGAGTGCCACCGTTGATGAAGTACCATCCTTTAATAGTCCTAATAAGTTGATAATGAAAACAGCACTTGTTTCGCAGCTTACGGATGGTACCTTTGATATTGCCCCAGTGTCGATTAAGAACATCCTAATGATTGGGGATACAGACCATGGAAGCCCGGATGCTTCTGGGCAGGAGGGTCGAGCTCAAACCCATGTTTCTGAAGCTCTCGATCACTGGATCTTTGAGGAGCCTGCACATACGAATAGAGATGCAGCTAATATAGTGACAGATGCAGATACGGTTACAAATACGGATGAAGAAGAGGAGCAGGTATTTCTTGCAACAAATGAACTTCTCCAGGATGTCAGATTAGTGGTGTATTTTGACGCTGAAAGAAATTGTTTTGTCAGAGAAATGTATGCAGAGGATAGAGAATGTACACAAGAGGAGTTAGATGTTGCTTCAACTGTTCTAAATGCATGGGATGCCCTAGATGCGAAGGAGGTAGTGAAGTTAAAGAATTCAGGGAAGTTACCTAATGTATCCGTTAGATCAAAACCAATGTACGATAACATATTGGTAGATTTTATTTGTGGTGATGTCTTGAGCCGTCATAGTTGTGAATCCCTATCAAGTGTGTACTTTGTATCTTCAAGTATAGGAGTTGGTTTATTGGTGATACCAGTCACTGCTCCAATCGGTGGAGTTATCTTGGGAGTGACAAATTTTATAGCTTTCACCGGATGGGCTCCTGTAAGACTTTTTCCTCCTTGCCCTCGGGATTGGGAGGAATGGGAGTACTGGGAGGACTGGCGAGTTGGTTCCCACTGTAAGTACTTACTCAAAACTAACTATACTCGTGGGTGGTACAGTAGGGAAATGAGAAGGAGGAGAAATAATAAATGAAAAAGCAGCAAAAGAAAAGGTATTCTGATTCATTTAAAATTGTGAAAATAATTTTGATTATATATTTAGTATTTCCTGTTTTTACTTTAGCTGGTCAGGATACATGGGAAGCTAGCAGTAGAAAAGCTTTTATAAAGTCTGTGTTAGAGGGTAGTGTTTTTAATACAGATTCACCTCCTACTGGTTTGGCAGAGGGAAAAATTGCTACTTATGATCCTATGCTTGTTACTATTACAGCCTCTGTAAAGTCCCGCTTACCTGGTCGTGATGATAGCCAGTGGACAGAAGTAGAGCTTCCCCCCTCTCTGACGGATCCAGATTCAAGTCTTATTTGTCCAAACCCTTTTAAAGCTCTTATAAGGCATACGACCACATCTAACCCATATACTTTTGTTATATTACCGGGAGCTTATTCTTGGGGCATATCCTTTAATAATCAAACTATAGCTGCTCTTGATAAAAAATTTGATAACCCTACGATTATCATTTTTACTGGTTATTTATCTCCTGTCTTTCTGGAAGGAACTTGTAAAGAAATCCCTTGGAATGGAGCGGCTATTGCCAAAGATTTTTATTTAAGACTACGTGTTTATTTGAGTGAAATTAAGGCCCAACCCGAATACACTGGTGTTATTGGTTTTTCTGGAGGAGGAGGTTTGGCCATTGGTATATTGGGTACGGATGCGCAATCTAGTAAGATAAATAATGGGGAAAATTGTTTTGGATTGGGAGGAGCGGTTTTTAGCCCTACATTGCATGGAAGAACTATATTTGAAAACCTGGATACTAGTATAAAGGGTATTGCTCACTCTCGGGTGTTAACTACAGTTGGGCCTGAATGGGCAGAAGCCAGTCATGTATGGTTTTTAGCAAAAGCTATGATTGCTAATGATTGGGGGCTAGATTGGCGTGATGTGATAAATCTATATGAAAGTGGTGTTCAGAATTTTTGGGAAAGATCTCTTAATGAATTTACCTATGTTGATTTGAAAGACACACTTACAGCGGTGGGATTTGATATTGATCAAATAAAAGGTGAGTTTGGTTACTATAATACCTATATAAACACAGGTTTAAGAAATACTTTAAAGGGGATACCTTCTCGTATGATGACGAAGGCATTTTTAGATAAATCTTATGATACATTACAGGATGCCAACTCTTTTTTAGATAGTGTAGATAGACCTTTATTAATATACTTTTCACAAGATGACCCTATACTATCTTCTTACGATGCTTCCGGTCAGCCACAGGCTATTACAGAAATTTTGGAGCAAGCTGAAAAGAATCCAAATATCACAGTGTTTAATCCAAGGTATGGGGCGCACATAGGGGCTTTTTTAGACCCTGTATTTGATGATCTTATACACAGTGTTTTTATAAAAGGAGAGAACTCTCCCTCTTATTTACATTAGTAACAGCTAAACTGAACCGGTTTGAAACTTGCCGGTTTTTTCACTTTCTTATCCTCAGGAGTAGTTTAAGAAAAATAGGAACATTCAAACACGATCAATATAATTAGGAAAAAATTTTAATACAAGTGATGTTGTTTTTGAATGACCATTAAAATAGTATCAATGATCCTTTGTTTTTTTTCAGACTGATTTGATTTGTAGTAGGCTTTAATGTTCATGGAGTAGTTAATCTCTTCCAGCTGAATGACAGAGAGACGACCCATGCGGATTTGCTTATGAATACTGTGGTAGGGGAGCCAGCCCCAACACATCCATACTTCAATAATTTTTTTTAGTGTTCCTACATTATTACTTTCAAATATGGGAGCTTGGATATGGCCTTCTAATTCACTGTTCAGCATAGTCTTGATAGTGGTTTCCACTTTTTCCCGACTTCAGCACAACACGATGCAATAAACAAGTGATTTCATGTTTAAACCTGATCAGACAGTAAAATATTTTTTCTTTTATGCTCATTCGGGTTTATCTCCCGCCTCTGACAGGATAGGGTGTTCCGGTCGTTGTCCCGACTTCGACACGCAACCTTATCGTTTAGATATTACATTCGACAAAATATAGTACTTGCCTTTTGTGTGCCCACAAGACTTAAGTCGCTTATGATTTTTTAAATCTCTTTGCGCTTGTCGGCGATGAACTTGAAAATTAAGTTTCTCCAAGTAATCCTTCACCCTAATTCTCTTATGCGATTCTAAAAGTTCATCTATAATGGCTTTTCTTTGGGAAACAGATATCAATGTCTTTCTAGGTATTTGTGCTTTGTTAATAAGTAAATCTTTTGAGTAATACCCCCATTGGCAGTAAGGCTTTATGGCATAAAAACACTCTTCCTTCATTAACTTTCCTCCTGCTTTGTAAATCCCTATAAAAAACTGTTCGTTTTGTGCGGGAAGAATATTCGTCATTACACACTTTGACCAATTAAGAAAAAGCTTTTTATTCCAGTATTTTGTTCTCCGATTTTGTAAATAATAAAAAGGTACCTGTTCAAGAATAACACCAAAAACCGCAGGCCATATCTGTTTTTTTAATTGCTGATTAATATCTACAGGGTTGTATGCTGTCCAGAATTTTGAAATGTATTCAATAAAAATTTCCCCTAAACGAGGATCTAAACGTGTCCACTGGCTCCAAAGTGCTAAACTCTTAACACAAACAGGACCTGGAGAAAACTGCAAAGCCTTATAAGCTTTAGAAATTTGTTTTTCGCTTGGAATTTTGCTAAGCCCTTTCATAATCCTAACTCATCCAAAATATCATATAGAAAATCGAGGGCTTTTTTTGCCTGTGGCCATTTTTTGGCAATGAGGTGATTTATATGATTTTCTACAAAATCAATATCCGCCTTTTGTTTAATTAAAGCCCTGGCATGAGCTATATCTTTTCCCCTATGGGCAAAACATTTCAAAATCAAAATATCTTCTTTTCCAAAAGTTTTTGCTGTTATTTGTTCCCCTTTAAACAAAACATTCAAACGGTTTTCATAATCTTCCGGTAAGTAATGCGTAAATGAAGATACCCATATATTTAACCAATCAGGGCTGAGAGAAAGTTTTTTAGCTGTTTTTTTTATATATGTATCCACTTTACTTAAATCCGCGCTTTTAATAATCGCATCAACATCTGTAGTTCCTAAAGGAAATTTATAGGAACAAATCATAGCACTGCCACCGGCGATAATAACCTCAAAAGGTGTTTTAGCCAGTGAATCCAGAGTTTGAAGGGCTTTTAGAATATCTTGTTTACCAAATTCTTTTCTCATACTTTTCATATATTACGACAGATATTAAAATATCGCAATAAATACTGAACAAACTAACACTAATAAAGAGGTAAAAAATACTGGTCTTTTTCAGAAGAGAAGTAGGATTCAAAAGCGAGTTCGGCTTTGAACACAGAGCGGCTAGCAGCCGCTCTGTGGCAAAACGCATGTCCGAGCCTTTTGAATCCTACTTCTCTTCTGAAAAAGATTCGTAGCTTTATTCAATGCACGCAACCAGAAAATACTCCCTTATTAAAGAGAATTAAAAATAAGTTGGAATCAAGGGAGGAGATATATTATAATAATCGAGCATAAATGGAGTGTTTAATGCGGTTTCGGAGGTGATTTATGCAAGCAAGTCTTTTTTTCCTAGCTGAACAACTGGTATTTTGTTCACTGATATTTTGGGGAATGTCTTTTATTTTACAAACAAAGCTTTGGATAAAGCTGGTAAAATTAATATATTCCCAAAATGAACAAACTTTTAAACTGGTTTGTTTGGTCAGTGGGTTTATATACCTCCCTTTGGGTTTATTTTTGGTGCTCACTCATAATGATTGGGAGCTAAGCCCTTCTGTTATTGTCACTCTTCTGGGATGGCTCATTGTCATCAAATGTCTTGTACTCCTCCTGTATCCGCAAATAGCTCTCAAATGCCGGGCTATTTATGTAAAAAGCGACTCTTTTTTAACATGGTATTTGAGGGTTTGCGGTGCCTTATATATCTTGTTAGGGGCTTTGGTCCTCACCCACTTCTGGATTTTTTAAATTTATATTACCTACTAAAAACAAACTATGACCTTTTCAAAAACAAATTTAATTAAGGAGAGACTTCTATAAGAATATCTTCCGCTTCATTCACTAAGTCTCTATCAGAAAATTCCTTAATCACATAACGATACAGGCGAATAGAATCATCCACCTCTCCTCTGATCTCATGAATTTTCCCCTGAACTAAAAGGGTGTAACCCAGCCATTTAGAGTTTGTACCGGGATCATGCTCCCTCAAATGTTGGATAACTTGCTCACTACGACCGTACTCTTCTTCGTAAAAAAGCCCCTTGGCTAATAAAAAAGACGCCTCCTCCCTATAGCTGGTATAAGGATATTGATCCAGTAATTTAGAAAGGGTAACATTGGCGGACTTGTAATCTTCAATAACATGAAGTCTCCTGCTTTCCTCCATCATTTTTTTTGAACGAGCTTCTATTCCGGGCGTATAAAGAGTGTAAGAGGCTGGCCCTCTGTTTTTGTTTTCTTTTTGCGACAATAAACTTTGAAACATAAAAAAAGAACCTAAAAACAGCATGATAGCAGAAAGAATAAGAGTTTTTATTGAGGTCATTTTTTCTACCTTATTTAATCGGTCCTGAAAAAGTTTTCTTATTCAAAACTTGGCCAAGGAGAGGGAAAAATGAGTTCAGATTTAAATACAATCGTTAGGGCTGTTTCAAGACCAACTTATTTACAGGAGATCTGTTCTGTACGGCACATCCATTGTATTCGATCACTCATCCTCTGGAATATATTATCATGAGGTGAACCAAATTTTCCCACTTTATTATTCAACTGTTTTCCCTTCGGAAGTAACTTTTTTAAATCCAAAGCAGCCACTCCCCTCCTCTTTTTACCACTTCGAGAGGCCCTTCTTCTGGATCTTTCCTCTCCACTATTACTAGCTCCTCCTCCATAACCGGTGAACTTGCCTCCTTTGAAGCCTAATAAAACTTTTTTCTTCCTCGCTGGAGCTTTTCCCCCTCGATCTCTTCCTCCAGAAGGACCACCACTACCTAGTCCTCCCAGACCACCTCCACCGGTACCACCACCTCCACCGATTAAGCCACTCATCCCTTTTTTTACTCCTTTACCCATATCCGGGGCACCCTCTCCTAAATCAGGATCCTCACCAAAGGGATTAGCAGCCTGAGGCAAAGGGGCATCCGCAAAAGGATCTGCCACCTCACTTGGACCGCCGCCTCCACCTCCTCCTGGTGGTTCAACAGGAGGGGGGGTAGGGGGAGGTCCGGGGCAATTCGGTGGACAAGTAGGGACAGGAGGAGGGCAATTAGGGGGGCAACCTTCGGGAGGAGGGGTTGGTTTCCACTCCTTTGGTTTCTGTCCACATTCTTTCATTCCGGCTAAAAGACTCGATCCTAAATGGGTGTTCATATCCTGAATACGACGATTCGATTCCTGACCTGTTTTCTGACACTCCTCAGACACTTCTCCTATTTTGACCTCATCTACACTCATATAACCTTTATACATTTTCATATAATGGCTGAATAATTTTTTATCACAGGAATGTTCGCTTTCATTATGCCCCCCCTTTGAGCGAGGATCATGGTTACAAGTCTCTCTAAATACTTCTGCTACTTTTTCCACCTCTTGATTACAACCCTGAGAGCAGGCATTAGCTTTATTCATACACTGAGCCGCCATAGCCCCCTGCATACCGGCATACATACCTGAAGTTTGTTGAACGGCCTCACACATCCTTTTCTGACCCTTCATTCCCGCTATAGTCACATTTAACTTACCCAGGCTATCCAAAGAAGCAGCCAGTCCCCCACCTACACATTGCTCCGGCTGATGACAACACTCCCTCGCCTCTTTTTGTAAATCAGAACAAACCTTCTCGGCCTCCTCTAAAGCCCGATACAAATCTGCCTCACAAGCCTGATTTTTCCCCTTCTCACATAACCACCAACTTAAAGGAGGAACCAATTTGTTATCATCATCTATGATTTCCAGTTTCTCCATCTCATCTTGAACAAGGCGTCCCATATCCTTTGCAACCAATGATCGATATACCATGCTGATATTTTCATCAGACGAATTCAACCCCATAGTGGACATTGTCGCTATAAATTCATTTTCACCCTTACCAACAGCCTTTTGTGCAGTAATATATAATTCACTGGCCCTACTGTTACAATATTCCTTACATTGAGGGTTTTGTTTTGTAGCTTTCTCAGCACATAAAATCGTTTTTCCTTGTCCTTCCGCAATTTTTTTAATTTTCTCCCCGCATTTTCCCACATAGGCAGTTACATATACTTCTTTAGCCTCCTCTATGCAGTGTTCTCTAATATTAGTCCATTCCCTTTCAATATACGTCTTAATTGTTATTTCGTCTCCCATCTCCATTCTCCCACCATCATACTCTGCTTCACCTTCCACTAAGAAATTATCAAAAACAGTTTTCTCATCGCAAAGACGATCGCAGGCACTAACAAGATTACCAGATTGACTAGAACAACCTTGACTGGTTCTTCTGGCATAACTCTTACAGAATTGAGCACATTTTTCTTTTTTTACTTCACACCTACGTGCAATAGGATCTAATACCTGCTTAAACTCATCTCTCATTCTACTTTCTATGGAAGTCTTGTGTTCTTTTGAAAGCGTATCTAACTCATTAACAAACTCCTTATTACAAATTTGCTGACTACACTTCTGTCTAAGCTCTGGTGCAACAATTAAACACTTTTGTTTGACGGCATTAGCATAATCGTAGCAGGAGGTATGGCATTGTTCATTTATATTAGTATCAGTTGCACTTACTGATCGCACTTCATGTTGAGCGTCTAAACCTTGATTGCGTTCCGCTATCTGTACACAATTCTTTAAATTACTATACGCTTTAATAATGATATCATTTAATTGCTCTGCACTCAGGCTTCCATCATCCGCTTCCGTATTTAACCGTACTTCTTTTTCCATTTCATCACAGCTACACATATCATGATGATGATTAATAGTAGGCCAATTCGATTTAAATTGCCTGGCTTGTTCATTACAACAGTTATAATTGTCTAATATACTGGTACTACATATATTTCTTGGTGAATTAGCATAAGCAGACATAGAAAAAAAACATAAAAAACCTATCACCCAACATATAAACAAGCGTGGAATAAATTGTCCATTAAGAAAATATAAGGAGCAAAAGTGAGTTCGGCTTTGAGCACAATGCACCCGTAGAGTGCTTTGTGGCAAAACGCATGTCTGAACCTTTTGCTTCTTATATTCTCTTAATAAACGATACATACATCCCCTATTCGGATAAACCTGTTAGAAACTAAAATCTTTATTTTCCCATGCTCCATATAGGGAACAATCTCAAAAAAACTTCTCACTTATACAAGTCAGGAATCCCCGTGCCCTGGCTTCCACGGGGACAGAGCTTCTGAGCCGCCCCTGCCGGTTATCCAATTTTTTCCCGTTCCCTGGCTTCCACGGGACGGAAAAGCAAGGATTTGCCTTTCCGTTTAGTAACAAACCCTATATCCGAGCCTTTCAACTTTAAAGGGAGAGCTTCCCCACCTGTGTTTCATTTTGATACACTTACACTATTATTAACAGTAAGTATCCCTATTCTTTTCACTAACCCTTCGTAAATTTTACATTTATTTGACAATTTTTCTTTTTAAAAATTCAAAAAAAATGTATTATTATATAGGTTCATAAATATTTTTGGTTCATGGTACTTTAAGTTGACTTAGAAGGCAGTTAAAAAAAAGAAGTTTCTTTGAAGATCTTTAATTATAGACAAGATGACTTATATAGATTATTGTTAAAAATTATTAGAAATCATCCTCTTAAGTTATCTTGAACCTAGAGTATTGTTAAAACTGATTAAAAATAACCCCCTTAAGTTATCTTGAACCTTAAATATTTGTAGCTTTATTAAGTATTATTAGGGAGTAAATCAATGAACGATTTTCTAGGAAATGTTTTGGTAAAGGGTCTCTCCTCTCCTCTCCTCTCCTCTCCTCTCCTCTCCTCTCCTCTCCTCTCCTCTCCTCTCCTCTCCTCTCCTCTCCTCTCCTCTCCTCTCCTCTCCTCTCCTCTCCTCTCCTCTCCTCTCCTCTCCTCTCCTCTCCTCTCCTCTCCTCTCCTCTCCTCTCCTCTCCTCTCCTCTCTAAAAAAATCTTCTGAAAAAACTTTTGCAGTCAAGCCTTTTCTTAAAAAAAACATATACCTCACCGGTATAACATTTGTAAAATCCGCACTCCTTTCCCCCTTCAGAAAAAGCTCACATAAAGGTTTTAGTATAGTTGAGTTACTTATCGCTATTACAATAATGACGATTGCCGGATTAGGTGTTGCTAAATTATCACTAGATATAGGAAAGTTCCAGAGGAACACTCTCGTAACAAGTGAGGTAAATGAATTTTCAGCTGCTATAGGATACTATCTAAATCAAAACTGTAAGGCCGAATTAGCTGGTGAAAAATTCCCTGCCACTAGCCCAACAGACCTAACCTTAGATCAATACGGATCTTTTGTAGATGTACCTGTATCTGTCCTTAAAAAAGGCATTGAATTTGAAGGAAAATATAAAATAGAAAAACTCACCTGGGAGTATAAGTCCTCTATCCCTATCAAAAAATATAAAAGGGCGGGTGACACTTTAGAAGTAGCTGTAGCCAGCATTACTATTCAAATGTCCGTAATGTCAGCTGATGAACAAAATGTGTTCACCCCTTTAAATCCCTATAGAATTGAAATCCCATTTGTAATAGAAGACGATGGAACCAACAAAATAGTGAGAGACTGCCTTTCGGGAAGTTTAGGACCGGTAGGGGAAGATATATGTGAGACTATGGGATCGGAGTACGATTCTAATCTCGATACATGTATGCCAAAAAGCCATTGTTTTATAGTGACTCAGTTTGTTAATTGCACATCTGATAAAGGCTGGAACCCTACCTTTAGTCCAACCTCTCCGTGTGAGACATTGGTGCTCCCTCATATTAGTTTAAATGGCAAAAAACAGTACTTTAATTTCTACCATGATGATGCGGGTGGAACTCTAGGGACATGCCCTAGTGGAACCAAAATGATCTTCACGGGCAATATTATTAAAATGGGATCACTGAGTTGCGGACCAGGTTGTCAGAACTCTTATGTTTCTGAGGGAAAAGTCTATTTCTGTGTGAAGTGTGATATGCCAGGGACAACACCATGATGAGAAGGAAAATGATGTATTAGTAAATGTGTTCTTCAGGAGAGAATAGGGAGCAAAAGACTCAGATATATGGTTTGCCACAAATTTGTCAGCGAATTAGTGAACATTTACAATTCCCGTGAAGCTTGTCCCCGTGAAAACGGGGAACGGGAATCCAGTAAAGGAACAAAAAAAGTAAAAAAAAGGAACAATAAAAGTAACAAAGGGGGGGATTATGTTAAGAAACAATAAAGGCGGCTTGATTTTATTACTAGCTATGTCAACGGCTTTGGCCAGCATTATAGGTGTATCTTCGTATAGAGTAATAAAATACACACACGAAAGTCAAGTAACGAGAAATAAACTTTCAAAATACCAGTTACTGACCTTATCTCTTAGATCATTAATGAGTCGTCCAGATGTATGCACCTTGGCTCTTAACAATCAAAAGTTTGATCCTTCTCAATCTAAAATAGATGTGAATATAGACTCCACTGTATTGAAAGAACAAAAATTTATACAAAACATGAAAGACATAGAGAACAGCAAGTTTTTGTTATTAAACAATGGTTTTACAAATGATAAGTTGCTGGTGAACTCCAATGATACACTTTATACATACAAAGCGGATTTAGAGGTTTGGCTGCCTAAGTCAAAAGGAGAGTTGTTTTTCAATTATAAGAACCTAAATATAAGTATCCCTTTATATGTGAATTAAGTATCCCTTTATATGTGAATATAGATAAAGATAATAGCATAAAAAGTTGCTATGGTGTTTATTCTCAAGCGGCTCAATGTGAAAAGTATTGGAAAAGCTGGGATGAATCAGAAACTGATTTAGATCAAAAGTGTAACCCTGATAGGCAATGTATTTTATATTCGGCCAGTACTTGTGCTCCTCCTTCTGTAAAAATAGCTATTGCCGGTGTTCAGGTGAGTAGTGGCAGTGGCAGTAGCAGTACCGGAGGCGGTGGCTCCAGCAGCGGAGGTGGGGGCGGTGCTATGTCTGCCTTTGCAAGTGCCGGAAGAGCTAGTGACAGAGGACAAAGTAACCAATACAAGGCAAAAATGGCAGCAAAAGCTTTTAAAGAAAGCTTAAATCAAATGAAAGCCCAATTAAGCCAGATGGAAAGCACTATGCAGCAGTTAACAGCAACTTTAGCAACAGAACAAGCTTCCTTAGCATCAGCCCAAGCCGCTTATAACAGTTGTATGGCTCCCTGTGCTGCCCCTTGTTCCTGCGATGCCGACGATGATGCTTGTTCATGCCCCACTTGCAGTTGTAGTGGTCAGGCTCAAGCCGTTGCTGACGCCACAGAAAGGGTAAGTCAAGTACAAACTGAACTTAATCAGGTAACCGAAAACTATAATTATGCAAATGATATAGTGGAACAAGCGGAAACGATAGATGATATGAACGGCTATGTTCTAACACTAATAGAACACGCAAGTAAACTCGGTACAAAACACTTAAATCTTTTCAATGGACCAATATTAAACACCATCGCTTCTGCTGCCAAAGGAGAAATCTCAATGGAGGAGTTTGGAAAAATGATGGAAGGCTCAAGACAGGGTTGGCAGGACTCCAAACATAAACCAACGAAAGAGCAAGCAAATGAAATTTTTAACGATGACAAGCTAACTTATAAAGAAAAAAAAGCAGCATATAATCAAATCATAAAAGACAATTATGACAGCAAGCTAAAAGACGCCTATACCGCGATAACAGAGGAAGCAAAGCGCATAAGTGATAAACATTTTGGAGGTGCTGATATGAATGAACTAGTAAAGATTGAGAAACCAAGCCATACATCAGGAACAATATTTGATCAGAGTCCTACATATAAAACTTCCCTGGAAAGAACAGCTGAGAAAGTAGCTAGAGAATATGATGATGAAGTAAGCGTATCAATTGACTGGAACGCACTTGGAAAATCGAGTTTCTCTAGTGAGAAGAAGATTGGGCCGGATTATGATCACAGTAAATTTCTAAAGTTTGATAGTGAAAATAATCAGCTAGTAGGGGCTTCTAGGGTCGTTAATAAAATAGGTGCAATAGAAGGAAATATACGTAGCTCCTCTGCGCCAACGATCAAAGAATACAACAAGGATGGACCTGTTACTCTAAATCCCTCATGGAGAGATACCATGTCCTCATTTAAGGGGACGGCAAATAGTTTTATAAAGCAAGGTCAATTAATGTATCATAATGTTGGTAGGTTTAATCAAGGAAGTCATGCACCAATAAATGAATTTATCAGTTTTCCGGCTTCAGGTGGAGGTAGTAGCAGTGGGGGTGGAGGTGGTAGCGCGCCTACCTCCTCCATTCAAACGGATATGGAATATATGTGTCTATGGTGTAACGAACACAGAAAAAAAAGGTTGGTAAAAGATACCGAACAAGACCCTGTGTTAAATGAAATGCAAGTAGCACAACCCATCGTCAGATAGAAGAGCTGGATTCCCGTTTGCACGGGAATGACAGTGCGTTCGCGGAATGACATACTTTGCGGGGATGACAGTGCTGGCGAGAATAATGACAGGGATAAAGGTAACTTCTTCAGGAGAGAATAGAGGGCAAAAGCGAGTTCGGATTTGCCACAGAGCAACCAAAGGTTGCTTCTGTGGCAAACCGCATGTTTGAGTCTTTTGCTCTCTATTCTCTCCTGAAGAGCAAGAGCAATGAGATTCCCGCTTTCGCGGGAATGACATACTTTGCGGGAATGACATACTTTGCGGGAATGACAGTGCTGGCGAGAATAATGACAGGGATAAAGGTAACTTCTTCAGGAGAGAATAGGAGGCAAAAGCGAGTTCGGATCCCCGCTTTCGCGGGGACAAGCTTGACACAGGAGCAACCAAAGGTTGCTCTGTGGCAAAACGCATGTCTGATAAATGGAAAAAGAAGGTCTCCTCAAGACTCTTTCCTGCATGTAAAGTAGGAAGGTCAATAAATATATAAAATATATTAAAAAAGGAGGAGACCCTATGTATGAACATTATATAGCTTTAGATTGGTCAAAGAACAATATGGCCATAGCCAGAGTAACAAAAAAAGGTAAAAAAGTGAATGTAGAAGATATTCCCAGCAATATTTCTTATCTAAAAGACTATCTAAAAAGTCTGAAAGGAAAGAAAATCCTCACTTTTGAAGAGAGTACTTCTTCCCAATGGCTTTACTCAGAGTTGAGATATTGCGTCAACAAGCTTTTAGTATGTGACCCTTATCGTAATAGGCTTCTGTCCGAGGGGGCCAAAAATGACAAGATAGATGCTACAAAGTTAGTGCGTTTAAGTCAGGCGGGATTATTGAAGGAAGTATATCATAGTGGGAAAGATTTTATATATTTAAGGAAACTGGTTAGTGGCTACAATGATGTTGTAAAAAGTATAGTTCGTTTAAAGAACCAGAGGAGTGCTGTTTTTGCTTCTGTGGGTTTAGATCATAAGAAAGATGAGTTTTCTCCAGTTCCTGCTTGTGATGATTTTGTATTATTTCGTTCAAAGCAGTTACTGGCTCTACATGAGAAGGTGAAGGGGGAGTATATTAAGGAGTTTAAAAAGCTTTCGATGAAACACAAAGAGATGAGGTTATTAAAGAGTATTCCAGGGATCAGTGACATTCATGCAGTGCAGATCATGGCTGCTGTAGTGGATATAGGTCGTTTCCCAAGCAAGGGACATTTTTTAAGTTACTGTGGTTTAATCAAGCATGAGAAGATAAGTGGGGGAAGAAGTTATGGAAGGAAATTTTCTAGGTGTTATCGTCCACTTAAACAGATATTTAAAATGGCCTCTCATAGTGTAACACAGAATAGATGTAATAATTCTTTAAAAGGTCTTTATGAGTATTATATAGAGAAAAAACCAGCCTTAATGGCAAAACATAATGTCAGTAGGAAGTTAGCTATTTTAGTTTACGGAGTATTAAAAAGTGGTAAAAAATATGATCCTAATAGAAGGGAGAAGGAGTTGAGAGAGAAAAACAAAAAGTAATCAGATTTTCAGGTTGGGTATATAAAGTTTTTTTATACTTTATCAAAGAAGCTAAAGAGTAAGAAAGCTCTCCTGGAAATGAGCAGAAGAAAGCTTAAGGCTCAGTGACGGACTATGATTACCATAAAAACAGAGGTAACATAGTTACAGTCTAATGTTTGATTAGCCTCTGCTCTATTTTTCCAAATTTATTATAACCTGCTGTTATACAGTAAGAGTTTGGATAGGTGAATGTGAAGATACTGATTCATTTTTTTGAGACAATAAAGTAAGGTGAGCGAGTGATTGATTGATGAGTGGTATTGATAAGGTGTTATGCCCTTCCTTCAGGAGACCGTAACGCAAGAAGATGTTTTGTTTGCGAATGGGATACTATACTCTTGACATTACTTTTTCCATAGGTGAGTCTTTTGCTCTCTATTCTCTACTGAAGAGCAAGAGCAATGAGATTCCCGCTTGCGCGGGAATGACAGGGCTTCCGCGGGAATGACAAATTCCCTCCCTGATTTATTCATCTTCGAAATGTTTTTCCAAAATAAAAGACTCACACTTTATAAAGGAGCCCCATCTGGTAACACAGAAGGGGTCCAAGCTTCAAAAGGCCACTTACATTCACAAAAACCCTCATCATCACAACTCGGATAAACCGTGCCACCACATGTACGACACTCATTCTTACACCGAATCTTCTCATTTTCACAGGCTTGCAAACAGGCCGGACACTTAGAACAAGTGGTTGTGGATGTGCAACTGCTAAGGTCACCTGGCACTGTGCAACTGTTGCTCGTGGTACAACAATCCTCAGGACAGGCATCTACACATTGGGCCGCCTTTGCATCACAATCTGCCTCACAAGCTCTACACTCCCCATCTCCCACTTTCTCACAGTATAAATGCTCTGCTCGCTGCTGTAACTCATCTATTGCCTGCATGTTTATCACAAACTCCCCAGAGGTGTGCTCCTCCACCCACTCCGTCATAAACTTCACACTCTTACGCTTCTCATCTATAAATCCCTCATCTGTCGCATCTACTCCACTTCCACAAGCACCATTCACCCCTGCCGGGGGCTTAAGGCTGACCTGATCATTATCATGCGCCTCATAACAGATCTTCTTATAAGTGTTAATAAAACTACGATCACGGACATTACTTATGGTTAAATTGGTCGGCACAACAGGGGTCCCTTCATAATCCACTACACCGATATAGTCGGAACCTTTATCTGGCATAGGCTCATCTACATTGTCCGCATTAAAAAGAGACTTTGCATCTGGAAAATAAGCGTCACTTAATCGCCAGTTCTCTGTATTTTTACCATCCTTTCCTGTTGACTTGCTTAAGGCCACCCAAGCCCCTGTTGCCGGAATATTTATAGAAAAAATATGGTTTGTACCTGATGATAAATCACCCGGGTCAGGAAAAGGATAAGACTCATCATTGGGATTTATAAGGGTCATGGCCTTAGCCCACTCCAAAGAGCTTAAAGGAGGAAGGAATTTAGCTCCCTTTGCAGTACAAGCTCCAGGAGCTTGTTGTACACGAACAGCACTGCTGCTTAAAACAAAATCTCCAGGGCCTTTTCGGCAAAGGGCTTTTCCTGTGATACCACTGCCACCTGGTAAATTATAAACCCCTTTGTATTGAATATTGTGAGTTAAGATAGTGTCTGTGTCGGAAGAGGGAACCGAGTAGGTGTTTTTTAGTAAGATAGGGCTAGGTCTAGTAGGTGGATCAGTGGATAAAAGTGCCTTCCTTCTGAAAATCGCCACTTTGGAGTCAGCCACCTTTGCCCAGGGAATGGAGCCTATGACCTGGCCTCCTCCGTCTTTTCTCATGGCCACCCAGGCAGAGGTGTGTCCCCCATCTGTAAATTTTTTTAAATAACCCTCACCCTCTTTTAAAAAATTTGATAGTTCTTCTATTTTATAAGAAGGAGCTATAAATATTCCACGAGTAGCATTATTAACATAATCAAAGTAATTGGCATCTGAAAAAGAGGGAAGTCCTAAACCCCCTGCAACAGAGGCTTCTGTGTCACCACGAATGGTTCCCCAAAGATTCATAAAATATCCTGCTAAGTCCGTTTTCTTTATTATTTCTCTTCCCATTTTATAGCAAGCCTCTTGCCCCTTATCAAAACTTCCGGTGAATATAGCAGGTTTAGAGGTAGGAGAAGAGAGCTTAACAGCCGGTACATAGTGCCCGCTGGCAAAACATAAAACAGGAAGCGAATTACTACAGTTTTTAAACTCATACTGAGCACTATCAAAACTTTTAAAAGATTCTAAATTAGGAAGCTTTATCGCTACACAATCCCCAGAACCACCCACAGAGCTACTACTTTTAAAGTCCGGTAAATCATACTTCCCTCCACTGTTATTTTTAGGCAAAGCGCATTCCGGCAAAGTCCCATCCAAAGGCTCATCCACCAAACCCTGCACCAGTAGATTACCATCTTTATCTAGCTCATCTTTAATAGTACCAAAAGTGCCCATTCCCATTTTAGTGCATATTTTAGAATGGCATACGATACAGCGAAAACGATTTTTATCCTCCTCCTCATATTTACTGGAATAAGAGGTGCAAGTGGCCCCAGGGGCTTTTTTTAAATCCATTGTAATGAAAGGAAATATCTTTTTCCCTGAATCACAAGCCTCATCACAAAATACCTTCAATGATCCGGCTTTATCTTTTACTGTAAATTTGTAACCACTTATACCTAATTTAATAGGCACATCGCTGACCTCTTCATTCGCATCAAAATCATGCGCCAGATCATACACTTCCACATTGAATTTCCCGGGTTGTCCAGAAGAAACTGGAACCACAGCACGATCAATAAAACTAAAGTGCATTTTTTTTAAATCTAAAACTGCACCACTATGATTGGAAACTCCAATCTTAAAAATCACAGGTTCATAATCATCTGAATTATCACTATTTTTTCCTTTACAATGAAATACATTTTTTCTACAAGCCAATCGCACTCTGTTATCATTATCAACTGCAGTTGTACCTCCTGTCTTAATAATAGAGGTGCGTACACGAGGAACAATCTCCAAAAACTCTAACTCATTACATTCCTGCAAGTTACCATCATAAAGGGAATTATTAATAAGAGTGTAATTGCTTATCCTTCCCGGACCGGACCCGGAAAACTGAACAGCCACCCATATATCATTAATAGATTTAATATGGCACTCCGACACCGCATCAGCCCATATCAGACTATATTGCTTGCTAACATAAAGGCCCTTCTCATCATAATCATCACCCTTAAAAACAGACACTAAGGACTGAAGCTCAAACAGCACGGCCTTCGCATCTAAGGTGTTAGACTGGCTTAAATCTATATCGGTTTGCTCTGGAAATTTCTTCGGTATAATACGGGCTATCACATAGGCTTCATTGGCCGTCTCATTTTGCCTGCCTATGTATTTAAAACAGCGGCTAAATAGACTAGATGTAAAGTCAGAGTCCATAGCCTTACAAGGTGTATCATCGGAAGATAACTCATACTCACTCTTATCAAAAAAAGCCTCCCAACGGCTTTCTGAAAAACTAGCCTTAGCCTCCAAACTTAAGTTAGAACCTAATTCGAATGTAATGAGCTCTGTACCCAAATTTCTCGTAGGTTGTTTTAAAAAAGAACAAATACCTTCTTTATTTTGAGCTTGCTTTTCCCCGTTTGAATCTATATTGGCTGAAACCAATAGGGCGCGCAAATCGGATATGATATTAGAGTGAATATTAAAAGATAAGTCTTGCTCTTGCTCGACTTCATGGGTTTGTTTGGACTGACCTTGCATATAGGCCAGCAAGGCCACTCCACTAATACCCATTATGGCTGCAGCTACGAGTTGGGAAACTATGAAAGCACCTCCATTATTATACAAAACCAGTATGGAATATCCGCTTTCACGGGGGTAGAGTTTTGAGCTTTGTTTACCCTTGGAAAGAAACCTACAGAAACCACAAAACATACCCTCGCGAAAGCAGAGATCAAACAAAATCAATATTTTATTTATAAAAATTTTCAAAAACAACAATATCTCAATCCTAACTATGGACTAATTCCATATTTCTTTTTCTATATCTGTCTGTTTAAAAACTGTTACTTAATGTATCAAAACTTTATCAACCATGTTGCCAGTATAAAATTGTCACTATCAGCTAGCACCATCTCTAGCACTCCCATCACCATTCCCACAACCATCACCACTTTTGTCGTTTGGATACACTGGAGGAGGAGTGGTATAAATAGTTCTCACAACTTCCTTAAGTAAAGCATTGTGTTTAACTATAACTGGAGAAGGAGTAGAAAAGGTTCTTCGAGGTTCAATATTAACAAAGTTACAGCTGCCACTTCTACCACCCTCGTTACAGCTAGGATTGCCAGAGGTGCAAGAAGCGGAAACCAACCTTTGTTGATCCTCAACATTAATTACAAAATCCACTGAGGTAGTTTCATCTGGAGGAGCACCTGTTCCACTAGCATAGCAAACACCTAGGGGACCTGCACTGTTAAAATTCAGTGAATACCTATAGTGTTCATACAATTGACTGCGAGTGTTGGTCGTGACTTCCACACGATCTTGCCGCCCGATTTTACGAATCGTTTTCATTGTCACTCTTATAGGACACTCATAAAAATACTCAAACTTAATTATTTCTCCGGGTAGAAACACTTCTTTTCCCGCCTTTTTTACTATATCCGGTGTTACATCTATGGTAGCAGTATTTTGAGGTGTGCCCATTTGAACAGCTGCTTTCATTAAGGACAAAGCATATATAGCTCCCGGACCCCCGTTTTTAACAGAAACTACATTAGAGGCCTTTCCTTTATATTGTCCCACTTCTGCAGGCAAAGTCCCACTTCGACAATCGGTAAAAGGACTAACTACCGTTCCTGTTTTGCAGCCTAAAGAACAATTTCTACCAGCATAAATATCTTGAAATTGTATCGTACCCATAGGTCGCCGGAGGCCCGATAAAGCTATGTGTTTTAAATCCTTATTGGAAACAGGGTCTTTATAGTCCACCTCCACTTTGGACAATACAATCCAGTAGTCTCCATCTACTCGTTTTATATATTCACAAAGTGTATCGGGATCATCACTGCCATTGACCTGACAAACCTGATTAATCGGGTCAGCAGAGTCTTTATGAGCAATACAAGTACCCTCACTAATCACTTTCAAAGTGTTCTTATCTCTGCAAACCGCCTCCGGCACATCACCAATCAAATTCTCTATAGAGGTGCTCCGCCAATCCACCAACTGAAAAGTCACTTTATATTCCTTCTCCACATCATCCAAAGTGTATTTACCTTTATAAGAAAGCCCCTCTGCTGAGTCCCCTTCATCCGATAAATGAAAATCAGCAGGACTCTCTGTCTTAGGGGCCAGAGTCCACTTACAATTAGATTGCTTGCCCGTCCAACCATCTTGACGACAAAGAATAAGATTATTGGCCACCAGGTAAGCTGCCAGGGTTTGAGCCGACTCCGTTACCAAATGCTTTTCCCATTCCTCTATAGACTGTGAATGCTCAGATAAAAAACCCCCTGTCATTTTTTGAGTAAAGTAAATGGTGCTGAGCACCCCTGCCGAAACCATCAAAGATAAAATAATAGCCGCTGATCCTTTTTGTGTTTTTACTAAAATTTCTTTTACATTCTTATACAACATATTTACCCTCCTTGTTTTTTTAATACCCTTTTTAATTTATTTAATCCCTTAACCAACTTATTTATTCACTTTCAGTGGGAGAAGTAAGAGGCAAAAGGTATTATTTTTTCGTACCTTCCAGGATTTTTTCCCCAGTTAGTCAAACTAAACCTTTTTTAGTTAATTTACTTACATCCCTTAACTAAATTACTTCCTGTTTAATTGCATTCCTTTCCTCTTCCTCTGTCATTCCTGTAAAAGCACTGTCATTCCCGTAAAAGCATTGTCATTCCTGTACGTGTTCACTAATTCGCTGACAGAATCACTTCTTCACTCTTTCACAAGAGTTATTCATTTGCCGAGGTGTTTTCTGATTCAAACCCTGATGAGGTCTAAACTCATTATAGTATATCAAATACTGCTCCAATTCATCCTTGAACTCCTCTATCGTCTCAAATACACTCCCCTCTATTAAATCCTCATTTAAACTCCTCCAAAATCTCTCCACCTTCCCATTCGTCTGTGGCCTATACGGCCTTGTATATCTATGCCTTACCCCCAACTCCAACAACATCCTCTCAAACGGATGCGATAACTGATTATTACGAGAAGAAAACTCTGAACCATTATCACTCATAACCTCCTTAAACTCCATCTTATACTTCTTGCTCAATACATTAAAAATCTTTAAACACGAAAACATCACCGTAAGACTCTTTATATCCTCCACCACTTCAGCCCAAGCTATCCTCGTGCAATCATCTATAACACACACCAAATAGTACCTCTTACCCCCTGACTTCACTATCATGTCCTTACCCAAATGATGGCAGTCTATGTGACCTAACTCCCCCGCCTTCTCCTTTATTATCTTGCGCTTATTCTCTATCATCTTCGGCTTCAACTTATTTACCCCCTTCCTCCTGAATATACGATATACCGTACTAGCCGATATCGGAACCTCTCCCCTTTGCTTAAGAAGAGGGTTTAGTATATGACACATCTCGTATCTATTAACACCATTTTCCCTGTGTTTTAGCACCTCCTGCTCAATATAGCTATTATTATCCCCCCTTCTTAACCTCCATCTAGGACCTCTCTTACGAGGAACAAGACTCCCCTCTGTAGGATGACTTAAATAGCGATGATAGTATTTTAAAAAAGTCTGACGATTAGTTTTATGGAATTTGTAAAAATCACTTACAAATCGAAACTTTGGATGTTTCTTCCTCTTTACTAACTCATAGTCTTTTATCATATACTGCCACTTACTAATATAGTTCCTGTATAGGGTCTTATCTTGTGTGTTATCCCTCATAACTCGCCTCCTTATCTTGGGTTATTTAGAGCTTTCTAACGCTCCCTTATAAACTCAATTTTGTCAGCGAATTTGTGAACATTTACAATTCCCGCGAAAGCGGGAATCCAGTCGCTCTTGTTCTTCAGGAGAGAAGTAGGAGTCAAAAGTCTCAGACATGCGGTTTGCCACAGAAGCAACCTTCGGTTGCTCTGTATCAAATCCGAACTCGCTTTTGCCCCCTACTTCTCTCCTGAAAAGCTTATCCATCTGTCATTGCCTGCGCCAGCACTGTCATTCCCGTAAAAGCATTGTCATTCCCGCGAAAGCGGGAATCCAGTAAATGAACAAGACCCCCGTTTTCACGGGGGTGACAATATTCCCGCAAAAGCACTGTCATTCCCGCGAAAGCACTGTCATTCCCGCGAAAGCGGGAATCCAGAAAGGTAACACTGTTTTCCTGAAGAACATATTTTTACTCATAGATCATTATTCCTCGTAGCTATGAGACCCTCGCTTTCGCGGAGGTGACAAAGCCGTAGCTTATGAGATGCCCGCTTCCGCGGGCATGACATACTTTGTAGAAATGACAATATTCCTGTAAATGTTTGTCCTTCCCGTGAAGCTTGTCCTCGTAAAAACAAAGAACAGGAATCCCGTACCGGATAAGTATAATTTGTTTTGTGAAATGACATAAAAAATGGAAACAGAGCTTCTTCACTATATCAACTCTGTTGAAAAGATAGGTTTCCACAGCCATACCAGTTCGGTATAAAGCCGCAGTACTCTGCCTGACGATCGTATATAGAAAACAACATCTTTTCAGAAGAGAATAAGAGGAAAAAGCGAGTCGGATCCCCGTTTTCACGAGGACAAGCTTGAGCACAAGAGCAACTAGATTCCCGCTTTCGCGGGAATGACAAATTTGTGGCAAAACGCATGTCTGAGTTTTTGACTCTTCTTTTCTCTTGAAAAGGACATCTTGAAAAAAACGGGAGAAGAAGAAATGAATATACTTTATGTATGTATGTATGTATGTATGTATGTATGTATGTATGTATGTATGTATGTATGTATGTATGTATGTATGTATGTATGTATGTATGTATGTATGTATGTATGTATGTATGTATGTATGTATGTATGTATGTATGTATGTATGTATGTATGTATGTATGTATAAAAACAATATTCATATTTTAAACATCCTTGTCAACTCTATTTTATAAAAATTTTTCCCATTTTTTGAGATGAATAAGCTAGGGGCTTTCAGTTTAGCAGATCTGGATTCCTGCTTTCGCAGGAATGACAATCTTTCGCGGGAATGACAATCTTCCGCAGAAATGACAGATCTATAGCAATCTAAATTTTTTGACTCCTCTTTTCCACTGAAAAGTGTCCTTGGCCTCCAAAAAGATACACAAAAGCCCATCATCATTAAAACAAGAAAACCCTTAAAAGCATGACCGCATAATTAAGGCTATCATAAAAAAAATAAATCCAAAAATAAAATTTTAGTTCATATCATAGTTTATGAAGCTCAATAAGCTAAGCTACCCCGCCTTTTTAAAAACAAGATATGTAAGTAAGTTCTCTTAATCTTTAACGAAAACAAAAATACTCAAGGGACAAATAAAGGTAAATCTTCCTCTAAAAAAAAGATTCTTATGTGTATCAAACTGAAACAAACAAACCCTGAGAACAGGAGGCAAAGCCTCGTACAGAGGCAAAGCTGTTTTGGAGAACGATCGGTATATTATTCTGGTTTTATCAGCATTTTACGAACTTCGTCAGCATGCTCTACTTCTTCTTTAACCAAAGACCTGGCCAACTCTTCCAAAGCAATGTCTTCATATTTCTCACTAAGGATTATCAACTTTTTATATAAATCAATAGCCTCTTCCTCAAAATGCAGGCTTTCCTCTAAAAGCTGCTTAATACTGTGATTAGGGCCTTCTTTCACCTGAGAAGACAAAATAGGAGGGTGCCCACCTAGGGAAGTTATTTTTTCACCTATAAGAGTAGCATGGGTAATCGCCTCTTGAGCATTTTCACGAAACCAATTTTGAATAGGAATACGATGATAACCTGTTATCATAAAAGAATAATGAAGATAGCGATTGACACCAGCCATCTCAGACTGATAGATCTGAGCCAAGAGAGCTAAAACTTCTTCATTCTTATATGTTTTTTCTTTTTTCATAGTTTCCCATCGTAAAGGACAAAGCTCACCCGTTTTGAAGAGCATCCCAATATTTAAAGTGTTTGTTCCCCTTGTTTCCAATCGCAAGGGCAAAGCTCACCCGTTTGGAGAGCATCTAAAATCCTGAGCACCTCTTGCGGGTTACGCCCCACACTTAAATCAGTCACATAAACAAATCGAATCACCCCTTGAGGATCCACTATGTAAGTAGCTCTTTGAGCCACTCCCTCTTTCATATCCAAAATACCCAAAGAAGCTGTCAACTCCCGCTTCACATCCGCTAACATAGGAAAAGGAAGCTCCTGTAAATCCTTTTCATACCTTCTCCAAGCGTGATGCACAAATTCAGAGTCTGTGGAACCAGATAAAACCTGAGCATTACGACCTTGAAACTCTTTATTCAAATTGGCAAAACCTTTTAACTCCGTAGGGCAAACAAAAGTAAAATCCTTTGGGTAAAAGAAAAAAATCAACCACTTACCTTTATAAGTGGAGTTATCCACATCTATAAAAGCCTTATTCAAATCTTTTTCAGATGAAACAGTCGCCTTTACCTTAAAAGAAGGAAACTTATCTCCTACTCCCAACATCAAAACCTCCTTGTGACTTTCAGTTTAGTGCTCTCAATGATAGAACCACTCGTAACAAGCTGTCAACAATCAAATTCAATATGGTTGGGAGCACAAGCTAAAAACCCGTAGAAATTGCCTAATTTATAAAATGAAAAAAACCGTGCTTATACCAATCTGATTTGACCCACACCTCCGTAAGAACAGGATTTTCCGATCGTCTATTTTTTCTCACAAGGGGACAGAGAAATTCTCTTTGAAAGAGGTTATTTCCTGACTTGTTTGGTATATTTTTCATAACTACACAATAAAAAATATCATAATAAGAGGGACTTTTTCCAACAAATACAGTACACTATTTTCAATGATACAGTTTGATACCAAAAACCAATCTTTTCGCCAAATTATGGGTAACGGTCTGAAATATACTGTACCTCGATTCCAGAGGGACTATTCATGGCAAGAAGAGCAATGGTACGATCTATGGCAAGATATCCACAAAGCTGATGAACATTCTATAGACATAAATGACCATCATTATATGGGCTATCTTGTTTTACAGTCCATTGATAACAAAAATTTCACTATTATTGATGGTCAACAAAGACTTACCACTATCAGTATTATTATTTTATCAGCTCTTTATGAACTAAATGAATTAGTTAATAACAATATACATCCTGATGACAATAAAACAAGAATGGAAACACTTCGTAACAGTTTTATTGGCTTCACTGACCCAGTTTCACTGTTATCTGAAAATAAGCTAACTTTAAATAGAAATAATGAAACTTTTTTTAAAACCTATCTATGTAATTTAACAGAACCTCCTGTGAGAAAAATAAAAAGATCTGAAAAATTAATGGGACAAGCTTTAAACTACTTTAAAAAAGAGCTTAAAACCCAGCAGCTTCAAGGCCAAAATAGTGGAAAAAAAATAGCTCAATTGATTGAAAACATAGCTGATCGCCTCGTTTTTACAACCATTACTGTAGATAAAGATGCTAATGCCTATGCTGTATTTGAAACCCTCAATGCCAGAGGAGTGCAACTATCTACTCCTGATTTGGTTAAAAACTATATTTTTTCACTTATTGACAATAAAGGCCAACTTCATGACTCAAAAATAAAAACTCTGGAAGATAAATGGAGCAATGTCATTCATCAATTAGGAAAACATAAATTTTCAGATTTTATAAGAGTGGATTGGAACAGCAAAAATGATTTCTCCAGAGCTAGTGAACTATTTAAAAAAATAAAATCACAATTAGATGATCCAAAGAAAGCCCAGGAATATCTTGAAGGCTTGCAAAAAAACTCTCAAATTTACTCTGCAATCTTGGATCACAATGATGATTTCTGGAAAAATTATCAAGATGGTTCTTACAACACTGAACAGTTAAAGTTAAGTCTTAATACACTCAATTTATTTCATATCTCCGTCCCGCATAGTGTCTTAATTACCGCTTTTCACAAATTTAAACGTGATGATTTTATACAACTCCTTTACTACATAGAAGTCATTTCTATCAGATACAACATTATATGTGGTAAAAGCTCTAATCAACAGGAAAGAGTTTATTGTGAAATAGCCCGTACCATTACAAAATCTTCAAATCCATCCTCAAATAAGATATTGGAGCTGCTGAAAAAAATATATCCTTCAGACGAAGATTTTATTCATGCATTTAATACAAAGACATTCAAAACACAACAAACAAATAAAAAGGCTCGTTACCTGCTTTATAGAATCGAAAAATATCTCAGTAAGGGAGAAAACGGAGATATTGACTTTAATTCAGTCACTTTAGAACATATTTTACCTGCTAACCCAGGAGAAAATTGGGAAAAACAATTTGAACATAGTGATCAAATAGAAGAGTGGACTAATCGAATTGGAAATTTCACACTCCTATCTTCAGAAAAAAATAAAGATATAAAAAGAAAAGAATATGAAAAAAAGAAAATATTATTTGAAAATAGTAATTTTAAAATAACAAAAAAATGTGCAAGGTATAATCAATGGAATGAAAAATCTATTTTAAACCATCAAAAATGGTTGGGAGCACAAGCTAAAAACCTTTGGAGATTACCTCATTTATAAAATGAGAAAAACCGTGCTTATACCAATCTGATTTGACCCACACCTCCGTAAGAACAGGATTTTCCGATCGTCTATTTTTTCTCACAAGGAAACAGGTGTTCCCAAGGAAAGAGAGTCTCTGAAGCTCTTCCTTTTTTCTATACCGGTTCGGCATAAATGGAAGAGATAATTGTCTTAATACGGGAAAATACCTCTTCAGGAGAACCACAACCATCCAGCTCAAATAAAATATCTTTTTTACGATAATATTCAATAAGCGGAGTGGTTTGCTCCCAATAGGCTTTTAATCTTTGCTCCACAATTTTTTCTTTATCGTCGCTCCTATGTATCAAAGGCTCCCCGCTTTTATCACATATACCTTCTTTAAGTGGAGGTTTAAATTTTATATGATAAACATATCCACTTTTTTCTGCTACCCTCCGCCCTACAATTCGCTCCACTAAAACAGATTCCGGCACATTCAGATACAAAACAGCATCTAAATTTAATTTCAATTTATCTAATAAAGAATCCAAAGAGTCTGCCTGAGCAAGAGTCCTAGGAAATCCATCTAAAATGAATCCTTTATGAGATTCCATATCAACAGACTTATCAGCACTTCCATCATCACCAAAACTTTTTATACGAGCAGAGCAAGGAGACAGAACCTCTTCTATTAAAGCTATCACAATGGAATCAGGAACCAAATCCCCCCTGTCCATATAAGACCGAGCCTGCATACCTAAATTTGTATTTTCCTGAAGAGCTTTTCTAAACAGATCACCAGTGCTTATATGAATAAGCTTATAATAAGAAACTAAATAAGAAGATTGAGTGCCTTTCCCTGTCCCTGGTGCCCCAAATAATAATAAGTTCATATTTTTTCTTACTATGCCCCTCCAGCTTCACCATCACCTCTACGAAGACAAGGCTTTGTGGTTTTTCCACACGAAGAAGATAATGATTTCCTTCAGGAGAGAACAGAACTCAAAAGTGAGTTCGGCTTTGACACAGTAGCGACCAACGGTCGCTCTGTGGCAAAACGCATGTCTGAACCTTTTGAGTCCTGTTCTCTCCTGAATAGCCCATTGCTATCTCAACGGAAAACCTCAAAACTAAAACAAGATCAGTATAAAAGTTAAAACTCCTGGAAAGTTCGCCAAACAAAACCCTTTGGGTTTAAGTTTATTTCTTCTCCTGATCGTTGTTATGTATTAGCTCACCAATTAAAACCCTTTGGGTTTAATACTGAACCCGCCGGCTTTTAACTCGTACACCCTTCATCAAACCTTCATAACGAGCTGTCAGTAGATGAGACTGAATTTGTTGTGTGGTATCCAAAGCCACACCAACCAGGATAAGAAGGCTGGTCCCTCCAAATACAAAAGGCGTATTAATCTTATCAATCAACAAAGTAGGAATAATACAAACAATACTCAAATAAATAGAACCGGCTACAGTCAAACGATCTAAAATTCTTTTTACATAATCCGCTGTACTTTTACCTGCCCGAATCCCCGGAATAAAACCTCCGTATTTCTTTAAATTATCTGACATTTCATTAGGGTTAAAAACCGCTTCCGTATAGAAAAAGCAGAAAAAAACAATCATACCTACAAGTAAAATATTAAAGAGCGAACCTTCAGGAGTTAGAGTGTCTCTAAGGCTGTGCGCCCAAGGACGATCTACATATTGAGCTAAAGTCGCGGGAAAGGATAATATACTGAAAGCAAAAATAGGAGGAATAACCCCAGCAAAATTGAGCTTTAAAGGCAAATGGGAGCTTTGAGTAGCAGGCTGCTTACCCATCGCTCTCTGGGAATATTGAATAGGAATTCTCCTCTGGCCTACTTCTATGAATATAATAATTCCCACAACCACTATCATAAATAAAACTAAAACTAAAAACAGACCGTTACTCACCTCTCCGCGCCCTATCATTCTAAATAAATTCATCGTGCCAGAGGGAATACCGGCAGCGATACCGGCAAAGATAATAAGAGAAGCTCCGTTACCAATCCCTTTTTCACTAATTTGCTCACCTAACCACATAATTAGACAAGCCCCTGTTGTTAAAGTGATAATTGTAAAAACTTCAAAAGGAAGAAATCCAATAACTGGAGAGATAACTAGAGAACGCCCATCACCAGGAGTGAGGTTTAACAACATCTTGGAAATACCGTAACCTTGTATAATAGAAAACAACACAGTGGAATAACGGGTGTATTGATTAATTTTTCGTCGGCCCGCCTCCCCTTCTTTCTTTAGCTGCTCTAAATAAGGTACACCCGTTTGTAAAAGCTGAAAAATAATAGAAGCCGTAATATAAGGTAAAATACCCAGAGCAAAAATACTAAACCGCTCTAAAGCTCCACCAGTAAAAGTGTTTAACATATTTAAAACACCAGCACCTTGAGAGGCGAAAAAAGCCATTAGAGCTTCCCGATCCACCCCGGGTGTGGGAACCTGTACTCCCATTCGGTAAATGACCAGTACAGCTATTGTAAAAAAAATTCTATTCCTAAGATCCTTTGGAAAAGAAAGATTTTGCATCATTTATTTGTGTTCCCGTTGCCACCATGAGTCTCAGTCCCCTCTTCTCCGTCAGAAGAGACAGACCCCTTTGGGTGTTCTGTGCTATCTGCCTTCTTATCTTCTTTTGCATAAACTGGCTGCTTCAATGGCTGTTTTGTTTTCTGAACACCCGCAACAGCTACCGGTTTTATTTTTTCCGCGACCCCTCCTGCTTTTTCAATAAGCTCAATAGCTTTTTGACTAAAGTGATGCGCTTTCACTCTTAAGGGTTTATTTAAACTTCCTTGTGCTAAAATTTTTACTAATGATTTTTTTCCAACCAAACTCGATTTATACAAAAGAGCAGGATCTACTTCAGAGTCAAAACGATTTAATTCCAACAAATTGACAATATTGTATCTTACTTTAAACCGACCATTAGTAAAACCAAACTTAGGAAGACGACGCACCAAAGGCATCTGACCTCCTTCAAAACCTCTTAAAAGACCAAAACCAGACCTGGATTTTTGCCCTTTATGACCTTTAGTGGAAGTGCCGCCGTGACCACTGGACTTGCCTCGACCAAGACGCTTTATTTTATGACGAGAGTAAGGAAAAGAAGGTAAATAGCTTAAGCCACCTTTAGAAATAGGTTTGTCCTTACTCACACTTACCCCTTCTTCAGAGTTGACTTTATTTGATGTTTCTTCTTTCAATGTTATTTCTCTCTTTCCACTGAAATTAAATGTTTGATCTTGTTAATCTGACCCTCTGTAACAGGATTTAAACCTAAAACGATTATTTGACCGGGCTTTCTTAAACCTAAACAATGGGCCGCCGCCTTTTGCTGTTTTGTAGAACCTATTAAACTTTTTTTCAACATAACCTTAGCTTGACTCATCAATTTTACCTTTCTTCCTGCCTCTTCTGTCAGATAAAGTACCGGAAAAAAGAGATCTTTTTCCTCTTATTTCAACCAACTGTTGAAGGCCATCTAAAGTTGCGTTCACAACATTATGAGGGTTTCTGCTCCCCATTCTCTTAGTTAATATATCTTTTACACCTATACACTCTAATACCGCCCGTACGGGACCACCGGCAATCACTCCCGTTCCAGGACCCGCCGGTCTTAACACCACTTTTGAAGCTCCAAACCTCCCAATAATTTCATGAGGGATCGTTCTTTGATCTTTTAAAGGAATTTTTTGAAAAGCTTTCTTGGCAATACGCCCAGCTTTATTAATAGATTCAGGCACTTCATTGGCCTTACCTGTACCTATACCTACCTGACCTTTTCCATCACCCACAACCACCAAAGCGGAAAAAGAAAACCTGCGCCCTCCTTTGACCACTTTTGTTACACGGTTAATAGAAACCACTCTCTCTAAAAAATCCTGATCTGTATCTTGTTGCTGTATATTCAAAATATTTTCCCTATAATCTAAAATGTCCTTTTAAAATTATTCTTCCAGCTTTAATTCTGTGCAGTCTGTTGGAGGGGGCGTAGATCTTACTTTTAACCCAGACCCTGTTGCTTCCAACTCATATACATCTAATCCACACTTTCTTTCAATATCTGTTTCTGAACCACCACAGACATCTGTAATAGATACACGACCAGATATAACAGGCTGTACAGTAACCTCAAGACCTGACAGATGAGACCGGTGCACTTTCAAGCATCCTTCTTTTCCTACTACACTCACTACAGATATAGACTCATCATTGTCTATAAACCCCAGCCACGGAGCGTCTGGTATGCTGGCATGTACTGTACGACGGGAGTTATCATCAGCAGAAGGGGGAATAACCAGAATAAAGTAATCTGATCTTACACCACCCTTTGATGTGTTTTGTGTCGTACCTGTTCCTTGTGTATTAGGGTCTGTTCCTTGTGCTGGATCTGTATCTGTCTTTTCTTTACAGGTGTTACTTGATCCATCCCAGTACCAATCATCCCCTTTAGCCTCACATATCCTCTTCTCATTTTTGCCACAACCACTTACCAAAGTAAGCATAAACAAAGACATAGCTATTATTATTATTTTCCTCATTATTATTCCTCCCGGTGTTTTTTAATGATTCCTATTAGTTTATTCCTAAAAAAATTATTTTTCTCCACCAGACTTACCAGCTTTACGACGAATAACTTCATCACTGTAACGAATACCTTTACCCAAATAAGGCTCCGGCTCCCTCCAGCTTCTGATTTGAGCACTAAATTGCCCCACCTGAGCACGGTCCGCTCCCGATACCATTATATTTGTTTTTTCTACCTTCACTGTCAAGCCTTCTGGAATTTCCATCTTAATAGGGTGAGAATACCCCAGAATCATTTCCAAATACTTACCAGCTACATTGGCTTTGTAACCCACTCCCTTAAAAATCAAAGTCTTTGTCCAGCCTTTGGACACTCCCGTAACCGCATTCTGAATCAAAGCCCGATAAAGGCCATGCCAGGCCCGAGATTTTGGCTCGTCATTTTTACGAGTTAGAATTACAGAACCATCCTTAACTTGCACATTAATTACAGAGTTCACTTGTACTTTTAAAAGTTTTTGAGCCGACTTAATAGAAACTTCATTATCAGGGCTGATGGTCACCTCCACTCCCTTTGTTATTTCTACCGGCAATCTTCCAATCCGTGACATGTTTTTATTTAGGGCTGGTTTTTTACCTTAACACCCTTCTCCTTTTGTTGATCTTGTAAAAATACCAGTTTTTCATTTCAATTTAAAATACCAACCCGGCTTTACGAGCGGCATCCGCCAAAGCCTGCACCCGACCATGATAAATAAACCCGTTACGATCAAAGACCACTTTTTTAATATTTTTATTTAAAGCTAACTCTGCTATTTTTTGACCGGCTTGCTCAGCCCCCTTCCGATTACTTCCTTCCGCCCCCAGCTTAAGTGTATGAGATGAAACTAACACCTTTCCAGACATATCATTCACTAACTGCGCATAAATATGCTTCTGCGAGCGAAAGACCACTAATCGTGGTCTTTCCTCTGTACCAAAAATCTTTTTTCTCAAGCGTGCCTTGTTCCTGAGTCTTTTTCTTAGTTTCAAAGGGCTTCTTTTTTTTATCTCAATCCGAATCATCTTTTTATTCAAGGGCTGTCTTTTGTAACGCCCTTCCTTTTGTTACCAATGAAAGTTATAATTGTGCCTTCAAAATTATTCTTCCAGCTTTCATTCTGTGCAGTATAAACAAAGACATAGCTATTATTATTATTTTCCTCATTTTATTCCTCCTTTGTTTATTAATGTATTTTTAATCACAATCACCAAATACGGCAGAGCAATTCTCCACCCACATTTTTTTTCTTAGCTTCCTCTCCACTTAAAATGCCTTCATTGGTGCTTAAAACCAGTAAGCCATAATAAGAAAGCACAATCGGGATACGATCCGATTTTACATATTGACGACAAGATGGCTTGCTCAATCTCTCGATATGTGTAATGGCCGACTGGCCCTTTTCATTGTACTTTAAGTAAATTCTCATAATTCCCTGCTTGCCATCATCCACCACTGTGTAATTCTTAATATATCCATACACCTTTAACTGTTCGGCAATCCCCTCCTGAATTTTAGAGGAAGGAATATCCACCTTAAGATGCTGAGCCATAACCGCATTTCTAATTCTTGTACAAAACTGACTTATTGTATCCATGTTTTTATTTAGGGCTGGTTTTTTACCTTATACCCTAGCTCCTGTTTTACTATATAGCTTATAACTATAAAAAAGTCACTTCCTAAAAGGAAGGCCCAAAGCCTCCAACAAACTCTTGGCCGGTCCATCTGCATCAGCCGAAGTACAAATAGTGATATTCATACCCCGAATGGCATCCACTTTGTCATAATCCACTTCTGGAAAAATAATCTGCTCCTTAATACCCATACTATAGTTTCCGCACCCATCGAAGCTTTTTGGAGATAAACCCCGAAAATCCCGCACCTGCGGAAGCGAAAAATGAATGAGCCTTTCTAAAAAAGTCCACATCTTCTCTCGCCTTAATGTAACACAAGAACCTAAAGGCATCCCTTGTTTAATTTTAAAATTGGAAACCGCTTTTTTAGCCTTGGTAATAATCGCCTTCTGACCAGCAATGAGAGACAAATCCTGAGAAACATTATTTAAAATTTTAGCATTCTTCACAGCCTGGGGCACACACATACCCAGCACCACCTTTTCCACACGAGGAACTTGCATAATATTTTTAAGAGCCAGTTTCTTTTTTAACTCCGGCCTTATTTTCTCCACATATTGTTTTTTTAAAGCACTCATTATAATACCTCTGGAGCCATAGAAATAATCTTCACAAAACTTTTAGCCCTTAGCTCTCTAGCCACTGGCCCGAAAATACGAGTCCCTATAGGCTCCTTGTTGTTATTAATCAACACGGCGGAATTTTCATCAAAGCGGATAGAGGTGCCATCCCCTCTTTGGATTTTATGAACCGTGCGAACAATAACCGCCCGTGCTTTATCCCCCTTCTTTACTTTGGAGTTGGGTAAAGCGTTTTTAATGGACACCACAATAATATCCCCTATGCTGGCTGTACGTCGGCGAGACCCGCCCAACACTTTAATACACTGGACTTCACGAGCACCAGAATTATCGGCCACATTTAACCGAGATTGCATCTGAATCATAATTTACTTTTCCTCTGTCTAAGCTACTACCGATCTGGGTTGTCATTCCCGCGAAAGCGGGAATCCAGCCTTGTCTTCAATTTTCAAGTTGTTCTATCTCGCTTTTTAAGCTTTCGATGGAATAATTCTTATATTTTTTAAAAACCTCTTGATTTAATTGACTTACATTAGGCAAGCCTTCCCCCGTGTCAAGAGAATCAATATTCCTCAGTTTCATTTTTATACTGTTTAAAGAGCAGGTAAAATTCTCATCTGTGTTTTTCAATTCCTGACACAATTCATCTTCGTTTTCGCCATTCTCTTTCACTTTTTTATAAATAAGCAAAACTTTTAACTCATGCAACTTAGTCCATTTCATTTTTCCGCCTTTAATTGCAGTTTTTTCTTGATCTGTAGATTCCACCACTTCCAGTAATTTCCACCTCTTTGTTTTACTTAAAGGGCGGGTTTCATAAATTTTAACAACATCCCCTGTTTTCGCCTGATTTTGCTCGTCATGCGCTTTAAAAACCGATTTTTTGCGAATATATTTTTTATACTTAGGGTGCTTCATTAACCGATAAATAAGAACAGAAATAGTTTTGTTCCCTTTATCAGAAACCACCTGCCCTTTTACTATATTACGCCTACCTCTGTGATCTTTTACTGTATTTTGTTCCATTATTCCTTTTCCTTTTTCTTGCAAATTACTTAATTAACCACCGCTTTTTCTTCTGAATAAGCTGCGCTTCCCACCATCTTTCATTTGACTGGAAGGCTTTTGGCTGGAACCAAAAAAACCAAACCATTTTTTGGTCTTTTTTTGACTTTGCACCTGTTTCTCCTTCATGGGCTGCTTTTCTTTCTTGTCCTTTTCAACAGCTTCTTTTTTCACCACTTTCTTTTTTACCGAAGTGACTTTTGCTTTTGGCTTAGAAGCCGCTTCAGAAGAAGCCACCTTTTTTGTTTTTTCCTGCTTTTTACCTACTGCTTTTAGTTTCGCTTTCTTCACCTCATCCTTCTTTTTATCAGACTTATGAGATACAAAAGCGGATTCAGGAAGAGCGGACAAAGCCGTCTCCAAACGAGCAATATCCCTTCTCACATCTCTTAGCTCCATCATATTGGAAAGCCTTTGCATCTTGTGCTTCATTTTAGCAGTGAACAAAGCCTGACGGCTTTGTTCTAACCGTTTCCGCAACTCCGGCACTTGCAAATTCTGTATTTCCGAATATTTCATGCCCTTATCTCTTCCATTAAAAATTTAATCTAAATTATATTTTTAATATATTGTATTCATTCAGGAAAACAGTTTGCCGGTTGAGGGTCCAAGGCCCTTGACTTCCTACCAAGGAAGACAAGGGCCGTCCCGATAAAGGCAAATCTGTTTTTCTGAATGACACACTAATTCCATAAAAATCTCTTTACATCCTCGATACAAATTTTGTTTTAAAAGGCAATTTGTAAGAGGCCAAACGAAAAGCTTTCTGCGCTTGCTCCCTTGTAACTCCTTCGATTTCAAATAAAATACGACCCGGCTTGATTAAAGCCACCCAAAATTCCAAATTTCCTTTCCCAGATCCCATCCGAACTCCAATCGGTTTTTGAGTAATAGGTTTATCTGGAAATACACGAATCCAAACTTTCCCACTTCTTTTAACAGAGCGGGAAATGGCAATACGACTAGCTTCAATCTGACGGTCTGTCATACGACCCGCCGAAACACTCATCAAACCAAAATCGCCAAATGACAACTCCGTGCCTCTCTTAGCCTGACCTCTTAAGCGGCCTCGATGAATCTTCCTCCATTTTATTTTTTTTGGACTAAGCATATCCTTAACCTTTTATACCTTTACTGAACTGGTTAAGATGAACTATTCACTCCAGATGCTTTTCTTAAAACATCCCCATAATACATCCAAACCTTTACCCCAATCAGACCATAAGTAGTTAAAGCCTCTGCAAAACCATAATCAATATTCGCCCTCAAAGTATGCAAAGGTATACTTTTTTCATTATACCATTCAGATCGGGCAATTTCCGCTCCATCCAAACGACCTGAAACACGTACCTTTACTCCTTTCACTCCTTGTCGAACAGCCGCCGCGACGGCTTTCTTTAAAGCTCGCCTCCAGGACACCCTTTTTTCCAGCTGCAAAGCAATGTTCTCTGCCACAAGCTGAGCATCCAAATCCGCCTTTCTCACCTCTTGAATACTGACAGACAATTTGTGTTTTGTCTGTTTTTGAATATCCGCCTCCAAGGAGTCAATCCCCGCCCCTTTTTTACCGATAACAAAACCTGGGCGAGCCGTAAAAACAATCAACTTAATTTGTTCTCCTGTTCTTTCCACCTCCACTTTTGAAACACCTGCGTTTTTCAGTCTCTTTTTTACATATTTACGAAGATGGTAATCTTCATGAATATTATCCGCAAACTTCTGACCGGAAGCATACCATCGGGAGTCCCAGTTCCGAATCACTCCCACCCTCAAACCAACAGGACTAATCTTCTGACCCATATTTTTTTACCTTTCATCTCACCCGCAAAGCGGGTTATTATTTTGTAACTTTTCTCTCTGTTACCAAATTACCTCTTGTACTTGTACTAAGTTTTTGCATCTATACCATTCTTATCTCTCACCCGCAAAGCGGGTTATTATTTTGTAACTTTTCTCTCTGTTACCAAATTACCTCTCGTCCAAGACAATATGAATGTGACTTTGCTTTTTCTTTCTATGGGAAGCCTGACCACGAGCCGCCGGACGATACCTCCTCAAATGAGGCCCCTGATTAACATAAATAGTTTTAACATAAAGATTATCCACATCAATAACCTTTTTGGCTTCCGCATTGGCTACAGCCGACTGAATAAGTGCTCTAATCAGATCTGCCGACTTCTTCTTTGAAAAAGACAAAAGACCGATAGCCTCGTTCACATTTTTTCCGCGGACCAGGTCTGCCACCAGACGCGCCCGCTGCGCTCCCACACGAGTATATTTTAAAGACGCTTTTAACTCCATTTTTTTTATTTAGGGTTTTTTTATCTAAGGCATATCCTTACTGCCATGACATAACCCTGCTCCTTTATTTATCTGGATTCCCGCTTTCGAGGGAATGACTATTTTTAATTAGGGCAGATTCTTATATCTTTACCCAACTCCTCTATTTTATTTTCAACTTCCATAAGCTCTGCTCAAGAGACGGAAAATCATCAAAATGACTTTCCATTTGAAGAGAGGAATGCCCATTTACTTCTTCTGCATCTGTGATTTTTTTCCTCCGGCATGAGCATTAAATACCCTGGTCGGGGCAAATTCTCCAAATTTTTGTCCAATCATATTTTCCGATATATAAACAGGAACAAACTTTTTGCCGTTATGAACAGCAAAAGTCAATCCCACCGCATCCGGTGTAATCACAGACCTTCTGGACCAAGTCTTAATCACCTTTTTATCACCACTTTTTCGCGCTCTAGTGATTTTCTCCACCAAGTGATAATCCAAAAAAGGTCCTTTTTTTACCGATCTTCCCATATTTTTACTTAGGGCAGGTTTTTAACCTCAACGCCCTTCCCCTTTTTACTAGTTTTTTGCTTCTTTTGCATAACGGCGGCGAATAATCATTCTGTCCGTCCGTTTATTATTTCTCGTTCGATAACCTTTACACGATTTTCCCCAAGGAGTCATGGGATGGTTTCCTTTTCCCACACCTTCTCCACCCCCCATAGGGTGATCAATGGGGTTCATAGCCATACCCCGCACTTTGGGTCTCCAACCTCTTTTCCTAATCCGACCGGCTTTGCCCCAACGGATGTTCTCGTTGTCCGCGTTCCCCAGCTTTCCAATAGAGGCCCGACAAAGAGAGAGAATACGGCGAAGCTCCCCTGAAGGCATTTTTACCTGACAATATTTTTTATCCTTAGCAGCCAGGACCGCTCCCACACCAGCACTTCGCACAAGCTGCCCACCCTTTCCCGGGCGTAGCTCAATGTTGTGAATTTCCGTGCCGGTGGGAATTTTATTTAAAGGCAAACTGTTCCCGGGTTTGATGTCCGCTGTATCACTGGAGATCACCTCCTGACCCGGGTTTAAATCCACCGGTGCCAAAATATAAGAACGAAAGCCATCTTTATAAGCAATCAAAGCAATCCGGCAGCTTCGATTGGGGTCATACTCAATCGCCACCACACGCGCGGGAATATCCGTTTTCAATCTTTTAAAGTCAATAAGACGGTAGCTTCTCTTGTGCCCGCCCCCTCTGTGGCGCACAGTGATCCTTCCACGATTATTTCTAGCCGCCTTCTTCTTCAAAGGACGGGTTAAAGCCTTTTCCGGCTTGCCCTTTGTGATCTCTTTAAAATCCGACACCGACATTTTACGCGTAGCCGGTGTACGCGGTTTCAATACTCTTATTCCCATTTTTTTATTTAGGGCAGATTCTTAATCTAATACCCAGCTCCTCTATTTTATCTTTAACTCCATAAAACCTGCTCAATATGAAGTCTTCGTTTGCTACTCTTTCTCCTTATCACGAGCCGGCTCCTAACCACCCATGCCCTTACTCCTCCATCTTTTTTATTTTTTCACCTCAATAAAGTAGTGATTCTCTTCAGAGGACATTGCTTTTTTTAACATTATCAGTTTCCTTCAAATAAATTAACTGTCTCTCCTGGAGCCAACCGTACAATCGCTTTTTTCCAATACTTAACCCGTCCGTAACCAATCTTGGTTCGGCGCGCTCTTCCACGGCAAATAGCCGTCTTTACTGAACGCACTTTAACATCAAAATACTTTTCCACATACTTTTTTATCTCTGTTTTGTTTGCAGAACGATCCACTCTAAATACATAAATATTTTTAGAAGCCAATACATTGTTCTTTTCAGTTAAAAGAGGTCGTTTAATCAACTGACTCATATTTTTAATTAGGGCAGGTTCTTAACCTTAATACCCATATCCTTTTAATAATTCTGGATTCCCGCTTTCGCGGGAATTGTACGTGTTCACTAATTCGCTGACAGAATCACTTCTTCACTCTTTCACAAGAGTTATTCATTTGCCGAGGTGTTTTCTGATTCAAACCCTGATGAGGTCTAAACTCATTATAGTATATCAAATACTGCTCCAATTCATCCTTGAACTCCTCTATCGTCTCAAATACACTCCCCTCTATTAAATCCTCATTTAAACTCCTCCAAAATCTCTCCACCTTCCCATTCGTCTGTGGCCTATACGGCCTTGTATATCTATGCCTTACCCCCAACTCCAACAACATCCTCTCAAACGGATGCGATAACTGATTATTACGAGAAGAAAACTCTGAACCATTATCACTCATAACCTCCTTAAACTCCATCTTATACTTCTTGCTCAATACATTAAAAATCTTTAAACACGAAAACATCACCGTAAGACTCTTTATATCCTCCACCACTTCAGCCCAAGCTATCCTCGTGCAATCATCTATAACACACACCAAATAGTACCTCTTACCCCCTGACTTCACTATCATGTCCTTACCCAAATGATGGCAGTCTATGTGACCTAACTCCCCCGCCTTCTCCTTTATTATCTTGCGCTTATTCTCTATCATCTTCGGCTTCAACTTATTTACCCCCTTCCTCCTGAATATACGATATACCGTACTAGCCGATATCGGAACCTCTCCCCTTTGCTTAAGAAGAGGGTTTAGTATATGACACATCTCGTATCTATTAACACCATTTTCCCTGTGTTTTAGCACCTCCTGCTCAATATAGCTATTATTATCCCCCCTTCTTAACCTCCATCTAGGACCTCTCTTACGAGGAACAAGACTCCCCTCTGTAGGATGACTTAAATAGCGATGATAGTATTTTAAAAAAGTCTGACGATTAGTTTTATGGAATTTGTAAAAATCACTTACAAATCGAAACTTTGGATGTTTCTTCCTCTTTACTAACTCATAGTCTTTTATCATATACTGCCACTTACTAATATAGTTCCTGTATAGGGTCTTATCTTGTGTGTTATCCCTCATAACTCGCCTCCTTATCTTGGGTTATTTAGAGCTTTCTAACGCTCCCTTATAAACTCAATTTTGTCAGCGAATTTGTGAACATTTACAGGAATGACAGCTTGTTCTCACTGGATTCCCGCTTTCACGGGAATGACAGCTTGTTCTCACTGGATTCCCGCTTTCGCGGGAATGACAGAGAGATGAGCTTCTTCAGGAGAGAATAGGGGGCAAAAGCGAGTTCGGATTTGATACATGAGCAACCACAGGTTGCTCTGTGGCAAACCGCATGTCCGAAGCCCTTTGACTCCTATTCTCTCCTGAAGAACAAAAACCGACTAGATTCCCGCTTTCGCGGGAATGACAGCTTGTTCTCACTAGATTCCCGCTTTCGCGGGACGCAAAGGCAACAATTTGCATTCCTGTTGTTCCAATACCTCATTTACTAACTTCTGGCACCTCATCTACTTCTCCCTTGCTTACTTTCTTCTCTGAATTTGCCTTAATTAAATGGCCTTGCTGGTCTATGAGAAAAGATACACTTTTCTTACTCATAACAAGATGGTCGTATTTTAACAAATCATATACATTTAAACCTTCTACCGGTAAAAACTGAAACGATTTTAAATTGGCACAAGCTCTCTTAAACAAAGGATCCCCATCCTGATCCACTAATAAAGCTTTTTTCAATCCAAAGTTTTTTAACCGGTTGGAAAGCTCTTTTGTTTTTCCTTCCGGCGACTTCATATCTTCCAGAAAAAAAACTCTTTTCTCATTCCATAACCAAGATAAAGTTTGCCTTAAAGCTGTTTTTCTGATTTTCGCAGGTAAAACATACTTGTAAGAACGAGGCTTAGGACCAAAAGTAACTCCACCTCCTCGATTTAGAGGAGAACGAATAGAACCTTGACGGGCATTTCCTGTCCCTTTTTGGCGAAAAGGTTTTTTACCTCCCCCGCTTACATCCGCCCGTGTCTTGGCCTTGTGAGTGCCCTGCCGAGCACAAGCTCTTTGCCAACGAACCACCTCGTTGATAAGCTCCCATCTGATCTCCTGATGAAATAAAGAAGGAGGTAGTTCTAAGTCTGCCACCTTTTCTTTTTTCCAGTTAAGCAGTTTCGCTTTAAGCACACTCATATTTCTTATCCTTAAATTATACCCTTATGGTAGTTTTTCAGTTCTCTTCTCCGAGGCAGTCAAGCCTTTAAATACGGAGTTTTCAAACCTTGTCCTCGCGAAAGCTTGGGAACAATCAGTATATCTTTATATAAAATAAAACCTATATGTCTGTCTTCCTAAGAGAATAGGAGGCAAAAGCGAGTTCGGATTTGAGCACAGAGCAACCAGAGGTTGCTCTGTGGCAAACCGCATGTTTGAAGCCCTTTGACTCCTATTCTCTTAGGAAAAAATACCCTTATGGTAATTTTTTCCGTAATTTTTTGATTCTCTCCTCCCTGGGCAGTCAAGCCTTTAAATCCGGAATTTTCACAAACAATCAGTTATATACATTGCACAATATTATTAAACCGGTTTACTTAAAAACACAAGGGAGTTTCTAGCTCCCGGAACCGGCCCTCTTACCACAATTAAGTTTTCATCTGAAATAACATCCACCACTTGCACATTTTTTAAGCTGACCTTTTCCACACCATAATGCCCGGCCATTTTTTTACCCGGCATTACACGAGCCGGTTCTGTACGATTACCAATAGAACCAGAAGACCGATGCGTCTTGGAACCATGAGAGGCCGGCCCCCCTTTAAAACCCCAGCGCTTTACCACACCTGCAAAACCATGTCCTTTGGAAATAGACTGAAGTTTTACCTTGTCCCCTTTTTGAATAGAATGAATAGACACGGGCTGACCCACTTCTATACTGTCCACCGATTTCTGTCTAATTTCCCTGACATAACGAGCGCCCTCGGAAAAACCGGCAGAAGACAAATGCGTTTTTGAAGCTTTTGAACAACGATTGTTTTTCTGAGGCATACAAGCCACTTGAACACTATTATATCCATCTGTTTCTTTCTTTTTAACCTGAGATACGAACCAGGGCTTTACCTGTAAAAAAGTGACAGGTACAACCTGTCCTTTTTCGTCATAAAGAGAAGACATAGCCAGCTTAAAGGCGTAAAGACCGGATAGTTTTACTTCTTTTTTTTTATCAGCAGGGTCCTTATCTGAAGAGGTTTTTGAAGACAGTGTGTTTTCTTCCGACTTACCTCCAGATGATTTTTTTTTATTTTCTTTATCCATTTTGACTTCCCGTAGATATAATCACATCCACACCTGCCGGAAGATCTAACTTCGTTAATTGACTGATGGTTTGCGAAGTGGGTTCAGAAATTTCCAAAAGACGCTTGTATCGCCGTATTTCAAACTGCTCTCTGGATTTTTTATTTACATGCGGGGAGCGTAAGATAGTGTAACGATTGATTTTTACAGGCAAAGGGACAGGACCGGCCACATTGGCCCCTGTTCTCTTGGCTGTATCCACAATACCTCGAACGGATTGATCCAAAAGTTTGTGATCGAACCCTGTAAGACGGATCCGTATTCTCTGTCCTTCCATTTCCATTGCTTTTGTCCTTTATGGGTGATGATAAATCCCCCTCCTGCTAAAAAAATCTCTGGTGTTAATATAAAAAATTCTATTTTTCTAAAAGCACTACACCTGTTTTATACGGCTCCAAGGAAGCAGCCTCATACCTCTAGCGTTTAACCTAAAAGTGCTACACTGGCTTTTTATATCCTCCAAATGCAAAACCTCTCCAAAGTTCAAAACAACATATCCTTACAAAGCCTGCCCCCACAAAAGCGGGAAGCGAGGATCAAACCCTTAAAACCGCTTGTGTTTTAAGCAGAACCTTCACTATGCCGATACTATCTTATCTTGTCAAAGTCGTATAAAAGTACATAATGCAATGTGTGAATTTACTCCAGCCCTCTTTTTTAAGTCAAGCTGTATCTGCTAAAATCCTTATGCCCATTCAATATTTCTGAGTAAAAACATCTGTATTTGTTAATAAGGTGCCCTTATATACTGGAAAACTGAAACCAAAGAAGTGTAAAATGAGAAATAAACCAAAAACCGGTTGGCCTTTCTCGGTAATCTCTATTTTCTCCAAAGGGATGAAGAAAGGCTCAGATTTATCAGAAAAATACTCACAAATCTTAGAATTTTTGGCATAAATGACAATCAAAGCAACCAACAAACAGGGTCAAATACACAATGAAAATAATAATATATATGTTATTAATTTTAGGGTGGAATATCTTATGCCTACAATACGGATGATTGGCAGAGTTTCTATTATCCAAATAACAATTACTTAGAAAAACTACCACAAGGTATTCCGCGCACTTTCCCTATATATGTATGTATTGATCCTAAAATAAGTGAGAGGAGAAAACATCTTATTAGACAAGCTATGGATATATGGAATAGAGCTTATAAAACCCATGTGTCTCATTTAATAAAAGAAGGAATACTTTACAAAAGTGACCTAGGAGAAAATATCCCAGACTATCAATTATTTAAAATATTATTTAATTTAGATGGTTCAGACAGATGTCCACAAGATAACTTCGTTTATAGATCAAACTTTAGATGGATAGACAGATATGTATTCGTTACTGAAACGATATTTACAGATATTTCAAAAGAAAAAAGAAAATTAACGAAAGGACGATATGATAATAAAGATGCATATATACGCTCTTTTTTTAACCATACTCGTATAGAGATAAACAAAGAAGCAACACTTTATGATGGGGAAGACTTATACAAAAATGGATCTCTTTTTTTTATTACAGTAATGTTGCATGAACTAGGTCATGCCATTGGACTATTTCATCATAAAGATATATCCAACCCACTTATGTATAAAGTTAATAATTTTATATGGCATACAGTGTATCTTCCCACAACAGAAGATATTGAAATACTGTTGAATCTTCACATAAATTTAGAAAATAGAAAAGGTCTAGGTTCTATTTCTCCTTTTCATGGCTGTGTGAGTAATATCTGTCCTTAAAATCTTTTAATATTATTAATTTAATAAATTTTCAAAATATAATCTACTTTTTTTTATTTTTTTCTAGACATACTCTTAAAGTATCTTGATCTACTGCACCATTACGACACTTTGTAACTGCATAACAATCTTCTATAGGTTCTCGCATATCAACAAATACATCACATACAGGATCTCGTGTACAAGAAAGAAAGAAAAAATATAATATCATTATTATTAAAGGAAATTTCATTTTATCACATTAAATAAGACAGTACATAAATTTACTCCAGCCCTCTTTTTTAAGTCAAGCTGTATCTGCTAAAATCCTTATGCCCATTCAATATTTCTGAGTAAAAACATCTGTATTTGTTAATAAGGTGCCCTTATATACTGGAAAACTGAAACCAAAGAAGTGTAAAATGAGAAATAAAGGGTCACGTAGCTCAGTTGGATAGAGCGACAGTTTCCGGAACTGTAGGCCGTGGGTTCGAATCCTACCGTGACCATTTTACTATAAACAACAAGATTCGAAGCGAAGGAGCAACCTGTGGAGTCTGTAACCAAAGGGAACAGAGAACACAGGGCCGAAAATCGGGAGTCTCGTTCATTTTTATCCACTTACTAAGAAAAAACCTTGGGCTTAAAGCCCTATTCCTGTTCCCCGCTTTCGCGAGGACAAGCTTCACGGGCATAACAAAGGAAGCAGGGTGAGAATTGTATGTGTTTTTTTTACAGTGAATAACAATGCTTTCAAGAGACGAGAAGACATCAAAATGGCTTTCAGCTTGGGCAGAATATTTTCGGCACCTTTAATAAATTCATAAAATAATGAGTTCTCAAATTCTCATAAGTACAGAAATAACATATCTAACAAGAACAGCTTCCCGGTAACAAACAATCACTAAAAATAGAACAACTATCATAATAAGGTGGACAGCGGAAAAATACTAAGGGAGCATTTCGACAAATTCATCGTAGCCACAGCCGAGAGCTTTTATGTCTTCCGTCACATAAGACCACACCATATCAGAGTCCATCGCACAATAAGCTAACCGAACACACTCGTTATTTCCACCGCAAGCTTTAAAAAGAGCTTGATGGCCAATTTCAAAAGCAGACTTATTTTCAATTTCAACAGCCACCTGACTAAAAGATCTGGGCCTTTTATAACCAAAACACTGTTTTATAAAGCCACGAAACACCGGCAAATCAAAAGAGAGCATAGAACCATCTATAATTTTTTTGAACTCCCCTTCCATTTTTTCTTCCACTACGGCTATTTCACTTGTAGCTGTATCCAAAGCCTCTTGCGAGGTTAATTTATCTACACCTAGCTGTTCAATATTGGATTTCAAACTATTGATTATGTCCTGAGCATCCGACAAAAGTTTTTGCGCTTGATCATTTTTTTCAGTAGCTTTTTGAAAATCAGCCTGAGCAATTGCGTTTGCCTCCTTTGCAGCATTAAGTGCTTCTTCGGCCTGGGATTGTTCGGCGACAGCTGCATCAAGGGCTTCCTTCGCCGCTGGCTTTCCTTCTTCATCAGCAGCATCTAAAGCAGCTTGGGCTTCTTTTGTAGTTTGAACAGCATTACTAAAGTTTTCCTCCGCTACCATCTCATCTTGAGCTGCTGCCTCAGCCGATGTTTTAGCCGTCCCAAGCTCATCAGCAGCTTTATTGGCGTCTTTCTCCGCCTCGGCTAGCTCATTAGCCGTAAAAGACTCTAATCCACTGGTTGCTTCTGTTTCCAGATCAGTAAAAGCTTTCAAATCAGCCTCGGCTTTGTTTTTATCCATAAGCGAAGGATGATCATCCTGGAGAGTAGGGCTTAAATAAAGCTGAACAGAAGGACTGTGACTATAACTCATTTTCTGCCCACTGGAAAAAGGACAGTCAAGAGACTGAGTGAGAGCAAAAAGAGACTCCACTATTTGATTTTCTTTATCTAAATTTTTCAGTAGATTGGCTACTTTAGGTTGAGTGGCAATAAGAGTTAAATCCTGTATTGCCCGTTCTCCATCGTAAGATTTAATCTCTTCCAGCCAAAGTTGTATTACTTTATCCGCAGCAAGCTGTTTACATTTTGAATTATGTAAAGATTCTTCACATACTTTTAAACATCCATTAATGCCCCGGCATCTGGGTTTAATCCCTTTCCGACCATATCCCCCTCTGTTGTATATAAGTACACTTATATCCGCATCCACATTTATGTCACCCTGTGGCCCGTGGTGAAATTCCCTACCACGATCAGGACGACCACAAGAAATAAAACTTAAACTCACAAGTAATAAAATCAATGATCTCACTTTTTACCCCCCTCTTTAATTTAACAAATATATTTAATCTATCGTAAAGTAAATTTATCTACTTAAGTAATATTTTGAATAATATTTAGCCAGTTCAGTCAGATTCTGTCAATCCTTTGCCCAGCAAAACTCTTTATTTTTCAACTGATAAAACACTATAAATACAGAAAGTAGCCAAACAAAACTCCTTATATCTCTTTATTTTTCGACCCTGACATATATACTGCAAAATGTCAATTTTTTATACACTTGTAATTGTTATACTGTATTCAGTAAAATGAACAATTATTGTGTTTGGAAATTCCTGGCAGAATGGGAAGGCAACAAGTTGCCTTTCCGTTTAGGAAGGCTGGATTCCCGCTTTCGCGGGAATGACATATTTGTGGCAAACCGCATGTTTGTGAGCTTTTTGCCCCCTATTCTCTCCTGAAGAACAAGAGGGCTAGTTCCCCGTTTTCACGGGGATGACAGTGCTTTCACAGGGATGACAGTGCTTTCACGGGGATGACAGTGTTTTCACGGGGATGACAGTGCTTTCACAGGGATGACAGTGCTTTCACAGGGATGACAGTGCTGGCGCAGAGATGACAGTGCTTTCACAGGGATGACAGTGCTGGCGCAGAGATGACAAGCTGTCAGGAAAATTTAAACAGGATCAATATAAAAAGCTATATCTGTTACGAACGGAGTAAATTATGAAAAAAATAAAAAAAAATCTTCTTAGAAAACTCATACCATTCTTCATCCCATCAAAAAAAGTAGAGGGTAAGGAGTTAGATGATAAAGAGGTAGAGGAGGTAGTACTCACTCTCTTACGACAATTCTTACAAGGGGTAGCAGAGCTAATATTACGAGTTGGCGTAGGTCTTTTTATGCTCCTATCCCATGGTTGGGGGAAATTATTTTCTTTTTCAGAAAAGTCCGAATATTTCCCGGATCCCTTAGGTATAGGTTCTATTGCAAGTTTAAGCTTAGCTACCTTTGCCGAATTTTTTTGCTCTATTTTGTTAATTTTTGGACTATTTACTCGCTTTGCCGCTTTCAATCTCCTTATCACTATGCTAGTAGCTGGCCTTATCTTTCATGCTGCGGACCCCTTTGCTAAAAAAGAATTAGCTCTCTTATACGCTCTGGTATTTTTATATTTCAGTATAGTCGGTGGAAACCGCTACAGTCTGGATCAATGGTTCAGGAAATAAGCCTATCAGGTTTGCTCTCCACAAAGCATAAATAACTATACTGATCTTGGGATCGTTTGTACCACTACCTGTAAAGTCCATTTTCACTGCCTCTAAAGTATCTTAAAATCACCACCCTTAATTATGGTCTTAATCATATCATAATGAGTTGGAGTGGCCGGTACTTACGACACGAGCAGTTCCAGGGCGGCACCCGCATTGTTTATACCAGAATTTTTGGTTGTCTCTTTTTTCTACCAAAGTGAAGAAAGAAACTCTGAAGAACGCGAGGGCTATACTGCTTCTGTATAAAGCTATGCTGAGACTTGACTTTTATCTCATTTTGAGACGAAAATTTGATTGCTGATTGCTGATTGCTGATTGCTGATTGCTGATTGCTGATTGCTGATTGCTGATTGCTGATTTATAACACATATCTTTAACCTCCATATCGGGAAAAATACTTAACCGTCCCTAAAAAAATTTTCTTATTCAAAATTTCCCCAACAAGAGGGAAAAATGAGTTCGGATTTGAGCACAATGCGACTGAAAGCTTCACATTATGATAAAATAAGTTTTTGCCTCTTAGTTTGAAAAACGAGAAAAAACCACTTTGAACAGTCGCTTTGTGGCAAAACGCATGTCCGAAATTTTTTCCTCTTGTTGGGGAAATTTTGAAGCTAAAGAAGCTTTTTCCCACTAATATTACTCCTTTAAAATGCGACTAGATTCCCCACTTTCACGGGAATGATTTATCGGCACTCTTCACTTTTTTCTTTAATCTTTTTTTCCGATTTCAGTACCAATACAAAACACAATTCAGTTTTTAGTGAAAAAATACTCTCAAATGAGTTAAAAAACCTGGGTTCTATAAAGAAAAAACCTTGGGTTTAAAACCTTTTTCATTTTTTATGATAACATCACCTGTCGCAGAGATAACAAAAAAACCCTGCTTCTCAGCTAAACTCTCCGCTTTCCGCTTTGATTTAAGCAAAAAAGCCATTGCTCCATACACTGTCTTCTTTTTAAAATCAGGCCATAGAACTTTAAACTGCCCTATATTCTTTTTAAATTTATCCACATCAGGAGGGTCCAAAGTCGCTTTCACCTCCACAACAACAACTTCTTTCCCATTGAGAGCAATAATATCAAATTCTACACCGCGGTTTCTGGCATTGGTTATAACAGCCTCTACTTTGATGCCCCTTTCTTTTAATCTTTTAGCTAAACTACCTTTAACGAGGTTTTCCCCTAGCTTGCCCCAGCGGTTTCCCGTATCTCCAATAAATTTATCCAGCTTGATACCTGTTCTTTTTAGTTGCTCATTTGTTTCAGCTATTTGCCGATCTATTTCAGCCCGTCGTTTATCTGCCTCAGCCCATCGCTCAGCCTGATGCCTCTTTTCTTCTGCCCTTTGTTTCTCTGCTTCTGCCTGCCGTTTCTTTTCTTCAGCCCTTTGACTCTCTGCTTCTGCCGAAAACCGCTCTATATTCCTTTGGGTCTTTTTTATAAGTGCCCAAATCTCGTCTGCCGGTGATATTGTGGATTTACTCATATCATTCCCCTTTCTTTATAATAACATAGTTATTTTGTTTCTTTAAAATAAGATATGCAAAATCCATACCAGATTTTTACTAAAAGGATTTTAATGGACGAACTTCAGCAAAAAGTATGACAAACTAATCTATTTTTAAACCCAATGGTCTTTATAATGAGAAAACTTTTTCCCGAGTGACTATATAAAAAAAGCCCTTCCAGAAGAGGAAGAGCTTTTTAACTTATGAACCTTATTTAATACCCACAATTATTGAAGAGTGTCTACAACTTCTTTGCACTCTGCTGCTTGGTCTTTTTTGGTTAAAGTATAGCCAATGGCAGGGGTGTTGGGAGGACCTGAAGGGCGATGATTATACCATACTTCGTAATTTCCTGCAGGGCAGGAAGGAGAACTACCTACAGTTGTATCGCCGGGATCATTATCACATAATGTTTCTCTGTCACCTGGATCTTTTAATATAGAAATTTTTAAAGATTTAAAAACAGCAGCAGCTACTTTTGCACACTCACCGGTAGTAGTTAGTTGTACTCTCTTTCGCCCATCAATAGCAACCAAAAGATAATGTTGTCCCGAGCTTGTTTTATACAAAATAGTGAACAATTGATCTACACATTGGTCATTTTCCCATTTTTTACCTTTTTGTGCTTCACATTTAGCTTGTTCACTGCTTTGTTCTTCACATTTGTTTTCTTCTGCATTCCAAGCCATGTTCTCTTGTGCTTCACATTCTTTTTGTTCATTGCTTTTTTCTTCACATTTGTTTTCTGCTTCGTTCCATGCCATATCTTCTTTTTTCTCACATTCGGCTTGTTCTGTGCTGACACATTTTTGTTTTTCAGCTTGCCATATTTTACCTTTATCTTCACATTTTTGCCGGTCACTTTTGCAACTCACAAGAACCAGTGCAAAAAAAACAGCCAGGCTCAAAATTATAGATTTTTTCATTAGTTACTCCTTAGATATTTAATTATGGGTTAGTTTTACTTATGGTTTAGTCTTTAGAATAGATACTAACAATGAAATTTTCCTATTTACAAGTTCTAATTTTAATTTTTTCCGGTTATTAAGACGGGATTTCCCCGCTTTCAAGGGCGGAAAGCCACCAAATGGCTTTCCGTTTAAAGAGGAAGCAGGGATGACAGAGAAGGCGGGAGCAACAGAAAAAAGAAGGAATGAGTTATTTTTTTAAATGTCATTCCCGTGAAGCTTGTCCTCCCGAAAGCGGGGAACGGGAATCCAGAAAGATACCATGAAGCAGGAGTAGCTCTTTGTATATAATGGAATTTTTTATAGGAGTAAGCCACAACTTGCCTTTCCGTTTCATTGTATTTCTTCAGGAAAACAGTTTGCCGGCAGGGTCCAAGGACCTTGGCTTTCTACCTAAGAAAGACAAGGACCGTCCCGAGAGGCAAAGCCTCGTATAGAGGCAAAGCTGTTTTCCTGAAGGACATATTTACTGGATTCCCGCTTTCGCGGGAATGACAGGCTTGCGCGGGAATCAGTGAACACGTACAGGAATGACAGTATCACCCAAGGTAAAAAGTGATTTTTTGAATGTTATTTCTGCGGGGCGAGAAGACACAACTGACTACTTAAAGTGGAGACCAAAGCGCGTGATAAAGAATCCACTTCAACAGTTAAAAAATGGCCTGGTTTTTGATCCATAAGATTTGTGCGCCTTAAGGTTTCTGGCACCAGGCATATAAACAGGCTCGCCTCTTTTACTTCATTCACTGTGAGACTCACTCCATTTAAAGTAATAAAAGATTTTTTCCAGAAATAAGGTTTAAATTCCTCTGATATTTTTATACTCATCAGTAGGCTAGCCCCATTTGCTGTGCAGCGCAATACTTTTGCCATCCCATCTACATGGCCGCTCACAAAATGCCCACCTACGAAGTCCCCTATTTTTAAAGCTGGTTCCAAATTAACTTTTCGACCTTGGAGATTTTGTTTGTTCCAGCCAGTGACCTTTAAGGTTTCATATCCCAGATGAAAGTGCATCGCTTGAGAGGAGAGCTTTTCCAGTGTAAGGCATACCCCATCCACAGCTACACTTTCCCCGGGTTTTAAATGGGAAAAATTGGCTAGGCTTGGTTTTTCTACTTGGATTTTTAATTCTCCCTTGTGTTTTGTCACCTTTAGAATAGGGTTCACGCTTTTTACGATACCTGTGAACAAAGCGGGCCTCCCGTGTTTTTTGATGAAGGCCACTCCAGGCTTAAATCGTTGGCTGTCACCTCTACTGTTTGTCCTTCTTTTAGTTCTTTGGAAATAATCTGATTGGCTAAAGGGTTAAGTAATTCCCTTTGAATAACTCGTTTTAGAGGGCGTGCTCCATAGTCGGGGTCAAAACCTTTTCGGGCTAGATAATCTACCGCTTTTTGGTCCAACTTAAGAGAGATGTTTTTTTCTTTTAATCGGTTTTGCACCTCCTTAATTTGTATGCTTACGATTCCTGCAATATGTTCTTGAGAAAGGCTGTTGAAAGAAATGATCTCATCAATGCGATTTAAAAACTCTGGTCGAAAGTATTTTTTAAGTTCTTTGTTCAAGTTTGCTTTGTTAAAAGGGGTTTTACCTGAAGAGGAATCATAAAGCTCAGAGCCGATATTGGATGTCATAATCAAAATAGTATTTTTGAAGTTTATTTTTCGACCTTGAGAGTCCGTTAAATGTCCGTCATCCAGTACCTGAAGCAAAATATTAAAAACCTCGGGATGGGCTTTTTCTATTTCGTCAAATAAGATAACAGAGTAAGGTTGTCGGCGAACAGCCTCCGTCAGCTGACCGCCTTCATCATGTCCAATATACCCGGGGGGAGCTCCAATAAGACGGGAGACCTGGTGCTTTTCTCCGTATTCGCTCATGTCAATACGGATGAGAGCTTCTCTGGAATCAAATAGGAAATGGGATAAGGCCCGCGCGGTTTCCGTCTTACCTACTCCTGTGGGACCTAGAAAAATAAAACTACCTATAGGGTGGTGAGGATCGGCAATACCTGCTCGTGATCTTCGAATGGCATCTGATATTAATTGTATGGCCTGATCCTGTCCCACCACTTGTGTATAAAGATTTTGTTCCATATTAAGTAACTTATGAGATTCCGATTCCAGCATTCTACTTACGGGGATGCCCGTCCAGCGGGAAACCGCGGCGGCCACTTCCTCTGGGCTGACCTCTTCTGTTAACAGGTTGTTAGTCTTTTTTTGAGGGTTTTTTGTCTTTTCATTATACTGTTTTAGTTTTTTTTCTAATTCGGGAAGAGCCCCGTATTTTAATTCCGCTACTTTGTCTAAACGCGCCTCCCGCTCTGCTTTTTCTATGCTGGTTTTTGTTTTTTCTATTTCTGTCTTAATTTGTTTTAAGGAGGAGATGCTTTTTTTTTCTTTTTCCCATTGAGACTGGATGCTGAGGTATTTTTTATTCAGTTTTGCCATTTCTTTTTCTAAAACTTTTAAACGATTTTTTGCGTTTTCGTCTTTTTCTTTCTTTAGGGCTTTTTGCTCTACTTGAAGATGGGTAATCTGGCGACGAATTTCGTCAATTTCCGCCGGAACACTATTAATTTCTATATTTAATCGGCTGGCCGCTTCATCAATAAGGTCAATGGCCTTATCTGGCAAAAAGCGGTTGTTGATGTATCTGTGGGAAAGCTTTACAGCCGATACCAAAGCGGAGTCTTTAATTCTTACTCCGTGATAGACCTCATACTTTTCTTTCAGTCCTCTTAAGATAGTGATGGCAGAAGGAATATCCGGCTCTTTAACCAAGACCACTTGAAAACGCCTTTCAAGGGCTTTATCTTTTTCAATAAAATTTCTATATTCATCTAAGGTGGTAGCCCCAATAGCTCTTAATTCCCCCCTCGCTAGAGCCGGCTTTAAAATTTGGCCGGCGTCCATAGCCCCTTCTGTTTTTCCCGCTCCCACCAGATTATGAAGCTCATCAATAAAGAGAATAATACTTCCCTGGCTGGCAGTTACTTCCTTTATAATAGCTTTTAATCGAGCTTCAAAAGCTCCTCGAAAATGGCTCCCCGCTACCATGCTGGCCAGATCTAAAGCCATCACCTGTTTGTTCCAAAGTACTTGTGGCACATCTTGCTTAATGATCCTGAGGGCTAAACCTTCCACAATAGCTGTTTTCCCCACTCCTGGTTCACCGATGAGAACAGGGTTATTTTTTGTTCTTCTGGCCAATACTTCAATTAAGCGACGGATTTCCATATCCCGGCCAATAACAGGATCTAAATGGCCTTCCTCCGCTAAAACAGTGAGATTACGGCTAAATTGGGCCAAAATACCTGATTTTTCCTGTGATTTTTCTTCTTTCATAAAAATAGCTCCTATCGGTTAAAATTTTTTGTGCTCACTTTCTCTGGCAAGATCCAGGTATATTTTCCGGTATTTTATGGGGCCTGTGCCTGACTAAAGCCGGAAAATGAGGATGGCACAATATAAAAATGGAATTAAAAAGAGTTTTGTCAATGGTTAAGGGCCAATGATTTTGCTTTTATGGAATAAAAGTTATTTTCTCCATTGACAGCCGTCTAAAGATTCCACAAAAATAAATGAGAAAATATATGTTGATAGAGATTTAAAATTCTGGTTTTATCACGAAAAAAGCCAGGATTTCTGAGTGGATTGGTAGTAGAGGTAGGCGATTTTTACTAATAATGAGGTCAGCATATAAAAGGTCAACTTTCATTATGTAATAAGGAGATGTGATATGGCTGCAAAAAAAAGACCGGTTAAGAAGTCGGTAAAGAAAAAATCTATGAAAAAGAAAGCTACAAAGAAGAAATCGCCAGCTAAAAAAAGTTCAACCAAAAAGTCCAAAAAGAAAAAGATGGTCAAGAAGAAAACGCAGAAAAAGCCATCAACGACTCAAAAGAGAAAAGCTAAAAAATCAGTAAAAAAGGTCAAAAAAAAGCCCTCCGTCAAAAAATCGGCGGGAAAAAAATCTGTAAAGAAAAAGCTTAGTAAGAAAAAAAAAGCTGTCAAAAAGTCAGTAAAAAATAAAGCGGTGAAAGCAAAAAAGACCTCTGTTAAAAAAAGCCCGGCCAAAAAGCCTACTAAAGAAGCATTAAAAAAACAAAGTCCCGTACTCTCTGCTACGGAAACGATGGGTGGAGAATCACATACAGAGGATATAGTGGAAACACAGTCTATTCCCTCCCACTTGGATGTGCCTCTTTCAGATGATTATATGGAGGTAAGTGCTGCCGATGCCGAGGAGGATGATATGGAGGATTCTGACCTCGATGACCCTGAAACAGATGTTTTTGAAGAAGATCCCTTTGATGACATGGATGAAGAAGATCAAGCCTTTGATGATCCTTCTATCGGCTTATTTGATGATGATGAAACTTTGGATGACGATGATTATATGTAGTCGTTTGTTCTGAAAAAGTGAATGTAGAAGGCTTTTTTATACCCAATTCGGTTTGAGCTTTGTAAATATTTCCCTTGTTTCATCTCCTGCTTATACCCGTTTTTTTATATATAAGTATTTGATATTATTTATTTTTTAAAAAAATCGAAGAAAAAGGGTAAAAAGTACATGTGCAGCGCAGAATAAAAACTTTGCAATTATAAAAAATTATGTTTAACTATGAGCAAATTAAAACATCTAAGGAGGATATGAAATGAAGAAGCTTATAATCATGAGTTTGACTATTTTTGCGTTTGGATTGGTAAGTTGTGGCAAGAGTGATGAGGATAAGTGTAAGGAAGATTCCACTAAAGAATGGAAAGATGGTCAGTGTGTAGATAAAGAAGAGGAAGGCATGGCCTACTTCATTATTACTAACAAACTGACTGTGGCTGTTACTTTGGAGTCCGGTTCTAAATCTTTAGAGCTAGCTCAAGACGCCTGTGGGAAAGTGGCGGAAGCGGACTTTGAGAGTCTAAAAGTTTCAGCCTCTACAACAGCTATTTGTGATAATGCCGATGCCACTAATAAATGTCCGGACGCTGATAACTACGAAGTTGCAGCGGGACCAAATGCGGGTGACCCCAATAAATTAAATAAAGTAGATAAGCCTGACGACGACTCTGCTTGTACAGAATTAGCTGGTGAAGAAGATCCTGAACACACGGTGACTAATTTGCTTGGTGAAGCTCTTAAGGTCAGTGTAGGTACTCTTTCTGCAAGTTTAGCAGCGGCTGTTACTGCGGATAGTGCAGCGGCAGCAAATGGAAGCGGATGTGTAAAGGTGAAAAAATCTCAAATGGCTAACTTAAAGATTGAAAAAGGTAGTCCTGCTACTGTAGTTTGTGACAATGCCGATGCCAACAATAAATGTGCTGAAGGTAATCTGTTAGTGAAGGCGGCTGGTGATGAAGCAGTAGCCGATGCTGATGCTAATTGTAAGGCTGCATTACAGTAATTAAGTCATTAAATAAAATTTGAGTTTGTAATAAACAAAAAGCCCTTTCCTAACAGAAAGGGCTTTTTTTATGTAACCATGACTTTTCGTGGGACGGGAAGGTAGCAATTTGCCTTCCTGTTATTGCTGTATTCCTTCAGAGGAAAATAGCTTTGCCTTTCTGGATTTCAAAACCCATTTACAATTTTATCATGCCGGTTGTATCTACTCCAGATGAGTATCCTGAGCAGCTGCTAATGTTGGATGTTAAGAAGTCATCCATAGTCTTTTTTATTCCGATAAGTTCTTTTACTTTGGGATCGTCACCTACGGCCATTTCAGGACATTTTTGAATGTGACTAGCCGATGTGGAACAGTTATTTTTTAAAATCAATGTATCCAATTGAAAAGCAGATTGGCTAAAAATGGTTTTATTGTCTAGAGATAATACAAAACCAATCCCCCAAAAGGTATTTATATCCTGTAATTCGGGAAATTCCTGTATATGTGCTACTGTTACAGGGAAGGCACCATCATCCGGGTCAACTGCAGGTGCTGGTGTAGATGGTGTTGGTGAAATATGTATAATATAAATACGGGGTAACCATTTATCTACAGTAGATTCACAATTAATTGGTTCTTTAGTGGTAGAGTCTAAACCTTGACAACATTTTATTACTTCGTTTTGTTGGCCTTGTTCACTACTGGGGAAAAAAAATGGTCTGCTATTTTCTGCTAAAATTTTTATAGCCGATTGTGCTTTTGTGCTTGAATTGAAGGTGGATTTATTATTATGGACAGAACTGCTTTTGTTTTCTACACATCTGGAAGCAAAGATATAACCAGATAATAAATTACTAACCCCTCCGGCAGCCATATTGACATTTAATTTAGTTAATGTGTGACTATCTTGATAAATTTTGTAGAAGACAGGGCTACCTCCTTCCTCCTGTATGTTATCTGTTGATAAACTAGGGTCAATAGTGAGACCGGCAATATCAATTCCAATAAGCGGTTTTGGGTCGTCTGTGGTGTCTAATAATTGTATGTATTTACGAGAATGAACTTTATTAGGAATAGTTGCGGGAGGAGGATTGGGGTTTGGTATGTCGTCACAACTGCCCACTGTGCCGTCTTTACAGAGTGTTTCTTCTCTGGAGTAGCTTCTTTCAGAGTCTATGTTAATGCTGTTAAAAGAAGAGTTAAGGATACATATATTTTGTTTAATCATTCGGGCCGTGCTAAAAGACTCAAAAAGATTTTGCTGGCTCTTAGTAAAAGAATGACCAAGTAACAGCATGCTTTGGACGAGAATAGCAAAGAAGCCTAAAGCTCCTGCTGAGATGATTAATTCCACCAAAGAAAAACCATTTGCTTTGTATTGCTTCTTAAAGGGTAAAAATACATGATACATAGTGTATATTATTATACACTGTATTTTTTAAGATAGTGAAGAGTTATATGATTTTTATTTTAAAACTATCTCATTTTGAGACAGTATTATAGTTAATATGAAGGGCTAGTCCATAAATATAGAAATACAGCAGAACAGCAGGGGTAAAACAGCATGCGTGCCTATCTTCAATTATTAGAAACAGTATTAAAGTCCGGGGTAGAACGGCAGGATCGTACTGGCACGGGTACTAAGAGTATCTTTGGCTATCAAATGTCTTTTGATTTAAGGGAAAAGTTTCCCCTTCTTACAACTAAAAAAGTGCATCTTAGGTCTATTATTTATGAATTACTGTGGTTTTTGAGGGGAGATACAAATATTAAATATCTAAAGGACAATAATGTTCGTATATGGGATGAGTGGGCGGATGAAAACGGAGATTTAGGAAGAATTTATGGTGCTCAGTGGAGATCTTGGCAAAAACCCGACGGAAAATACCTGGATCAGATATCTACAGTGGTGGAAAACATTAAAAAAAATCCTCTCTCTCGAAGACACCTTGTGGTGGCTTTTAATCCGGGGGAGTTAGATCAAATGGCCCTACCTCCTTGTCATGCTTTTTTTCAGTTTCATGTAGCAAATGCGCATTTATCTTGCCAGCTCTATCAAAGAAGTGCTGATTTATTTTTAGGAGTGCCGTTTAATATTGCTAGCTATTCTTTATTAACTATGATGATGGCTCAGGTATGTGGCCTTAAGCCTGGCTTTTTTGTGCATACTTTTGGTGATGTGCATCTTTATCTCAATCACATTGAACAAGCTAAACAGCAGCTTAAGAGAGAACCAAGGACTTTGCCTGTGATGAAAATTCAGCCAGCTTCCAGCCTTTTTGAATATCAATATGAAAACTTTAAACTTGTTGGTTATGATCCTCATCCTACCATTAAAGCAGAAATCGCTGTTTGATTTTCATAAAGTCATTACAGTCTTATATAAAACTGAGTCTTTATCGGGACGGCCATCCGTAGCCTCGCCCACCCTTTGGGACCCTCCGTGGGCAGGAGCCCTCAAAGGCTAAGTTTTATATAAGAGAATATTTATCTTAAAATCGTTTTATTGCACTTTTGGAAGACATGACTTGTATGAACAGTGAATGAAATGAGATATTGAAATAAAAAAACAAAGAATTTTATAATGAACCTTATTTATTCTCATATTTGTGCAGCGGCAGAAAATAATACCATCGGATTAAAGGGCCAGCTCCCCTGGAACATTCCTGAAGATTTGCGGTTTTTTAAGGAAAAAACTTTAAACAAGGTTCTTATTATGGGGAGAAAAACATTTGAGTCCCTTGGGTCCCCTTTGCCTTTTCGTTTGCATATAGTTATCACAAGAAATAGAAGTAAGTTAAATGTGATGAAGGCCAATTATGTTTCTCTATGTTTGGATGATCTTTCTCAAATATCTGATGAAGAAATAAAAGGGTTAATCGCGACAAAAAAAATATTGCCAGTGGTGTTTTGTTCTTCCATCAAAAAAGCTACAAGTTTTTGTTCCCGAGAGAAAATGCAGCAAAGATACGGGCCGGAAATCTTTATTAGTGGCGGGGGTGAGGTTTATAAACAAACCTTGCCGCTGATGGACCGTATTTATCTCACCCGTATTCATAAGAGCTACGAGGGAGATGCCTTTTATCCTGAAATTCCAGAAGAGGAATTTGAAGAGATAGAAAGAAGAGATTGTAAAGGTGATCCTTCTTATTCTTTTATCACTTATGAAAGAAAAAAGATACATTGTAAATTATAGTAAGTGTTTCCGTCTTCCTATTAAAATAAGCTCAAAACGAGTTCGGCTTTGACATAGAAGCGGCCACAGGCCGCTCTGTGGCAAAACGCATGTCCGAGCTTTTGAGCTTACTTTAATAGGAAGACTTTGACATTCCTTAAAGTTAAGTAATTAATTTAAGAAATATTATATTCCCTTAGACAGTCGTTAAGAGAGGTTTTCTTATTTGTTTTAGTAGAACGCTTACCAATAATAAGAGCACAAGGAATATTAAACTCTCCACCCGGGAATTTCTTAACCGTGCTGCCGGAAATAACCACGGCGTTTTCCGGCACTTCCCCTTTGCATATAGGGGCCTCACTTTTTGTGGCATCAATAATTCTTGTACTGGCTGTAATTAAAGTGCCCGCTCCGATCACAGCCCCTTTTCTAATCACCGCTCCTTCTACAATAATGGACCTACTTCCGACAAACACATGATCTTCAATTACCACAGGGCGCGCTTGCAAAGGTTCCAGGACCCCACCTAAGCCAACTCCACCAGATAGATGCACATTTTTTCCCACTTGAGCGCAAGAGCCTACAGTAGCCCAGGTATCCACCAATGTACCTTCATCCACATAGGCACCGATATTCACATAGGAGGGCATAAGGATAGTGTTCCTGGCGATATAAGCCCCTTTTCGGACCAGCGCGTGAGGCACCACACGAACCCCTTCTTTACCCGTCCATTTGCGTAGAGGGATTTTATCGTAAAAGGAAAAATCTCCTGCTTCCACAAGATTCATTTTCTTAATGCGAAAATAAATAAGAATGGCTTTTTTAATCCATTCGTAAGTGATCCATCTATCTTCTTTTTTTTCACACACGCGAAGCTGGCCTGTACCAAGATGGTCTATCACCTGTTCCACATCAGAGGAAATTGTATTTAACTTCTCCTGATTGTTTATATTTTCAAAAGCGGTGGTGATTTTTTGTTTTATTTCATCCATTTTAAGAGCCTTTTTTTATAGTCATTATTCTTTATATACCAGTCAGGTTCACTGGTTCATCATAGTTTAGATTATTTTTATAGATATAGGTATATCTTTTTTTTGCTCCCATATCTGGTGTAGCTGCTGTCCAAAGTCTTTGTTTTGGCCATTAATAAAAATGTTTATTTTTTTATTATTTGTTTCTTTTGTTCGTATTCTTTTATTTTTTTGCTCCTGTTTTTTACTATGTATCCTGACTTTGTTTAATCCCAGTGAATCCGGCCCGTACAAAAGCTGACTGGTTCGGTATAAATCCTTTATTAAAAAATTGACAGGTCCTACTGTTTTTTTATTTTTTCCTATGTATTTTTTGATAGCCGGTTCCAGATATAAGTAATGTGTGCATCCCATGATAACTGTATCTACCCCTTTATTTATGAGAGGTTGCAAATATTTTTCAAGAAGAGAATCCAGTTCTTTATTTTTCGCTATATGCCTATTTATATTCCAACCCCCTTGCTCTACAAAAGGAGCCAGCAGAGGGCAGGCTTGTTGGTAAATTTGTAAATTAAAATTTAGTTTTTTTAGTTTTTTTAAAAAAACTTGAGATTTTACTGTTCCCAAGGTAGCCAATAGCCCCACTTTTTTGTTTAAAGAATCTTTTTTAGCTTGTCTTAAGGAAGCTTCAATCACTCCTTTTACAGGAACCTGGTGGAAATCTGCATCCCTTAAAGTAACAGAGGCAGTATTGCAGGCTACGATAATATGCTCCGCTCCCTGGTTAATCAAAAAGTTTATATTTTTTTTTACGAGAGAACGAACAAGTGAAGAGCTTTTTTCCCCATAAGGAAAGTTTTTTCGATCCGCTAAATAAATAAAAGATTGTTTTGGGAACTGTTGACTTAGTTCTTTGAGAAGAAATATCCCTCCCAGTCCTGAGTCAAAAATACCAATCACTTTTTATACACCATTATCACTGGATCATATCCACTTTAACAGAGCCTATCATTTGTTCTTGGTCCTTTATGGCATATATAAAAAATAAAATCGAATATATATAAGTAAAAAGCAAATAGGTGATATATAAACACAGTATGAGAGACGGGTAAATAACCCATAAAGAGTTTGTTTGAGCAAAAACTACTTTTGGAATAAATCCAGGAATCAGGCCAATGAAATAGGGCAGTACCATAAATAAACCAAAAATCCACCACCTCAATCCTTTAGATAGATTTTTGGAATGTTTTAATGCAGATATTTTATTTTCTTTATAGTTTTTGTTAAAAAAGACGACGAAGCTAAAAAAAACATAATGAATTTGTTTTATAATACCGGGAACGATGAAACATAAAAGTCCAGCAAAAACAATTATAGATGCTTTTACGCCTTCCACTAACCAAGGCCAACTCACCTCTTTTGTAAATCCCCAAAATGTCAAAACTTGGGAAGAGGAGCAGGTCCTATTAAAAAGACATAAGCCTACCATAAATAAAATAACTATCACAAAAGAGAAATGCATGACACCGGTGAACATAGATACTATAAAATGTTCGGCCCCAAATATACTGACATAATAAACCCACATAGGCACGAATACACAGATGAACAAAAGAAGGGTAAAGCTCATATCTAAACTTAGGTTTATAAAATGTTTATTCGTGTTAAAGAAGGCCATTTTTAGAACTTGAAAAGAAGATAGAGCTTTGTTTTCTGATACAGTGTTTAAATCCATAATGAATCCTGTTTATAATATTGTACTAAGCTGACTTCCAAGCCCTTATTTGTTAAACAGTGAAATTATATGTTGACATATTTTTTTATAGAAAACAATGTGTTTTTATAGGCCCGAGTGGCGGAACTGGTAGACGCACAGGACTTAAAATCCTGGGGTTTGATACAAACCGTGTCAGTTCAAGTCTGACCTCGGGCATTTTTCTATTTGCTCCTTGGCAAAACGCATGTCTTAGTTTTTGTACTTTATTCTCTAATGAAGGTATTTCAGTTTGATACCTGCGAATCCTGCTCCTCGCGAAAGCGGAGAGTGGAGATTCTATGTTGGATCGGTATAGCTTAAAAAATCTGTTTAAAAAATTTTAACATCTCTTCCCAAGAATCTTTGTCTGCTTTTTCATTGTAGGCGGTGGGAATGCCAAATTTCTTGCCATTCTCTGTTGCTTGAGGATTGGTAAATCCGTGCTGGGCATGAGGGTAGATGATAAATTTATAATCTATACCGGCTTCTTTCATTTCCTTTTTAAAATTTTGTACTTTTTCCTCGGGGATCATAGAATCTGTTTCTCCGTGGCAAACCAATATTTTTGCTTTTACACTACCTGGTTTAATGTTCGTATGTGGATCCAAACCACCGTGAAAACTAGCGATCCCTGTTACCTCTGCTCCCATGCGAGCTAAATGGAGGGATAAAGCCCCTCCTAAGCAGTAGCCAATAGAGGCTGTCCTGGTTTCATCTGTTTGTTTAAGATCTTTTAGTGCTTCTAAATATGACATCATTCTCTCTGAGGTTTTTTCCATATTAGAAAATAATTTATTCATTGCTTCTGCTGCTTCTTCGGCTGTGTTTCCTACCCATCCATCCCCATAGACATCTAAAGCTAAAGCACAATAACCTAGTTCCGCTAGCATACAAGCTCGATTTTTTATGTGATCTGTTAGCCCCCAAAATTCAGGAATAACCAGGATTCCTGGTTGAGGACTTTGTTGGCCTGCTGGCCAGGCCAGGTAAGATCTGGATACATGTTCATCAAAATGCATATCTAATACTTCTGTGTGAGTGGCACTCATAGTTTTTGTCCTCCTGTATTATTAATTTACGAAGAAAGGCTTTCAGGTATCTGTTTTTTTTGTATTTCTAAAAAGCTCTATCCTCAAATGAGGCTTTAAAGCAGCCGGAATTTTTAGACAGAGTACATACTTTTACTGTTTTTTTATAGTCAATTCAAAGAAAAAAGCAAGTTTGTCAGAGATTTTACTGAAGTTCGCTAAATAAAACCCTTTGGGTTTATAGCTAACTACATATATCAGAGATTTTACTGAAGTTCGCTAAATAAAACCCTTTGGGTTTAAAGCAAGGACAGTTTAAAATAGAGAAGATGGAATTTTCAAACGAAAGAAAAATCAGTTTCAATTTGGAAAAAATGGCTCGTTTTTTAAACGGGTTTTTGTTATTGCTGATGATAGGTTCCAGCTTAGCTGGTTTTATGTGGAGTGTAAATTGGTATTGGTTGGCTGGTATTACTCTTCTCTTAAATGCTTTAAATTTTTATTATCTATATATTCAAAAACAGCATGCACTTCTGGCTAATTTTGGTATTTTAGCTTTGTTTCGTTATCTTTTGGAAAGCATAGGTCCTGAATTTCGGCAGTATCTTTATTCCAGTGATACAGAAGAAAAACCCTTTAATCGTATTGAAAGAGCAGATGTTTATAAAAAAGCAAAAAATAGAGAGAAATCTTCTGCCTTTGGTTCGCTTCTTGATTTTGACAATAAAGCTTTAAAGCTTAGACACTCTTTTTATCCTGTGGATATAAATAAACTACAGCCCTTTCGTGTGTGTTTTGGTGAAGAGCGTGGCTTAAAGCAAGCCTATACTATTAAAAAAGCTATTATGGTGGGAGGGATGAGCTACGGAGCTTTAGGGAGAAAGGCCATCCATGCTCTGTCTCTTGGTGCGAAAAAAGCGGGTATTCCTTTAAATACTGGCGAAGGGGGGTATCCTAAGTACCATCTTATGGGAGGAGCGGATTTGATTTTTCAAATGGGTACAGCCAAATTTGGAGTCAGAAACGAAGATGGCACTTTAAATCCCCATCTTTTGGAGAAAATAGCCAGGCTGGATCAAGTTAAGATGATCGAAATTAAATTTTCTCAAGGAGCTAAACCGGGGAAAGGGGGTTTTTTACCTAAAGAGAAAATCACAGAGGAGATCGCAGAACTCAGAGGGATTAATATGGGAAAAGATGTGATTTCCCCTGCTGGGCATAAGGAGTGTGTTTCTGCTGAGTCAACTGTACGATTTATTAGAAAAATTCAGGAGATTTCTCTTTTACCCACAGGAATCAAGTTTTGCTTAGGTTCCACTCAGGAGTTAGGGGAGATGTTTATGGAGATGAAAAAACAAAATATATACCCTGATTATATTGCTATAGATGGTTCAGAAGGGGGTACGGGGGCAGCTCCTAAGACTTTTATGGATGATTTGGGCTATCCTCTGTTTCCGGCTTTAGAGGAAGTGATTTCTTTAACGGAAGAATATAAGGCAGCCAGAAAGTTTAAAATTGTTACTTCAGGAAAGCTGATTCGAGCCGGAAGGCAGATGATGGCTCTTTGTATGGGAGCCTCGGCTATCTATACGGCTCGTGGATTTATGCTGGCTTTGGGATGTATACAAGCCCTTAGATGCAATAACAACACTTGTCCCGTGGGTATTACTACACATTCAGAAAGATTACAACATGGTTTGGATATTAAGGAAAAGGCGGAGCGAGTGAGCAACTATGTTTTAAATCTGGATCATCATCACTATGAAATGCTAGCCGCTATGGGAGAGGTAAAGTTCTCTAATCTTACTCGCGATAATTTAATTAGTCGGTTCTGAAAAAGATAAACAAATAAATTTTTTTATAAACCTTTTTAAAAGGTTTATTATAAAGAATATAAGGAGAAAAATATGGCTGAATCGCAGAGAAAACAAAATAAAGAATTAGATTATCGCGTATGTAAAGAGGCGATGGATAACTCAGACAAAATGCAGGAGTTAAATCGTTGGGGTCGGGAAGAGATTCGTTTAGCGGAAAATGAAATGCCAGGCTTAATGGCTTTAAGAAAAGAATATGCTCGGTCAAAACCTCTTAAAGGGGCGCGTATTACCGGCTGTTTGCACATGACCATTCAGACAGCGGTGCTAATAGAAACTTTAATAGAGTTGGGCGCTCAGGTGAGGTGGAGCTCTTGTAATATTTATTCCACTCAGGATCATGCCGCCGTGGCCATGGCCCAGTCTGGAGTGCCGGTATTTGCATGGAAAGGGGAAACAGAGGAAGAGTATTGGTGGTGTATTGAGAAAACTATTAAAGGATGGGGAACGGATGGTTTTGATCTTATTTTAGATGATGGCGGGGACCTCACAAATGTAATGCACAAGCCTGAATATAGTCATTTAATGAAAAAGATAGTGGGTATTTCAGAAGAAACCACTACAGGAGTCAGGAACTTGGAAAGACTGCACAGGGCTGGTCAGCTTAAAGCACCGGCTATTAATGTGAACGATTCTGTTACCAAGTCTAAGTTCGACAATTTATATGGATGTAGGGAGTCCTTGGTAGATGGAATTAAAAGGGCCACGGATATTATGTTAGCCGGAAAGACAGCTTTAGTAGCGGGTTATGGTGATGTGGGCAAGGGTTCAGCTCAGAGTCTTCGTTCTTACGGGGCGCGTGTATTGGTCTCTGAAATTGATCCTATTTGTGCTTTACAGGCCAGTATGGAGGGTTATGAAGTGGTGCAGGTGAACGATGTTGCCGGGAATGTGGATATATTTGTTACGGCTACGGGATGCAGGGATATTATAGTGAAGGATCATTTTATGAAAATGAAGAGTGGAGCTATTGTCTGCAACATTGGTCATTTTGATTTGGAAGTGGACATGGAGTGGTTGGATCAAAACAGCAAAAAAATATCTATAAAGCCACAGGTGGATCTGCATCGTTTTTCTGATGGCCGGGACATTATTATTTTGGCGGAAGGGCGTTTAGTGAATTTAGGTTGTGCTACTGGTCACCCTTCTTTTGTAATGAGTAATTCTTTTTCTAATCAGGTCTTAGCTCAAATAGATTTATGGAAAAACAAAGGTAGTCATACTCCAGGGGTTTATCGTTTGCCTAAGAAACTAGATGAAAAAGTGGCTCATTTGCATTTGGGTCAGTTAGGTGTAAAGCTGACGCGTTTATCTCAAGTGCAGGCGGAATATTTAGGCTTGGATATAGAGGGACCATATAAACCAAATGATTATAAATATTGAAGCCGTCATTTACATAATTTTATTTTAAACAAGCCATAGCTTCTATTTCTATATCTACTCCCTTAGGCAAGTCCTGAACTGCTACGCAGGATCGAGCGGGAAAAGGTTCTTTAAAATAGGCACTATACACTCTATTGACAATAGGAAAATGATCCATATTTTTCAAAAATATACTTGTTTTCATAATATGTTGAAAGCTCATTTGATGAACAGATAAAATATATTGAATATTTTTCATTACCCTCTCCGTTTGAGAAGCTATATCCCCTTTTACAATTTCCCCTGTACCCGGAATAAGGGGAATTTGACCAGAAAGAAATACCCAAGGACCGAACATTATAGCTTGAGAGTAGGCTCCTACTGGCTGTAACCCATCTACGGAAAGGGCACGGCGTGAAAATCCTTTCATTAAATTATCTCCTCCTCTGGGTCTGTTGCTGATAAAAAATTACCTAATTGGTATTTTTGTAAACGATATCTAAAAGAACGCAAAGAAAGCCCAAGCAAATCCGCTGCCGGTTTCTTCATGCCATTTGTTTTTTGAAGAGCTTGCACTAACAGTTCTTTCTCTATATTTCCAATCACGGCTTCCATATCTATTCCCCTTTCTGGCAAAGAAACATCAGAAAAAATATTCTGCTTATCTTGATTTGTCAAAATCTCTTGTTTCATAAAGGGGGCGATATCCTGACCTTGAATTTCATCACCTTCACTTAAAATAACCACTCTTTCAATCAAATTTTCCAACTCCCTCACATTTCCCGGATAATCATATTGCTGAAAAAGCTCTATAGCCTTATCTGACAGTGTTTTTATAGGACAATTTAACTTCATACTGTATTTTTTTAAAAAATATTCCACAAAAGACAATATATCTTCCCTTCTTTCTCTTAAAGGAGGAATATGTATCCGTACCACATTCAAACGATAGAAAAGATCCTCTCTAAAACGATGCACTTTAATCATCTGTTCCAAGTCGCGGTTGGTTGCTGTAATAAGACGCACATCCACCTTTTTATCTATTGTTCCCCCTACCATTCTAATCACTTTTTCCTGTAAAGCCCTGAGCAATTTAGGTTGTACAACTATAGGTAGCTCCCCTATTTCATCTAAAAATAAAGTCCCTCCATCAGCTAATTCAAAAAAACCTTTTTTATCTGAAACAGCACCGGTGAAAGAGCCTTTTTTATGACCAAACATTTCTGATTCCACTAAGGTATCAGGTATGGCTCCACAGTTAACAGCAATAAAAGATTTATCTTTTATTGCACTGCTGTCGTGTACGGCCCTGGCTATAACTTCTTTACCCGTTCCACTTTCTCCTGTAATCAATATATTTGAAGTGGAACCGGAAATTTGCTGAATATCTTTAAAAATTTTTTTCATTACATCGGACGATCCTATTACAAAAGATGGGCTGCGCACCTGCTTTAATTCCCTCTTTAGTTGCTGATTTTCCAGCTGCATTTTTTTAACATCCAAAGCAGAACTAATAGTGAGCTTTATTTCATCCACATTAAAAGGCTTTGAAATATAATCATAAGCCCCCATTTTCATGGCTTTTACCGCTGTTGCGGCTGTATCAAAAGCGGTAATAAGAATAAAAATAATATCAGGCTGGATAGGTTTTACTTTTTCCAACAGCTCTAAACCAGACAAACGAGGCATTTTTAAATCGGAAATAATCATATCAAATGATTGTTTTTCTACTAGCTCCAAAGCTTTTTGGCCATCTTCAGCGGAAACCATTTTAAATGAAATTTCACCTTCAGAAGACATCTTTCTAAATAAGATCTGAAAAAACTCACGAATGGACTGTTCATCATCTACAACTAAAATTTTTTTATACATAATATACCAGTCCGGTTAGATCCTCCCATCCGAAAGGGCAGGGTTTTTCGGTCGGTTCTTTTTTCTCCCAAGGAAAGAGAGTCATCAAAAAAGCACACTCAGGCACTTTTTCTTTTTGCCATTTCCCCTGGACAAAAATGAGGTTGAATAGGGAAGTAAATGGTACAAATAGTTCCCCCTTTATCACGATTGTAAAAAGATAAATGACCTTTATATAGTAAAACCAATTTACGTACTATGGATAAGCCTAAACCTGTCCCTTTCTCTTTTTTTGAATAGAAAGGTTCATAAATATATGGTTTATCCTGCTCACTAATACCCACACCTGTATCTTTTATTTTAACAACAACCCATTTATTATCATCAAAACTTTCTATTTCCAGGTGTCCGCTAGATTGAGCTTCCATCGCTTCACAAGCATTTTTAACAACATTTAAAAATATTTGTTTAAATTTGTCTTTATGCCCCTGGACTAAACCATGTGCTTTCAAAGTAAAATGATATGTAATGTGTTCCCATTTCGGATTAACTCTTACACTATCCAATAGCTCTTCTAAGACAGAGTTAACATGGACCGGTTCCCTATCTCGGTTACCCATAACAGAGTTTTCATCTGAAGCATAATCCAGAAACTCTCCAATAATCCTATTTAAACGACTGATTTCATGTAAAGCTAAATCTATTAACCTCTTATTCTCAGAAGTATTCACTTTTTTTACACCTATATCCAATAATTGAATACTCCCACTAATACTAGATAGGGGGTTTCTTAATTCATGAGCAATACCCGCGGCCATCCTTCCTATAGATGCAAATTTTTCTCTCTCCTTTTCTTTTTTTTCCATAGCCCGTATTTTTGTATAATCCTGAAACAAAATTAAATATTTTCGAACTTCATCAATAGGAGAGATAAAAATCTCCACTATTTTATTGTGAGAACCTCCTTGATATTCCACCTCCAGACGCCCCACCTTGTTACCCTTTCCAGATTGGATATAAGTTTTTAACTCTGGAAAAACAGTATGTACAGGAGCAGAAAAAGACAAAGGTAAATCCAGAATACGCAAAGCTTTTTGGTTAGAATGAATAACAAAAGCATCTTCATCTAAAATAAACAAACCCATATTGATATTTTCTACAATTAATTCATTTAGATCCTCTAATTGATGGAGTGTTTTATCCGCAGCAACTAATGACCATTCCATTTTATTCACCCATTGCCCAAGAAAACCACTTAAGCCAGCCACTGTCATAAACCCCATATTATTTAGTACAAAAGAAAATATAAGTGATGATTGAGCCTCCACCACTGTAGGTTCTAAAATCATAACCCATGAAAATAAAAAAGACACTAATAAGCCTTGAACGAAAGCTCCCTTATATTGCCCTAGTAATCCCCCACTAAAAATCTGAAGCATATAAACAAAAATTAATACAGGATAGACAATAGGAGTAACAGCATTTAAACATACAGTCATCAATACAGCATCTAAAAACAAGAAGGCCCACTGAAAATGAGGTTTGCTTTTTATCTGTTCATGAAAATAAAAATATATAAAGTCAATGGAAAAAGAAAAGAACAAAAATAAATATACAAAAATCCATACATCTGAATTTAAAAATAAAGGTTGATAAAATTGATAAAAAACAAAGCTCAATAATAATAGAGAATGAACAGCCACCAATAAACAATGAATGAAAAAAAATTTATTATCCACAGCATTTAAAATGGCAGGATGTGTCCTTAGTGTATATGTGTTCCTCAGTGTATATGTGTTCCTCATTAAAATCCTCCAGCCACTCCTGGTAATTTGAATATAGGTAAGTAAAGTGCTATAACAATAAAACCAACTAAGCCCCCTAAAACAGCAATTAAAACGGGCTGTATTAATTCGGAAATGGCATTTGATGTTGTTTTTACCTGCTCCTCATAAAATTCAGCTACCTTTGTTAAGGTAGCCTCTGTATTTCCTGTTTCTTCACCAATGGCCACCATATCAGAAATAAGAGTAGGGATAATCGGTTCTTTTTTAAGAGAGCTAGCTATAGATTTGCCTCTCACAATCTCATTTCGGACATTCTTAATAGATTTTTCAATAAAAAAGTTATTAGAAACAAGTCCAGAGGTTTTTAACGCATCTGCTACATTTACCCCTCCCGATAACAAACAAGCGAAAGTCCGGCTAAAACGAGCTAAACTATTCTTTAACACCAAAGGGCCTATTACAGGCATTAACATTAAAAGCTGATCTTTTAAATATCGCCCCGAAGAAGAGCGTAAATAGAGAATAAAACAAAAAGGAATGAAAAAACCAAATACGATAATCCATATTAAATTATATCTAAACGCATCACTTATTGAAATCAACAGTTGAGTTAAAGGAGGTAGTTTGACATCGGAACTAGAAAAAATACTGGTAAATTGAGGAACCACTTTTACCATAATAACAACGACGATAATCAGACCCACACTTAAAACAAAGCTGGGGTACATCATAGCTTTTAACATTTTGGATTTTAGTTTTTCACTTTCCTCTATATACTCTGCTAAACGATTTAACATTATATCTAAACTTCCACCCACTTCACCAGCTTCAATAATACTTACAAATGTACTACTAAAAATAGAAGGATACTCAGCTAAAGCATTTGCAAAAGTACTTCCTTTTTCAATGCTATTAGCCAGGTCCGCAACCACTTTTTGCAATATCAAATCCTTAGTTATTCTTTTCATTATTTGCAAAGATTGCACAACGGGAACGCCTGCATTAATTAAAAAGGCCATTTGCCTTGTAAAATGAACCAAACTTTTTGAAGATATACCCCCTACTCCTCCGCTACCTAATTGGAAGACATTTTTTTTCATTTCAACATGGATAACTTCCAACTTTTTAGAATTTAAAAGATAAATCACTTCATTTTTTGTTTTTGCTTGTACTTTCCCGGAAACAACTTCTCCGGTAGGTCTTCTAGCTTTAAATAAAAAAGTTCCCATAGCACTTATTCCTCTAAAAAAGTTTATTTAATTAATTACGAGCGACTCCCCTAACAGCCGATCTTTTTGCTTGAGAAAGCATATTGACAAACTCCCCCCTGTCATAACTATTAGATAAAGCCACATCTTCTGCAACCAAGCCTTGCATAACTAATGACACTAAAGATTGATTCAATGTAATCATACCGGAAGCTTTTTGAGTCTGCATAATACTATACATTTGATTTTGCTTTCCTTCCTTCACTAGATTTCTAATGGCCGGAGGAAACAGCAAAACCTCTACCGCTGGCACACGAGAAGAACCATCCACCGTCGGGAGTAACCTTTGAGAGACAATTCCTTGCAGAACTTGAGAAACCTGAGACTGAATCATTTGTCGTTCGTCTCCACCAAACACTCCGCTTAAACGATCTATAGCTTGATAAGTGTTATTTGTATGAAGCGTCCCAAATGTAAGATGCCCTGTCTCCGCAACATGAAGAGCGGTTTCAATGGTTTCTTTATCTCTCAACTCACCTAACAGGCAAATATCAGGATCTAACCGCAAGGCCGCCCTGAGAGATTGATGGAAATCCTCTGTATCAAAACCAACTTCCCTTTGATTGATGATACATTTGTTGTGAGAGTAAATAAATTCAATAGGATCTTCAATCGTTAAAATATGACCCCTTTTCTTGTTATTAATTTCATTAATCATAGCAGCTAAAGTGGTTGTCTTTCCTGAACCAGTAGGACCTGTTACCAACACTAATCCGTACGGTTTTTCACACAACTCACTTAAAACAGAGGGTAGCCCTATTTCTTTTACAGTAGGAATCACTGTAGGTATCTGCCGAAAACACCCGGCAATAGTCTTTTTTTGAAAATAAATATGTCCACGAAATCGTGATTTATTATCAAAAGAAAAACTAAAATCCACATCCTTATCATTTTCCACTTTCTGTTTTTGTTCATCTGTTATAACAGAATAACATAGGTCTCGGCTTTGTTTGCTCGTTAGAGGATCTACATTCAAATGTATGATCTCACCACGAACCCTTAAAGCAGGAGGAGCACCTGTGGTAATATGTATATCAGAAGCCCCTTCGCGAATAGCTGTTTTTAAAATCTGAATCATAGAAACCATTTAATCATCTCCTATGGTTCCATACATTACTTCATCAACAGATGTAACGCCCTCTAATAGTTTTTCCAAAGCACTTTTTCTTAAGGTTTGTAAATTATTTTTCTCAATAGCCAAGGTCTTTAACTCTCTAGGAGAGAGCCCCTTAAAAACACCTATTTTCAATTCAGGAAACATATCCAAAACCTCAAAAATCGCTGTTCTCCCTTTATAACCGGTTTGATTGCAATATTGACAGCCTGCTCCTTTCATTATTTGAGGCTGTGCCTCTCTAGCCTCTGATTCTGAAAAACCTAATGTTTGTAAAACATTAAGGTCAACATTATGGTTCACTTTACAACGACTGCATAATACTCGTAACAACCGTTGAGCTATGACAATAGAAGTGTTTTCCGCTACGCTATAAGTTGGCATACCAATATCCAATAAACGGGTAATAGTGGAAGGAGCATCATTTGTGTGTAAAGTACTTAAAACCAAGTGCCCTGTGGCCGCCGCTCGATAAGCTATATTAGCTGTTTCCTGATCTCTGATCTCACCAACTAAAATTACATCCGGATCCTGACGCAAAAAAGATCTTAAAGCAGAAGCAAAGGTTAAGCCGATTTTGGCGTTCACCTGCACCTGGTTAATTCCATGTAATTTATATTCCACAGGATCTTCCGCAGTGGAAATATTTCTATTTGGTGTATTCAACTTTTGCAGACCAGAATAAATAGTAGTCGTTTTTCCACTACCAGTAGGACCTGTCATTAAAATAAGTCCCTGACCAGAACTCAAGTGTTTCTGAAAAAGAGCCTCTTGGTTCTGATTCATTCCCAACTTAGCGATATCCGTTGCCAAGGCGGATGTATCTAAAATCCTTAGTACAATTTTTTCCCCACTCACCACGGGGACAATACTCACCCTAAAATTCACTAATTGATCATCTATTTTAATTTTTAAACGACCGTCCTGCGGTAAACGCTTCTCACTAATATCCAAGCGGGACAGCACTTTGATACGGCTAGATATAGAGGAAGCCAAATTAATAGGGGGATGTGTGTACTCCTTCAAGTGTCCATCCACTCTATATCGAATACGGCAAGTTTTTTCATATACTTCTATATGAATATCCGAACAGTTTAAACGAACCCCTTCCTGAATAAGATAATCCACAGCCCGAACAGTAGGATCGTGTTTAATTTTTTTGTTAACAACACTACCAACATCCTGTTGTACATTATCTGTGACAGATTCAACAATGGAAAAAAGAGCGTTCATCTTATCTATGCCCTCTCCTGTATGGTAATGATTAATCATCTTTTGAATATCACCTCGCTCTGCTACTACCATTTCCACTTTAGCATTGGTTAATAAAGATATATTATCCCTCGCTTGCAGATCCCCAGGATCAGAAAAAGCAACAACCAATACATCCTCTACCTCCGCAATAGGAATCAAATTATATTTTTCACATATCTTTCTTGAAATTTTCTGCACGGTTTCTTTATTCAATTCAAAGTCAGAAAAATCAATTTTTTGCAAATGATAGTGCTTGGCCATCCATTCAGCTAACTGCTTATCTGAATATTGTCCTGAATTAAATATTGAGGTCAGAAACTCCTTGCGAGATTCCCCTGTCAGAGACAAAAATTTATCCCAATTCTTTTTTTCCAAAAAATCCTTCTTTTGATCCTGAAGAACTTTAGAACTAGAAGTTTTTACAATGACAGGTGCTTTTATGTGTGACGGCTTTTCTTGCCTTTTACCTGTTACTTTCTGCTTACTCGACATAGTTTATTTTCCTTATAGAAAAACTCCAAAATGGAGAGTATCCCCATAATACATGTTATATTTATACTGACCTGATCGGGGAACCCCGTTCTCCACGAAGGCAGGCAGGGATCAATAAATTCCCGCCGGGAAGTAGGGACAGGAATTAAACCAGATCAGTACACAATGAATCCATCGGCACATATAAATAAAATATTTAATTATTTTAAACCCAAAGGGTTTTATTTTTATTTTTATTTTCCACGGGACGGGAAGGCAGCAACTTACCTTCTCGTTAGGACTAGATTCCCGCTTTCGCGGGAATGACAGGACTGGCGCGGGAATGACAGGACTGGCGCGGGAATGACAGGACTGGCGCGGGAATGACAGGACTGGCGCGGGAATGACAGGGCTAAAGGTACTCTTCTTCAGTAGAAAATAGGAGGCAAAAGCGAGTTCGGATTTGAGCACAGAGCAACCAAAGGTTGCTACTGTGGCAAACCGCATGTCCGAAGCCCTTTGACTCCTATTCTCTACTGAAAAAGTGATTTTGTCAGCGAATTAGTGAACACGTACAGGAATGACAGGGCTGGCGCAGGAACATGTTTTTTAAGTATAAAATCACCGTATTTGCTCTAAACGAAGCTGAGCTTGAACAACATCCTTGTTAATTTGATGAATGAGAGCTTGGGAATCGGAAAATTTATACTCTGGTCGAATATATTCTACCATTTCCACTTCACATTCTTTATCTCTCCATTGCTCATTTCTCCCAATCAAATGCACCTCTATTTTTTTTAAACAATTAGGAAAAAAAGTAGGGGTCTGGCCTATATTAACAACTGCTTGAAAATACTGATTTTTTTTACGGACCCTTGCTATATAAACTCCATCCATAGGAAGTAAAATAGAGTCCTCCACTTTCAGATTAATAGTTGGAAAACCTAAAGCTTTTCCTCTTCCTTCTCCTTTTACAACAAGACCAGTGATAGAAAAAAATCGCCCTAGAAAGGCAGATACCAGGTCCCAATGACCAGATAAAATGGCTTTTTTTATGGCAGAACTGGACACAATCAAGCCCTTTCGTTTTACAGGGGGTACGATTTTTAGCCTAAAGTTGTGTTTTTTTTTTAATTTTTCAAGCAAAGGAATGGAACCAGCACTACCGATACCAAATCGAAAGTTATATCCTACGACAATGAAAGTAGGCTGCATAAAGCCCACAATATATTTTTCTATAAATTCTTCCGGGGAAAGTTTAGAAAAATCACTCGTAAAAGGCTCCACTATCAGATGGTCTAAGCCCAAACCTTGAAGTAGGGATTTGTTTTTTTTTATAGAATATAAAAGCCGATGCTGCCTCTCTGGAAACAAAACCTGATGGGGATGGGGAGAAAAAGTATAAAGGACACTGGTTTTTTTTTCTCGACACGCATATCTAATAACTGTGTCAATTAACTTTCTATGCCCTACATGCACCCCATCAAAATTACCAATGGTTAAGATGGCACCTTTAACCATATTACGATCAATATCACTCATAAAATATGATCCTCGTTGAGTATCAAACAGAAAGATTTAAGCTATTTATTTTTTAAAGGTAATATGAGCCAGAAGGTCAGCATAAACAGACACTTTACCTCCTACGGAAGCCACACCTTCTCCCCAAAAAAAAGAAGATTTTCTTTTTTTCATCTCAACTTTTAAATCCAACACATCCCCGGGAAACACAGGAGCTTTAAATCGCACATTATCCAATCCGGCAAAAAACAATCGCTCAATAGGAGGATCTCCTTTTACAGCACAACAACACAAAGCTCCTGCTTGAGCAATAGCTTCTAAAATTAATACTCCTGGCATAACAGGGGCATCAGGGAAATGCCCTTCAAAGAAGGGTTCATTCCCTGTCACATTTTTTTGAGCCAGACAGACACGTCCCACCACTTCTCCTGGTTGTTTTTCCATTACATTTATAACACGATCAACCATAAGAAAAGGGTACCTGTGCGGAATCCGCTTTTTAATATCTTGAATGCCTAAAGCAAAATTATTTACTGTACCTACTTTAGTATCTTTTTTCATATATTCATTTCCCCTTTTACTATCGGGGATTCTTGACCCTGATTGGTATAAAAAATTATTTCTTATACTTTTTCTTATATACACTCACTACCCTACTCGTCAGGTCCATATTAGGATGCACCCATAATACTCCATCTTTATTACGAACGACATCCACCTTTTCTTTTTTAGCTACGCTATTCACAGCCACTTTAATTCTATTGATAACACTCGATCTTAAACTCGATTCTTTCTTTTGAAACTCCATTTCTTTTTCCTTAATGAACTGTTCCATAGCCATTTGCATCTTTTGTATAGATTCATATTTTTTTACTTTCTCCTCATCGGATAAAAGGGCCATTTCCTTTCGTATTTTAACGGCCTCGATATTAAATTTTTCACTTTTCTTACGAATAAGATTTTGAATACGTTTCCGTTCATTTTCTAAAGCCATACCAATTTTTTTCTGTTCACCTGTTTTCTCCACAGCTTCATTCACACTCACATAGGCGGTTTTTAATCCACTGTGAGATGCTTTCTCCGCCCAACCGGAAAAAGAAATACAACTAAAGAACACCACCATACATAAAATAGCTTTTTTCATTACTCCTCCTTTATAGTTATTACTAATATAACTTGTTAAACCAAATACTTATGAGAGTTTTTTTCCTATACAGGTAAATGAGGAAAACTCAACCCAACACATTTTAATCTTTATAATGATCTTATAGGAAGTGCAACCTACAAAAAGAAAATAAAGCAATTTATACGATTCTCGCTCCTGTTTACACGGAACTAAAAGCCACTAAAGTGGCTTTCAGTTTCCCCACAGGATGGGAAGGCAACAACTTGTCTTCTCGTTAGGACTAGATTTCCACTCCCCGTCAAAAAGGCAGCCCCATTGTGAATTGAAACTGAGAGAGCTGTTCTCCCTTATCTTCATCAGGTTGAAAAGGAAAACCCATTTCGAAGCGAAGGGGACCAACAGGACTGAATACCCTTAATCCAAAACCCCAATTCCATCTTAAGCCTATAGAGTGCCACTCATCATAAGCATTACCTGTATCAACAAATAAAACCCCTAAAAGTTTTGTCCCGGGAACAATAGGGAACTGTAGTTCTAAATTAGTATAAAACTCCTTCACCCCACCAAAAACACGATGAGCAACAGCTTTGGGATTAGGGTGCCCATATTGTTCTGCTTTCTCAAGAATACTGTTAGACTCTTTTCTTGGTCCCACAGTAAAATGCTGAAACCCCCTTAAATTGTTAATCCCTCCCAACAAAAATAAACGATCAATAGGAATACTTGTTTTATGGCCATCTATAGCCAGATGTTCACTATACTGCACATTCATACGAAACACAAAATCCCAAAACAACTTCTGGTAAAAACGAACATTTGCGGATAAGGTGAAATAATTAAATTTCCCAAATATTCCATCATAAGCCACAGATCCCCTAGAATATAAACCCGCTGTAGGAAAAAGACGATCGTTCCTTTTATCGTACTCCACAATAGCTTCCACGGGGTTGCGAAGACCGCTGGAAAAAGCCACAGGGTAAAGTTGGGTATCTATTGTATTACGCAACCACACCATCTCCATTCTATAGTAAAGCAATAATTTTAAAGAATCCGAAAGAGAACGACCAAAAGTCACCCCACCGCTGATTTTTTCTTCTGAAAAACCACGATAATTAATATCGGGAATGGATCTAAGACAAAATTCCTGCAATTCTTTATTTATGTTTTTGCTTCTAAAATCCAAGTCCTGACACTTAGATTCGACTTGTTTTCTTTCCTTATCTAAATCTCCCCCACTCCAATATTCAAAGTAAAAATCCCCTCCAAAATACCATCGAGAATCCAAAAAATAGGGATCAGAAAATTGTAAATTAATATACTGCCTGACCTGGTTCACAGTGGCATCAAAACCCATATTATAACCTTTTCCAAAAAGATTATATTTATGAATTTTTCCATTAAAAGCAAAACCATATTCCGCATACTGCGCTCCTAATTCCAATGTACCTGTGTTTTCCCTTTCTTTTATATTCACTTCCATATCCACAAGATCATCTCTGTTTTTAATGGTTTTAGATATTATCTTTACATCATCAAAAAAACCTAATCTCTGTATGTTCTCAGCCGATCTATTTTTATCTGTCTCATTGTATAGCTCCCCCTCAAAAATCCTGATCTCCCTTCTAATCACCTTGTCTCTGGTATAGGAATTACCTGTAATATGGATCTGTCCTATCTTTACTTTTTTCCCTTTCCGTATCTCAAACAACACATGAATAGTTTTATTATCATCACCGGGTAAATTAAAAAACTTGGGAATCACATTAACAAAAGCATATCCCTCATCACCATATTTTGTCTCCAGACGTTTAATATCTCTTTGCAATTTTCCATAAGAGAACACTTCCAATTCTTCTGTCTCCAAGTCTTTTTTTAAGAGCTCTTTTTCAAAAATTAAATCTCCTGAAAAATCAATAGTACCGGCTTTATACTGTTCTCCTTCCTGAATAGGAATATGAATAGTCATATTTGTTTTATCCGGTGAAATGACAATATCTGGTTTCCCAACAAAGACCTTCCAATATCCTCTATCCATGTAAATAAAACGAATATTATTAAGGTCTTTTTCCAAAATATCCCGGCTATAGGAACCTGCTGAAGAAAGAAAACTCAAAAGGCCAAATTCTTTTGTGCCCATAAAGGAGGTTATTTCTTTTGAAGAAATAGCTTGATTACCTATAAAATTCACCCGTTTTACTTTTACCTTTTTATTCTCCTCTATCTGAAGAATCAATCGCACTTTTTCAGGATGAGATGTCTTTTCAATGGAGTAAGATATTTCCGCTAGATAATATCCTTTTTTTTCATATTCCTCTTTAATGCTTTTCATTGCTCGTTTTACTTTTTTATGATCTAAAAACTCATGGGGTAAGAAGTGAAATATCTCGTCTAACTCTTTCTTACTTAAACTGTCGTTTCCCTTATATATGATTTTTTCGACAATGGGTTTTTCTTTTACTATATAAACTAAAGTGACCTTTGCCCCTTCTTTTTTTTGCACTTCCACATCATAAAACCAACCTGTATTGAAAATCTGTCGCACATCTCTACGGACCTTATAAGTGGCGTATTTTTCATTAACCTTAGAAAAAATTTTTGAGCGAATAGCCGACCTTTCAACAATTTTATTCCCTGTTATAACAATTTTTCCAATACGAGCTGAGCTTGCCAAAACAGCTAGTGGAAACACACTAAAAAGTAAAAATAGAAAAAAATAAAACTTCATAAAAGGCACCCGCTTTATAAAACATAATTAAAGACGGAAGACTATCTTGAAATACACCCTTTGTCAAAAACTCAAAAACGCTCTATACCGAACAGATCGGGAAGCCCTATTCCCCACTTTCGCCAGCTTCGCGGAGACATATTTTAAGGTGGCATATTTGCGAGACCCATATTCCGTTCATCATTGAAAAGAGGCTTACAGAGACCTTAAAATCCTGTCCTCGTGGACAAGGAGGTCGGGAGGCAATCAGGCACAACAACATCAGTAACAGTTTTACGAAACGGTTCACACATTATACAAATTTTCTATTAAAACAGAGACAGCTTCTCCCCCTCCTAGGCAAATAGCGGCCATTCCATACTTTTTATTATACTGATAAAGTGCGTGTATCAAGGTAGTTAATATACGGGCACCACTAGCTCCAATAGGATGGCCTAAGGCCACGGCCCCTCCATGCACATTGAGCTTTTCTTCAGGGATATTTAATTCTTTACAAACAGCTAAAGCTACAACAGAAAAGGCTTCGTTAATTTCAAACAAGTCAATGTCGGAGAGTTTCATATTGGCATTTTGCAAACAATTTTTTATGGCTTGTGCAGGAGCTGTCGTAAAATATTCCGGAGCTTGTGCAAAAGTGCCTTGAGCAATAATACGAGCGTGGGGTTTTTGCTTTTCTGACTTCATATATTGTTCTGAAACAAGGAGGCAAGCAGCAGCACCATCATTAATTTTACTGGCATTGGCGGGAGTAATGCTTCCTTCTTTTTCAAAGGCTGGTTTCAGTTTTGGGATTTTATCAAAAAAGACCTTACCGGGTTCTTCATCTTCCTTTACAAGCAAGTGTGTTTTTTTGGACAGCACTTCCACTGTTACTATTTCTTTTTGAAATCGCCCACTCTGTTGGGCTTTTCGCGCTTTTTTATAGCTTTTAATAGCAAATTCATCTTGCTGCTCACGGCTTATTTTGTATTCTCTGGCACAAATTTCACCGGCATTCCCCATGTGAAAGTTGTGGTAAGGGTCCCATAGGCCATCTTTGATAATTCCATCTTCTATATTTCCGTGGCCCAATCTTAATCCTGTTCTGGCTTTAGGTAGTAAATAAGGGGTGAGACTCATATTTTCCTGCCCTCCTGCTACCACAACATCAGAGCGTCCTAGGGCAATAGAGTCTTGAGCCAGCATAATGGCTTTTAAACCGGAACCACATACTTTGTTGATAGTCATACATTGAGTGGTGTTTTTTAATTTAGCATAAAGGGCGGACTGGCGGGCAGGGGCCTGGCCAGATCCGGCTGTTAATACCTGGCCCATAAAACATTCTTGTATATCTTCAATAGATACAATTGTATTTTTACTATCTGATTTTAATAGAGATTTAATAACTTGTGCCCCTAATTGAGGGGCGGGAATAGAGGAAAGAGCACCCATAAAGCAACCAATAGGTGTTCTTTTAGCTGATAAAATATAGGTATCCATAACCGCATACTATTTCCTATTAAATAAATATTCAAGCTTGAAGTTGTAGAAACTGTACACTCTTCAGGAGAGCTACTGCTTTACTTTAGGTGTAAAATATAATTTTTTTGTTTTTAAAAAAAGAAAGGCAGGTTGTTACACCTGCCTTTGAGGATAAGATCGTATTGAGGGGGGTTAATTACGATCCATGACTAATAACTTGTTTATTCCAACGATTGTATTCTTGTTTAACCAAAGAACCCACTCTGCTTAAAAGAGGTTTTAATTTTAATAGTTCTTGTTTTGCTTTATTTCTTTGTCCTGATTTTACTAACAGGTCAATGTAAGAACGCATAACAGTTACTTGAATAGTTCCTGGGCGTGCTTCTAAAGCGTATTTGTAGTACGACAAAGCAGCTTCTGTGTTACCTGCTTTTTCCAGAATACGAGCGTAATTGTAAGCGGCTTTTACACTATTTCCTTTGTTTGTAAAATACTGGTTGTAAGTTTTGTTAGCTTGATTAAACTTTTTTCTGCGGTACTGAAAATCTCCAAGTTGCTCGAGGATTTCCAGATTACCGGAAGATCTAAAGAAAGATATATGAGCTTTTTCAACACAGTCATATTTTTTAAGACTTGCACATATATCGCTTAGTTTAGTAAAAGAGTCTTTGTTTAATTGCCCCGTCCATTGACTGATTTTTAATGGAGCAATTTTTAAAGAAGCACTTCCCCAATGACCAAGATACATAGCTAATGCCATTAAACCGAAGCCAGCTATAAAGATATTTTTTACTATGTTTTTTTGTATCATCATTTCTGTTTTTTTGTTAAGGGACTTACTCCATCCACATTTACAAAATAGAGTATGTCCTGCTTTGTTAGCCTTTGATCCACATACGGGACAGTTGAATAGTTTCATTTTTTTCCTCCTGGTTTTTTGTTTGCCTTATACCCTATAATAATGCAAATCTAGATGCGAGAACTTGTAAGTGTTTAATATTAAAGCTTTTTTATTATTTAATAGGGGTAAGGGGGTCTGGTTTGTGTTTTATTATGAGACAAAACTATAGATATATTTTATACAGTGAATACAAAAATGGGCTGCTTTTTTCAGTCCTGGCTCTAAATGGTAACTAAACCCCCCGCTTTATTGTAAATGTTCACTAATTCGCTGACAAAATGGCTTCCCGTTAGCTATGGGGATGACATACAAAGCAGGATAAAGATCAGCTCTTCAGGAGAGAATAGGGGGCAAAAGCGAGTTCGGATCCCTGCTTTCGCGGGGACAAGCTTGACACAGGAGCAACCAAAGGTTGCTTTGTGGCAAACCGCATGTTTGTGAGCTTTTTGACTCCTATTCTCTACTGAAGAAGCCATTTTGTCAGCGAATGAGTGAACACGTACAGGTATTTCCATGAAGTTTGCAAATTCCTGACCGGTTCGGTATAGTGGGTTTTTCATAAAATAATGCATTTCAATAGTTTGGAAAAGAGAAGAAACCTAAATGAAAAAGACCATCCTTTTGAAAAAATACAAAAATCACCCGGTTTTTGAGGTAAAATTAGCCTTATTATTAAGCCTACTTTCTATTATGTGCTTTTATAGCTCAGCGGGAAAGCAGGCCCTTATCACCCGTAGGCACACCGTATCCTCTGACATAAAAAATATCAGGATACAAGCTCATCAGGTTCATATTCGCTTGTTAAAGATAAAAGGGAAGAAGAAAGAAATTAAAGTGCAATATCACAAAACTTTGTCAATAGAAGAAGAGGACTCTACCCTTATTGTCTCTGAAAAAGATTTTCCAAGATCGGAAAAGACTCGGGAAGGATTAAAAAAAACACCGGTAATGACTGTGTGGGTTCCACGGCTTCCGGTTGAAATAGCTATTTTTGAAGGTACAATGAAGATAAATCGGTTTTGGAAAACGGACCTGGCTTTATTTGTATTAGGCCAAGGCTCTATAAGTATAAAAAACAGTTCCGGTTCTTTACATATCTTTCAAAGCTCGGGAAATATAAGGGTTCAGTCTCATTCGGGTCATTTAATGATTCAATCTGAGGACTCTCGTATCCGGCTACAATCTTGTAAAGGGCAGATGAATATAAGTAGTTTTAAAGGCCGTTTGGAAGTGAATAAATCAAGTGGCAGTTTATTTATACAGTCTTTTAAAGCTCCTTTGGTGTTAAATCACTTTACAGGCCGACTGGAGTTTCGACAGGAAAAAGGAGGGGTGTATCTAAAGCCCTTAGTGGGTTCTGTTTTTGGATATTCTAAATCAGGTGAGGTAAGGGGTACCATTCGAGCTAATGAAGTGGATATTGAAACACAAACAGGAAGGATTCATTTGGATTTTCCCTATTCAAGAGCCTGGGTTACAGCAGAAACCTGGGAAGGTCGGATTTTTACACCTCTTTATTTTAATCGTATTAAAACAGGAGGTATAGATCGCTCAAAAGGTCAGTTAAGAGGTAGTAAGAAAAAAGGGAATATATCTCTTAAAAGCCATTCCGGGTCCATCCGGATCTACCAAAGTGTCAACTAAATTAAAAAAAAGCACTTGCCACAAATAGAAAAACTTTCTACTTTTGATAGATTATGGGAATAAAAAAGAAAAAGAAGTTGTTAACAATCAAAAAAAAAGGGCCTGCTATAAAGAAGTCGGTCAAAAGAGCAAAGCCAGTTAAAAGTTCAAAAAAGGCCGTTAAAACGGCTAAAGTATCTAAGCCGTCCAAAGTATCTAAAAAATCCAAATCTGAAAAAAAGTCTTCTCGGTTGAATGAGAAAAAAAGCATTCCTTCTACTGTAAAATCAATAAAAAAGAAAAAAGAAGCTCTTCAGTTAAGAAAAAAATCCCCTGTAAAAACGACAAAAAGTAAAAGAAAAACTAATATCGCCCCAGAGAAGAGGAAAAAACAAATTACGAAAAAAAACGAAAAGGTAAAAAAAACAGGTAAAACATTAGAAAATATGGAAAAACGCAAAATATTGGAATTAAAAAAAGAGTTGGAAATTTTAAATAAGAAAGCACAAGAAAAAGTGTTGATTAGGGATGCGGAAGGTAGGTTATACTGTCACGACGAAAATTGTGACCAACCGGCTGTAACAGATATCTATTGTCGCTATCATTATCTAGCTTTGTGGAAATACCTTCAGACGAGAAAGAAGCTATTAGGAGAAAATTATTTATTTCATACTATTAATGAGTTAATAAAATCCCTTGGTGAAGGGACTTTACATTTTATCATTCGTGATTTTAAGAGTGAAAAAGCTTTTGAAACAGCAGCCAAGGAAATGAATTTTTCCACAGGAAAAGAGGAAGATACAGTAAATGCAGAAGGGGATGTGGATTTTTAATAAAATATAGGATAACTATGGATCGTTTAAATTATAAAATAACAGGGCCTTCTTATTCTAAAGCAAAATCAGATAAAATAGGTGCCTATTGCGTTTCTCAAAAAAATGTCTATATCTCTAATTATGGATGTCAAATGAATGTGAATGACACAGAGAGAATGTACTCTCTTTTGGAGATGATAAATTACGCTCCGGCTGTCAGTCCCGATCAAGCGCAGCTCATTATTATCAATTCCTGTTCTGTTCGCGAAAAGCCAGTACATAAAGTACGATCGGAGGTGGGTCGTTATTATCCGTTAAAGCAAAAAAATCCTCAATTAAAAATCGGAGTAGCGGGTTGCGTCGCCCAACAAGAGAAAAAAAAGCTATTGAAGGACATACCACTTTTAGATTTTGTTTTCGGTCCTGATGCCATTGATGATCTTCCTCATATCGTTTCTCGTCTGGAACAAGGAGAGAATAATATAGTGGAGGCGCGATTTACCCATTCCCAACCTTATCATGTCCAGACTCTTATCAGGGATCCACAAGTATCCGCTTTTGTTAATATTACAAAGGGCTGTGATAATTTTTGCACTTTTTGTGTGGTGCCTTTTACCCGTGGTAGAGAGAGAAGTCGGCCTTTAAATCATGTATGTAAGGATATTCAAAATCTGGTGGAACGAGGAGTGAAAGAGGTCACTCTTTTAGGGCAAAATGTGAACTCTTATCGTTCTGATTGTGGAGCTGATTTTGGATGTTTATTATTAGCTTTATGTGAAAAAACAGATATAAAAAGAATTCGTTTTACTTCTCCCCATCCCAAGGATTTTAATGAAGAATTAATGGAAATTATACAGTCCAGGCGGGATAAAATCATGTCTGCGATCCATCTTCCGGCTCAATCCGGTAATTCCCGTATTTTAAAGCAAATGAATCGAGGTTATACAAGAGAAGAGTATATTGAAAAAGCGGATATGATTTTAGATAAAATGCCCGGGGCCGTATTATCTACCGATCTTATTACAGGTTTTCCAGGGGAGACGGAGGAGGACTTTCAAGATACTTTAAGTTTATTGGATAAAGTGCCTTTTGAAATGATTTATTCTTTTAAATACTCTCCGCGGCCTTTTACTAAAGCCGCGCGGTTTGATAATCCTGTTTCAGAAAAGGAGAAATCCCATCGTTTAGCCCGTTTGAATCAAAAACATATTCAATTTGCTTTTTCCCGGGCTGAGAGGTATAAAAATCAAATTTTAGAGGTGCTAGTAGAGAAAAAGGATGATAAAATAGGCTACCTGAGTGGGAGGTCCTGTCAAAATAAATTGGTGCATTTTCAGGGTTCTGCTCATTTAAAGGGAAAAATTGTTTCCGTAAAAATTAACAAAACTTATCCCCAGGTATTGTATGGAGAACTATTATTTTAATTGGTTTTATATAAGAGGGATTTACAATGGAAGTGGTCCTTTTGTGTATGGATTTTGTTATTGTTGGTGGATTGTTTAAGCAGTATAATAAAAAGAGAGGATAATAGTATGAAAGAAATAGAATTGAAAGTATCGGACAGTACTTCACCAGTTATAAAGAAAACAGAAAAAGAATTGCAAAGCAGAGCGAGTAAAAAGGTGAGGGAAACAAAATGGATAGAGGTAATCCCTCATGGTTTGGTAGGGGGAATGGTTCCCAATCTTTGTTTAATGGTCTTTAAAGAAAAAGAAGGGTCAAAGAGATTTGCGATTTCTTTATCCCGCTTTCAAGGGCAAATTGCTGTTCATCAGAGTATGCACAGAGAAGAGCCTTTTCGTTTTATCAGTGATTTACTAAGCCTGATGAAAGTGCGGATTGAAAAATGTTATTTTTTAAAATGCCATAAAGGAAATATCAGTGTTCAGGTGGTTGTCAGCGGCCATCCTGAAGTTCACTCTATGAACTTAAATGCCGATCATGTTATTCCTTTTGCTGTGTACTCCGGTTGTCGTTTTTACTGCACAGATCACTTTATGATGGAAATGTTGGATCAAAAAATAGAACAGCCCTTGAAAAAGGGAGTGATTAGAAAACCTCTTTATATGAACTAAACTGTGTTTTTATGTCAGAAGTAACAGGTGGGTTTTATTATTGGTGAAAAATAAAAAAAAATCCTAGTTACTTAAATCCTCAAAACCCTTACTGCTTAAAGCACCTTTTAATTGATTAAAAACTTCCTCTCCAGACATTGCCTGTCCTTTTACAATTCTCCGGTCTTGATAATTGTTAAACAATTCGAACTTAGTTTTATGATAAGTAGCCTCTTTGTTGATGGTAACAGTTATTTTCCCATTCCATCCCCATGAACTTGAAGGAATTAAAATGTTTGACAAAATATAAAATTTTTCACTGTTAACTATGATAGGTTTAAAATATTCACCGACTATACCATCAAAGGCGAATTTATAAGCTTTTTGAGACGAGTTTTGACTGCTCTGCGGCTGAGGCACATTTGGAATTTTAGAATTTGCATCCTCAATTTGCCTGAAAAGGTAAGGGGGTGTATCAGTATCTGTAGGCATATTCTCCACCAGATAGTTATAAGCCTCGGCCCCTGTCAATTCTTCCCCTCTGGCGTCTTTCCCATCTTTTTTTGTATATCTATAATAAAATTTATTGCTATAGAAAGTAACCTCAAAAGTCTCCCACTTTCCCGGAACATATTCTATATCGTCATACAACACCCATAAGCCATTAACATTAATATAAAGTTTGTTATTGAAGTCAGACCCACCTAATCCCCCTTTCTTATAAAAATGGAATGTATATTGTTTTTTCGGCTTTCCTCTCTGACTGATATTTTCATCAGGCTCAGACATGCTCTCTGGTAGGCCGACATTGGAGGCTCCATTGCTTAAGTCTTTAAATCCATTTAATCGGGCTTTTAAGTACATAAACACTTCATCCCCAGACATCGCCTCGCCCTTTAAATACTTTCGGGTTAATCCAACCCATTTGCGTTCAAGTTTGTGGTAAGTATCTCCCCTATTAAGAGTAACCTGCGCATTATTCCAATCTAATGCGCTTTTGGGAATCAAAATGTCCTCTAAAACATAAAAACTCTCACCGTCAATGTCTGCTCCGCCGACACTGCCGTTTTTATTAAAGGAAAATTTATGAACTTTAGAAAGCTCCGATAAAGCGTTTTTATAATTCTTATGAGCGGCTAAAACAGTCCCACTGGCAAATTGGGGAGAATGCTGACCTAAATCGTAATTGTAAATCCTTTTCCAGTCTGATTTAAAGGCGGTTACATTTTTATTGACTAGATTTCCTAATATATAAGTGTAGTCATTAGCCAGAAAATTAAAGACATAGTTAAATATTTCAATTTTGTCCCTTCGGCTGTTAAAATCTATTTTGTTGTTTTCAAAAGTAAATTCCACACCGGACGGAGTAAAAGTAAATCCTTTGTGTTTAAGATAGGCATTTAAACTTCCTAACTCTGCAATCTTTTTATGATTGACTGTTATTTTATGATGAGAAGGAGAAGAACCACCCCACCTGTTCTCTGTAGAATAAATCAACTCTACATAATCCCCATCTTTAGGGATATGGTGGGTCTCAATGCCCCATTTAGAAGAGATCATGGCTCTATCTTCATCAGAAAATCCCACCAAAACTTTAGGAACAGCAAAAAGGTGAAAAATCATGAAATTTCCAGCAAAATGAGCGTATTCTTTATACGCTGCCATAGCCTCACTTTGCGGGGTATTTTGATTGACTAACTTAGGCTGAATATCAGTCCAATCTAAGGGTTTGCGGGTTGTGCCGACAACTTTATATAGCATTTCTGTAGAAGCAACCACAAAACCAGAAGGCTGCATAACTTGATTGGGATAGACAGTATGAGTCTCTGGCTTAAAAACACCTCCATTTTTTTGGTAATCATCCAGCCAGTCTTGTGAATCAGAAGAAAAAGCCAGTGGGGGAGTGTGTAAAAATAGAACTATTGTAAATATACAGATTATAACATGCTTAAAACATAGAGATCCTAATGCATTGGTGTTTGGTGGGTAAATGGCAAATACTTGATACATGATTACTCCTTTCAATTCCAGCCCAATTGGACAGTTTATACTAGCAACCTAAGTTTTTATCGGAAAGATATTAAAAAACCTTAATTAATTATCAGTAAAGATATTAAAAAATCTTTAGTAAAATCGGTTTAAGATTACAAGAAGGAAGCACAACCAGCTTTTGTCCCTTCAACAATTTGATGCTTGTCTCAAAATGTTACACTAATGAGATTATGATGCAGCTTAAAGCACTTTCTCAAGAGCTTGCCGTATCAGCTTTTGGTAATGAATCCCTTGTTTTTTCGATTTGTTTTTTAGAACCTTTAAAAGCTCTTCTTCCGACATGCGTATTGTTACCTGAAAGAAATTGAGAAGACTTTCTCAAACCTGGTTATCACAAAGCCCACAATGGTATCATTTTTATTTTTGGTCTTCAGGTTTTTTTACTTGATCCAAAGATATTATATTCTCTTTTTTATCAGATAAGTCAGGAAGAGATCTAAGGTATTCCTGATACTCTTGATGAGTAATGAGATTATAACGAATATTCCACTCCATAATACGCTTATCGAAGCGTAAATCACGAATAATACTGTTTAACTTCATAGTTATACCCCTTTGTTTGAGAGTAAAAAAACACGGACAATATGCCGTTGTTTAATTTCATTATTTATACCCCTTTGTTAAAGACCAACACATAACACAACCAGAAAAAAGCTACAACAAAACCCTTAAACACCCCTTTATTAACCATCCCTGCCATTTAACACTTTTAACCGACTACGACGGCGAAATAAAGAAGACCCTTGTTGAAGTTTTTGCGAAACAGACTTAAAGCGCAAAAATAAAAATCCAGATAACAAACCACCTAAGTGGGCCAAATTAGCTACAGGAGTGCCAAAACCAGATTGAAGTATTGTCATTAATTCCACCGCCGCAATAAGAATCGTAAAAGTGCGTGCCTTCATAGGAAAAACAAACATAAAAAGCACTAAACGATCACCAAATATCCAACCATAAGCGAGTAATAAACCAAAAATAGCTCCTGATGCTCCCACAACCGGAGTATCCATTACAGCACCAACACCACTAAAGATGAAATAAAGCTTTACACCCACAAAATACACAATAGCAGAACCCACTCCGCAAATAATATAATAGGTAAGGAAAAACTTTTTTCCCCATAGCTGTTCCAACTCAGAGCCAAACATCCATAAAACCATCATATTAAACAAAATATGAAATAGCCCGGCACTGTGAATAAACATATAAGTAAAAAACTGCCAAATAAAAAAATAGTTATCAATAGCGGAGGGGACAAAACCAAACAGATGGTATATCACATCTGTTTTCATAAAAAATCTTTGAACAATAGACACTAATAAGAACCAACAAACGAGGTTCATTATAATCAACACCTTTACACAAGGAGTTGTTCTAGGAATCATCATTTGTGCAGAGGAATGATACATATTCAAATAAACCCTGTAAATCTATGGAACAAAATCTACATTCCTATAGCCGGAGGAAAAATGTACAAAGGACGGACACCGAAATGAAACCCCAAAATAGAAAATAAAATCTTTTTTTCTTCCAAAAAAGAAGTAGATATATCTGCTCCCTTATCTATAAGAGCATTTAAAACACGACTGTTCACTCGCCCGCTTAATAAGTCAAAATAGGTGGGTTGAGGGGTGAACAGTTTTGGTTTTTTTCCCAATCCAGACAGTTCTCCTATCTTTTCGACAGCATCAGAATAAGTGCCAATAGAGTCAGCAAAACCGGCTGACACAGCTACTTCCCCAGTGAATACGCGTGCATCCGTATAAGGCTCCAGATCTTCCATCGTCATATTTCGGCCTTCTATAATGGCAGACTTGAATTGCTCTAATAGCTCATTAATAAGATCTTGAAATAAAACCCTCTCCCGGGAAGTCATAGGACGAAACCGAGTTCCTGTGTCCTTAAATTCACCTGTTTTAATTGAATAAGGTTCCACCTTTGCCCAATCATATAGGCGTTCCATATTCATCAAAGGTACAATCACTCCAATAGAACCAGATAAGGTACCAGGATTAACAAAAACAAAGGAAGCTCCCGCAGCCACATACAAACCACCACTGGTCATCATAGAACCAGCCGAAATCACCACGGGTTTTTTTAAATCCGCTCGTATTTTTTTAAACTCATGATAAATTTCCTGACTAAGCGCAACGGATCCTCCTGGAGAATCCAAACGAATTAAAACGCCTTTTATCTTCTCATTCTGTGAATGCTGTCTTAAATTTTTAAGAAACTTAGACTTATCAATAATCATCCCTTTTAAATCTAAAGCCAAAATAGAACCTTGACCGGCTTTAGGTACCATAGGTACCATACCCTGCCCTTTAAAAAAAAAGGCTGTAATACCGGTAAAGACAAAAAACACCGCTATCACAATAATAATTTTAACAAACCAAGACATTCTCCCCTTTTTCATAAATACATCTCCTTTGTTGACGGCCTTTTGACTCCTATTCTCTTATGAAAAGCACACTGTTATTCAGGATCTGAAGAAGAATCCGCCTTCGTCGCCTTTGTCGAGCTTGAAGATGTGACTCCAAGAGAGGCTTTGAGTGCCCGTCCAAAAAAGCTTTCCTCCTTTTTCTTTTTTGGTGACACTGGCTGTTCCTCATTATTGGATTTCTCTTCTACATTAACAGGAGAAGCATCAGACTGTTGTTCCTCTCTTAATTGCACCTGTTTAACACTGAGGCCGATTTTTCGAGCTTCCAAATCAATATTCAAAACTTCCACTCTCAGTAGATCTCCTAACTGTACCGCTTGACTTGTAGTTTCCACCCTTTGTACACTTAATTCACTAATATGAATCAAGCCCTCTATCCCTGGTTCTAATTCAACAAAAACACCAAAATCCATTAATTTTTTAACTTTTACTTCATGACGAGATCCAGGAGGATATTTTGACTCTACATTTAACCAAGGATCTGCTTCCAAATGCTTAACACTTAAATTAAATTTTTCTTCTTCAATATTAACATCCTTAACAACCGTTGATAAAACATCCCCTTTTTTATACTGTTCTTTTGGAGAAATATGTTTTGTCCATGATAAGTCAGAGACATGAATAAAACCATCCACCTCCTTATCCTTTATTTCTACAAACAAACCAAAGTCGGTAACTGACCTTACGGTTACTTCCATTTTTGTTCCAACAGGATACTGTTCCTTTAACTCCGTCCAAGGATTTTGCTTTAACTGTTTTATACCTAAACTGATTCTATGGTTTTCCTGATCCACACCTAAAACTTTAACATCCACCTCCTCACCTACTTTTAGTAACTGAGAAGGATGCTTGATCTTTTTTCCCCAACTCATTTCACTTACATGAACAAGCCCTTCAACGCCCTCTCTTAACCTCATAAAAGCCCCATAATCCATCAGACTCACTACATGAGCTTTCAGAACATTCCCTATTTTTATCTCACTACTCACAATACCCCAAGGGTCTTCTTTTAATTGTTTTAACCCTAGACTGACTCTATTTTTTTCCTGATCAAATTTTAATACTTTAACCTCTACCTCATCTCCTAAAGACACTAACTCGGATGGGTATTTAATACGATTCCAGCTCATATCCGTAATATGCAATAAGCCATCCAAACCACCTAAATCTAAAAACACTCCATAATCCGTAATATTTTTAACAACCCCCTTAACAACCGCTCCTTCTTTAATTTCAGATAAAGTACGAGAACGTAGGTTCTTTCTTTCCTGGTTTAATAAAACTCTACGGGATAACACAATATTTCCCCTCTTTTGATTAAATTTAATCACTTTAAACTGTAACTTACGCCCAACATAGCTGTTCAAGTCTCTGACCGGACGCAGTTCAATTTGTGACCCTGGTAAAAAAGCCTTCACCCCGATATCTACGCTTAATCCTCCTTTTACCTTTGCTATAACAGTCCCTTCTATTACTTCCTCATTTTCAACCACTTTAGAGATATCTTTCCATATTCTTATAATATCCGCACGATCTTTGGACAACACCATCATACCATTTTCATTTTCAATACGATCAATATACACATCTAATTCCTGCCCCACCTGGATATTGTTCTGGCCGGCCACCATGCGAAATTCAGATTTAGGAATAAAGCCTTCACTCTTATAATTTATATCCACTAAGACATGATCGTCTTCTAGAGAGATAATACGCCCCTTTACCACATCACCTACCTTAAAATCATGCTTTTTTAAAGACTCTTCATATAAAGCACCAAAAGACTCATTCCCGTTAGTAGCTGTTACCGGATCTAAACCAGAGGCTTTTAAATAAACTTTATCCGCCTCATTCAAAAGAGATAAAACCTTCTCTTTTTGAATCTGTACTTTTGTTTTTTTTATGTCTTTATCCATATTTGGAAACCTCACCTTTTAAAAAATATTCTGTCCTTATTATTTCTTTGTTCATTTTCTGTCAAAGGAAACTTTACGATATACAAAAAAAAGAAGGGATTCAAGGAATTTTATACCCTTCGGGTTACCCCCGTTTCCACGAGGACAAGCTTTTTCGTAACTTTTCAGTTCTCTCCTCCCTGAGCAGCCAAGCCTTTAAATCCATAATTCTCAAACACAATCGGTCTTTATTCTTAACTCTTCTTATAAACTGTTAAATAATCTCCCCTTTCCATAATTTTTTAAGAAAAAGCTCCCAAGGTAAAATAAGGATTCCATCCTTTGTTACCCGTGTTGTTTTATCGAGAGAGACAGTAATATATTTTTTTATGAGTTTTTCTTCTTTTAGGGCACGTAAGCCTTTAAAATGTTTATCCTGCGCCAACTCAGTCGCTTTAATTTCAATTGCCACTTCATTACCAACAACAATATCTACTTCCATTTGAGATGTAGATCTCCAATAACTCATATCAGTATGCTTTCTGGAATAGCTTAAAAAAGCTCGAACCTCTAGTATAATAAAATGTTCGAAAGTTTTTCCAAAAAGTTCACTCTTTTGCTTAATTGACCCTCGCCGACATAGTACATTAGTTACGCCTAAATCAAAAAGATAGTACTTTGCCCTTGAAGTAGCTTTCCTTTTTTTTGTCTTCGTATAACCCGGTAGTGCAAAACCTAATAAAGTATCATTTAATATCTCTATGTAATTTTTTAAAGTATTGGGAGAAATTTGTAAATCCCTGGAAAAATTTTGATAGTTGATCTCCTGGCCATTGGATAAAGCTACAATATCTAAAAACTCTGCAAAAGCAGGAACATTCCTGGTCAGAGCCTCATTTTTTATTTCCTCCTTAAGATAAAGATTCACATAAGCAGACAATTCTTCATAATGTTCAGAGTTTTCATAAATAGTGGGAAGTCCTCCCCTATTCAGATATTTTATTAGGTTAAATCGTGGAATCTCCACCCAAGACAAAGGAAAAAGAGAAGCTTGCCAAGCCCTTCCCGCCAATAAATTAACAGATTTTCTCTTTAATTTCCTTGCACTGCTCCCTGTGAGTAAAAACCGATGATTTTTTTTTTGAATCAGCCTATGAACCTCATCCAGGAGAGATGGTTGTTTTTGTATTTCATCAATAACGATGATTTTACCTGGAGAGGGATTTTCTTCCTCCAATATCTTAGGTCGTCTTAAAAGTCTTCCATAAGTTTCTGCATCCAGAAGATCATAAATTTTTGCTTTCCCTAAGCTTTGATGAATCAAAGTTGTTTTTCCTGTGGATCGGGGACCAAAAAGAAAAAAGGATTTCTTTTTAAGTAAGTGTTTTAAATTTAACTTTCTTCTATATAACATATCTTAAAAATCTGCATGTTAGTTGCGGATTTTCATTATTTTCCGCAATTAAGTTGTTATTTTTATAATATGAAATATTCCCCTTCATTACAATATTTTTATGTTAATTTTCCTGATCCAAGTAAAATAGTTTATAAGATTTCTGATAGGCTCGTTCAACCATTTCATCAAAACTATAAGCCCCGGCATCAATAATGAAGGCTCCTTCTGGCTGCCGAAGAGGGCTGTCCGCACGACGGATATCCTGCTCATCTCTTTTTTTCTGTAATGTAATCACATCATCTAAGGGAAGGGAACCTCTTTGGCTAGCTCGACGAGCCGCTCGAATATGATCAGCCGCCGTTAAGTAAATTTTTAAGCCCGCAAAGGGGAACACAACAGTCCCGCAATCTCTTCCTTCGGCTACTAAACCCTGATGACTGTTTTTCTGAAAGCAATCTCTTTGATAGGGCAAAAGGGCTTTTCTCACTAAAGAAAAGCCAGCCAATTTAGAGGCCCATTCATCTACATGTTCTGTATATATCTCATGGGTTATATCCACCCCTTTATAAATAAAGCAAGTTTTATCTTCATTCAAACGCACTAACCAATCCTCTGTATCAATTAAACGCGCTATTTGTGCTTCTTTTTGAACTTTTTTGGAAAGGGATAAATAGGCCACTCCTCTGTAAAATACGCCCGTGGAAAGCCATTTCCACGATAATTTTCTTGCCAGAGAGCGACTGAGTGAGCTTTTACCGGATGCGGAAGGACCATCAATCGTAATAAGTTTTTTCAATGTTTGTTTATCCACTAGAAGACTCCTTTAAAACAGGAAGAAGCTTAAATCAATTCGGGTATAACTTCCTCGTTCGTCGCATAGCTTGTCCCCATAGAAGCGAGAAGCGGAGATCAAAACATATTCGTATAAACCAACTAAGTTTGAGTAATAAATTCCCTTATCAATTCTATTGCTTTTTTATTTTCATGCTCCAAACCCACACTCATTCGCAGATAATTTTCCAAACCAGGTTCATTTAAAGACCGTAAAATCAAACCTCTTTTTAGTAAATAGGAAAAGGCGGAGGGTTTTCCTGTAGAAAACAATAAAAAATTTCCTTGAGATGGGTAAAACGACAAATTCAGTTTTTGTAATTCACCATAAAAGTAATCTAAACTATTCCACACTAATTCCTTTGAAAGAGACAAATATTTTTGAAAACTCCGACTAGAAACACAATATAATATAGCCTCTACAGACATGATATTAACATTAAAAGGACAAAGAACCTTCTTTACTGTTTCTACTACAGTGGGATGAGCCAGCATAACCCCTGCCCTCAACCCCGCAAGACCCATAATTTTACTCATTGATCTAAGTAAAATCAAATGGGGATATTTTTGCATCAAAGATACACTATCAGGAAAATCCTCTACTCGCACATACCCCCAATAAGCTTCGTCCAGAACAATCTGTACCGACTCGCCCTTAGTTTCAAAAAGCAAAGTTTCCAACTCGGAATGAGTAATATAAGAGCCTGTGGGATTATTGGGATTACTAATAAAAACCAAGCGAATATCTTTATGCCTGTGCAATAAGGACAGCATTTCTGGAATATGAACCTTTAATCCTTCTTTCATGGAAGCTTTATATATATTTAAGCGATGAGACCGAGCACATATAGTATAAAGAGGAAAAGATTTTTCAGATACCAAAACAGAACCCTGAGGTGAACCATAAGCCTGCATAAGTTTGTCAATAAACTCACTGGAACCATTACCCAACAAAGTGTGTTGAGTATCCACTTGGTAATAAGCACTCACCGCCTTTACTACAGGGCGCATATAAGCAGGATAACGATGAATGGTATTTATCTTGCTTTGTAACAAACTCACCAGATCCTCAGGAGGCTGTAAAGGGTTTTCATTACTGGCCAACTTATATACTTTATCCAATGAATACCGGTTTTTAACTTCCTCGATGGATAAGCCTGGTGTGTACTTCTCCACTTTATCCATTCCATCTGAATTTTTCACTCTTATTTCCCCAAAAAAATACGATACAAAACAGTCATATCACGCTTAACTCAAATAAGCCACTTTTATACTGATCCTGTTTATACTGATCCTGTCTGAATTTTGTGATTCACCCCCTTTACCCCCTTGAAGATGATAGAGATTCTCTTAAAGAGGAATAAGAGTTAAAAGTGAGTTAGGCCCCTGAGTACAGAGCGTCCCGATCCTCGCTTTTACCAGGACTTCACTCCTCTTTCATCTTATAAACCTGCTTTTTTAATTTAGAACGAATGCGCTCCAAATGACTAACTCCTCTTGTTTCTATCAGAAATTGAATTTCAGCCAAGCCATAAGGGAGATGAGGGCTGTTTCTTTCATGATGAATAGAAAGAATATTCGCCTGCATCTTTGACAATAAATGAGTTATTTTATTCAAATTACCTGGTTGGTCCTTGGTTACAACAGATAACCGTCCTAATCGTCCCCCCTTTTTTAACCCTCTTTCCACTACCTGGGAAAGAATATTTAAATCAATATTTCCACCGGATAGAATTAATCCACACTTTTTTCCTATATTCCATTTTTTACCTTGCTTCAGAAGAGCCGCTACAGAGACAGCCCCGGCTCCCTCCACTAAGGTCTTACCTCTTTCTAATAACAAAACAATAGCTTCCGCCACTTCATCATCCGTAACACTCACAATGTCATCCACATATTTAGAAATATAACTTTCAAACATCTCCTGATTAGGATGTTTTACTGTAATCCCATCGGTTAAACCACCCATAAAAAAATGCTGCTCAGGAGTATATATTCTCTGATGGAAAAGATATTCCATAGCGGGAGCCATAGAGGATACGACTCCATACACACGGCAGTTTGGCTTTATTTCTTTTATTACGCAAGCTATCCCACTCATCAAGCCCCCACCACCTATTGGCACGATAACGGCATCTATATCTGGAACCTGTTCTAAAATTTCCAAAGCAATACTGCCTTGACCCGCGATCACCTTATTATCCTGATAAGCATGTATAAAACACCGGCGGGTTTGATGAGAAAGTTGAAGAGCGTATTCGTAACTTTCATCATAGACACGACCTTGTAAAATCACTTCTGCTGAATAATGCCGAACCGCCTGTTCCTTAACAATAGGGGTATTTTCAGGAAGCACTAATAAGGCTGAGGTTTTCACACAATGAGCCGCATAAGCCACCCCCTGAGCATGATTTCCCGCAGAACAGGAAACCAAGCCTCGCTTTTTTTCCTCGGTACTTAAGCTCAAGATTTTATTAAGTGCCCCACGTACCTTAAAGCTCCCTGTTCTTTGCTCATTTTCCTTTTTTATATATACTTGTGAACCTACTCTTTCGCTAAGAGTACGAAAATAACTAAAAGGACTTTCCCGTATCCATGAAGAAATTTGCTCTCTAGCTTTTTTAAATTCCTGCATAGAAATTATTTTCATATTCCGATAGGCTCCTTACAGGCATCAACATACTTAGTTGAGGGTCCAAGGACCTTGGCTTCCTACCTAAAAAAGACAAGGTCCGTCCCGAGAGGCAAAGCCTCGTATAAAGGCAAAGCTGTTTTTCTGAAAGACACATTTACTAATAAATCACTCTCCCTGCTTCCTTCATGGCTATAGAATAAGTTTCCACAAAATCATCTATAGTAAGCTTAATAGCCCTATCTGTTTCAACATTATTAGTAAAATCTATGATGCCTTTAAAACGAACTCCTGTTCTTATTTGCTGCGCAAACATCCTGGATATATATATACCCACTTCGTCCGGTGACGCATCAATATAAGGTTTTCTTACTTCGTGCATTAGTGTAAAATAAGCAAATTCGACATTTTTTCTTTTTTCAACTGGTTCGTTTTTTACCACTTCCATTAATTTGTCATACAATTGATTATTATAACTGGCCCTTACTCTCTTCATTATCCCGGAAATAGCGTGCCCCACATCATGTAAAAAAAAATACTGAGGAGATACCTTCCCTACAGCATCAACATACTTATAAGTATTTACCACTCCCACAGGGTCAACACCATGAGATATGAGTTTATTGATAGTTACGACCCCTAGCTCCCCTAGGGTTGTCGGCATTAAAATACCTATAGGGAAAAAGCTCAACACCGCATCTATATCATATCTTGAAACCAACTCGCTACCCAACAAACTAACCAAATCATAATTAAATTTTACCCACCAACTATAAGTCACACTTTCCGATTTTATCCTCATTTCGGCTTGCTCTTCCAAAGTTTTCAGTTTATCCCATGCTGCCTTTTTATCCGGGAGATCAAGAGATTCCAAACGGGTTTTTATGTATTCAATATGTTCAAAAACTTTATTCGCAAAATACTCAATATGGGTTGTATAGGCATTCGCATTCAAATCTCTTAATGATTGAGCCACAGCTATCCATTCGTTCGCTTCATCCAAGCCTCTAGTATAAGCCTTATTATATCCTCGTGCTCTCAATAAGGACTCTTCTTGAGTTCTAGGAGGAAGGTTTAATTCGCGAGAGCTTATTTTTTTTCTAGTGGATTCAAGAGAATCAAATATTTTCTTTAATTCAGGGTTCCCTTGTTTCACCCACTTGTTAAATTTACGACTACCAACTATGAAGCTAAAAGAACCATTTTCTTCTATGGCTATTTCATGCACGGCTAATTCACTAGTCCTTACTCTCAGTCGGCCCTCGTCTGTTTTTTGCATTATTTCGGCTATAGAAAGGGGAATAAATGTTGTTATTGTATCTTGATCTTGCATAACAATAAACCGGACATTTGTATCCAGGATATTTTCTTCTTGAAAATTTCGCAAAAACAATAACTGATCTGCATCACCATAAGCATAACGACGAAATGTGTTTTCACACACAGCCTCCACATAACTGAGCCAAAAGAAAAACACACACAAGAAAAGAAATAAAAAACGACCCTTCATTGTACTAGATTCCCGCTTTCTCGAGGACAAGGTTTTGGGCTAAATTAAAAAAATTCTTCGGATCTAGTGAAGCACTCCCTATTAAAAAACCATTTACCCCTGGAATTTGAGAAAGTTCTTTTATATTTTTTTCATTGACACTTCCACCATATAAAAAATGAAGTGTTTTTCCCTCTGCTTCACATAGATGAAGAATATGCTCCTGCATTTCAGCAATCTGCTCCACTTCAGCCACTTTACCGGTTCCAATAGCCCAAACCGGTTCATAAGCAACACAAATACGCTTAAAACCATCTCCATTTTTCAGAATACCAGATAGTTGATTTTCCACTACTTGAAATGATTTTTTGTTTTTCCGCTCTTTTATGTTTTCCCCAACACATACAATAGGCTCAATAGAATGATGAAGCAGCGATTTTACTTTTTTTTGAATCATTTCTTCATTTTCAAAAAACAATTGTCTTCTTTCACTATGACCTACAAGACAATGAGTAGCCCCCATTTGTTTTAAAACCAAGGGTGAGTTTTCACCAGTAAAAGCACCTTGATCTTCAAAATGACAATTTTGCGCCCCCCAACCAGAAGAAGAACTTGCCAACTCCTCTGCCAAAATAAACAGAGTAAGAGCCGGAGAAAAAAAAATAAAACGCTTAGGGAGTTTTAAAGAGGGTAGCTTATTTATCGTACGGATATAATCCCGAGCGGAATCAGGATTTTTATTCATTTTCCAGTTAGCACATAGTAAAAAAGGCACAGAAGGAGTGCCTCCATTTTCTGATTCCATAAGAACCTCTTTTTTATATTGGTCGTGTCTGATTCTTATAATTTTACTCCTGTATAAATAAGATTAAACCGGACATTTATCACTAGCATAAGGCCAATTAGAGGGCAAATGAACTTCTACTTTTTTCAGATCAAAATCAACATGAGTAATAAATTCATCAATAAAGGGAATCTCTCTTTGTGTGCCTTTTTCATCCTGAACCAATAATAAATCTTGCGCTCCGTTGCTGGAAAAAGCATGTATTGTTCCTAGAGTACCTATTTTTCGATCATATACCTTAAAATTAAAAACTTCACAAAGATATATATTTTCCCCTTTAAGGGAAGAAAAAATCTTCTTTGGAACAGATAAGACAGCCCCTTTTAAAGCTTCCGCTTCCAGCTTGGTGTCTATACCTTTAAGTTTAATAATTAATCCCTTTTTATGAGCACAAGCTCTCTGAATAGAAGTTTCGATATAACCTTTTTTATTACTCCGGTTTTTGATACCCGCTTGTGCAAGGGCAGGAACAGGGTTTTTTGGTCGTTTTTTTTCTTCTTCCAATAGGAAAGAAACCCGAGAGAGGGCCTCTTCTATACCGGTTCGGTATATTTGAGCTACCTGATCCATTATAAGATCAGAAACCTCCTCTGAAGGAGAAAAAAGAGAAACAAAAACCTCTCCTTTTAAACCATGAACACGGGTGATTTTTCCAATTTCCAGAAAAGGCCAATACATTAAAAAGAAAGCTAGTTTTCTTCGTCAATAATTTGAAAAATACATCTTTGCTTTTTTTTAGCTCCACAGGCTCCTACAATGGTTCTAAGAGACTCGATTGTTCTCCCATTTCGACCAATTACCTTACCCATGTCTTTTTTTGAAACACTCGCTTCGAAAACAGTTGTTTTTTCCCCTTTGCTTTCGGTCACTCTCACTTGATCGGGTTCATCCACTAATGCCTTTATGAGCATTTCAATAATTTCAACTATTGTTGTTTCCATATTTTTCACTCCTGCTCTTTATTTATATAGAATAAACTTTCTTTACCAAAGATCGTAACGTTTGACTGGGTTGAGCACCCTGAGCCACCCATTTTTTATATTTTTCAACATCTATTTTAAAGCCCTCTTTTTTTGCCTTTTCAGTAGAGTCATATTGCCCTATTATTTCAATAAAACGACCTGTTGCGCTGCGTCGTGAATCAGCTACTGCGACACGATATTTAGGCCGATGCCTGGCACCACATCGGGAAAGGCGGATAACTACCATTTTTAATGAACTCCTTTTACTTATACCCCGCGGGTTATCCCCGTTTCCACGGGGACCAAGCTTTTCCGTAACTTTTCGGTTCTTTCCTCCAGACAACCAAGCCTTTAAATCTGGCATTTTCAAACCTTGTCCTCGCAAAGCTTGTCCCCGCGAAAGCGGGGAGCGATTGGTATAAATCTCAAAAACCCTAGCAACATTATACATAAAAGACAAGAAAAAATTAAAAAACTACTTTTTTTCCTCTTTTATATACTTAGATCGTAGCTCATCAACTAGTTCAGGAAGATCGCTAAAGTGATCTCCTTTTCTGGTTCTAAAGGGCCGTACAGGTAATCCAAACAAAAATACATCCCTTATATATTTCTTAAAGGCATACACGGGACCGTAAATTTGATTAGAAATATATAGTAAGAACGCCACCATTATCAGTAAAAAACATATAGACAAAATAGAAAATAATATAAAAAACACCCTTATTAAGAGAGTCTCCGTATCCGGTGAAATGGGCACAAAGTGATTAAATATAATTTTAATAAATGATAGAAAAAATACAAATATAGCCCCAATAAATAGGAAATAACAGAACAACATGTTAAGCAAAAAAACAGTTTGATCTTTTTCTATAAGGATGGTCTTTCTAAATTCCTTTTTTCGAAATAAAAGAGAATGATCTTTAATACAAAAGAACAATAATAATACAATGCCTATCAATATGTACAGGTCCGATAAATTCAAATGAGCACTAAATAATGTGACCCAATCCTGAGTCGCCCCATGAAAAATCATATCTACAGTGTCACTCAACATCCCGGCAACAAAAACAGTCATACCTACTCTAAAGCCCATTACTTTTTTGGTGAGCATAAGATTCAATACAAAAAACAAAAATAGAAAAAATATAGAAAACCCAAAAGAAGAAATAATTTTCACATATTGAGCTATATTTAGCTGGTTAGACATAACAAGGGAATGTCTATAAACTTCAAAACTGATAGGTCCTAAGGCAACCGTATTACTTCCTAAAAGGGACAAGGCTATCCACTTTGTAAATTGATCCAATAATACAGGTAACACTAAAAAACCTATAACTAATAGATACCAGTCTTTTTTCTGCATAGTGGATCCACCTTTATTTTCTTTTTCTAATTTTCGTTAAATAGTAAAAATCACCTGTATCACTTAAACTATAATGTAAAATATCCCTCTGTACAACTGCTATCTGCTCTTCATGCCACAAGGGAATAAAAACCAGTTCGTCCTGTATAATTTGTTGCACTTGATTATAAATGACCCGTCTTTTATCTCTATTCATTAAGGTCACCCCTTGATCTAATAGCTGGTCCAGTTGTCTATTTTTATACCACCCTCTATTTCTTCCTTTTTTAGGGTGCTCCTTTGAATGAAAAGCCAAGCGATAAATATCGGGATCTACCACACCTACCCATTTAAGCAAAGCTAGCTGAAATCTCCCTGCATTCAAATCCCCGTAAAAAGTCCCCCACTCAAAGCTCTCCATACGGATTTTCAAACCTATTTTCTTTAACTGCATGGCTAATACCTTACCATGATCTACAGCCGAACGAGCATTAGATGTTTTTAGTGAAAAAGTTTTTTGACGGCAAGATGGAATCCATTGATTAAAAAGGCCCCTGGCCTGCTTTGGAGCATAAGCTGGATTCTGAATATAGCGATTAAAAAAAAAGTTGTTTGGACCTAATATTGTTGTAGCCTCATGGGCAAAACCACTCAACTTATACTGTATAATTTTTGAACGATCAATAGAAAGAGCCAACACTTGACGAATATTTTTTTGTTTTAGACATTTATCTTTAAAATTAATAAGCAAATAAGTCATTGCCAACCCAGGACGACGAAAAACAGTAAAATCATCTTTTCTATCCAAAAAGTAGTTGAATTTATCAAAAGAAATAGCCGACTGAGCAATATCTATTTCCTTATTCAACATTTTTTGAAAACGAGTAAAATCGTCGCGTACAATTTTAAAAATAACTTCATCTATATGAGGAGCGGGAATGCTTTTTTTATTCGCATCTAAAATGATTTGACGGGAGCTATAGTGTTTTAACTTAAACGGGCCTGTGCCAATGGGTTTTTTATAAAACCCTGATCCTGCGGATAACACTTCCGGTTTTGGCAAAATCTTTAGCACAGGAATATCAGACTGTAAAAACTTAGCAGATTCTTCTTTTAATTTGACTTTCAAAATAAACTTTTCTTCCTTCTCTTCCACATTTACAGATTCAATAATCTGAAACGAAGAGGAAAAAGGGGTTTTTTCCGAACGATACTCTTGAAAACTAAATAACAGATCCTCTTTTGTAATCTTTCTTCCGTTGGAAAATTTTAAATTATTGTCTATAATAAAGGTATATACTTTATCTTTATAATCCCAACTTTGAGCAGCAGAAGGAAGTATTTCCAGACGCGGTCCTAACCGGACCAGTGAATGGAACAAGAGATCCACAATACGCATGCTATTAGCATCCGTTGCTCTGCGAGGATCCAACAGCCGTGGTTCAGATCCTAAAGCCACTATAACACTTTGCTTTTCTTTATGAGGGCTATTTTGTTTTGTCTTTTTCGAATTAAAAAAAGAAAAAATAAAGGCCGTAGATAGAGGAGTATAGATACATATAGTAATAAATAAGAGGAAGAATAAAAAAAAATTAAAATACCGTAAGACCATGAGAATAACAAAAGAAGTTTGTATCAGAAATATACCGAACCGGTATAGAACTTGCTCTCTTTCCTTGAGAGAAAAAGAGAGGACCGAAAAACACAAACCGGATAGGTATATATTTTTTTATAACCTGATGACTAAAAAAGTCAATCATTTTTATGCTCTTGCTCTTTTTCCCTATTTAAACTATACCAATCGTTCCCAGCTCTCCGCTTTCGCGGGGACAAGCCTTTGCGAGGACAAGGTTTGAAAATGCCAGATTTAAAGGCTTGGTTGTCTGGAGGAAAGAACCGAAAAGTTACGGAAAAGCTTGTCCCCGTGGAAACGAGGATCATACCATAAGGGTATAGTGCTTTTCCTAAGAGAATAGGAGTCAAATTATGAAGCAAGGAAGGCTAAAAAAACAATAAAAATGAATGTAGAAAATCGTTTGCTCTCTTTATGTCTGAATCCTAATAAAAGCCCTACCTTTAAAGTTTCCGCTATTTGTACGGATTCCAGAAAGGTCACCTCGGGGGCGGTCTTTGTCGCTCTTAAAGGAAAAAGACAAGATGGTCACGACTATTTAAGGTCGGCTATTGAAAAAGGGGCTAAGGTGCTAGTCGTAGAAAATAAAGAAAAAATTAAATCAATTTCTTTTAAAGGGATGATCTGTGTTGTTCCTAATACCCGCACTATTCTACCTGTGCTTTTGAATGAGTTCTATGACCACCCTTCAGAAAAAATGTTTTGTGTTGGTATAACCGGCACTAATGGAAAAACCACTGTATCCAGTATGTTATCTTTTATATTATCCCGTTGCGGTTGGCGTTCCAGTCTGATTGGAACCATTAAAAATAGCTTTGAAAGTCAGGAAGAAAAAAGCTGGCTCACAACCCCGGATCCTGTTGAGCTATACCGCTTACTTAATCGCTTTTACCTGAAAGGGGCCCAAGCCCTGGTTATGGAAGTCTCCAGTATTGGTCTTGACCAACAAAGAGTGGCGGGACTCGATTTTAACTTAGGTGTTTTTACCAATCTTTCTGAAGATCATTTGGATTACCATCCTAATATGTTGGAATATTTTCAAGCAAAAAAAACACTGTTTGAAATACCTACATTATTAGCCAAAGCAAAAAATCATTTTTTAGCCGTCATCAATTTAGATGACCCTTATGGTATAAAATTAGCTCGAGAAATTAAAGTGCCTTATATTTCTTATGGAAAAAAAGAAGCTCGTTTTATATATGAAATTTTATCAAGCAATCTATACGGCACATGGTTTAACCTCTACTTTGATAAGAAAAAAATAAAAATACATTTACCGATTCCCGGAACTTACAATGTATCCAACGCCGTAGCGGCTCTATGTTGTGCTCAGGCGGCTGGCTTTTCTTTAGAAGAGGCGGCAGAGGCTTTAGCACATTTTCCAGGAGTGCCTGGCCGCATGGAAAAAGTATCCCCTCCTAATACTCCTTTGGTTTTTGTGGATTATGCCCATACTCCACAAGCTTTATCAGCTAGTTTGTCTTTTTTATACGAAACAGGTCAGAAATCCCAGCTCATTACTGTTTTTGGCTGTGGCGGACAAAGAGACCGTAAAAAACGCCCTTTAATGGCCCAGATAGCGGAGTGTTTTTCAGATAGTGTTATTTTAACTTCGGATAATCCACGAGAAGAAGATCCTTTAGCTATTGTTAATGACTGCATGAAAGGGGTTAAAGATAAAGAAAAATTCATTATAGAGCTGGATAGAAAAAAAGCTATAAGAAAGGCTTTGGTAAAAGCAAAAAAAACGGACATTGTGCTTATTGCCGGTAAAGGCCACGAGAAAGAGCAAATTATCGGATCTGAAAGACACCATTTCAGTGATGCTGAAGTAGTAAAAGAGTTTTTCTCATAACGGGCCTAACGCAAAAACAATAATGGGTATCAATATGCAAATTTTAGATGGTCGCCTGGTGGCTCAAAAAATAACAACAGAGTTAAAAAGAAAAATACATTCTTTTTATGAGCAACATAAAATATCTCCTGGTCTAGTAGTAATCCTAGTGGGAAACAACCCAGCCAGCCAGGTTTATGTACATCAAAAAATAAAAACAGCTAAACAAGTAGGCATCCACTCCAAAGTGCTCTCTCTGCCTGAAGATATATCTCTTAATAAATTAAAACAGACAATACAAAGTCTGAATCAAGACCCTGCTATTCATGCCATATTGGTACAACTTCCCCTCCCCCATCCTCTCTCCTGGAGAGAGGTCGTTTCCCATATAGATCCACGAAAAGACCCTGACTGTTTGACAGTAGAAAATCAAGGCTTAGCCTGGTCCGGCCAAGCAAGAGTTTTACCTTGCACCCCCTCTGGTATTATGAAATTATTTGAGCACTACAATATTATCCTAAAAGGGAAAAAAGCGGTCGTGGTGGGAAGAAGTCAGATTGTCGGTCTTCCGATGGCACAGATTTTACTCAGAGCTAATGCAACGGTAACAGTTTGTCATTCACATACAAAAAATTTATCAAAAATAACTCAAGAAGCGGACCTGGTTGTAGTAGCTGCCGGCTGCCCAGGACTGTTAGGGAAAAAAGATTTTAAAAAAGGAGCTGTTGTAGTGGATGTGGGTATCCATCGTACAATAGAAAACAATAAAACAATACTAAAAGGGGATGTCCTTTTTGAAGAACTTAAAAATTGGGTGGCTTATGCCACTCCGGTCCCAGGGGGGGTTGGCCCTATGACTGTCACCATACTTTTGGAAAACACCTTTCAGTTGGCTTGTCTAGCTACGGAAAGTAAGGCACATGCTTAAAGAAACCCCTTTAATCGAAGAGCATCGCCGCTTAGGTGCCAAGTTTATGTCCTTTCATGGTTGGAAACTCCCGCTGGAATTTAGCAGTGCCACAGCAGAACACCTGAATGTGAGAAATAATGCAGGTCTTTTTGATGTATCTCATTTAGGCGAAATTCGCGTGCAAGGTAAAAATACGCTATCGCTTTTAGAAAAATGCCTGACCAACAATGTAAGCACTTTAAAAGAAAATCAGGTTCAATATCACCTTTTATGTAATGAACAAGGTGGCATCATAGATGATCTTATCCTCTACTGTTTAAAACCAAATGAAGATTATTTACTGTGTGTAAATGCCTCCCGCTTGAAGGAAGATTTTAATTGGTTATACCAATCTAGTAATGATAATATAAGCTTACAGGATGAAAGTGCTAAATGGGCGCAACTGGCTTTACAAGGGCCAAAAGCTCTTTCTTTAATGACGGAGGTTCTGGGTCACTCCTCTTCTTTGGATATAAAAAAAAATCATTTCCAATGGGTTTCTTTTTCTGGTGAATGTATTTTGGTTTCCGCTACAGGCTACACAGGAGAAAAAGGTTTTGAAGTTTTAATTTCCAACAATAAAGCGAGCGAATTATGGAGAGCTATTTTAGAGAAAGGAAAAACCCGAGGATGCCTCCCTGTGGGACTGGCGGCCAGAGACACTCTGCGGATAGAAATGAAATATCCTCTATATGGAAAAGACTTAAACAAAAATATTGACCCTTATTCTGCGGGCTTGTCCTGGGCCGTAAAGAACCAAAATAATTTTATAGGATCTGATGCTCTTTCTAAAATTAAAAAGAGCATCAAAAAAAAATGGGTGGGTTTTAAGCTTCTTCGGCCTAGTGGTGTGCCACGCCAAGGTCATCGAATTTTTATTGATGGAAGTTTTAGAGGAGAAGTCACCAGCGGAGCTAAATCTCCTATTTTAAATCAAATGATCGGCTTAGGATATGTGCCTATTGAATATGCTCTTCCTACTCAAAGGATTCAAGTGGAAATTCACCAAAACCTCATTCCTGCTGAAATTGTTGCCACACCTTTTATAAAGAAGTATATTGATCTGGTTTGATCCTTGCTTGCGAAAGCACTTTAAACGGAAAGGCAAATCGTTGCCTGCCTGTCCCGCGAAAGCGAGGAACGGGGAGCGGGAATCTACACCAGTTCGGTATAAGTTGTTATGAGATTTGGATTTGCAATACGAATATTTCAATAAAAATAAGGAGGAAAAAATGGAGGAAACCCCAAGAAGACTTATTGTTCCAGGAGATAATTATTACTACACTAAAACCCATGAATGGATTTCACTGGATGACAGAAATACTGTGACCATTGGAATTACTTATTACGCCCAGGACCGTTTAGGTGAAATAGTAAGTTGGAAACTCCCTAAAAAAGGACAAAATTTTGAAAAAGGTCATATTTTTGGTTTAGTGGAGAGCAATAAACATGTCAGTGATCTCTATTTACCTGTATCTGGGGAAGTGGTGGAAATTAATGAAAGTCTCACTCCTGGTATAATTAGTGACGATCCTATGGAAAAAGGTTGGTTAATAAGAGTAGAAATGAGCCGGGAAGGAGATCTGGCTGACCTAATAAGTCCCACCGCTTACAAAAAACTCATAGAGGAGGAAATTAAAAGTCTTGAGTAGTTTTTTGCTTTGGTTCATAGCTATTTGAGAGGATTATTTCTGATGATTTTTATTAATGTACTAGTGTTGTTTGGATTTATACCAGCCCGATTTAATCCTCACTCCCTACTTTCGCGAGGGATAGGGGTTTTTATATCGGTTTGGCATAAGCCCGGCTGGCGGAATTGGCAGACGCGCATGACTTAGGATCATGTCTCGCAAGAGGTGGGGGTTCAAGTCCCTCGCCGGGCATTTAAAAAAGGGAAGGGGATGTAATCACCTTCCCTTTTTTATTATAACAAGGGACTTGAAGCGAACGAACAACCTGTAGTGTTTGCGACCGGTAGGGAGCAAAGAATACAGGGCAGAAAATCATGGATGATTTTCTGAGTGAGAGAGGGGAGCCTACGCAATGAGTGAGCCGGACGCGAACGAATGTAGTAGGCAAGTCCCTCGCCGGGCATTTAAAAAAGGGAAGGGGATGTAATCACCTTCCCTTTTTTATTATAACAAGGGACTTGAAGCGAACGAACAACCTGTAGTGTTTGCGACCGGTAGGGAGCAAAGAATACAGGGCAGAAAATCATGGATGATTTTCTGAGTGAGAGAGGGGAGCCTACGCAATGAGTGAGCCGGACGCGAACGAATGTAGTAGGCAAGTCCCTCGCCGGGCATTTAAAAAAGGGAAGGGGATGTAATCACCTTCCCTTTTTTATTATAACAAGGGACTTGAAGCGAACGAACAACCTGTAGTGTTTGCGACCGGTAGGGAGCAAAGAATACAGGGCAGAAAATCATGGATGATTTTCTGAGTGAGAGAGGGGAGCCTACGCAATGAGTGAGCCGGACGCGAACGAATGTAGTAGGCAAGTCCCTCGCCGGGCATTTAAAAAAGGGAAGGGGATGTAATCACCTTTCCTTTTTTATTATAACAAGGGACTTGAAGCGAACGAACAACCTGTAAAGTCTGCAACTTTAAAAAGATTTTTGAAAAAGTTTGCGGTGGTAAGTGATGGCAAAGCGGTGAGCCTCGTCACGCAAGTGTGTTAAGATGCGAAGAGCCTCTGAATGGGAATGAAAATAAAGGGCATTTTTTCTTCCGGGAAGAAAAAACTTTTCACTACTGGACTTCACTTCCTTTGCTGTAAAATCTGATTGTACTCTCGCCTTGGCCATAGCCACTACAGCAATATCCTCTTTTCCCGCTTCTTTTAAAGCCAGTAGAGCTTTTGTTAATTGCCCCTTCCCTCCATCCACAATAAGTAAATGAGGATCAGGATATTCCCTATGTTTGAAACGACGATCTAAAACCTCTTTAATACTAGAAAAGTCATCTACTCCTTCCACTGTTTTTATTTTATACCTTCTGTAATCCTCTTTTTTAGGTATTCCTTCGTGAAACACAACATGAGAAGCCACCTGTTGTTGACCTTGAAAATGGGAAATATCAAAACATTCCATTCTTTCCGGCAAGCACTTTAAATTAAATTTCTTCTGAATATCCTCTAAAGCGTGAAGTAGAGACTGCTTTTTTGCATTTTGTTCTTTAAATCGGCTTTGAGCATTCTTTAAAGCCATGTCCATAAGCTTTTTCTCTATGCTTCCTTTGGGTCCACGAACACAAACGGACTTTCCATGTATTTTGGAAAGAGCTTTTTCCAGAGTAGAAAAATAGCCCTTATATTTAGCAGAAATTAAAATCAGCTCCGGGAGCAGATTATCCATATAATATTGAATAACAAAAGAGCAAAGTCGTTCCGAAATGAATTTAGGACTTTGGCGGAAACGGGAATGATAGTAAGAGCGATGGCCTACGACAGTGCCTATCCGTATATGTAGAGTTTGAAATAATATAGCTTGTTTGTCCTGGTGAAAAGCGATTACATCCCCATTTTTTTTTCTCTGACTGACAATAGATTGTTTGGCACGACAAAATTCAACAGCTTTTATACTGTCTCTCAACCTGGCCGCTTCTTCAAAACGTTCTTGTTTGGATAATTGCTTCATTCTTTTTTCCATATCCTTTAAAATAACTTTGCCCGTGCCTCTTAAAAAAGACAAGGATTGTTTAACCTGCTTAGAGTAATCCACCTTACCTACTTTATTCACACAGGGAGCTGTACAACTGCCGATATAATAAGTTAAACAAGGTTTTTTTCTTCCTTTCATAAAATGATTACTGCAATCTCTCACTTTAAAGCGTGTGTTTAATAAATGTATCATCTGCCTAACAAAGCCAGCATCCGTATAAGGACCAAAATAAAGAGAGCCTGGCTTTTTGACTCTTCTTTCCATATAAAACCGAGGGAAAGACTCTTCCATAGAACAACGAATATAAGGATAAGACTTGTCATCTTTTAAACGAACATTATAACGGGGATTATGTTTTTTAACCAAGCTGGCTTCTAAAAGATAGGCTTCCACTTCCGTATCTGTCAATATGTAGTCAATATGATGAATCCGAGGAATAAGAAAAACATTTTTAAAACTTTTTGCATTAGAAAAGTAAGACCGCACGCGGGATTTTAAGTTTCGAGCTTTACCGACATAAATAACATGATTATTTATATCCTTCATTAAATAAACACCGCATTGAATGGGAAAGTTTTTTATTGTTTCTTTTAAAAGTGTTTTAGTTTCTTTCATATTTTGGATCCGGTTTGATATCTCCACAGGAGTGACAACATAGGTCCCGTTTTGACCAATACCTGATTCTTTACACACGATCGGTATATCTTAATGTTTAGATAAAACTAATACCTATATGTCCATCTTCATAAGAGAATATCTTGTTTCAAGCTGTTTTTCCAGTTATACTGATCTTGTTTAGATTTTCCGATTAAACGGAAAGGCAAGTTGTTGCCTTCTCGTCCCGCAGGGAAACTGAAAGCCACCTTGGTGGCCCAGCCCCGCGAAAGCACTGTCATTCCCGCGAAAGCGGGAATCCAGTCTTTCTAAACGGCAAGGCAAATCCTTGCCTTGCCTCCCTACAGAAGCTAGGGAACGGGAATCAAACTGAAGGAGTCTCACTACAACAACGAAAAAAACTTATGAATAAAGAAACCTTATTTAATGAGATAAAGAAAACGGCTTTATTAAAAGGCCACTTCATTTTGCGTTCAGGCCAAAGTGCTACGGAGTATTTTGACAAATATCTTTTTGAGTCTTCTCCTTCTTTGCTGAAATCCATTGTTCCTCATTTAAAAACACTTATTCCATCCGATACAGAGATTTTGGCAGGATTAGAAATGGGAGGTATTCCCTTAACTGTAGCTTTATCTTTAGACAGTAATATCCCTTGTGTCTTTGTTAGAAAAAAAGCAAAGGAGTATGGCACAAAAAAAATAACTGAAGGTTGCTCCATTCAAAATAAGAAAGTGTGTGTTGTAGAAGATGTTATTACAACAGGGGGGCAAGTAATATCTAGCACTCAAATGATGAGAAAAGAGGGAGCTTTAATTAAAAATGTGATTTGTGTTATCTATCGGGGTGAAAGAAAATCTTTAGAAAAATTCCAAAAATGGGATTTAAACATGCATTCCCTATTTACTTGGAGTGCTTAATTTTTGGAACATATAAAAGGACTGTATAAAAGGATTATTTATAAGTATTTATAATACCTATGTTTTTTCATTTATATAAAAAAATAAGGCACCGCATCATGTAGTGTAAATATACAAAAATGACACGGAATATTGGCTTGAAGTCCAGTTTATTACTTTTAAGCTTGCCGTATCATAATAAGACTGTATAAACTTATTTTCAGTGATAATCTTTTGAAGGAGGGGCAAGGATGCTCATAAATGATAGGGATTTTTTATTTTCTTCACCGGTCGTAGTCAAACAAATGAAAATTTATTTACAAGAGCGTGGTCTCTCGAAAAGAGAATCCGAAGTTGTAATTTTAGTTGTGCAGGGTTTGACAAATAAACAAGTAGCAGACCAACTATGTGTCGCAGAAAAGACAGTCAAATTTCACCTTACCAATGTATATAAACGAATGAAAATTTCTCGCCGATCTCAAATCATCTGGACTCTTCCTATGGCTCAATTTATCGAGCACGCTAAGGAGGCAAATCCGCCTATTACTACCACCTTACAGCAGAATAATCCCATCGGAGGCGGAGGTTCATCAGACCCTCAGCAGATAGATGAGAACACCATACCTATTGGTAATTCCACAGTAACTGATAACCTTTAAAATTACTGTTTCACTTTTATTGTTACATCTATGGAAAAATCAGCTTCTCCATCCTGTTCTCTTGTTCAAATGACAGAATTAATTTTACCTAACCACATGAATGCTTTAGGTACCGCTTTTGGCGGCGTGATTATGTCCTGGATTGACATTGCTGCCTCTATATCAGCCAGTAGATATTGCTCTAAAAATGTGGTGACAGCCAGTATTGATGATGTGCATTTTTTGGCTCCCGTACACAAAGGAGATGTAGTGAATTTAGTGGCCCAAGTAAATTACACACATAAAACCTCTATGGAAGTAGGTGTACAAGTAACAGCGGAAAATACCAGAACACAAGATCGGCGCAACACTGCAAATGCTTATCTGACTTTCGTAGCTTTAGATGAGAATCGTCAACCTACGGCTGTCCCCTCTCTCCTTTTAGAAACAGAAGAGGAAAAAAAGCGATTTGAGCAGGCAAAAATGCGTAGAAAATGGAGACTGGAAAGAAGAAATCAATTATACTTATGATGATGAACCGGATTATTATAAGTAATGGAAATAAAATCTTAGAATGGAAATAAAATCTCAGATACGAAATAAAAAAGCTTTAATCTTTACCCTACATCATCCTCTTGCCAACCCGTTGGCTGTGGCTCAAGTAGCAGAGTTTAAGGAGTTGGTTCGAGCCGCTGGCCTTAAATATGAAGGTCTTTCCTACCAGGTTATTAAAAAACCAAATCCGGCCACTTTTATCGGAACTGGTAAAATTCAAGAATTAAAGAAAATACTAGAACCAGAAAAACTAAAAAATAATAAACCAGCTGATAAGAAAACAGGCCAACATGAAGCCACCCCTTCCTATCAACTGGTTGTTTTTAATTGTTCTCTTTCGGGTGTTCAGATTCGTAACTTGGAAAGACACCTAGGGGTTATGGTGATAGACCGTAATCAGCTTATCTTAGATATTTTTGCGCAACGAGCACGCACTTATGCAGGAAAGCTACAAGTGGAATTAGCCCGCACATTGGACGAATTACCCAGAATGGTGGGGGCTTGGTTGTCTTCTCTCTCCAGACAAAAAGGGGGTATTGGAGCAAAAGGCCCTGGAGAAAAGGCCCTCGAAAAAGATCGTCGGCAAGTGCAAATCCGTGCCAGAAAAATTGAAAAAAAGCTCGAAAAAATACGCCAAGTCAGAAAAGGACACCGCGCTTTAAGAAAAAAAAATAAAATCCCTAGTATAGCTTTAATTGGATACACCAATTCAGGAAAAAGCACCTTACTTAACTCTCTTACAAATAGCTCCTCCGTGACAGTAAAAAATCTTCCTTTTATGACTTTGGACCCTACGACCAGAAAAGTGCATATTAGTCATTCTCAAGACGCGCTTGTTACAGATACCGTTGGTTTTATACAAGATCTTTCACCGCACCTGATAGAAGCTTTTAAAGCTACCTTGGAGGAGTCGGCATCGGCGGATATTTTACTTCATGTTATTGATCTATCCAGTCCTTTGATGAAAGTGCAAACGGATACAGTTAATAAATTTATCGCTGACTTTGGTTGGGAGCAAAAACCTTGTATCCATGTATATAATAAGATAGATATAGCTCCTAAAGAAAAAGCCTTTCACATTAACTCTACTTATCCAAAAGTTTTTGTGAGTGCTTTAAAAAAAACTGGTTTTGATAAATTAAAAAAAGCTATATCCGATGTCATTCTTAAAATACAAACGGAAGAGGTACAACTTTATTTTCCTAGAAGCGAAGAAGATAAAATTTACTCCCTGGATCGGAAAGCCTTTATTTATAAAAAAGAAGTTAGTTCATTAGGAATATTATGTCATACTCGTATGCTCATAACTCAGCTAAGAGAATGGGAAAACTTTATTGTTCATCCAAAAAAAACTTAAACCCAAAGGTTTTTTTAGGGACGAACTCCACGATAGTATGAACAAAACAGCCTCATTTAAACCCAAATAAACCTTGTCCGTCCTTACATCTTATGTAATTTTTCTTGTAAAGGGAAAATTATCTTGATAATCTTCCCTTATGGGAAAAATTATCCAAAGACATCTAAAATTATCTTTAAAAAAAGGACAGTCGGCTTTTCTTTGGGGACCCCGGCGGGTAGGTAAAACCTACTGGCTTAAAAACTGTTTTTTAAAGAAGGAACATCATTTTATTGATCTTTTAAAAACAGATACTTATTTTGAGTATGCTAGTCGCCCGGCTTTATTAAGAGAACGATGGAGGTCACCAATCACTGTTATTGATGAAATTCAAAAAATCCCAGCCCTATTGAACGAAATTCATTGGCTTATTGAAAACAAATCAGCTTCTTTTCTTCTCACCGGTTCCAGTGCCAGAAAATTAAGGACCACCCATTCTAATCTCTTGGCCGGACGAGCCTGGCGTATGGAAATGGGTCCTCTGTCCTTTTACGAAACAAAGGGATTCCAACTAGAAAAAGTATTACACACCGGTTTGTTGCCCCCTCATTTTTTATCTTCCACTCCTCTTAAGGATCTAAGATCTTATATCGCTCACTATTTAAAAGAAGAGATCGCTGTAGAGTCACTTGTCAGAAACATCCCTGGATTTACTGGATTTTTAAAAGTTGCAGCTCTGACTAATTCAGAACTATTGAACTATGTCAACATAGCCAGAGAAACAGGTGTCAGTGCTAAAGTGATTCGCCATTATTTTGAAATTTTAGAAGATACTTTTTTAGGATACCGCCTACAAGCTTGGAAATCATCACAAACACGAAGAATGAGCTTAACCGATAAATTTTATTTTTTTGATGTCGGCGTTGCCAATTATTTAGCTAAGAGGAAGCCTTATAAAGGCAATACAGCCTTTGGAAAAAGCTTTGAACATTATATTTTTATGGAATTAATGAATTACAAAAAATATAAAAACCCGGAATTAGACATCTATTATTGGAAAACCTCTTCCAGCTATGAGGTGGATTTTATTTGTGGTGACATGCACACGGCCATTGAAGTAAAATCTTCAGACAGAATACACAGGAATCATCTAAAGGGGCTAAAGGCTTTAAAAGAAGAGCGTAAAGTAAAAAAAATGATTGTCGTGTGTTTGGAAAAAGAAAGCCGTATCGTGGAAAAGAATATTCATATCCTACCCTGGAAACTATTTTTAGAAAAACTATGGAAAAAAAACCTTTTAAAAGACTAAAACAAAGTGGAGTAGCCTCCATTTTTAGCTACCTGAATTGACTTAAAAATACTCCATAAGTTACAATGAACCTAAATAAAACCAAATAATTAGGATTTTTTCAGGACCGACTAAAACTTATTTTTTATAGGAGATAGTATGAGAATATTTCGAATACTTTTATTAACTGCTTTTTTTCTTTTTGTTACAAGCCACATTCCTTCATCTTATATTTAGAACTCACATAATGTATTTTTTCTATTTGTTAATGTTTGTCTTTTTTGCTTCCTGCACCTCTTTAAAAAAAGAGGGAGAAGTTTCTTCAAAACTGGGGAATATAGATCCCCAGGATGTGACTCTTTTTGAATCAGCTTTTGAAGATTTAGGAAACGAAGAATACGTTTCGGTTATACCTATATTTAGAAATCTTGCCGAAAAATATCGTGGGCAAGATCTAGAATGGGCGGCTCTCTACAATCTGGCCAGTGCTTATAAGGAAATAGGTCAGTGTAAAGAGGCGGAAAATATCTATCAACGGTTGTTGGCAAAAAAAGGCACTTTGCCTCATCTAAAGGCTCGTATTCATCTTTCTCTTTCTTATGTATATGAGTGCCTGGGCCAGGCAGAAAACACACTTATAGCTTTAAAAGAAGGTGAAAAATATATCAATTATCTAACAGAGGACATTCGTCTTATTGAGTATCCAGCCCGTCTTTCAATGGCTTATATTAGAATGGATGAAGATAAAACAGGTTTAAAAATACAAAAAAGAGTATATCACAATATGGAAATGATGAAAAAGGTATATCGTATTAATTCTGCGGCAGATGAGAATTTTGCCAGATACTTCTACACTGTGGGACGCTCTCATGTTCATTCTGACCATGTAAAGCTTCGGCGATTTTTAAAAATGTTGTTTTACCATCAAGTGTATTTAGCTCAGTCTCTTTTACTGGGAGCAGGTGATTGGTCTGTAAAAGCAGAAAAAGAGTTAGGGGATCTTTATCGTAAAATGTGGTCTCAATTAAAAAAACAAAAAAATAAGAAGAGGTATCAAGCTCAGACTACGAAAATTTTAAATCAATTAAGAGATATAGCAAAAAACTCAAAAAGTAAAAAAATGCGTGCTATCTATACAGGGTTAAGGAAAAAAACTTTATCTTATATGGAGCAACAAGGCCCTCACTGAATGTAGGTTGATATACTGCACCGGTATAGAAAGAGAAAACCTCCCTACTAGCCCTGTCTTTTGCATTGGGAGAAAAAAGAGAGGGATCAAACTGGACATGGTATAAGAACAGGAGTTGTAATGTCACTACCCAATTTACAAGTAAAAGATATACTTCATCAAAAAATGACCAGCCATTATGATTCTATAAAAAATTGGTTTACGGAGAAAAGTCAGGGTTTTGCTTTTCCTTTTTACTCCAGCTTTGATTTACGAGACTCTTCTGTAAAAGTGAGTCCTGTGGATGCTAATTTATTTCCCGCCGGATTTAACAATATATGTGAAGTAGATCGGGAAAGGGCTGTAGAGTTATGCGCAGCCTATTTAAAAGAACACTTTCCATCTATCCGGCATATTATTTTATTAGCAGAAGAACACACTCATAACCCCTTCTATTGGGATAATGTCTATTCATTAAAAGTTCTTTTAGAACAAAGCGGCGTTTCTTCTGTGTATGTTTGTGTGCCAGGGAAAAACATAAAAGAGGATATGACCATAGTCAGTGCTCGTGGATATTCCATAGAAGTTTTTGTGTTAAAAAACAAAGTGGCTAAGGGGGAGCTTATTATTAGCAATAATGACTTTTCTGTGGATTATCATTTGGATTTATCCGTACCGGTTACTCCTCCTGTTTTGGCGGGTTGGAATGTTCGTCGAAAACATTCTTTTTTTAAAGAGTATAATTTTTTAGCTAGAGAATTTGCCAATTTAATTCAAGTGGAACCGGAATATTTAACTATAAAAACACAAAAATTTACGGATTTTCAGATTGATGATTCAGAGTGCTTAAAGAGGCTAAAAGAAACAGTGGATTTATTTTTGTCTGAACTGGAACCTATATACAGAAAAACCCTTTATAAAAAAAGAAACATACAGAAACCTTTTCTTTTTTTGAAGAACAATGCAGGCACCTATGGCTTAGGTATGACTACTATTACCTCATCCCAGGATATAGAAAATTGGAATTATAAAATAAAAAAGAAAATGAAAGCCACCAAAGGAGGCGGAGGAGTGACAGAGCTTATTATTCAGGAAGGTATTGCTTCTAACTTGCAAAAAGAAGGTTTTGTAGCGGAACCTGTGATTTATCTTATCGGTCACCAGATAACAGGTGGTTTTTTACGCACACATAAGAAGAAGGGAGTGAGAGATAACCTCAACAGCCCGGGAGCAGTTTATCGCACTTTGTGTATTTCTGATTTGGAAATTGAAGTGGCGGGAAAACCAATGGAAAATGTGTATGGCTGGATTGCTCACTTAGGGGGACTAGCCTTGGCCTATGAACTGCAATCTATGAAAAAAAAAATTGATTCCCGCTTCCGAACGAGTCTCTAAGAAACCAGCATTGCTCAACCTGTCATTCCCTTTTTGCTGATAAAATAAAGAAAGAGCACCAAAAAGAAAAACAAATAATAAGCAGATAAAAATATTTCATTATCTTTATCCCTAGCAATTTCTGTGCCTGTTTTTAGACGATATGTGTTATTATGGAGTTAGTATATCCCCCTAGCTTCCGGCTGGAACGAGAGTTGGCTGGATTCCCGTTTTCACGGGAATGACAGTGTTTTCACGGGAATGACAGTGTTTTCAAAGGAATGACAGTGTTTTCACGGGAATGACAGTGTTTCCGAAGGATGGAAAGGCAAGGTGGGAGAGATATAGATTCCCACGGCTAAAGCCGTGGTACTCTGCCTAGCAGCCAACATAAGACTCTTCAGTAGAAAAATAGATTCTTCAGTAGAGAGTAGAGCTTAAAAATGTTGTGAAGGGGCTTTTGCCTTGATAAGATTTTTCCAATGAAGCAAAAAGTAATTTTCATATATCAAAAACATTTTCATAGGAGAGTAAGGTCCTTCTATCAGTTTCTTTATGATAAAAAATACTGGATTTTTGTCTTGTTTTGCTCTTATTGTGTCGCCGATTTAATGATTATTAGTTTGCAGCCTTTATTTTTATCTGATGCTCTTCCTCATACCCCTCTCCCTTCTTATTCAAAAAAAACCACTTCTATAACGGAATATAGACCTATATGGGACTTTAATATTTTCCATAATGCAGCTATTCCTACCCCTCTTTCTTCTGCTGTGGATAGTGGCAGCGAATTCAATCCGGGTGATGGGCTACCTCGGCCATCTCGTCTGCCTTTGCAACTCAATGGCACTATTGTCCACAACGACCCTTTGCACTCTATTGCTGATATTAAAATAAAAAGCAAAAATGTGTCTGAGTCGCACCAAGTGGGTGATGTAGTAGATTCCTTGGCCCGTATTACACAAATAGAGTTGGAAAGGGTGTATTTTATTAATCTCAACAACAACAGGGAAGAATATTTAGAAATACAAAACTGGGATAGCATAGCGGTTGATTTTGGAGTAACAAAACCAGTGGAACAGGCAACACAGAAACCCACAGGCTTTATAAAGCAAGTCGGGGATTTTCAATTTCAGGTGAACCGGTCTGACATCAATAAAATGCTGCGCTCCCTCCCTAATATTCTGCGGGAGGCTAAAGTTGTGCCTCATTGGGAAAATGGAAAAATGTTGGGTTGGCGCTTTGAATACATCAAATCAGACAGTATCTTTGAAGAAATGGGCTTTCAAAAATCAGACATTATCACCTCCATTGCAGGAGAGATGCCCCGTTCTCAAATTCAGGCTGCTGAAATGTTCCAACAGTTTAAAAATCACTCAAAAGTGGATATAATGTTGAAGAGAAAAGGAAAAGACATTCCCTTTTCATGGTCTGTCAATGAAGATGTTTCCATTGAGGAGCCACCCAGAAGCCATCTGTATTAACAAAATGCAAGGCTCTAATTTATACAGCAAGGATGCTCATAAGAATGTATAATTTTATACCCATCGTTTTTAAAAAAATAATGTCCCTCGGACCGATTTTTATCTTTTTAGCTTTTCCTGTAATGGGGGCTTATAGTCTGGAAAATAAAAAATCGCCCCAAAAACCTTTTCCGCAATTTATTGGCAATAAACCCACAAAAAACCCATCTTTTCCGCAGTTTATTGGTAATACCCCTGAAGAGGCTAAAGCCTTTCCCCAGCTTATTGGCAAAAAGACAGGGGTGGAACTGCAAGATGCAAAACCGGAAAATATCACATCCAATAACTACCCTGCTGTTATTAAAAGTGTTTTGCTGCCTAACAAGGAATTAAGCAGTGTTATACAGCTTATGAGTAAATATTTACAGATTAAAATTATTATGGATCCCGGTATAGGCAGCCAGAAAGTGAGTATTATTTCCTACTCTCCCATTACTGTTGCTGAATTTTATCAAGCTTTTTTGTCTGCCCTGGCTATCCACGATCTGACAGTGATTCGCAGTGGTTCTTTCTTAAAAGTAGTTAAAACAGAAGTGGCTTTAAAAAGCAATTTAAGAGTTTATGAAGGAAATAAAAAAATTAATACGGATCAGTTTCTGACCAGTATTATCAAATTAAAAAATATTAATGCAGCCTCTTTGGAAGTAAAAATGAAACCTTTTATTGATTCAAAGGCCGTAAAGTCTCTTATTTTCTATCCTCCTTCCAATGCCGTCATTGTTTCCGACTATGGCTTAAATGTCGAGAGGATCAGAAAAATTATTAAAAGTTTAGATGTTCCCAGTAAGGATTTTATTTTTAAAGTCTTCCCCATTAAACACGCCAGAGCAGAAACACTGGTCAAAATCATTAACAACTTGTTGCCAACAGGAAACCGTTCTACCTATGCCTATCGAAGAGCCTCCGCACGAAAAAAACAGCCCCAACAATTCGTTAACATTAGTGCTCTTTCCTCTGATGAAAGAACCAACTCTATTATAGTTATGGGAAATAAAACCGGTATTAATAAAGTAAAAGAACTTATACAGGAATTAGATTATTATAAAGACCCTGAACTAGCCGGTGGCATTTATGTTTATAAAGTGAAGCATGGAACAGCAGAAGAATTGGCAACCACCTTAAACGATCTCATTGGCAATACTTCTTCTTCAAAAGATACAACACAAAAAAATATGCTTAAACCTTCTGCCACTCCCGCCCCGCGAAGAGGAGGAGGTAGTTCTGCAATATCCAACTTACAAGATGTTAATACGGCACAATCTTTTCAAGATGTGCGAATCATAGCTGAAAAAAACACAAACAGCCTGCTTATTGTGTCTAATAAATACAATTATGAAACCATACTGAATATTTTGAAAAAAGTGGATATTTCCAGAAATCAAGTGTTTGTAAAATCTATTATTATGGAACTCAGTACACAAAAAAGCAATGACTGGCAAATGGCTAATTATTATTTCCCGGAAAAAGGGGGAGGAATAGTGCGTATGGGATATGGAATAAAAGAGCTAACCGACATAGGTTCCCCTGGCGGGGCTACTCTTTTTTTTCCTCTATCTCTTCTTAATATATCTAAAAACACTACGACGGATATAAGCCCTTTCGCAAAGTTAAACCAACTGAATCTCGGTGACAGTGTAGTAAAAGTACCTACGCTATCTTCGTTTATAAACTTTTTACAAACAAATGTAGGAGCTAATATTCTTTCCACTCCCCAGGTTATGGCTTTAGATCATCAACAAGCAGAAGTAAAAATTACAGAACATATTCCCATACTAGGAGAAAGAACCACTCAAACTAATATAGCTAATCAGTTCACCGTATCCGCCGGAAAAGAGACGGTAGAAACCTCTCTTGTTATTACACCTCATATTAACCCGGATGTGCATTCTATTCGTCTGGAAATTGAGCAAAAAATTGATAACATATCTAAGGAAGCGGAAGTTCCTGAAGCTCTTAGAGACTTTGGTGTCGCTGTAAAGAAAAGAACTATCAAAACTTCTATTACTTTAAAAGACAAAGAAACGGCTGTCCTAGGTGGCCTGGTAAAAGAAACCAACAGTAAAGTAAATTCAAAAATCCCCATCTTAGGAGATATTCCCATCCTAGGCTGGCTGTTTAAAAACTCGGAAACGGATAGAAAAAAGTCTAACTTAATTGTATTTATCACACCTCATATTATTCGCTCAGCAAAAGAACATAAAACGATCTTAAGCCGCAAATTAAAAGAGAGAATGGATTTTATTCGTCAATTTACTGGTACAAAAGACCCTCATCAAAAGTTAATTGAAAAAATGCGGCCAGAAAAATTTGACTCAATAGAGGGCTTCTCCACCTACGAAGAAAGCTCTTCGTGGAGTAAGGAAAGCGTGGCCAGAGAGGAAGAGGAGTTGCCTTATATGGATGATGACTATTATGAAGAAGAGATAATCCCTGATATAGAAGCTAAGAAAACAAACTCCGATCAACCGGCAGAGGAAAGAGGTAATATACCAAACACAGATGAACCCGTCAGGGATGATTACTATGATGATGCCGATCTCATTCCCTCTGATGCGCCCGCCATAGAGGAACCGGAGGGAGCTTTTTTGCCATAAAAAATAAAAAAATCAAATTATTTGATCTACACAAATAATTGGGTTATATTTTAAAGGTTCAGATTCCCGGTAATAAATAAGAAATATATATATAACCTCTCAAAAAAGGAGTTGATAATCATGAAAATACTACCTTCACATAAATTAATCATTTTATTGTCAATAACCCTTCCTCTTTTATTTAATGTTTCCTGTGCTCACCGTAAATATAAGAAATACAAAAAAGAAGGTCTGGCTATCCTCTCTCCTGTGAATAACAGTGAAGTAAAAGGTTGGGTGCATTTTCATAAAATCGAACGCAAAAAAGTGTTGGTAACGGCGGAGGTGACAGGATTAGAACCCAATAAAAAATACGGATTTCATATCCATCAATATGGGGATTGCAGAGAAAACGGCAAACAAGCAGGGGGCCATTTAAGTTATCACAAAAAAAGCAAACACGGTGCTCCTGATTCTAAGAAAAAACATATAGGTGACTTAGGTAATTTAGTAACGGGAAAAACAGGAACGGCTCATTATCAAAATATTCTGGATATTTGTATGTATAAGACCGGAGGTCGTTCTGTTATTGTGCATGCTAATGAAGACGACTTAAAATCACAACCTTCAGGTAATTCAGGTCCTTATATTGGTTGTGGTGTGATTGGCTATGTGAAGTCGGCGGATAAAGAAAAAGAAGTTTCTGAAGTTACTAAAGAAGAAACTAAAACCAAGGAAGCTAAAGAAAAAGCACCTAAAATGAAAGAAACCATTAAAACCAAGGAAAAATCTAAAACTATAGAAATTAAGAAAGAAGAATCATCTAAAGCCAAAGAAACACCAAAACAGTAACAAAGTAAAAGTGCATTTTTGCTGTTTTTTGTAATTCACACATCAATTTATATAAGGAAGATGGTGAAGATAAGAAAAGCTTCTTTATTTTTGTTTCTTTGTTTAGCAGGTGTGCTTATCTTTATACCTTTTTTTAAGGTATCAAAAAATCAATTCAAAAAAGCGGAATTGAGTGCAGAAGTTAGAAAAAAATTTAAGAAACAACTAAAATCGTTACCAGATCCTCCTTTTAAAAAGGTATTAGGTTATCAAATCACAAAAGCTGAGGCCAACTTAGGCCGCTTGCTTTTTAATGATCCTATTCTCTCCAGAAATAATGATGTTAGCTGTGCTACCTGCCATCTGACTAATCATGGTTTTGCTGATGGTAATCGCCTCAATTTTGGTGCTATGGGGGCAGGGGGTCCTACCGGGAAAAATGTGGGAAAAAAATGGGGAGTAGGCAGGCTTTCCATTAACCGCTTTTGTTCAGATGATGGGGCTGGTTTTTACTGTGACGACCCTATGTTTCGAAACACTCTCTCCACTATTAATGTGATTTACCGTGCTCATCCTCAAACAGACTCAGGTTTGCTCTGGGATGGCCGATTTGGAAGGTTAGCCTTTCAAGTTTTATTACCTATCCACACAAGAGAGGAGATGTGTGGAGTAAATCCCATCCCCACTAAAAACAATCCTTTCAGAAAAGGAGGGCCTCTTTTCGACAAATCAGTCACAGTTAAACATTCGCACCTTTACAATCCTATATCCGGAAAGCAGATTTTTACTTTTAATAGCCCACCCCAAACCATTTCATCTGTAGAAAGTTTTAGACCGAATAAAGATATTACTTATCCTGCTAGAAATGAATGTGTCGCTATTGCTGTAGCTAAAGTGCGAAAAGTACCCTACTATCAAAAAAAATTTAAAAAAATATATAACTCTGAAGTCACTGATATTTTGATTGGAAAAGCTTTAGCCGCTTTTGTCAGTACTCACATTGCTAATAGCAGCCCTTACGATTTATTCGTGGCTGGCTACGATACGCTATCTACTAAACAATTAAAGGGCCTGGCTATTTTTATGACTCCGGTTGGACAGACCATCACCATAGGCACACAAAAAGGGAAGGGGGCGGGCTGTGCTTACTGTCACTCCCCTCCTTTTTTTGGCGGTTCTCAATTTTACACCCTAGGGATAAAGGGAGATGACCGTAGTTCTCTATCTAAACCAGGAGTTATTTTTGAAAACGGAGGATTTCCTATCAATATTCAGACAACACATGGTGTGCTCCCCTCATGCCACATTTCCAGAATATCCGCCAGTGCAACCAGTGCTTCCCCTGACATAGGAAGAGCGATTGCCACTTCCGATATAAAAGATTGTTTTAAATTTCGCACACCGGTTTTAAGAAATGTTATTGAAACTTATCCTTATTTTCATCATGGGACAGAGACCGGATTAGGTGTTTTTCCTTATCATTCCTTAACAAATAAAAAATTCAGAGCTATTAGTTTATATGCCTTAAAACGAGCTATTGAGTATCATTTGAGAGGACCAATAGACATAGCAAAAGTAAATTCTCTCCAACCGACAGAGGTGTTTTTTGATTCTTTTTTTCAAATTGATCCTTTAGTTTCACCTCTTCTGATGCAATTTGGCCCGCCAGACAGCACTCAACATTACCCGGTTAAATTGGACAAACACTCTCTTAGTGCTTTAGTGGATTTTGTGGCTTTCGGTTTATATGACAAAACCGCCGTTCGTAAAGGGTACTTAAATAATCGTCTCAGTCATCCTATGAGGGTTCCCAGTGGTTTTCTTCCCACTATTACCAGGGATCATGGGACACAAATGGAGCTGCCTCCCACTGGAAATTTTTCTACTTTAAAAAAATAATAATATTTCCAGAAAATTTATTTTAGAAACATCATAAATAAAAATCCTAAAGAGTATGAAAATGGGTCACTTACTCATTGTCCAATTGGGGGACACTCCAGGTGCTTCTAATTTGCCTGAGAATCCGAATATGCCTTTGTTGTGCTGCCTGCCTGGTTATTGAAAACTCAGCACCTAATTTTGAAAAAGTTTTAGGACTATCTGAAAAAATTATATCTTCTATAATAGCTTGATTTATTGGATCCGGAAAAGTGTTTTTGGCTAAAAGGTAGATTCTCAACAAGTCCATTTGATTTATGGATGTTGTTTCTACATCAGCATTTATGTCTGGAAGTAGTTCTGTTAAAAATAAAGTACGGGAATATTCGTAATTTAAAAATAATAAAACTGCATTAATATCTTTCTTAGGAAAATGTGGATTTTCTGTAGAAAATGTATTCATCCATGATTCTAAGTTAAGTTCAAACTCAGCAGAACGTATCTCGTCCTTAAAAACTCTATAAATGTCATACCTGTTTTTATTCCATCTCATTTTTACAGACATCGAATGCTGGCTCATTGTATAGTGTCTTAGCTGCCAGTTGATGCTTTGTGTCAGATAGCTTGAAAAACGAACCCCGAATTTGGGGTCATATTTTTCTATAGAAATTACAAGAGCCAAAAGACCTTCTTGAAAGAGGTCATCATAATCTACTGGTTTCTGTCTTCTCCATTTTTTGATTGCATAGGGAATGTTATACACATTAGACAAAAATAAAATTTGAAAAGCTCTCTCCTTTTTAGCTCCTTTTTCATTTCTGTAAATGGTAAATAAAGTGCTTTCCTCTTCTTTAGGAAGCGGAGGATAATCAGCTATAATACTCTGATAGTTGCTGGACTTTGATGCTTTTTTTAAATTTTGTGGACTGTACTTTTCATGGTCCAAAGTTTCAAAAACCGGCACAGGTTTTTTTTGACTCTTTCTCTTTAGTTCCAACTCTCCTATTTTTGAACAGGGACGATCCAGGAATACAAAGACAAATCAAAAACAAAAATCTCATATTCCTACACTATAAATGCAAAAGGTTTATTATTTTTGTTCAGCGGAAACGGCAATGCTCTCCACTCCGGCCAGACGAATCTGATCCATCACATCCACCAGCAAGCCGGTCTCTGATCTTTTATCCGCCTGGATTACCACTGTTCCTTCAGGACTTTCCGCATGCAGCTTCTCAATATTGGCCCTTACGGAACGAATATCCACTTTTCTTCTTTGGATCCATACTTCCCCTGACTGGTTAATCGCTACCAATATAGCAGCTTGTTGTTTTTTCTTAGCCGTTTTGGCGGAAGGACGGCTCACATCAATACCCGACTCCTTTACAAAAGAGGTAGTAACAATAAAGAAAATAAGCATAATAAAAACCACATCCAACATGGGAGTAAGATCAATGCCGCTTTCTTCTTCTGTTCTCTTAAAGATTCTTCTCATTTTTTGTGTTTCCTTTACTTTACATGGGCAAATTCTTTAATTAGTTAATTCTGAAAAAGTTTTCTTATTCAAAATTTTGCAAAACTAAGAGATATGTCATTCCTGTACGTGTTCACTAATTCGCTGACAAAATCACTTCTTCAGTAGAGAATAGGAGTCAAAAGACTCAAACATGCGGTTTGCCACAGAGCAACCTGTGGTTGCTCCTGTGTCAAGCTTGTCCCCGCGAAAGCGGGGATCCGAACTCGCTTTTGCCCCCTATTCTCTCCTGAAGAGCCTATCTCTCTGTCATTCCCGCGGAAGCGGGAATCTAGCTGACTTTTTCAGAACCAACTAATTAGCGTAACCACTTCCCTTCTGAACTTGCCTTAAATAAAATTGCACACGAATTTCCAACACCCGACTCACAAAAATACCGGACAAAGCTCCTACCATACCTGCCATAGTGGGAATCGTGGCCATGGAAATACCACTCGCCATCAGGCGCGCATTACCAGTTCCCACCTCTGCCATAACTTCAAACACAGCTACCATCCCTGTAACTGTACCCAGTAAACCCATAAGAGGGCAAAGGGCTACTAAAACTTTAATCGCCGGTATATTTTTGTTCAATAATAAACTTAAAGCCGATAAGTCCGCTTTCCATATACGTAAATATAAAGAAGAAGTTTTAGAGGTAGAGGAAGGGTGTCGGTTTTTCCATTTATTTAATACTAGTTGAGCGTCTTTTTTAAAGTTAAAACGAAAATACCAAAATCTTTCTATAATATAAAACCATAACACAAGAAGGAGAAAAAAAATCAAATACAAAACCCCACCACCTTTATCCATAAAGCTTTGTATCATTTCAAAAAAATAATAAATATGACTCATTGGTCTTCTCTATGTAACAGTGTGTTTGCCCTCTCCCTCTTTCCCTTTGGAATCCATTTTTAGGAGGAGTTTTTCAGCTAAGAGGCCGCTGGTTTGTTCTTCTAATATTTGTACTAGCTTCCGTGCACGACTGGAAATAAAACTATGGCCAAGCAAAAGAGGGATAGCACAGCAAAGTCCCAATACAGTGGTAACCAAAGCTTGCGAAATACCACCTGCCATCAGTTTAGGATCCCCTGTACCAAAAAGAGTAATGGCTTGAAAGGTAAGAATCATCCCCGTAACCGTACCTAAAAGGCCCATAAGGGGAGCTATAGCCGCAAAAAGTTTTATAACACCAACCCGTTTTTCCACTGTAGGCAGATATTTTACCACCACTTCGTTCAACTTCAGCTCTAAAGATTCTATATCCTGATCTTTATTTTTTTCATAAATAGAGAGAATCTGTCCAATAGGATTATCTTCTTTTGGTTCGGATAGTTTTAATTGAGCATTTATTTTTGCCGTCTCTCTCTTTATTACTAACCATCTTTCTATGGCAATGATGATTCCTATTAGGAGGACAACAATAATAGCAAATCCCACAGGCCCCCCTTGCCTGATTCTTTCAAATAGGCTGGGGGTTCGAATCAAAATAGAAATTAAAGAGCCTCTGGTTGGGTCCAGAGCAAACATAGGTTGAGTCCCTTGTTTTGCTTTTTCCACTTTTTTAATATAACGGGTAAAGTGTTTTTTTGGTTGGCTAGCTAACTCTACAACTTGAGGAGGGTCCCCTTGGTAATTTAAGTACTGCCCCTCACTAATCAGATTAAAACTACCTACACGCGTGATAAGTTGTTTAGCTTGTTGGCCCTCCAGAGTAATAACCTCCGCTTCAAACTGTGTCACTTTCCCTTGCTCTGTCATTTCTCTTTGTATTTCAAACCAAAGTTGTCTTAGTTCTTCGATATTAGGTAATTTTTTTCGAGCAGAAATATTTTCAGCAAAATGTTCCCGCCCGGGGACTTCCACAGAAACAAGAGAGTTCAATACCTGCCCTCGAAAATCGCCGGCAATTTGTTTAACAACACCAAAGAGTTCTCCTAACACACCTACGGCCAAATTCAATTCGTTCTCTAAAATAGTTAATTCTTTTTCATTGGCTTCAAATTGAGAAGTGAGTTGTTGGCTGATTTTTTCTTCTTTTTTTAGTTCTTTTAAGGCTTGATTGAGAAGCTGCTTTCTTTTATCCCTTTCCTTTTTAAATTGAAGCTCTCTTTTCCGAAATTCTTCGGATTCATATTGCCTTTCTTTTAATACTTTCTTTAAAAGATCATCTAAAGTGTTAGATTGTGCAGAAAAAGATATAGAAAAAAGGGCAGCAGAAAGAAGAAACATTATTTTATTCATTATTGTCTCCTTCTTTCATCGGAGAGGTATCATTATCTTCCCTTACTACTATAGAAGTTTTTAACGGAGCAGGGACGGGAAGAGTTAATAATTGCGGTGGTTGTTGGTTTCTGGCGACTTTAAGACCTTGTGTTACGGTTCTGCTGTAACGGGGAGATAAAGATTCCCATTTTTTTTGACTTTGGTTCCAATAACCTTGTTTTTTTCCATCAGAGGTTTGATAAAGCAAAGCCACACGGCCTACTCGTAAATAATTTACACTCAGTTTTTTACCTTTAATCTCCTGAATACCTTGGTAAGCCTCCAGGGTTCTGCCGTACTCACCTTCAATCTGATAAGCTTCCATAAGGCGACGATACTTTTCAGATATGGAAATATCCGCGCGGTCCATGATTTTTTTAATTTCCCCCAGTCTTTTTTTTCTCTCTTCCATTAAAAAAGGAATATCCAAGGAAATAAATTGTTCCAGATTTTTAATCATCTCCAACATAAGGGGCACAATGTCTTTACCCGTTTGTTTAACTTCCACAATTTGTGTGCGAATGGACTTCATTTCCGTGTTTTGATCTAAAATGAGTTTCCTTATTTGTTCGTTATAGGTACGGGTGCTTTCGATCTGGCGGAGGGTGATTTCGTATTCACTCACAAAGTCCCCTGTTTCTTCTGCAAGAGAAGAGACTTTTTCTTGAGATCTGGCCCCTTTTTGGTGATTTTTGATTTGTTCTCCAATAACTTTGTTCAGCTTATTTTCGCTGTTAGAGGCATACATGCTTTGTGCAGAAAAAAGCGACGGCTCCTCAGTCGTCTGAGAGCTTTCCTTGGCTGATAAAAAAAAGGGGCTGACTGCCAGTAAAACAGTCAGCCCAAATGAAACTAAATTCACAAAACAACACCTTTTTATTTAATGGATACTCCCCTATTAGTAAAAAGTACCTCACCTCTCATCTTTCTCTTTTGCTCCCCCATTTACTGAAAGTTGTAAGTCAGCCTGGCATCCAGTGTTCTACCCCGAACACTATATAATTCGGAAGCAATATACCCATGACTTCCAAAGTCCTGATCGTTACGAGGACGTTCAGCACCAAAAAGATTCCTAATCCCCACTGTCAAACTCGTTTTTTTATCTAAACTAAACACCCCAGCCAAATCCAGCTGCCAGTAGTGGTCAATTGGTGGATCTTCAGACCCTTTGGATTTTAACTGCGAGGGTATATTATGTAGAACAAATTGAACACTATGCCCTAAGTCTTTGTTCATGGCACTTAGTGTAACGGTGTTTCTCCATCTGGGATACTTATACAGGGTAGCCCGGTTTTCTAAATCGGAAACCGCATTTTCAAATCCGAACCAATCTTCCATCCATTCCTCGGCAGGAACAGGGGTTTCAGGATCCGACTTTTTAAAGGCCTGCCTTTCTACATAGAGAAGATGAGAATGATCCACTTTCACACCTAAATCCCATGACCTATTTATAGGTGTTGAAAAGCCAAGAGATAAATCCACACCATGCACTTTATAGCTAGACTGATTAGAAGGGGATATTTCAATCATTTTCACTCTATTATTAGCATCTCTTATAACATTAGCTTGTATTTCTTTTAAACTCTCAGCACCATATTTTGCCTCATAAGTAAATATATCTCCCACCAACTCTTGGGCTGCCGTATCCGAAGAGGCTTCCACAATCAGTTCACTTTGACTGGTCCGAAAGTAGTCCACACTGAAAAACATATTTTTAACCGGCTCAAAAACAATACCAAGATTAAAGGATTGAGATAGCTCTGGTTGGAGGTTTTTGTTCCCTTTTAAAACAGTGACATATTGTTTTGTTTTACAGTCTGGGTTTGCCGCTTGTTCCTCTTTAGACAAAGAGGAAGGACAGAGTATGGGATCCTTTCCAAAAGGATGAGTAATAAGCTCCTTTAAATGAATACTTTCCAAAGTGGGAGCCTTAAAACCCATGCTCCAGGAGGCTCTTAATTTAACTTCATCTATAGGTTGAAAAGAAATTGCCGCTCTCGGAGAAAATGGCATAGTTGACTCTTCGTTAAAAGGTACTACTTGTTCTGTCAGGCCAAAATCACTGTAGTAATCCATACGCGCCGCCAGTTGTAGTTCCACCATTTCATAAGAGAGAAGAGATAGTTCTCCATAAAGAGCACTAAACAACCGGCTTCCTTCTCCTTCAGAGTTACCACCCCCACCCCATTGATCACCAGCTCTGGTTACGGGATCGCTGACTTGGTTGTATCTTTGCCAGGCACCTAAACCCCCTGTTGCAAAAGACAGAGCATGATCATTCGTGCTCATTATTTCACCCGTTAGTTTAGGTTCAACACTAAGGAGGTTTGAATGAGTATGAAGAGTAGGTTTATAAATAGCTTTAGAGACATCACTTTTTTTATCATCAGGAAGAAAAGGATTAAATTCAGTAGGGTTTTTATTGGCCATTTCCAAAAGTATTTTTCTATTGGCCCAACCAGATGTTCCTGTATTAAAGTAATGAGAACCTGATACATTGGCATATACATCAAACTCCATTGTATCCTTTAGAGGTGTAATCATACCTGCTTGAAGCTGATAATAATGCATATTCAATACACTATGCCTTGGTCCAGAACCCGGTTCATTAACCAAACGATATTTCAACTCTATGGGTCCGCTTGCAGAAAGCTTCCAGGCCTGAGCTGTCGCTTGTGGTATGCGATGGTCCTTCTCTGTACTTATGTCTTCTGGCCGTTGCGGTGTTGCTAAATACTGTGGTGGTGGAGCTAATATAGCAAAAGACCTTGTAAAAGAGTAAAGAGCTGTTGCTGTAAAAATGCTGTCTCCTATTTCATTATCCGCTTGCGCAAAGGCACTACCTTGAAAAACTTGCGGCATAAACTGCATATAAGGGCTATAGTCAAACTTACATTGTCCATCTTGTATTCTCTTTTTCGGACAATTGGGATCCGCTTGCCAAGTGGAACCATCGTCATTCCAAGATCCAGGGCTTCCCCAAGTACTCCAGAAATCTAATTCTGGCTTACCAAATTCACGGTCTCTCAAATACATAGGAGAGTTAAAACGCATCTGTCCACCGACTAGATAGTTTATATCATTGTGGTTTCCACCGTAAGTGGCATCAATGCTGATTTTATCCCCTTTACCGGCCCAAGAATTATCTAATGAACTAGGTCCTACATCATCCCAGTTCCAAAAATCCATAAAAGAACTAAGAGCTTCCAAATTATTTCCTTCTTGTCTTTGTACTAAGGACCCTTGTATATTCACCTGCCCACCAACATAGCCTTTTTTAGTAACAACATTAATCACACCACCAATAGCGTCAGATCCATAAAGAGAAGAAGCCCCATCTTTTAAAATTTCTATTTTTTCAATGGAGGAAAGAGGTATAATACTTAAGTCAACCATATTACTACCACCAATAGGGGACATACGTCGGCCATTGATGAGCACCAAAATATCATTATGTTTCATCCCTCTCAGACTGGTTGTCATGGTAGCCGAATTACTAGTTAAAGAAGTTTCCCTTTGTCCACCCAAAGAGGCGGTAGGTAGGTCACGAAGAACATCCCCAAGGGAGTTATAACCGGACATTTCAATTTGCTCTCGATCAATAACTAAAAGCGGAGAAGGCCCCTCCATGCTTGTTCTTTTAATATGAGAACCGATGACATTGATTTTTTCCACTTTTCCATCATCTTCCTGCGCAACAGAATAAAATGATACAAAAGCCAAAGGAACTAAAACAGACAGTAAATACCTCATCACTAAAACCTCCTTCATAAAACCATGATGGTTTTTGTTTATAAACTCTCCCTAGAGAACATATTTTATTTTTTTTGACAAGTAATTATTAAGAATGATTTTTCAGTGTATAAAATATATAACGCAGCACATAAATATAAAACTACAAGTTATTATAATAATTTAAAAAGATCACGCAGGTGGAAACTGACAGCCCTAATTAGAGTTCCTTAATCAATATCTCAGCAAAAACAAAAAAGTAGTGAGTATTATATTACTGGTAATGCTCTACATCCAACATAGATAAAAAAAGCTTTCATTTCCGCCCTTTGCCAGGCTCAAACAAAAGCCGTAGTGTTACTTTTTTGTTGCTCTAACAGCAGCAAATCATCCTTCCAAAGTTAGTATAAAGCTCATAACAAGAAGATAGACCATCAAAAGGTGAACCAGCTTTAAAAATACAGGAGAAAGTAATAATAAGTTCATCAGACCAGAAAATAAAGCCAGGCTCAAACAAACAATTAATATTTGTTGAGCATAAGCTGGCCCTCCCGTTTCTTTTTCTCCCTTATCCCGAACAAAGAAATAATAATATAAAAACCCTCCTCCAAAGAACAAAGCTAAAAAAGGGTGCAACCATCGGAAGCGAATAAGCCACGGGGAGGCCGGGTTAAAATCCAGGGCCAAGCCCTCTAAAAGAGAGGAAGAGGGAAATAAAGAAGAAGCCAGAGAAGACACAGAACCAAAAAAAGCAATAAGAAAAAAAACAAAGATGAGCAAAGCTTTTGAAAGTTGATCTCTTCTTCCACCTTTGCAGTTAAAAAAAGAAAATCTTTTTCCAATAGAAAGTCGCCAGCAAATAAAAAGGCTACTGACTAATAATACAGAGTTCAATAAGTGCAGATTCATAACCAAAACACGCACCGGAGAAATATTCTCACCGGTTAAACCCGCCAGCACCAAACCAGCCCCAATCAAGGCTTCACTAATAGTGAATAAAAAAACACATAAAGCGCTTTTACATATAGGATGCCGAAAAGGAAATTTGAGAAAAGACCAAATAAAAAGCCAAATAACCATTATACCGAACAAACCGGAAGTAGCCCTATGTATCCACTCAATCCAGGTTTTTTGTTGTTCTCCAGAATCCATCAAGTATTGCCCCTGACAGCTAGGCCAACTTTGTCCGCAACCATCTCCTGAATGAGAGATGCGAACCCAGGCCCCCCATAAAATAACCAAGAGGCAAAAACATAAAACAAAAAAACAAAAAAAGGAGAAAAATTTATTTTGTTGCTTCATTTTATACACTCAACTTATACCACCTAGTTTCAATTTTGAGATTTTCTCTATCTGGATTGTCCCTAAAAAGGGGAAAGTTGGCAGGCATCATTTTTCATACCTCGTCTAAATAAAAAAAGACATTTTAAATAAACTGAAAAAACAAGGTCAACTTAAATCCACGATCAAAGCCCCTTTATTTTCTAATCCCCGCACTCTTTCGTATTTCCAAGGATAATGTGCTCCTGTTAGGTATTTAATAGCTTGCTCTCTTACAATTCCTTTCCCTCTCCCTACAATAATACACAACTCATCACAATGGCGATGCTTCATAATAAACTTGTCCAGAAGGTCAAACACTTCCTCCTTTATGCAACCATGAAGATCAAGAGTGGGTTTTTTCTTATCTGCCATAACTATTCAATCTGAGTGATTAGAAAAACAACTGACAAGGGTTTTTAGAACAGAAACGGTATATAAGCCCCTCATACCTCCCCCATCCAAGAGAAAGAACTTTATATGATCTACTGTCTTTCATAACAGCTATTCATTTTATCTCAAAACGGAGAGAAAAAACACCAACGATGTTGCATTGATCAAGAACTTTGTATCACAAAATGGGTTCCTGAATTAAAGCCTCTCAATAAGAAGCATATACACTTCCCCCCAGAATGGAAAAAAGAACTTCCTAAAACATTTAAAATAGGAAAACATTATTCCGCGCCTATTGTTAGGCACAACATCCAAAGACAAAAAGCAATTTGTTTTCAAAATATAAATAGCTGATGGAGTGGTAAGCAGGTTATTGTGTAATACAAATAGACACTTGTTTTAATAGCACTCTTAAAACTGTCTCAACATGAGACCAATTCAATAAATATTAAAATATTATATAAAAAACTGTTAAAAAATCAAAAAATAACCGAGAACTATAATATAGGCCACAGTCCATATCTTGAGCCGTATTATAATGACCACTAAAACAAAGGAAGGTTTTTATGTTTAGAGTATTATTTACAATGGTTCTTTTTTATACAAGTCATCCATTGGCTTTTTCTTCTACAGATGATCTGCTTAAGTTAAAATCTCAAGTTAGTGAAGAAGAAGCTCAAGCCATAGAAGAAGAAATACAGCTTAGAGAATTTAGAGCTATGGAAGAAGAAGTGCAGCTAAGAGAAGAGGAAATGGAAAAACAGATGGAAAGAGCATCTGCCGATGGGGGAGACATGGTGCAGGGAGTGATGCTTACCTTCAAAAAATACCCGGTGCCCGATAAAGATAAAGAGTTAATTATTAACAAATTGAAAAAGGCAGGTCTTAGTAAATATGAGGAAATTAAAAGATTTAAAATGTGGATTTATAATTGGAAAAAAGCAAAAACAGAGTTACAAGTGGAAAGACTCTGTAAGGAACTTTTATTTTTTTCTATTATAGAAAATTGTGAATCTAATGCTCTTGCTCATCCCGGATATACTGTTGATTTGGTTAATGGTGCTAAAGAAATGGTACGAAAAGCGGAAGTCAGGTTGGAAAAATCCAAAGAGACAGTAAAACGATATGAGGAACTAGTAAAAAAGTACACATTAGGACACGCTCGTGTTCAAAGTTTAGTGGTAGAGGCTAAAGGATGGGTAAAAAAGGCGGAGCAAAATCTTCAAGCAGCCATAAAATCAGGGGATAACTCAAAGATAGCTTATGCTCAAAAACGAGTTGACTTCTATAAAAAATGGTTGGGAAGCAGAATGAAGTGGCTGGAAAACAGTAAAAAATGGCTGGCTGATCGAAAGAGTTGGCTTGAAAAAGCAAAAGGTTGGGTTGAGCGTGACAAAAAGTGGTTAGCAGGTCGTATAGACTGGCTTAAGAAAATGGAAACGGCCCTGGCTAACAGATCACCCTCTCAACCTCCTCCAAAAACACCTGTTCAAGACTCTCCCCAGGACGACAAGGACAGATCACAGCTACCCCAAACTCCTGTTTCTGGACAGCCTTCTTCTGGAAGTGATTTAAAGTCCTGTAATATTATTTCCCATAAACTTAAGTTGTCCCATGCGTTTTCTTATTTACAAAAAAGAAACGCTCCCCTTTCTGATTATTGGGCCCAGGAAATGATAGGAGCCGATCTGTTAAGGAAAGAGTTGAGAGACCTTCCAAAGGTTGACAAACATTTTATACAACTCTTTGATATAAACAAGCCTGAAGGCCCTCGCGGACATGACAATACTGTTAAAAATTTAATCTCAGATAGCGGTGGACATTCTGTTTTACCGAAATTAGGAGAAAATGCGATAGGTATTAATCAAACACCTTCATCGGGTGCTATGGTGAAGTACAGCGATCAACTGTTAACTAAAGCCGAAGAGAAGTGCTCTCACCTACAATCCAATCCAGGAGGAGGAATTATACAATGAAAGAATTTATATTAAAATCTATAGAGATATGCGCGAGTGCTTTAAAAAAAGCCGGTGAGTTGGCTAAATTAGGCACTGCGGCTGCTTTCAAAGAAGCGACTATAATAGTTAAAACTGTGATGGGTACATTGGATTCTCTTACAAAATCGGCTGCTAACTTAACAGGCGTAGATGCTGCCGTTATAAAAGGGACATTGGCTGTGTTGACGGTTACTGCTGGTGTTATATACAATACTGTAAAAAGCCCTCCTGAGGAGAAGCCGGTCGTAGAAAAACCGGTCATAGAAGACCCTAAAGAAGAAGACCCTCTTAAGGAAGATCCTCCTAAAGAGGACCTTCCTGAAAAATGGTCGAAAAACATTCTTTTTTCTACAGATCCCTATAAGCAATGTATAGCTGAAAATATGCCCAACTATCTTAATGTTTCAATGACTTGGGGTGGCCCCTCTCACATGGGAGCTTTGCCAGGCTATAAAGCTATCTCTCCTCCCTCCCTTGTAGTAACAGCAGCAGGTAATTATGCACCAAAGAGACCCGATCTTGACCCGCATAAAGTAAAAGGGAGCAAGGAGTTTGGGGCTATTGTGGTAGGAAGTGTATCGCCTTACGGTAATAGAAGTGACTTTTCTCAATCAGGAGAAGAGGTCGCTATCATGGCTCCTTCTAACAGGGAGATCACTTCCGCTGATAAAAATGGAAATTATAGAAAATTTAGTGGAACAAGTGGAGCCACTCCTTTGGTAACAGGTGCTTTAGGGGCCTTTACCTTACTAGCTGGCTATCAGCCTACGGCCGCCGAAGCCAAACTTTTATTGAAGAAGACCGCTATACCTCTTAGAACTAATAATGCCAATCCTAAGAAAAATGGTCCAGGTATGCTTAACGCCTATAAACTAGGAATGGTGGGAAAGAAATTAAGAAAAGAATGCGGCACAGACATTGCTTGCTTCAAGCGTTTGATAGGGCAGGACTCCACTTATGAGTTTCCAGAGGAAGAAGGTGTAATGGAGACAGTGAAGCGAGCTTTTCCTGAGTGTAGCACCACCGAGAACCAATGCCGTGAAAAATCCAACAGTTGTGAGGACAAAACAGCAGCTTTTGAAACCTTACGAAAAGCTCTTTTTCTCAACCCTTCTTCTGATAAAGAAAAATGGAGGTATTTATCTTGTATTTATCATTCTAGTGGTTTTGCCGACAATGCAAGAGGGGCAAGAGGGGTCTATGACGCTCTTTTAGGAGTCCCTCCTGCCGAAAACCGCTATGAACGAGACGGTAGATGGCTAGCAGGGGATAGATCCTGCCAAAGTGATGATGATTGTAAACTTGCTTTAGCTTGCAATGACTATTGGACACTGGATTTTGAAAAAAGTAAAAAACCAGAGGACTTTGGTCAATATTATATAGCAGCTAATAAAGACTACATGACAGAGTGCGAACCTCTTAAATGCCAGGGTAATTGCCAATGTGATGATGAACTAGACGAACCTGTATATGTAAGAATATTTAGGCTGGATCCGCCAGATGCTTACATGGCTAAAACAAGAGATGATATAAAGACGATCAAAAGCTCCCGTGCTGTATGTATTAACTCTCAATGTGTGCCTGAAGAGATTTCCTCTGAATCAGATGATAGTGGAGTGATTCAGTAGAGGTAGTGTAGGTCCACATAACAGTAAAAATAGGTGGCAGAGCGAACCTATTAGGGTTGAAGCTTCTTCAGGAGAAAGATCAAATATACTCAAGCCTCCTTTACAAAGGCAAGGAGGCTAATTTCTATACCGAATTGGTATAGTCTAATACCCGATTTCAAAATTGGTTTCAGGAAGAGTGAGGATTTCGTATCCATCCTCTTTAATTAAAACCGTATGCTCAAACTGGGTCGAAAGAGTTTGGTCGGAGGTTTCATAATACTTAATCTCGGAATCAGGAATATCAAACTCTTTTATTGGGGCTGCTGTTTCATTAATCATCGGTTCCACTGTAATACAATAATTTGCTCGTAAAATATCACCCTTGCCCTTTTTTCCATGAGAAGGTATAAAAGGGTCTTCATGAAAATTCCTTCCCACTCCGTGACCACCAATCTCCATAACAGGATAAAAACCCTTTCTCACCACATACTTGTTAATAGCAAAACCTATATCCCCCGTCGTGTTACCGGCTTTTACTTGATCAATCCCCTTCATCATAGCCTTATACGCACACTCCGTAATGGCTTTGGCCCTCTTAGAAACAGCCCCTACATAAAAAGTTCTGGAGGTGTCTCCGTGAAACCCCTCTTTAATACAAGTAATATCAATATTAACAATGTCTCCTTCTCGCAACAGATAAGACCCGGGCAATCCATGACAAATAGAATGATTTACAGAAGTACATATAGACTTAGGATACCCTCTATAACCTAAAGGAGCCGGTATCGCTCCCGCAGACAGAGTTAATTTGTGGGCTTCTCGATCTAAAGACTCTGTACTCACTCCTGGTTCGATCATTTTTCCCACTTGAGCCAAAATACGAGCCGATAGATGACCCACTGATCTCATTAAGGATATTTCTTTTTCAGTCAAAGGATTCATATTCTATAAAAAAAAGAGAACCTACTAAAGAAAAGCAGGCTCCCTTTTTTCACTAAACAAAAAACTATCTACTTAAGATTTCTACTGATAACCGTTGTTGCTTCAAACATACTAACTTGCTTTTTATTTCCAAAAAGCTTTTTTAATGAATTATCTAAATTGATATTCCTTCTATCTTTTGAATCCTGCAACTTCTTTTTCTTTACATAATCCCAAAAATGCTTGATGGCTTTTTGCCTTGTTATCTTACGAGACCCTACTATTGCTGCAAGACTATCCGAAGCTTCCATAGTTTTCATAAACGCAGGATTAAGCTTTCTTTTCTTTTTAGCTTTTTTCTTTACTGCTTTCTTCTTAACTTTCTTCTTTGCTACTTTCTTTTTAGCTTTTTTCTTTACTGCTTTCTTCTTTGCTACTTTCTTTTTAGCTTTTTTCTTTACTGCTTTCTTCTTAACTTTTTTCTTTTTTGTTGCCATGTTGACCTCCAAATTTTATTACTGTTTTATAACAGTCTTCTTATTAACAAAACAAATCATACCCTATAAAGAGCTTTATTATCAAAAGAAAAAATAAAAAAAATGCAATAATGACTAAGGACAGTATAGGATATATAGTGAACAAGAATCAAACACCTTGAGCTTTAGTGTACAGATGCAGTCTCTAAGGACAGTATAAGGTATTTTGTTACTTAAATTACCTCTTATAAAGAGTCCACTTTTTTAGCACGGCTCAAACCTCTTAACTTTTCTTCTGACAAGGAGGTGATGATGAGATAGGGGAGTTAGTGTCTTTCCATTCCTCCGGTGTAAAAGTCCTTTGAGAAAAAGCATGAACAGGACCTTGTAACTCTTCTTTTAAAATCTGATACACTTTCTGATGACGCTTAACAGTGCTTAAGTCCTTAAAATCATTTGAAACTATTAGTACTCGAAAGTGAGTTTCAGCCCCTTCCGGCACCTGATGATAGGGGCTTTCATTCACGATTTCCAATAGTTCTATTTGCAAACGAGAGGTCAACTTGTCTCGAATTTGTTGTTCTACATTCATATTTACCCCTTATCACATTATACCCATCGGGTTTGAAAATTTCAGGCTTAAAGGCTGGATTATACTAGTCCGATTTGATCCCCGCGAAGCTGGACCGGTTCGGTATAACTTATTTTTTAGAGTTCAGCATCCTTTCCGGTCGTACCCAGTTGTCAAACTCCTCCGCTGTAACATAAGCCAAGCGCAACGCCTCCTCCCTTAAGGTGGAGCCATTTTGATAAGCCTCCTTAGCAATTTGAGCAGACTTATCGTACCCAATATGAGGGTTTAAAGCTGTTATCAGCATAAGAGAATGATCCAGGTTTTGTTTTAATTGCCGTTCGTTCGCTTTTATACCCTCCAAACAGTTTTTCTGAAAGCTTTCACTAGCTGAAGCCAGCAATTTAATAGATCTTAATATATTAAAAATAATCAGGGGTTTAAAAACATTTAACTCAAAATGCCCACTCGCCCCTCCTATAGACACAGCTGTATCGCAACCTATTACTTCAGCACAAACCATTGTCAAAGCTTCACTTTGTGTGGGATTCACTTTACCTGGCATAATAGAACTACCCGGTTCGTTAGAAGGAATAAAAATTTCATTTAAACCAGCTCTAGGGCCACTGGCCATGAGACGAATGTCATTACCCAGCTTCATCAAACCACAAGCCAGGGCCTTTAAAAGACCACTTAATTCCACTAAATCATCATGGGCGGAGCTGGAAGTAAATAGATTTTGTACCGGTAAAAAAGGATAACCCGTCTCTTCAGCAATAAAAGTAATAGCTCGCTTAGCGAAATCAGGATGAACGTTTAAGCCTGTTCCCACAGCCGTTCCCCCTAAGCCCAAAGAATATAAACGAACCAGACACCCCTTGAGCCGATCTTGATGACTCGCCATTTGATCCGCATAGCCGGAAAACTCCTGCCCCAAGCTAAGAGGAGTAGCATCCATAAGATGAGTTCTACCCACTTTTATTATTTTTTCAAATTCCTTCGCTTTGACATTTAAACTCTCTTCTAAAGAGGCCAGCCTGTTTAATAGGATACTGCTTACCTGATCCACGGCTACAATATTCATAGCGGTCGGAAATACATCGTTAGAAGATTGGCATTTGTTGACATCATCATTGGGGTGAACACTTTTATCCCCCAACCGACCCCCCAAAATCTGAATGGCTCTATTGGCAATAACCTCATTGACATTCATATTGGTTTGAGTGCCGCTTCCCGTTTGCCAAACCACCAGAGGAAAATGATCGTCCCACTGCCCCTGCCTCACCTCCTCAGCGGACTGAATAATAGCATCTGCTTTTTCACTATCCAGAAGAGCAAGCTCCTTATTAGTTCTAGCTGCCCCCTTTTTTACCAAAGCCAAAGCATGAATAAGTTCTATCGGCATTCTTTCCGATACACCGCCAATACGGAAATTTTCCAGGGATCGTTGAGTTTGTGCCCCCCATAAACGATTTTTCGGAACACGCACCACACCTAAGCTGTCAGATTCTTCACGAAAAGACATAATTCATAATATCCCCTAGATTCTTATTCTAAGCAAGGGCTTTAACGAAATATTTATAGCTTGATTTTTCTGGTCCCTGGTGTATACCGATCGTGTTTGAATTTTTCAATTGTTCATAATAAATAAAGTCCGTTAATATCTGCAAAGAACAACCCAAAAATTCAAACCGGAGGAACATAATAATAATGAAAAACAAAACAAAAAAATACTGGCTTATGAAGTCCGAACCGGGGACTTACTCCATTCAAGATTTAAAAAAATCAGGGAAGGATCTGTGGGATGGAGTGAGGAATTACCAGGCCCGTAACTTCATGATGAAAGATATGCAAGTAGGAGATGAGGTCTTATTTTACCATTCCAATGCCAACCCCCCGGGAATGGCTGGTCTCGCCTGTGTGTCCAAAAAAGCGCAACCAGACCCTACGGCTTTTGACCCAAAGTCAAAATATTATGATCCCCGCTCCACAAAAGAAAACCCCAGGTGGTTTTGCGTGGAGGTCAAATTCAAGTCCATTTTTAAAAAATTCATATCTATTGAGAAATTAAGGCGGGAAAAAGCCCTTTCCAAAATGCTATTACTAAAAAAAGGCCAGAGGCTGTCTGTTATGCCTGTCACTAAAGCGGAATATATGTATATATTAAAACTATCGAACAAAAAAGAGAACTAACAGATTGACATAGAGGCTGAAACACTTGGAACCCGATAAGCAGAAATCCGAATTAAATTGGTTAATTGCCGCCGGAGTAGTGGGTGCAGACATTGGCACCTCTGTATTTTACGGCACAGGAATTTTATACCCTATCGTTGGCTATTTTGCCCCTTTGTTTGTGCTCACAGCCTGTCTGGCCATGTGGATATTCAAACGTACTTATGAAGAAGGTTTGGCTATGAGCCCTTATAACGGAGGGGCTTACTCTATGATTTTAAGAAGTGTGGGTAAGCAGGCTGCTGTTTTTGCCGGTGCTCTTACTTTTGTATCTTATTTAGCCACAGCCGCTGTCAGTTCTCTATCCGGTGCCTTTTATATGTCCTCTCTTTTTGAAAGAGGACTGGATCAATCCACTGTGGTTTCCATCTCATTTATACCGGTTATTTTATTTAGCCTCTTCAATATTAAAGGGATAAAAGAACCAGCAAAAATAGTCACTGGCATTGCTATATGCCATTTTGGGCTTTTGATTCTGATCTCCCTTTGGGGGTTAGGTTATATCCTGTTTCATTTTTCAGAAATTGATTTTTCTAAATTCGGTGACTTTTCCGCCTACCCTCAGGCTTTAACAGGAGCCACTTTAGCTTATGGATTTGCTGCCGCTTTTTTAGGTATCACTGGTTTTGAGTCCGCGGCTCAAATCGTAGAAACATTGGAAAAACCTACATTACTCACCGTCCGTAAATTATATAAAATTGTTATTATCATGGTGTCTATAACAGCCCCTCTTATCTCGATTATGTGCTTGACTATTCTGACACCGGAAGAAGTGGACAGCAATATTCATCACCTCCTATCTGGCTTTTCGGAAAAAATAGGAGGGCGATTTTTACTAACTATCATTGTAATAGATGCCACTCTTACTTTGTTTGCCGCCACCAACACAGCCTTTATTGGTTTTATTGGATTGGCTACCACTATGGCCAAAAATGGAAATTTGCCTCAAGTTTGTTTAAAAAGACTATCTCATATTATCCCTTCATTGGAAGGATACCCTGTGATCTCCTTAAGTTTCATGGCTATTGTTATGTTTATGTCGTCTATGGTAGCGGGAGAAGTGGATATCGCCGCTAAAGTATATGAGGTAGCCTTCCTAGGTGTGATGGTCAGCTTTGCTTTAGGTGCTATTTTAATGAGAAACAAAGGTTTTAAAAAATCCACCCCAACACAATATCTGTCTCAAACTCTTATTAAATTTAATAATGGAATAAAAATCCCCCTATACCCTTTATTAACGAGTTTAATCCTCAGTTTTGCCATTTTTTTATTAGTCACCCATGCCAACTCGGATGTGCTGTTTATGCTGACTTTTCTTATAGGAATCACCGTTGTCCTTATGGCTTACTATCGTTGGGGTATATTGGAAAATCGCCTGGAAACACATACGGATTTGCGCTTAGGATTGGGACACTTTCTTCATAATGTAGATGAGCTGCCTGAAAATCTGCCACAACATATTTTATGTATTGGAGAGCATCGGCTACGGCGTCTTATTTCCAAAGCATTAAACTTTATATCTGAAAAAAACCCAGGGCCTTTTGAGCTTATTTTATTTTATGCGGAAGAAGAAGAATCCGCTTCTAATCACGGATTTTACGAAGTACTACAAAGAGTGGTATCACAGCAGATTGCTCCCATTTACAAAAACAAAGATATTATTTTAACAGTTAAAATCCTGCCAGGAAATTTATTGGAAGGGCTTAGAACATTAAAAGAATCTGTCACTCCTAAAGCCATTTATTTTGGTATTGGAAGAGACCCCGATCATTCTTATGAAGTACGAAAGTATATTGCCAGTGAGATTGAAATGCCTATCACCACCATTCACTAAAACACCTTTTATCTTTATACCAAAGAAAAAATCATTTTTACATTCGTCGCAGTCAAACACTTTTTAATTAAATATACTTTAGTTTTATTTTTCCCGATTTTTTGAGTGTTTTCTTTCTACCTCCGAACTAAGAAAACATAAAAAAGGAAACCAGATCTATAGAGAATAAAAAAATATTGCCTTTTAGAAATCTTCCTTTTACCTTAATTTATATATAAATATAGACAAATAAAAAGGAGAAAAATATGACCAAAGTGAAAATATATTCTAAAACCACCTGCCCGGCTTGTGTTATGGCAAAAGACCTCTTGGATAAAAAAGGAGTAAAATACGAAGAAATCATATTGGACAACAAACCAACAGAAATTCAAGAACTTATGAACAAAACCGGCATGAGAACAGTTCCCCAGATTTTCATCAATGGTGACCTAATAGGAGGATGTTCTGATTTAATGGATCTAGACAGGCAAAAAAAACTGGATCCTTTATTACAGGTTTAAATGAAAAACCGACTTTCCAAAGTCCGTTTAGGTATTTTAGGAGGAGGGCAGTTAGCTAGAATGATGGTCCTCAGATGCCATGAAATGGGTATAAAACCTTATATACTGAGTTCCCACCCTCAGGATCCTGCTGCTCAAGTTACCTCTTATTTTGTAAAGGGGGACCCGCAAGCCAAAAGAGATCTAAAAAATTTCTTACACAAAGTGGATCTAGCTGTATTTGAAAATGAATTTATAGACTCCACCCTTTTGCACAGAGCCTCCATTGCTACTGACACACCTGTTCACCCCCAACCAAAAATTATGTATCTTTTACAGGATCGCTTGAGTCAAAAAAACCTGCTGAAAAAATATAAAATCCCCACCGCTCGTTTCATTGAAATAGACTCTTCTATACCAATGAAAGACCTGACCCGCTTATTTCCAAAGGGTTTTGTTTTAAAAAAAAGACATCAAGGTTATGATGGCTATGGCACTTTAATTGTAAAAAATATTGCAAAGGATGATACAGCAAAGGAGTTTATAGATAAAAACCCCCATCTTATTGCAGAAGAATTAATACCTTTTAAAAAGGAATTGGCTATTATCCTGGTGAGAAACAGAAAAGAACAAATTGTGGAGCTTCCTTTAGTGGAAACTTATCAAGAAGAGGCCTGTTGCCTTTGGGTAAAAGGCCCCTGCCGACATCAAAAAAAAGAGGGTCTGGTAAGAAAACTAAAAAATATGCTGAATCAAATCTCTTATGATGGTGTTATAGCCTTTGAACTATTTGAAACAAAACAAGGGTTGTTGGTTAACGAAATAGCTCCACGGGTTCATAATTCTGGTCATTATTCTATGGATGCCCTTAGTGAAGACCAATTCACACTTCACATTAAAGCCGTTTTAAACATGGATATATCCTCTCCTAAAAAACTTTCCGGAGGTTTTGCCATGTTAAATCTGCTGGGGCAGAAGGCATCCAGTCAATGGCTTCCCCCCGTGGAAACAACACTTCACTGGTATGGTAAAGCGCAAAGTCGGCCAGGCAGAAAAATGGGGCATCTTAACAGTTTAAACAGCACTTCTACAAAAGCTCTTACTACGCTCTTGAACTTTAAAAAGAAGTTTCTTACATAACTCTGGTTCCACCCTATAACCTTATCAGTAATTATGGGATTAAAAAATACATCACAGTGGAAAAGACCAAGGCCACGCTTGAAGAATTTGTATTATTTTAATACATTTGTATCATTTTAATACAATGGTGTAATATATACTCGGTTTCAGGTTATGAGTCTGTAAAAAAACCTAAAAAAAAAATTGATTTTTTTATTTTAGACTTGGAAAATAGCTTCCGATATAGTATAAAATTTCCTACAAAGCTTATCCGTTAAGAATTTATTAACCACTACATAAGGAGAGAATCTATGACAAAATTTTTAGCCGGTATTTTTTTAGCAATCAGTTTATTTATTCCACAGGCCTTTTCTAGTGATTCACCAGTTGATCCAAAGTTGATCAAAAAAGTAAAAGCTAAGGTTGATTCGTTCACTGAAAAAGGCAATGAGAAAGCATTAGAGTTGTGGGTCCCTGTATTAGACGCTTTATCCGGTAAGTATGAGGATAATGAGAGTAATCTGTTTGTCGCCACTCTTATGGCCCATCACAAGATGACAACTACAAAGAAGAAAAAACAGCGCAAACTTTGGGGGAAGATAACTGACGCATTATATGCAACCCTAGATTCACAGTTGCTGGAAAAGGAATATGACGACCTTGATTCAGATTTAGTTGCAGTCCTGAAGGATATGCTGTCTTCTACTGAAAAAAGAGAGGAAAAGCAACCTTGGCGCCATGTATTAATGGTGCTTTCTGGCACGGTGAACGATTCGGCGCGTTCTGTCGTTATGGCATTAGAGCATTATGTCTCTGTAACAGGCCAAAGGCCCTCCCGGTGGGATGAGTTGATTGATGGATTGGAACAATACGCTCTGGAAAGGAGCTATGGAGAAAAACCATTCATATATGATGTTCGCGCGAACAGCTCTTATAGTTACGATATTTACGATGCAGAAACAGGGGAAAAGATCGGTTCTGTTGATGCCATGGATCATCCTGCCGCGGAGATGATAGGACCTATTGAGTCTAGATTAAAGGGACGTTATAACACAAACCAAGGGATGACTAAGTGGGCATTAAAAAAGATTGGAAGTGAAGACACAGACTATTTGTCTTATGGCTACTGGGCGCATTCTCGAGTGCCTGTTGGAAGAGAAAACGATAATTTCAATGAAAGACAAATGGTGGCGTTTTTCCATGGTGATAATCCTGCGACAGATATAAGCCATATAAGAGGGTCTGCTTACTACAAAGGCAAAACTGTTGGCGTTTGGAAATATAACTTGCCGAAAGAACCTGAAATTAATGGGTTTAAGGGTGATGTAGCTTTGGTAGTTAGCTTTGAAAAAGACACTATACGAGGTAATATTACTAATCTAGAACATGATTTTAATAATCGGAATAATCCTGAAGATTCTATTTTGCCGGTTCAGATTCATTTGGGAACAGCTGATCTTAGCCCAAATGGTCAGTTTAGCGGACGAACCAGTTTTGGCAATAATGAAAATAATGGAGAGTGGAACGGAAGGTTTTATAATCAGGAGAGTCAAACAGATGCTCCCGGACAAGTTGGCGGCAGTTATTCTGTTGTAACAGGACTAAAAGAAAAGGATATGCAGATACAAGGGGCCTTTGGTGCTTCTCTGGGTGACCATTCTGAGGGTTATCGGGTAGATGATCCCTATAATTGGATTGTGGGTGAATAACAGCCCCCTGAGGAGTTGGCTATTCAAGATTTATATAGAGTCAAGAAACCACAAGGCGATTGATTGGAATTTCAGCCCCTGAAGAGAAAACTCTCTTCGGGGCTTTTTTCTACAGCTATCTTTAAACCCTATTTACTTCTCTTATCTGTTCTGACACAGTAAAAGCAGGTTCATCAAAGTCACTAAAAAGCCCAATTAAAATGAAGAAAAAATCAATTTTAAATAAAAATGTCCACTTGGTATCTATTATTATGGGGAGTGATTCAGACTGGCCAGCTATGAAAGCGGCTATTCCCTTACTGGAAGATTTTCAAATTCCCTATGAAGTAAAAGTGGTGTCCGCTCACCGCACACCGGAAATGATGCAAAAATATGCCAAAGGTTGCAAAGGAAGAGGCATTAAGGTCATCATTGCTGGAGCAGGGGGAGCGGCTCATCTTCCAGGCATGGTAGCCTCTCTTACTCCCCTGCCGGTTATTGGCGTGCCTATTATGACAAAAAAACTAAAAGGGCTTGACTCTCTTTTATCTGTAGCTCAAATGCCCCGAGGGGTGCCTGTGGCTACTGTTGCTGTGGATAATACCCATAATGCTGCCTTATTAGCTGTAAGGATATTGGCCGTTTCTAAACCCACTTTGACAAAAAAAATGATGGACTACATGGATCAACAAAAGAAAATCAGCAAAGCAAAAAAATTAAACCTATAAAAAATTCTCACAAAAAACAGTGAAAATATTTAGATTTTTAATTAGACTATAATAAAAAACGATAATACTACCATTTAAAAAATTTTCTAATACTTAAAAGTTACCTTCAGCAGAAAAAGAATTTATTTTTATGTTTGAACTAGGTATTGAATCGTTCATTAAAGAAAAAAAATGGCAAGGTTGTCTGGAAAAAAGCCGCCTCGCTTTCTTAGGTCATCAAGCTTCTGTAACACAGAACCTACAGCACTCTCTTGATCTCATCTCATCCCACACCCCATTAAAAATAAGCTGCCTTATTGGTCCTCAACATGGTTTTAATAGCACTCAACAAGCTAATATGATTACAACAGAAGATATATCCATCGTTAACCATATCAATCCCTATCCTATTTTTAGCCTTTACTCCAGTAAAAACAGAAGACTGACCAAAGAAATGTTATCCCACTTTGATGTGTTAATGGTGGACTTACAAGATGTGGGCTGCCGGGTATATACCTACTTAACGACCCTTTTTTATGTCCTGGAGGATTGTGCCTCTGCCGGTAAGGAAGTATGGATACTGGATCGCCCTAACCCGGCGGGTAGAAAAGGGGAAGGTTCTATATTAAATAAAAACTTTATCAGTTTTGTGGGGGCGGCTCCTCTTCTCATCCGTCATGGACTGACCTTAGCGGAAGCAGCAAAATGGTACTGTTCTTTAAAAAAATTGAATATTAAACTGAAGATAATAAAAATGAAAAATTACCAACCGGAAAAAGAGCCTTGGCCTGCCGGTTTTCCTTGGGTACTCCCTAGCCCTAATATGGTAGATGAAGAATGTGCCCGTTGCTATAGTGGTACTGTTTTATTGGAGGGAACAAAAATATCTGAAGCACGCGGAACGGTTTTTCCTTTAAAAGCTTTTGGTTTCCCCGGGATGAACACAAAAAATATTTTAAAGTCTATGACTAAAATGGCCCCTCAGTGGCTAAAGGGTTGTGTATTAAGAGAAGAGTTTTTCCAACCGGTTTTTGACAAATTTCAAAATCAAGTCTGCTCGGCTATTCGGATTTATGCTCAAGCCCCTTTTTACAAAGCACAGGATTTTCATCCTTATCGCCTGGTCAGCTTATTTTTTAAATGCCTTAAGAAACACCATCCTGATTTTGATTGGATAGCTCCCCCTCCTTATGAATACGAGTACGAAAGACCACCCCTTGACATTTTATCAGGAGATGATTTTTTAAGACACTGGATCGAAGATCAAAATGCCTCTATTATGGAGTTGGAAGAAAAATTATCTGCTGATGAAAAACTCTGGGAAAAACAACGAAAAGAATTTTTGTTTTATTAAGGACTGAATTTATCGCAGCCCTCTCATACACTACCACCATACGCACATAAATTACCGCTCACAACTCATAGGCTCTACAATGTAGCCTCTCTCACTTAACTACCTATTAAACTCATAAGCTCGATAAAAGACTTAACCTTCCAAGAAGGAAGTGGAAAGTCGTCTCATAAAAAAAATCAAAACTATAACTTATATCTTGCTATTTTTAGTTTGACCAAGGGTACTTACTGGTTATAGTCTATAAATAGCAATTATATTGTTGTTTATAGACTTTTTAAAAAGAGGCTCAGATTGAGAAAAGAAAAAAAAAGGGTAAATATAAAAAGAACCTTACAATTATCTGCACTATTAAGAAAAAAATCTTTTTTTCTTTTTGGCCCTCGTGCAGTCGGTAAGAGTTATCTTATTCAACGAGAATTAATATCTGGTGGAAAAGTAAAAAAAGTTGTTCTATTTGATTTGCTTCAGTATAAAACTTTTCATCGTTTATCTGTATCTCATTCTCATTTAGAAAATATTGTTAATGAGAGAATCAGTGAAACAAAAATCAAAAATAAAGATGTATGGGTTGTTATTGACGAAGTACAAAAACTTCCACAGATCTTAGATGAAGTACACCGGCTTATTGAAAAAAAAGGATGGAAATTTTTGCTAACAGGAAGTTCTTCCAGAAAGCTAAAAAGAGGGGGAGCTAATCTTTTGGCAGGACGAGCTTGGAGTGCTCATTTATATCCTCTGACTTTTCATGAGATAGGTGCCAAAAATTTTAATTTAAACCATCATTTACTTTATGGAGGGCTTCCTTTTGTACATTTAAGTAAAGAACCGGAAGAGGAGTTACTTGCTTACCGCAGTCATTATCTGAAAGAAGAAATACAAATGGAAGCTTTGGTGAAAAAAGTTCCTCAATTTTCAAGATTTTTAGAAGCAGCGGCTTTTTCCAGTGGAGAGATTCTTAATTTTACAAAACTGGGTAGTGATTATGGTATTTCGCCTAGTACAATCAGAGAATATTATTCCATTTTAGAAGAAACTTTTGTTGGTTTTTTCCTGGAACCTTGGACGAAGTCTAAGAAAAGAAAAGCTATTTCCAAGGCTAAGTTTTATTTATTTGACCTGGGTGTATGCCATTCCTTTACTGAGACAAAAATCTTAAATTTTCATTCTGATCTTTTTGGTAAAAGCTTTGAACATTGGATTATTCAAGAAATGCGAGCTTATCTTTCCTATAGAAGATTATTTTTGAAAATGAGATATTGGAAGTCCGTTAATCGGCAGGAGGTGGATTTGACGATAGGGGAAGAGATAGCTATCGAAATCAAATCAACACAGAGAGTGTCTTCAAAACATCTTCGTAACTTAAAAGCTTTGCAGGAAGAGAAGATTTTTAAAAAGTTTTTTTTAGTTAGCTGTGATCCTGATAGTGTTTTACAAGATGATATTCATTGTCTGCATTGGTCAGAATTTCTTCGTCGTTTGTGGAAAGATAAGATATTATAGCCATCGGGTCTCATCCCTGTTTCCACGAGGATGACAGAGAGATAGGCTCTTCAGTAGAAAATAGGGGGCAAAAGCGAGTTCGGATTTGACACAGGAGCAACCAAAGGTTGCTCTGTGGCAAACCGCATGTTTGAGACTTTTGACTCCTATTTTCTACTGAAGAACAAGAGCGACTGGATTCCCGTTTTCACGGGAATGACAAACCCTCGTTTATAATGTTCTTCCCCTGCTTATAATGTTCTTCCCGCTTATAATGGTTTCCCTCACTTTGGTACGCGTTAAAAAAGTGGAATAGAGGTATCTTCTTCTCAGTAGAAAATAGGGGGCAAAAGCGAGTTCGGATTTGACACAGGAGCAACCAAAGGTTGCTCTGTGGCAAACCGCATGTTTGAGACTTTTGACTCCTATTTTCTACTGAAGAACAAGAGCGACTGGATTCCCGTTTTCACGGGAATGACAAACCCTCGTTTATAATGTTCTTCCCCTGCTTATAATGTTCTTCCCGCTTATAATGGTTTCCCTCACTTTGGTACGCGTTAAAAAAGTGGAATAGAGGTATCTTCTTCTCAGTAGAAAATAGGGGGCAAAAGCGAGTTCGGATTTGACACAGGAGCAACCAAAGGTTGCTCTGTGGCAAACCGCATGTTTGAGACTTTTGACTCCTATTTTCTACTGAAGAACAAGAGCGACTGGATTCCCGTTTTCACGGGAATGACAAACCCTCGTTTATAATGTTCTTCCCCTGCTTATAATGTTCTTCCCGCTTATAATGGTTTCCCTCACTTTGGTACGCGTTAAAAAAGTGGAATAGAGGTATCTTCTTCTCAGTAGAAAATAGGGGGCAAAAGCGAGTTCGGATTTGACACAGGAGCAACCAAAGGTTGCTACTGTGGCAAACCGCATGTTTGATAAATGGAAAAAGAAGGTCTCCTCAAGACTCTTTCCTGCATGTAAAGTAGGAAGGTCAATAAATATATAAAATATATTAAAAAAGGAGGAGACCCTATGTATGAACATTATATAGCTTTAGATTGGTCAAAGAACAATATGGCCATAGCCAGAGTAACAAAAAAAGGTAAAAAAGTGAATGTAGAAGATATTCCCAGCAATATTTCTTATCTAAAAGACTATCTAAAAAGTCTGAAAGGAAAGAAAATCCTCACTTTTGAAGAGAGTACTTCTTCCCAATGGCTTTACTCAGAGTTGAGATATTGCGTCAACAAGCTTTTAGTATGTGACCCTTATCGTAATAGGCTTCTGTCCGAGGGGGCCAAAAATGACAAGATAGATGCTACAAAGTTAGTGCGTTTAAGTCAGGCGGGATTATTGAAGGAAGTATATCATAGTGGGAAAGATTTTATATATTTAAGGAAACTGGTTAGTGGCTACAATGATGTTGTAAAAAGTATAGTTCGTTTAAAGAACCAGAGGAGTGCTGTTTTTGCTTCTGTGGGTTTAGATCATAAGAAAGATGAGTTTTCTCCAGTTCCTGCTTGTGATGATTTTGTATTATTTCGTTCAAAGCAGTTACTGGCTCTACATGAGAAGGTGAAGGGGGAGTATATTAAGGAGTTTAAAAAGCTTTCGATGAAACACAAAGAGATGAGGTTATTAAAGAGTATTCCAGGGATCAGTGACATTCATGCAGTGCAGATCATGGCTGCTGTAGTGGATATAGGTCGTTTCCCAAGCAAGGGACATTTTTTAAGTTACTGTGGTTTAATCAAGCATGAGAAGATAAGTGGGGGAAGAAGTTATGGAAGGAAATCTTCTAGGTGTTATCGTCCACTTAAACAGATATTTAAAATGGCCTCTCATAGTGTAACACAGAATAGATGTAATAATTCTTTAAAAGGTCTTTATGAGTATTATATAGAGAAAAAACCAGCCTTAATGGCAAAACATAATGTCAGTAGGAAGTTAGCTATTTTAGTTTACGGAGTATTAAAAAGTGGCAAAAAATATGATCCTAATAGAAGGGAGAAGGAGTTGAGAGAGAAAAACAAAAAGTAATCAGATTTTCAGGTTGGGTATATAAAGTTTTTTTATACTTTATCAAAGAAGCTAAAGAGTAAGAAAGCTCTCCTGGAAATGAGCAGAAGAAAGCTTAAGGCTCAGTGACGGACTATGATTACCATAAAAACAAGGGTAACACAGTTACAGTCTAATGTTTGATTAGCCTCTGCTCTATTTTTCCAAATTTATTATAACCTGCTGTTATACAGTAAGAGTTTGGATAGGTGAATGTGAAGATACTGATTCATTTTTTTGAGACAATAAAGTAAGGTGAGCGAGTGATTGATTGATGAGTGGTATTGATAAGGTGTTATGCCCTTCCTTCAGGAGACCGTAACGCAAGAAGATGTTTTGTTTGCGAATGGGATACTATACTCTTGACATTACTTTTTCCATAGGTGAGACTTTTGACTCCTATTTTCTACTGAAGAACAAGAGCGACTGGATTCCCGTTTTCACGGGAATGACAAACCCTCGTTTATAATGTTCTTCCCCTGCTTATAATGTTCTTCCCGCTTATAATGGTTTCCCTCACTTTGGTACGCGTTAAAAAAGTGGGATAGAGGTATCTTCTTCTCAGTAGAAAATAGGGGGCAAAAGCAAGTTCGGATTTAACACAGGAGCAACCAAAGGTTGCTCTGTGGCAAACCGCATGTTTGAGACTTTTGACTCCTATTTTCTACTGAAGAACAAGAGCGACTGGATTCCCGTTTTCACGGGAATGACAAACCCTCGTTTATAATGTTCTTCCCCTGCTTATAATGTTCTTCCCGCTTATAATGGTTTCCCTCACTTTGGTACGCGTTAAAAAAGTGGGATAGAGGTATCTTCTTCTCAGTAGAAAATAGGGGGCAAAAGCGAGTTCGGATTTGACACAGGAGCAACCAAAGGTTGCTCTGTGGCAAACCGCATGTTTGAGACTTTTGACTCCTATTTTCTACTGAAGAACAAGAGCGACTGGATTCCCGTTTTCACGGGAATGACAAACCCTCGTTTATAATGTTCTTCCCGCTTATAATGGTTTCCCTCACTTTGGTACGCGTTAAAAAAGTGGGATAGAGGTATCTTCTTCTCAGTAGAAAATAGGGGGCAAAAGCGAGTTCGGATTTGACACAGGAGCAACCAAAGGTTGCTCTGTGGCAAACCGCATGTTTGAGACTTTTGACTCCTATTTTCTACTGAAGAACAAGAGCGACTGGATTCCCGCTGGCGCGGAACGGAAGCCACCACCAAAGTGGCTTCCCGTTTCTATGGGACAGACCACTTCACCCGGGTAGAAGGTGGGTGGAAAGCTCCTGAATCTTTTTTCTTAAAAGCTGATGCTCCGGCTGACTTAAATGAGGGTCTTTTCTTATCAGCTTAAGGGCGGATTCTTTAGCCTGTTGTAGAACCAGACCATCCCGTACCAGACTAGCTACTTTAAATTCAGGAAGACCCGCCTGACGCGTTCCTAGAAACTCCCCTGGTCCTCTTATTTCTAAATCCGCTTCCGCAATTTTAAATCCATCATTGGTTTTTTCCATAATGGATAAGCGAGAGGAAGCCTCCTTGGAAAACCCACCAGAAAGCATAAGCACACAATAGCTCTTATGTTTCCCTCTTCCCACACGACCTCTTAATTGATGTAATTGCGATAAGCCAAATCGGTCTGCATGCTCTACAATCATCATACTGGCATTAGATACATCCACGCCCACTTCTATCACAGTAGTGCTCACCAATATTTGGACTTCCCCTTTTAAAAAAGCAGACATAACCTCCTGTTTTTCAAAAAAAGATAAGCGACCATGTAATAATCCTAATGTAAAATCAGAAAATCGCTGTTTTAGTTTCTCATACTCCTCTACCGCATTTTTAAGATCAATATGCTCACTTTCTTCCACTAAGGGATATACAATATAGGCTTGACGACCACTTTGAACTTGAGATTCCAAAAACTTCCATACTTTATCTCTGTTAGAAGGATAGGTTTTTTTAGTTACAACTGGTTTTCTACCTTTTGGCATTTCATCAATGACAGATACATCTAAATCCCCATAAAGAGTCATAGCTAAACTACGAGGAATAGGGGTCGCTGTCATCACTAAAAAGTGAGGATGTATTCCTTTTTCTTTTAGCAAACCCCTTTGATGGACTCCAAACCGATGCTGCTCATCAATAATCACAAAGCCCAGCTTTTTAAACTGTACCGATTCCTGAATAAGAGCGTGGGTCCCTATACAAAGGGAAGTATATCCACTAACCAGTTTTTCCAATATGTCTCTTTTTTCCCTGGCGCGAGTTTTACCTGTTAATAGCGAGATGTTTATACCTAGAGGTTTTAGTAAGGAAAGAGCATTTTTATAATGTTGCTCCGCTAAAATTTCTGTAGGTGCCATAATAGCACTTTGCAAACCGTTTTCTATCACCGAGCAACAGGACAGTAAAGCTACAATGGTTTTTCCACAACCTACATCTCCTTGAATAAGACGATGCATAGGCTGTGTTTTTTCCAAATCCCTCCCAATTTCTTTTAATACTCTTTCTTGAGCTGCTGTTAGAGAAAACGGGAGAGATTTTTTTAATTTCTCAAATAAGGAAGAAGTAGGTTTTATAGAGTAAGTTTGTTCCTTTTTTAATCCTGCCCTTTTCATCCCCATATAAAGCTGTAAAAAGAAAAACTCTTCAAAAATAAGACGCCTTTGGGCCGGAGAACGAAATTGCAAATAATCCTCCACCTGGCTTTGATCGGGGTGGTGAATACGTTCCAAAGCCACTATTTTACTAATCAGATGATTTTCCTTTCTAAGCCAGGAAGGTAAAGGATCAGAATTTAGAAACTCCTTATTTTGTCTTAAAGAGGAGAAAGCAGTGGCTATCATCTTTCTTATTTTATTTTGGCTCACTTTTTCCAATTCCGTATAAACAGGGATAAGAGCATCTGTTTGATCTTCATCGTCCTTTTTAAAAGGATAGATATCAGGATGATGAAACTCAGGATGATTTCTATAATAACTCACTTGTCCCATTACTTTGACTTTTTGATCTATTTCCATTCCATCAAAGTAACCCCTATAGGGAAGGCGGAAATACTTACAAGCAATCCATCCCCCTTTGGTTTTAATAATCATCTCATACATGGTTTTTCTTCCTCGTAACTTTAATACTTTTTTCCGCGCAACATAGCCGTACATGGTTACATAAGAACCTGGTATCAACTGTGAAAAATGCTGAACGATTCTTTGATCTCTATAAGTTCTAGGATACCAATGAATTAAATCGTGCAAGGTATATATATTTTTTTTAGCAAATACTTCTGCTAGACGAGGGCCTACCCCTTTTAAATATTGAATCCGTGACTCTGGATTAAGAGCTTTTAGGAATGTATTTTTTTTCTTTTTTTCCAGCAATGAAACACCTTAATAAAATTGAAACTTTAAATATCTTTGTCTGGAGGTAACCAAACCACATCTGTATAGCCTTAAATTAAATCAAAATCAATTTATACTGATCTTGTTTGATCTTCGCGAAGCGCGAAAAAGCCCGGGGGCGAGGACAAGATTTTTTGTGGTTTCTATAAAAAAGCACCTTATAAACACCTTATAAGCATCTTAGTAAGCACCTGAAAGGAAAACTGCTTGAATTAATAAACTATTTTATTGTAATATAATAGTTAAAATAGTAGTTTCCGGCTGTTTATTTTTATTAGCCTAAAACAGAATGACCTTTCCACGGGTGAAAAAAAGGGCTCATTATAGCGCATGAAAATACTATCTCTATCGGTTTACTTTTATCTGTTCTTTTCTCTTTTATTTAGTCACTCAACAAAAGCAACAGCTTCTCAAAAAGTAATAGAACCGGAAGATGGATTTACATCCTTAGAAGAAAAAAACAAAGCTGTTGTGAGAGTTCATAAATCCCATATCGGACAAGGTTCCGGTTTTTTTATAGGAGATAGTGAAACTCTCGTTATCAGTACCTATATGCTGGATGTATTTACCCTACTTTCCAATATAGATTCCTCCGAACAACCTCGAGGTAATTCGCTTAACAGCCATCTTAGAGAAGGCTTAGAGATTCCTGTACTTTTAAAATCCAACCATAGTAAATCCAGTGAAGATTTACGGCAATTTCTTATTGCATCTCATTTAAAAACTATAGCTGTTATACACGAAGGCAATATATTGAATCTGAGAATAACGGGTATAGCTTTATCTAGCAAAGACAGCATCGCCGTTCTAAAAGTAAAAGGCTATACAGGTCCCTATTTACAAATTTCAGATTCCTTGATTCATAAAGACAGTGAATTTTATGCCGCAAGTGTTCAGTCTAAAGAATTAACAGTCATAAAAGGAAGAAATATTCCTCAAAAACAGAGGCCGAGACAAATAACTATTGCCGGAGATCAACTCACTTTAAATAGTATCATTGGAAGCCCTTTATTAAATAGAGATGGAAAAGTGGTAGGAGTGATCACAGAAAATTTTTCAAACTTTATTTTTGCAAGCCGAATAGGGCATCTCACATCCTTACTCAGAAAGCCTAGCTTAAGACCGGCCCATTTTGACGAATTGAAAATGACAATTATAAATGATATAACACAACTATACAAAAATGCGAAAGAAGGAGACCTCTGGGCTATGTACATGGTAGGTATGGGAATGAAGTATAAAGCGGAAAATGCACAAAATCCAACAAACGCCTATCAAACATATCGTAAATCCGCTTCTTGGTTTCAAAAAGCAGCCAATCACAACTTTTCACCAGCTCTGTTGCAATTAGGATTACTATTCTATTTTGGACTAGGTCTTCCAAAAGATCAAAAAACGGCTGCTCTTTTATTTCAAAAAGCGGCACAAGACTCTACTATCGCGCAATTCTTATCTGGTCTGATACAGTACAAGGGCATTGGTATTTCTGAAAATAAAAAAAATGCTCTTTTTTTACTTAAAAAGGCCGCAGAAAACGGGCTGTTGTTAGCTCAACTGCTACTATTTGAAGTATTTAATAATGATAATAGTGATCCGAAACATAAAGAAAAAGCCGCATTCTATTTTCGAGAAGCCAAAAAACAAAATGTCACTTTAGCTCAATTTGGGGAGCAGGGTATTAAAGAAATTATATCACAAAGCCGGTTCATATTTGCTCCTCCTAGATGTCAAACAGGTTTTGAATGAAAAGCTTCTTTCGCTCAAAATTGTTGCAACAATTTTGAATAAGAAAACTTTTTCAGAACCGACTAAGTATCACTCATTTTTACTAATAGGTTTCAGTGTAGGAAATAAAATAACATCTCTTATGCTCGGTTGATTAGTGAGCACTAATATCAGTCTTTCTACACCTAAACCCACTCCCCCGGTGGGAGGCATACCTACATCAATCGCTTTTGCAAAATCGTAATCCATAGGATGGGCCATCCCATCCACTTGCCTTTGTTTTTCTTGCTCCTCTAATCTATCTCTTTGATCCAATGGGTTATTTAACTCCGTGTAGGCGTTGCCTAGTTCCATTCCACCTACATAAGGTTCAAATCTTTCTACCAAACCTTTATGAGTACGGTGTTCTTTCGTAAGAGGAGACACTGCTTTTGGAAAATCCACAACAAACACAGGATTCCAAAGATGTTTCTCAGCTACCAATTCAAAAGCTTCCATAATCATGGAACCACGGTTCATTTCTTTTTCAAAGTCCGAACCTAATTCTTTTATTTTTTTAAATAAATCTTGATCGTTCATTTGTTCCACTGAAAATCCTCCCCATTTTTCAATACCTTCCAGAACACTGATTCTTTCCCAAGGGGGTGTAAAGTCCAAAGGGCGGCCTTGATATTCCAACTTTAAACTTCCCTTTATACTCTGCACCACATGACAAACTAATTCCTCTAATTGCTTCATTTGTTTTATATAATCCGTATAGGCTTCATAATACTCCAACATCATAAATTCAGGATTATGAGAACGATCAATTCCTTCATTTCTAAAATTTTTTCCTAACTCATATACTTTTTCAAAGCCCCCTATAATTAAACGTTTTAAATAAAGCTCAGGGGAAATCTTTAAATAAAAATGATGATCTAAAGCACGATGGTGCGTGGAAAAAGGATGCGCCACCGCTCCCCCATATAAAGGTTGTAACACCGGAGTTTCCACTTCAATGAAACCCCTGTTATCCAAAAAAGAACGTATTTCTTGAATAACACGAGAGCGCGTAAGAAAAACTTTTTTGGACTCAGGATTCATAATCAAATCCAAATAACGACGACGATATTTAAGTTCCGTATCCCCCACACCGTGATATTTTTCAGGAAGAGGCTCAAGACTTTTACATAAAATCTGAAAACCACCGCAGCGTAAAGTCAGCTCTCCTTTCCTTGTACGAAACATAGTGCCTGAAACACCAACAATATCTCCTATATCCACTAAAGAAAAAAACAAACTGGATTGTTTATCCAATTCTTGTGTTTTCAGATAACATTGTAAGGTACCTTCTTGATCCTGAATATTGAAAAAAACGGCTTTGCCCATGCTTCTTTTGAGCATCAACCGACCGGCGGTTTGTATTGTTTGTTCCCTGTTTTGTAGTTTTTGATCGGCAGCGGATATCTTCTTTTCAATAAAAGACTCACCTGCTTTTAAATAATCATACTGCTTCTTAATTTGAGAACTGGTATGCGAGCGTTTAAAATCATGAGGATAAGGATCCAGATCATTTTCTAAAAGCTTTTTTAGCTTTCTTTTTTTTTCCTCTTTTAAAACATTATCTTTTCTTTCCACTGTCATTTAATCAGACCCTTTATAAATATCCATTATCTCCCTTAGTAAAGAGACAGCTTCATTAAAAGGTCTTTTAAAAGCATTTCGCCCTACGATACTACCGAAAGCACCCCCTTTAGCCAGTTCCTTAATTTCTTGAATAAACATTCCTTTTTCTTTTGCCGGCCCCCCACTAAAAATAACCATTCTTCTTCCATTAAAAGCGGATTTAACAATATAACGAACACGATCAGAAAGGGTCTTTAAAGTTTCGGGATTAACTGTGTCTTGTACTGTATCATTCTCTATATAATCTGAAGGAGGTTTTACTTTTATAATGTGAGCCCCTAATTGAGCCGCAATATGGGCTGCATAAGCCACCACATCCAAGGCGGTTTCCCCTTGTTTACTAACTCCTTTTCCTCGTGGATAAGCCCATATTACCACGGCTAGCCCACATTCCTTCGCACATTCGGACACTTGAGCTATTTCTTCGTACATTTGTTTTCGTTGCTCACTGCCGGGGTAAATAGTAAAACCCACAGCCGCACAACCTAACTGTAAAGCTGCTTCCACCGAAGAAGTAAGGGCCGGAACAGGAGCTGTAGAATCTTTATAAAGACTATCTGAGTTATTGACTTTTAAAATAAGAGGGATTTCCCCGGCAAAATGCCTAGCTCCTGACTGTAAAAAACCCAAAGGAGCCGCATAAGCGTTACAGCCAGCCGTGATAGCTAACTTAAAATGATAATGAGGATCATAGGGACTATCAGATACTAAAACCGTATTATCCTTTTCTTTTTGCGCAAAACTGGGAATAGGGCCATGTTCAAAACCCTGATCCACTGGCAAAATCACTAGTTTACCTGTTCCTCCCAGGTAACCATGATTTAATATTCGTGCCAAATTACTGACCACACCTGGGTTTTCTGATTCATAAAAACCCAGTACCTTTCTCACTTGAGGAGTCATAAATGGAACCTCCTATTTTTTTATACCGAGTAGAACCTAGAAATTTAGCTCTATTGAACACTTAAATCAAGTAGCTTTATACAAATCTATTGAAAAAGACAGAAGAAATAGGTTATTATCAAAATGATGAATCCAGAACTCCAAATAAGCATCTCTGTAGAACCTACCCCTAATCCCCAATCCATGAAATTCACCATTAATCAAAATATCACCAAAGAAACATGGGAAACAGAGGATATAACAAAAGCGGGGCGATCTCCTTTAGCTCAAAAAATATTAGGATTCCCTTGGGCTTCCAAAGTGTTTATTGGGTCTAACTTTATTACTATTAGTAAGGAAAACTGGGTAGAATGGGAAGTGCTGGTGGATCCCCTGTCTCAAATGATTAAAGAACATATAGAAAGTAAACAAGCTGTCTTGTATCCCCCCCCTGATTTAGAAAAAGAACAAAGTAACAAAACGGAAAACCCTAATGATATTTCAAATTCAGACTCTCAGACAGTGCAAAAAATTAAACAAATTCTGGAAACGGACATTCAACCAGCCGTTTCTATGGATGGAGGCTTTATTGCGTTTGCTGGTTATGAAAAAGGAACTGTCTTTTTAAAAATGCAAGGGGCTTGTTCCGGTTGTCCATCTTCTTCCATCACCCTTAAGCAAGGAATAGAAACTCACTTAAAAAGCCAAATACCAGAAATTCAGCAAGTAGTGGCTTTATAGAGTATTTTATATTTTTACCACCGGTAATACTAGCTCAAACACAATTAGTATAAATTACGGTATTTGAACTGAAACAACAAATTATGAAAAAAACCATACCATCTACTGTTACTCTCATTATAGCCCTACTGCTGACAAGCTGTGGTGGTACAATATGTGAAAGCAAAAAAAAGAAGATTATACTTAATTACAATCCCACTTTTAAAACTGTTGATATAGGTGGTTTGCCCACTTATAATGAGAGGGCTTCCTGGGTTAAAAAACTCATTGTGAAACAAAACGGTTTTCTCGTTGTAAGCAAACAAAATATCGCAGGTTTAAAAAAAGTCCCTTGTGAAGAAGAAAGTAAAAAGGGGCAATTATGTCAAAAATATTTCCAAAGCCATCTTTACCAGATGCACTACTATATAGAAGGAGTGGGATATAAGTATTGGGGAGACCTTCCTAAAAAGCAATGGGAATCTATCTCCAATTTAGAGGACCAACCTTCCAAAAAGCCGGATTTTATATATAAAAATTGTCGTTTTTCCTTGCTCGGTCCCGTATTGGATATAATATTGATGATGATACGAGCTTAAAAAGTTATACCGAATCGGCTGGCATTAAGAGGTCTTACGCTTTTTTTGAAGACGATCAATAAAGATGACCAAAGGAGTAGCTACATAAATAGAAGAGTAAGTTCCTATAATAACACCTACTCCTAATGTAAAAGCAAAATCTCTAATAACTCCATCCGTAAAAAACCACATAACGGCTACCGCCATCATTGTAGTAATAGAAGTGAGCAAAGTTCGTGAAAGCACATCGTTAATAGAGCGATTGCATAGCTTAAAGAAAGATTCTTTCTTCCCAAAATATTCCCCATTTTCCCTAATACGATCAAAAGTAACAATAGTATCATTAAGTGAGTACCCGATGATCGCTAACAAAGCCGCCAGGGTTTGCACATTAACTACTAAATGAAAAAGAGAAAATATCCACATTGTTAAAATAGCGTCATGGAAAAGGCAAATCACCGCCGCCGGAGCGTATTTGTAATCAAAGCGAATAGCCAGATAGATGAGAATCATAATTAAACTATAAAAAACAGCTAAAATCCCTTTTTTTCTTAATTCAGATCCAATTTGTGGCCCTACAGAATCCACTTTCCGTATTTCTGCACCTTTATCCGAAAAGTCCTCTTTAAGAGAATGTATTAAATTGTCCATAACTAATTGATTTTTTCCTTCTTCTTTTTCTGAAGAGGCATTTTCTACAAAGATCAGAAATTCATTTTGCTCATCACCAAAAGTTTGCACAGAAGGTTTTGAAAAACCTTGTTTTGATAAATAAGCTCTTATTTCTTCTACTGTAGGAGCTTGTTGAAAACGAATTTGAACTTCATTACCGCCAGCAAAATCAATACCATAATTTAAACCATTGATAATAATCCAAACTAAAGCCACTACAGACAACAGTAACGAAAGAGTAGTCACAAAGGGAGATGATGATAGAAAATCAAATCTGGGTTGTTTCACTGTTTTACCTTTCTTAATTCCCTAAAATAAAAACCTCTGTATTTACAAACTTTTTAAATTAAACCAACGAATAAAAGTATGTAAAATAGTACGAGAGACAAAAACAGAGGTAAAAACAGAGGTGACAATCCCACAAAACAGAGTGACTGCAAAGCCCCTGATTGGACCAGTTCCAAAGGACATCAAAACTATACACACAATAGCCGTTGTGATATTGGCATCCAGAATAGCTGAAAGAGCGTACCTATAACCATCTTTTACAGCTAATATCAACGCAGAACCTTTTCTTAATTCTTCTTTCAACCGCTCATAAATAATCACATTGGCATCCACGGCCATACCAATCGTTAAAATAATACCAGCTACCCCAGGTAAAGTGAGAGTCGCTCCAAGAGAGGTCAGCAGAGCCAGTAAACAAAGTATGTTCATACATAAGGCGATATTGGCTACTACACCTAATGTACGATAATAAAGAAGCATAAAAATAATCACCAGGACTCCTGCAAACAAACCCGCCTTTTTTCCTTTTTCAATAGAATCCCTACCTAGGGTGGGACCCACTGTGCGTTCTTCCATTTTTACCAGACGGGCAGGAAGGGCACCAGCCCGTAATACCATTGCAATATCTTCCGCTTCCTTACGAATATCCTGACTGCCTCGCCCCATACTGATACTACCTCTATCCGATATACGAGATTGAATAATAGGCATGGATTTTAATTCTTTATCTAAAATAATGGCCAAAGGTTTTTTTATATTATTTCCTGTCAATTCCGAAAAAATCTTCCGACCAGACACATTGATATGAAATATCACCTCGGGATTGTTAAACTCATCCACTCCTACAAAAGCCGTTTGTAGTATATCCCCTCCCGCTCCACTATCTGTTCTTACCAGAACAGGTATCTTACCTGCTTGTAAACTGTTACTGGATTCTGCTCTTTGAAAAACCAAAGTATGATTAGCGGGGATTTCATTTTTCAGATCTTCATTGATCTTTTGTACATATTCTGGATAAGGCAGCTGCGGAGTAAGAGAGTACCCTTTTTCCGCTTCCTCTGATTGTATCCACTCCATTAATTTTTCTGTTGGTATCTCTTGATTTACCAGACGAAATTCCAACTTAGCTGTCCGTTGAATAATATCTCTGGCCCGCGCCGAATCGGCCACTCCAGGTAATTGAACCAAAACACGATCTTCCCCTTGGACTGTAATAACAGGCTCACTGACACCAAATTCATCAATCCGCCGGCGGATCACCTCTACAACTTGGTTGGCAATGCCTTTACGCAAACGGATCAATTCCACTTCGTTGTAACCTACAACTAAAGCATTTTCCTCGAATCCACTTAATACTCTTAACCTAGCTCCTCCTAAAATAGAACCTGTGTACTCTTCCTTTATGATCTTTTCTGCCTTTTCCTTATCCTCCTCTTTACTAAGGGATACCCGTATCTGTCCGACTTTTCCCTTTAAAGCGGTTATATCATTTACAGCTATTTCTGATTTTTCCAATTGGTCTTTTAAATCCGCTATCAAGCTTTTTACTTTATCCTGGATGGCTTCATCTGTTTTTACACCCATAACAAGATGCAAACCACCTTGAATATCCAGTCCGTAAATTAATTTTTCTTTGGACACCCACCACTGATCTTCTTTAAACGAATAAAAATTGGGCAACATCCAGGCTCCCGCTAAAACCAGAGAAAAAAGCACAATCCCCCATCGTATTTTATTATTGTCAATCATTCCTACACCTTCCTGAAACTGGGATACTGGTTTAGTATAACTCCTATTTCTTATTTTTTTCCTTTAGTGACAAGCCTAATTTTCCTGTTTCCGGTTCCACTAAGGAAGAAATTTGGGATCTTAAAATCCGAATACGAGTATTATCCGCCACCTCCAGAATAACAAAGTTATCCGTTAAGCCGTAAATGATACCTAAAATTCCACTGGAAGTAATAACACTATCTCCCTTTTTTAATTGATCTATAAGAGTTTGATGTTTCTTCTGCTTTTTTTGTGCCGGACGAATAAAGAGAAAATACAACAAAAGAAAAATAAATACAAATGGCATCATTTTTTCAAACAAGCTCGGTTGTTTAAGTGGTGTGGCTTCTGCCGCCCAAGCAATGGATAATAATAGCATCAAAATAGAGCCTCCTTAAAAAACAGGATCTGTAAAACTTAACTAGTTCTATACCGACCTGATATATATAACCTTAATGATGATTTTACTAACTATATTTATATAATGTGTCAAGCTACCTTCAACTGTATTATTATTACAGCAATGCAGTATAATCACAGGATCACAACGCGCCCGTGCTGGAATTGGTAGACAGGCCAGGTTGAGGGCCTGGTATTCATTACGAATGTGAGCGTTCAAGTCGCTCCGGGCGCACTATAAACTATGTCCCAGAATGGACGACCCCTCACCTTAAGAATCAAAGTAGTATTTTATAAGGAAAATAAACTAATTAATTTATTTTCAAATATATCAGAGATAGAATGATAAATATTGGAATGAATTATGTATAAGATACAGATAAATAATAATTATGATTTTAAAGGGGAAAATTATTCTACTCATTTTCCCAATTTACACAAGTATCCAGCAACAATGTTGCCTCAAATTGGAATTGAGCTTTTTAAAGAATTGAAAATCAATAAAAATAAGTTATTAGACCCTTATTGTGGAACAGGCTCCTCTGTTTTGGCTGGAATTGCTTCCGGGTTTTCAGAATTTCATGGTTTTGACATAAACCCCTTAGCTATTTTAATTGCTAAAGCAAGATATACGAAATTGAATACAAAAAAACTTTCTAATTACAAAAAAGATGTAGAGTGTGCTGTCTATTATGAAGAGGAAAATATTTTACTCCCGCCTGTAACAAACATTGATTTTTGGTTTTCCAATAGAGTTATTAAGGATCTATCTGTTATTAGAAAATCTATATTAGAGGAGATTGACAATAAAAAATACCAATCTTTATTTTGGCTGGCTTTTTCTGAAACAGTAAGATTTGTATCCTATACCAGAAATAGTGAATTTAAACTTTATAGAATGTCGGAAGAAAAGAGAAAATCTTTTTATCCTGATGTATTTGAATTGTATTTCAAAAATTTAGATAAAATTTTAAATACCTATATTGAAATATATTTACCTTTTGGATTGGCCCCCATTTTTGGCTACCTCGATTGTGTTAATTTAATATACTCCACCGGAGAACGCATTCCAAGGCTGGAATGCGGTGCCCTGTGATTATAATCATATATCCACTGCTCCAATAGTTTCATCGTTGTCTGTGCATCATAACAATCACTCACATACACATAATCCCTCTTTAATGTCTTCACAAAGGCTTCCGCCATACCATTGCTTTCAGGACTATAAGCTCTTGTAAAACACGATTTTAAGCCCAACCGCCTGGCTAAAGCCTGCACATTATAAGCCCTGTAAATACTCCCCCGATCCGATAAAAACTCAATCTCCCTAGAAGCTCTTCCGCCTGAAAATCTACGCTCTACAGCCATAACCATTAAACTCTGAATATCTTCCGATAACAACGGACGATAAGAAGACACAAAGCTTATTATCTCCCTGTCATGACTATCTAAAACAAAACACACATACACCTTCTCCCCATTAAAACAATGTATCTCAAAACAATCTGAACACCACCTGGTGTTTGAATATAACGTCATCACTTTACCCGTGCCCTTATGCTCCCTCTTCAAAATACCTGATTTCGGAAGCAACAAACCATTATCCCGCATGACACGATAAATACGCTTCTTGTTATACCTGCTCAGACCATTGTTCACCCTCTTCCTATTATATAAAGCTGTCACCCGCTTATAACCATAAGTACTACGGTGCCTTATCACTTCCTTAATCCCTGACAACACTTCTTTATCCATTTCCTCTCGCTTCCTCTTGGCAGTGGAAATGGCCTTAACCTTTTTACCCTTGTGAATGGACTTTGGGTGAATATCAATCAACTCACAAAACCTCTTCTTGCTCACTTCGATCCTCTGACCCTCAAGGAACTCTTTTGCATACTCCGTCTTTCTTCCTTCCGCTTTTTTTTAACAAACTCATTGAACTGCTTGAGTGTGGTGATATCCAATGCCTGTTGAGCCACTGTTTCCTTTAAAAGACTGTTTTCTTGCTTTAAGTGCTTTATCTCTTCCAAAAGTGGCTTTGAATCAAAAGAAAGCTTCTCCTCTTCTTTTTTCATCTTCTCCCTCCATTTATAGATCGTAGCTGGTTGAATCTGATACTTCCTAGATAACTCAGATATACTCAAACCGCCATTGAAATGCTCTGACAAAATTAAGAACCTTTGCTCTTTTGGAACTCTCTTATAGAACCTTTCCACTTTTCCTCCTTATTTAGGAGGTAGCCTCTTTTTGGGGGTCAAGGACACTTTACTTAAAAAACAAAAGTTCTGTTTTTATAGTAAAGAATTTATACATGAAAAAAATAAATATGATGCAGTCTTAACTAGTCCGCCTTATGGAGATAGTAGAACAACGGTAGCCTATGGACAGTTTTCCACCCTTTCTAATGAATGGATTGGTTTTCCAAATCCAAGAAAGATTGATTCTCAGCTTATGGGTGGAAAGAAAGTAAAAATTGTATATAATAAAGGAGTCTTGTCTTCACCTATTAAAAGAATAGACAAAGTGGATCACAAAAGAGCTTTAGAAGTTTCTTCTTTTTATATAGATTTAAAGAAGTCTATCAAGGAGGTTTCTCAAGCTATAACACATAAAGGTTTTTCTATTTATGTTGTTGGAAATAGAACAGTGAAACATGTTACTTTGCCGACGGATCAATTTATTGCAGAACAATTTGAAAAAAATGGTTTTAGACATGTTTTAACTTACGAGCGTTCTATTTCATCAAAGGTTATGCCTGCTCAAAACTCCCCAACAAATATTGTCGGAAAAAAAGTAAATACTATGCACGAAGAATATATTATTGTTTGTCAGAAAGTTTAGATTTCCTTTCTATTCAATTCATGTCCTTGACCCTCAAAAAGAGGCTAACTTAAGAGGAGTGATATTTTATTCTGCTCTTGACAATAAAAGTTCTTAAGAGTATGAAAAATGATGCTTACTCGCTGTCCGCTTTTTAGAGACAATCCACTAATCTTTTTAAATAAACACACCCCCTAATGCTTTTGAAGGATTATCAAGGCTGACTTTTATGGAATTTACGAATCCGGGGGGTTTAATAAGGGTGAGGTGTATTATTTGCAACCTGAAACACCATTGACACTTTATACCCATTAACCATTACCCATTACCCATTAACTATAAACTATGTCCCAGAATGGACGACCCCTCACCTTAAGAATCAAAATAGTATTTTGTTTGGTTGCGTTTTCCTTCTTTTTTGAGAACTCCTTGCTCATACCAAGAAATGAGATCGCGACTCGCTGTTGCCATTGAGATTTTAGGCATACCTGATAGTATCATTTAATAGTATCAATTACTAGAAAAAGGTATGAAATAAGACGGACCTTCAATAAGCACAATACCCCCCATTAAGCCCTTTTAAACAGTCGCTTTAGTGATTTTTTTTCCAGACTAAAGCTGTGTTTTACCATTTAAAGCAGTGCTTATCCTTAATAATAGCGTATCATAATTTTAAACAGCGTAAATGGTAAAACACTTAGTTACAACTATAAACTGGAAACTTAATATACAGAGAACATAAACCACAAAAGGAAAATATGAAACTTTTAATTTTATTACTTTCTTTTGTCCTTATTCTATCTTCCGGGTGTGGCAGTGGTGAGCATCACTCCACCGAAGACGATAGCGGGGCCTTAGCAGGAGACCCTACTGACGACAGTCCTTCTGACCCACCGAGAAGTTCATTGACAGATGATCCTCCTATACCATCCACACCAGATACACCCAATAACCTATGTACCAAAACCTGTGTGACAGATGCCGAATGCGGGGAAAAATATAACACTTGTCTAAAACCTCATGCTGGAGATCCAGAAAAGACATACACAGATATATGTACAAACAGTAAAGGTTCAAAAATCACTTTAGCTGTTAATGAATGGATGGCTCCTTCTGGACAAAATAAATTACTTTGTGATTTTATTGAAGATGAAAGGGTTTTATATAAATTTGCTACTGTCCAAAAAGAAGCTTGCCGTAAAGATATGGAAGTAAGGAAAATGGAATTAGCCCAAGAAGGTTATAGCTGTGGAACACCGGCATCTATGTCCATACCAGAAGCATCACCGGCAGCAGCAGCATCAACAGAAACAATAACAGCAGATACACAGACGCCTACTCCCCCAGGAAGGTTAGCAGCCACAACAGCTGGAACAACAACAGCAGCAATAGATCAAACCTCTTCTTCAATGACAAATTCAGAACCAACACCTCCCTCCACCGGTGCAGTAGATAATACAGCGACGGAAAGAACAGAAGAAACAGATGTTTGTGCTAGACCATGCGGAAATACAGTGCAATGCCGGGCTAAACACAAGAACTGCTTAAGACCCGAATCGGGAGATCCAGCCACAACAGAAGCAACAGTGTGTACAAAAGCAGGCGAAAAAAATATCGCTTTTGAACTAAATGAATGGAATAACTCCGGCCAAGGAAAAACCTTGTTATGTGACCTTATCGAAGATGGCGAACTGCTTCGGTTTGCTACTGTTCAAAAAAATAACTGTCAGCTTCGTCTTAAAGAAAGAGAAGCGGAATTGAGGAATGAAGGTTATAACTGTCAACCTCAATAAATTTTATGGTTTATTCTACAACTAATCAGGTTTGAAAAATTAAAGAGCTTGTTTTATTTTTTCCTTTATCATCTCTGCTGAAGCATACACTCTAAACATATCCACTCCTTGAATCTCTGACTCTTTCATCAACACCTTTCCGTGGCACATCACAAAGTCCACCTCTCCTCCCGAAGCAGAATACACCAGATGATTAAGTAAATCGTTTCTAGGGTAAAGATGGGGATGATCTAAATTTAAAGCCATAATATCAGCAAAAAAACCGGCTTGTATCTTGCCGATACAGTGAGAAAGCCCCAAAACCTTTGCCGCTGAAGAAGTCACCATCGAAAAAATATCTCTGGCTGAAATCGTTTTGGAGGGATGACTCAGCTTTTGTAATTTAGCACCGGTGTCCATCTCTGTAAATAAGTTCAAATTGTTATTACTAGCTGCCCCGTCTGTTCCCATACCTATAGTTATCCCTTTCTCCAAAGCCCTTAAGATAGGGGCTGTACCGGAACCCAACTTCATATTACTTTCTGGATTATAAGATAAAGGTGTGCCCGTCTCCACCATTATATCCATGTCTGTTTCATTCACATGTACACAATGAACAAACACGCAATGAGGGCCAATAATGCCACAGTCTTTTAAATGAGCCACGGGGGTTTTCCCGTATCGCTTTTTTATTTCCGATATTTCCCACTGGGTTTCCGCTACATGAATGGCAACAGGCAGCTTCCTATCTCGCGCTTCCTGAGCCGACATTTTTAGTAATTCTGCGGAACAAGTATAAGGAGCATGACAGGCAATAGCCGGATACACTAGTTGATTATTCCCCTTATACCGATCACATAAATAATCTAAATCCTCTTTCCAATCAGAAAAAGAGCTTAGCATATCCACAGCTAAAACTCCCCGTAAGCCGTAAGATTCAAATACCTCGGCCATAACCGGGGTATGAAAATACATATCACATACTGAGGTGACACCGCTTTTAATTAACTCTAATAGAGCTAACTCCGTCCCCAGGCGAATAAAATCCGGGTTCACCATCTTCTTTTCCAAAGGAAATATAATGTCCTCCAGCCAACTTTTTAAAGTGAGATGATCTCCTAATCCCCGAAATAACACCATAGGAAGATGCGTGTGTGTATTGATAAGCCCGGGACAAACGAGATGATTATTCAATCGAATCACTTCTTCAGCTTGAGATAAAGATTCTGGAATAGGGCCGACCGAATGAATCTTGCTTCCCTCCACCACAATCATTTGATCTTTTTTTATTTCCCCTTCTTCTTCCATAGATAGAAGGTACTCACACAATATAATACTGATCTTGTTTGAATTTTGTGGTTTCTGTGAGCTGCTTCTCAAGGGGGAACGGAGGGTGGAGGACGCAAATTCTTGACCTGTTCGGTATACTTGCGAAAAAACTTTTTTTTGATTCATCATACGACCTTTCTCTTTTTCCCCTAATTTCAACAATTTGCCTTCCTTTTACAGGGTGAGATTCCCGCTCCCCGTTCCCTGCTTTCGCGAGGACAAGCTTCACAGGAATGACATCTAAAATAACAAAACTATAAATAAAATCAAATTTTTAGGACTTTTTAAGGGACGACCTCTTAATATTACAGACATTAAAGGATAATTGATTTGACAAGACCCTTGTTTCGTTCTTAGTTAAAGAGATAATATCCTTTAACAAAAAGTTAAGGAAAAATAAAATAACTTAAAGAGAGGAAATAATGAGTAAATTATATGTGGGTAATCTATCCTATAATGTCACAGAAAATGAGCTAAATGACCTTTTTTCTTCAAAAGGAGAAGTGGTTTCTGTAAAAATAATCAGCGATCATCAATCTGGTAGATCTAAAGGTTTTGGTTTTGTGGAAATGTCTTCTAAAGAAGAAAGTGAAGCGGTCATATCTGCTTTCAACGGCCACGATTTAAAAGGTCGCCCTATACGAGTCAATGAATCTATTGACAAACCTCGTAGAAAAGACAGAAGCGGCGGCGGTGGTGGTGGCCGACGCTGGTAATATATAGCCTTTAGGCTTGCTTATCAGCAAAGTGGAAAAAAGATCTCATCACGGAAGAAAAACAAGGTTGAAGTAAAGAAGAGTCAATCTCTACCGACGACCCTACTTCACAGGCCGGGTTGGCCACTAAGGAAAAAGCACTCACTGTTGCTTTTAAGTAACGGAGAGCTATAACCTCCCATATTGTGGACATACCTACGACATCACCCCCCCACTGAGCAAATAAACGCACTTCTGCCGGTGTTTCAAACTGCGGCCCTAGCACAGCCATATAAACACCCAGACATACTTTTAATTTTTGTTTTTTCATCTCCTCCATAATAGAAGCGGTTATCTCGGCATCATAAGCCTTTTCCATATCTAAAAAATAAAAGTCCTTTTTTTCTTTTTTTGAAAGCCCTACGAGAGGGCTTTGACCTGTAAAATTAATATGATCTGTTATGGCTACAACAGAACCAGGGGTGAGTTCTGCCTTTAACCCTCCTGAAATATTGGAAAGCACGAAACGATTTGTACCGGCCTGGCAAGGCCCTGTGACTGTCCTTACTACTTCTGAAGCTGTCCAGCCTTCATAACCATGCAGTCTTCCCGATTGAAAGCAAATACTTTTATGTTTTTCTTTATGGTAAAAATAAGTATAACAACCGGAATGAGAAGGGGCTGACGGCGGATTTAACCCTGGTACTTCGGAAAAAGCCAGACATCCCCGTTTTTCCCATTGAGAATTTTTATAACCTTTATCTAACTCCAACCCGATTAAAGAACCTAAGACAAAATGAAGGCTGGGTACAGGAATGCCAAGCTCTTTATATTTTTCCTGAAATATTTTTTTTAGATCTTCCATTACTTTTGTATAATACCGAAACAGTCAGAAATTTGCAAACTCCGCTTATTAAGCTGAAGAGGAGCTGACAGAAACCACAAAGCTCAAATAAGATCAGTATACATTTTCTACATTCGATTAAAAGTGTTGATAAATTCTTTTCTGGCTTTTTTCCTGGCATAAATACATTTATCATATTTCATACCGTAATATAACCAGTCCCAAAGACTTCCCTTCTGAAAAGGGTTCAAAGTATCAATAAAATCTAAAACTCTTACTTTCGGTTTTTCAATACCCAAAATAATAAAATCTATATCTTTAATAGAAGGTCCGACTAATTTTATTTCTTCTGCCGAGTTATCATTTTTTATAATCAGTGATAACTGTAAAGTGCCTGCCAGGCTTATCCAACTCAAGCCCATCCATCTACCTAAAGAAATAGAAGGAGCGGGAACAGGGTGATTTATGAAGCTCTATTGTTTTTCTTCAAGCTCTAAAAAATCATACCAGTTCATGTTTCCGTGTTCATCTAGTTGATAGTTGACCTGGGAATGGGGACCTTCTAAATAATGATTTACAAAATCCCCCCGCACAATATTTTCGGTTTTTATATTTTTTGTTTCTAGTGCTAAAGAAATAGGAGCTTGAGGCCATAAAGACTCTACTTTTATTTCCATAAAATCAATAGCTATACCTCGTGGTCCGTCAATACCTAACCAGCCCGCTCTAAAATGAGCTAACACTAAGGCTTTTGCTTGGGTATCTGATTTTTCAAAGAGAACAAAAGACTGTTTGGCAAACTCAGTATCGTAAGCCAATTCTGAACACAGATGGTTAAAATGCACTTGAGTATTTTTATCAAAAACCTGAAAGTTTTTCAGTACAGGGCAATGGTCTGCATCTAATTTTTTACAAGAACCACCCGCATAAGAAGCTAAAACAAATAAACTACTATAAATAAACAGGATCCCACTTATAAATATTACTTTCATTGTTATCTATAATAATAACACGGACAGTCATTATAGCAAATTTATCCGTGTTTTTTTACTTCTTAGATATTGCTTCTCAAACTGTCTGTTAGGTCCTATTTGATTTTATCCCTCTCTTGGAGTTCTCATAGTGACACACTCTTCTGCACTGGTGGGGTGAATACCGATCGTTTTGTCAAAGTCGGATTTTTTAGCCCCTACTTTTAAAGCCACGGCTATCCCCTGCATCATCTCCGGCGCATCCTCCCCTACGATATGCACCCCCAGGACTTTATCTGTTTTTTTATCTACAATTATTTTCATAAAAGTTTTTTTATCAATAGAAGTCACTGTATATTTAAGAGGACGAAAACGGGAAGTATAAACAGAAATAGGATGACCTTTATCCACTGCTTGCTCTTCCGTTAAACCCACCGTGGCTACAGGAGGGCGGCTAAAGACAGCTGTAGAAATAAAATTATAATCCATGCTCTTTTTCGATCCGGAAAATAAATGTTCTGCCAGCAGCATACCCTCCGCTGTTGCTACCGGAGTCAGCTGATAGGGAGTATTAGCACAATCCCCTAAAGCATAAATATTTTTGATGGAAGTTTCAAAATATTCATTTACTTCTAACTCTCCTTGAGCATTTGTTTTAATTCCTAAAGGCTCAAGACCTAAGTTATCTACTTTCGGTTTTCTACCTGTGGCAAACAATACCTGTTCTACTGTTTTTACCAAGCCTCCACTAAGATGAACTTCCAAGAACCTTTCTTTTTTAAGAATTTTTTCCACTGTATTATTCGGTATCACTTCAATCCCTTCTTTTATCATTTCTTCTTGTAAAAAAGCTCTTACTTCCTGATCAAAATCCCTTAAAGGCTTATCTCTTCTGAAAACGAGACTCACTTTTGAGCCAAAACCATTAAAAATGCTGGCAAACTCCATTCCTATATAACCGCCACCCATAATTAAAATGGAATGAGGTTGTTCAGACAGTTCAAATACATCATCGGAGCTTATGGCATACTCAATACCAGGGATATCAGGCATATAAGGATACCCCCCCACCGCAATCAAGATAAAACGAGCTGTATATGTTTTATCTCCTATTTTCAATGTATGAGGAGAGACAATCTGTCCGTGCCCTTTTAAAACAGTCACTTCTTTTTTAGATAAAAGGTTTTCATAAATACCTTCCAGGCGGCTGAGTTCCCGGTCTCTAGCGGCTTTTTGAGTAGGCCAGTCAAGAGATGGGGACCCAACAGACCATCCATAAGAAGAAAAATATTTTATATAACCAGGTAAATCCGATCCCACCAACATCAATTTTTTTGGAATACAACCTCGCAAAACACAAGTGCCACCATAACGATTTTCCTCGCATATAGCCACCCTGGCACCCAAGCCCGCTGCCCAACGACTGGCCCGTACTCCTCCCGAACCTCCCCCAATCGTGAGTAAATCAAAATCATATTGAGACATATATCACCCCCCGTCCCGCAAAAGTTTGTCATTCCCGCGAAAGCATTGTCATTCCCGCGAAAGCGGGAATCCCGTAAATGAACGAGACCCCCGCCTACGCGGGGGTGACAACACTCCCGCGAAAGCCCTGTCATTCCCGCGAAAGCGGGAATCCCGTAAATGAACGAGACCCCCGCCTACGCGGGGGTGACAACACTCCCGCAAAGCTTGTCCCCGCGAAAGCATTGTCATTCCCGCGAAAGCGGGAATCTCACCCTGACAGGAACTTTCAAACAGGATCAGTATATAAAAACAATATCTTATTAAGGAGTTCAGACAAGCTCTTTTTAACAGCAGGATCAAAAAAACCTGGTGTCCAAGCTTCAGGAGAAAGATGATCCGACACAACCCCCAGACAAAGGACAGACACACCATAATATTCACCTGCTGCCATTAAAGCAGAAGCTTCCATTTCCACACACTCTACACCTTGAGATCGAAAATAAAGCACCTCTTCTTTTGTTTCTCTAAAAGGCGCGTCTGTAGTCCAACTAAGGACCGGTTTTAGTTTTAATTCTTTAATCAGTTTTAGATACATGCCTCTCTCTTCACTTTTTGGTATTTCAATATAAGGAGAGGGTGCTCTATAGTGATAAGAACAACCCTCTCCTCTAAAAGATTTTTTAATTAACACTTTAGAACCTACTTTTAAATTAAAATTTAAAGCCCCCACGGGACCCACACTGATAAATTCCTTTACTCCATGAGCACGCAAATTCTCCAGACACACCACTCCTGCTGGAGCACCTATACCAAAACGGCTCACGACAGCAACAGATGCAGATTTTTCCACACTCTTTTGTTTATACAGATCAACATGCAAGCCCGTTCCATGAACAGAGAGGCTTTTTTGAAAGTCCCTTCTTTTTTTAAGAGACCGAGCCAAGCTATCCTGAAAGCATAAAATAGCACGAGAGGGAAGACTTAGAGGATTTGTGATTTTATGTGACTTATGAAAGTAAGACATCCCACCTTCTGGAGACACTAAAGAAGGTTTTTTATACTTTCCTGGAACAAAAAGATAAGGTTTCATTGATTTTTCCATCCCAGTATAGAAATCCTTTTTTAGATTTATATCCAATATATTTTTCATGTTATTTAAAAATAAAAAAGCATAATATCTTCATTAGAGAATAAAAGGCAAAAGTGAGTTAGGCCCTTGAGCACAAGGCGACAGAAAGCTTCACCTTACAAATCAAAACAAGATCAGTATAAATACAAAAAACATATCATAATGAATAGTGAAAAAATAAAAATTGTGTCTTCTGGTGACGACTGAAATTATTATCACTCACCAATACCAACAAATACCGGTCCTTAGAAACTTCCGGCCCTATGGTAATACCTTCAATATTATCTACGGCACCTCCTAAAGCAGAAGACAAATCCGCAACCAGTTTTTTTCCGCAAGTGACAATGCGTCCTTTATTAAGTTTTTTATACTGCGATACATCACTCGCTCTCGAACAATCAGTTAAAAACAAGCGAACCAGGTTTTTGTCCGTTTTTCTGTCACCGGAAATGGAATTATTTTTTAAATAGGTCCTTTCCACCACTAAGAGTTTGCCCTCCCCTAAAGAGAAAAAATCTGTCAAGCCGTTATGGCCTGTGAGCTTATTTATTTCAATATAAGAATCCATTTCATAAATAAATTGGCCCGTCATTTGAGCTGTTTCAACATTAAAGCGGCTAATACGAACATATTGCTTATCTGATTCATCTACTGTTATGAACTCATCCTGGTGAAGAGCAGATTCTGTGGCCAACCAAAGTTGATTTTGCTCAGGGCTAATGGTTAAAGCTTCAAAAGCCTTATTTTCTTTTACCCCCCAAACTCCCCTCTGAGAAGGATCATCTGACCAATACATATCAGGAACGGGCCAGGAGGCACTCCATTTTCCTTGTGAATTAAATAAAAAAACCCCGGGAGGCACAGATAAACCCGGAAGCTGGGCTCCTTCAGAACTAATAAATATATAGTCTGATTTAAACAAAGAAATTCCCTCCGGGTCAATAGGTCTAAAGGGCTTTCCGTTATTATTTTGTAAGAGAATCTGATCTATTATCTCAAGCTCATATTTTCCCCCTTCTTCTATCTTATTTAACTTTAATTTATAAAAACGAGGCGGCCCTCTACTTCCATTTCCTTTAGCATCTGATAAAGTTAAAAAATGTTTTTTTTCCGGATGGTAAGTCAAAGCGGATAAACCACCAACAGATACACCTTTAAACAAGAGATCATGTTCTAAAATCTGCTCATTAATAAACTCTAAGGAAAAAAAGACAGAAGGCGGCGTTTCCATAACAAAAGAAAGCCCCTCATCTCCATTCTCAGAAGAGGAGCTTAAAGAGGCCACTCCCGTCTGCATAGAAGAAACCCTAGAGGGTTGTTTCTTATGGGAAGAAGCAGGCACTATATCCCGCCCTAGCTCCCTGGCACTACCAGGCTCTTCTTTAAAAGTTGTATTGTTCTGTGGAGTAAATATCCGTTTATTTCTTTTTGTAACCTTATTGTCTTTATTAACTTTATCCTTACGCGAAGAAGGGGGGGGGGACGAAGCTTTATTTTCCAATTCATAAGGCCGGCTACGATGCGTATTCATATAGGAATATTCAGAAGAAAGTATCAGATTATCAATGGCTAAAAATAAAGCGATAAAAATAACAGGGAGGATAATAAAAACCCATTTTCGCATAAAAGGGATTATGAAGTAAGAATAAATAGGAAGTCAATAGGTTTCCCAACTATACTGAATGTCATATATACCGAACCGAAATAATCTGTGTGGCCTTCTTTCAATTATTCGTCATCATCGCTACTATATGTATTGCACTCACTGTAGGATTCTATATCCAAAATATCCCGAAGAGCTTCAGATTCCTCGTCCCTAATAAAATTAAAAGTTCGACCTACAACTGTTTTCGCTTTTCCTTTTTGATCCCATTTTTGCAAATTATCATCTAAATCTAAAGCCAGCTTATAGAGTCTTTGATTAAATTTGAATTGCATAGTATCTAATTTAACCAAGGCATTCTCCGCTCTCGCACGGGTTGCCTCATCACGCGCCTCATCTCTTTTTCTTTCCAGTTTTACCCGAGCCGTACAAATCTTGTTATGAGAATCTTCTAACTTCTTCTCCAAACACTTTCTAACTTGTCCCGGTAGCCAATATTGAGACAAGTTAAGGGTATCCAGGGTAAGATCAATTATATTACCCGGCACATCCACCTCTGGTTTACAATTCTTCAGTAGTTCCTGCCAAGAAAGCCCCTCAAGTGCATCTTCCGGTAAATCCTCTTCCAGATCTCCTGAGCGACCATCTGGTCTGGGATCACCACCGCCATCATCTATATTTAAAGGTTCACAAGCGCATAAAAAAGAAAACAACGAAATAAAAAAGATGGTTTGCTTTATCACAATATTTCCTCCCAGTTGTGAGTTACCTCATTCTAAAGGTCGGCAGAAAACTCAAATTATATTAGGTAAAATAACATATTTTTAAAAAAAAGGATACTCATAGACCTAGGTCTCCAGCACTTTGTCTTATTTAGACCTATTTGTGAGCACTTTCCCTTAACTTAGGTATTTATACTACAAATAGCACTTGCCAAAGTAAGGCCCTCGTGTCTTAATTTTTCTTTGTGTCAGGGGTTATTGTAATAGGTTCCCAATGGGGAGATGAGGGTAAAGGAAAAGCCGTTGATGTTTTTTCCTCTAAAGCGGATTATGTGATTCGTTACCAAGGGGGATCAAACGCTGGTCATACATTAAATATCGCCGGTCAAAAAAAAGTCCTACATCTTATTCCTTCAGGGGTTTTCCATTCAAACACGGTCTGTGTGATTAGTGCCGGTGTCGTTTTGGATATAGAAACTTTAGTTTCTGAAATACAGGCTATTAAAAAGTCCGGGGACGGTTTAAGCACCCCTTCAAAGCTTCTGATTTCTGATTCTGCCACTGTATTACTAGACTACCATAAAGTATTGGATCAGGCTCGAGAAAAAGGGGTTGAAAAAATAGGCACTACCGGAAAAGGAATCGGCCCAGCTTATGAAGATAGAGCTTCCCGCAAAGCTTTGTTACTCAGGGATTTATTTTTAGACAAGAAAATATTAAAGCAAAAACTAGAGCATGCCTTAAGTGAAAAAAACTTCCTAATCGAAAAATTTTATAAAGAACAGGCCATTTCTTTAGAAAACATTTTAAAGAAAATTCTTTTTTTAAGAGAAGAGCTAAGACCTTACCGCTGCCAGGATACTTCCTTTATTATCCATAAAGCTCTAATAGAAAACAAAAAAGTCCTGTTTGAAGGGGCCCAAGGAAGCCTTTTAGATATATTACATGGTACTTACCCTTATGTAACCAGCTCCAATACAGTAGCGGGAGCGGCTTTAGTAGGGTCCGGCATCGGACCTGGGTTTATTAAAAAAGTGATTGCCATTACTAAAGCCTATACCACCAGAGTGGGGGGAGGACCTTTTCCTACAGAATGCCAGGATAAACAAGGTGTTTTTTTACAAAAAAAGGGTGAAGAATGGGGAGCGACCACCGGTCGAAAAAGGAGATGCGGCTGGCTGGACCTACCCGCGCTTAAGTATGCTGTTCGTGTCAGTGGCATTACTCACTTAGCCTTAATGAAACTGGATGTTCTTTCTTACATGAAAGAAATCCCTATCTGTATAGCCTATCAACTCAACGGAAAGACAGTCCATAACTATCCCATACACTCCTCTGAGTTGACTTCGTATAGACCGGTTTATAAAACTTTACCTGGCTGGCAAGAAGATATTTCCTCTATTAAAAAATTTGAAGATTTACCAAAAGCCGCTCAAAACTATATCGCCTTAATCCAACAAGAATCAGGCGTACCGATAGATATGGTTTCCGTTGGCCCAGCCCGTTCAGCTACTCTTTGGCGCAATCAGCTTTTTTAATACTTTTTTTATACCCGGGCGAAACTGTTAATATGCCCCATAAAAATATCAAATTTTTCTATATGTCCTTCAAGTTTAGACTCCGGATAATTGGGTCGTTAGAGGGTGTCGCAAGTCACGTTCAAACCTTTTAATAACCTTTCCTCCCATTGCCTCGTATTTCCCCAATATCCACCACCATTTGGATTCTGAAGTTATATCAGATCATTCCTTGTTCAAATGAACCTCTATCCTCTCTATTAGTTTTGATAAATTATCTATTCTATTTTCTAAAGTAGATAACTGGTTATCAATGTCTCTAAATCTTAGAGAATTAGCTTCTCTGCTACTTTTTGTGTCTTCCTTTATTTTCTTTACATCACCCATCATGGTAGCCATTTTAAAGACTATTGGTTCAAACTGATCCCAATCCACCGGTTCTGAAGCAGCAAAACCATAAATGCTAAAAACCAAGCTAAGTAATATTATAACTTTTTTCATAGAATCCTCCTTGTTTTGTTTGTTTTTTGTTTCTCTCCTTTTTTCATGCTTCCTCCTTCCTCATCTCCTGCTGGTATTCTGTTACTTAAATTACCTCTTATAAAGAGTCCACTTTTTTAGCGCAGCTCAAACTATACCCCCACTGCTGGGTTTGAGATTAGCCTTACATGGAATGGTATTGGTTAATACTTTACTTATAGACCATATAAGGGACTGCTCGGCTGAGGAGGCTTGAATGGTTTTAGAGGAATGAAGAGAAACAGCGATCATTTTCCCTGTTCCGGCTAAGACAACTCCTCCTATAAAAGCCGCTGCTAAAGCCTCTATAATAGATAAACCTTTATTGCGTTTAAGAGGATTATACCCTTCTGGTTTGATCCCTATTTTCATGGGAACAGCCAGAACTTTTGGTTGTCTCTTTTTTCTACCAAAATGAAGAAAGAAACTCTGAAGAACACGAGGGCTATACTGCTTCTGTATAAAGCTATGCTCAGACTTGACTTTTATCTCATTTTGAGACCAAAATCTGAATTGCTGATTGCTGATTGCTGATTGCTGATTGCTGATTGCTGATTGCTGATTGCTGATTGCTGATTGCTGATTGCTGATTGCTGATTGCTGATTGCTGATTGCTGATTGCTGATTGCTGATTGCTGATTGCTGATTGCTGATTGCTGATTGCTGATTGCTGATTGCTGATTGCTGATTGCTGATTGCTGATTGCTGATTGCTGATTGCTGATTTATAACACATATCTTTAACCTCCATATCGGGAAAAATACTTAACAATCCCTGAAAAATGGTTCTTATTCAAAATTTCCCCAACAAGAGGGAAAAATGAGTTCGGATTTGAGCACAATGCGACTGAAAGCTTTACCTTACGATAAAATAAGTTTTTGCCTCTTAGTTTGAAAAACGAGAAAAAACCACTTTGAACAGTCGCTTTGTGGCAAAACGCATGTCCGAAATTTTTTCCTCTTGTTGGGGAAATTTTGAAGCTAAAGAAGCTTTCTCCCATAATATTACTCTCCCTTAAAATAAGCAAATTAAGATATCGGCACTCTTCACTCGCTTTTGCCCCCCTATTCTCTCCTGAAGAACTTATCTCTCTGTCATTCCCGTGAAAACGGGGGTCTTGTTCATTTAGCAGGAATGACAGTTTATCTTTTTTTTTATCGGTACTCTCTGCTTTTTTCTTTAATTTTTTTTCCAACTTCAGCACAATACAATATAATAACTGAAAAAATCAGGCTCGAGAGGGGTCAAAGAGGTTTAAACATAGTTAAAATTTATAACTTTTTATCTTGTAAAATTTAAAGTTTAACTTTAAAATACCCTATATGTGGATTAATAGAGAAATTTCATCAAAAATTCTAAAATTAAGTAAGTCCAAGCGGGTCATTTTGCTTAGGAAAGCGGTTAGTAAAAAGTCCTAAAGTTTATTTTATGGACTCAGGACTGCTTTGTCATCTTATTGGGTTCAGACAAACGGATGAACTAAAGAACTCCAGTTTACTTGGTAGTTTGTTTGAAAATTTTGTTTTAGGACAAATTATCCAAGCTGCATGCAATAAAGGAAAAAAAGCTAATTTGTTTTTTTACAGAGATCATTGGGGGCGAGAAGTGAATTTTATTCAACCCGTCGGCGAGAAATTTCATCTATATGAATGTAAATGGAGTGCGAATCCCAATACAAATTTGAAAATATTTTCTGAAATAGAATCTCTCGTTGGCAAAAAAAACATTCTATCAAAAAACATTTTTTCTACTGCAACAGAGTCTTATTCTAATAAGAATGTTCGTGTTATCTCTTTAAACGATGAAAAATGGATACAAATAGGGAAAAAAGAAGGTATGAAAGAAGTTAAAGAGGCTGAAAAAAGAAATGGACATATCTCTTATAAAGAAGTGTGACAGGACTTTCCAAATAAGAGATTAAAAAACTTAAAAAAAGCAAAGAGTGACCTAATAATAGACATTGCAAATCACTTTATTTTTTTGTAGGATACTCATTTGGTCTAATTGGAATTTTCGCTTTCATGCGGAAACAGCTTTGAGGTCATTTATACAAGTAATATACCCACTAGGTATAAGACCGGAGCGAGTTAATCTATGAAGCAACAAATCAAAGTTCCCTCTGTAGGTGAGTCCGTTACAGAAGCCACCATTGGTGAATGGCAAAAGAAAAACGGCGATTATGTCAACCAAAATGAAGTATTAGTGGTAATGGAGACAGATAAAGCCTCTATGGATCTGGTAGCAGAACAAAGTGGTCAACTTCATATCTTAAAACAAGAAGGGGAGGATGTAAAAGTAGGTGAAGTGATTGCTGAGCTGGACACCTCCATATCACCTCCTATTGTAGAAACAAAACAACCAACACAAACAGCCCCTCAAACAACCATTTCTGAATCAAATAGCCTTACACCTTCTGATCCCCCATCCCCAAACCAGGAAAAACAAGCATTTCCATCTGATAAAACACTCATGGGGCAACTTCTAAAAAAAGACAAACCCCCTGCCTCTTCTCAAAAAGCACCCCTTCACTCTAGGAGTCAAACTCTCTCCCCGTCTGTGAGAAAACTCATAATGGAAAACAATCTCAACCCAGATCATATTACAGGTCAGGGGCCTGGCGGTCGTATTACAAAAGGAGATGTACTTTCCTTTATTCAAAGTTCGGTTTCTAAAACAAGCCATCCAGCGACCTCTTCCCCTTCCGACAAATTCCCATCAAATCAAACAACCCGTAAGAAAATGAGCACCATCCGAAAACGAATCGCTGAACGACTTGTGCTGTCTCAGCAAAGCACAGCCACTCTTACTACTTTCAACGAAGTTGATATGTCCAAAGTAATTAATCTTCGTGCTCAATATAAAGAAGCTTTTCAAAAAAAACACCAGGTTAAGCTGGGTTTCATGGGATTTTTTATTAAAGCAACCATTCATGCTTTACAAGCTTTCCCCAGAGTAAATGCCTTTATTGAAGGAGACGAGATGGTTTATAATCACTCCTGCCACATAGGAGTGGCTGTCAGTACAGATAGGGGTTTAGTTGTTCCTGTTATTCACAACGTCGAACAAAAGGGGATGGCGGAATTGGAAAAAAATGTTCTCTTTTATGCAGAAAAGGCAAGGGAGGGCAAAATCAGCCCAGACGACTTGATGGGAGGGACTTTTACCATTAGCAACGGAGGGGTATTTGGATCCCTTATGTCCACACCCATTTTAAATCCTCCTCAAAGCGGGATTTTGGGTATGCACAAAATTGAAGAAAGACCCGTTGCTGTAGATGGACAAATTGTAATTAAACCCATGATGTATATAGCTTTATCTTACGATCATCGCCTGGTGGATGGGAAAGAGTCTGTCGGTTTTTTACTTAAAATTAAAGAATGTGTGGAAGATCCTATTCGTTTGATAATGGATGTTTAATCATCAGAAAACTCTGGAGGAAAAGAAAATATGTCTTCTTATGATTTAATAGTAATAGGTTCTGGGCCAGGAGGTTATACAGGAGCTATTCGAGCCGCTCAACTAGGTTTAAAAACAGCAGTAGTGGAAAAAGATAAAACCCTGGGAGGGACTTGTTTAAATGTAGGTTGTATTCCTTCAAAAGCTCTTTTGGATTCTTCTGAATATTATCACTTTGCCAAAGAAGAAATGTCCCATCATGGAATTAAAGCTTCTGCCGTTTCCTTAGATCTGGCAACCATGATGAACAGAAAAAGTAAAATCGTAAAAGAATTAACGGGAGGTATTCAATATCTGTTTAAAAAAAACAAAATAGACCGGTTCGAAGGGGTGGGGTCTTTTCTTTCCCCCCAAAAAGTACAAATTAAAAACAGCTCTGAAACCCAAGTAATAGAAGGAAAAAACATTATGCTGGCCACCGGCAGTACTCCTAATGATCTCCCTGATATTCCCTTTGATGGTAAAAAAGTCATCTCCTCCACAGAAGCTTTGAGCTTAAATAAGATACCCAAAACACTTTTGATCGTAGGAGGAGGGTATATTGGGTTGGAGATGGCCTCGGTCTGGTCTCGCCTGGGTACAGAAGTAGTGGTACTGGAATACGCAGACCGCCTTTGCCCGACTATGGATCAAGAACTTTCTAAAAATCTTTTAAAGGTACTACAAAAACAAAAAATAAAATTTTTATTAGAAAGTCAGGTGCAAGAGGTAAAAACAACAAAAAAAGAAGTAGAGCTATTTTATAAAAATAAAACCGGCGACAGGTTTTCTTTAAAAGGAGACTATGTGCTGCTAGCGGTAGGTCGTCGCCCCTATACTAAAAGTCTGAATCTGGAAAGAGCATATATTCAAACGGATGAACGGGGGTTTGTGCCCGTAGATTCTAAATGGAGAACTTCCCACTCTCACATTTTTGCTATTGGTGATCTTATCGGGGGCGTTATGCTTGCTCACAAAGCAGAAGAAGAAGGGGTCGCTGTAGCTGAAATAATTACCGGTCAAGCCGGCCATGTCCACTATGAAACAGTTCCCTCTGTTATTTACACCTGGCCGGAGGTAGCCAGTGTAGGTAAAACGGAAGAACAATTAAAAAAAGAAAACATTCCTTACAAATCGGGCAAGTTTCCTTTTACCGCCAACGGAAGAGCTAAAGCTTTAGGATTTACGGAAGGCTTTGTAAAAATTTTAGCGAACGCTAATACAGATCTTATCTTAGGTGTACATATATTAGGCCCTAGAGCCTCTGATATGATAGCAGAGGCGGTGGTAGCAATGACATTAGGGGCCAGCAGTGAAGATGTAGCCCGAAGTTTCCATGCCCATCCCACTCTATCTGAAGTAATGAGAGAAGCGGCCTTAAATGTGGAAAAAAAAGCCAGACAAATTTAACACTATACAAATCAATAAAATATAAACTATATTATGGTTCTTGTTTGAAAAAGCTTGTCCCCGTGGAAACGGGGATAATACCCTTTGGGTATAAACAAAGAAGTTATTTATTTCAGATTTAAAGGCTTGGCTAACCGGGGGAAAAGGCTGAAAAGTTACGAAAAAGCTTGTCCCCGTGGAAACGGGGATAATACCCTTTTGGTATAAACAAAGAAGTTATTTATGTTGGATATAAAAACCTCTGTTTTAATTACAGAAGAACAGATACAAAAAAAAATTAAAGAGATAGCCCTATCTCTTAACAAAAAGTTCAGAAACGAACAGGTGATCGCTATAGGCACTTTAAAAGGGGCTTTTGCTTTTTACTCGGACCTGATACGCTCCCTTTCCTGCCGGATATTATGCGATTTTTGTGAAACATCCCGATACGGAAAAAGAAAAGAACCTTCAGAAGAAGTAAAGCTAACTATGGATACCAGTTTAAATATATCAGGAAAGCATATTTTACTGGTAGAAGATATTGTAGATCAAGGATATACTTTGAACTTTCTGCAATCTCACTTTAAAAACCATAATCCCTTATCCCTCACCACGGTTGTTCTTATCGCTAAACCTGAAAAAATTAGAGAAAAAAAATGCCAGGTTGACTATATTGGTTTTGAAGTGGATGCCTCTTCTTTTCTCGTGGGGTACGGTCTGGATTATCAAGAGCAATTTCGTCATCTTCCCTACATAGCGGAAATTCAGAGCCTCAACTAGAAAAACTCTTTTCCATTTCTTGGTTCAGTCGCATCCAGTCTTCATCTGTTATTAAAGACGATAAATAGTCCTTATTATATGTGACCCTTTTTTTTATATCAAAAGTGCTTTCTTTTTGTTCCCTATTTCTTATTAAAGTCTGATATATATCTAAAAACATCTGCCTTTGCTTGTCCGGTAAAACCGCTTTTCTTAAAGGAGCCTTACCAGAATAGTTCATTTGAAAAAACAAAGGCCAATTAAAACAATGTCCAGGATCTATTTTACCCCTATGTCCCGCTATATGCTCGTGCCCTAAAATTCTTTCCGGGTTTTCCAAAGCCGCATAATATTTTTTCAGCTTTTCCATTAAGACCTTAAGAGAATGATACTGTTGGGTTGTATATTCAAATAGATTGCCGTTTTTATTTACCAACTCCACTCCAATGGAGAAATCATTAAACCGCTTCCAATTTCTTTCTTTTGTGTGCCAATAACTCTCCCCGGCGTGCCAAGCCCTAAAACACGGCCCATCCAGGCAAGGCACTATTTCATAAACAGCCCCATCCCTATCTATCACAAGATGACTACTCGCTTTAGAGCTAGGATCTTGAAAAAGAGCTAAAGTCCTGGAAAGCGAAGTAGCTGTATAATGAATCACTAAAAACTCTACAGCTATTCCCACAGGATCATGGTTAGGGGATTTTTTTTTTCTATGAATGACAAAAGACATTTTTTTTATTATAGTAACGACTTATTTTAAACTCAAAAGGTTTTATTTGGCGAGCTTTATAAGGGTTTTGTTGTTTTTTAGTATAATTAAATGTAAAAGCTTCAGGAGAGAACAAGGGTTAAAAGGCTCAGACATGCGGTTTGCCACAGAGCAACCTTTGGTTGCTCTGTGTTCAAGCTTGTCCCCGAGAAAGCGGGGATCCGAACTCGCTTTTACCCCTTGTTCTCTCCTGAAAGATTCATCATTAAACCCAAAGGGTTTTATTTGGTAAACTTAATTAAAGATAGAGACTTCAGAGTCTCTTTTCCTTAGAAGCAAAAAAGAGGGAACCAGGAAACCTTATCCTCGTAGAAGTGAATATCAAACCAGGTTTGTATATGTCTTATATAAAAAAAACTTTAACAGAAGATGAAACTATTATCATCTCCAAGAAACTCCATTGGATAGTTTGGTTTCAGGTTATTGTTATCGTATTTGGTATGACACTATTTTGGAGCTTCTATTATGACGGCGTGACCATACTACGGAGAGGAGATGATTTTTCTGATTTTGTAATGGAATGGATTTTCAACTCCATTATCATATCTATAAGTGCGCTTTTTGGCGTATTTATTGCTTACATCTCCACTGAAAATATAGTTACAAACAAAAGAATGATTGCCAAAAGTTTTTTCTTTCTTCACGAAATTAGGAATGAAGATATTGAAAACATATTGATTAAGCAATCCATAATAGGAAGAATATTCGGTTATGGAAATTTGAAATTTAAAGTTAGAGGAAAGCCCCCCTTTTTTTTTAGAAAAGTACCAGATATCCTATCCGTAAAAAAAGAAATCGAGTCTGTGATTTATGGAGGGTCCTAGGGTATTTTTTATAAACATTTGGATGTTATCCAAATTCCAGCATAACACGATACAATAAAGAAAGGATAGAACATGACTGAGTTTTTATTTGAAGTAAGCGTTTTTGCAAGCAAAGTCTTTATTTGTATCATTTTAATTGGAATATTAATAATGATTCTGGGTTCTGCCCTTTCTGAACACAAAAAATGGAAAAAGAAAAAGAGGCTGGAGGTAGAAGATATAGGCGATAAACTGGAATCTTATCGTCTCACCATCCAATCTATGACCGACTGTGCAAAAACAATAAAAAAACAAGTAAAAAATATTAAAAAACAAAAAAAGAAAGAAGACAATACGAAAAAACCTCGCGCTTATGTATTAAACTTTGAAGGGGATATGGAGGCTTCTCAGGTCCATCTCCTAAGAGAGGAAATTTCCATTTTACTAAAAACCGCCGAGCCAAAAAAAGATGAGGTTATTGTAAAACTTAATAACCGAGGGGGCTTAGTGCCGAATCACGGATTGGGAGCCAGCCAACTAGCCAGATTAAGAGACAAGGGTTTTCATTTAACTGTTTGCGTAGATGAAGTCGCAGGAAGCGGAGGTTACTTAATGGCCTGTGTAGCCAATAAAATTTTAGCAGCTCCCTTTGCTGTGATTGGTTCTATTGGAGTATTGGCACAAATGCCTAACTTCTATAGATTGTTACAAAAACAAAATGTGGATTACGAAGAACATTACGCCGGTGAACATAAAAGAACAGTTACTTTATTTGGAAAAGTCACGGATGAAAAAAGACAAAAATTAAGAGAACAACTAGAAGAAATCCACACCCATTTTAAAGATTACATCTTAAAATACAGACCAAAGGTGGATTTATCTAAAATAGCAACAGGAGAGCACTGGTTGGGAACAAAAGCAAAGGAATTGGATTTAGTGGATGATATTATAACCAGCGACGATTATATTCTATCTGTTCTGGACAAAAAAGCGGTCTATGAGGTGAGTTTAAAAGAAGAACAATTAAAAGGTTTGCAGCGGCTGCTTTCAAAAAAAATAGAACATATTCTTAATTCTAGTTTGTTCCTTTTTAAAAAATGGTTCACGAAATCTCTTTAACCTCGATCTTAAACTTTTAGGTCTTTTTTATAAGACTCCAAAGCTCATCTGCCGGTGATATTGTGCTATTTTAGTCAGCTCTGAAAAAGTTTTCTTATTCAAAGTTTTGAACGAAAGAAGCTTTTACCATTTAAAATCTATTGACAGTAAAACTTTACTGTAGTGTAGGCATCTAAAGGGACTTTTTCTTTTATAATGATTTTACGACCTTCCACTTGAAATGACACTGTTTTTCCACCCACTCGAACAGAAGTCACTTTCTTAGGAATACAGTGTAGGGGAACAGAGGGAGCATCTATCAACATATCTGCTATAGGCCCTAATTGACTGCTATAATTACTAGAACAGATGGAACCAATATGCCCTTTACGGATATTTCCATACTGAGATAATATCTGACTAGAGGGCTGAGCAGCTTGAGCATAGATACGTCCTTCTATACCTCCTGATTGACTACGGCAACTGGCATCTCCAGGGGGCACAATAATGGCATGTACTGTGGCTGTTATAAAAGGTAGTTTTTGACTGATATTTCTAAACAAAGTGGTCGGTTTATCCTCTTCTTCCAAAGGAAGAACAGGGTTATCGGGAGTCGGAATCCGACCTTCAGGAACAACACCACCATAACTTCTTTCGTCTTCATCGGAAACGATAATAGCTAAGAAGAGAGAATGAGGCACAAAAAATCCTGTGTGACCCAATGTTCTCACCACCTGATTTAAGGCATAAACACCTCTTTCATCATTTCTACCTTCTGCTGGTTGCTGCACGGTCTCTTGAAATAAACGAACATTATCTTTATGGACTTGCCGATCCTTGGTGGGATTGGAAAGAATAGTTTGACCATTAGAAAAAGTAAGAAATTGCACATAACCAGAATCAGTGGTAACAATAGCTATCCGGTAATCCATTCGTCTGATGGTATCTAAAAACCTATCAAACTGGTTTGCTATAGAGGCTAACTCCTCTTTCATGGAGGGAGAGTTATCCAGAACAAATAAAGCACTAATTTTACCTAATTTGGTATCGAGAGTAAATCCGCGCCTTCCAGGCGACTTAGGAAGAGGGTTAAAGGAACCAGTAGTAGTGCCACTGTCGGTAGCAGAACCAGAAAAATCAACCTGATTATATATATCCGCATCCATTTCCTCCACATCACCACAAGATAAACCTTCCACCATATCTGTTTCTTCATCACAATTAACATCAGGTATATGTTCAAACTGTAAATCCTGGCAACCAATAATATAAAACACCAGGAAAGCCATTCCTACAGCGGCTGCCACAGCCAGGACTTTTACATACCATTTTTTAAAATCACTAAACAGCTTCATATCTATCTTAACGACAAAAATAAATAAAATATTAAAAAAATCGAGTATAAACTAAAGAACGACAAATCTGCCCCTGCTCTCTGTATTTTCTCTCAAAAGCCGTACAAGGAGGGCCGACAAGATGAAAGTCCTGCTTTTTTTTTATATTTTCAAATTGGTTCAGTTTTAACTTACATTCTTCATAATAATTTTTTTCATTTGTCCTTATTTCTAATTCTCCACCTAATTTCAAACAGTTAATCAGATAAGGCATAAAAGGACGATTAAACCATCTCAAGTGGCTTTGCCTGGGTTTAACATAAACATTAGGGTATAAAATATATATCTTATCCAAACTATTTTCTGACACAAAATGGCTTATCCACCAAACCGCATTAGTGTGAAAAATCCATAAATTAGATAAGGGTTCTTTTTCATAGTGTTTGTACATCCGATTAAACAAAGTACGGGTTTTTTCAATAGCTATAAAATAAGATTGAGGGGAGCTTTTAGCCCTATAAAAAGCAAACTCTCCATTTCCTGAACCAATTTCTAACTCTTTAACCGGGGATGGTTCCCTTAAACACAAAGGCACTTCTATATTCGGTCTGGGAATAAATTGCCTTTTAAAATGCCTTATTTGCGGCTTTTCCATAAGATCTCTAATTTATCACATAGCTATTTAGTCGGCCCTGAAAATGACAGGGCTGGCGCGGGACGAAAAGTAAATATCTGTCTAAAAAACAGACAAAATAGAAAGGAAAAACAAGCTTAAAGTCTGTGAACAGTTTTTGCATATCTTAATATTAGAAACCTTTATCAAGGAGAAAAAAATGAGACCCAGTTATGTAAAAGAACATTATGAACACAGAGAAAATGAAAAAACCGACTTTTTAAGGGAACAAACACAATGTCCCGTTTGTCAGGGAACATTGGACATTTTTACAGAGTGCATTAATGCTCACCAAATTAAAGAAGAAGCTCGTTGTACTCAATGTATGGCCCTATCCAGAGTGCAAGATCATCTTTTACATTAAAATATAAAGTCAATTATTTAACAGCGAAGGGTCAAATTTTTGACTTACCAATCGTCGCTTCCATCGTCGCATTTGTTATCTCCTGCTGATACCCCTACTGGATTCCCTGACGAATCCAGCTTACAGTTAGCCGCTGTTAAATTACTATGGTTGCTGGTTCCCGATTCTTTACAAACAAGCTTAGTCTTAGCTGTATTGTCTATATTGATTATAATATACACTTGATAATTCTTGCCTCTTACTTTTTGTCCTAAATCCAAACAGATATGTTTAGCGGCTGCATTAATAGCATCCGTATCGCCATCGGTGGGACCTTTTACTATTTCACATCTATTATCCACATCCTGAGAGCATACATAACTCACTTTTTCCTTATTACTGCAAGGATACATCGTGGTTCCCAACGGGTGATCTACTTTCCAACTACTAGAGGCTATACAAGACTCAAAATTAGTTAAAAAGAGGGACGCTTTATCTTTCAGTGCCCTTAAAGTAACTGTATTTACTGTGGAACGATAACTGACAACACCAATACTAGCCAGTACGAGAAGGAGGCCAATAGCTATCAAAATTTCCATAAGAGAAAATCCTTTAGATTTTCCCTGAAAATAAAAAAAGAAGCTTGTTTGTTTTGTTAGCATCTGAATTTTTATTTTGACTGTTTTATTTTACTTTTACAATAGTATTTTTATATAAATACAGTAATGGATATAGAAAACCATGATCTTTGAGGAGAAAAATGAAGAAAAATAAACTGGTAGTAGGAGGAGAATATAATTTTGATGGGCTGGTGGGGCCTACTCATAACTACGCCGGCCTGGCCATTGGCAACAAAGCTTCCATAAAAAATAAAAGCCAGATATCCCATCCCCAAAAAGCCGCTTTAGAGGGCCTGGAAAAAATGAAGCTTCTCATGGAAAAGGGCTTTAAACAGGCTGTTTTACCTCCCCATGAGCGGCCTGACTTAAATTTCTTAAAAAAACTGGGATTTACTGGTTCTGCAGAAATGATGCTGAAATCCGCATGGAAATTATCCCCCGCTTTACTTTCCGCTTGTTACTCTGCCTCCGGTATGTGGACGGCTAACAGTGCTGTGATTTCGCCCAGTGCGGACACAAAAGATAGAAAAGTGCACTTCACTCCGGCTAATTTACACTCTTATCTACATCGTTCTTTGGAATCCGTACAAACAAGCCGTATTTTAAAACACCTATTTTCCGATCCTAGATACTTTGTTCACCATCCCCCTTTACCTTCCCATCCTGTTTTTTCTGACGAAGGAGCCGCTAATCACAATCGTTTATGTTCTACTTACCTTGCACCAGGAGTGGAAATATTTGTCTATGGACGCCAGGGTTTTTCTTCTCACAATGAAAAAACTAAAATATTTTATCCCCGACAAACCAAGGAAGCTTCAAAAATGATAGCCTTACGCCACAAACTTCCATCGGAAAAAACAATCATAGTGCAACAAAACCCGGAAGCTATTGATGCGGGGGTGTTTCACAATGATGTGATTTGCTCAACAGACCAAAACCTTATTTTTTACCATGAAAAATCCTTTTTAGACACAGAAAGAATTTTACAGGAAATAGAACAAAAAATAAGCCCCACTTCTTTGCTGAAAGTCCCTGTACGAACACAAGATATCTCTCTGGATGAAGCAGTGTCTTCCTATTTATTTAATTCGCAACTACTACCTATATCTAAAAATAAATGGATATTATTATCACCAGAAGAATGTCAAAACACTCCCTCTGTAAGAGACTACCTATATTCATTAAAAAACCTAATTCAAGAAGTGTATTTTATTCCTGTTCGCCAAAGTATGAGAAACGGCGGAGGTCCTGCCTGCCTAAGACTGAGGGTGGTATTGACAGAAGAGGAAGCCAGGGCTATGCATTCAGGAGTGCTCCTCAATCAGAAGCTATATGCAAAATTGAAAATTTGGATTCAAAAACATTATCGTGATCGTTTAGCTCCTGAGGATTTACTAGATCCCTCATTGATAACAGAAAGTCAAAATGCCTTAGAAGAACTAGGTGGAATACTCCAAATAAAAAACATTTATCCCTTCTTACAAGGCTAGATTCCCGCTTTCGCGGGAATGACAATCTTTCGCGGGAATGACAATCTTTCGCGGGAATGACAGTGCTTTTACAGGAATGACAATCTTTCGCGGGACAGAAAGGCAAAGATTTGCCTTTTCGTTTACAAGAAGGTCGGACAAAGCAAGATAGAGATAGGTTCTTCAGTAGAGAATAGGAGTCAAAAGCGAGTTCGGATTTGAGCACAGAGCAACCGAAGGTTGCTTCTGTGGCAAACCGCATGTCCGAAGCCCTTTGACTCCTATTCTCTACTGAAGCACAAGGCTAGATTCCCGCTTTCGCGGGAATGACAATCTTTCGCGAGACAGAAAGGCAAGGATTTGCCTTTTCGTTTAGTGGCAAAACGCCTGTCTGATAAATGGAAAAAGATTAAAAAGAAAAAGCCACTCCCGTATTGATTCCAATATAAAAGGGTTTAAATTGCCTTGAACCAGGTTTAAGAGATTGGAGAGAAAACACAACAGGGTTAATCCAGTTAACAGAAATCTGAAGAGGTATATAAAAACCACTAAAATGAATATCTACACCCAGGGCTGCTGTCAATGCACCATGAAAACCGGAGAAACTCTTTTTATCCAGCCCTAAGTTAGCGGTTCTATGGACTAAAGGCCAAAACAACCCCCCCCCTCCTCCTACCCAAGGTTGAAACATGAGATGTGTTAAAAAAACACCTCTTAAAAAAACACCCGCTCCAGGGTAATGGATAAGTAACTGACAAGAAGAAAGCCCACAGTCAGATCCAGCGGCAATAAGTTGCTGATAGCCTAATATCAAACGAACAGCTAAAGGATTAATAATAAAAAAATCGGCAAAGAGGGCCCCTTGTAGCCCACTTCCAGAGATACTTTTATCTGTAGAAACCGCCAAGGAGTTAAAATGCATTCCGGCGATCAGTCCCACTCCATTAGAAACAAAGTTTGATTTTTTTACAAAAGAAGAATCAGTATCTTTCAACGAAGCGGATTTAGGTTTAGTGCCAGCCGGATCATATTCTTCTTCACTTACAAAAGAAGAGGAAGTAGATTGCGAAGCCGGTTCTAAAATCCAGTTAATTCCCATTTTTCCTTTCAATAGTACAGCGACAGCCTTTCCTTTTTTCACTTGTTTTATTTCCAGTAAGCCCAAGGCTTTCCCATAAAGATTAAGGGCGTCAAATCTATCCCCTTTTCCCGCCTGTACTCCCTCTAAATCTATAAGAGCTTTCCGGCCTTTAATTTTAAGAATCACCGCTGAATAAGCCGGAGCAGAAAAAAATAAAAAGAAACTGAAAAGAAAAATAATTTTTTGCATATTAACACCAAAAAATATGGATCAAACCAGATAAATATAATGATACCCTTTTTTATATTATACCGAGCGTTTTTGAAAATTCCTATTTTTTTCTATGGCTTCCAAGGATAAAAGGGCCGGATTAAATTATAAAACCGGCTTTTTTATTTTTGATTCTATGTAAAATGAGGTATCTTCAGCAAAACTTATGAAAACAAAAAAATTAAAAACTCTATTTTTTTGCTCTGAATGCGGTGCGTCTAGTCCTAAGTGGCAAGGACAATGTTCTAACTGTGGAAAATGGAACTGCTTAATTGAAGAGCCTTCATCTCCCTCTTTCTCTCCCTTTAAAACAGTGAAACAAAAACCAACTATGTTAAGCCAACAGTTCCCTAAATCCACGACGAGGGTTCCAACGGGAATAAAAGAACTAGATAGAGTGTTAGGGGGAGGCCTGGTATCTGGCTCTTACATTTTACTAGGAGGGGCCCCAGGAATAGGAAAAAGCACTCTTTTTTTACAAATGGCTCAAGGTTTATCTCGGCAAAAATTAAAAGTATTTTATGTATCTGCTGAAGAAAGCCTGGAGCAAACCAGTTTAAGAGCCGAGAGATTAAACTTAAAAAATCAAGACAATATTTTTATATCAAATGAAACATCTTTGGAAAAAATTTTCCATCACATTGAAAGTATAAAACCAAATGTATTGATTGTGGATTCTATACAAACTGTGCAGATGTCTGATACATCTTCTGCTCCAGGCACTATATCTCAGGTCCGGGAATGTGCTGGCCAATTTATGAGCTTTGCCAAAAACACAAACACCGCTGTATTTCTGATTGGACATATTACTAAGGACGGACAATTAGGAGGACCTCGTCTGCTGGAGCACATGGTGGACACGGTGTTATCTTTTGATGGGGACCCTCATTATCCATTCCGTCTTCTCCGCGCTTTAAAAAATCGTTTTGGAGCCATAAACGAAATAGGTGTGTTTCAAATGTCTGCTGAAGGACTGAAAGAAGTTTCCAATCCTTCGGAGTTTTTCCTGGAAGAAAGAAAAGAAGATCTTATCGGTTCTGTTGTCTTTACTGCCATAGAGGGTTCTCGTCCTCTTTTATGTGAAATACAGGCTCTATGCTTGCGGAGTTATTTATCTGTTCCCAGACGAACCACAATCGGCTTAGATACAAATCGCTTACATAAAATTTCTGCTGTACTGGATCGTTATTTAAAAATAGGCTTATCCCAATGTGATATGTTCCTTAATCTACCTGGAGGATTGAAAATAACAGAACCAGGAGTGGATCTGCCTATTGCTAAAGCCCTTATTTCTTCAAAAAAACAAGAACCGGTGGATAAACTGAGCTGTTTTTTTGGAGAAATAGACTTAACTGGTAAAATCAGAACCTGTACTTTTACAGAAGATAGGATAAAAGAAGCTCATAGATTGGGCTTTAAAAATATTTATCTTCCAGAAGGAAGTAAAAAGCATCTGATAAAAAACACAATAACCGAAAAACTCAATTTACACTGGTTACAGTCCATAAAAGATTTACTATGATCTTAAATTTTTTTTGGAATCTGAACTCTTGCGGCTTTTTTACATATCGTTCGCTATCGCTTCAATAACCGCCACCCATGTTTTAATGACCCATCCGGAGTCATCCCTACTACCAGCTATTTCCACCACTTCTTTAATAAGAATAGCAAAGCCAAGACAAGCTACCAGCAACAACACATATTCCAGTATAATAACTCCCTTATTTCCTCTGATCCTTTTAGAAGACCTACGAAGTAAAAAAAGACCTTTATAAAACAACACAAGACACTTCATCATTACCACCCCCTTAATTCTATACATCGTACAGAACATTTATTTTACCATAAAAAAATTAAATCAAAAAATAAATTTTTATACCGAACCGGTTTTTAAAATAGAAATTGCTTTCTTGTAGCTTTTATGTTGGAATATAAAATGACCAGAAACCAACACATCAGCCGAAGATAAAAGAGATACTGTTTTGTCATTAACCCCTCCATCCACATGAATGAATACATTATCTAAGCCTTGTTTCCTTAATTCTTCCTTTATAATGGAGATCTTAGAAACCGCTTCGGGTATCAAAGATTGTCCTCCAAAACCAGGTTCAACTGTCATAATTAAAACGAGATCAACATAAGATAAAAGAGGGAAAACTTTTTCCGCCGGGGTTTTTGGTTTTAAAGCCAGGCCCGCTAAAATATTGTTTTTTTTAATCATCTCTAAAAGGTTTTTAACCGACCTATCTTCCTGACTTTCTTCTACTGCTTCCAGATGAATGGTCATGGAATCCACACCAGAAGAAAAAAAGTAAGAACTCATACGGGCTGGCTTATTTACCATCAAATGAACATCTAAAGGGAGTGAACTAACTTTATTTAAACTATCTACTACAGGTCGTCCTATGGTCAGATTAGGCACAAAATGACCATCCATCACATCCACATGCAGCCTATCTGCTCCGGCTATTTCCACGGCTTTTACTTCTTCCCCTAATCGGGAAAAATCCGCTGACAAAATACTGGGAGCCACCATTTGCTGTTTTCTCACTTATTTTCCTTTTTTACTTAGTTTGAAATTTCTTGTTCTTCATAATAGGAATATGGTCACGAGTCTTTTCATAAGAGAATAAGGGGTAAAAGTGAGTTCGGCTTTGAGCACAGAGCGGCTAGATTCCCGCTTTCGCGGGAATGACAAATTTGGGCAAAACGCATGTTTGAACCTTTTGCCTCTTATTCTCTTATGAAAATCCACCACTATCATAAAGAAAAACCTAAAAACTTCAACCGGATTAGTGTCAGTTACTGATTTAATTTAAAAGGTCTCCTCTTTTTATATTATAACCTCTTATATATTCCCCCGCCGACATGATATTTTTTGATTCTGGTTGTAACTGAATAACAGATAATACGGAGTCACAACAAGCTACTTTAAAAGAATCAGAACTTAACTCTACAATTTGACCTGGCGTATTCATGGTATGTTTTTCAGAATGATAACGAGCTTTATAAATTTTAAGCCTTTTGCCCTTATAAAAAGTATAAGCTTGAGGCCCCATAACTAAAGCTCGAATTTGGTTAAAAATTTTTAAACCGGGTCCCTGCCATACAATCCGGCTTTCCTGTTTATCTATTTTATGCGCATACGAAGTGGAACTTTCCTCTTGCGGTACAGGCACCAGATTCCCTCTCATATATTCCAGTAAATCTGTTAAAAGCTCCTGGATTAAGAAATCCATTTTATTAAAAACATCCGCAGCATCCATCTCCATTGTCATTTTAAACATACGGGTTCCAATTAAAGGGCCTGCATCCAACTTGGGTTCCATTACTTGCAGACTCATCCCTAAAGTTTCGTCTCCCTCCATAATAGCTCTTTGAACCGGGGCTGCCCCTCTCCAGCGGGGAAGTAAACTGGCATGAAAATTTAAAGCTCTACCAGGAAATAAAGATAAAAAATCTCTAGGCAAGATTTTTCCATAAGATAATAAAACCACCCAAGAGGCTTTTAAGTCTTTAATTTTAGATAAAAACTCCGAAGATTTTAAATTATCGGGAAGGAACACCGGTAATGACAGCTCTTTTGCTCTCTGAGCTACAGGAGACATCAGGGAGTGCCATCCCCTTCCCTGCTTTTTTGGTGCTTGTGTAACAACTCCTTTAACATCAAATCCGGAATCTTGTTGAATCCGATTTAAGCCCTTTAGAGCTATATGATCTGTACCTAAAAACACAACAGAGAAAGCCGAAGTCTTCACAACATTTTTTCTTGTGTAGGAGAATCAAGGGTAGGATACCCGTATTTTTTTATCTGAGCACGAAGGCGATCCGCTTTAATAGGACTTAAATGATCTATAAACAATTTTCCATCTAAATGATCTATTTCATGCTGGATACAAATGGCTAATACCCCGTCTGTTTTTATCTTACACTCTTTTCCTGACTTGTCCCATCCTTTTACTTCAATAACTTTAGATCTTTTCACTTCCGCATAGTAAGATGGAAAGCTCAAACAACCTTCCTTAAAAAGAATTTCTCCAGAACGGCTGAGGATAGTAGGATTAAACAACACCACCGGTTGAGTAACGGATGACTCATATTCCCCTGGCTGGGCATCATCTTGATACCTCTCATTTTCACCTCTATATAGCTCTCGCGTATCCGCCGTTAAAAGACGAACGAAGTGATTAACCTGAATAGCGGAAAGACCTAAACCTTGAGCGGCATACATAGTTTCCAGCATATCTTCCGCTAACTGAACCAGATCGTTTGTCACTTCTTTAACAGGAGAACATTTCCGTCTCAGACCCGGATCAGGAAATTTTAAAATATCTAATACAGCCATATTACTTTTTTCTCTTCCCTTATTTTTATATAGAACTATACAGAGTGAGTCATTTTTTGAAAAGCAAAAATAAGCTTAATAATGTATATTGGTTCGGAAAACAATACTAACATTTATTTACAGCAAATTTGTATCACTATTCATGATATACTCTTAAGAAAAAATAATCCCTTATATAAATAAATTTTATAAAACGACTCTTAGTCAGGACTTTTCTTTGAAAGATAAAAAAAATCATAAAAAAACCTTGACAAAAAAACAAAGCTTCCTTATATAAAGCACAGGTTTTGTTTTTCTGACATCAACCGAATACTTTTCATTATCTCTATTCTACTTGATGATCTACACTCTACAAAAGTTCTCTTAAAAGCTAAAAAATAAAACCACTGTAAAAAGAAAAGGACAAATATAATGATTTTTAGTGGAGATAACTTCATATTTAAGGGATTTAACCCTTCTGACGACTTAAGAGTTTATGGTAAGGAAGTCTATAGCCGTGTGGAAAATAAAGCCCCTAGTGAATCAAAAAAAAAGGCCCTTATCAGTAAAACCACTAAAGGATACGAGGGTTCTTTTCGCATTGCATCTGCCTCTGGTATATTTAAAGCCAATTCAGCAAACAGATCCGCTATATCCTTGATGGACGAGCTATATATAAAAATGTCTCTCCAAATTCTAGACTGGAAAAAAAGCCGTGACAATAATAATAAAGATTAAATAAACCCTTCTGCTTGTGAATATTCTCTTTCACCATGAATCAACAGGAAAACCCTCTTTTCAGCCTCCTTTTTAATATCCTTATCCCTATTATTATTTTAAATAAGGGGCATTTGTTTTTAGGTAATAAAGCTGGTGTATTAATATTGATACTGGCTCTGATGTTTCCTATTTTTTACGGCCTATTTGATTTCATAAAAAATAAAAGAAAGAATATTATTTCTCTTTTTGGCACTCTTAATGTACTCCTCACCGGGGGTTTTGCTTTCTATAAATTAAAGGGAATATGGTTTGCTGTTAAAGAAGCGGCTTTTCCTTTATTAATTGGTATTTTCGTTTTTATATCTGCTTATACGAAAAAAAACTTCTTTGAATACCTGATTCGTCAAGCCCCTATTTTTAAATGGGCTCTTATTGAAGAAAAAATAAAAACTTTTTCTTCTAAAAACCATTTACATGACTTATTTAAAAAATCCACTATCTTATTTTCCATATCTTTTTTTATTAGTGCTGTTTTAAATTTTATACTAGCTCTTTATATATTTTCCGAAAAAGGGACACAGGGATTATCACTAACGGAAAAAGAAATTCTCTTAAACAAAAAGATTGCAGATATGACATGGTTAGGCTTTGTCGTCATTGGTCTTCCTATGACTTTATTTGCCTTTGGCATTTTTTGGTGGTTTTTAAAAAAATTAACAAAATTAACTCTTTTGCCAATGGAGCAAATTCTTATTTCCTCTCCACCAAACAAGAAAAAAATATAGAAAATAAGAAAAAATACTCTCACCTAGGTATAACATTGAGATGTCCTTGACCCCAAAAAAATAGGTTACCTTCTAAAAAGGAGGGAAAGTGGAAAAATTCCATAAAAGAGTTCCAAAAGAGCAAAGGTTTGTGATTTTGGAGTTCATTTTTTCTTGATAAAATATCCAAGTCTTTAATTTTTATTGGACGATACTTTTCCGCTGTCATAAAAATATTTCCACTGAGAATTTGATTAACAAGCATTTTCTCTTCTTGTTTTTCAAATAAATCACTTATAAATTCTTTTTTTGCGTTTCCGTGTTTTATAAAATATAATACAGGTAAAAAAATCCTTTATGGTAACACTTATATACAGAGATCTGAAGTCAGAAGACGTTGATGGCTTCTATTTTGATAAATATTACCACCAATGATTTTTTTGAAATACTTATGTAAGAGCCTGTCTTTGGTACATAAAACTGTTACATTTGAAGCTTTTGCTAAACCTAGTATATGAGGATCATCTGATTTTTCTATGTTATGTTCTTTTTTAATTTCTCTTATTTCTTTTTCTACTTTTTCACTAGAAACTAAATGTGCTTTCCCTGCTCTTCTGTACTCTTTTAAGCTCTGTTGATATTTTGTACTTAATTCTTGAAACCCTTCATGATTAGAATAAACCAACTTTCCATTTTTTTGTTGCAACCAGTCGTGGACAGGTTGCATATCTGACTTTTGTTTCAAAAAATCTCCCCATGTATCATTATCTAAAATCATACACATAAATTAATCCTCAAATCCTAAAAAATGATTAGATTCTTTTATAAAAAAATCTCTATATCCTTTTGGTGTTCCAGTTAAATTTCCTTCTTTATCAAAGGAAATATTATAAGCTTTCACCCCTTCTTCCATAGGCTCCAAATATATTAAAGATACATCTTCATGAGATATATTTTTTTTTCGAATTTCAATTCTAGCTCTATCAATCATATAATCACTATGGGTTTCAATTAAAAAGGAGTTGTTCATTTTTATGTTTTCAATCAAAAGAGAGGCGAACTCTGCTTGTGCTTTAGGATGTAAATGTACTTCTGGCTGTTGCAGTATAAATCTATTTCTAAATCGGTCAGATACCACCATATTTCTCTTAAAATCTTCTCTCTGAGGGTAAAATAGACGTACTAAAAGAGGAAGAATTTGACTTACACCATAACCAATATCCATAATATTAGACTGAAAACCTCTTACCTGAAATTGCAATTGAAAAGGCTCACCTATGGATTTTCCATATTTCTTAACCGTAATATCTGAAAATAAGTCAGAGGTTTGTCCAAATTGAATTAATTTTTTATGCATACGTTCCCAGTCTGTTCCTGTATTACTTAATTTCATAATAGTCACTGGAATTTCAGTACCTTCCGGATCAGGAATTTCTCTTATTGGATCATAAGTTCTTTTAGGTTTTGAGCGAATAGGAGCTAAACTAACTATATTATCACGAAAAATATTTCTCATTTCATGCCTATATTTTCTATCCTCAAACATTCTCTCTATATTTTTTATAATTTCGCTTTGTTGATGCTTTTGATCAGTGTTTTTCTTTCCATTTTTCCGTGAATCTTTTCTGTTTTCAATAATATTTCTTCTATGAATAAAATGACGTAGTAAATAATAAGGCTCTTCTATAAAATCATAAATAAACCGATTATCAGGGCCCTTAAAAGGTATTTGAATAACACCCTTTTCATTTTTCGATTTTCCTTTTATATCTATTGTTAGTTTTTTATTATCACAGGTGAAAATAACATCTTTGAAATCAACTCTTGCTTTTTGAATAAACGGTTCTGCTCCTTTTTCCCTTTCTACAAAATGAATTTTGTACTTACAGTTTGATTCATCTAAATCACAACCAATTTCAAAAGTTTCTTTCTGTCCATTTTTACTAGAAATTGTACTTAATTTTTTTGTTACAATATCCTGGAATGATCCCATAAGATAAGGCTCCCTATTAAAGTCAGGAATATTAAAAGGATTCCGAGAATGACTATTAATAAGATTTCCAATAACACTGAAACATCCCATAACTGTTGTTTTTCCCGTACTGTTTTCCCCTACTAAGAAAGTCAAAGGACGTATATCAAAATGTTGTTCTTCAGAAAAACACCGAATATTTTTTATCGTTAATCTAATGTTTTTATTTCCAGCCTTTTTTTGCATCCTTTATCCTCTTTTTTGATTATTATATACAATAATAACCAAATTGTAGCTCAAAAAATGATTTTTTCAATAACCTTTTGAACAAAGTAATGTCCTTAACCCCTAAAAAATAGGCTACCTTCTAAAAAGGAGGGAAAGTGGAAAAATTCTATAAAAGAGTTCCAAAAGAGCAAAGGTTCGTGATTTTGGAGTTCATTTTTGCATGCTATTTTATTTGAATTATCTGGCTAAATGATTTTGTCCACACTCTATATTATGGGATTATCAAAAGAAGGAATAATTATTGATGCAGAGGTTTTTCATAAATTTGTGGATCAAGAGCATAGAGATTTAAAACCTATTCATAAATGTATTGAAAAACAGATATTGAAATTAGTATATGGCAATGATGAAAACGGGTCAACCCCCTATTTTTCGGACTGAAATCTTGTCATTTTTGTCATAATCTAAGTTCATAATCGGCTAAATTGAGCTGAGGAAGACGTTTTTTAAATTCCTCTATAGTCATATTTAAGGCCCCCATGTTTTTCTTCTTTCTGTCTTTTTTCCTTACCCAATCAGCTATCTGCTGATCCTCTACGGGATGCCTGGAAACTCTTTTACGCAAAGGATGACAACTAAAACACACTTTCTTAGAGGATATAAAATCAAATTAGGTAGAACGCTTAATACCCACTTCCTGTAAAATCTCATTCACAGAATGCAGAGGGTAAGCTCCCTTTGTAAGTTCCTTTGCTAATTCTTTTCTTCTGGCAAAATCTGAACCGTTTTTTTTACAATGTCACGAAGAAGCCTGACTCTTTCATTAAGCTTTGCGTTTTCCCTCTTAAGCTCCAGTAAATCTTGAAAATGACGACTCTTCTCTAAAGACTTCTTTTCAAACTTCTTACTCTTCCTCTTTACATCTGACTTCCAGTTATACACAGTTTGCTTGCTCACATTATAATGGCGGGCTACCGCCTCTGCTGATCCACTCTCCGCTAACTCTAAAAGAGCCTTCTTTTTCAACTCCAATGGATACTTAACCTTTGTTTTACTCTCTATATCTGACATCAATAACCCCCTTTCAGGAGAACATATCCTCTCTTATAAGAATATCCTAACATCTATTAGATCTCAGTCCGGATTATATAGGGGGCTAAAGAGTATCACTCTTCTTCAGTACTGAAAATTTTGTATTTTCACCAAGTAATTTTCAAATTTTTGTTTGATTGCCCTCATTTTTTAGTTTTTTAATATCAGTTTCCATAACACTCTCAAAGAATATCTCAACCGATATTTGATTACGTTCATCTCTATTAAAATGTTCATCTCTTTTAGATGACTTTTTGTTAAAAAACCATTCAATAGCCTCAAAAAAATTAGTTTTTCCATGATTATTTTGTCCAACAAAAATAGAAAACTTATCAAGATTTACCTCTGCCTTTTGGATTGAGCGATAGTTATCAATAACAATTCTTGATATTCTCATTATATCTCCTCTGTATAAAAATTTAAAAAAACACTCTCACATTTTTTAAATATATATCAGAAAAAAGTCTATCTAAACATGACTACCAAGAGACAGCTTATTTGTATTTTTTGATAGTCTCATAAGTTCCTGTTGTAAAATACCAGGAGTTAAAGCTGCAATGTAGTGAGGATTTTCTTCTCCTAGCTCTTCTAAAATTTTTTCTTTCTTTTTTGCTTCTAAATGAGTTAAAAGCATTTCAGAAGCAATAGTTGTGCCTATTGAAAAAATAATTGATCCATTTTTTGAAAAATTGAAAAGATTATGAGCAACTTGATACCCAACAATCCCGGAAACACAAGGAGCTGAACCTCTTAATAGATCATAAACCGTAATACTGCCATGATGTAAACCATAAGCTAAACCAGCTACCCCTGTTAATACCTGTAAAGGATTAGCCGTTGCTATACCAAGACAAAGATTATTGGCTGTTACTCTTGAAATAGCTTTTGGATTCCCTGAACGACAAGCTAAAAATAAAAAAACTATACCAACACCAGCAGAAGCCACTTCTCCAGCATTAAAACTGTTTAAGTCCCTGATATATTCTCGAATTTGTCCTGCACTAATTGTGCCACCCAAAGACTCTGAGATTTGATTACTTAGCTCAATATGATACTTTTTATCGATTGTAAAAAGAGGTATCCCTTCTGGAGTAACCAACTCATTAAAATGGGATTTTATATACTCAACAGCATCTATAGAGCCTGTTTCCTTTTTAATAGCATCATGGCTTCCTTTAAAAGTATGAGTGCCATCAAAGTGTCTGTGAGCACCCCCACCAATGTGAGTCTTCCTATACACCTGATCCATTATTTTATCATATTGAGTTGGATTACTTCTTTCTAAAGACTGAAACAGTTTAGAATGAGACTCAAAAATAATGGAGCTGGCAAATAAACTGGAATCTTTTAATCCCTTGAATTTACCTTTTAACTTGCCCAAGCTTTAACCTCTTTAAATATATCATAACCTGAGCACCAATCATACGAAGCAGACATGTCTGTTGCTTTATCATATAAGCTGATTGTTTTTTCAACTGAAGTAATTGACTGTTCTATATTTTTTATTTCTTTTTCATCATCAAAAGCTTCTAATAATTTATCATATTTATTTTCAAATTTTTGTAATCGCTTCTCAAATTCCGTCAACCTTTTAGAAAGAGTCTTATGAATCAATGCGGGTATTTCCGTATTTCCGTTTTCAAATAGTAAACGTCCTATTCCCAACAGAAGGGGTAAAAGTATTTGTGCTTGCATTTTATTTAATTCATCTATAGGTGCATTCTTTACCCCGCACCTTACTCCATTAGTTAAGCCAAAACCCAGACCCAACACAAAACTTCCTCCAACCATACCAAAACCTCCAGCAGCTAAAGAACCACCTCCTAGAAAAGCCAACCCATAGCTAGTTGCTGCCGCTCCATAAAGCCCTGCAAGATTGCCAATATAACCCCCTATAATTGGCCCTAAAAATATACTAGCTACTACACCTGTACCACCTCCGACTACAACACCTTTAACTATATTCCAATCCTGACCATAAAGCTTATGGGTAGCTGAATAAATCTGTTCATTAATATCTATTTTCTTTAAATTTTTTAAAAACGGAAGAATATCAATTATAGGTTGAAATTTCCTTTGAGAAGGAATTATCTTAATTGATTGATTCAAAAACTTTTTAAATAATTTTTGATTCTCTATACAAAACTCTTTCTTATCAATTTTATTTCCTTTTTTAGTTTGAACCATAAATGGACAACTACTGGAATTTTTAAAAAACAACAGTAGTGACCGGTATAGCAAGGCATATATTGTATATATTTGACCATAGTCTTGATTTTTCTTATACCATTTGATTTCATCAGCCCACCATCGACTAACTAATTCCTGAAAATCAATTGAATAGTTAAAATCAGGCATAATTGATTTTTTACAACTGTTAAATTGACTCCTTCTTCTTCTTTTGTCTTCTGGATTTGATTTTTTTCGTGCTGTCTTTTCAGCACAATAAAGTAAAAGCTGATTATAGATATTAGTTTGATTATTTGTAATAGTTTCTAAAATCTGAAAATCCATTTTCTTTCTCATAGAACAAACTCCTTTTTGTTTAAAGAGAAAATCATACTCTATTCTTAAAATTAGATTCAATGAAATTTTCTTTTTTTATATAAAAGTCATTGTTTAAGAAAATTTTCTAATTTTGAGACAATATTTTAATAAATAACACTCTTTTTCCTCAAAAATTCTAATAATTTATAAAATTTTAATTATAACAAGGAAGAAAATGGCTCCTGCCTATCGTGTAAATGAAAGAGAATCTCGTCTTTTAGAGGTGCTTTAAAATGTGGACTCCCCATGAAATAGACATAAGCAACATTTCTTTTCAAGTGTATCCACCAGAGTTTATATTTGCAGAAAAACTGGAAACCATCGTAAGATTTGGAACAGGAAACACTAGAGTAAAAGATTTTATTGATTTAGACACTCTAATCAAGTCAGTTTGAGTACTAGAAAACTTAAAAAAGCAATTAAAATGTGCTTTGAATGCAGAGGAAGAGAATTTCAGATCAAAGAATTGCTAAGAATTTTAAATGACAAGGACTTTACAGATATTTTAGGAGAAATACTAAAAAACAAGAAGGAATATAAAAAGCTCGATCTTCCTGATATGAAAAACCTATTAGAGAATATTAAGAATCAAATAAACAAAATTTAAAAAAACTATATTTTAATCTAAATTTTAGGAAACACCTAGAACAAAACAAATACTTTGTAAAAAAGACGATTCTTCTTCATGCATATAAATGCTTTTCTATACTAGCTCAGAAGAAGTCAGCGAAACTTTCTGCTTTACAACTATTATAGTCAGAATCGAATTATACCGATCGAGTTTGAATCAGAAAACACCTCGGCAAATGAATAACTCTTGTGAGAATGTGAAGAAGTGATTTTGTCAGCGAATTAGTGAACACGTACAGGGATGACATACAAAATCAAATTGTTAGGACTTTTTCAGAACCGACTCATTAATTGTCGGATACGAAGAACTCGGCAAAATTTTCCGCGTGGCAATTATTATATCTGGTGTTATCTCCATCTAAACTGCTTTTATGCTGTTCAGCCATATCCCAAAAATCCTTGGATGTTGTAGCACTAGGAGAATTATTTCCTTCCTGTCCTCCATTTGCATTCCGCCAGGCGGTCCAGCACATCATAGCTCTGGCACAGGCTTTATCTTCCTTGCCTCTGGGCTTTTCTTCCACATCACAAGCTTCAGTCAACAATTCAAAAGCCATTTCAAACATAACCTCATTTTTCTCTTTAAAAGCGGAATAAGTAAATACATTATATCGTCCTTCGGTTCCGTCACTTTCTCTGTCTATATAATGACAGGAAAGAGCATTATAAATACCACTATCTTTGCTGGTATCAAAAGTAATGAAACCGTCTTCTGCTGCTCCACTGTTATAATACTTTATTGTAAGTTCGTTACTATTTAACCTCCACAGCTCTGTATCATCAGTACCACTAGCACTGTTGTTTAGGGTGGAGTCATCAATACAATGCGTTGACAGGCCGAGATCCTTTAATTCTACGAGTAAAGCCTCTAAAATATCATCTCCATCGTCTATATCATCTCTAAGAATCTCCGTTATGGCTAACTCTTCAATAAACCATTTTAAAACTGCTTCTAACCTCTCTGCTTTAGTAACAGCACTAAGACTATCTTCTTCTGAACCGCCCGGTAACCCCTTTTTCATTTCTGAAATCCATTTGTCACCACTGATTTCCAGATAACAGATAAAGTCCTCTTTACTCACATCTCCATCCTCTTCAGAAATGCTATTCAAGTTGTTTTCCAACTCACGATCATCTTTAAAATCCTCCATAAGCAGATTATGAATTTTATCCATCCGGCCCACTTGTCTTTCGCTTCTGCTTTTACACTCTGTGACCTCTCCATGATCTTCATAAATATGTTCACAAACCCTGATACAGCTGTCATCGTCTTTACATACATCATCGCCACCGGTTTCACAGTCCCCGCTTCTTCTGCCCTCGTCGTCGTCATCATCGTCGTCGTCATCATCGTCGTCATTGTTATTAGGATTTTGAGAACCTGGATCGTCAAAGCCAGGAGCGCAAGATAAAAAAGAAGAGCTAACAAAAAAGATCCCCATCACACAAATAAAAATAAGCCCTATATATTTTTTGAATATATAGAAGGGGTTTAATCCCTGTCCCCAGACAAATCGTTTTCCTGGTTTTTGTAATTTTTTTCCTAAAAGAAAATAAAGAGCTAAGCCAGCATATTTCTTAGTGATATGATATAAAAAGGATTTTCCTTTTGAAAAAAGATTCGTCATCCACTTGTGCCATACATTCATCTTTTTACTTCCTTTTTTAAGAGCTTATCTTTTTTATATATCAAAACTTCCTTATTATACTTTTTTACACTGTTTTTATACCGAACCAGTATGAATTTACGAACTCCGGGAAGGAGCTTACAGAAATCACAAAAGTCAAACACGACCGGTATAATTCTTAAATTATAACTTCCGTTCGGTAAATAAATCTTCTTTCTTAAAAAAAATTCACAGCTTCTCGACAGAAGTCTAGCTTTTTAACAGTCCAGACTAAAGTATATATCTCTTATATTTTAGTGTATTGAGTCTTATTTAAAAACTTTAATTACAATTCAGTGCCTTTCAAAAACTCAAAGCGAGTTCGGCTTTAAGCACAAGAGCAACTAGATTCCCGCTTTCGCGGGAATTGTAAATGTTCACAAATTCGCTGACAAAATTGAGTTTATAAGGGAGCGTTAGAAAGCTCTAAATAACCCAAGATAAGGAGGCGAGTTATGAGGGATAACACACAAGATAAGACCCTATACAGGAACTATATTAGTAAGTGGCAGTATATGATAAAAGACTATGAGTTAGTAAAGAGGAAGAAACATCCAAAGTTTCGATTTGTAAGTGATTTTTACAAATTCCATAAAACTAATCGTCAGACTTTTTTAAAATACTATCATCGCTATTTAAGTCATCCTACAGAGGGGAGTCTTGTTCCTCGTAAGAGAGGTCCTAGATGGAGGTTAAGAAGGGGGGATAATAATAGCTATATTGAGCAGGAGGTGCTAAAACACAGGGAAAATGGTGTTAATAGATACGAGATGTGTCATATACTAAACCCTCTTCTTAAGCAAAGGGGAGAGGTTCCGATATCGGCTAGTACGGTATATCGTATATTCAGGAGGAAGGGGGTAAATAAGTTGAAGCCGAAGATGATAGAGAATAAGCGCAAGATAATAAAGGAGAAGGCGGGGGAGTTAGGTCACATAGACTGCCATCATTTGGGTAAGGACATGATAGTGAAGTCAGGGGGTAAGAGGTACTATTTGGTGTGTGTTATAGATGATTGCACGAGGATAGCTTGGGCTGAAGTGGTGGAGGATATAAAGAGTCTTACGGTGATGTTTTCGTGTTTAAAGATTTTTAATGTATTGAGCAAGAAGTATAAGATGGAGTTTAAGGAGGTTATGAGTGATAATGGTTCAGAGTTTTCTTCTCGTAATAATCAGTTATCGCATCCGTTTGAGAGGATGTTGTTGGAGTTGGGGGTAAGGCATAGATATACAAGGCCGTATAGGCCACAGACGAATGGGAAGGTGGAGAGATTTTGGAGGAGTTTAAATGAGGATTTAATAGAGGGGAGTGTATTTGAGACGATAGAGGAGTTCAAGGATGAATTGGAGCAGTATTTGATATACTATAATGAGTTTAGACCTCATCAGGGTTTGAATCAGAAAACACCTCGGCAAATGAATAACTCTTGTGAAAGAGTGAAGAAGTGATTTTGTCAGCGAATTAGTGAACACGTACAATTCCCGCGGAAGCCCTGTCATTCCCGTGAAAGCCCTGTCATTCCCGTGAAAGCCCTGTCATTCCCGTGAAAGCCCTGTCATTCCCGTGAAAGCGGGAATCCAATATCAGTAAATGTGTCCTTCAGGAAAACAGATTTGCCTCTATACGAGGCTTTGCTTCTCGGGACGGTCCTTGTCTTTCTTAGGTAGAAAGCCAAGGTCCTTGGACCCTCAGCCGGCAAACTGTTTTCCTAAAGGAGTACAATATACAGAAAAGAAAGTTGTTATCTTCCTATCCTGCTTTGTATGTCATCCCCATAGCTAACGGGAAGCCATTTTGTTAGCGAATTAGTGAGCATTTACAATCCCGAGAAAGCGGGGATCCGAACTCGCTTTTGCCCCCTATTCTTTCCTGAAGAGCCTATCTCTCTGTCATTCCCGCGAAAGCGGGAATCTAGTCGCTCTTATTCTTCAGTAGAGAATAGGAGTCAAAAGACTCAAACATGCGTTTTGCCACAAAGCGACTTTCAGTCGCATTGTGCTCAAAGCCGAACTCGCTTTTGCCCCCTATTCTCTCCTGAAGAGCCTATCTCTCTGTCATTCCCGTGAAAACGGGAATCTAGCCAGGATCGGTATAAATAAAAGGCCGGTCTTAGGTCCTAAATTCTCCTTAAGTCTTAATTTTTTTCCCTTATCTGTCGAAATAAAAATAAGTAAAGAAAGTTTTTTTGTTTAAAAGGAGCTTATTTTAAAGCTTTTTTAGTTACTTTATTTGTCGAAAACGACAAAACTCTTATTTTTTTACGGAGATTTTGAAGGTAAAGGAAAGAGTAAAAATATAACTAAAAAAGGAAAAGGACAACTACGGGGGATAAATGAATTTCAAAAAGAAAAAAAATAGTTCTTTTGTACAGAACCAGTATAGAAAAGAGGATCTTCCTATAGATTTTTTCCCTCTAGGGAGAAAAAAAGAGCCGACCGGACAATCCCCACTGGCTTGGTGTATTCTTATGTTTTTTTATACACTAAGTCTCTTTTTTATATCTTCTTGTGGTTTTCTTAATGGAGGAAGTAATAGTTTTTCATCAGGTAGTCAGGTGGGTGATCCCGGGGATGGAAAAACACCGGTTTTAGGCCCTCGTTTGCAAGAAAGCCCTGATTTGGCGGACAAAGAATGTGAAGGTAACAGTCGGTGTGAGGAAGCTTGTAAAAAGATATACGAAGATACAGACAGTTACAAAGAATGTTATGAACTCACTATAGGAGAGGTCTCTAAAATAGAAGAGGTGTTTCATATTCTTGTGGAATCAGAATTGGAGGATTTAGAAGATATAGAGGAAGAAGATCTGGAAAGTTATATAAAGGTGGGTTTGGATGGCTGGCGGGACAAAGTGATTCAAAAACAAAAAAACGAAGAGGATCGGGATGGCCGATTTCAAAACACTATACATTGGATTGTGGATCAAGAAAAATATGTCATTCCTGTTTTAGAAAAAGAAGACCAGGATAATGAGATTTTAGAGGAAATCTTTTTAGGACATTGTAATATACACGATAATCGCATTAATATCTACAAAGGGAGGGGATATGAATGCACTAATAATGTTAGTCCTTTAGGTGACAATACGGATTGTGCTTCCTCCGGTTCAACTTTATCATTTGATTATTTCGATGGATATATATGCGCGGGTACTACAAAGATCGCTGATATAGAAGGGAAAGAAAACATGAAGTTATTTTTGGCTTTAGTTGCTGGTGGCGGGGACTTTTTTAAAAGAGCGGCTGAAAACAGGAACTATTCTGCTTTTGTTTTAGGAAATAAACTGGTGGAGAAAGCTTGTTCTAGTAGGGACGACACTTCTTTTGATCAATGTGTGGCGGCTTTTTACTGTCATTTACGTGATGATGATTATCTTAATCGGGATTTTTTTAACATAGGTGATATGACAGAAGGGGTGGGAAGAACCATTGCCCTTAAAAGTTGTGGAACCAATTACGATAATTTTGTTAATATTGAGGAATAAAAAATGTCCGGTCATAAAAATATAAGTTTTTTGTTCGTACTGACTTTAAGTCTTTTTTCCTGTGGCTTGTTAGATAATCTGGGTTCATCTACACCTAGGTTGAATTTTCAGGATTCTCGTTTAGAGGATGAGTCGGCGGGTGTTTTTAACAGTCCTGCCGGTCGTTTGGAGTCGGAAAATTTATGTTTCGATAACGACAATTGTGTCAAGCTTTGTGATTCCATGTTGAATCGCTTTTCGGAGCAGGAAAAGTGTTACAATCATAAAGAAAAAGAGGTGCAGTCTTTGAGAGATACTTATAATGCCTTAGCTATTGGAAACCCAAGAAAATTAATAAGAGTGGATCCGGAAAAAATGGAGGAGTTTTTAATCTTTGGTCCTGAACTCTGGGAAACCGCTATTAAGGGCTTTGAAAGGGGAAAAATAGAAGAAGATGAAGGTTGTGACGAAAAGAAGGACCCAGATGACATCAGAGAATATGAAGACTGTAAATTTGAATATTACTATCAACAAGTGGGATATTGGAGTGCTGGATCGGCGGCGACTCTAGAGTGGATCGCCAGAAACAATTGGCTGTCCAAACTCATGCTAGAGCACGATAAAGATCATATTGTTATACAAACTCTTTTGGATGTTTTAGTAAATGGGGGAGATGGAGAAGCAGCAGATCGAAAGAGTGACGGGAAAACAGGAGATAGTATTTGTAACCTTGCTGTGGGTGAAAATGGTAAGTTAGATTTAGAGGACTCTGAAGTACCTCAACCTCAACAGAAACAACATCAAAATCGTTATGGAGCTTTTGGAGCTAACTGTATTAACGATCACCGCTTAAGTTACATGCTTTTAGCTGTGGAAGAAGACAATAAAGACTCTGTTAATTTAGGACATCAGGTTTTAGAGGAACTTTGTAATTCACAAGAACCTTGCATAAGGTATTTTTACTGTAACATTGATGATGTAGATGGGGAACTTAACAATATAGGAGATCCCCCTCCCACGCCTCCTGCTCCGATACTCACCCCTCTTTTTCGTTATATGAATGCTTCTGGAATTAATAACTGGGACAGAAATTATAACAACTGTATTTTTTGAAGTTTCAGGATTCGCAGTCTGCTTCTTATTCTAACACCAATACTATCCTTCCCGCGGAAGCCCTGTCATTCCCGTAAAAGCCCTGTCATTCCCGTGAAAACGGGAATCCAGTCGCTCTTACTTTTCAGTAGAGAATAGGAGTCAAAAGACTCAAACATGCGTTTTGCCACAAAGCGACTTTCAGTCGCATTGTGTTCAAAGCCGAACTCGCTTTTGCCCCCTATTCTCTCCTGAAGAGTCTATCTCTCTGTCCTTCCCGCGAAGCTTGTCCCCGTGGAAACGGGGAGCGGGAATCTAGTCGCTTTGTTTATAGAAAATGCTATTTTAGATAAATTAGAAGAATACGAGGATATTTCTGATCTAGAACAATATCAGCAAATGTAATATTCAGATGTAATAAGTCTATAAAAGCACCCCATCAAAATCACCCATTCTGATTTTTTTTAAGCAGCTGTTTTTGCATCTAAATGATTTATGAAGCTTAATACTTTACTCACATTTTCCAATGTAGGATTAGAGTTTGGTTCACACATTCTATAAAGAGTGCTCTTTGATAAACCTGTTTTTTTTGTAATTTTCTTATAATCATATTTTTCCAAGAGAAGAGCAATACAACCTTTGAAAGTATCAAAGTCTGTTTCAAATAAAGCTTCTATAATGGCTTCTTTTAAGCCTTCTATAGAAACATCAGCTCCTGGTTTATAATCCTGCCTTAAAGGTTTCCCTTTTGAGGATTTGACGGGCTTCTTTGATATTTTTTTTCTGGGCATTTTTAAAACCTCCTAAAAGAATTACAGTTACTTCTTCTTTTTTTATCAATGTATAATATACTCTACGCCCACTTTTCCATCTTAGTTCTAGTAGTTTCTCCCCAAGTGATTTATGATCTCCAAAATATTTATATAATTCTATGTTCTTCAGTCTAGCATCTATCTGAGCTTTGGATTTTTCTGTTTGCGTATTGAACCACTTTCTAAACTCAGGTGTACTTTGTATTTTCATCATACTATATTCCCATATATGAGACTTTTGTCAAGTCTAAAATTAGAATACCCCCTAAAGGGACTAACAGGAATCCAGTCGCTCTTACTTTTCAGTAGAGAATAGGAGTCAAAAGACTCAAACATGCGTTTTGCCACAAAGCGACTTTCAGTCGCATTGTGTTCAAAGCCGAACTCGCTTTTGTATCTCACTTTCTCCTGCAAAGCCTATAAATTATAAAAAGATAGATTTTTCTATTTTTTTATAGTATTATCTATTTATTGGGAGTTGTAAAAGGAGGTATTTCAATGGGAGTTAAACAATTAGCGACAAAAATAGATGAGAGAGTTAAAAACGCTTTAGATCGTTTTTGTAAAGCCAAAGGTTATAAACTTAATCATTTTATAGAAAATGCTATTTTAGATAAATTAGAAGAATACGAGGATATTTCTGATCTAAGGAAACTACGTGCGGAATCTTTTCGCTCTTTTAATGAAGTGGTTTTAAAATTAAAATCGAATGGCCAGCTATAATATTCTCATATCCTCCACAGCGGAAAAAGCACTTAAAAAAATTCCTAAAAAAGACCGGATCAAAATAGTGCAGCTCATTCAAACATTAGCTATTAAACCTTTACCTCAGGGAGTAAGAAAACTTATAGGGGAGCCAAATGTTTATCGCGTTCGCTATGGAAATTATAGAGTGATTTATGAGTTAAGGAATAAAAAGCTACTCATCCTGGTTTTAAAAATCGGTCATCGAAAAAGGATATATCGCTAACGGAATTTCATTTTTGGTGTTTTATTCTAAAACCTGACAAGTTTCAAAAACTGAAAGAAAAAAACTTCAAAACTCGGACATGCGTTTTTCCGCAAATTTGTCATTCCTGTACGTGTTCACTAATTCGCTGACAAAATCACTTCTTCACTCTTTCACAAGAGTTATTCATTTGCCGAGGTGTTTTCTGATTCAAACCCTGATGAGGTCTAAACTCATTATAGTATATCAAATACTGCTCCAATTCATCCTTGAACTCCTCTATCGTCTCAAATACACTCCCCTCTATTAAATCCTCATTTAAACTCCTCCAAAATCTCTCCACCTTCCCATTCGTCTGTGGCCTATACGGCCTTGTATATCTATGCCTTACCCCCAACTCCAACAACATCCTCTCAAACGGATGCGATAACTGATTATTACGAGAAGAAAACTCTGAACCATTATCACTCATAACCTCCTTAAACTCCATCTTATACTTCTTGCTCAATACATTAAAAATCTTTAAACACGAAAACATCACCGTAAGACTCTTTATATCCTCCACCACTTCAGCCCAAGCTATCCTCGTGCAATCATCTATAACACACACCAAATAGTACCTCTTACCCCCTGACTTCACTATCATGTCCTTACCCAAATGATGGCAGTCTATGTGACCTAACTCCCCCGCCTTCTCCTTTATTATCTTGCGCTTATTCTCTATCATCTTCGGCTTCAACTTATTTACCCCCTTCCTCCTGAATATACGATATACCGTACTAGCCGATATCGGAACCTCTCCCCTTTGCTTAAGAAGAGGGTTTAGTATATGACACATCTCGTATCTATTAACACCATTTTCCCTGTGTTTTAGCACCTCCTGCTCAATATAGCTATTATTATCCCCCCTTCTTAACCTCCATCTAGGACCTCTCTTACGAGGAACAAGACTCCCCTCTGTAGGATGACTTAAATAGCGATGATAGTATTTTAAAAAAGTCTGACGATTAGTTTTATGGAATTTGTAAAAATCACTTACAAATCGAAACTTTGGATGTTTCTTCCTCTTTACTAACTCATAGTCTTTTATCATATACTGCCACTTACTAATATAGTTCCTGTATAGGGTCTTATCTTGTGTGTTATCCCTCATAACTCGCCTCCTTATCTTGGGTTATTTAGAGCTTTCTAACGCTCCCTTATAAACTCAATTTTGTCAGCGAATTTGTGAACATTTACAGGAATGACAGACAAACTTCCGCGGGAATGACCATGTAAAGCAGGAAGAACAGACAAAGCTGGAATGACAGGACTGTTACAAGAATGACAATAGAAACACTTAATCACATTGATCTGGATATAAGTCTCGTCCACCTACTCCTAATTCCAGTTCATTTAATTTTCCAAACACAACAAACTGATTAACATCACAATAAAGGGTCTTAATGCAGTTTTTTTGCTCTTCACATTCCTCTTCTAAAAGCCCATGAGCGGCTTTAAAAGCTCTATCATTTTTGTTAAGCGCGCTCACTTCAAAAAAAGTTTGATTTCTGTCTATATCTACATTCGTTTTCATACCCTCAAAAACCACTATATTTTCATAAGCAGGAGCACCCAGAGTTGTAAAAGCATTTTTTAACACGAGGTGATCCTCATCTAAAAGTTCCGCTACAGCTTCTTCTTTGGCCACCCATAACAACATCTCTCTGGCCGACACTCTGTTATTAACACGAGCGTATTTAACCCAAATACTCTCATCAAAATCCACCAGGGATTTTAGTTGTTCCTGTTTAATAGCATCCCAATTTCCTTTTTCCATAGCCGAATAAACCACATTTATTTGCCCAATTTCAAATGAGTTTGTTTTAAGACATTTACTTAAAAAGTGCGATTCCGCGGAAAATAATTTCTTGCAAATTTCCACACATCTTCTGCTATCCGCACATTCCAAAGAACTATCTCCCGTAAATGTAGGAGTGGAGCTATCCTCCTCTTCCTCCTCGTCAGAGAACAAACCACAGGAGCTTATAAACAACAGGATAAAAATAAAAGATAAAACACTTAAAAATCTCAAAGAGATTCCTTTGACTGAACAGCTTTATTTAAGGATTCGTGAACTTTTTTTTCTATTAAAGAGGAGTCCGCTTTACTTTGAAAGGAGTCGGGAAGAAGGGAGTGAATAGGGTCCTGGTCCAACAAATCCTGATGAGATTGCAAGACCGACTTTAAAGTATTTTTTAATTGAATATGAATTCTTTTTAGGTCCGACAGATCCTGATAAGCCGTTTTTAGAGAATCCCTGGCGTCTTGTACAATAATATCCGCTTTTTGTTTCGCATCCTCCAATATAAAACGAGCTTCTTTTTCCGCATCTTGTTTAATTCTATCCGCCATTTTTTGAGCCGAAGCGATGGTGTTTCTTAAGATCTCCTCCCGATCACGATACTCACGAATAGAAGCTTCCCTCTCACTTAATTTATTGAAAAGCTCCTCCCTTTCTTTGCTCTTTTCCTCTAATTCCCCCGCAATAGATTGAAGAAAATCCGCCACTTCAGAAGAGCTATACCCCCCTAACACTTTACGGGTAAAAGTTTTTGTTAAAATATCATCTGGATTGAGTCTCATAGCTTGATCCTTTTTGAAAAAGCTCAATCCATTGAGCGGATTTAACATCAACGGGTTTTGTGATTACGAACGGATGAAAAAAACTTTTCAAAAAAAGTAAAAGCCACCCTTATCTTCAAACCCATATCCACTTAAAAAAGGAGAACATCCCTGTTCCCGGGTTTTTACCGAACAGTAATAAAAACCTAAAGCCTCCCGCTCTTAGTTGATACCTTAAAAAATTTTTTTTTGTAAATCCAACACTTATTCCTTGCGTTAGCTTTTTATTACACCAGTTTAATCCTGACTAGAAAAATGATCCTTATCATAAGGACATGCAAAGTATTTTTATCACACCGGTTTAATCCTGCTGACTAGACAAAGGTTCTACAATCGGAATCAGGTCAAAATTAAGATGACAAAATATATTCAGACATGACCGGCAGATCATTTTAATTTTTCTTATGTTAGAAGCTCTGTTTTCCGATACCTTTTTAAAGAAGTCTGTAAAAAAAGTAAGAAAAAAGGTTTAATTTTATGGAATTTGGCTATGTATTTCTATTTTCTGGACTGGGTTTAGGGGCTTTATCGGTCTATTTGTTTTGTTCTGTCATTTTTGCTAAAAAAAATGACGCTGAATCCCTGGCATGGGCTGAAGGAAATGAACCCACACCTTCTAAAATGCCTTTAATTCAACTATCCAGGCCCTTAGTCCATAATTTAGCTTTAAAACATGTTCAAAATATTAAATCCCCAAAGTATCGGCAATCTGTAGAACATAAAATTACTACAGCCGGTATTAGTAAAGAGCTAAATACGGATGAATTTATCGGCTTGCAAATTTTATGGGGCCTGATGTTCCCCCTCTTTTTTGTTATTATGAACTTCGCCTTACAATTAAATTACCCTTATTGGCTCAGTGTTGTTATTGGCCTCTTCGGAATGTATTTTCCACATCTGTATTGCAGTGGTCATAAAAAAAGAAGACAGGTCTCTATCTCTACGGAACTCCCTTTCTTTATTGACCTCCTGGCTCTTAGTACAGAAGCGGGCCTGGACTTTTTTGGAGCTATACAAAAAATAACGGAAAAAGCTAAAAACTCGCCCTTAGCGGATGAGTTTTTAGTTGTGCAAAAAGATATTAAATTAGGAAGCTCCCGACAGGAAGCTTTGTCCAATTTAGCGAAAAGAATGGACATAGACGAAATCACCAGTGTTTGCACTATGATTATTGATTCCGATGAAACAGGAGCCAGCATTGCCAAAACTCTTAAGGCCAAGTCAGAACAAATGAGATATGAACGTTTTGCTCGAGCAGAAAAAGAAGGGGCTAAAGCTTCACAAAAAATGCTTTTACCTATGATTTTTTTCATTCTTCCAGCGGTAATGCTAACGATATTCTCTCCTATTGGCTTACAGTTTTTATACCGAGGAGGGTCTTAAAAATGTCTTCCCTCATTAATAAAAAAAACCAGCAGGTCTTAGCTCAAAATGTAATCACTGCCCGCCGTTTCTTCTCCCGGGTAAAAGGATTAATGGGAAAAAGAGATTTCCCCGCTTCCACCGCTTTTTGGATTATACCCTGCACAGGGGGTATCCATACTCTTTTTATGCAGTTTCCTCTTGATGTCATTTTCGTTGATCCTTACTTAAGAATCACCGCCGTATTTAAAAACATAGCTCCCTGGAAAACAGTACATCCTGGGTTATTTTCCAAAACTTATTCTGTATTTGAATTAAAATCCCCGGCTTTAAGACAAAACGAATTACGCACAGGAGATCAACTCTATGTAGGCAACATAGGCGGATCTACCACAAAAAGCAAATTACAAACAGGAGATCAGCTCTATGTGGGCGATTAGATTTTTAAATGGCAAACTAGCCGGACAGGAAATTCCCTTGCAGGAAGGAAAGTACATCCTAGGTAGAAGTGATGACTGCCAGATCACCATCCCTGACCCTGGCATTTCTAAAAAACACGCCGAGCTAGAAATAGATGAACAAGGAGCTATCATTGTGGATCTCCAATCCAGTAACGGCACTTTTTTAAACGGGGTGCAAGTGCAAGAAAGTGCCATTCATAACAAAGATAAGGTGTCTCTATGCCAAACCACCTTCGATATTGTACGCGCCAGCAAGCAAAGCTTAGCTCCCACTCCCTTCCATCCTCATCTCCAAGGAGGCATGCCTCCTGCTCACCCTCAAGCTTTAGCTCATTACGGTGGTGGTTACCCTCCGCCACAACATGCGCTTCAACAAATGCCTTCCATAGACGGACAAGCACAACAAGATCCATCACAAAGCGTAGAAGAACCGGTCAAGCTCACATTAAAAAACTGGTGTAAAAATTATATGGATAAAGTCGTCTTACCTGGGGTTTATAAATTACCGGTATGGTTGGAATTTAAATGGGTGATTGCCTCTATTATGATCTTTTTCGTAGCAACAATGACCTGTCTTTCCGCGATTCCGCTGATTCAAATATTAAACTCCAGTGTCACCCAGGAAAGCATGAACCACGCAGAAAGTATTGCCACCACTTTAGCTCGTATGAACTACGAAACTATTAAAAATCAAATGCACTCCGCAGCCAGTGTGGAATACGCCTTAAGAAGACCGGGTGTTGTAAAAGCTTTTATTATTAAAGCGGAAAGCGGAAAGATTATTGCTCCTGCCGAACAAACCCATACCTACTCTAAAATTCCTTTCGTTAATGAAGGAAGGAGAAAAGAAGGCAATTCCATAAAAAAAATAGACTCCAATACTGTTGCAGCTATGGTGCCTATTCAGTTTTATAATAAAAAAACAAATGCGCATAGTGCTGAGGCTTACTCCGTTGTCATCTATAAAATGGGAACACTGGCTATGGGAAAAACCATTAGCCTCCTGGTGCAAACCTGCTTTATTGCTTTGGTTTTAGGTGTATTTCTTTTTTTCTTCCTTTATAAAATGATTGAGTACCCTATTGTCTCATTAAATAAACAGCTGAGTTCCGCCTTAAAAGATGATTCTTTATCCGTGCAAACAGATTATGACTTCATTCCTTTACAAAATCTAACGGACAACATTAATTCTGCTCTCTCCCGTATTTCTGCCGCCCAGGAATCAAACCAAAATAAGAGTGAGTACGATCGTATGACAGAAATGAACCACTTAATAGAAATGATAGGCTACCCCACTTTAGGAATTGACATGGAAAGTATGAAAGTTCAAGCTGCCAGTGCTCTCTTTGAAGAGGAAACAGGTGTGAGCGCAGAGAGAATTTTAAACTGTCTTGTTCAGGATATTGACGACCAGGCTCTTAAGTTGAACTTAAGTAATTTATTAGAGAGAGTACAGCAATATCCCCATGAAATGGCATCTGACTCCTTAGAGTTTAGTGGAGTGGAGTTTCAACTGTCCGCAAAAGGAGTTTATGGAAAAGAGGGGCTGGCCTACACTTTGATCTCTTTTATACAAATGAACCAGGAACAAGAACAGGCGGGATAAGATGAAGCCAATTCAAAAGTCCCTTCCTCCTCCGTCGTATCCTTTACCCGCTACGGCTCGATTGAAGATCATTAAAGGGCCTCATAAAGGAGCTTCTTATAAACTCGTGGCCGGAAAAATCACTATAGGAAGAAGCTCAGATAACGATATTGTTTTGACGAATGATGACAAGTGCTCTCGAAAACAAGCGATCGTAAAACTGGATTCTCATAATAACTACTCCATCAAGGACTTAAGTAAAAGAAGCTCAATTAAAGTTAATAACCTGGTTAAAATGGAATCAGACCTCCAAGATGGAGACCTAATTCAGTTTGGCTCTTCTGTTTTACAATTTGAATTTAAAAATCCTCAAAAAACCACCCACGCGAGCCCTCCCTCTGCCGCCCCTCATCCCACAGCTCCCTCCCCTGCTCCTGTTTTACCTCTTCCCTCCTCGGTAAATGCAAGTGGCAATAACCCTGTCCCAGCTATTTCTGCTACTCCACCCGCCCCTGGCCGCCATTTACCAGATTTAAAACAAAATCAAATTCCCTTATCTGAACCAAATTTGCAACCGACTCCCTTCCCACCTCAAGGGGCTTATCCCTATACCCCACCTTTAAACCCGGCTAAGAAAAAAAGAAAACAAAAAAAGAGTTCCCTTCCTCGAATCATACTCCTTATTATAATTATAGGTGGAGTCTGGTTATTCACAGAAGATACCGAACAAAAAAAAGAAGAAGCGGATAAACTGAGAACGCTCATGGATCGAGAGGAAACTGTAAAAACTCTGGCTGAACTCAAAGAACAAGAGATGGAAAAAAGAAGTAAGAATGCCCTTAGTAATTATAAACACGCTCAGTTTGCTTATACCAGAGGAATCAGAGATTACAGAAAAGGAATTTATAGCCGTGCCATTGAGTCCTTTCGCGTTTGCAAAACACTTTATCCTCAACATGAATTATGTGCTACCTATCTACAAAAATCCCAGGTGAAAAACCAACAACTGATACAAGCCTGGATGGTAGCCGGAAAAGACTACAGAGAAAAACGACGATTTATACCTTGTATGTCTTCGTTTAAAAATGTCATGATGGCCATAAAAGATAAACACAATATGACTTATAAAGAAGCTAAAGAAAATTTCAAAATTTGTCAGATACAACACGAGGATCGCTACTGATGTTAAAATTAGTCATTAAACTTAAAGGAAAAGTCTTACAGGAAACTGCTGTTCAACCAGACATGGAGTACCTGATTGGAAGAGGAAAAGACAATCAGATTGTTTTACCCGAACAACCTGGTATTTCCCGCAAGCACCTTTCCTTATCTGTAGGAGAGGATAATCAATGGATCGTAAAAAATTTATCTCAAATGCAGGAGCTTATCATTGAAGGGGAAGAAAAACAGGAAGGCCCTGTTCCCATAGGAGGGTCCTTTCAAATAAAGGATTTTCATTTTACCTTAATAGAAGAAAAAAAATCCCTTGTGACGGCACAACAAACGGAAGAAGAAAATCCTGTGAATGAAGAACCACCCCCGGGTTATAAAACCGAATCACAAATAGATAAAATCAATAATACTAAAAAAGAACTAAATCACTTCCAGGAATCATCCCTTTCTGCCTCTGTGCCTGATGAGTTAGCTTTAGGAGACGATAAAACCCGTATTATGAATACGGGAGATAGCGAACAGCAGTTCTTGATCTGCTTAAAGGTTTCTTACGACGATGATGCTCCTCGAGACATTTTTAAACTGGAAGAACAAGCCGAATGGATTTTTGGACGAGATGAATCAGCAGACATTATGGTAGATAATCCCAATATCAGCCGAGAGCATTTTAAAATAAGTCAAGATAAAGGTCTTTATTATATACAAGACTTAAAAAGCTCCAATGGCACTATTTTAAATGACAAAGAATTAAGTTCAGGTAAAACTTATCCCATCCAAAGCGGTGATGTGATTTATATTATGGATATTGATATTGTATTTGAGATTAAAAACCTTTCTTTGGAAAAAAAACTCGCCGGATTAAAAGCTCCTCCGCCTGTACCAGTTTCTACAAACGCGCCTTCCGGGCTGCCTATGCAAATGCCAGCGGGTGCTACTCCTCCTGTACCTTACTTACATCCTCCCATGCCGGCTGATCTTCCTGGAGTGATTATGGAAACACCGGAAGAGGCAGATAACTTATCTGTTTTCCAAAAAAATAAAAAACGGCTTATTATATATAGTGCTATTTTTACGATAGGTTTATTTTTCTTTTTTTCCAACCAAGAAAAAGAACCAGACCCCCCAGAAGAAATGACCCCTCAAACCGGTGAACTGGCCGGACTGACTCCCCAACAAGCTCAGATTGTAAAAGACACATATCAGGTTGCCCAGCAGCTTTATTCTAAAGGAAAATTTGAATATTGTAAAAGCGAAATAAAAAAAATACATGAATATACTGATTCTTACAAGGACTCTAAAAAGTTAGAAGTGGAATGTATGCAAGCTGCTGAAAACAAAAGAAGCCAATATGATCTAGAGCAAAAAAGAAAAAAAGCGGAAGAGACAGAAAAATTTATTCAAAAGATCACCAGTAAATGTGAACAAGAATTTGATAGATTCAAATTAAAATATGAGTTGGTGGACTGTCTTAATCCGGCCATAGAACTAGCTCCCGCAGACAGCAGAATCCACACCCTTACAGAGAGATTTGACGCCATTGAATTGGAAAAAGAGGAAAAAAGACAACGAATAGCGGAAAGAAAAAGGTTTATTGGCTCCATCAGGAGCAAATACACTTATGCTAAATCCCTTTACAAAGGAGGTAAGATTTTAAAATCCATGTCTGCCTATCAACATTTTATCAATATTAGTAATCATAAAGAATTAAAAGAGACACGAGAAACAGCGAAAAGAGAGCTAGCCAGCATTAAGAAAAATTTTAACGATACAAATAAGAGACTCAACAGAGAATGTGAAGGTCAATTTAATAATCAGAATTTTCAAAAAGCTTATTACACCTGTAAAAAAGCCTCTGAAAAAATCCCAGTTCCTCATAATAAAAAAACTCTTGTTTTTATGGACAAAGCTCGACAAAAATTGGAAGTAAAAATGCGGCCCATTTATGAGGAAGCTTCCCTAAACGAAAGTGTAGGTAATGTCAGTATTGCCAAAGAATATTGGAATAAAATTCTAAGTCAAGATGTAAATACAGGTTTATACTATAAGAGAGCACAAGAAAAACTAAACAAATATTAATCCCTTGCCCTTTAGACATCAGTCAAGGAACATATAATGAAAATTCAAGAACGTTCTTTTTCTGGAAAAATTTTTCGACCTAAACCCAAGTGCTATTTATCATCTAATAAAAAATTAATGACAGCTATCACTCCTTGGGGGCAGGAAGCCGCCAACACACAAGATTTATTTGAAAGTATGGAAACTCAGTATAACTTCCTTTCAGAAGACAAGGAAAGCACCCATCCTTTTCCAAAACTGATGAGTCTGACTCCTATAGAAAATGATATGAGGACTACCGTTATACAAATCAATCAAAATATATTCGATAAAATCAATCAAGATGAATATGCTATGGGTTTTGAGCTATTTTTTGCCACTGTAGTGGGAAATGTATTTACCTTTATTCAAATAGGTCAACCCGTGGTTTTAATTGATCGGCCTCATCAAGGCTTGCGTATTATCGGACAAACTGCAACCCCTCCCTTAAGCCACAAAACAAATAAAAAAATGCCTCATCCTCCTTTGCCTTACCAATTACTAGGTGTTAATGAAGACATTTCCTTTCATCCCGTTTTTTTTCGTTTTCAACCAGGAGACCGTCTTATCCTTTTAAATCGGGATACTATTCCTGCCAAATGGTTCTATCTCAAAAGAGAAGAACGCACAGTGGACAAGCTAAGCCAACTGGCAGCGGAAGAACAGCCTTATATGCCTTTTTGGCTAGGCATAATTGATCTTATGGATTCTACCTAGCAAAAGCACTTTAAACGCAAAGGCAAATCCTTGCCTTCCTATTCCCGCCTTCTCTGTCATTCCTGTATAGGGTCTTATCTTGTGTGTTATCCCTCATAACTCGCCTCCTTATCTTGGGTTATTTAGAGCTTTCTAACGCTCTCTTATAAACTCAATTTTGTCAGCGAATTAGTGAACATTTACAATCCCGCGAAAGCGGGAATCCAGTCCTGGATAAATCGTACTATTTAATTAAACCCAGACTTTTGGACAGGTACATCATCCCAAACTCTTTGAATTTCCATCCAGAAAATTTGATTTAAGCTTAGTTTAAACCTATATTATAATAGAAAAGTTACGGAAAAGCTTTTCCCCGTGGAAACGGGGATAAAACCACAATGGTATAAATTAAAAAAATAGCTGTATTCCTACAAAAGCCTGAGGAGGTAAATATATGTTGACCGATCAACTTCTTTCTCTTTCTTCGGCAGCTCACGAAGTGGTTTTGTGGTTTCTTATTGTTTTAAGTATCTTTTCCATAGCTATTATAATGGATCGTTTTTTCCTTCTTAAGAATTTTCTATCTGAAACATCTCTCATCTTATCTGAAATGATAGATGCCCTGGAGAGCAATAGAAATTCTCACATGAAATTAGTCTATGATAAGTACGCTCTCTTACCAGCCGGAAAATTATTGCAAAAAGGCTGGGAACACATCACTGAAAAAAGAGACAGGGGCCTAGAGGAAATGATGAATTCCCACCTACTAGCTCTTAAGCCAAAAATGGAAAAACGGCTCGGTTTCCTGGCTACTTTAGGGTCCAACGCCCCTTTTATTGGTCTCCTCGGCACTATCTTTGGCGTTATGGAGGCGTTTGAAGCTTTAGGTTCAGATAGTGGATCAGCGGCGGTGGTCATGGTAGGTATCTCAAAAGCTCTCGTAGCCACAGCCGTGGGGCTTATTGTGGCGATCCCGGCTATCACGGCTTATAATTTTTTACAAAAGCAACTAAAAATGATTTTTCATCATTTGGAGTCCATGAAAGAAACCCTGCTTTCCTTCGCTAAAAATTGCCACAAGTAATGTGCTTATTTGATACAGTTTATATTTTTATGTTTCACAAACGGATTACAAAAACCGAAAATAATAGAGTTCAAACAAATAAAAGCCTGCGGATTTAAAACGGGAGCAGATTTAATATGGCTGGCAAGTTAATAGAGGATAACCAACCCATAGCAGAGATCAATATTATTCCTTTTGTGGATATTATCTTAGTAATACTGATTATCTTCATGGTTACTGTACCTTTTATCCTAAAAACCGGACTTTCTTTAGATCTTCCTAAAGCCAGTTCCTCCAACACCATTAGCTCTACTACAAAAATTAATATTACTGTTAATACAGATGGGCGTATTTTCCTAAGTGGAATCGTCGTGGATTTGGAACAAATAGAAGATCGCTTAAAAAATCTAAAAGACATAAACCCCGAGGAAACCCAAGTGCTTATTTCAGCGGATAAAAATGTACTACACGGAAAAGTCATCTCTGTCATCAATGCTGTCAAATCCACCGGTTTAAGAAAAGTGGCCATTGCCACTAAAAAATCAAAATAATTTTTCAAAAACTCCCGTCCCAAAGAAACCTTCATCCACAAGTAAACTTGTCATTCCCGCGAAAGCGGGAATCCAGAATCAAATAAACTTGTCATTCCCGCGAAAGCAGGAATCCAGAATCAAATAAACTTGTCATTCCCGCGAAAGCGGGAATCCAGAATCAAATAAACTTGTCATTCCCGCGAAAGCGGGAATCCAGAATCAAATAAACTTGTCATTCCCGCGAAAGCGGGAATCCAGAATCAAATAAACTTGTCATTCCCGCGAAAGCAGGAATCCAGAATCAAATAAACTTGTCATTCCCGCGAAAGCGGGAATCCAGAATCAAAAAACAACAACTAAAATAATCTGAACACAACTATAGTACAGAATCCAGCTTCAACTTTTACAAAAATCACAGCAGAAATAATCCAATTATATTATAATAGTTAAAGCAAAAAAACCATCCATAAAAAAGAAAGAAAATTAAAAATAGACAATTTCAAACTAGATAAAAGACAATACTAACTAAGTAGCTTAAAAATTTCCTTTAAGCCCTCTTTCCATTCCCGGCAATGAATATTTTGGATTTTCTTTTTTTGAGTGTCTCTCGATAAACAATACAACTTAGAGTTAGGTATATCTTTTCCAATACGATCTAAGTGTCGTACATCATTTTTTGTTACAAAAGAAGATGATTTTATTTCTATACAAAGTGTTTTTTGATTAGGACGATCAATGATCAAATCTATCTCTGCTCCATCTTTTGTTGACAAATAGTAAAATTCCCAGTCTTTCCTGAAATACTCTGCCAATTTTATAAACTCAAGAATAATAAAATGTTCAAAAACTTCCCCGAAATCATAAGTTTGAGGAAGAAGAGGTACACTAAGAGTTCTTTTCAAAGCCCGGCAAACCCCTGTGTCAAACAAGTAAAATTTAGGCGATAGTTTTTGACTTTTACGTAGGGAAGTATGATAAGATCGCAGATAAAATCCTACAAGTGTATCTTCCAAAATAGTATAATAATTTTGTACTGTTGTTGTATCCACTCCAATATCACAAGCTATTTTAGAATAATTAATAATTTTGCCATTCATTTGAGCGGCTACTTCTAAAAATTTTCTAAAAGGATCTAATTTCCTTACAATTTGTTCCATTTGAATTTCCTCTTTTAAATAAGTCAAAGCATAAGACCTTAAGTATTCTCTTTTATTATGCTCTCTTTTGAAAGAGAGCAGTTTAGGTAAAGCTCCCCATTGCAAAAAAGAGGCTAATTCAAATTGAGTATTCAATTCAAAAGCAGTAAAAGGATAAAGATGAAAAACAAAAGCTCTTCCTGCTAGAAGATTAGCTCCCCCTCTTTTTAGTTTTCGGGCCGATGATCCACTTAAAATAAACTTTACTTTTGTACTTTCAATAAGCTGATGAACAACATCAAGAAGCTTCGGAAGTTTTTGAACTTCATCAATAACAACCCACTTTAAATGAGGGGCTGCTTCAATCTGCTCCCTCAGCATATTAGGATGGATTCTGTATTGATCTTCCACTTTTGGATCTAAAAGGTCTATATACAAACTATCTTTTTTTAAATATCTTTGTTTAATTAAAGTGGATTTACCAGAACCCCTCGGACCCAAAAGGAAGAAGCTATTTGATTTTGAAAGTTTAGCCAACCTGTCTATCATACCCAATATTATTCGTATAAATATTGGGTATAGTCAATATAAAATCTATAATCCGCCTCTCGATGAACTACATCTTCGGGCTAAAAATATCTTCAAAATCCTAAGACTACAATAATGTGGCTCTTCACTCTGGACTGGGCATGAAAAGTCTCGTAGAATATAGGAAATTAGTTCACCAGACTGTCTAGTCGAAACGGGAACTACGCCACAAAGCCGCTAGTTTAGTGGTCACCCTAAAAAGAGACTAAAATGACCCTTAAGTCTTTTTAGTCCTGACTTTTCGGACTCGTAGGTCATTTTAGTCTTGAATGGGTTTTAATAAAGCTACGACAAGTTTATCTCTTCTCAAACCCAAAAGGTTTTGTTGTCTTTCAATATGATTAAAAAGAGAAACTTCAGGAGAGAACAGGGTTTAAAAGCGAGTTCGGATTTGACACAGGAGCAACCACAGGTTGCTCTGTGGCAAAACGCATGTCTGAGCCTTTTAAATCCTGTTCTCTCCTGAAGAAACCTATTATCCTCTTTCAAACTGAATGGGTTTTAGTAAAGCTACGACAAGTTTATCTCTTCTCAAACCCAATGAAAAACTTCAGGAAAGAACCTAATTAAATAAACAAGTTGAGGGGATTTTCTATTTTATGAACAAAAGATTTTAATACACGAGCAGATACAGCCCCATCAATAAGACGGTGATCGCAAGTTAAGGAAAAATTCATCGTCTTTTTAGGTTTAAAAGAAGAGCCGTCCCAATAAGGTTTTACATACAAGCGATACATTCCTAAAATAGCCACCTCCGGCGCGTTGATAATAGGAGTGGCGTACTCCCCTCCCAAACTTCCTATATTGGTAATGGTAATAGTGCCCCCACTCATATCATCTGGAGAAATTTCCCCTTCCCTCGCCTTCTCCGCTAAAGTTTGAATCTCAAAGCTGATTTCCGAAAGAGATTTTTTATCCACATCTTTTACAACCGGAACCAAAAGCCCCCGGGGAGTGTCCACCGCAAAACCAAAATGATAATACTTTTTAATGACCACCTCTTTTGAAAAATCATCAATACCGGCATTTAACTCAGGAAACTCTTTAATTGTATGCAAAAGAGCCTTCATCACAAAAGAAAGATAAGTAACTTTAATCCCTCTATCCTTTAGCATTTCTTTAACGGAATTTTTAACTTCATCCAACTGCTCTACATCTGCCGATTCCAATAAAGTAAAATGAGGGATCACAGCTTTTGAGAGCTGCATTTTTTCCGCAATTTTTTTTCTCACTCCTTTAAGCGGTGCACGCTCTTGAGGACCATCTTTGGCAATAGAAAATCCAGCTGCTACACGAACAGAACTAGCAACAGAGCTTACACCCTGCTGGGAATCTTTAGCCCCTGAATGTTTTAAAACATCTTCTTTGGTAATTCGACCGGCCAAACCGGAACCTTGAATCTGGCTAAGTGTGACACCTAATTCCCTGGCCAACCTTCGGGTAAAGGGAGTTGCCAGGACAGAAAAGTCCTCTGAGGATTTATCCTCAATCAGACCGGCTGTGGAATCTACAGCCAGCATCTTTGCAGGGGGAACAACTTCTTTTGGTAATGATACATCAGCCTTTTTTGCTTCTTCAGAGTTTTTATACCCATTGGGTCTGATTTTTTCGTCACTTTTTGGTTCTTTCCCCTTAGCAGAGGAGCCTTTCTCACCGGAGTTTCCAACCACAATCGGTGTAATCGCCAAAAAACTTTGTCCTACCTGAATAGTGTCTCCTTCCTTAGCTAAAAAAGATTTTACCTCTCCATCAAAAGGGGATGGCACTTCCATAGCCGCCTTATCCGTCATTACCTCTGCCACAGGCTGATCTATCTTAACAGAATCCCCTTCAGAAACCAGCCACTTTACCAACTCTCCTTCTGTAACTCCTTCACCCAGTTCCGGCAATTTTATAGTTAAGGCAGATTTTTTACTCATTTTGAGCATTCCATTTTTTCTAATTCATCATTTGTAAAAATAACTATCAAATTTTCTCGTACAAACTTAGTCTTTGAGGGCTCCAGCCCATGGATGGTTCCAACGAGCTGGCGAGGCCACGGATGGCCGTCCCGAAAAAGACTAAGTTTGTACGAGAAAATTTCAGTTACCTTTTTCACAATCTATTTTCCTATTTGAAGCTTCTTTTCGCAAAAGTGCTTTCATAAACAACTCCCCGGCCCTGTAGGAGCTTCTTACTAAAGGGCCACTGGCCACATAGAGAAAACCCATCTGCAAAGCATATTCTTTCCATTCATTAAATTTCTCAGGGGTTACATACTCTTCCACCGGCAAATGTCTTTTCTTCGGGCGTAGATATTGCCCGAAGGTTACCACATCACAGCCTATCAAACGCAAATCTTTTAAGGTGCTCTTTATTTCTTCCTCTGTTTCACCTAAACCCAACATAATAGAGCTTTTTGTATAGATACCTGGAAACTCTTCCTTCGACATTTCCAGTACATTTAAAGATTGCCGGTAACCAGCCCTAGGGTCACGCACCCGGGGAGTGAGACGCTCCACTGTCTCCACATTATGAGCAAACACATCAGGATCAGCAGACAGAATCGTTTTCACACAATCTCTTCGACCTTTAAAGTCCGGTGTTAAAACTTCAACCAATAAATCCGGTACTCGGTGTTTTAAATGACGAATGGTTTTTGCAAAATGTCCTGCCCCTTCATCAGGTAAATCATCTCGATCTACTGAAGTTAAAACAACATACTCTAAGCCCATTTTAGATATAGCTTCCGCTACCTTGACCGGTTCCTCCTTATCTAATCTGCCTTTGGGATTTCCCGTTTTGACATTACAAAAACGACAACCACGGGTACAAACATCCCCCATCAACATAATAGTAGCAGTCCCCCCACCCCAACATTCCGCCATGTTAGGGCAATGGGCTTCCTGACAAACCGTCACCAGGTCTAATGAATTAAGTAAACGACGAATACGAAAATACTCCTCTCCCGTTGGCAGAGGAACCTTCAGCCATTGCGGCTTCATCTTATGTAAAGAGGATATACGAGACATAAAAACTGTTTTAACATAAATGTAAGGAATATTTTATGATTTTTTCTTTTTACTTCATAACCAGAGGCTTCTTTTTTACCACTCCAAAAAAAGGCCCCACTATCCAAAGCCGGGGCCTTTATAAAGTAACAAAATTAAAAACCCTAAAATAAAAACCAGAGCCTAATTAAATTTCTTATTCTGTTACTGTCTCCTCTTCTACTTTCACTTCTTCCTTCGGAGCCTCTGCTTTTTTTGCTCCTTTTCCAGCCCCTTTTAACTTAGGAATATGGCAATCTTCTATAATTTTTTTAAACTCAGAGAAAGGTAAAGCCCCTGGAACACTCACTCCCCCTACAAGAAAGCCGGGAGTGCCGGAAAAACCAAATTTTTCCGCTTCTTTTTTATCTTCTTCAACAATGTCCCCTACCAAGCTTAAATCCTTATCCAACTTGTTCATATCCACTTTCAACTTTTTAGCCAACTCTTTGAAAAATTTATCCCCATTTCTGATCTCACTTTTTCTTTCAAAAACCATGTCATGGAAATCACGAGCTTTTTCACTATCTTGCATACCAATAGCTTCGTAATACTCAGCTGCTCTATCCGAACCAGGAAAAAGAGGTTTGTGTTTGTAAAGCACCCGGACATAATCAGGGTATTCTTTTAACACCTTTTTTATCGTAGGCACTGACTTAGCACAATATCCACATTGAAAATCAGAGTATTCCACAATAGTAATAGGAGCATCCTTTTTTCCGAAATACACACGAGAATCCGCCATCTTCGGTTTTTTAGGATTGTTACACTCCTCTTCGCGAGTCGCTAACTCTTTTTCTTGCTGTTTTTTTCTCCTATTGACCATATATTGCCGTTGAGCCTCCGCTAAAGCTTCCATATATACTTCAGGATTACTTTTAATGGAGTCCGTAATAATTTCAGGATGATCTTTTAACATCTTCTTTAAAAAAGCCGGGCCGCAAGAAGCTAAAAACGGCACAGTAATTACAATGAACAGTAAATGAAAGTTTAATTTCTTCACTTTTTATCCCCTTTTGTTATAGTTAATGTTTTTAATAATACACATTTTAGAAATTTTGCCTTTCAGTTATTAAAAGCCACTCACACCCTCGGTTTTGCAAAATCTATCACTGAAGCGGCAGTATAAACCGCTCATTTCTCTTGTTTCGTAAAAATCCAGCTGGTTTTGCAAGCCCACCTTGTTTCGTAAAATCCCCCCGGTTTTGCAAAAATTAAGAGCAGTTAAATAGTAGAATATATAAAATTACTAAAAAATCAAACATTTTCAGTAAATATACTGATCTTGTTTGACTCCCCCTCCCCGCTTTCGCGAGAAAAAGCGGCGCATATAGAGCTGGTGATTCCTGACCGATTCGGTATAAATTCCACTCCCCCCAATCCCAAACCGGTTTGATTGTAAATAAAGCAAAACTAAAAAGCAAATAGAAAAACAAAGACAGTTGACTCTTTGTATAGCTTCCTTATAAGCATATACCTTATGAATGTAGCTATCGTAGGTGCTACCGGTATGGTAGGTCAAAAATTTCTTCAGTTAATGGAAGAAAGAAACTTCCCCGTAAAGGAAATAAGACCTTTTGCCAGCCAAAAAAATGAAGGTAAAACTCTTCTCTTTTGTGCTCGGGAATGGGTTATACACACTCTAAGAGAAAATAGCTTTAATAACTTGGATATTGTCTTTTTTTCTTCAGGAGAAGAAATCAGTCGGCAATGGGCAGGCAAAGCCTTGCAAGCCGGAGCTGTGGTGATTGATAACTCTTCCGCCTTCCGTATGGAAAAAAACATACCTTTAGTGGTTCCTGAAGTGAATGGGGAACAACTGGGTAAGCTCAAAAAGGGGGCAGGAGGGATTATCGCCAACCCTAATTGTTCCACCATTCAGCTCGTTTTAGCTTTAAAACCATTGAAAATCAGCTTTGGACTGGAGTCTGTTCATGTATCCTCTTATCAGTCCTTAAGTGGGGCTGGACAAAAGGCCCTTACCCTCCTGAAACAAGAATCACAAGCTATTTTAGACCCAAAGGGTCTTACTTGTGAAAACTCCGAAAAGGGGAGACCTCCCGAGGACACGCTAGACCCAAAGGGTCTTACTTGTGAAAACTCCGAAAAGGGAAGACCTCCCGAGGACACGCTAGACCCAAAGGACCCAAAGGGTCTTATTTCTTTCTCTCTTCCTTCCGATGCCAGATCACCCGCCTTTAACTGCATCCCACAAATAGGAACTATAAATGAACAAGGGTTTTCCACGGAAGAAACTAAACTGATGCAGGAAACAAAAAAAATTCTCAACTTACCAAAATTAAAAATAACCGCAACCGCCGTCCGAGTACCTACTTTCAACGGTCACGGAGAAGCCGTCATTGTTACTTTTAAAAACCCCGCCCGTAAAGAGGAGGTCATAACAGCTTTAGAAAACCAAGAAAATTTGACTGTTCTTCAAGGAGAGCACCTCCCTCATCAACGATTTGTAGATGGAAAAGATAATGTGTATGTAGGAAGAATTAGGGCTGTACCAGAGTCAGAAGGAAAAAGCTGGATGATGTGGATAGCTGCGGATAACTTAAGGAAAGGAGCCGCTCTCAATGGTTTGCAAATTGCAGAAACCCTGACAAAACTTTCTTAATGGAGTGACCCCCATTTTTAGCTATCTGAATTAATTTAAAAATACTCCATAAATAACAAAATCCGGATTTTTACCTCTAAATATTCGGATCTCGGATTTTTTCTCTTAAAAGTGCTTTAAAAACCACTCTTTCCCCTCCTTTCATTTTGCACATATAAAAGCAACATGAAAAAAAATAGAAAAAACCAAGTCTCCTTGAATTTAAACAAGATATACAAATCCCGCTTGAAGTATCAAGCTTCACGGAAATATTGTCACCCCCGCGAAAGCGGGGGTCTTGTTCGATCTACTGGATTCCCGCTTTCGCGGGAATGACAGTGCTCTCGCGGGAATTGTAACTGAAGTATCAAAGAAACACCTTTAAACAGGATTTGAGTAAAATGGCTATTCACACCAATCATCACGATCAGTTCTTTAAATTCTTCTTCTCTAAACCAGAACTGGCTCAAGAACTCTTTACGCTTATCTTCTCTAAAGAAGAACTAAAAGCCTACGACCTAACAAAACTGAAAGCAGAACAAAACTCCTTCCCCGATGGCAGTAGTGCAGACCTTATCTTCTCCTTTCCCCTGAAAAACAACAAAAAATCCAAAATCCGTATGTTTATTCTCCTCGAACACAAATCATCCTACAATGTAAAGGTTTTTGAACAGCTTTTCCGGTACCAATATCTGCTTATCGGACAAAGCTTAAGTGAAGAAGGAATCATTACCCCTATTATACCTGTTGTCTTCTCTCATGGAAAACATCCTCATAAGTGGAAGCTCTCTTTCCAGGAGGCTTTAGGGGATCCTGATTTTTTAAGTTTGCCTCTTACTTTTAGAAAAAGTATGTTAAACTTTGAGATCAGGCTTTTGGACATACAGGATAAGAAGTGGGAGTGGGTGTTTAGGAACTCTCGGATTCAAATTCGAGGGGTGCTTTATTTATTAAAGGAAGTATGGTCAGGAGAGTTAAACTTTAAAAAAGCATTTTCTCTTTTTAAAGAGATGATGGAGAAGCAAAGGGACACAGAGGGTATAATATTAAATATAATGGAGTATTTAATAAAAGGATATAAGATAAAGCCAGAGCTATATGAGAAAATGGAGTTAGAGATGCTAAAAGAGAGATTAATAAAAAAAGGGGGATATATGGACATACGAGATTATATTAAAGAAGAAGGACGACAGGAAGGACGACAAGAGGGCTGGCAGGAAGGACGGCAACAGGTTGTTTTAAATATGCTGAAAAAGAAAACAGATATTTCTTTTATTTCCGAAGTGACAGGCTTATCTGAAGCAGAAATCAAAAAACTAAAAAAAGGTTCTTAATATTTTCCATTTATAGATCGTAGCTGGTTGAATCTGATACTTACTGGGTAACTCGGAAATACTCAAACCACCATAAAGCACTCTGATAAAATCACAAACCTTTTCTTCTTTAGCAATCTTTCTATAGAAACTTTTTCTCCTCAGTGTAGTAGGTAACCTTTTTTTGGGGGTCAAAGACAGAATAAAAATCCTTAATTTACTGACACTTAGCAATATTTTATACTTTTTCAAACACCTATTTTGCCTTTCTATGGTATAAATTCCCACCGAAAGAAAGTGTTTAAGGAAAGGAGATAATTATGTTTGGAGTAAATAGAGTCACATTAGTAGGAAATCTGGGAGCCGATCCAGAGGTAAGAAAAACGGCTAGCCAACAAACGGTCACTCAATTTAATTTGGCTACGAGCGAAAGCTGGATGAACAAAGAGGGAGAGCGTCAGGAGAAAACAGAATGGCATCGGATTGTGGTTTGGGGGAAGCTAGCTGAAACCTGCGCAAAATACCTAACAAAAGGGCGTCAGGTCTATATAGAAGGCCGTTTGCAAACCCGCTCATGGGAAACAGAACAAGGACAAAAAAGATTCACAACGGAGATAGTGGCCGGACAGGTTTTATTTTTAGGAAAATCACCACAAAACTTCGATAAAGAAATAAATGACACAACGGCTTCTCAATTTAAAAAAGAACCGGAGTTTTCCACAAAAGAAGAAGAGCTCCCGTTCTAATAGTGAGTAATCAAAATCCATTTTTACTATAGAAGGCTCAAATTTTTTTTTGGGCCTTTTTTTATATCCTTCCTGTAAAGGACCATAAAGCCTGTTCTCGTAAAAGAGCAGGGAGTAGGATTAAACGTGTTTGGCTCACCCTCTCTTCATTATGTTTGAGTTGTTGACTGATTCTTAAGTCTCTTATAGAAGAGAAGTTACTGTGCAGACACAAAAACTAACCCCTTTAATGAGACAATACTGGCAAATCAAGTCCCTTCATAAAGATAAAATTCTTTTGTTTAGAATGGGGGATTTTTTTGAGATGTTTTATGAGGATGCCGAAAAAGCCGCCCCTATCTTGAATATCACCCTCACGGCAAGAAATAAAAAATCTTCTGATAAAACTAAAATGTGTGGAGTGCCCCATCATAGTATTGCTGGCCCCATTGGTAAACTACTGGCTGCCGGTTTCAAAGTGGCTATTTGCGATCAAATAGAACCTGTGTCACAAGCAAAAGGTTTGGTAAAGAGGGCCGTTACCCGTATTCTTACCCCCGGAATGGTGTACGATCCGGAGGGTTTAGATCAACTAAGAGCGCATTATCTTTGTGCCTTTGATGATAGTTCAGTGAGTTTTACCGACACTTCTACAGGAGAGGCGTTTTTCTATATGACAGAGGATGAGCAAAGAAGATGGCATATTATCCGTCTATTAAATCCTGTGGAGCTAGTTCTAACAGCAGAGCAAAAGAAAAAAATGTTTCCGAAAAAAGAATGGAAGGAGTTTCACTTTAGTGTTTTTGAAGAAAAATCGTCAGAAGAGATAAACCAAAATGAATTGGAGGAGCAGGCTGATCAGAGAAATAGGAGTAACAAAACAAACAATCTACCTCTAAGTGCCTATCGTTTAAAATCTTATATTGCTGCTCAAAAAGGAAACATTAAAATCATTCAGCCCTTTCAACAAAAAAGGATAGGGAAGGAAATTTGGTTCTCCTCTCAGGCGCAAGAGCATTTAGAGATTTTTAAAACCTACGACGGAGATACAAAAGACAGTTTATTTTCTGCTGTTAATCGCACTAAAACACCTTCTGGTGCTCGGCTTTTAAAAGCGCGTCTTCGCAGCCCATCCACGGATAGAAAAGAAATAGAAACCAGGCTGGACTCTGTGGAAAAATGGCTCCCTCAGCCGGAAAAAATTCAGAAAATAAGAGACTTACTGTCTCAGGTAGGAGATATAGAAAGAAAGTTAGGGAAAATCTTTCATCCACAGTGTAATGGCAGAGATCTGTTATCTCTAGCTGAATCTTTACAAATGGGTTTACAACTTATCCCTTTCGATCAAACTCTTTGCTCTTCCGTGGTTGTTTTAGATTCGGTTCATAAGTTAGTAGAGGAAATTATTCGCTCTATTCGTCCCGATGCTCCTGTCGGAATCCAAGAAGGGAATATGATTAAAAAAGGGGTGGCGGAGGAATTAGACCAACTCATCGAAGAGACAGAAAAAAGACAATCGGCTCTCCGACGACTAGAGGAACAGGAGAGAGTGCAAACGGGTATTCCTTCTTTAAAAATCCGTTATAACAATGTCTTTGGTTACTATATTGAAGTTACAAAAGTGCACTCCAAAAAAGTACCTTCTTATTATATTCGGAAACAGACTCTTACTCAGGCGGAACGATATACAATGGAAAAGTTGCAACTGATAGAAGAAAAAATCCTCTCTTCTCGGACACAGAGAATAGAAATGGAGCTTTTTATTTTTGAAAACTTAAGACAAAAAGTAATGGGAGCTTTGCCGGACTTATTTTATCTATCTCGGGTGATTTGTGAGATGGATGTCAGTGTCGCTTTGGCTTATTTAGCTATTGAACAATCTTATACACGCCCGACATTGACGGCTGGCAAGGCATTGGTGTTGGTGAACCATCGTCATCCGGTCGTGGAACAAAAACAAAAACAGCACTTTGTTCCTAACACTATTCGTATGAAGGAAGGAGAATGTCTCTTATTAACTGGTCCCAATATGGCTGGAAAAAGCACCCTCATGCGGCAAGTCGCTTTAAGTGTAATCTTATCTCAGGCAGGCAGTTTCGTTCCGGCGGAACAAGCCATGCTGCCTGTATTTACAAAGTTGTTCACTCGTATTGGGGCCAGTGATTCTCTTTCTCAAGGACTATCTACCTTTATGGTGGAGATGAAGGAATCTGTTGAGATCCTAAAACAAGCTGATGAACATTCTTTGGTGATATTAGATGAAATCGGTAGAGGTACAGCCACTTACGATGGAATGAGTTTAGCTCAGGCGATATTGGAATATCTGGTGCAAAAGAAGCGAAGTCTTATTTTTTTCGCCACTCATTATCATGAACTAACAGATTTAACTAAAAGCTTTCCCAGGATCAGGAATGCTCATCTGAGTGTGAGCGAAAAAGATGGGCATATCGAATTTCTTTATACATTATCGTCAGGAGCTTTAGCTCAGTCTTATGGAATTCATGTGGCTCGTTTAGCGGGCTTTCCTTTAGATGTGATAAAGAGAGCGGAAGAGCTACTGAAAAAAAGAGAAGCCGGAACTTTTATTTATCCTCATCAGCAGCAAATGGATTTATTTTCGGCGCCTCCTAAGTCTTCTAGTTTTAAAGATTCTTTTAACTCTGCTTCATTGGCAAGAACCCAAAACAAAAAAGAAGATAAGCACCTTAAAGAGTTAATAAGGGAGATAAAAAGTTATCCTCTCCAGGAAAAAAGCCCTCTGGAAACCATGAATGCCGTAGCGGGATGGAAAAAAGAAATCACAAAAAGAAAACCTAACTAGCTCAATCCTGTTTTATTTTATTACCCCCGTGTCTTCGGTGCTCTCCTCTGCTGCAGTCCGATCGGATGTAAATGCCTTGGCTGTTGGTTCGCACTTTTGTAAAGCAGACACTTTTTTACTTAAGTCTTTTATTTCTATAAGTCGTTTCTCCTTTTCTCTATTTAAAGCCGCTTTTGTGAACATGTTGGGGCGAATTTTATCAAACTCGGCATCTTTTGGCATAACATTACTTTTTATATAATAGCCGGAAAAAGGGCCAGAAGAGATAGGTTCACAATACAAGTCTCCTGGTGTACAGGATACACCAACCACTTTATAGGGCTTAAAAGGGCTTGGTTTATAAACTCCTCCTACTTCTGGGCTTTCTACTTCTCTTTTTTTACATACATATTTTAAGCGGGATAATTTTACAGAAAGACCTTGCATTTTTGCATCTAGGGTTTTTAACTCTCTATCTAAAAACGCTTTTGTGAACATGTTGGGGCGAATTTTATAAAAATCTGCGTCTGTTGGCCTAACATTACTTTTTATATAATAACCGAAATCGGAAAAGGGCCCGACCCCGGAAGAGATAGGCTCACAAACCAAATCTCCTGGCATACAGGATACACCAATCACTTTATAAGGTGTGAAAGAATTACTAGCAAAAGCTAAAGTACAGAAAAAGAAATAGCTGAATAGCTGAATAGCTGAATATTTTCATCACGATACTCCTTTGTAAAGAATTTTATCTATACTATACTTATCGAAGCCGACATCAATTAAGTTTAGTAAAAAGTTTATTATTTTTTGGTGTATGGGGATTTCTCTCAAAACGAGACAGTTTTTTTAACAGAATATAAACAAGTGTAAAAAACCATATCAGTTAAAATCGGGATACCCGGTAAAAGGAGGTGACGCAGGTAAGTTGGGATTTAACTCATTAGCTTTTTCATAATCCATTATTGTTTTGCGGATTTTACCTATCGCCATATAAGCATTACCTCGACTGTAATAAGCTAGAGCAAAATAAGGATTAATGCGGATAGCACTATTAAAGTCCTTTATAGCTTGATTTGGTTTATCTACTTCCAGATAAGCAAGTCCCCGTTCATAATAATAAGGAGCAAAATCAGGATTGAGTTCAATAGCTTTACTGAGATCACTCATAGCCTCATCATATATGGCCTTATTATCTCTAAATAAAAGTTTAATTACTCCCCGATTCATATACGCATAGGAATAAAAGTCATCTATGGCAATCGCCGTATTCAAATCCTCAATAGCTGAATCATATTCCTGAAGACGCTCTTTAGCACTCCCTCTACTACGATAAGCTTGATAAAAGTACGGATGTATTTCAATAGCTTTGTTAAAATCTTCTATAGCTGATCTGAGGGCGTTTTCATAGTTTTCCGTATTGTTGAGGGGAAAAGGAGGAGGTTCTCCTTTTCGCATGTAATAAGTGTTTCCACCTTCATCATAAATAGGAAACCTCATATCTAATTTAGCGGCCATTTGTATATCTCCCGCTAAAGCCAACTGGTAATCTATAAGTCCTATTTTAGCCCCTCCCCTGGAGTAATAACCAGTAGATTGTTCTGGGTATGATTGAATAGTGTGGTTAAGGGCAACGATGCCCCCATGTTGTACTCTAAGAGAAAATGCAATAGTTCCAGGTGAAAAAGCTTCATCACAAGCAAAAAGATCTATAATGTTACAGAGAAAGAATAATAAAAAAGAGAACCCATAAAATATTTTTTTTAAAAAGCCTATAGATTTCATTTTATACCTTCACTGGTCTATGGAATATTTTTTTAACATACTACTTGATGCTTAACAAACTGTCCATATATAGGAGATATACCAATGTGCATTGGTTGCATAAGAGGAATCTAATAAGAAGCTGTATCTCCGCTATGTCACATCATTGGATAAATTGTGAAAATATTACAACCTTTGGAGGTTATCTTAGTACAGAATATATTGTTACTTCCATAAAAACAAAAGAAGAGAGAATAGCTTCTTCCTAACAAAGGGTTGATCTTTAATCATTTTAATACTTATAATATATAATGTTTTTAAAAACAAAAGTGAATAAATGGCTTAAACAGGGGATCATCACCTCTGAACAAGCTGAAGCCATTTTAAATAAAGAAAAACCTTCCCTACAAACTTATGATAAATCATGGGTGCTTTACGGTTTTTTGATTATAGCTGTTGTTTCCGCCGGATTAGGCATCATCTCTTTAGTCGCTTCTAATTGGGCTTTTATTCCCGATTTTGTCAAACTCACTGTTTATTTTCTGCTCATGGGTGTTTTAGCTTTCGCTATTGTTTACCGATCGGGTTTTGAAAATTCCGTATTTAAAAGCTTAGCAACCCACTGGAAAGAACCGAAAAGTTACGGAAAATCAGACCCAATGGGTCTCAAACCCAATGGATCTCAAATGAAAGAAAAAACAGCTTGGTTCGAAGCCCTGCTGGCTCTGTTTATGTTTCTATGTCTGGGGGGGATAGGTCTTATAGCCCAAATTTATAATCTCAAAGGAGGTGGATGGAGAGCTTTTCTATTATGGTCTGTTATTACTTTTGGACTCATGCTTTTCTCTCAAAAACAAATAATCACAGATATATGGTTGTTAGTCTTTTCCTTCAGTTTTTTTAAATGGGCCAGCTCTTTAGATAGCACTTATGCTTCTGTAACGGCATGCCATGTTTTATATTTATTCTTTTTTCTCATGTACTCCTTTTGCCACAAAGCAAATCTTTTTTTGAGCAAAATAAAAGTTTTAACCAGATGGTGTTTAATTATGGGGTTAATCGCTTCTGCTTATCTCTTTTTCATGCAGTTTTATCCTACTTCAGCAGAAGTTTTCTATATAGATAATTGGCTCCTATATTTATTTTTGATACTGCTTTTACACATTATGACTTTAGCTCTTTTAAAAATATATCCCTATCAAAATAAAATACCTGTATATTTATGGCTGACCGGGCTTTTTGCAAATACCCTGGTATGGGTTTCCCTTTTTAGTAAAAAAATAGCAAAAGAGGGAGGATGGAACTTAGATCTCCCTTTCGTTCTCTTATTTTTATATACTTATTTTTTATCTTTTGTTTTCATCTCTCTTTATTATTCCATACCCACCATTCCCATTCCCTCTTTTATAAAAAGATATAAGCATACATTAGCTACTTGGACCCTGATACTAGGAGGTATTAACTTATTAACTTTTGATAAAATTTGGGATGGAGCCGCTTATAGCCGCTCTTCCCTTTTTTATTATTTACTACCTATAGGATTATTATTAGGCACTATAGCTTACCTACTTTACAAAAGTTCCTATAAAAAAATACAAAAAAATTTATTATCTGTTTCACTGGGTTTATTAACTGTGTTTTTTATTATCACTTTTCATTTACCGGATAAAGAAAGTTTTATAAAAATGTTTTTTACTTCCCTTATTTTAGTTTCCACCGGCCTTTTTGCGGCTAGTATAAAAAATTATGCTTTATTTATGTGGACCATTATTTTTTTAATTATTCGAATATTTATATTCTATCTGGAAAAATTATATAGTTCGAACTTAATGGGACTCGGTTTTATTGTCTTAGCTGTTACCATAATCGCCTTTATTAAATTAATACAAAAAAATAAAGACAAAATAGATGATTGGACAAAAAAACTAGAATAAATATTTCAGAGGCCCTTTATGTTAAACCTAAAAATATCTCACTTACACACAAAATATCTGGTTATAGCCCTTTTATTTCCTATCTTGACCTTAGCGGGACTGGCTCTTTTTAAGAGTTATGATCTCAAAACCGGCCAAACCAGAATATTTCCTATCAAATGGAATCACACGAAATCAGACTCTATACACGGTTCTGTTTTGATCTTTTCCATTGATTATGGAATAGACTGTGTCTCTTTGGCAAAACAGCCAAAGTGCCCCTTCAAAGCGCATATATGCCTGGAGCCTGATAAAAGAATTGGTCTGTCTCACAGACCAGATAAAAACTGCTTCCTTTTTATAAAAGGGATATGTGAGTGTGGTCTCGTTTTTTCAGGAGGGGAGGGACATTCTCATCGTTATTATATTCCAGAAAAGCATTTTAATAAAATAACTAAGCTCTTTACAAATAAAAAAAGTAAAAAAGAAGCCCTGCTTTCTATTACAAAAACCGGAGTTTTTTTTGTAAAAGATCTGCTTATTGAAGGTCAATCCATCAAAAAGAAAATGAATAATGAATAGAGGGCATAAATGGCAACCTTCATAAACCCTCTTTTCTTTTAGGAGAAAAAAAGAAGCGAACGGAAAAAGCAAAATCAATAAGGAAAGTGTTATTATGAATGTATTGGTCATAGGAAAAGGAGGAAGAGAACATGCTTTAGTTCGAGCCTTAGCCTATTCCACTCAAGTAGATCAGATTTTCGTTCTTCCTGGGAGAGCTGGTTTTGAATCGCAAGCGATTTGTTTGCAGAATCAAATATTAAAAAAAAATACCCTTATAAAATGGATCAAAGAAAAAAATATCGCTCTGGTTGTTATTGGTCCGGAAAAAGAATTGGCCGATGGCTGGGCCGATTTTTTTCGATCTTTAAATGTAGCCGTGTTCGGTCCTTCACAGGAAGCCGCTCAACTGGAATCGAGTAAGCTTTTCGCTAAACGCTTTATGACGGCAGCCGAGATTCCCACATCGGAGTTTGAAGAAGTAGATAGTGTTAAAGGAGTTTTAAAAGCAAGTGCCCGTTTTTCTTTTCCCATAGTGTTAAAAGCGGATGGATTGGCCGCCGGGAAAGGGGTGTTTATTTGTCACAGTAAAGAAGAATTAAAAAAATCGGCAGAGCTTATATTTGAAAAGAAAATTTTTGGTGCGGCCGGGGAAAAAGCTTTGTTAGAAGCTTTTCAGAAGGGGGAGGAGCTTTCCTTATTTGTATTAACTAATGGGAGGGATTACAAACTTCTGCCTTTTGCCAGGGATTACAAAAAAATCAAAGATGGCAACCAAGGCCCTAATACCGGTGGAATGGGTGCTTTCGCTCCTTATATTATTCCCTCTGCTTTGCAAAAAAGCATTGAGGAACAAGTGGTTAAACCCAGCATTAAAGGAATGGTAGATCATAAATTATTTTATCGCGGCATTTTATATATAGGATTGATGATAACAAAAAATACCCCTGTTGTATTGGAATACAACATACGCTTTGGCGATCCAGAGGCACAGGTTCTACTTCCTTTACTGGAGGGAGATTGGGCGGAAGTATTTTTGTCTGTGTCTAAGGGAGATTTACCCACTTTAAATTGGAAAAAAAACTATTTTACGGCCTGTGTGGTTTTAGCGGGAGAAGGCTATCCTTCTCAACCAGTAACAGGAGTGCCTATTGAGGGAAACATTGGTTTTGCATCTCCTGATTCTTATTTTCTCCATGCCGGCACTAAAAAACCAGATAAAGGGTGGCTTACGGATGGAGGAAGAGTGTTAAACGCTCTTGGTTTAGGGAACAGCAAAGAGGCAGCGATCCGTCAAGCTTATGAACAAGCAAAGCGAGTTCATTGGTCTGGAATGCAAGTGCGATCTGATATAGGTGTAGTGAAATCTATTAGGGATTTTGAGGGAGCTCCTTTTTAAATTCGGACAGGAGTTTTTCTAGCTCTCCATTTTCAAATTGTTCCTGTACTATATCACAACCTCCGATAAATTCCCCTTTAACATAGAGCTGAGGAATAGTAGGCCACTGAGCATACTCTTTAATTCCGTGTCGAATACTCTCATCGCTCAGTACATTATAAGAGTGAAAAGATACCTGTATAAAACTTAAAATCTGACTGACTCTGGCAGAAAACCCACACATAGGCTGTTCAGGGCTGCCCTTCATAAAAAGCAAGACCGGATGATCTTTCAACATTTTTTGTATTTTCTCTTTTACTGTGCCCGTTTTTTCTTCCATTGCTTTCTCCTGTAGGTATGTCATTTCCCCTTTAGGTATGTCATTCCTGTACGTGTTCACTCATTCGCTGACAAAATCACTTCTTCAGGAAAACAGCTTTGCCTCTATACGAGGCTTTGCCTCTCGGGACGGCCCTTGTCTTTCTTAGGTAGAAAGCCAATGGCCTTGGACCCTCTGCCGGCAAACTGTTTTCCTGAATGAGTGCAATTATAAACAGGAAGCCACTTTGTTGCCTTTCCCATCCCGCCTCCTCTGTCATTCCCGCGAAAGCGGGAATCCAGTCGCTATTATATCAAGGGCCTAATTTACTTTTGCTCCCTATTCTCTCCTAAAGAAGCCTCATCACTATAAGATCACTATAAGTCCTACACATTCAGGAAGAAAGTCAAGTGCTTATATATATATCGGCTTGGATTTGACAAAGAAAGTAACTTATAGCAGTTTTTTGCGTATGAAAGAATTATTCCTACCGACAGATAAAGCATACATAAAGAAAGAAAGGCAGAAAGCGAAAGAACTTAAAAAAACGCTTTGGTGGAAAAACAAGCTGAATAAAAAAGAATGTTATTACTGTGAAAAGAAATTTGATATAAAAAATCTGAGTATGGATCATTTGGTTCCTTTAGTACGTGGCGGGCGCAGCACAAAAAATAATGTGGTTGTAGCTTGTAAAAAGTGTAATTCTGAAAAAAAATACAAGACTTTGGTTGAGATTCGTCTGAACAAGTAGTTTTTTTTCTTAGGGCATCATTAGAGAGACAGTAACTTGTAGAAAACAGAAGTTGATAATTTCACTTTAAAAAAAAGGTGGTCCCATCAAAAAGTTATCTAAAATTACCACTAGTAGTACAGCAGAATATTTCGCAAAGAACCTTCAACAAGTGGGCTTTTCCTCTCCCGTTAAAGCTGTTTTAACAACTTTAAAAGAGGCTATGGATAACTCTCTGGATGCTTGTGAAGAGGCGCGCCTTCTTCCTGAAATTACCGTCGAGATTAAAAGAGCTAAGTCGGCTATTCATTCAAACTCAAAGACAACCAATAAAAAAACATCCCCACCAGAGGAAAAAGAGAAATCAGAGTCAACGACGACAGGAGTTTCTGGCAAAAACACAGAATTAATAGAAGTGAGTGTGGAAGACAATGGACCCGGGTTAAAAATGGAAGATTTACCTAAAGTGTTTGGAGAGTATCTGGCTTCTTCAAAGTTCGGAAAGGGGCGTTGTTCACGAGGGCAACAAGGGATTGGTATTTCTGCCGCCACCACTTGGGCGCAATTAACCAATGCCTCTGGAGTGGAAGTCATCAGCAAAACAACAGATATGAAAAAAGCTATCAAAGTGACTGTGGATGTGGATATTAAAAGAAATAGAGGGCTTATAAAAAAGAAAGAAACTATAAAGTGGGATAAACCACATGGGCTACATGCCTTGTTTCGCATTGTCGGGCGTATTCAACTAAAAGGGGATGGAGGCTTGATTACTTATTTAGAAGGTACGGCTCTCGTGAATCCTCATTTAACTTTACATTACAAACTGGCTGATAAGGAATGGAGGCATATAGAAAAAGTGAGTAAGGAGCCACCGGTCATCCCTCCCGCCACTTTACCTCACCCACATACAATGAAGCTAGGGGAGTTTATATCCCATGCTCACTTGTTTGATAAAGTGGCTCTATCCGTTTTTTTAAAAACAGGTTTTTCAAAAATAAGTAAAAAAACTTTAGATGATTTTTTAAAAAACGGTCTTCCTTCATCTCTTTTGAAGAAAAAGGTACAGTCTTTTACCGATATAGAATATAAAAAAATTTTTCAGGTTATTCAAAAAACAGAAATGGCTAACCCCACTACACGCTCTGTTTTAACAGTAGGAGAAGAGGCTTTATCTCACTCTATCCAAAGGATCGGCGAGGTGGATTTTTTTAGCGTCATAACCAGAAAGCCGCGGATTTGCGATAATAAACCGGTCGTGGTGGAGACCGCCGTTGCCCGACTATTGGAAAAATCACCAGCTAGTGAAAATATAGTTGTCCGATTGATGAGATTTGCTAATCGTGTGCCTCTCCAATTTGATAAATCCGCTTGTGCTATCACCAAAGCCGTGGAATCGGTGAACTGGAAAGCTTATGGACTGGCTCAACAAAAAAACAATCTTCCTTTAGGTCCTTATGTGTTTGCTGTTTCCGTTACTTCCCCTTTTATTAAATTCAAAAATGCATCCAAAGAAACCATTGATGCCAGCGAAGAGTTGGTAGAGGAAATTAGAAGAACCTTAATGCAGACAGGACAAAAACTGGCCCGTCATATCAAAAGAGAGAAGAAAGCAGATGATTTAGAAAGAAAAACACAATATATCAGACAATTTGTTCCCATTTTAGTTAAAAAATTAGGGGATATTACAAAGGCCAGTGATAAAAGAATGGAAAAAGCAAAAAAAGGCATTATGACCCTTTTGGGTCAGGATACAAAGGAAGCACAAGAGGCTTTAAAGACAGCGGAAACCAGACTAAAAGATTTATATCGCTCCGGTCCCGAAATGGCGAACCCAGAAAAACCAGAACCGATGAAAAAAAAGAAACCCGTTTCTGTTTCCAAGCATAAGAAAAGTATAAAGAAAAAAACAGCCATCTAAGAAAGTAGGAAAAAATGGCAGCTAAAAGACAAAAGATGATTCAAATAAGAAAATTAAATAAAGATATTCCAAAAATGGCGATCCAGGTCTGTGAAACTATGTTGAAAGATCTGGAAAAAGCCAGACGCCCTGTCCTTTCCGCTGTAAAATGCTCATTAGATAACAGTGAGTACGATACAAAAAAAGGTTATTTAGTTCCTAAAGGCAAGAAAGTGCATTCGGAATTAAATGTTTCCTCTGTTCAAAAAATATCCAGGGCCATTTTTTTATTAGAGATTTTACTTAATAATCTAAAAGGGGGACTGATTAATACTAAGAGAGAGCTTTATTACATTTGTAAAGGATTAATTAAATCGGATGCTCTCTATAAGCCTTTAGATTTTGACAGCCAAAATGAAAGTGACTCAACGATTGATTTTATAACGGATATGTTAGAGGTGTATCGGGAGGAAATGAACTGTTTTGCCAACGACCGAGGAGGACAAACCTACTCAAAAAATTTGATTGTAACAGAAACCTTACCAGATAATACAAAAGCGGTGGTAGATCTTAGCACTTTAGGAACCACTCCCTTCCAACCCAAAAATAAACCTCAGCAGTTTCAACTAAAAAAGAAAGGGCGGATGGATTTTTGCCTGGTGGTGGAATCGGAAGGCACAGCTAATACTTTAGTGGCTAACGGAATGACGAAAAGACATAATTGTATTATTATGGGGGCGCAAGGGGTTCCCAGTAATGCCGTTCGGGGCTGGTGTCAAACAATTCAAAATCAGTTAAAGGTACCTATTTTCTTTTACGGGGATCTGGATGCCTACACTCTTCAAAATATTTATCGCACATTGAAAGCAGGGTCCGCTGCCAGTCTCATTCGTAATGCGGATTTTAGCGCACCGGAAGTGCGTTTTTTAGGGCTGCTACCGGAAGATGTGGAAAAATACGATCTGCACTGTTACGAAGTCTCCCTCAAGGATGCCAGTGAAATGCGTTCTATTAAAAAAGCCAGGGATGTTTTAAAAAATGATCCTTTTTTCCAGGATAAGAAAAATAAAAAATTAGCTAAAATTTTAAAATGGCTTATTAAAGAGAAAAAACGTTGTGAACAGCAATCTGTTTTTTCAATAGATCCTAAAAATCCAAAAGTGCTGGAAGAATTTATTATCAACAAAATTAAAACAAAGTCTTATTACTGATCCTTACTTTGATCCCCGCAAAGCACGGGCAAAACTCGCTGGAACGAGTTTGCCCTTCCCATGAAAATTCGTCCTTCCTGCGAAGCTTGTCCCCGGGGAAACGGGGAGCAGGCATCCAGTCAGATAGTCTCTGTAGAAGCAAGAATGATTTATTCTTTGGAGTAGTGAATATTTTACCACGACCGGTGCAGATGACCTTATGTAATATTTACAATAGAATAATTCGTCTTTATAGTGTGAAATGTTTTCATCTGGAGAAAAAATATGTTGATTACTATCTGGTTTTTAAGATAAGTGTTTTTTTGTTTGCATTTAAAACAAATGTGAGTTTAATGTTTAATAAGTTATACTGAACTGGTATAGAGTTTTATAGAAAGTACATAAAATTATGGGCAAATCTAGGAAAAATAAAAAAGAGGCCATGTCTAATAAAACAGCAGCTTTGTTTAGCGACTTTTCTTTGCAATCAAATAACCTATTTCTACATTGTTCTCGTATTCCCGATGTGATGGTTCGTATCATTAAAGCTAGAGAGATCTTAAAAAGATATAAGATACAACCTCCAGCGTGGATGTTTGGTATAATGAATAAAGGAGAGGGCTTTGATTCTCCTGTGCATTTTCGACTTATGTCTTTCTTAATCAGCTTAGGACTTTATAGTCGCCTGGTGAGATTAAAAGGATCGCCGGGTTTTTTAATAGGTAATTCTTATGCTTTGCTCGTATCCGCCAGGGTCAGAACATTTGAGAAGAGTGTCATAAAAATTTTTTGTGGAAGGGAAATGGAACAAAGACCGTTGAGGGTATATCAAAAGAAAAAAGGCACAACTCCTGTTCGGTTTTCGCTACTGCATTTTTCAGAGGACGCCAGTAATGAAGCCATTCAAAATATAACAAAAAAGTATCAGATAAATCACTGTATTTTAATTTCTCCATCTGTTTCTGATGCAACGAAAGGAGTGGCCCCTTCTCCTACTGCCCTTAAAATAAGAGGTTTAATTGAAATGGATCCTAAATTGGCCTGGTTTTGGCCTATCTTAAAACGCAGACAACTCAAATCCAAAAAAACCTTATCTCATTCCTTCTCCTTGGACACTTTTTTTAAATAAGATATTATAGATAAAAAGATTGACTGTTTTTTTTCATCTTGATACTCAAGCTGTATTATGAAAAGTGGTTTTTTTACAAGTGAGTCTGTTTCTGAAGGCCATCCCGATAAAATGGCCGATCAAATTAGTGATGCCCTTTTAGACGCTTTTTTAACACAAGACCCTCATAGTCGTGTCGCTTGCGAAATTATGCTGACAAGAGGCTTAGTGGTTGTCGGTGGAGAAGTAACGACCAGTGGATATGTGGATATTCAAAAAGAAGTTAGAGAGGTGATTCGACAAATTGGATACGATCATGGAGATAAAGGTTTTGATTATAAATCTTGTTCTGTTTTAACGGCTATTGACTCCCAAAGCCAGGATATCGCCCTCGGTCTGGGAGAAGGAGACTCCCAAGGGGCGGGCGATCAAGGACTCGTATTTGGTTACGCCGTAGATGAAACAGAGGAGTATATGCCTCTCAGCATTGCCCTTGCCCATAGGTTAATGAAATCTCTATCTGAGCAAAGAAAAACAGGAGAAAGACATATATGGCCAGATAGTAAAAGCCAAGTAACAGTAGAATATAGAGAAGGGGAAGTGACACACATTCCCTCTGTGGTGGTATCTACTCAACATGCCCCTTCTGTTAAAATAGAAGATCTGAAAGAATTTATTATAGAAGAATTAATTAAAAAAGTAATACCGAAAAAATATTTAAAAGATGCTCATAAGTTTTATATTAACCCCACCGGACGATTTGTGATAGGTGGTCCTTCGGGAGATTGTGGTTTGACGGGAAGAAAAATTATTGTAGATACTTATGGAGGGCACGGGGCGCACGGAGGAGGGGCTTTTTCCGGTAAAGACCCTTCAAAGGTGGATCGCTCCGGGGCTTATGCCGCCCGCCATATTGCTAAAAATATTGTAGCCTCCGGACTAGCTCGAAAGTGTTTAGTACAAATTGCTTATGCTATTGGAGTGGCTTATCCTGTTAGTTTACTCATTCAAACCTATGGCACTTCCAAAGTATCAGAAGAAAAGCTGAAAAAAGCGGTAGAACAATTATGGGATCTAAGGCCGGCTAGAATTATAAAAGAACTTGATTTATTAAAACCCGTATATTCTCGTACAGCGGCTTATGGGCACTTTGGAAAGAATGGATCTGGTTTTACATGGGAAAACCTGAATAAAGTAGAGCCCTTAAAGGCTGAGTTTTCTCTATAACCCAGGAAGAAAGTTATTGAATTTACTGTAAAGAAAACTCTGTCCCCAGTAAAAGCGGGGATCAAATACGACCAGTATAAAAAATATGAAAACAAAAAGAAAAATAACCACTACGATTTATCTGACGGAAGAACAACAAAGCCTACTTAAAGAGTTGAGCCAGAGATCTAAAGTTCCTGTTGCGGAATACATTCGTCAAGGAGTGGATTTGATATTAAAAAAACATGCCCGTCATTTACCTGGTCAGCTCTCTTTTATATTGGATAAAAATAATACCGAACGGGATCGCAATAAAAAATGACTCAAGAGCAAAGTCGAATACGTAATTTTTCCATTATTGCTCACATTGATCATGGTAAATCCACCTTAGCGGATGGTTTTTTGGAATTTACTAAAGCAGTGGATGAAAGACAAAAGAAGAAGCAATTCCTGGATCAGATGGATCTGGAGAGAGAAAGAGGTATCACCATTAAGGCACAAACAGTGCGTCTTTCATACAAAGGGAAAAACGGCTTACTTTATCAACTCAACCTGATAGACACTCCCGGCCATGTGGATTTTTCTTATGAGGTGTCCCGTTCCTTATCCGCCTGTGAAGGGGTAATACTGGTCGTGGATGCGACACAAGGAGTAGAGGCACAAACAATGGCTCATGCTTCTTTAGCTATTGCCAAGGATTTGGTTATTATTCCTGTTTTAAATAAAATAGATCTTCCTTCCGCCCGACAGGAAGAAGTCTCTGATCAATTAAAAAAGCTGGTCGGTGTTACAGAAGAAGAAATTATCCATGCCAGTGCTAAAGACAAAATTGGGATTCATGAAATTTTGGAAAGAGTTGTTTCTACCATTCCCTCTCCTCAAGGAAATAATAATCAAAATTTAAAAATTTTGGTTTTTGATTCCTGGTTCGATCCCTATCAAGGGGTCGTCACTTTATGCCGTGTGGTAGAAGGAAATATAAAAGTGGGGGATGCCGTGTCCTTCATGCAAGCGGGCAAAAAGAGCACTGTCCTAAAAATAGGTGTTTTCACTCCTTTTCCTGTTAATTTAAAAGAACTCAAAACCGGTGAAGTGGGATTTATCATTACAGGTATTAAGGGTATTAGGGATGTGATTGTAGGAGATACACTCACTCATACGGAAAAACCAGCGAAAGCTCCTCTAACGGGTTTTAAAAAACTTAAGCCTATGGTGTTTTCCAGTTTATTTCCATCCGATGCTAACGACTTTGCTCAACTTAAAACCGCACTGGAAAAGTTAGCTTTAAATGATTCCTCCTTGGTTTTTGAAACAGAAAACTCTCCCGCTATGGGTTTTGGTTTTCGTTGTGGATTCTTGGGGTTATTGCATCTGGAGATTATTCAAGAAAGGTTGGAAAGAGAGTTTCATTTACAATTGGTTGTCACCGCTCCTTCTGTTATTTATAAAATATTCACCAAAGATGGACAAGCACAAACACTAGACAACCCTTCTGCTTTACCTGATCCTTCCAAGATAGATCGTATTGAAGAGCCTTTTGTTCGTGTATCTATCCACACTCCCAGTGAATATGTAGGTGGTATTTTAAAGCTGTGCGAAGATAAAAGAGGAAAACAAATTCAGATGGAATACAGTTCCGGGAATAGAATGATTATGGAGTATCGTCTGCCCATGAGTGAAATTGTGATAGATTTTCACGATCGCTTAAAATCCATCTCTCGTGGTTATGCTTCTATGGAATATGAATGGATGGACTTTACTCCTTCCCAATTGGTGAAGCTGGACATTTTGTTAAACGGACAGAAAGTGGATGCTTTGTCTGTGATCTTACATCGCTCAAGAGCGCAACAAAAAGGCCGTGCTCTCGTCAAAAAACTAAGAACACTCATCCCTAGACAACAATATAAAATAGCTATTCAGGCGGGAATAGGTTCTAAAGTGATTGCCAGAGAAACCCTCAGTGCTTTAAGAAAAGATGTCACAGCTAAGTTATATGGAGGAGATGTCACACGGAAGCAGAAATTATTAGAAAAACAAAAAAAAGGAAAAAAAAGGATGAAAGCGATTGGCCAGGTGGAGGTTCCTCAATCTGCTTTTATGGCTGTATTAAAGGTAGATGACTAAGAAAACAAAAGCTTTTTTGAATAGTACATTTATTAGCATTTGGCTTATTCTGCTGGCCCTTATCTTAAGATGGAGTGTGCTAGAAGTGTATATTATGCCTCTTCAGGGTATGATGCCTACTTTGTTTGTGAACGATCATGTGATTGTTAATAAACTGTCTTATGGTCTGCGAGCACCTTTTTTAGATTATTATATTTCCCATTGGTCTCGACCTAAAAGAGGAGATGTGGTTGTCTTTCGTGCTCCTTTTGATACCCATTCCCTATCTATCCGAAGGGTGATTGGCTTACCTGGAGATCGTATTTTTTTTGAAAACGGCAATCTCTATGTAAATGAGCAGCAAATTGCAAAACAAATTCCTTTTGAAAGAAAAAAAGATTTTTCCTGGGTCAGAGACGAGGATTTTTCAGATGAAGGAAGGACAGAAGATAAAAGCCATTATGTTCATTGGGAAGAGACTCTTTCTGATCACCCTTATAGTATTTTGTTAAAAAAAGAAAAGAAAGGTTATTTAATTTTTGGCCCCTACCGTATTCCTCCCCGATATTACTTTGTCATGGGGGATCATCGGGATTACTCTCAAGATAGCCGCACTTGGCCGGCACGGATTCAAAAGGCCAAAGGCAAAGTCACTTTTTCTCGCTCTCACACCCAGTCGGCTACATTAATTCCCAAAGGAACTTTAGTGAGAACCAGTGATGTGAAATTACCGGAATATTTTGAAACGGAAAAAGAAGTTCAATTAAAAGGTTTATTTGTGGATGTGGAGGTGACAGCTAGAAAAGCGGGATTGGCGGGAAATGTTCCGATCGGGCAAATTAATGTGATTGAAGGCCCTCTATCTAAAGAGTTGAGCGTGAGCAATGCAGAAGCCTTGACCGGAGGTAAAGACGAAAATCTCGTATTTGAATTAGATATTTTAGGAAGAGTGAGCCGTATTTGGTTCAGTTGTGAAAAAACCTTGACAAAGCTTTCTATTCTTTGTGATCCCAGATATATTCGTTGGGATAGAACCTTTTTTTCTATTTATCATTAGATTTTTTATTACTAGGAACATGAGGAAGAAAAATGAATAAATTAAAAAGTTTTTTTGTTTTCGATAAATCTATTATCATCATTGCTATGGCTATTCTGACCTTTCGATGGGCTTTTTTTGAGCCTTATGTGATTCCTTCTGGAAGTATGATTCCTTCTTTATTGATATACGATCATATTATTGTGAATAAATTTATCTATGGGGTGCGTATTCCTTTTTCTAAAAAACAAATTTGGACTCGGGCTCAGCCTCAAAGAGGGGATGTGGTTGTTTTTCGGCCCGTAAAGGCCGGTAAAAAGATGAAATTTATGATTAAAAGGGTGATTGGCTTACCTGGGGATAAAATATATATTGATGACGAAAAAAAAGTATGGATCAATGGAGAACCTGTTCAAAGAAAAGCCTTGAAAGGTCAAGGAGAAAATTTCTACTCTATAACAGAAGAGGATTTGGGGGCTCCCTTTTCTGACTATCTGTTTTATTCTGAAACAGGTCAAAATGGATATAATTACCAAATTATTCTGGAGGAGGGTGATTTTTCCTTCTCCCTAGAAATAGACTTTGAGGTTCCTCAAGGTTCTGTCTTTGTCATGGGCGATAATAGAGATAATTCCAGTGATTCTCGTTTTTGGGGGCCTTTGCCTATTGAAAATATTGTGGGAAAAGCGGTGCTTATTTGGTTGAGTTGCGAAGATACATTTTTAAATTTGCCTATTTTATGTCACCCTGATAAACTACGAGGCAAGCGTATATTCAAAAAAATCATATAAACGATGGTCGAATATTTTTATATGGAGGCCCTGGGGAAATAACACTTTATGAATCAAGTAAATAAATCATCTTCTGCTTCATCTCTTTTGTACATTGACGACCTCAGCGCGGAAAATCTGGATTATCTTCTTAAAACAGCCGCTCTTTTTAAAAAGGAGTTTTATAAAACCGGCAGTATTATTCATTGTATTAATCCTGAACAGACAAAAGGTATGGTGGTGCAGCTTTTGTTTGCTGAACCCAGTACCCGTACACGGGCCAGTTTTGAAGTGGCTTGTGGAAAATTAGGAATCGTGACTACATCCTTATGGAACTTGCACTTTTCCAGTATGGCTAAAGGGGAAACTCTGGAAGACACTTTTCAGTGTTTGATTGCTCTTAAACCTAATATGATTGTGTGTCGCTGCGGAGAACTGAAAGCGATAGAAGCTTTTTTACATTCCAGTTCCATACCTGTTATCAGCGCGGGGATGGGTACAAAAGAACACCCTACTCAGGCTCTTGTAGATGCCTTCACTATCCAGGAAAAAAGAGGAAAAGTGGAAGGAGAAAAAGTCTTGATTGTAGGAGATGTGCTACATTCCCGTGTGGCTAATTCCAACTTAAGATTACTCACCCGGTTAGGTGCCCAGTTGGGAATGTGCACTCCCGAGGCCCTCAGTCCTGTGGACAAACAAGCCTGGAAGGATGTGATTCGCTTTTCTTCTTTAGAAGAGGGTATTAAGTGGGCGGATGTGATCATGTGCTTGAGAGTGCAAAGGGAAAGACACTCTTTGCGTAATATTGGGTTCTCTATGGCGGAATACAGAGATAATTACCGCATTGACCAGGAAAATATGCAGATGTTTCGTTCGGATGGAATTTTATTACATCCAGGTCCAGCAGTGAGAGGTGTGGAAATAGCTAATCAGGCTTTAAATGATTCCCGCTGCCACATTATTACTCAGGTAGAAAACGGCACTCATGTTCGGTCGGCTATTATATCTCTCATGCTGAATTTGGAGATAAAACCATTATGAGTCAACCCGAAGCTGGCTGGCTGGTTCTTGAAACAGGTCACATGTTTAATGGACGCTTCTTAGGTGGCATAGAACGCGCGGGAGAGGTGGTGTTTAACACTTCTCATAGTGGTTATGAAGAAATGTCCACCGACCCTTCTTATTTCAACCAAATTTTAGTGATGACAGCTCCCATGCAGGGAAACTACGGAGACAACGATTCTGCTTGGGAATCCTCCCGGGTGCATATTCAAGCTTTAGTATGTATGGAAATGCAAAACTCTCAAAGAGATGCAGCTTGGAAAAGCAAGCTTATTTCTTATGGTGTTCCTATTTTGTCAGAAGTAGATACTCGATCTTTGGTTTTGTACTTAAGGGAAAAAGGCACTTTGTGGGGAGCGGTTGTAAAAGAACCTGAGTGGCAAAAAGCCCAACAGAGAGCTTCTCATTTTATTGTGGCAGCTCAAAATATGGAAAAGGACTGGCCGTTTATGGTTGCGGAAAGAGCGACTAAAGAGATCAAAGGCCATCAAAAAAAAGGACCCAGGGTGGCGGTAATGGATTTTGGATGTAAGCAAAATATTATTCGTGAACTGTTAAAAAGATGCAGTTTGGTTTGTGTGTTTCCCCCCCGAACTTCGGCTGAGGAAATTTTAAAGTGGAAACCTCATGGTTTGTTGCTCTCTAACGGCCCTGGTGATCCGGCAGAGGTGAAACAAGCTGTAGAGACAGTACAAAGTGTTTTGGGAAAGTTCTTTATTTTTGGTATTTGTATGGGACATCAGATTTTGGCTTTAGCTTTGGGTGCTAACACCTATCGCTTAAAATTCGGACATAGAGGAAGCAACCATCCTGTCAAAGATAAGCTATTAAAAACGATCTATGTCACCAGCCAGAATCATGGTTATGCGGTTGAAAAAGAGAGCTTACCCCCGGATGTGCAGGCCACTCACACCAACTTAAATGATGGCACAATAGAAGGTTTTTTTTCAAAAACAGATAAATGTATAGGGATTCAGTTTCACCCGGAAAGCCACCCTGGTCCACATGATGCCGTCAACTTGTTTGATTTTTTTATAAAGCAGTTAAAGAAAAAGAAGTAACTAAAAAACGCGGCATCGGAATTTACCTCCTGCTTTTAGAAAAAGCAAGTCCGATCACTACATTGTTTAGACAGCAAACAAATCCCTCTCCTTTTATATTTTTTTCTTTTATTATAAATTGGTAATCATATATTTTAGGTGATTCTTTTTCTTCCCTCTCTAGTTTTTTACTTATGTTTGGCTTTGCGGCTTTTATGTTTTCTATAGATGAAACAGGCTGCCAACCAAAAATAGATATATGCTTTATGTGAGTATCTCTCTGAAGTGAACTAATGCTCTTGTAAGCTGCTTCTTTCGCGGACCACAGGGCCGAAGGGGAAGGGATGTCACTTAATTCTTTTTTATTGGAAATACGAAGAAGGGTTTTTTCTTTAGCCCGCCCTAGTTGTTCCAAGTCAAAACCGATAAAAGGTTGTTTGACAAAAGCCAATTTTAAAGATGAAGAGGGAGTGTTAAGAGAGCCTGATGGGGATATAACAAAACCCCCTAGAAAAGCACAGTGAGAAACAGATACAGAGGCAAAAGGAAGTTGAGGGGGCACTCCTGGTGTCAGTAAGGTTTTTTTTTGTTCCGATGGGAGTTTTTTTTTGTATTGTTGTTCTATCGTTTGAACAAGTTGTTCACGAAGGTGTTTTCTATTCTGCCAGTTGGATATAAAAGCCATGAGGTGACAGTGCAGCTTATAACCTCGGCGAAGACCTTGTGTTTCCACTATCTTTTTAAAAAACTTTAAGTCCTCTTTTTCTATAAAATAAGGTGTGTACATTTTTATACCCAACAGGGTATTATCCCTATTCCCCCGCAGACAAACTTTTCCGTGGCTTTCTGTCCCGTGCAAACACTGTCATTCCCGTTTATCTCCTTTCTTTTATAATAGCATAGTTTTTTAAAAAATAAGATATGCAAAATCTGTACCAGATTTAAACCCAAAGGGTTCTATTTGATAAACTTTGGTAAAATCTCTCACATAAAGAAAAAAGCTTCTGTCGGAAGAGAATAGGGCTTAAAAGCGAGTTCGGATTTGACACATGAGCAACTAGATTCCCGCTTTCGCGGGAATGACAAATTTGTGGCAAACCGCATGTCCGAGCCTTTTAAATCCTATTCTCTTCCGACAGGTTCATCATTAACCCAAAGGGTTTTATTTGGTGAACTTCAGCAAAACAGCTTGCCGGGGGAGGGTCTAAGATCAAAGGTGCAAAAATTTTAAAAAATTACCAGGGTTGATAGCTGCCTCTTTTTAAGGTCCATATAGCTACAAGATGGAATAAAAACACAGCTAATAAAGACACACAAATAGCCAGGTGAACAGGGACATCCGATACTCCCAACACGCCATAACGAACTCCATTTATAAAATAAAGTAAAGGATTAAAATAGGACACTTTAATCCAAAAAGAATGTAAATTATTCAAGGAAAAAAACACCCCCCCCAGATAAATCAAAGGAAGAATAATAAAACCGCCAATAGCACTAATATGGTCAAAAGTTTTAGCCCAAAAAGCCACGGCGATACCCAATTTGGTAAATGCTAAACCTCCAATGATACAAAAAAAGAGGAAATAAAAAGGATGCGCAGGGATAAGCCAGGTGTTTTCATAAAAATAATAAAACAGCTCTCCCGAAATAAACACCACTAGGCCCACAACCAAGCCCCTGCATAATCCTCCTAAAGACATAGCCCAGATAATCTGCTGCACGCTGAGGGGGGAGGCTTTAATATCCACAATTTCCCCTCCGAATTTCATACTCAAAAGGGAACTGGAGCCGTTTTGGTAACTGTTGTTCATACATCCCATCATAATAAGCCCAGGGATCAGAAATTCCAGATAAGATAAACCTTCTAAAACTTGAATATTTTTTCCGAGACTCACACCAAAGATGAGCAAATAAATAAAAGAATTAACAACAGGAATAAAAATAGTTTGAGCCAGCACTTTTGAAAAGCGTCTCACTTCCCGGGAAAAAAGAGTGAGAAAAGGAGACCATACTAACTCTTGTCTTTTCATAATGTATTTATCCTGATTAGTCCTATCCGATGCGCATCCGGTTTAAAAACTTTGTCCTTATTTTTTACCTGTTTTCCTGGGTTAATAAACTTCATTTAATTTATACAAGTATTTGTCAAAGACTTTATCTAAAGTTTATTAACTAAAACCATTTAGGGTTTAAATAATGGTTTCCTTCAGGAGAGAACAAGATTTAAAAGGCTCAAACATGCGTTTTGCCACAGAGCAACCTGTGGTTGCTCCTGTGTCAAAGCCGAACTCGCTTTTAAACCCTGTTCTCCCCTGAAGTTTTTCATTGGGTTTTAAAAAAATTAAAATTGTCACAAACTTTATCTAAAGCTTACCAAATAAAAACTCTTTGGGTTTAAATTTTGTCCAATACATATTTAAAAGCCTCTTCTAAAGTGCCTTCCCTTATTTTCATATCCAAAATATTGTCACTGGGGAAGTTCAAGTCTGACAAGAATTTCCCTATCTCTATTGAATACGGGACACGAAATTCCAAAGTATTATCTTGATAATTTACAAGAGAAGGGTGAACGCATTCCATTTTATTTCTCAAAGTGATGGTGAGATGACGGGAAGTGAGTTTTTGCACCAGTTCTTGAGTCGTTCCTTGTTTTTTGATTTGCCCTTCATGGATAATAGCCACGCGGTCACAAAGTTGTTCGGCTTCTTCCAGATAGTGTGTGGTGAATAAAATAGCCACACCTTCTTTTTTTAATTTTCTTACCTGTTCCCAGATGGAATGTCTTAGTTCTACATCCACTCCCGCCGTAGGTTCATCCAGTAATAAAAGACGGGGGGAATGAACTAAGGCTTTGGCAATCATTAGTCTTCGTTTCATTCCTCCACTGAGCTGACGCACTTTTTTATGCCGATGCACCCATAGATCTAGTTGTTTCATTAGTTCATGGATTCTTTTTTTATTATTCATCAGCCCGTAGTAACCGGAATGAAATCCGAGAATTTCCTCCACATTAAAATATCCGTGAGTGACTACTTCCTGGGGCACAACACCAGTGATGGCTTTAGTAGCTCTTTCCTGCTGAACAATATCCCTATCCGCGATGGAAATGGAGCCCTTAGTGGGTTTTTCCAAAGTAATAATGGTGGATATAATAGAGGTTTTCCCGGCTCCATTAGGGCCTAGAAGGCCAAATATTTCCCCTGATCGAACTTCAAAAGAGACTTGATTGACAGCTCGAAAAGAATCGTAGGTTTTTACTAAGTTTTCAATTTTTAATACAGCCATATTAGCATTAAGAATATATTGATTTTTTAAGTTTTTCTTAATGTATTATAGATAATATATTAAATGAACATATATTTGATTTTAGATAGCATACTATCCTAAAGCCTTAATTTAAAAGGATTTTTTAAATTTCTAGCTCTATGTCTGCTTTCGTTTTTTGTACTTATGAAAAAAAAATAACCTATAAATGTGTTTTTCTTAATTTTTTCAATAAAATGAGGTATAAAAGATAGAGGAAAAACTCCATGAGGGACCCAAGAGGAGTATAACAGTATGTCGCATCAAATAGTGAGCTTTTATCGCTTTACGCCCTTCTCCAAATCCGATTTAAAGAAAGTACACACAGAACTGATGACCAAAGGGAAAGAAAAAGAAATAGTAGGGCTTATTTTACTCAGTAAAGAGGGTATTAATGCCACTCTTTCCGGAAAAAAAGAAAGTATAGACACTTATCTGGGCATTTTAGAACAGGTCACTCATATAAATGACTTTTTCTACAAAAAGTCTCCTTCTTCCATTCCTGCTTTTAAGCAATTAAGAATAAAAATCAAAAAAGAAATTATTACTTTTGGAAAAAAAGAGGTCTCAGCGGATTTTGGATTTCATAATTTAGAACCGGATGAGTGGGAATCCATGTTGAATGAAAAGCAAGTCACCGTATTGGATATCAGAAATGATTACGAAGTGGAAGTAGGGCAGTTTAAGAAAGCAAAAGCTCTGGGTTTAAAGGAATTTAGTGAATTTTCCCAGAAAATAAAGTCCGCGGCTCTACCAAAAGAACAAAAAACATTGCTCTACTGTACCGGTGGTATTCGTTGTGAAAAAGCTATAATAGAGATGCGAAAGCAAGGTTTTAAGGAGCTATATCAACTTAAAGGCGGCATCCTAAACTATTTAAAACTATTTCCAAAGAGCCGGTTTGAAGGAGAATGTTTTGTTTTTGACCATCGTGTTGCAGTAGATCAGAAATTAAAGCCTTCGCAAAAATATTCTCTTTGTCCTCATTGTGGTCAAGCGGCGGCAGAACCCATCCATTGTGTGCACTGCGGAAAGAAAACAAAGGTATGTAAGCACTGTCTGAAAAAACAAATAAGCTATTTAAAAACTTGCACAAAAAACTGTGCATATCACTTTCGTATGGGGCACAAATGTAAGACTGGCAAAACCAACACGAACGAACTCACATAAAAAAGCATTGCATAGCTTCTATTTGGACTTTAGACTATTAAGAATGAAGACAGGGATTGTTGTTTTTCTCATTCTTTCTTTCTCTTTTTGGACGAGAGCGGATAGATTCTACTCCAGTTTAAGTCCGAAGGAAAAAATGGACATAGTAAGACAAATTAGAGAGCAAGTAAGGAAAAACAGTTCTTCTAACAAAGCCAACAAGCCATACGGATTAAAGAAACAATCTAGCTCTTCACCTTCCTCTCTTTCTGCGAAAGATTATCGGAATATAAGAATGATTCTAGGCTTGCCTTTGGAAAATAGGAAGGAAGCTTTATCTCATTATGGCCCTACAGGATTTATTGTATTAAAGCAGCTTATTTTTTCAAATAAAGAAACCATGCCTATTCGATGGAAAGCATTAACCAGCCTGTCCCGTCTTTATCCTGAAAAATCCCGTTCCATTGTCCTGAGAGCCTTGCGTGACTCTACTTGGTTTTTAAGAAATGCGGGCCTGATTTCTATGGAGATTATTGATCTCAAAGAGGGTATAAGATGGGCTGGTCATCTTTTGAACGATTCTTCTTTAATTGTCAGAACGGCGGCGGTGTCCATGATTAAAAAACATAAAGCCAGTCAATATAAAATTCAATTACTGGAAAAACTGCATGCTCCAGACAGTTTTTATAAAAATAAAAGTTTATGGATTCGTTACCATATCGTATCTGCTTTAGCGGACTTTTGTGAACCAGGGGAAGAAAAGATGTTTATATCTTTTCTTCAGGATGTGGATGAGAAACTTCATCCTCCTGCTATTTCCGCCTTGGAAAAACTGACCGGCAAAAAATTTCCAACCTCTAACAGCGATAGTAAAACGATCGCTTCAGAAACAAAGATGTGGATCCAATGGTGGACAAAACTCACTTCTCATAAAACTTCCGTGCGGTTATAATGATCGTGTTTGATCCTTGTTCGGTATATTATGAAGATTTTTGATGATAATTAGCGATGGCATGCTCTATATTAATTTCACGCAAGATACGATATAAAATGGCTTTTTCCTCCAGGCCAGTGGAAGGCACTCGCACCGGAGCGTTTATGAAACCCTTTTGCCGGAATATTTTTTTTAAGACCAGTACTTTCACTACCGCCACCGCTTTTACTTTTCCTTTTATAAACTTGACCTGAATAACATATTTAGATGAATTTAGATTTTTTTCTCTTTCAAACGGGATTTTCCAGATAGTTTCTATTGGAATTTCTTCTGTTTTTAAATATCCTTTTTCATTATCTTCTGTTTCTATGGGATAGTCGGATAGGGCTAACATAGCGGCTCTCCATACCTTTTGATAATCAGCATAGAATACTTTTGAAACCGGATGATTAATTTGAATCGGTTCCAGAGTTGCACAACTGGAACATACAAAAATAAAAAAAGATAAACATAAAAAGAGAGGCATAAATATTTTATATTGATTCTACCGGAGGGACACACCCTCTTGGAGGGATACACCCTCTGAGTTTAATTGTACCCATTTTGTTTTATTTTTCTATATGTTTTATTATAGAGTCTGAAATTTTCAACTGGAAAAATAGGAAAATGTAAGTATAATCTGGCAAAGAGGCGGGATAGCTCAGGTGGTTAGAGCAGCGGAATCATAATCCGCGTGTCGGGGGTTCAAGTCCCTCTCCCGCTACTTAGTTTTTTGAGATTCCCTTTCAGATACTTATTTCATAAGAGAACAATAATGCCATTTTGATACTTAGGAGAGGGACTTGAAGCGAAGAAGCGACCTTTGTTGCCTGCGACCGGATGGGAGCAGGTAACAAAGGGCAGAAAATCGTGGATGATTTTCTGAGCGACTGAGGGGAGCCTACGCAGTGCGCGAGCAGGAAGCGAGCAAACGAAGTAGGCAAGTCCCTCTCCCGCTACTTAGTTTTCAGTGGTCCAGACTGGTTATCAATCGGTGATGATGGAGTAGCCAAGACCTAAATCCAGGTATTGAGTGCCCACTTTCGGGTTATTCCAAAATAGTTTTAATCTATTACAGGCGGCCGGGGTCCATTGTTCCGCATCATCTTTAGATAGTAGAAGGCTCCTATTCACACGAGTCCATTGGGCTACATCATTTGCAGACAGTGTAAGACCTCCATTCGCTTTTGTTTCCTTGATAAAATCAACTACATCATCTTCATTTAAAAGCTCGGCTATTTCCCTCATAAAATCTACATCCGTATAGTTACTAATTTTACAATATACCGCTAGAATACAAGCCTCTTTTTTATATCCTCTATCAGCTATAGCGGTTTCTGCTGGAGTGTAGCTAGGGGGACTTCGAAGAGAGTTTCCCCAACAACAGTCATTGGCTCTGGGTAATATATCTGTTTTCTTCCTGCAAATCCCATCATCCTTATCTAAAATGATATTCTCATGAATGAATGTTATTAAATTGTTGTTTTCTCCGTCTATAGCTATAGCGAGTGTGTGCCTATTATCATTATTATCTACAATCTGACTTAAACCATTTATAATGCCCTGGTTACCGGTCTTATTAGAAGCTTTTTGCAGTACTGTTTTGAGCATTTCTACACCTTCATCACCTTCTGCTGCTTCAAATATTTCTAGTGCTGAGGGACGTTCTGCTAACCATTCCAGAACACGCCGGGCAGATATGCTACTCGTGTAATCATCAATTCTATCAGCTAGTATATCATGATCTAGCTCTTTTACAGCCGCGCAAGCTAAGTCCATATCTTCTTCATTAAGGTCTGATAGCTTTGCCTTGCTTGGCTTTTGAAAAACATTGTTAAATAAATGCACTATATCTTCTACAATATCTTTATCTAGATTTTTGCATTTTTTGAGAGCCTCACTTGATAAATCCAAATAGTCATTATCTCCACACCACTGAATGCACTTCTTATCTGTATGGCAACAATTATCGCCACGACATTCAGAAGGTAGGGCGCAGTTTAAAGAACTATCTTCACCCCCATTACCTCCGCTACTACTACTACCTCCGCTACTACTAGTTGACGGGCCATCAACTTCTCTGTCTTGTTCACAATTAACAACGATAGCCAAGGTAAGAGCACAAGAGAGAATCAATAAACACTTCTTTTGAAACAAGATGTCCCCTCTCCCCCTTGAGCCTTATGAGATAATAACGAATTTCTTCTTAGGCTATAAGCAATTTATTTCCTGACTTCGACACAACACGATGCAATAAATGAGTAATCTTATATACTTATGATTCTCTGGTGCCACACATTTTTAAGATTATGTTAAGAAATAGGGGTTATCTGAGAGACTCTTTTAAGATTAAAAGCCTCATATATTTGCTTTATCGGTTCACTGTACTTAGATGGCATACGGTAAAGCTTTTTATGAGCATCCTCTATAAGTGAGTATTGATCCCTCTTTAAAACCTCTCTCATCTTCTGTAGGCTGAACTTAAGCCCCCTTTGCTCCATACGATGCTTCATCGTATAGGAAAGGGAGTAAGCTAAAAAACATATTGCTATATGCGCCTGTATCCTCTTTTTTTTCCAATGATAGACGGGTCTCATTTTAAGGCTGTGTTTGCACACACGAAAAGCTTCCTCTATCTTCCAAAGTTGTCTGTAACGGGTTAAGAGTGCATGAGCAGACTGATTATCTATGTTGGTTATCACTCCATGAAGACCATCCCACCTGCTGTCCTCTTCTATCTTTTGCTCATTTAAGCGGGCCTTGGTCCTTTCCACTGTGATGTATTTTTTAGTTCCATAATTACTGATAAGGCTTTTTATAGGTATCCTATTGTTTTTTACCTTTTTCATAAGACGATCAATGAGCTTTTGTCTGTCACTTTTGCTCTTCTTAGCTCTCCTCTGGGAGTAACTCACTATGAGCCTTCTTTGTTTATGCTCAAGCTCCTTTACCCATTGAAACTCCTGTGCGACGGAAGCCTCCTGCCTATACTCCTCACTTAATATCTCCTCTCTTTTGGCTTTAGGAAGAGACTTTATCTTAGCCGCCACCACATACTGAAGACCCTCCTCTTCCATAAGCTTAAGGTTTTGCTCATTAAACATAGCTCTATCCGCCACAATAACAGCCTTGTTGACGGTAAATCTTTGTTTTAGTTTTTTGATGACGGTAATAAGGGTGTTCCCCTCAGAAGTTCTGCCAGGAAAAAGCTCATAACTTAAAGGATGACCCTCTTGATTAGTGACCAAAGCCAATACCACTTGAGTCTGGTTAAACTTCAAATCCTTACTAAAACCAAACTGCCTTATGTCATCTTCATCAAAACTTTCAAAGTAAAGAGTTGTTACATCAAAAAACAACACATCCACTTCTTGGTTAAAAAGACTTAAAGTGTTCTTGGCCACTAGGTCCTTTACTTTAGCTATGTTAGGATGAAGACGATCCATCATCCGATACATCTTCTCTAAAGGGACTGTTTCGTTATAATCCTCTCGTAAGGTCTCCACTGTCTTTCTTTTAGAATCAGGATGAGCTATACGGGAGAGCACACAGCACTTTAAAATATCATTCCATTGCTCATCTTTTCTAGTACCTTCTATAATGGTATGGAACTTAAGTTGCTCATACACAGCCCCACACACGCCCTTAATGCCATAGTGCACTCTCTCCTTCTCTCTGGGGCTTTTTAGAGAAAAAATAGAAAGAGGCTTCGTTTTTTTCTTCTTCTTAAGTTTAGACTCAGACTTCTTATTTACATACTCAGGTTCTTTGCTGTAAATGATCTTTTCCATACCTGGTAAAACAGGCTGCCTTTCGTTACTAAGCTTTACAAGAATCTCCCCAGCGGCCTTCTCTAAAGCTCTTATCCCTTCCTGTGTTTTAGAACTACCTACACAATGCAGAGTTTTTTGAATCACCTTATCTTGGTGTCGTACGGACTCCATAACACGCACAAAAGAAGAACCATTGGGTTTTTTAGTGACTTTGATGAACATGCTTTTACTGTGTCAGAACAGATAAGAGAAGTAAATAGGGCCAGTGCCACACAACCTTTATTTTGGGGGTATTTTAACTATCAAAAGTAACCAAAAACACATCTACTCAACCTAAAAACTATCAAAATATTTTTTTAACCCATAGTGTTGTGTCGAAGTCGGGATAAACACTTCTTTTGAAACAAGATGTCCCCTCTCCCCCTTGAGCCTTATGAGATAATAACGAATTTCTTCTTAGGCTATAAGCAATTTATTTCTTTTTATCTTTTTTCATTTCTTTTTTTGCTTCATCAGCTTTCTCTGCTGGTTTTGCATCGGCGGGCGGAGCGGCTGATTTAGCTTCAGGACAGTGACTAGCAACCCATTTGGGTTTTTCTTTAGTGCCTTTATTTTGTTTTTTGCCGGTTACATTTTGCATTTCCTGACATTTAGCTGTGTCATTTTTATTTTGTTCGCAACATTTATCCCAAGATAGTTCTGCCGCTTTCTCTTGAGAAGCTGAAGGCTTGGTAGCGGAATGGGAATGTTTTCCCTTTTTCCCTGCAAAAGAAGGGGTTGATGTAAAAATAAAAGCCATTATTGAGCAGGTGAGCAATACTGTAATAGATTGATATAATTTCATAATATTCTCCTTTTTTTTAAAAAATGGAAATCACAAACCCATTTTGTGATTTTACTTATTTACAAACAAATTCGCTGACGGGGTTATTATGACCTAATTTTTTAAAATGTAAATATTAAAAAAAGTCCCGCTTTTTTTGTAAGTGTAAAATCTTTTCCATAATATAAGTACTTGAATTTACTAAAAATGTAATCCTTTTTTATCTGCTTTAAATGACACAAAAAGTAATATGCCGATCGGGTTTTGAAAATTCCGGAGGGGGAAGGCTGAGCTAACCGGGGGAAAAGACCAGGAAGTGACAAAAAACCTTGTCCCCGTGGAAACGAGGATAATACTCACCGGGTATAAATTATATGGTAAGACCAGTGTATAAATTTCACTACTAAAAGAAGTAAGACAATTTTTAGAATGTAGTCAAATTCACCTGACTTGACAAAATTTATTTTGAACTCATCATTTAGAATGTAAGAAACAAACAAAGAAAGGGGGGAGACATGAATTTAAGATTGTATAATAATAACAAACCAACCGGGTGGTTTGATGATTTGACACATTCTTTAGACCGCTTTTGGGATATGCCAATTACAAAAAATGAGAAAAGCTTTTTGCCAGCTTGTGATTTTCATGAAACAAAAGATTACTATTTTTTCAGTTTCGACATTCCAGGTGTGAAAAAAGAAGATATTCATATTGAATTAAATGACAATACCTTACACATCTCTGGAGAAAAGAGAAATGAGTATAAAACAAAGCACCAGAAAGATAAGTGCTTTTATGAAAAGTTTTATGGAAAGTTTCAAAGAGCTTTCACCCTGCCTGGGAAAGTAAAAGAATCTGCTGTGGAGACTCATTTTAGAGATGGAGTGTTAGAGTTGCTGATTCCCAAAGAAAATGTAAGTAAGGGGCGCACTATATCTGTTACAGATAATAATAAAGAAGGTCTTTTTTCCCGTTTAATGAAAAACTAAAGACCAAAGAAATCTCTCCTTTTACAGCTAAAGATAGGGGTTAAACCTGGAATGCCTTCCAGGTTATCCCTATTTTCAGGGTATCTATTATTTGATAAATTTTCATAAGTATTATATATAAAGAGAAGGTCGAAAAATCTGGTCCACGCCCCAGGCTTTCACGAGGAACCTGTCCCCCTGGAAGCGGGAAGTAAACCGGGCGGGTGTAACATAAAGCTCCAAGGAAATGGGTGAACATGAAAGAAAACAAACCGTATAGCGACCTCGATTTAGACTCTTCTACTTCGCATAAGGACTCCATCTTATCCAGAAAAACGAGCAATAAAACTTCATATAACTCATCGAAAGAATTTTCTTCTGTTGGAGACTTACCGAAGGAGTTTAAACATGGTTCATGGTGACTTAAGCTAATTATTAAGGTAGTTAACTTTTTGTAATCACTATGAAAAATAAGTATTTTATCCGTTCCCATATTTCTGAGAAGAAATTTAGAGAAATTATTAAGCTTTTTTCTGTTGATCTAACAGCAACACAAATAGCTACTTTATCTAAAACCAATCGTAAAACAATCAATAATATTCTCACAGGAATCAGAAAAAATATCGCTGTTTTCTGTGAAAAAGAAAGTCCTTTTCAAAAGGGAGAGATAGAAATAGATGAAAGTTATTTTGGAGCTAAACGCATTCGTGGAAGAAGAGGAAGAGGCTCCTATGGCAAAACAATCGTATTTGGACTCAAACAAAGAGAAGGTAAGGTTTATACTCAAGTTATTAAAAATTGCTCTAAAAAAGCCATTATTCCCCTTATAAACCAAAGAATATCTAGGTCAGTTATTGTCTATACAGATGGTTTTAAAACTTATGATGGGTTAGTGAATATGGGCTATAAAAGACATTATCGTGTTCATCATGGGAAGAATGAATTTGCAAGAAGAGAGCAAAAGAATATAAAAAATCATATCAATGGGATAGAAAACTTTTGGGGTTTAGCTAAAGTGAGATTATCTAAATTTAGAGGAATGAATAAAGGAACTTTTTACTTGCATCTTAAAGAATGTGAATTTAGATTTAATTACAGGAAAGATAACCTGTATATATTGTTGTTAAAAATGATGAGAAATAAACCCCTTAAGTCACCATGAACCTTAAACATTATAAACCCTGTGTTTCTTTTTGTATTGATACGAAAAAGTTTCTCATTAAGATAGCGGAAACAGAAAAAGAGTTACAGGGGGTTTTTCATTTAAGACACAATGTATTTTATCAGGAAAGAAAAGGGGTCACTTTTGAATCACAGTTAAGCATTGATGAACAGGATATTCACGCAGATCATCTGATTATTGTAGATAAAAGCAACTATCAGGTAAAAGGCTCTTATCGTTTTATTTCTTCTAAATTTAAAGGATACACGCATTTTTGTAATTGGAAGTATTTTGATATACATAATTTTCTATACAAAAAGAAAAAAGAAAAGGGTTTTGTGGAAATGGAGTGGGCCTGTACTCATAAAGAGCTGAGAAGCAGTCAGGCTATTCACTGTATATGGCTGGGTATGGCCAGATATTTCAAAGAGGTGTTTTCTAAATATATGTTTGGACAGGTGAATGTTTTAAACATTGAAGTGGAAGAAGCAGCCTGTATATATAATACTTTTTTAGATCAGGGGGTGGTGGATACAAGTTCATTGGTTGTTCCCACTAAAGAATATGCTGTTCCAGGAATGGATAAGATGCTTTTAAATGTTAAACCGGATCAGAAAAGTCTTATAAAAATCTCCCGGCTTTTTAAATGGTATTTAAAATTAGGAGCTAGGGTCCACGGCCCACCTATGTTTGATCCTGAGTTTAATTCTTATGGTTTTTTTCTCAGCATAGATTTTAAAAACATAAAATATCCACAGTTAGTCAACCACTATGAAGACGCCGTATATTTAAGAGATCATCTACCGAAATAAATATACTTATGATCTTTTTACTTTTTCTGCTGTATGGTATATCAAACCATATATAAATATGCCTTTTGACCAAAAGGACTAAAAATAATGAGAGCCTGTTTAGAAGTGGACTTAAAAGCTTTAAAAGAAAATGTGAAAACTTTTTCTTTAATGACCCGGAAAGAAAAGGGGTTTTTCTGCCCTATAGTTAAGGCGAACAGTTATGGTCATGGTGCTTTAGAAGTAACAAAAGTGATAAAGGATGCGGGGGTTAGAAAAATAGGCGTGATTTCCATTGACGAAGCTCTCGCTCTTAAAGAGTTGGCTTCAGATATGGAGATTTATATTTTTGCTCCGTTTAATAAAACACAGATGGAGGTCATAGATTTATATCATTTTATCCCTGTAGTGGGGCAATGGGCTGATTTAAAAGCTCTTACATTATCGAAAAGAAAGGAAGTCCCCTTTCACCTGAAATTTAACACAGGGATGAACCGCTTTGGTTTCCCACCTTCGGAGCATGCTCCTATACTGGAATATATAAAAAAACACCCTTTATTAAAACTACAGGGTCTAGCTTCCCATCTCAGTGAAGGAGAGCTGGCAGGCTCTAAGCAAAATAGCTCAGCCCTTCAGCAAATACACACTTTTAAAAAAATACACCATTTTTTTAAACAATCTTTACCTAATCAAAGGTTGCACATTCATTTACTCAACAGTGCCGGTTTTTTTGCTTTATGGTGCCATTCTCAGTTAAAAAATTTTTCTTTAGGTTTTAGGCCGGGAATTTGCTTATATGGAATTAAACCCCCTGTTCTTTTTTCTTCAAAAGAAGCTGAACAACAATACCATTCCATCCATTTAAAGCCGGTATCTTGTTTAAAATCTTTTGTGGTTAGTTCTCACACATTACCAGCTGGTCAGCCTATTTCTTATGGTGGAAAATGGGTCACCCAAAAAAAATCAACCCTGGCGGTGGTTTCTATGGGGTATGCGGATGGCCTCCCTTATCGTCTTTTTAATAAAGGTGAGATTTTATTTCGAGGCGAAAGAGTACCTATTGTGGGGCATATCTGCATGGATTTTTTTATGATAGATGTAACGGCAGTTGTGGTGAACCAGGCGAAAGTGCAAAGAGGGGAGGAAGTGGTTATTTTTGGCACTCAGAAGAGTCGAATTATTTCTGTTGAAGAACAATCTGATGCGGTAGATTCGATTCCTGAAGAAATTTTAACCCGTCTCGGAGAAAGAGTTCATAGAATTTATCATTCCTAACTTTTTTATTCTTATTTCTTAGTTGGGTTTATTTAGCTATATATTGAACAATCACATATAAGGATTATTTTTTCTCTTCTATTAAAGACATTATGCCGTCTTTAATAAAGAAAGTATTAATAAAACCTTTTTTTTGTAAGTGTTGGGCTAAACTGCAACTTTGGCTTCCTTTTTCACAAATTAAAATGATAGGTTTTGACTTATCTGTGTTTTCTAATTTCTTTTTAACATCTTGTTCTGTAACAGCTTGTGATAACTTGAGAACAGAGGATACAAAGTTTCCGTAGTCTTTCACCAAGAAATGAGGACTTAGGTTGAAAAATAAAAAAGGAATCTGATTATTGATTAAATTTTCCAGTTGAAACACTTCAATAGAAGAATAGTCCGCTTTTTCTTTTTTATGAATCCATTTTAACATTCTTTATTTTACCAAAAACTCTCATTTTTCTGAAGAAGGACTTTTAAACATTTTATGAATTCAATGTGAGTGTAAGTTTAAGTGTCATTTTTACCAAAGTGCACTGGTAAGGTCACTTAATGAGCATTTTTGTCGTCCTTCAGTATCGAAGTTTTCAGGTGCAAGCCAACGAATATGGGTTGTATGTATAGCCGGCCATTCTTCTTTTGTAAGAGAGAACCAGGCTGTGTCTCGATTGCGTCCCTTAACAATCATGTGGTTAAGGAAAACACCTTCATAGCGAAAGCCAAGGCGTAATGCAGCAGCACGAGATGCTTTGTTGAGTGCATCGCACTTCCACTCCAATCGGCGATAAGCTTTGGTTTCTAGAATATGATACATCATTAGTGAGAGCACTTCAGTGGCTTGAATAGTATTTTGCCAAGCAAGGCTAAACCAGATATTACCAATTTCAGCAACTCCAGTATTTGATTGAATTCTCATAAAACTACCCATTCCTCCGGTCCGGCCAGTTTTTCTATCACAAAAACTCATAAAAATGGGATCCTTGGAAGCTTCGCAATTAAGTAACCAAGTTTGTACTTCCGCCTCGCTAGTGAAGGGACCGTAACTAAGATAATTCCAAATACTTTCTGATTTTGCACTTTCTGTTGCAGCTATGAAAATATCCGCGGCATCATGTCCTTTGATTGGTTTCACAAAAGTTCTTAGGCCAGAAAGTACAACACCTTCAATAGCATCCAGGTGTTGTGGTGCCACTTTCCTATTGCCAACAGGTCGGCGCCCAGCAGCACTGGCTATTTCCCGTTCGTTAACCATATCCATATCTCCTATATAACTTATTAAGTGATTGCCATTTTACCTTGTTTTGGAAAGCTTTTTTTTAAACTAAGTCCAACCAGCAGAGCAAAAAATACAATTAAACCGGCAAGGTAAAAAGGGGCGGAAGGGCTTAGGTCTCTATAAAACCATCCTCCCAAAGCGGGGCCAATAATACGAGCCATAGAAAATAAACTTTGATGAACACCAAAGATGCTTCCCTGCCGATCTTTACTGGTTAAAAGGCTCACAGCCCCGGAAAGACAAGTGCTAGCCAAACCATAACCAATACATAAAAGAGTAACACTTAAGGCTACAAGCCAAAGCCAGTGAGTGACGCCTACTCCGGCAAAACCAACTCCACCTATCATTAATCCCCACATCAGTGTTTTGTATTCCCCCAAGCGCGGTATGATTTTTCTCACTAAAAAACCCTGGGTTAGCACCATCATCAAACCTATATAAGTAAAGCCTATACTGGCAGGAAAATGAGACCAGGAAAGTTTATCCCTCACATATAAAAACAAAGAAGCTTCGATCCCTGCCAGAGCTAAAGTTAAAAGAAAATACATAAGCAGTGTTTGATTTAAGACAGGATACTTTATGGCCAAAAACAATTGTTGAACCCGGTGCTGATGGCTGTTTTTAATATTTAGCAAAATATTTTTTATAGAGATAAAAGTATTACTTACACTCACTTGATTTAAAAGTTTTAGCGGCTCTTGATTTTTTCTTGGTGGAAGATTTTCATCCTGTGAATAACTAAAACTCTTTGGCTTTAAAAAGAAACAAACAACAAAAAAATTAACTAAACAAACAAAGCAAGCTCCCAGGGCAGAGAAGCTGGAACCAAAAGGAGGGCTGTTTCCCAACTGTTGACCCAAGAGACCAAAAATACCGCCTAGAAAAGGGCCAATAATAAAACCTAAGCCGATAGCAGCTCCTACCAGGCCCATGTTTCTGGATCTTTCTTTTTCTCCTGTCACATCTGCTATACAAGCCATAGATACCGACATAACAGCTCCAAAGACCCCGGCGAGCACGCGGGTTAAAAATAAAACTTCAAGAGTGTTGGCAAAAGAAAACCAAAGATAAAAAAGAGCTGAGCCGAGTAAGCAAGTTAGGATAATCGGCTTTCGTCCCAGGTGATCGCTTAAATAACCCCATAGCGGGGCAAAGATTAATTGAGCCAGAGAATAAACACTCATCAGAAGACCCACTTCCAGGTCATCCGCTCCAAAGTCCCTGGCTAAATAAGGACTGAGGGGGATAATCATGCCAAAGGCAATGAACTCCATAAGGACTATGGAAAAAATTAAAGATAAAGAACGAAGGCGAGGAGATAACCGCAACAAATCATCCTGTTCATTTTAGAGGGTTCACTTTAGAGAAAAGGAGCTATAATCAAAGCCACTATGGAAAGCAACTTAATTAAAATATTCATAGCCGGTCCGGTGGTGTCTTTAAAAGGATCTCCTACTGTGTCTCCAATAACAGAAGCCGCATGAGTATCATCTCCTTTACTAGCTCCTTCTAAGCTGCCTTTTTCAATAAATTTTTTTGCGTTATCCCAGGCCCCTCCGGCGTTGGCCATCAACAAAGCTATAGTTACACCCGTTAATAAAGCTCCGGCCAAGGCCCCACTCAGAGTTTCCGGTCCCATGATAAAGCCAACAGCAACAGGAAAAAGCACAGCAATAACTCCAGGTAAAATCATCTCTTTTAAAGAAGCATTGGTGGCAATACTAACGCAGCGACTGGTATCCGGTTTCGCTTTTCCCTCCAGGAGTCCTGTGATTTCTTTAAACTGCCGGCGAATTTCTGCCACCATTTTTGAAGCTGTTCGGCCTACTGATTCTAAAGTTAAGCTAGCAGCTATAACCACCATCGCCGCTCCCAAGAACAAACCCATAACCACAGAGGGCTGACTTAAACTCATGGTGATTTCCGTTTGGGAAGAAGCCCCTACAGCTTCCTTAAAAGCAACAAATAAGGCCAGAGCTGTTAAAGCCGCCGACCCAATGGCAAAACCTTTTCCAATAGCCGCTGTGGTGTTCCCCAAAGAATCCAAGTTGTCTGTGATTTTTCTTACATCCGGTCCTAGACCAGACATTTCAGCAATACCTCCTGCATTATCCGCCACAGGCCCATAAGCATCAATAGTCATTGTAATACCTACTGTGGCCAGCATACCCACAGCGGAAATAGCAATACCGTATAAGCCAGCAAAATGGTAGGCCGTTTGAATAGTGACGGCAATAAGAATAAGAGGGGCACAAGTGGACTCCAATCCCACAGCAACACCGGAAATAATATTGGTGGCAGGACCTGTTTTAGAAGCTTGGGCTACTTGCTGCACTGGCTTGGAAGAGGTGTAATATTCTGTGATCTTTCCAATAAGCAATCCCGCTATTTGCCCAACACAAACAGCTATAAATAGACGATAACCCTTTTCTATTGAAAGCAGCACTCCACCTACAATAGCTAAAAATACAAAACCAGAAATAAGCTGAGAGAATAATAAAGCCAGATCAGGTGACTTATTTTTTAAAATTCTTATGCTCAGTATGCCTATGACAGAACCAAAAAGGCCGATCATACATAACACCAGTGGAAATACAGTTAATAAGCTACGAGAAAAAGCCGGTCCGAAATATTGATTCATAATCACCGCATCCATAGTAATAGCAATCGTTATGGAAGCCACCATAGCACCCACATAAGATTCAAAAATATCCGCTCCCATTCCTGCTACATCACCCACATTATCACCCACATTATCCGCTATAACTCCCGGGTTTCGCGGATCATCTTCGGGAATGCCAGCCTCCACTTTTCCCACTAAATCGGCCCCTACATCAGCCGCTTTAGTGAATATTCCCCCACCTATGCGGGCGAATAGAGCAATAGAAGAAGCTCCCATAGAAAAACCGGAAACAATAGAAGTTATCTGTGTATCCATTTCAGCAAATAGATAAACCAGCCCTAGGCCCATGAGTCCCAAACTAGCCACAGACACTCCCATGACGGCCCCTCCATTAAAAGCGACAAATAAAGCTCCTGCTAAGCCCTTTTCTTTTGCTGCTGTAGCTGTTCTGACATTGCTTTTGGTAGCAGACTTCATGCCTATAAATCCCGCTAAACCGGAGCATAATGCCCCCAAGACAAAAGAAGAACCGGTTTGCCAACCAAAAGAGAAAAATAAAATGATAGCCACAGCCAAAACAAAAAGGGACAATTTAGAATATTCTGACTTTAAAAAAGCCATAGCTCCCAATTCAATTTCATGGGCAATGCTTTTCATTTTATCTGTTCCTGGCGAGTGAGACAGGATCACCCTATAAAGGCTGAGAGCGAATATAAGTCCCAAAATCCCAATAATGGGAAAAAGTATTTGCAGTTCAAACATTTTGTCACTCCTTATTGTTATACCCAATGGGGTCTCATTATTTCCATACTCTTGACTGCCAAGCCTGTTTTACAAATAGGTCATAAGGCTGTCAAATAAGACTGCCCTTTTAAGAGTTAAAAAGTATAAAAAAATACTGACAAAGGCCTTATTTTTTAATACTTATGCACTATGAGTTACGAAGTATATAAATTTATTCATTTTATTGCCATCCTTTTCCTGTTTTTATCTTTAGGTGTTTTACTGGCTTACTCAGGGAATAAAGCCTATAAAAAGAGAGTTATGATCTTACATGGTCTGTCCGCACTGGTTCTATTTGTCAGCGGTTTTGGTTTAATGGCCCGGCTGAAACTGCATTCATTTCCTCTTTGGTTAAACCTTAAGCTATTGATTTGGCTTATTTTAAGTATATTAATCCCCATTTTGATATCTAAAAATATCATCAGTAAAAAAGGAATATGGTTTTTTGTATTTGCTGGGGCTTTATTGGCTGTATGGCTGGCTGTATTTAAGTTAGGTTCATAGTGGATTACATTGGGTTGGTTCACCTTGCAAGTAGTCGGTTCTGATGTACGAGGCTTTGCCTCTCAGGACGACCCTTGTCTTTCTTGGTAAGAAGCCAAGGTCCCTGAACCCTCCACCGGCAAGCTGTTTTCCTGAAGTTTATCAAATAAAACCCTTTGGGTTTAAAAGAGTGGTAAATTTATCATAAGTTTTCCTGAAGTTCACCAAATAAAACCCTTTGAGTTTAAAAGAGTGGTAAATTTATCATAAGTTTTCCTGAAGTTCACCAAATAAAACCCTTTGGGTTAATGATGAACCTTTCGGAAGAGAATAGGATTTAAAAGGCTCGGTCATGCGGTTTGCCACAAATTTGTCATTCCCGCGAAAGCGGGAATCTAGTTGCTCATGTGTCAAATCCGAACTCGCTTTTAAGCCCTATTCTCTTCCGACAGAAGCTTTTTTCTTTATGTGAGAGATTTTACCAAAGTTTATCAAATAAAACCCTTTGAGTTTAAAAGAGTGGTAAATTTATCATAGTTTTCCTGAAGTTCGCCAAATAAAACCCTTTGGGTTAATGATGAACCTTTCGGAAGAGAATAGGATTTAAAAGGCTCGGACATGCGGTTTGCCACAAATTTGTCATTCCCGCGAAAGCGGGAATCTAGTTGCTCATGTGTCAAATCCGAACTCGCTTTTAAGCCCTATTCTCTTCCGACAGAAGCTTTTTTCTTTATGTGAGAGATTTTACCAAAGTTTATCAAATAAAACCCTTTGGGTTTAAAAGAGTGGTAAATTTATCATAGTTTTCCTGAAGTTCGCCAAATAAAACCCTTTGGGTTTAAATCTGGTATGGATTTTGCATAGCTTATTTTTAAAAAACTATGATACTATAAAGAAAGGAGATGAAGATGAGTAAATCCATAATATCACCAGCAGATGAAATTTGGGCACTTATAAAAGAGACTCAAAGAAATTTAGAGCGGTTTTCGGCAGAAGCAGAGAAGCGGCAAGCAGAAGCAGAGAAGCGGCAAGCAGAAGCAGAGAAGCAAAGGACAGAAGAAAAGAAGCAGCAAGCTGAGCGATGGGTTGAAGCAGAGAAGCAAAGGGCAGAAGAAAAGAAGCAGCAGGCTAAGCGATGGGCTGAAGCAGAGAAACGTAGTGCTGAAATAGATCGGCAGATACAAAAAATAGGGGGCCGGTTTAATGAACGATGGGGAGCTTTAGTGGAGTCTTTAGTTGAGGGAAAGCTGGTAAAGATTTTTCAAGGTCATGGGATAGATATAACACAAACTCATACTCGTTCTAAATCAGAGTGGAGAAAACCGGATGGTCGTATTGAAAGACGGGAGTTTGATATTATTGTGGCTAATGGAACAGAGGTTGTGGTTGTAGAAGTAAAAACCACTTTAGTTCCCAAAGATGTCACTGTTTTTTTAGAAACCCTTAGGGATTTTAGAAATTACTTTCGAAGATATAAGACGGAAACGATCTACGGGGCGGTAGCCTATCTAGCCAGTGAGAGTAGGGCGCATTTGCTTGCGGAGGAAGAGGGTTTATTTCTTATCCGAGCTACAGGGGACAGTGCCAGTCTGGTTAATAGAAAAGACTTTAAACCCAAAGCTTTTAGCTGAAGAATCATTTTTCAGTGTGGAGCTAATCTCCATAGATCTGTCATTCCCGTGAAGCTTGAACTTTGTCATTCCCGCGAAAGCGGGAATCTCATTGCTCTTGCTCTTCAGTAGAGAATAGAGAGCAAAAGACTCAAACATGCGGTTTGCCACAGTAGCAACCTTTGGTTGCTCATGTGTCAAGCTTGTCCCCGCGAAAGCGGGGATCCGAACTCGCTTTTGCTCTCTATTCTCTACTGAAGAGTCTATCTCTATCCTGCTTTGTATGTCATCCTCATAGCTAACGGGAAGCCATTTTGTCAGTGAATTAGTGAACATTTACAATCCGTGAAGTTTGAACTTTGTCATGCCCTCGGAAGCGGGCATCTCATTGGCTACGAGGAATAATGATCTATAAGTAAATACATCCTTCAAGAAAACAGCTTCGCCTCTATACGAGGCTTTGCCTCTATATGAGGCTTTGCTTCTATACGAGGCTTTGCCTCCTATTCTCAATATTTGTTTGTTTCAATTTGATACAAATAAGAATCTTTTTTAGAGAAAGATTTACCTTTATTTGTCCCTTTGGTATTTTCTATTTTCATTAAAGATTAAGAGAACTTACTTATATATCTTGTTTTTAAAAATGAGGGTAGCTCAGCCTATTGAGCTTCATAAACTAAATATGGACTAAATATTTTATTTGTGAGTTTATTTTTTTATGATAGCCTTAATTATAGGGTCATGCTCCCACAAAGGCATGCTCGTTCATTGACGGGTTGTAAATGTGTCTTTCAGAAAAACAGCTTTGCCTTTATACGAGGCTTTGCCTCTCGGGACGGTCCTTGGGCTCTCTGCCGGCAAACTGTTTTTCCTGAAGGCAATATACAGAAAAGCAATTTTGTTAGCGAATGGGTGAACATTTACAATTCCCGTGGAGCTTGCCCCGTGGAAACGGGGAGCAGGAATACAGATCTGCTACACGGAAAGCCACTAGCTTAACTCTTAGGAGGCAAGCTCTTTTTGGACAAGGACAAAAACTTACAAAATAGAGTTGACAAGGATGTTTAAATATGAGTATTGTTTTTAACATACATACATACATACATACATACATACATACATACATACATACATACATACATACATACATACATACATACATACATACATACATACATACATACATACATACATACATACATACATACATACATACATACATACATAAAGTATATTCATTTCTTTTTCTCCCGTTTTTTTCAACATGTCCTTTTCAAGAGAAAAGAAGAGTCAAAAACTCAGACATGCGTTTTGCCACAAATATGTCATTCCCGCGAAAGCGGGAATCTAGTTGCTCTTGTGCTCAAGCTTGTCCTCGTGAAAACGGGGATCCGACTCGCTTTTTCCTCTTATTCTCTTCTGAAAAGATGTTGTTTTCTATATACGATCGTCAGGCAGAGTACTGTGGCTTTATACCGAACTGGTATAGCTGTGGAAACCTATCTTTTCAACAGAGTTGATATAGTGAAGAAGCTCTGTTTCCATTTTTTATGTCATTTCACAAAACAAATTATACTTATCCGGTACGGGATTCCTGTTCTTTGTTTTTACGAGGACAAGCTTCACGGGAAGGACAAACATTTACAGGAATATTGTCATTTCTACAAAGTATGTCATGCCCGCGGAAGCGGGCATCTCATAAGCTACGGCTTTGTCACCTCCGCGAAAGCGAGGGTCTCATAGCTACGAGGAATAATGATCTATGAGTAAAAATATGTTCTTCAGGAAAACAGTGTTACCTTTCTGGATTCCCGCTTTCGCGGGAATGACAGTGCTGGCGCAGGCAATGACAGATGGATAAGCTTTTCAGGAGAGAAGTAGGGGGCAAAAGCGAGTTCGGATTTGATACAGAGCAACCGAAGGTTGCTTCTGTGGCAAACCGCATGTCTGAGACTTTTGACTCCTACTTCTCTCCTGAAGAACAAGAGCGACTGGATTCCCGTTTCCACGGGAATGACAGTGCTGGCGCAGGCAATGACAGATGGATAAGCTTTTCAGGAGAGAAGTAGGGGGCAAAAGCGAGTTCGGATTTGATACAGAGCAACCGAAGGTTGCTTCTGTGGCAAACCGCATGTCTGAGACTTTTGACTCCTACTTCTCTCCTGAAGAACAAGAGCGACTGGATTCCCGCTTTCGCGGGAATGACAATGCTTTCGCGGGAATGACAATGCTTTTACGGGAATGACAATGCTTTTACGGGAATGACAGTGCTTTTACGGGAATGACAGGGGAAGAGGGAAGGAATGCAATTAAACAGGAAGTAATTTAGTTAAGGGATGTAAGTAATAAATTAACTAAAAAAGGGTATTAAACTGATCGTGTTTGAAAATTTCAGATTTAGAAGCTTGGTTAACAAGGGGAAAAAATCCTGAAAGGTACGAAAAAATAATACCCTTTGGGTATTAAACAAAACCAAGGAGGATGTTAAGTGTCTATATACAAGAATGTAAGAAAGTTTTTGGTCAAAGTATTTAGTAAAAACAAAGAAGGATCAGCGGCCATTATTTTATCTTTGATGGTTTCGGCAGGGGTGCTCAGCACCATTTACTTTACTCAAAAAATGACAGGGGGTTTTTTATCTGAGCATTCGCAGTCTATAGAGGAATGGGAAAAGCATTTGGTAACGGAGTCGGCTCAAACCCTGGCGGCTTACCTGGTGGCCAATAATCTTATTCTTTGTCGTCAAGATGGTTGGACGGGCAAGCAATCTAATTGTAAGTGGACTCTGGCCCCTAAGACAGAGAGTCCTGCTGATTTTCATTTATCGGATGAAGGGGACTCAGCAGAGGGACTTTCTTATAAAGGTAAATACACTTTGGATGATGTGGAGAAGGAATATAAAGTGACTTTTCAGTTGGTGGATTGGCGGAGCACCTCTATAGAGAATTTGATTGGTGATGTGCCGGAGGCGGTTTGCAGAGATAAGAACACTTTGGAAGTGATTAGTGATGCGTCTTGTGTGGATTATGAGCTTTCTGATAACCCAACCAATCAGCTTTGCGAAAGAGGGGGAGCGGATGTTCCCGATACGCTTTGTGAATATATAAGAAAAGCGGATGGGGACTACTGGATTGTTTTAACAAAAGTGGAGGTGGATTATAAAGACCCTGTCTCCAATAAGGATTTAAAACATGTAGCTTTGTCAGGGATAAGGCGTCCTTTGAGTTCCATTACATTCGACACTATTATTCCCGGGGTGAAATGTTCTATGGGTTGTTCAGGGGGGTCTGTAGCCAATGCTTTACCCAGTTGTCGAGGAGCTGTTGTGCCTACAGAGTTTGGACAATACGCAGGAAAGGCCTCCAACATAGTGGCTATTAAAAATGAAGGGCCAGGAGCTATATATTCTCTTTCTTTAGTAAAGTCAGTTATTCAACTGACTGACCTGGACGATACTCATACGGAACATATTATATCGGACATAGTAAAAACAGCTAAACCCACAGAGCAGGTTTTTTTGCCTGGTGAAACCATCCGGTTTGAGTATTTTTATGATTGTCCTATAGAGGTAAAAAAGAGGACTGTTTATAAAACAGGACCGGACAGTGTAACAATAACAGTTAATACTCAGTATGTTCCTTTTGAGGAAGCCTTTTATAGACTGAGCTTCAGTGCCAATCATCCCTTAGGGATTTGTTACAAAAACGTATCTCTCTCTAATTTGCCTAAAACAGACGACAATGTGGATTTTGTATTTATGGACCGTCCTCAGCTGGCTTCGGCTTCTTGTACTTTAGGGGACACGGCTTGTGGCACAGGAGGTACTTGTGAATTTGCAGGTTTGGAACCGGCCAGAAGTTTTATGATTCCTAGCCAAGCTTCTGTTATACATGAAGGTTTAGTTAGAGAGGTGCTGATGACAATTTGTGGTTGTAGTAACCCACAAACCAGACTATCAGACAAACTATCACAAATGGCGAGTAATTATGACGGGGACGGTGGGGACGGCCCCGTCGGCGACGGCACCTTCGACGGCCCGCCCGCCGACGGCCACACTGGTGATGGTGATGGCGGGGGTGGTGGTGGTGGCAACTGTCCATGACGGCAGTGTTACAGGTGGTTAAACTTATAAATAATAAAGATATAGGAGCATATTCATAATGTGGAATAATTATGCTTTTTCTCTCTATGTGAAAATTCGTAAAGGAGGATATGAGATATTGTTTTTGAAAATTTTTATAAATAAAAATAAAGGTTCCTTTGTGGTCTCTCAGCTCGTAGCGGCATTTATAATGGGTATTAGCGCTGTGGCCTTGGTAGCCTATATGCAGGGGCAGTCCAGACAAACCTATGAAGTTGAGCAAGAGCAGGACTTATCTTTTAATATTCACTCCAATATTATATCCGATCTACGTGCCCTATTGGTAGAGGCCAATATAGATAACACCGGGGAGAAGCAAGCCCAGAGTAAAGAAGGTGTATGTTCTTTTTTAGAGCCACCCACTAAAATGGCAGGAGTGGAACTCATCCAATTCAACATAGGCTCTAATTTAAGTGCGGAGGCTAAGAGTAGTTTTTCAGAAAGCCGTTGGGAGGCTTTTTTTGACAAGAGTGAGTATGAGCTGTCTTCCGATGATACACCTTGTGAGGCTATGGATCCTGATTTTACGGATAGTCTGTTTAGCCGCTGTTTTAAGTATATAGGTAAGCAAAATGAGACGGCGAATGAAGCCTATGTGATAGCCCGTATTATACCGAAGAAATTTCCAGAGCAAACCGATATTGATTTAAGCCAGTCTAACACCTTAGATGCGAAGGCAGTGCTATTTGAGCTTCAGTCCTTGGTATCTGTTTTTAAGGGGGATGATTATGATGAGAAGGGACTTTATGTGAGCAAGCAGTATAGCCTGATATGGGCTAATGCGGTGTCGGAATGTCATGCTGAATCTACCAATAGTGCCATGACAGTGGCAGTTCAGTTTTCGGGGTCTGGTCCGGGAAGGCTCAGCCGTAGGACTGTCATCAATACTGTAGAGCTTGATGCTCCTACTTGTAGTGAAGTGGATTTTCGGGATATTTACCCTAATATTATATTAGGTCATACTATTGATAATAATAATATCAAAGAGAATCATTCGATTCGTGCACGAACGGCTTGTAGAAGAAAGGTGTTTCGCTGTAAAGGGGAGAGCAGTGATAGTTCGGATGATTATGAGGAGCCTGTGGTTTTTACTGCGGCACTTTCTAACCTCAGTGGAGGTGTTTTAGAGTTAAAAAAAATGAATCTCTCTTTCAAAGATAAAAGTGGTGCAGCGGTGACCTCCGGCAGTCCGGGAAAACTGGCTGTAAAAATATATAGCAGCACTACAGAATTTAGTCCCAACGAAGCTCTTACGGATTTTTCTATTTCCCCGGGTCAAAGTAGCTATAAATTTACTTTAGAAGATAAAAGTGATGGGGATAACTCTTTAAAGACATTTTGTGATGATATATGTGACACAAATAAAAAGGTGTTTCCTTTTGTTACACTGGATTTAAAAAAAGCTCCTGGGGCGACTTGTACCTCTTATTCCAGTAAATATGAGGAGGAGGATAAGAACCGTTTTCTCTGTGTTGCATGCCATTCTAAAATATGCACTAAGTATGGAGTAGGAGCCTATGGCCCCATTAGAGATTATACGGATGAGGATGGTAATCTACTGTCGCAGGGTTTGGTGGATGAGCCTTTGGACGGGACTTTGCCGGAATGCGCTTTGCCTAAAAATAACAGTGGAGGTAAGTATGATTTACCGGACTTTAAAAGTAGTAGCTCCGTGGGTGGTTCTGGGGACTGTATAGCGATAAAGCTTCCTAATTTAGAATCTTTTAAAAGTTTTGATAGCGCTCAGTATGAGTTTAAAAACTGTAGTAATTCGCTTCCTATTTTATGTTTTGCCAGCGGGCACTATGTACCGGCTGTAGATCTTTCTTCTCCTACTTCTAAGCCGGCTATATTCACCGGAAGTTTTGATAAGGCTCAAGAGGCTTGCTATAAAATGGGAAGAGAAATAATAAAGAAAACGGACTTAGCTAAATATTTTAAAAATACCTGGACTTCGCTTTTTATTAAAGGGACTCAAGATGCTTCTATTATAAGTAGCTTAGGACTTCCCTCTTTTTCAGGAGATGCCGATTACTTTGATTATGTTAATAATGCCACTCGTGGAATATTTATAGCTCCTTCTTATAAAATAGAAGAACTATCAAATCATTTAACGGTATTTGTGCCGGCAGAGGGAAAAGAAGGTTATTTGAAAAAGTTCACGGATAGCCACAACACGGCTTGGGTGGCCATGAGAAAAGACGGAGGAGGCCAGGTCATAGGCTCCATTCCCTGGGCAAAGGTGGCTGATTCCAAAGTGGCTATTTTCAGAAGGAAGGTACTTTTATCCACTGATCCTCCTACTGCACCTCTTCCTGTCTTACTAAAAAACACCTACTCGGTTCCCTCTTCCGACACAGACACTATCTTAACTCACAATATTCAGTACAAAGGGGTTTATAATTTACCAGGTGGCAGTGGTATCACAGGAAAAGCCCTTTGCCGAAAAGGCCCTGGAGATTTTGTTTTAAGCAGCAGTGCTGTTCGTGTACAACAAGCTCCTGGAGCTTGTACTGCAAAGGGAGCTAAATTCCTTCCTCCTTTAAGCTCTTTGGAGTGGGCTAAGGCCATGACCCTTATAAATCCCAATGATGAGTCTTATCCTTTTCCTGACCCGGGTGATTTATCAGGAGATACAAACCATATTTTTTCTATAAATATTCCGGCCACGGGGGCTTGGGTGGCCTTAAGCAAGTCAACAGGAAAGGATGGTAAAAATACAGAGAACTGGCGATTAAGTGACGCTTATTTTCCAGATGCAAAGTCTCTTTTTAATGCGGACAATGTAAATGAGCCTATGCCAGATAAAGGTTCCGACTATATCGGTGTAGTGGATTATGAAGGGACCCCTGTTGTGCCGACCAATTTAACCATAAGTAATGTCCGTGATCGTAGTTTTATTAACACTTATAAGAAGATCTGTTATGAGGCGCATGATAATGATCAGGTCAGCCTTAAGCCCCCGGCAGGGGTGAATGGTGCTTGTGGAAGTGGAGTAGATGCGACAGATGAGGGATTTATAGATGAGAAGCGTAAGAGTGTGAAGTTTATGACGGAGTGGGTGGAGGAGCACACCTCTGGGGAGTTTGTGATAAACATGCAGGCAATAGATGAGTTACAGCAGCGAGCAGAGCATTTATACTGTGAGAAAGTGGGAGATGGGGAGTGTAGAGCTTGTGAGGCAGATTGTGATGCAAAGGCGGCCCAATGTGTAGATGCCTGTCCTGAGGATTGTTGTACCACGAGCAACAGTTGCACAGTGCCAGGTGACCTTAGCAGTTGCACATCCACAACCACTTGTTCTAAGTGTCCGGCCTGTTTGCAAGCCTGTGAAAATGAGAAGATTCGGTGTAAGAATGAGTGTCGTACATGTGGTGGCACGGTTTATCCGAGTTGTGATGATGAGGGTTTTTGTGAATGTAAGTGGCCTTTTGAAGCTTGGACCCCTTCTGTGTTACCAGATGGGGCTCCTTTATAAAGTGTGAGTCTTTTATTTTGGAAAAACATTTCGAAGATGAATAAATAAGGGAGGGAATTTGTCATTCCCGCGGAAGCCCTGTCATTCCCGCGAAAGCCCTGTCATTCCCGCGAAAGCCCTGTCATTCCCGCGAAAGCCCTGTCATTCCCGCGAAAGCGGGAATCTCATTGCTCTTGCTCTTCAGTAGAGAATAGAGAGCAAAAGACTCAAACATGCGGTTTGCCACAGTAGCAACCTTTGGTTGCTCATGTGTCAAGCTTGTCCCCGCGAAAGCGGGGATCCGACTCGCTTTTGCCCCCTATTCTCTCCTGAAGAAGTTACCTTTATCCCTGTCATTCCCGCGCAAGCCCTGTCATTCCCGCGGAAGCGGGAATCCAGTAGATGAACAAGACCCCCGCTTTCGCGGGGGTGACAATACTTTCGCGGGGGTGACAATACTCCCGTGGGGGTGACAATACTCCCGCAACGCTGTCATTATTCCCGCAACGCTGTCATTCCTGTACGCGCTCACTTAGTTTTTAACAGGCTTTGAAGTGTCTTGTAATGTTTCTCCTTCTTTCTGTTCTTTCATAAATTCATTATAAACCTCTTCTTGCACCACTTTGTGGTTAAAATCCACTTTATATAAAGGAAAGATTTTCCTTACTTTTAATTCTGTACTGTCTAAAAGTATCTCCTCCCTGGTTGAAAAGGCCGTATCTGCGGCGGTGGAGAAAAGGCTAAAAAACCAGGGAAATAAGAAAAACAGTTTTAATTTCATTTTTTAGGTTTTTGGTTTTTAGCCGCTGAACTCAAAAGACGAATATTAGAGTAATCTATCCATCCTTCTTTTTTTTGTATTCCTTCCTTTTTATCGAAGTGGGTTTGCACTCTCACTCCCTGAAGGCGAGCTTTTAGTTTAAGGGTATCCATTTCCAACACTTTGGCTTTTTTTCCTTTTTCAGAACCGGAAATAACCAAAGCTTCATCTCCTTTTTTTATCTTTAGTTTCAAGGTCTTATCTCCTTTTTATCTTCTTTTTTTACCAATTTCGTTAGATTCTGTTTGTGAATCCTCTTTTCCATATTTTTTCTCAATTTTAAAGCAAAAGGAGAGAGCTGGTTTAAAGGAAGTTTTATTAAAAAAGGATCAATCCCCCCGCTTTTATCTATAGAGCGAATCGTACTAGCTGCTACTTTGAGGCGAAAAGATCTCTTTAGGCATGGGCTATAAAAGGTCTTGGCTCGCACATTGGGAAAAGCTCTTGATTTTGTTTTAATATTAGAATGGCTGACTAAATTCTTAACCACCGGTTTTTTACCTGTTAATTCACATCTAGGCACAATAATACTCCTATTTAATAAGCCTGGAAGCCTCCCCTATAAGGTAGGGATCAGACAAGCTCAGTATATTGATATATACTCAACAGGTGTCCATTCGTCAATAAATCAAAAAAATAGGTTTATTTTCTTTAATTTTTATTGTTTTAAAAGGATACTATTGGTAATAGAAAGAACAAGATATACTATAAAGCCGGTCAAAAAAAAAGAGCCAAATGGATCGGTATAGGACAAACTAGAATAAGGAAAAGAAAAAATGGAGAAATCATCATTAAAAAAAATAAAAAATAAAAAATCGGTAAAATTAGATTATAAGTCTCCCGTTACTCTTTATCAGTTTATATCAGAAGGGGGTAAAATAAACCCCGCTCGTATCACCTTGCTCACACATTCTGAGCAAAGAACCCTGCGGAAAGCTATAAAAAAAGCCAGACGCTTGTCTTTACTACCTGCCTGCGCTCGCGCCTACGATGATTTTGGATACCCTGAGCAAATATCCGCCTCCCCGTTTGAAATAGATTAATTTTTACTTTCTTTAAAACTTTGTTTCAGAGTATTTCTAAAAGAATTAGGCCAAACAGGTCACAAGGATTTGCACATTCTATATCCATTGTAGAGGACAGAAAAACGCCCCCCGCTTTCTAACTTAAATCACCCACTCAATAGCTTTCCAGTCTCTATTTTTTTCTGTTGTGCCAATCAGCCGTACCCCCTGCTCTTTTTTATGTATAATCATCCATCTATTTTTTTGTTTGAGTTTTTTTAGACACCAATAGTTCGGGTTGAGACCAAATTCTTTTAACTGCGTGATGAGATGTTTATTCATTTATACCTCCTTACATGTTGTCTTAAAGAAGGAAGAGCAAATGAGCATCCATGTAAAACAAGGTAAAAACAACTCTATAAGGTATTAAAAATACGAAATCGGGACTGTGATCCCAATTCCGAATATTTTAAATATCCTGGTCTGGTTTGATTCCCGTTCCCTGTTTTCACGGGGACAAGCTTTACAGGAATGACAGGTCAGAAAAACCTACCGGCTTAGTGTAAGTATAAATTATAAAATAGGATAAAGAGAACAATTTTCAGATGTTAGGGAGAGTTCCCGAATACGGCTTTCTTTCATATTTTTAGCACCAGGTAATTTCTTAAATACTTTTTTTTCTAAGTTCAATAAAGCTTCTTTTCCATAATAAAAAAGGATCTCCTCTTTAATGAGGCAAAAAAGGGAGACATCTATATCAGATAACCAATTCAGTTTATCTTGATGAGCAAGAGGGGGAGTATCTCCCCAAGCGATACGAATAATTAAACTATATCCCCCGAACAAAGCTTCTTTTACTGCACCTAAGCTGGCGAAAGGTTCACGACAATCTCTGGAAACCACTTTAAAATCTTTAATGAGTTTTTTAGTTCTTGAAAACAAAGCATAGCAACTTCCTGGAGTATTGTACTTTTTACAGTTTTCGATCAGTACTTTTATCAGGGGTTTTACTCTGGTTTTAATTTTTGGGTCTTTGTAAAGAATTCCTTTTTGTTGGGCTTTAAAGTTATTTATCTGTGTGCGGCAAATAGTGTGCGGAGGGTCTTGTACCACTATAAACAAGATAGCTGCTCCTAAAACTACAATAACAAATATATTTTTAGGAAGAGATAAAAGCCACTGAACCACAACTACTTACCTTTACTGCTGGGATTTCTCCCGGACAAAGAAGAGATAAAAGCCACTGAACCACAACTACTTACCAACTAAATCCCCACATAAGCGATAGTTTTGCAGAGATCTTTTGTGTCTTTTCTTATTTCCTTTTTGGATCCACACACTTTTGTCTTTTGGGCAATAAAAAACAGCATACTTTCTTAGCCCATATACATGCGCCATATAGGTTAAGGTACGATTAATAGCATTAATATTGTCTTTTCTTTTTCCACGAGAAACTTTTATAGCTTCCAGCTGGGGCCTTAACCCTTGTAACAAATTATATGTGTAAGATTGTTGGTGGTAGGGTAAGAGTTGGGGAAATTGCTTCAATTCTTCTATTTTATTTATCATTTTTGATAGGGTTAAATGAATACGACCTTCTTGATTAGAGTAGATAGCATGATGAAGATCTACTGCCTCGTCTAATAAAGCAGTAAGAGGATTTTCTAATTCTTCTTTTATGGGAAAAGCCTCTCTTTTTATAGCAAAACTAAAAGAAGAAAAAAGGACCAAAATAACGATACCGAGCCTGTAGGGAATTTGCGCCCGCCAAACTCCTTTTATCCTTGGAAGAAAAAAAGAACCCATCGGAAAACCCAAACCAAATTGATATAAAAAATAAAATAGCCACATATATTTATACATATTAAAAAAGGCCGATTCTCGCAAACCGGCCTCTTATTAAATCAATCCTCTAAAAAACCACTAAAAATCAAATGTCGTTTGTAATTGAACTTGCCAATAAGGATCGTTGTTAGCTAAGTCAAACACACCACCTAGAAGTTTAATGGCAAAACCACCAGCATAGCTTTTCTTAACATATACATCTGCTTCAATGACTTGTGATGCACTCATTTCTTCACCACCTTTAGGGTGCTTACCGGCATTACCCCATTGGCCCCAAGAACCGATAGAATGAAAATAAAGTCCGACTATACCCACTTCAAAATCCTCACTGGGCATATAAGAGATACCACCTTCCCCGTAGATAGTCCCATTACCCCATTGAACGACATCCAACAAACCGGAACGAGGGTGACGATTGTAGTAAAAAGCGTCGTAACTATCTGACTCGTAGTGACCTCCTACATAAATACGCGCATCAAAATCCAGAGTGTATCCCAGCTGGCCATCAACCGCATACTGACTGACGATCTCACCTAATTGTGTTCCATGAATAACACCAGAAAGTTTATAGTCAACACCAGATATATCACCACCTATACCAACACCTAAACGAACATGATCATCACCATCATCATTGATGGCATATACACCATATAGGTTAGCCATTTTAAATTCTTCAGGTAGAGACCGCACATCTAAAGACAGCCCCAAGGCTTTTTGATGTAAAGAGGCTTCATTGTTGCCTTGCCACACATTAGGTAAATAAGCTCCCCATACATCCACAGCCAGGCTCTCTGTATTGTAACTCAAAAAAGCCCCATCCATAACATAGGGGTAGTCACTGTAATCATTTATGCCTATGGATGAACCATCCGCCACCTGGTAAGGAGAGCGTCCCAACCTGAGCATTAATTCATCTGACATTTTCCAATCACCATATCCATATAGTCTTATTTCATTATCGAAATAATTTTTGTCGCCCCATTTGTAGTTTGTCAACAACCAGAAATGGCTCTCAAACATTTCATTAGGACGAAAAGCTCCGGAGAACTTAAACCGTTGATTAAAGATATCTTGCATATCTTGTTGGTAATAAATACCTCTGGTGCGGTGCTGACCGCCGAATTCCACATCCATTGCAAAAGAAAATGGAGTTGTGAAAAACAAGGCGAATAAAAAATACAATTTTTTCATAAATAAACTCCTTGGTTTTATGTTTATTTTCTTAATAATAGTTTTTTATACCCACCATTTTAAAAAAGAGTCAATATAAGTATTTTCAAAAAACAGGACTTTTTATTGAATTTTACGCTGTTTTCTATAATAAAAGCAGTAAAAGTGACTTTAATTAGCGTATTTACTCAAAGCAAAACAGCCTTACTTGCCCCTTTTAAGGTGATTCATTCGGTCAATGCCACCTTTTTTTAAGAAGCAAAATCCTCTTACATTGGCCCTCTGGTTTTAGTTCATTTTCGGTATTCTGGCTGATTTACTGTATTAAAATTTAATTTTTATGGATATTATGGACTTAAATACGGGTATTTTTTTAAGTTTTTTGAGGGATGTAACCCTTCCGGCGCGATATTTTTAGTTTTATCGTGACATATATTGTCAAACCCTACATCTTGTATAGTATTTATAAGCTATGCAATATTAAAACTCCGCTCAAGTTTAGCTTATTGCATTTTTGAGATAAGTGATTTTGTTTTATATAAAGTGTTTTAGGACCAACCAAGGCAAAGATAAGAGATTGTAAATCATATAAGATAACGGGGAGTAGCGCAGTCCGGTAGCGCATCCGCTTTGGGAGCGGAGGGTCGCAGGTTCAAATCCTGTCTCCCCGACCATCTGATTGCACGAACTTTGTAAATTCTGTGTTTGGACATTTCAGGAAATGTCGGGGTATTTCAAGCCCCTGAGTTTCTTGGTTAATCAGGCAACTGCCATTTCACTGTGTTTATGTCTGGGTATTTCCCAGTATTTCAATCTGTGGCTACAAATGGCTACATATTTAGCTACACGGATTTTCAACTTAGTCAGGGGCTTCTTTGGTGGATAAAAGATTTGATGCGTTGTAAATAGTCTTGATTATAATGTCCATTATATGATAACTATCATATATAACCCTATATTAGTAAAGTTATATATGAACCAATCAAAAAAACACTTACCAATAATAGCAAGAAATATCAGAAAATATAGAAATGAAAAAGGTATCTCTCAAGATAAACTTTCTAAACTTGCAGAGGTATCATTTAACACAATTACAAAAATTGAAGCAGGAGATACACCAAATCCAACTGTTGAGACCGTAAGGAAGATTGCTATTGCTTTAGATGTTACTATTGATAACTTAATGAAATAAAAATTATGTCAGATCAAATATCATCAAAAAACCTTTGGAAAAATCTTTTTGAAAAAAAAGAAGTAGTTGAGCTTTCAGAGCGGGTCAACCCCCTAAATTTCGGACTGAAATCTTGTCATTTTTGTCATAATCTAAGTTCATAATCGGCTAAGTTGAGCCGAGGAAGGCGTTTTTTAAACTCCTCTATGGTCATATTTAACGCCCCATGTATTTTCTTCTTTCTGTAAAATTCAATAAACTCCACCATTGTCTCATGTGCTGAACGGAAGTCTAAAAATGTTCTGGGGCCTGTCACATTAGCCGATACTAAGGAGAAGAAAGACTCAATATACGCATTCTTATTAGGACACCTAGGAGGTATAAACTCATGCACTACAGGAAGAGTCTTTATTCCCTCTGACAGCTTTTTAGAGGTCATCTGAGGACCATTATCAGAGCGGATCACCAGATTATGGTCTTTAATGATTTTATGTTCTATAAGACCTACTTTTAAAGTCCTTAAAATATCCTCTGCTAAACACCTCAGCCCTATATGATAAGCCACTATATCCCTTGTAAAAACATCTATAAAGGCACACAGGAAGAAAAACGCAACCCCCCCACTATGCAATAAAATACGCCCATATTTAATATCAAATTGCCAGAGTTGATAAGGACCAGTAATAACCCTATTCTCATACGCTGTGTGGCCTTCTCTTTTTCTCTTTTGTTTCTTATGAAGTAGAAGATGGTTTTCCTTACAGATAGAGTACATCCTCTTATGGTTGATAGGACGAACCTTAAGGTATGGGTCCTCATTAGCATACTGCGCTAAAACTCTATGACCTCCACTTGTGTCAAAAAAACTCTCCTTCTGTCTTTTTTTCCTTACCCAATCAGCTATCTGCTGATCCTCTACGGGATGCCTGGAAACTCTTTTACGCAAAGGATGACAACTAAAACACACTTTCTTAGAGGATATAAAATCAAATTAGGTAGAACGCTTAATACCCACTTCCTGTAAAATCTCATTCACAGAATGCAGAGGGTAAGCTCCCTTTGTAAGTTCCTTTGCTAATTCTTTTCTTCTGGCAAAATCTGAACCGTTTTTTTTACAATGTCACGAAGAAGCCTGACTCTTTCATTAAGCTTTGCGTTTTCCCTCTTAAGCTCCAGTAAATCTTGAAAATGACGACTCTTCTCTAAAGACTTCTTTTCAAACTTCTTACTCTTCCTCTTTACATCTGACTTCCAGTTATACACAGTTTGCTTGCTCACATTATAATGGCGGGCTACCGCCTCTGCTGATCCACTCTCCGCTAACTCTAAAAGAGCCTTCTTTTTCAACTCCAATGGATACTTAACCTTTGTTTTACTCTCTATATCTGACATCAATAACCCCCTTTTAGTAGAACATATCCTCTCTTATAAGAATATCCTAACATCTATTAGATCTCAGTCCGGATTATATAGGGGGCTAAAGAGGTTTTAAAGAATGGCTGAGTAAGGTTTTAAGAAGAGTAGTTTTTCCCTGACCTGTAGCTCCTGAAACAACAGTATGTTGAACTCTTGATCTTAAATCCAAAAGAACAGGTCTTTTTGAAATAAGAGAAATACCAATAGGAGCGGATTCTTCTTTTTCCATAAGAGAACTAAGCCTTGAAAATTTTACTTTCTTTTTCTTAAGTTTTTCTACTGTGATCTTTTCCAAAGGAAGAGTTTTATTAAAAGACCATGAGAAATACCAATGTCTTAAAAAGAAATATAAAGCGGAACCCATAAAGAAATAAAAAAGATTCCAATTATTAAATAAAGACATTTTTTCATGGGCAAAACAATAAAGCCAAAGACATCCAACAAGCCATCCACATAAAACAAGTGAGCGAGCAATATTTTCAAACACAGCTCCCACTCCTGACTTGGCTTTAACAGGCATTATGGAAAAATGAATCACAGCCCAGATAGCCATGATAATTTCTTCCATAAAATCTTCTAAAGTTTTATCTTTCTCTTTGCTAACCATTTACGCCCTCCTTTAACTCTGTACCTTCTATCTATGTTGTTTTACCTTTCTTTTTATGCTTCTTACCTATATCTTTTTTACTATTTTTCCAGCTTGTTATTTTGTTTTTACTTTCAGCCACTCCAACAGAGTAAGGTTTCCGTATCTATGAGATATGACTTCTTCCAAGTTTGAATAATGAGCAATAGAGATGTATTTCCTACTTTGGAAGGCTCTTATAAGCCTTTGCATTTTCTTAATATGAGCAGTGACATACAGAACATGAGTAAAACGAGACCTTCTGTATTCAGCCATTTTCAGAAAATAAAGTTTCCTACTTTTTAAATGCAGCTCCAATTCTATAGCTAGTTTATAATCTTCACCCTGGATATAAAAGTCAGGAAGAGGTTCATACTTTCCATTATGTAAAGTGTTTTTTAATTCCTTAACTTGATTTTCAAAGATAGCTTTTTTGTTTAAAAGCTTTTCCAGTCTTTCTCTTACAGAAAAAAGTAAGAGCTGATGTGTTCTTTTCCAGTCACTACTTTTTCTTTTCTTTAAGTAGCATTTATCAGAAAGACTTATTACTTTTAAGTTTCTTCCAATAAGTCCCATAGAAGAATTATCCAATGTTCTTTTAAGATTATGGAAAGCAACAGGCTCTATGGAAATATAACCTTGATTTTTTAATTTGCTGAGACGATTACAGGCGGAAGCATCAGAAGAAAAAAACTTTTTCTTTATGTCACTATAAAAACAAAAGTCTTGATTCTGGAGAAGATCAATAATTTGTTTATCTCTTCCAGTTAGTCTTACATTTGCAGGTTGAGCTTTTTTATTTCTTTTTTCCTGATTTAGTTTTACAGATATGTTTGATAAATTCCTCCTGCCCTCAAGCCCTCCACGAAAGGGTGCGAGGGTATTCGGGCAGGGTGAATTTATGTTTGTTGAATATTTTTTAAATATCTCTTCTTTTCTCTCAGACATTTACTACCTCCTAACTCAGTTTTGCAGCACTCACTTTATTTGCAAAACCCACTAACTTAAAACTTAATGCCTAATTCTCTTTATTTCTGTAATGTCGTCATTCCTTTGAAGCTGTCATTCCGGCCTTGAGCCGGAATCCACATCACAATATATATTCCTATCCTTTCTTTATACTCAACTTAGTTTCTCTTTGTCTTTAGCACTCACAATCTTTAATCGCTGATCATATAAAATGATTAAAAATAAAAAAACAAATAAAAAAAATAATTTTTTCATGTAAGATTTTGATTTTATTACGGGAACGAGAGGTTATAAACATACATAAACAACCACTAACGGTTACTGCCGGTTACCAGCGGGAACTACAGGGCAATTCAGGGAAGAATTACAGACAGCTTTATTTTATGTTTTTATATACGGAGACCATTGATTTTAACGCACCGCAACTATATTAGATGGTTGGTTTTATCTGGAATAAAGAGTTCTTGATTTCAAATTGATTTCCATTTGCGGTGATGCTATAAAAATTTAACAAGGGGATATAATGCTCAATTTGAAATGGATCAAAATTAAAGGCCATGGGATAGAAGATGTTTTCGCATCTTACAACTTTTCTGGTGACACTTTTGAAGTTGAAGGTTTTACAGGAAATGCAGGTGTGTATGAAGTTTCTGGTGATTTACCAAAAGACTTTCCTAATCCTGCAACAGTAAACTTTTCTAAGTCTGGAAGGTTCAGTTTGTTGCCGACAGTTGAAAAATTTCAGGATCAATCTCCTGCTGAAATCTAACTTATAATGGATATTCCTTAGTTGCATCCTTGAGGATACTCTCTACAAATAACTTTATTCCTTTTTTCTGTTTATCATTCATTTGATTGATACAAGCTCCTAATTCGTTGTTACATTTAGATTTATTCAAGTCATCACCTAAACCATTATAAGTGAGGTTTTGTGAACCAAATAAAATCGTGTTAAAGTCAGCAATTAAAACTTTTGCATGAAGGTGTTTATCAAAGTACCAAAGAACCTCATTCCCTGAGCCTAGACGATATCTAAATTTATTCTGATCTAAACCTTCTTGAATATTTTTAAAATCATTTCTTCTCATCTCGTTATCGGGATTACGACTAATCATAATCAGTTTTCTACCTCCTGTACCCTCACTAAAAACTGTCTTAAAAATTTTCGAGAATATTTGTGAATCAATAAAAGGAGAAATCACATAAAACTCACTAGCATTAGATTCCAAAATCCTCCAAAATAAGTTTCTGAAATCATACTGCCCCGTTTTTCTTACTGTTACTAATGGAAAAATAAAATCCAACTCAACCTCCAAATAATTTTTTTACTTCATGACCAGTAGTATGCATATCATATACCCAATCAAAATCTACATCCTTGATTTTTATGAATTTACCATCTTCTTTCTTTAAAACACCGTGGTCTTCTAAGAACCTCAGAGAATGTTCAGGCCATTCTTGGTCTATAGGTTGACCTTTTACTACTTTATTTACAATTTCTAAAGTTTTATTTATCTTCCCTGAATCTTTTTCAAATTTGAAGAAAATATCTAGAAACCAAATCGGTGTCTTAGAAATTGTATTTCCTAGGACTTGGATACCTGTTTCAGTTAATTTGATTTGTCTCGGGGGAACAGTGCCAGTTTTATGATCAGAAAATGTACTCAAAGTCCAATGCCTCACATCTTCTAGTTTTATTGGAATTAATTCAATCAAATTGATATTTTTGAGTAGCCTAAAGTAATTATTTACTACATCAGCTGTATTTCTGAATTTGCGAGCCTTCTCACTGTCACTTAAAGCTTTGCATGTACTATCTTCCATCGCACTTCTTAATTCATTCTCAAAAGCTATTTTATAGTCGAAAGAGCCTCTTTCCTTTTCCACAAAGTGACTATCAATTCTATTTATAACCATCCTTTCTGTTACTAGATTATCTATCTCAGAGAGTGGCCAAAATCTACAGGCTGTTAAAGCTATGTCATCAATTTCGCAACGGACTGAATGTTCCTTTGCCTTCATCGCAGCATACAATATCATTAGAAAGATACGTAAACGATATGCTCCATAGCTGGCTTGTCTATGTCCCTCCTTAAAGATATTTTTTTTCTTGGATTGTGGTGAAACTACTTTAACTCGTACTATATACTTTTGTAAAAATTGTAGTAGGTTCATTCCTTCTACGATTTCCTCACCTCGTCTAGTGACCATATCTTCATCATCTATGGCTCCCATTGTTCTAAGAAATGACTGCATGGTTCTTATATCTGCAGGATCAGTCTGCTTGCTTCGATCATAAGCTTTATACTGATTTTCACCTTTCATTAGATTTAAGTATCGTTCTTCACGCTCAGAACTAGATATTGGGCGACTGTCTCTTTTCCTTCGTTTAAGATAAGTTTTTATCATCTCTTGGTATCTATCCTCGAAATTATAACCAGCCCCCTTGATTTGAATAATCAAACCTCTACAACCACTTTGCCGACTATCCCTGCCAGTATATTGTTTTTTTGTTGCCATAATTTATTTCTTGAATATTTGTACTACTTCACAAAGTTTCATTCCCCCTCGTGACCTTCTTTCTCTAAGAAAAACTTCATGTGTAGATGAAAAACCGACTTCCTTAGCAATACGCTCTAAGTGTTTATGAGTGGGAATATGAACATTATTAAACGCAGAATCGCCCATGACAGAGTAAGCTACTCCGCCTTTACGTAAAACTCTATACATACTTTCAGTCACATGCCACATTTCATGAAAATAGTTTGCAACCATAGGCGTAATTCTCGGATCATATGCCTTTCTTCTAATAGCCTTTATTGTTTTATTAATTTCTTTAATAGAGAACATTTCAAATGTACGATTTTGAGCAGTATTAATACTGCATGTAATTGAAGCTTTTCTAAGATTTTTTAAATCTGCATCTGTCTGTAAGAGACCAGATAACCAAAGTTCTAGCTTCGTATTTCTACAATAATTTGTTCCATTCAAATAAGGAGGTGAAGTAATGATTAAATCCACATCTCCATCAGCTGTCCATTTTAGACTTTCGGCAGAAGAGCAATATATTTTAGCTCTCCCAATTGCATACACTTCTAAATTACAAATATCTGAAATTATTTGCATCAATCTTTTTTCAAATTCAACCTTTGCTTTTTTAGTATTCCACAGTTCTTTTGGTCGATATTTCAAATCAGGAGATCGTTTAAGGTTAGAGATTTCGACTGAGATAGATAATAAAGACAATAGAAAAATTATTTTTAAATCTTCATCTTCAATAGCCTCAATGTTACTACGAATCTTGAAAATTTGTCTTAAGTTTTCCCTAGAGTAGTAGTGTTTACCTTTGAAAATATTAGTTAAATAATTTTCTTCAGGTTCTTTATCAATCACTTTTTTCATTAAAAGGTAGATTTCATTCTTAGTAAGATCACCACGTTTAATTTTTCTAGCCAAGCGAAATGAATGATGTGTTTTTCCTTCCCCAATCAATTTCATAACGGGATTAATATCATATCCTTGGAAGAACTTATCCGACAATACTGTTTCTACACCAGTTGTTGAACTCCCTGCAAATGGATCGACCACATGATAAGAATGAGGATTTTCTTTTAGAATTTCTTTAACAAATTGATGACTATAACCTTCCGTATAGCTAAACCAACTGTGAATAGGTATATACTTATTTTCTTTAAATACTCCAGCATCACGCAGTTTGAACTGCCTATTATTCTCCCATAATGGATAACTTCCTAATTCTTCCATGAATTAGATTCCTTTGTTTATTGCTATGATTTAGTTGTCTGTTCTTATGGAAATATTATGTCATAGGTCAGTAACCTTTGGTAACATCCATATATGAATAGGACTAAGGTCTTTAAGTTATAGAATAGTTAAACCAATTGAAAATATTAACATATAGTTACAATCCATTTCGATTATTTACCTATACTATTATTTCTTTAATATGAGATTGTAATTCCTGTATAAAGTTTTCCATATTATCTTCGCTCCAAAACAGAACTTTATATTGACGTATATCGAAAGGAAGTTCTCTTACTAATTTCTTATTACAGGTATAAATGACAGGTATATTTTTACCTTTAGCATATCCAGCTTCAAAATAAACACTACCTCTAGGTTGCTTTTCTTCTGAAGTTAAGTCACATATAACAAACCGAGCCTTCTCTATTTCAGATAAAATTTCGTCATCAATTTTGTTGTTATGTTTTTTATCATCAATTCTTAAAGGTTTATACCCTGTTTTTTTGACTGCCACTTCAACATTTTTTTTCAGATTATCCATAGAAGGATCAATCCACATAGCAATAAAAGCAGTATTTGATTTCTTATTTGGAATTTTATTTTCAATCTCTTCAATTCTTCTCCAACCTTTTGAACTTACTATAATATCAAGATTACCCCCAACATAACTACCTTCACAATTAATATCTTTTGATTCTTGTAGAGAATTCATTAAAAATCGAAACGCTGTTGAATTAGTACAGTAGGTTAGAGCAGATAAAAAAGGGACAGGATTCTCTCTTTTATTCGGATGTATGAGCATCCTAAGTGGATTATGATAGTTCCAACTATCTCTTCTATTTGAATCTATATCTTCCAGAGTTATAACACTCCCTATATCACTTGAGTACCGTTTCACTAAACCTTCTAACAATAAATAAGATCTTTCATGCTGATTAGGGATAGGTAATAACTTCTCTAACCAATCATCACTTTTTATTATTTTATCAAGAGAAGGTATATTACCTTTCAAATTCTCTCTTGCAATCAAGCCAGATAAACGAATTTTTTCATCTTCACTTAATAATCTTGAAATATTTTTATTATCCTGATCAAAGGTTGTGAGTTCTGTACCAAAATATAATAATTCTTCTGAAATATATTTCCCTCCAGCCCAAGGATTATATACTTCATATTTATGTGGTGAATCTGAAGGTTTCTTGCGAAAATAAGGAGGGTAATCCATAGCTTTCTCCTCAAAATTAACAGGCCATCTGTCATCAAAAGGATACAGGTGTGTACCCCATATAATACATTTGCGATTCATTTATGTTTTTCTCATTAAAAAAAAGGAATACTCCTTGTATAATAATATTTATTTGATTTTTTGGTTATTTGCACTTTTTGAACTTTCTTTATTTTTTTCACAATATTTACTTATATCAGTAGCAACTTTAGAATAGTCATCAGCAGCCCTAGATAAAGCAGCATGAGCTTTAGAATGATCAGCATATACTCTTGAGTAATTAGAAAACCCTTCTTTAATAGCTTTAAATATTTCAAAATAGGATTTAAATGCATCAGAAAAAGCTTTAGATATATCAGCACTAGCTTTAGAAAAGTCCATATAAGCTTTAGACATATCTTTAAGTACTTCCTTACAAGCTATTGTATTTTTAAAACTAAAATATTTAAAACAATTATAAGTTATAATATCAGTATACACTTTAGATAGATCAGAAAAAATTTTGGAATATTCATCTCCGGCTTTGGCTAAGGATAGTTGAGTAAAAAGCTTTCTTTTTGGAAATTTCACTTTACTTATATTGGAAAGAGCTTTATCCCGATCAGATTTTATTTTTTCACATATCGGATCAACCTCTTTTCCTTCTGCAAAACCTACAAATAACAAACTAACAATAATTAATAGTCTTTTCATATTAGATTCTATTTTACTTTTGAAAACTTTAATCCATTTATCCGTTAGCCATTATTTTCTCTCTCATATTTGAGCTTCATTTCAATAATATTTCTCCAATAAGATTCGGCATTTACATACAGACAATGTAAATGATACCACTTATCTCTTATTTTTTCCTTGTGGAAAGACCCCTCATTTTCTTGAAAAAAAGAGTTATTATCATCAAAAGCTTTTTTCATATCCTTTTGAGCTGAAATCATTTGTCTGTCTAAAAAATTTAAATATGTTTGATCCACTTATCCCCCTTTTTTTATTGTTTATGCTCAGATTATGTATATACCCTTTTAGGCACGCTCCTATAAATGACAACACTGAGTGCAAAAATAAAAAAGTCAAGATAACCATGTATGATTTCATCAACTGTTTTCACAGAAGCTGAATGAAAAATCTTTACGGGAATTTTACGGGATGTTCTGGTTAGGAGAGGGAAAAAGCGGTTAGCAACGGGAAGCAAGAGTGGCTTTTTGTTGAACGGTTCAGTTATTTTTGACTTTTGAAACTCTCCCCCTGCGTCCTGTATCCCCGATATGATTGTAAATAATTGAAATTACAGGAATTTTTATAAAAATATTTTTTAATTAAGCATAATCAGCTAGTATTTTCTTAGCATCATTCAGCCTTGCAATTTTTTTTCAGTATTTCCTAAAAGAATAGAAAGTTTCTTATCTTGTTGCAGTCCCGTAGCAAGAAGCAGAAGATCAAGAGGGAGTGCTCCAATTCCAGAAGAACTATCTTTAGCTGAAAGAAACTGCAAGCCCGGAGCAACATAGTAGGCTCCTTCACGAAATTTTGGATTCTCCTGAAGAAATTTTTTTAAACCAGATCGGGAATGTGTTTTGGAAGTTCCAACTTCAAAAGCTAAGGGCTGAATAGGATCATCATAAATAAAGTCCACTTCATAGTTTCTCCGTCTCCAATGATAAAGACGAATACTGGATTGTATTCCCAAATGATATAAATGAGATGCAACTAAATTTTCCTGAAGTTTTCCCAATTCTGATGGCTCATTAAAAATTTGATCTTTTTCTTTTTGTAAAGCCGCATTCCTTATTGCAACATCAACAAAATAGACCTTCTTTTGTCTTCTCTGTATGCTTCTTTCATTATTGTCATAATTGGAAAGTGTAAATATGAGATAAGTCTGAATTAGATAGCTCAAATAACGCTCAATTGTTAGAACACCCACTTGAGATATGTCTTTGCTAATTCCTGTAGGAGATAGCAATCCTGTAATTTGCCCGGCTAAAATATAAAGCAATCTTTCAAGAGCCATAGGATTATCAATCCTGTAAGACTGTGGGATATCTTTATAAATAGCTCTTTCGATAGCATCCGATCTTAACATCTGCTGTGCTCTATGGAAGTAGGATTCTTCTACGGCAAGCAGACTATCTATGGTTTGTGCTACATCTTTTTGGTTTATTTGCGTGGTTCTTTTCTGAGTATTTTTAACTTCATTTTCACTGGCTAAAATCTTAGGTAACTCTGTTTCTAATCCTTTTTTAATACGCTTTTTAAGGCTTTTCAAAAATTCCTCTTCTTCCTTTTTTCCGGCTAGAAACTCAGGAAAACCACCAAGAGAAATCAAGAGCTTTCGCTCATCTTCAAAATTAAGTTGGGTATGAGAAAATGATTGTGCGATAATTTTTATAGTATTGTGTAGGCAGTGTTTCTTTTTACTAATAGGAAATTTAATATGTTTTCCATAAAGCTGAAGCAACTCTGTTAGCAGATAAGGCGTTAAGTGAAATTCTTTCCACCGGCCAACACCACTTTCTTTTCCTTTTTGCAAAGCTACAGTGGCACTGGAGCTTGCAATAATACATACGGGCCAATGTTCATCATAAAAAGTTTTTAACCATAAATCCCACTTTTCAACATAAACCAGTTCATCTAAAAACAGATAGAGAGGTTTTTCTCTTGTAGCTTTAGCCAACTTCATTGCCTCTTTTACAATAGAACCTAAATCCAAGGGCATGAGCATGGGATGATCCAGGCGAACCCATTGAATTTTGCCCGAGGGTATTTGATTGTTCAGCAAATGCCGAACAGTTTGATACATAACAGTTGTTTTTCCGACACGTCTCGGCCCTAATATAATAAAATGCCGTTTCAAACTAGAAGGTAAAATATATTTCCAGAGATATTTGGCTAAAGGCCGTTCTGTTGAAGGAGCAAGAGAATCAGGTACAGAGTTACTTTTCCACCAAGGGTTTTGCTCTGCTACAATAGATTGAATTAGTTTAAGGTCTTTCATTACGATCCATTTAATTTGCTTATAATGCTTAATATGTTAAATAAGCACTACAGTGTGATATTTAATATATCACATAAGACTCATATGTGAAGAAAATAATGCTTAATAAGACTAAACACTGTAATCAATTATTTCAAGGGAACTCATCAGCCATTTGCGGTTAGTTTTAAGCCTTTTTTATGCACTTGCCGGTCATCTGCCGGCTGTTTTTAGCTTTTTTAGAAAGTTTCCGCCTACTTTCCGCTCATTTTTCCCATTTCTCAGAGACTTTCCGCCTACTTTCCGCTGGTTTTTACCCACTTTTACAAAGTTTCCGCTCACTTTCTGCTGGCTTTTTCCATTTTTCAGAAACTTTCCGCCTACTTTCCAGTGTGTTTTTTTTCGGTTTTTTAGAATTTTCTGAAACAGATATCTCTGTCAGAATTTTTTGTAAAATAGTTTAAAACTTTATTAAAAATGATCTTTACGCTCCTCACTTCCTCAGCGTCCAACAAAGGATAAAAAATTTTTAGGAAGGGGAACTTTTTATTGTTTTTCTAAAGCTCTTAGGCAGCTTTATTTGATAATTTCAACTTTTCTAAAATAGGTTTTAAAGCTTTTTCCAATTTGACAAAATGATCTATCATCTCCTCTTGAATTTGATCCCATTCACTTTCTGGACTCCTATAGCCACCTATATCAAACCATTTCAAGAAGCCTTCCTTATTGCTTTTTGCAAAACCCCTATTTTTACTATTATCTTTCTGTTCTAATACAAAACCAATTTCAGATTCCAAACTCTTTTTCAATTCAAAAAACTTCTCCTTTAATTCTGGGTTGAACAGAACAGAGACAGCTACTTTGTCTGTATTCACCCAACAACCAAGCTGCACACCTGTCTTCTCAACTTCATTATGCCTATTTGTCCACCAATGAGGCTTGTCATTAGAAAAAAAGCTCGTTTTATTTTTTGCTTTTTCTAAAAAACTTCTCCAAAAATTTATTTTTAATTGCTTTCTCCCGCTTTGTTCCTTTTTCTGTTCACCTATTTTCCTCATTTCTATACTTGGTCTGCAAATAACTTTAAAAAACGGAGCAGGATTTGAACTATCAATTTGATAGCTTTCCAGTTGGATCAAGTAAAAATCCTTATCTGTAAACTCATTAAGCCAATCAATTACATTGATATGCTCTTGTCTAACTTCTTTTGCAACCCATACAGCTATTTCAGACTCCATATTTATCATGTAAGTCATAATTTGTCCTAGATGTTTGTGATTAGTTTTTTCTAGCTGATTTTCTATAATGACTTTGTCCTTGACCCCCAAAAAGAGGCTACCTCCTAAATAAGGAGGAAAAGTGGAAAGGTTCTATAAGAGAGTTCCAAAAGAGCAAAGGTTCTTAATTTTGTCAGAGCATTTCAATGGCGGTTTGAGTATATCTGAGTTATCTAGGAAGTATCAGATTCAACCAGCTACGATCTATAAATGGAGGGAGAAGATGAAAAAAGAAGAGGAGAAGCTTTCTTTTGATTCAAAGCCACTTTTGGAAGAGATAAAGCACTTAAAGCAAGAAAACAGTCTTTTAAAGGAAACAGTGGCTCAACAGGCATTGGATATCACCACACTCAAGCAGTTCAATGAGTTTGTTAAAAAAAAGCGGAAGGAAGAAAGACGGAGTATGCAAAAGAGTTCCTTGAGGGTCAGAGGATCGAAGTGAGCAAGAAGAGGTTTTGTGAGTTGATTGATATTCACCCAAAGTCCATTCACAAGGGTAAAAAGGTTAAGGCCATTTCCACTGCCAAGAGGAAGCGAGAGGAAATGGATAAAGAAGTGTTGTCAGGGATTAAGGAAGTGATAAGGCACCGTAGTACTTATGGTTATAAGCGGGTGACAGCTTTATATAATAGGAAGAGGGTGAACAATGGTCTGAGCAGGTATAACAAGAAGCGTATTTATCGTGTCATGCGGGATAATGGTTTGTTGCTTCCGAAATCAGGTATTTTGAAGAGGGAGCATAAGGGCACGGGTAAAGTGATGACGTTATATTCAAACACCAGGTGGTGTTCAGATTGTTTTGAGATACATTGTTTTAATGGGGAGAAGGTGTATGTGTGTTTTGTTTTAGATAGTCATGACAGGGAGATAATAAGCTTTGTGTCTTCTTATCGTCCGTTGTTATCGGAAGATATTCAGAGTTTAATGGTTATGGCTGTAGAGCGTAGATTTTCAGGCGGAAGAGCTTCTAGGGAGATTGAGTTTTTATCGGATCGGGGGAGTATTTACAGGGCTTATAATGTGCAGGCTTTAGCCAGGCGGTTGGGCTTAAAATCGTGTTTTACAAGAGCTTATAGTCCTGAAAGCAATGGTATGGCGGAAGCCTTTGTGAAGACATTAAAGAGGGATTATGTGTATGTGAGTGATTGTTATGATGCACAGACAACGATGAAACTATTGGAGCAGTGGATATATGATTATAATCACAGGGCACCGCATTCCAGCCTTGGAATGCGTTCTCCGGTGGAGTATATTAAATTAACACAATCGAGGTAGCCAAAAATGGGGGCCAATCCAACTTTTTTATTTTCTTTCGTTGTGGCGCTAATATCCACCCTAAAATCAGAGTTACTCCAAGAACTCTCCGTTTCTGATTCCTCTAACTCTAATCCAATAGCCTCCCCTAGAATATCTAGATTATCATTTAACCAGTTGGTGAAATCTGTATCTTCACGAGACCATATTTCCCGTAGTTCAACTTTTTTTAATCTTCCTATTTTCATTTTTTTCCTCTTTTTCTAATTATTTACTCTATCGGCCTTTTTCTAAAAAATATAAATTTTAAATACAATTAGCATAAATAAAAAAAGTTTCCACCTTAGAAGAGAGATATCCCTATTTTCAATAGCTTGTCTTATGATATTTTTCAAAGCGGTAATTCATATGCAACAATTCATATGAAGCAACTTATCTATAAATTTATATTTCTATATGAAAAAAATTTAAGCTTATGAAAGCTCTTGACATTTTAAATAAACTCATTGATTTTCTAAGATTAAATTTTGGATTTGACGTTTTTGGAGAATAAACAAGATGAATCTTTTGCAATCAGGTCTAATAAAAAAAATAGCAAAAAGTCCAATTAATCCTATTTTGTATCTATGTATTTTTATTTCTATTCCTCTATTTTATTTAGCAACAAAGACAGAAGGTTATATATCTGTAACTTTTATTATTATAGCAACCTTTATTATAATATTATTTTTTATAGCGTATTTTTACTTACTTTTTAAAAATCCCGAATATCTTCGTTCGGAACAGTATCAATTTCAAATGAATCAAATGAGATTTTATGGTGATAAAGACAATCCAAAAAGTATAGAAATAGGTACTATTGACTCTTTAATAAAAAAACCAAAACAAGATAGCTCACCCAAGGCAAAAGAAAATGAATCAAAATAAAAAAGTATATTTAATTACATACTCTACAGATGTAAACTTTAATATAGTTCGCCAAAGGATAAACGAACTTGTAAATAAAGGATATATTATTGATTGGTGGTATTATATTGATAATACTTATTTGGTTGCTTCTTTATTGGATGCAAATACACTATACAATCAAATTAGTTCCTCTATTGCAAATAAAAGTTTTTTAATTATTGAAGTTAAAGCTGAAAATGTACAAGGCTGGCTACCGCAAAGAGCATGGAATTGGATACTTAAACATAGGAACTCTTAATATCGTCCTATCTTTGAACTTTTAAAAAAATTATTTAGACTTTTCCTTATCAATTAAGTCATCTGATTTTTGAAACTATAAGAAATTTTTAATGATTTAAAAAGCTCATTATTACATTTACAATTGAAGCAATAAAAATCAGTATCCCTATTCTCAGAGAAATTTTTCTGCCTTTCTTTTCTTCAATATACCTTTCTTCATTTTGTTTTAAAATCTTCTCTAAGAGTTTTGCTGTATTTACCTGAGCACTATGAATTTGTGCCTTTCTTTGAGTCGTTCTATGAATTGCTTCTTCTACTTGCTTGTTTCTAAATTTGAAAGAAGAAATAAGCGAAGCTACATCTATTTTAGGCACTTTTGTGTTTTTAACATTATTATCAATAGAAACAGGTTGATGTGTTTTGATATTTTCTTCTGTTTTCATAATGCTATAAAATATTAGAAATCATAAAAAAAGGCAAATTTCTTTTAAAAATGGATTAAAAATATTAAAAAAGCTTTCTCTTAGAGGTTCTTTTGTATGCGATATAAAGGAGTAACTCCCACGAGTAGTTTTTACGGGAAATTTACGGGATGTCCTGGTTAGGAGAGGTGAGAAGCGGTTAGCAACGGGAAACAAGAGTGGTTTTTTGTTGAACGGTTCAGTTATTTTTGACTTTTGAAACCCTATGCCTGCGTCCTGTCTCCCCGACCATCTGATTGCACGAACTTTGTAAATTCTGTGTTTGGACATTTCAGGAAATGTCGGGGTATTTCAAGCCCCTGAGTTTCTTGGTTAATCAGGCAACTGCCATTTCACTGTGTTTGTGTCCGGGCCTCCCGACCCCCTTATATAGGGTGGACAAAATGGATTACTTGAGTTTGAGTTATAAAACAGAAAGAAAAGCAGCAAACAACAAAGGGGGAATGCTTGAAAAGATACACAGAAGAGGGAGAATTTATGCGAGATATTCTCCCTCTATAATCCTGTGGCTTTCAATAAGGTTTTTACAAAACAACTTCCGATAGACAGTAATCTCTATCTTTAAAAGTGTTGCCTATTTTATCTCTGACGATACGTAGAGTTTCAGAATCAGTATCTTCAGGCATATTGAGGTTTGTAGGGTAAGTAATATCTATATACTTTTCATATCTTGCTGCGTCTTTTCTGATGTTATCTACTACCCAAATATCCCGGTGAATAGGATTAGTACTTCCTGAAGTGCTCATAACAGTATAATGAGCAGGTGTACAAAGAGTAGGATCATCTTCTTCTGAAGCAACAGCAGTCGCCTCCTCTGCCGATGCAGGATCATCTTCTTCTGAAGCAACAGCAGCCGCCTCCTCTGCCGATGCAGGATCATCTTCTTCTGAAGCAACAGCAGTCGCCTCCTCTGCCGATGCAGGATCATCTTCTTCTGAAGCAACAGCAGCCGCCTCCTCTGCTGATGCAGGATCATCCCCTGCTAAAACAGCATCTCCTGAAGTAGAACCATCATCAGCCTCTGTTAATGCAGTATCATCTCCTCCTGAATCTACAGCTGTATTATCACATATAGTGTATTTCGTGCTTCCTGTAGTATATACTTCTATTTTCTGAATTTTCGATGCAAATTCACTTTGTTTTACAATCAGACACACATCATAACTCAAACTCTTTACACCCACAGCCCCATCAGCAGATTTATAAGAAATATCTAGTCTGGCCCCATAAAGAGGGGGTGCTCCGTGGTATCTTTGAAAAATCTCGCCTTGCGGAACAATTATATAAACCTCTTCTTCCTTTGTAGCTTCTGCCAGCTGAATCTTAACGGTTTCCAATTCCCTTTCTTTTTGATCTAAAGTCGCCAGCAGTTCCCCCAACTCCAATTCCTTTTCTTTTTGATCTAAAGTCGCTCGCAATTCCCCCAACTCCAATTCCTTTTCTTTTTGATCTAAAGTCGCTTGTAATTCCCCCAACTCCTTTTCTTTTTGATCTACATTAGCTTGCACTTCCTCTATTGCTTTTTTAACCTCATTTAACTCTGTACTGATTATATTGGGTACTCTTGCTTTTTCACAACCACTGCCTGGAATTAAAATAAATAAAGCCAAAGACAGATTGACAACTATTTTCCGACTTTTAAAGATAGATATCATTGAATAAACCCTCCGTTTTTTAATTTCAAATATCACAAAACCCTATCACACCCTTATTATAGATGTCCATAACTAAGTTATTTGTATATCATATCTAGTGTAATTATTTCACCTCTGTTATTTCGCTATACAACATAATAAGGCGACTATTAATGGAATATACTTCATTGGAAAACACCGAAGTTACAAGGGTTAGTTTCTGAACCTGTAAAAATCAAAGCTCAGGTTTTATATTTTTTGGTTAGCTTATCAGCCGAAGCGAAATGGCAAGTCAACGATGTTCTGTTCCCCCCTTGCGGGTGAGATAATCCCCGGATACAATTTTTCTCAAACAGCGATCTCCGTTTTGGTCCCTGGTTTCTGTGGGAGTGCGAAGAACAACCCCTTCACGAATATGATCAGCACCTTCAATAACTGTCTTCCCGTCAGCCAGCTGGTTGGCCCGTTCGATCTCCTTACCTCCCGGACACTCTGTCTCCCCAAGAAGAGGAACGCAACAAATCCCAGCCTCCTGAGCCAAAGCCTGCACCTCTGTAAAGTCCGCATACTGCCATCCATTTTCACTACCCAGTTTAACAATAGCTTCAAAAATATAAAACTCCGGCTGCTGATGTCCGTAATGAATATCCTGTACTTTTCGACCCACAATCTCACCAATCACACCGGTTGCAAAAGCCTTTGGCCATTTGGTATCCAGAGCTTTTCTTATTTCTGAAAGTTTTGGTCCCAATATTTTGTGGTATAGATTCTCCTTATCTTGTTTCAAAGCCATATTCTTTGCCGCAAGCCCTTTTGAGGAAATAACAACCTCTCCCTTGTAAAACACGACAACACAGAGGGTCCCATGCAGCTTTTCTGTAATAAGAACCTTCGTCCCTGGCAGGATGGCTTCAGGATCAGACTTCCAGCTCTCAACATCATACCGGGGAAGCCGGACAGGGCTTACATAAACCTGACCTTCCATTCGCACGGGAACCGGTGGTTCATACTTGGTTATTCCTAAAAATCCACTCACATCCTCTCCCTCATTAAAACTTTTTTGTTCACCTGTTTCCGGGTGAGTCAGCTTTCCATCTTCAAAGGGAAGGATCAAGCCCTGAGAGAGAATCTTCCTAAGCCTTATGGCCTTAACTCTATTCTTACGGCTTCCCGCTAGCCGCCCTTCTACCCCGATAACTTTCTGAATAGCTTCAGGAACAAGAGCCTGTTCAGGAATATAGACCACCTTTTCACCTACCCGGTGTTGCCCTCTGCCCACCACAACTTGCCAACCTCCAATACGAGCCACATCTAATCTGTCCGCATGCGGATGAGTAGAAACCTCATCCAGATGGCACACCTTTACTTTAAATTCCATTAATCCCCCTACTTGATTATACTAAATTTATCCTACGACTGATCCGGTATGGAATCCGCACCCTTAACCCTCTTAGAAGAAGTTACAGATGGTTCAAGATAACTTAAAGTGGTCATTTTTAATAAGTTTTAACAATATTCTATATAAGTCATCTTGTCTATAATTAAATCTAAATTCACACTCTTTGAGATGCAAGTAAAAAGTATCCTTATTCATTCCTCTAAATTTAGATAATCTCACTTTAGCTAATCCCCAAAAGTTTTCAATTCCATTGATATGGTTTTTTATATTCTTTTGTTCTCTTTTTGCAAACTCATTCTTACCATGATGAACTCTGTAATGCTTTGTATAGCCCATATTCATTAACCCATCATAAGTCTTAAAATCATCTGTATATACAATAACTAACCTAGATATTCTTTGATTTATAAGGGGAATAATGACTTTTTTAGAGCAATTCTTAATAACTTGGGTATAGACTTTATCTTCTCTGTGTTTAAGGCCAAACACGATTGTTTTACCATAAGAGCCTCTTCCTCTTTTTCCCTTAATGCGTTTAGCTCCGAATTAACTTTCATCTATTTCTATTTCTTCTTTTTTGAAAGGGCTTTGTTTCTCACAAAATCGGGCAATCTGCATTCTGATTTGTTTTAAAATTTTGTTAGTTGTGGGGCGACTTACTCCTGATAGAAAAGCTATTTGTGTAGCTGTTAAATCAGCAGAGAAAAACTTAATAATTTCTCTAAATTTCTTCTCTGAAATACGGGGACGAATAAAATACCTACTTTTCACAGTCATAACAATAAGTTAACTCCTATTAAAGTCAACTCAAATAGTCATGAACCTTTTTATTAAAATGTAGTTTTCAAACTATGTTTATTTGTTTAATTTTTTTCAGATAAGAACCGATAATATTTTTATGCATTACTTAGTTGGTGGGTTGTTCCTCTTTTGTTCAATAAGTTTTGTTCGTTTCATTTACTTATACTATTCCAGTAAAAGAGATTTCGAAAAATTAAATCAACCTTATAATATAGGGAATTATATAAGAAGCCTTAGAAATGTAGATTGTCCTTGACCCCCAAAAAGAGGCTACCTCCTAAATAAGGAGGAAAAGTGGAAAGGTTCTATAAGAGAGTTCCAAAAGAGCAAAGGTTCTTAATTTTGTCAGAGCATTTCAATGGCGGTTTGAGTATATCTGAGTTATCTAGGAAGTATCAGATTCAACCAGCTACGATCTATAAATGGAGGGAGAAGATGAAAAAAGAAGAGGAGAAGCTTTCTTTTGATTCAAAGCCACTTTTGGAAGAGATAAAGCACTTAAAGCAAGAAAACAGTCTTTTAAAGGAAACAGTGGCTCAACAGGCATTGGATATCACCACACTCAAGCAGTTCAATGAGTTTGTTAAAAAAAAGCGGAAGGAAGAAAGACGGAGTATGCAAAAGAGTTCCTTGAGGGTCAGAGGATCGAAGTGAGCAAGAAGAGGTTTTGTGAGTTGATTGATATTCACCCAAAGTCCATTCACAAGGGTAAAAAGGTTAAGGCCATTTCCACTGCCAAGAGGAAGCGAGAGGAAATGGATAAAGAAGTGTTGTCAGGGATTAAGGAAGTGATAAGGCACCGTAGTACTTATGGTTATAAGCGGGTGACAGCTTTATATAATAGGAAGAGGGTGAACAATGGTCTGAGCAGGTATAACAAGAAGCGTATTTATCGTGTCATGCGGGATAATGGTTTGTTGCTTCCGAAATCAGGTATTTTGAAGAGGGAGCATAAGGGCACGGGTAAAGTGATGACGTTATATTCAAACACCAGGTGGTGTTCAGATTGTTTTGAGATACATTGTTTTAATGGGGAGAAGGTGTATGTGTGTTTTGTTTTAGATAGTCATGACAGGGAGATAATAAGCTTTGTGTCTTCTTATCGTCCGTTGTTATCGGAAGATATTCAGAGTTTAATGGTTATGGCTGTAGAGCGTAGATTTTCAGGCGGAAGAGCTTCTAGGGAGATTGAGTTTTTATCGGATCGGGGGAGTATTTACAGGGCTTATAATGTGCAGGCTTTAGCCAGGCGGTTGGGCTTAAAATCGTGTTTTACAAGAGCTTATAGTCCTGAAAGCAATGGTATGGCGGAAGCCTTTGTGAAGACATTAAAGAGGGATTATGTGTATGTGAGTGATTGTTATGATGCACAGACAACGATGAAACTATTGGAGCAGTGGATGATTATAATCACAGGGCACCGCATTCCAGCCTTGGAATGCGTTCTCCGGTGGAGTATATTAAATTAACACAATCGAGGTAGCCAAAAATGGGGGCCAATCCAAGATTTTTCACCTGATCAACAAGTTCTTAGTTCAAAAGTACGAAATACACTTAAACAACCAATAAACAAGTCAAATATCCTACCCCTAACCCCTGCTATATTAGATAGTACTTGGGAAGGAGCTAATATAATGCGCCAGTATTTGTGTATAGATGACAATTTCTATGAAGGAATTTCTAAATTATCTAATGAAACAATAGAAAATTTTTCTGATTTGTCCGCTAAACTCAAAACCTATGAACATAGTTTTCAAGGGTTAACAGAGGGTAGTCTAAGCAAAATTAAAGGGCATATAGCTGAAAGTCACATTGCTGAGCATTTTAAAGAGGCTGGAATAGCAGTTACTTGGCCGGAAGCTTCTAATCAAGAAGGGTTTGATCTATTATTTAATGGGAATCCCATACAATCAAAATTTATTGAAGACGCCAATAATCTTGTGGAACACTTTCAAAAATATCCAGATATACCTGTTGTTATTCCTTCTGATGCAAACAACATACCGGAAACAGCCTTTCATTTTGACCCTTCTGAAGGTATAGGTAATTTATTTAATTATCTTAAAGACAATCCTGAAAACGCAGTTATTGTGGATCACAAACTCTCTAATGTGAATTTAACAGAGAGTATTGAACAAGGTTCAGACTTAGCCACAGGAACTGTTGATTTTAATTTTCCTTGGGTTACTGCTGCTTTTTCTAGCTTTCGTGAATTAAATCTTCTTATAAATAATGACACGGATATTTCTTCATCTATTAAAAATATGGGGCTTGATGTAGCTGGTGTCGGTATAGGCGCAATGACCGGCGGAGAAATTGGAGCAATAGCAGGTTCTATTATCCCTGGCCCTGGAACAGTTATCGGAGCTGGTATGGGTGTTGTTATTGGTGCTATTATGGGTCGTAACATTACAAATGATATAAAACAAGAACCGCTAAAAGAAGCTATAAAAAAACTAAAGAAGTCAAGAAGAAGATTGAAATTAGAAGCGAAAAAAATACAAGAAAAATATAATCAACAGTTTAATAAATTCAAAAAAGAGGAACAAAATAAAATAAATTGTAAAGCCAAAGAAAGCAAGGAAACTGTAAGAAGAAAAATAAGCACTCTTAGAAGATGGGCAGTGAATCGAGAAAAGCTTTCAGATAGTTTAAAAACCAATCTGTTAAAAAATATTGAGGATCAAGGACAAGTAAAACATATTAAGAAAAAAGAAACACCAAGTTTGATAGAATATTTATGGCTAGATCAAAAAATGATAATGCTAATAGCGTTTCAAAGAAATATAAACAAATATAAAAAGTATTTCATAGAAAGCTTTACACAAAATAAATTTAAAGATAAGGGAGATTTGTTTCAGGAATTTTCTAAAAAAGGATTGTGTCAAAAATATATTTTATCAGAAATAAAAAAATCAGAAGAACAAAGAAAAACAAAGGAAAACTATTTGATGAATGAAATTAAAAAGGAACAAGCAGGTATATTGAAACTCCGTGCTAAATCTATGAAACGTCTCGCTTCTAAGGTGGAAAAATATATTGAACAGATAAAGAGAGATTTATTTCCATATATTAAGGACATAAAAAGCTATCATGATCTTTTAGAAAAAGAAACTAAAAAATTAGGAAGAAAGCCTGCCTAAGATAGCTATTCTATTAAAACAGATTTTTAATAAGACCTTTACTCATCAAAGGCATATTAAACATTATAACTTTTTAATCGATATTAAAATAAAGAAGTCAGATTAGTTTATTCAGATTACATATATAAAAATCTTTCATTGTCGACAGGGTATGAAAAATGATGCCTACCAACTGTCTACTTTTCAGGGACGATCCATGAACCTACCATATAATCTAACTGTTACTTGTCTGTGATTGTTACCTAATTATCCAATTCCCCTATTTTATTCCATTTAACCTTGGAGTCCATTTAGAATCAGAAGCAAGCTTTTTTGCATAATTTATTTTTTCATCCACTTCTATATTTTCAGGTAAGTTGATATCAGCATGGTAAGGGTTATCTTTTATAGGTGTTGCCTGAACTGTTCCACCATTTTTTCTCACATCTCTAGCTTCTATTTTTGCCCAGCCATAAAAAGATCGTTTTCTTCCTTCTGTTCGTGATCTTAACTCTGCATTTTTATCTTGAATTTGAGTAAGTATTTTTTTTGAGCAAAAACCAAAACGATCTACTGAAAGAGATCTGCTTTCTTTATAAAAGAAAATATTAAAATCTATATTACCTCTGATAGCTCTCTTTACTTGTCCACTAGAAAAAACAGCTCTTCCAAGAAAATCATCATCGTGAATATTTTTATGCATATTGATATTTTGTGTCCGTAGTAGAATTATAAATTACATTCTGTATTTTAAAAGGAAGTAGATCCTTATCAGGAGTAACCACTAATGAGGTTTTTTTTGTAAAGTCTTCATTTAAAGAGTACTTTGTTTCTTTGTTGAGTTTTGCAAATGTTTTCCATAAAAGATCATAAGGGAAATCTTCAATATTATCACAACGAAATCGACTGTTTTTCCCATCTAGTGTGGAAAAGTATGCAACACTACCATTAGAATCACAAAGTATTAATATTCCTCTCCCTTTATAAGGATTACAATCAATAGCAATTTCTTGATTTTCTGTGGGATATATATAATACTCATAATTGGGAAATTTTTTATAGACGGCATTTAAAATTTTTTGAGCATTTTCCTCTGCTATCTCACTAAAACTTTCAAAGCCTTCTTCTTCACACTCTTTATGTAAATTATCTAAAGTTTCATTTAGATTTTTTAAAATCTCATTCTTCATAATAATAAGACCTTGTTCCACTTCAGCCTCAATCTGTTGTATTTTCTCTTTAATTGAAGAATTTACTCTTATAGAGAAAGTCGTGAATAATACATTGTAATTGGATAAAAGTTTTGTAGTAGTGTCTTTTAGAACCACACGGTATTGAGTATCCAAATAAGATAGTTCTTCCTTCCAAGATGAAACGGAATTATCAAACTTTTCCAATGAAAAAGGAACAGTATAAGCTTTAGATTTATTTGAAATAGATGATTGTTTTTTCCAAAATTGCCAATTCATTAGAAACCCTCTATAAACTGTTTAGATTTTTTATAATTCTCTTCCAACTCTCCAATAATATTTATTGTATTGTCAGTATAGCCACTTGGGTAATGAACATTTACTTTGAAAAATGGGACAAAGTCTTTTTCAGTTTCTTGAAGCTGGGTATTTTGCTTTACCCTTTCCACCTTTCTGGCTGTAACATTGAACTGCTTTCCCCTCACATTATAAGATAGATCAATACTACGTATTTCCCCTTTATTACTTTCAAAATTTAAATGAGCACTGTCCATATTAACTACTTTTTCAATAAAGGACTGATATCCTAAATCATCCCTTATAAAATCAAAATTTATACCAATAGCCTTGTAATTAATATTAAATAACTGAACATACTTAGAGCATATATCTTTTAAAGTATTCAAATTGTTTAAATTATCTGATTCATTAATATTAGGGTTTGAAAACTGAAATAGTGTTTTATTAGGTTCACCTATTATATTAAATCCGTTGCTATAATAGATTTGACTCACAACAGGTGTATTAAAAGAATTGCTTTTCTTTTGAAAACTTTCTGGAATAACTTTTTGATTCACCAAAAACTCATGATTCACAGATGCCACATGATCTTGCGTCACTAAAACTACTGAACAATTTATTAATATTAATTGCATACCTTAATTAAATCTACTGAAAATTATCTTTTTATTTTTTAACACAGAAAACTATTTAAACGGCATGTTGTAACTTTCAAGCAGATTAAGAATAATGTGATAGGTTTTCTTGATTCGTCAAGCCTAAAGTACTGAAAGCCGATTTAATTCCTGTTTTTTCTACCCTGATATATATTCCAAATCAGATGTCTGAAGATTCTTTTCAAACAATTTATAATAAAAAATCTCCTTTTTTATTATCGTCATAAGCTTAAGACTACTTAAACACAGATTTAAAGTAAAATTGACCACTTTCGTACTTTTTTAGAAATTGTTCGCTACTTTTCTCTGATTTTTCCACTTTTTAGAAAGTTTCCACTTATTTTAAAAACTACTAAAAAAGACTGATTGGATCGTCCCTGAAAAGTGGACAGGGAAAAACGGGACAATTTACCTCCAGAGGTTTACCTGTTTTACTTTTAAATAAAGTAACTTTTTACAAAATCTTTACGGGAAATTTATGGGATATGCTGGGTAGGAGAGGTGAGAAGCAATTAGCAACGGAAAGTAAGAGTGGATTTTTGTTAAACGGTTCCGTTATTTTTCATGTGATAACCATAGGTTAACTACCTTTTAAGTCAACTCAAGTTATCTTGAACCAACAATTTATCCCCTACGATCTTATTGAAATTGGCGGTTTATCAAGAGCAATGTATGTAAGGTGTCTTCTCGATCTACCTGTACTTCCGATTCCCAACGGGCCGGATCCAGATGCCAGTGGCTAAAACGCATAGGAGCACTGATGGGGTTGTTATCAGTAAAAACGGGTATCTCTCCGAAATGAAATAGATAAGTTATAAAAGCATACGCCCCTCTTTTATTATTAATGAGAAGAAGGTCATAAATAAGTTTTTGTTCAAAAACATCCAATAACGGTTCCAGCTCTCTAGCCGTTAAGTATTGGGAAAAATCCCTATCCAGGTATTCCATTGCGTTTTCTTGGTAGTAAATGAAGAGAAAAATCTCAAATAAGTCTTTTATAGAAAGTTGCTCCTGGGCACTATAAAATTTACTAATGGTAGCTATATAGCTTTTTTTCTTTTTTTCATCTAAGGAAAGCGACTCTAAAAGCTTGGGAAATCCGGCAAACACAGTAGAAGGAAGTTGCAGTAAGTAATCCCAAATACAATCGGCGTGCACATAATAGGTTGTACTTTTGCAACTTTGACTTTCTCGTAAAGTATCTAAAGTGATCTTCAAAGAAGAAGTAAAAAAAGAAAATAATTCCAAAATTTCTTCTTCCTGTAAGATTCCATCCCCGTTGGATCTGGATGTGAGGAAATCACCGTGTTTAAACATTTGAAAACCTAATGTTTGAAAGCGCGGCCACTGCATATCCTGGTAAATAGAAATGGCCACAGCGGTCCATTCTTTTATCATGGTATTCCACAGCTTCTGATCCACCTGTTTGTTTGCTCTTTTCGTATAAGAGGAGGTGATGAGTTTCATCAGCCAGGACTGCCAATTCAGATGACTCAATAAGGGGATAGGACCAGTTCTATCTGTATAAAAAGACAGCCTGTTATCTGATGTTACATTTATATTTCTACTCAGCCATTTGTGAGGAGATCCAAATAAAGAAGAGGGTTTCTGTCCGGTTTGTATTTGTTGTTCCGTCCTCATCCAGGAATTTAAGTATTGCCGTAAAACAGTTAAATGCGATTTTTGGATCCGATCACTAAGACGACCGGAAGGGGATTCATATATTTCTTTTGTATCGGTTATAGTGAAAGTCATATCAGAAAAGCTCATCTGTAAATTGGCTTTTTGAAAGTCCACCTTATACTTACATACATTTTTATTTGCCAGGGGATGAAGTAAAAAACAAAATGTGGAGCGTAAGCTTAGGCGAAATACCGGTCGGGATAAATAAGGCAGAAACCATAATTGGCTAACCAGGGCATCAATGTCTGTTAAGAAAATATCTTTTTCTCCTGACTGTTTATGCGCAAGCCGTACCAGATCTAAACCATAAGATATAAAGTACTGCGTATGTTGAATCACATTTACATTCAACCAACTTTGATTCTCCAAAAACCTTTTATGGTAAAGCCAAAGAATGGTTAATTGGCCAAAAGATTGTAGGAGATCAGGCCACTCCGAACTTGGAATAATATTCTCGGGAGAGGAAAAGAAAATTTTTTTCCACTTTTTTATTAAGGACAAAGAGCGGTTCCAGTAAAGCAGGTTATCATTTGAAAAGCCTAATGTCTGTAAATGGGATGGTAAGTGCTCCAGAAGAGATAAATCAGCAGACACAGAGAGCTTTGATAGCTGAGAACCTAAGCTAATTAAATGAGTGGTCATTACTTCCGTAGTCATAATAAATTGCTCCATAGAAACCAGCTTGTTATTCAAAATGGAAATAATTCCGGGGATAGTCCCCTTATTCATAGCTCTCATTCTTTTTCTAAAAATCGCCAGCATTTTTCGGAAAGTGGCTATTTCTTTTTTGGTAAGCCTGTCTTGACGCCCTCCTATAAAGCCCGTCTTAAGTTGAAGAAAAGCTTTACTCATAGTTTCAGCTTTTTCTTTTCTAGCTCCCATATACTGCATAAAACGACGAAGCTCTGTTTGTGTGTAATAGCCGTGATTTTCTGTAGTAGTATGATTTAAAAACAACTGGATACTGTTATCCATACAGTCAAAAAACTCTTCTAGTGCACGAGGAGAAGATTGAGCAGAAAAATAATGAGAAATAAACTGGGTGTGATCTTTAAAACAAGTGCTTTCCAGGGAAACAGCAGATACGAACGCACAACGAAATACGACAAACAATAAAAATAAACTAAGCCAATTTGAGTTTGTCTTCTCTTTTTTTTTCCAAAGGGAAAAGAAGCTATGAAGGGCGCAAATTCTATGCTGGTTTGGCATAACAAACAAAAAAAAATTAGAAGGCATAACTAATGCCTCCAAAAATACGGCTTTTATTTGCATACATGTCTATATTTTTTTTTGTCTGTTCGATAGTGAACGGAAAATCGGAAAAGAGCAGATCGCCGGATACAAAAATAGAGAAGGCTTTTTTAAACATTAAAGAACCGTAAAAGGAGACGAGAAAATACTCATGCAACAAATGGTAGATAACCCGGGTTTTGAATTGAGCGGAATAAGTTTTATCAAAGGCTATACTATGGCTTAATCCGGCACTAACCGCCCGGGAGAATTGAAATAAATCTTCCCTAAAAATTTGCTTTTTTATATCAGGAAAAACTTTTGATGTAATATCCTTTTCCCCTTCCATTTGGATTCGATGAGTGTAACCTATATGTAAAGTAGTTTCTTCTTCTTGATCTTTTATCTGCATCTCTCCTTTAGCGGAAAGATGCCATTCTTTCTGAGGTGGAAAAAAAAGCCATTTGGCTGTTCCCGGAGTATGTGTTTCAGGATGATTGTAAGTGATAGAAGTTTTAAGAAAGTAGTTCGTATTTCCTTTTATATCTGGAGTGAGTTCCTTAGTTTGAACAACAAAACCACCACTTACTAAATGGTGATGCAAAATCACCGGTTCCAAAGGTGTGTCCACCAGGTAACCTTCTTCGTGACTACCGACGGGTTCTTTAGCTAAAGGGAGCTTGATCGGACTTTTTAATTTTATTTTATTCATAGGCTTATAAGCATAGGCGATATAGGTCCCTTTATAGGAAGCCCGTCCGCTAAAGGAGAGTTTTAAAAAATCCGTTAAAGGAGGATCTTGAGTTTTATATATTGGTACAATATTAGTGGAACCAATTTTCCCCGAAGGAGGGGAAATAAACCATGGATTTTTAGATACTAGTTCACCCTTCTTATTTTCAAAAGGAGGAGTAAAGTCAGGAATAAAAACAAAAGAACCAAAAAGACCTATTTGTCCATTTTCGTAGTTGAAATGTCTAAAAATCCCGGTTAAACCGGCCCATTTAGGGCGTAGAGCATCATCCGTATAAGAGGGTTGCCACAGTCCTCTATTCCAAAAGGAATCCGCCCAATCCCATTTTTCTTTTTTCCGACCAAAAATCCATATTCCCTCCGGTCGTTCAAACTGGACATTAAGCTCATAAGGACGAAAATAATGATAATCTTCTGTCCAATTATAAGTATAATCCATTTTTATTTGAAATAAAAAACGATTAGAGAGAGGTTGTTGTGCTTTTAGTTCGGCACGAGACGCATACCGATTATGATCCTCGTTGAGAAAGCGCGTAACAGAACTATCTATAGTAAAATGGCTTTTTTGTCTCGTTAAGTCCTCCTCCACCGTCCACGGAAAAGCCTGACTTTTTGTAGATAAAAAAAGGGATACGAAAAGACAAACAGAAAAAAACCAATGGAGCATAATCATTCCTTCTTATCGAGAAATATAAACATAAGGGATTAATATTGTATAAGTTCTGATAATTTTTACGAATTATTATAATATATAAGGCTCTTTTCCATAAAACTCAATATTTAATCGGGAAATTGTAAAATTTTCACTTGGTTACTAGTGTGACTATGCTGTAATAGTGTGTTTGTATTTGCATACCCTTTTACAGAGAATCTCTGAAGGGCGTAAATTCTTGACCGGTTCGGTATAGATCATTAATACCCATCCCGTTTTTTAAAGATATAAGAAAGGGTTACTTAGAAAAATGATGACACTTATCTGGAAAAAAATATATATATTGTCTTTTATTTTTCTTCTATCCTCCGCAGGGGCCGAGCTAGATATTTCTCTTAAATATTCCGGTTACATCACACCCATTGATTTAAAAGGACCTTTAAATCATTACATAGATCTGGGTTTGGATTTCAAGCATTATAGAAATAGAAAATCTTGGTTTTATGGAGCTGAACTACTCTCTCTTATTTCTTTAAATGAAAACAGCCAAAGACACTTATCCATTCCTGATTTATTTTTAGGGTATAAATGGACCTCGGTTTTAAATGGTTACAATTTGAGTCTGGTTTTAGGACGATACAAACAGCTACATGATCCCCAAAAGGGACCAAATAAAGAAAACCCTTTTTTACTGAATGCCACGGGAACCTGGAGCTTTATGGATGAAGTATGGAGCCTAGGTCTATGGCAAGGTCGAACGAACTGGGATTACTTACAACCAAAGTCAATGGGCTTGATTGGTTCTTTTTTCACTATTGAAAAAAATAAATGGATGTTCACTCTTTTTCTATCCGGGTTGTTTTTGCCGGATCAAGGACCTTCCATTGAAATAGAAAAAGGTAAAGTCAGTTCAGTGAGTCGCTGGTTTGTATCTCCTCAGTCGGAGTTCATTGTGTTCAGCCAAAAATTTCAAGCTTTTTATTGGTTGAAAAAACCTTATCTAAAAAATGTAGTTTTGAATGACAGTGTGGCTCTACAATTTCGTTTTGGAAGCCAGGAGGACCAATGGTTTAACTTAGCTTATGCGTACAAACCTGTAAATCAAACTTATTTTAAAATAGATAATAGTTTCTCCATAAATAAAAAGGCAATTGACACTAATATTTATTACCAAGCTTTCAAACACTCGCTTATATCTATGGATTTTGGGCTAAAAAACAATATTTTCACTTCTGTATTATCCGTTACCCAGGAATCACCTAACCAGCCTCATGTACCTGAAAACTGGATCGTCCCCACTTTACCCAGAGGTTTGTTTTTGTCTGCTTATTTTGCACTCGATTTAGAGCCTTATCATTTACCGATTGAGCTATTAAATTTTAACTTCCTCTACTCCATGTTCGCAGATCAAAAAAGACTGCCTTCCACTGGGGAAGAGCATCTTAAATTGGATATGAATATCAGCCGGTTCAGATTATATCATGGTTTTTCTGTGTCCGTTTATAGCAGAGAGTTTCAATGGAACAATCAATCTGTTTCCTTAGGTTTAAGTTATTGGTACTCTATTCCTGAAAAGGGAGGATGGTTGAGCGCATCTATCCAATGGCACATAAAGCCCCATTTCATTATAAAGTCTGGAGTAGATATTATAGGCCAGGATAGTGGTGGTTCAAACCCAGGAAGTTTTTTTGATTTATATAAACAAAATGACAGAATCACCCTTCAGTTGGTGTATACCATTAAATAAATGTGATGGCGGTAGGACTCGAACCTACGACCTACAGCTTAGAAGGCTGTTGCTCTATCCAACTGAGCTACGCCACCCCTCCTTGTTACTTGCGCATTCCATATGAAAAAATCTTAACAGATTTTTTGCTCTGTGTATCCTGCTCTCTTTGATCGCAGCCTACACACAACCGCTCCTCACTTAGTGTCTGATAGATCGCTCCTACGACCTAAAAGCTTAGAAGGCTGTTGCTCTATCCAACTGAGCTACGCCACCCCTCCTTGTTACTTGCGCATTCCATATGAAAAAATCTTAACAGATTTTTTGCTCTGTGTATCCTGCTCTCTTTGATCGCAGCCTACACACAACCGCTCCTCACTTAGTGTCTGATAGATCGCTCCTACGACCTAAAAGCTTAGAAGGCTGTTGCTCTATCCAACTGAGCTACGCCACCCCTCCTTGTTACTTGCGCATTCCCTTATGAAAAAATCTTAACAGATTTTTTGCTCTGTGTATCCTGCTCTTTTATATTCATTCATCTTGCAAAGAATGGCTTTTATCTCCTGATTCTAAAGAATCACCCGAAAAGAAAATAAAAATAAGGCCCGTCAACATAGCTAATAAAGAAGCTAATAAAATACTGAGCTTAGAATAAACAGCCAATTCTGGATACTTAGGAAAGCTTAAGTGAGAAATAAATAAAGCCATTGTAAAACCAATACCAGCCAAAAAACCCACTCCGGTCAGTTTTCTCCAGTTAAAATCCTTCGGCCAGCAAGCTAATTTTAATCGAACAGCGAAAAAGGAAAACAGGACAACCCCTATAGGCTTTCCTAAAAAAAGACCAAATAAAATCCCCAGAGACACAGGGTGAGAGCTAAATTCCATAAAAGAAAATCCAGACTTAAACTCCACGCCGGCGTTAAAAAAAGCAAATACGGGCATAATAATCCAGGCCACATAAAAATGCAGTTCCTCAATTAATCGGTGGGCGGGCGTATGCAAAGACTGTACCATGTTCGTCAGTTTTTTAGCTGTCTTATAAGAAGGAATCCTCGATGAAGAAAAGTCTCTGATACCTTCCCACTTTTGATCTTTATTCTTAATTCTTCCCGCCGGACACATTAAACCTAAAATAACTCCAGCAACAGTGGCATGAACCCCACTTTGTAAAACAAAAAACCATAGACCAAACCCACAAAAAATATAAAAAAGAAAACTTTTAATACCCATCTTCTTCGCACAAAAAATTATAAATATAAGCCCGCCGGCGAAAGCCAAAAAACGACCGGAGATTTCTTGAGAATAAAACAAAGCAATCACTAAAATAGCCCCTAAATCATCCACAATAGCTAAAGCCAGTAAAAACACTTTTAATGAAAAAGGCACTCGTTTAGACACAAGACTTAAAACTCCTATAGCAAAAGCAATGTCCGTAGCCATAGGAATACCCCAACCCACTTGAGTGATACCCTGAGGGTTAAAAACCAAGTAAAATAAAGCCGGAATAAACATACCCCCTAGAGCCGCAAAAATAGGTAAGGCTGCTTTTTTAGGGGTTGACAGCTCACCTACGCTTAATTCTCTTTTAATCTCCAAACCCACAACAAAGAAGAAGATCACCATCAGGGCATCGTTAACCCAATGATGAAGAGAAAAAGAAAGAGAAAAGGGGCCTAAATGGATTCCTACTGGATAATGTAAAATTTTATAATACACTTCAGACCAAGGAGAATTAGCCCACAGCAAAGCTAACAAAGCACAACATAAAAGCACAACCCCTGTACTGGCTTCCAAAGAGAAAAACCTCTCTAAAGGAGAGATCCATTTTTTTACTGCTTTTCCATAAGAGATGTTTAGCATGTATTAACCTTTTGTAATAATTTGTTCGACCAGGGCATTTTTAAACAAAATGGAAAATGGGTAAATACTCATTGCTTAGGGTCAATTTTAGTATAAACCGGTTTTTGTCTCTGCCTTCTGAGCCGTAAGAACTTTGTTTCTATTTCCGTCGTCCATTTTTTATAATTATTAAAAATAGTTTCTGTATCCGCTGGTTCCTGTACCGGTCCTACATGCAAATACATTTTTCCTGGTAAAGGAAACATTTTTCCTTTTGGCCATAAACTCCGGTTTTTTTGCAAATAAAGAAATAAAATCGGAGTCTTCGTTTTTGTAGAAAAAAGACTTACTCCGCTCTTGAAGGGCCTCAGAGAGCCATCCTGCGAGCGGGTGCCTTCAGGGAACATCACTAGCCATATCCTTTTCAAGCTCATTAACAAATTGATACATTTTTTTACCGAGTCTGTGTTTTGCGTTACTCGATCTAAAGGGATAGCTCCCAAAAAATATTTAGAAAAAAAGCGCAAAAATCGGCTGCTAAACCAATAATCTTTGGCTGCTAAAATATAAAGATCCATCCAATGAGAAAAAGGAATAGAAGTTAAAATAGCCGGTCCATCTAAATGACTGGCGTGGTTGGATATAATAATCAACTTGGGATATTTTTTGTAAAATCCCCTAAAATTTCCTTTCACTCTTAAACGTATATAAAATTTAAAAACCAGGCGCAAAAATAAAGCCCATAAACCCCGAGTAAATAAGTGACCGGAGATTTTTTCATAATCAAATATATTATCCCATATATTTGGTTCATCTGATAGAGGTATATCTTGATTTTTCATTTCCGGCATATTATATATCCCCCTCCTTTTTTTTTATTCTCACATACATATACGGGCGGCACTCGAGCCCCGGCCTCTCGAGACAGGAATGAAACCAACAAATTATATACCGATCCGGCATATAATAAAAGTTTATCTTGAGCTTAAAGCCATTTCGCTTTAAAAGGTTTTTATGAAATGCGTATTATTAGAAGGTATCCATAAAATAGCAGGAGAGCAGTTAAGAGGACAAGGCTTGCAGGTGGACCATGTAAAATCCGCTCCCGACACGAAAGAGCTTTTGTTACAGAAAAGCTGCTTGGCTTTGGGTATTCGATCCCGTACCCGTATTACAAAAGATATTCTGGAAGCTCTTTGTCCATCTCTTAGATGGATTGGAGCTTTTTGCATTGGCACAGATCAAATTGATTTAAACACCGCCCGTCGGATGGGAGTGCCTGTCTTTAACGCTCCCTACGGAAATACAAGGAGTGTAGCTGAATTGGTGATCTCGCATATCATTGCCCTATCTCGGCAAAGTTATAGTTTTAATCAAAAACTGCATCAACGAAAATGGAATAAAACAGCCCAGGGCAGTAAAGAAGTCCGGGGAAAAACATTGGGCATCGTAGGATATGGCCATATCGGCACGCAGGTCAGTATATTAGCGGAATCTATGGGAATGAAGGTGATCTACTTTGATATCATTGAAACATTACAAATGGGAAACGCCCATCCGGTAAAAAATCTTAAAGAACTAATGAGTTTTTCTGATTTTGTTACTTTACATGTACCTCAAACTCCCACAACAAAAAATATGATTCAGGAAAAACAACTGAGATGGATGAAAAAAGGCTCCTTTCTTATTAATACCAGTCGCGGCACAGTAGTAAATCTGGAAGATCTAAAAAGAACTCTCCAGGAGGACCACTTAGCTGGAGCGGCTTTAGATGTTTTTCCAGAGGAACCACAAGCAAAAGACAGCACCTTTATTTGCCCTCTACAAGGAATGAAACAGGTTATTCTCACCCCTCACATTGCCGGCAGCACAGAGGAAGCTCAAGAAAATATTGCTAAACAGGTTAGCACCTCCCTCTTAAAATATCTTTTTCATGGAATATCCGAAGGAGCGGTCAATTTTCCTATCTTAAATCCTCCTCTCTTAGACCCTACAAAGCAGGGTCAAAGATTGGTCAATATACATAAAAATGTTCCTGGAGTTCTAGGTAACATTAACGGCCTCATGTCTCGTTTGAAAATTAATATTCAAAGTCAATACCTTTCTACAAAAGAAGATATTGGCTATTTGATTATGGATATGGAACATAAAAATATAAAACCCCTTTGTGAAGCTATTGACTCTTTAGACACCTCTATTCGCACCTATATCCTGCCTTTTTCGACAGAACGGTTATGACCAAAAAAAACAGCCTTCTTGTTTTTTTTCTCCTGTTGATTCTCATAGGAGGCTTTACGGTCTCATGGCTGTTTTTACATCTTAATCAAAAAATTAACAACAGTTTAGAAACAGGCTGGCATCGGCCTTTAGTGGAATATTATACCGCCCCGGAAAAAATCCTACTAGGAATGGCTTTATCCCCAAGAGAATGGGAAAAAAAATTACAACAAAGATATTATATTCCACTTTCCCCTACAGATCCTCCGCGTCCGGGATATTTTGTATATCACAAATATCCGTCCTGTGGGGAAAAGAAGTGGAAAATACAAGGATCAAACCAGGCCAGTACAGAACATAGTCTATCCTGGCAAGATGAAAATACAGGCGCGCCCTTCTGTGTCGGCTTTCAAAACAATAAAATAGTCTCTTTACACAAAAACCATAAAGAGGTGAAGCTTATTTCTCTTAAACCTTTTGTCTTTGCCCAGTATGAAAACGGAGAACCGATTTTAAAACAATTTAAACCCTTAAACGAGTTTCCCTTTTACTGCTTGCAATCCGTGTTAACGGCAGAGGACCATCAATTCATCACTCATGAAGGGATTAGTTTAAAATCCATTATCAGAGCTATAGGGAGAAATCTTAAAGCCGGTCGCTTGTTAGAGGGAGGAAGCACGATTACACAGCAGCTAATAAAAAATATCTTTTTTAGTCAGAAAAAAAGCTTTTGGAGAAAATTTCAAGAACAAATTATGGCCCTTCTTTTAGAAACAAAATTGAGTAAAGATGAAATTCTAACAGCCTATTTGAATATAGTTTATATGGGACAAAGTGGTCTGTTTCGCATTCATGGTTTTAGTGCCGCCGCTCGGTACTATTTTGACAAACCTTTACCCCATTTGGATTTAAACGAATGCGCCATTTTAGCGGGTTTAATCAAATCTCCCGGGCGTTATAAACCCTCTACTGACAACAAATTTCTATTACAGAGGAGAAATCATATTCTAAATAAGTTATATGCTAAACAAATTATCAGTAAGGAAGAATTAAATATAAGCCAATCCCAGGCTATAAGGGTTAATATTCAAAAACCGGCCCCGCCTATTTACTTTACCGATACGGTCTATAAAAAAATAAAAGAGCTTAATTTACCTTGGAAAAAGGGATTAAAAGTTTTTACCACCCTTTACCCTGATTTTCAGGAAAAAGCCAGTCAGTCTCTTAAAGAAGGGCTTAAGTGGTTGGATAAAAAACAAGCCCCAAAAGGGGTTAAAGGAGTGCACTTCCAAGAGAATAAGCCAGTAAAAGAAATAAAACCTCCTCCCCTGCAAGCGACTTTGGTCAATGTGGATGTGGCTACGGGAGCGGTGCGGGCGATTGTGGGAGGGCGTGACTTTAAGACCAGTCAGTTTAACAGGGCTATTCAAGCTAAAAGACAAATAGGCTCTTTAATGAAGCCAGCGGTGGTTCTTTCCGCTTTAATAGAGAACCCGGACTTAAATCCTTTATCTATTGTAGAAGATAGGAAGTTTATACACAACTACCAGGGTTCCCGCACCTGGAGTCCTCGAAACTATAAAAATGATTATAGAGGAAAAGTTCCTTTGTATCAGGTACTCACTTTTTCCCTAAATGCCGGAGCCGCCAGCTTAGGTCTTAAAACGGGTCTTAAACCTCTTATACAAACTATAAAAGCTTTAGGTGGGCCTTCCACCCCTGCCATTCCCCCTCATCCGGCTTTGGTTTTAGGGGCCTTAGAACTAAGCCCCTGGATGGTAGCGCAGATGTTCCTAACTATAGCGAATATGGGGACCTATAAAAAACAACATATCATAAAAAAAGTGAGCAGTTTAAAAGGCACTATCTTATATGAATATAAGAACAAAACAAAACCAGTTATAGACAAAACTAAAGCCGCGATTTTAGTAGGGATGCTAAAAGAGGTCACCCAATCTGGTACAGCTCGGTGGCTTAAAAGTTTTGCTGCTCCCGTGGCGGGTAAAACAGGTACCACTAATGACGAAAAGGATGCCTGGTTTGCAGGATTTACTCCTGAGTCTTTGACGGTGGTATGGTTGGGTTTTGATAATAATACACCTCATTACTTAAGTGGCACTAAAGGGGCTTTACCCCTTTGGGAGAATTTTATGAAAAAAATACTTCCTTACCTTTCCTCGGAAGATTTTGATTGGCCGGGGGGAGTGGTTCATCAGACATTCCAAATACAAAAAAAGGATTCTCAAAAAGACCTCCCTATACAAAATAAAAACTCTGAAGAAGATGAAGAGGTTCAGCTCGTATTTGAAAAAGAATCTCCTAGATAACTCCTATTAAAGTCAAATAGTCATGAACCATATCAAAAATTCCTAACGGGAAGTTAAAGGGCATTGTAAAAACTTTAACTTGCATCATAACACTATCCTCAAAAATAAAACTGATTTTGTTTATCCCCGCGAAGCTTGTCCTTAATTTGTCATTCCTGTACGTGTTCACTAATTCGCTGACAGAATCACTTCTTCAGTAGAGAATAGGAGTCAAAAGGCTCAGACATGCGTTTTGCCACAGAGCAACCTTTGGTTGCTCATGTGTCAAATCCGAACTCGCTTTTGCCCCCTATTCTCTCCTGAAGAGCTTTTATCTCTATCCTGCTTTGTATGTCATCCCTATAGCTAACGGGAAGCCATTTTGTCAGCGAATTAGTGAACATTTACAATCTGTGTCAAACTTGTCCTCGCGAAACAAGAAGCGGAGATTTCTGACCGGTTAGGTTATAAAACCGCCTTCGAACCAGTGCGCTTCGCAACACGGCTCGAAGGAAAACCACAGGGTAAAAGTGCTAAAGGCTGACAAGGTCCTCACCAGGCGAAACCCGACATTGCTGCTCCTGTAGTCCAGGTAGCCGTAGTTACGATTCGCGGATCGCAAGTACTGAGCTAAAATTGTACCAACCACCGCCACGAAGAACTAAGATGAATTTAGTTAAAGAACCTACATGCCTTTTTCGATAAGAAAAATATGAAGTTTTTATATAGGTTCCTTTTTTCTTTAAGTCTCTTTTTGATTTTTTTTTTCGTAAAGGCAGAGACAAAAAAACCGATTTCCTCCTCTAACAACAAGCCTTTAGTACTACAGTGGGAGGTTTCTCATTCCAGAAACACGGATCAAATCTCCCTTATTTTTAAACAGAAGTCTGTAGAATTAGTAACAAATACCTCCAGCTATCAAAAGGGTCATGTTGCCCGTTTAGGGCGATTTGAAACTCCCTTAGATACTAAGCTAAAAAAAATTAAAGATCAGGTACAAAGGTATTATAAACAATTAAGGAAAACAGTGCCCTTATCATCTTTAATTAAAGATCCAAGAATTAAGCTACATATAGACCCTCACGCTCCGGTTTTGCGTATTAATGAAGAACAGATAAAATACGAACAAACTTATTTTAAAGCGATGGCTCATATTATTTATAAAGTGTGGGAACATGAATGGACCTGCATAGAATGCGCTTTATACAAGAAAAATAAAAAATTTATTTTGCGTACAGTAAAAAAAAGAAAGTCAGGGCCAGAAAGCGAAGCTAAAGACAAAGTAAAAAAGAGAGGTAAAACGAAAAAAATAGAAGAAAAAAATCAACAACAAAAATTCTTAAAAAAACGGTTAAATTGTATCCCTAAAGGAAAAAACAAAGTGGAATGTATTGACCATCAATTTGGTATATTTGAGATATGAAACTATTTATGATGTAAGTGACTCTTATGTTCCAGGAAAAGAAAGAAAAATGATACCCCTCGGGTATGATCCTCGTTTCTACGGGAACAAGCTTTCTCACCCCTTTACCTTTGGTTCCACTTAAGTAAATGGGTTTTTAAAATTTGGATTTTCAAATATGGTTAGTCTATTTTCAAAATTTGTTTTCGCAGGAGAGAGGATTTGTTCAAAGGGGGTGTATTTTATCTCTTGTATTGCCTTTTTGTGCGGAATAACCAGCTTTTATGTTTTTGCGGAGCAAACAGAGAGATTCCCTAATTGGCTTTTTCATTTCCGAGGTTTGTCACGCCCCTTTCCTATTGAAGCAAGCTTAAAGGGAAATGAAGTGGATATGTCCTCTGTTCTTTCCGCTTTGGAAAGAGTTACAAAGTCCCCTTACGACTATATTTCTGAAATAGATTTTATTGTCTCTGAAGTTTCAGAAACAATAAGTCTTTTGTGTGGGAAATCCCAGCTTCCTGAAACTTGTAAAGAAAAAGCCAATACCGAATTACAGAAAACTCAGAATAAAATATATCAGGCCCTGGAAAATCAAATTTTATATCCACTAGATCACCAACCGATAGGTGAGGCGAGTGCACCTAGATCCTTAAAACAGAGTATGGATGCATTGGATTTCGATTGTCTGGAGAAGTGCAATAATAGTGGTTTAATTAATGTCCTACGATATAGTTCTTCGGCTGACTACTCTCAACTCTATGACAAAATAAAAAGCCAAAATGGGACATGTCAAAAAAATATTTTAGATGCATTAACAAAAGAGCTGGAGTATGAAGAGTTTCCTAAAAGATGTTTGGAAGAAGAGAACAAAAACCACCCTGTTTGCAAATCCATGCTTAAAGATCTCAATATTGTCCGGGATCGCGTTTTCGATATAGTGGAACTAGCTTACGGCCCGGAGACTTTAAAAACCACCGAGGCGGCAGCTCCCTGTCTGGATTGTATGAGTAAAGACGGAGGAGAAAATGAATCTGTCAACCTTTTTAGTGATTTGATTGCGAATATTCAGAAGCAAATTCAATGCCATAAGCTCAAGCCCGGTCAGGAAAAAAGAGTTTATTCTGGTACAGGAAGGGATGACTCCTACAATATGAAAAAGGAATCGGATGGGACTTATTCTGTTTCTTTAAACTTGAAGTTTTCTGCGGATGAGGATTATGATGGAAATGTTCCAAAAGATCAGGTTCCTGCTCATTACATGAAATGGGTGCAGAAATGTATGGATAAGGCTAATCAAAAAATGTTGGGTCCTAATGGAGAACAGCTAAAAATTGTTATTAAATCTCCTCAAAAACAAGACCCTCGCTGTAGGGATATTGATACAAAAGAAATTGCTATTGGTTCCATAGATCATCGCTCTAACGTTGGAAAATATGAAGCAGATATTGACTGTCCTACTATAACCCATGAGATTTTGCATCTCCTGGGCTTATGCGATGAATATGAAGAAAGAAGCCGAGGTTATTATGTTGATGCTAAAACAGGAAAAGTAGAAGGGTACACTCAAAGTGTTTTTAATGAAAAAGATGAAACGAATCAGAAATTCAAAAATAAAGAAGGCTATTCATTTAAACCCGCTTATGGTTGTCGTGTTACAATAACAAATAGTATTATGTCCAATCAACATAAGATATGGAATAATGTTTTTAGAAATGGTAACATTGACTCCCTTCTCACTCCCGGGCAATTTAATGCTATACTTTATGGGTCTTGTGAAGAAAAAAACAAACTATTTAATGAATGCTCTCAGTTGGCTTATAAAAGTTCGGTTACAGAAAAAGATTGTATGGAAAAAAAACAGCAATGTGAGGAGCAAAACGGCTTAGGCATGAACAGAGGAGAAGAAATAGAGAGAATCAAAAAGGAAATAGAAAGACTAGAAGGTGATCTCGCACAGTATGAAAAACCCTATAATAAAGGTTCTTACCCTGACAGAATAACAAAAAGACTACCTCGTTTAAGAGAAGAACTGAAAGCAGTGGAATCCTGGCCGGATACAAATGAGTGAGAGTATAGATATTTAGAGTGTGCAAATGCCTGACCTGTTTGGTATAGTGTGAGGTAAAAAAAGAGCGAAATGGATACAAAACACAATTTACAACTTCCAAAAACGGATTTCCCGATGAAGGCCCGGCTGCCGGAGAAGGAACCAAATCTTATAGAGTTTTGGCAAAGCAAAAATATTTATCAAAAACTCCTCAATAAAGGTAAAGATCGAAAATTTTTTAGTTTTGTGGATGGACCTCCTTACGCCAACGGAAACCTGCATATAGGTCACGCCTTAAATAAAATTTTAAAGGACATTGTAGTAAAGTACATGAATCTTTCGGGTAAGCATTGCCCTTTTATCCCTGTGTGGGACTGTCACGGCTTGCCTATTGAATTAGCTGCTCTTAGAAAAATCAAAAAAGAAAAAAAAACCTCTCCATCCCCTCTTTCTCCTGCACAAATAAGGGAGCATTGCCGAAAAGAAGCCGGGTTTTGGGTGGACAAACAAAAACAGCAGTTTAAAAGATTAGGTGTTTTGGCTGATTGGGATCACCCCCTTTTAACCATGTCTGCTGAGTACGAAGCCCAGGAAGTACGTGCTTTAGCCCAAATCGCCAGGAAAAACCTCCTCTATAGAGGTAAAAAACCGGTGTATTGGTGTCCCGCTCTTCAAACCGCTATTGCCTCCTCCGAAGTGGAGTACCATAAACACAAAAGCCCTTCTATTTATGTTAAATTTCCTTTTTTGGAACCCCTGAAAGAAGGGAACTTACCCCCTAACAAACCCTGTTTTTTTGTTATATGGACCACCACCCCCTGGACTCTTCCTGCCAACCTGGCTATTTGTTTAAAAGCCACCTTTACTTATGCGGTTTTTGACACAGGAACAGAGCTTTTTATTTTAGCAGAAGATCTAAAAGAAAACTTTGAAAAAAATACTGGGTTAAAACTAAAAAAAATCTTCAGCTTTAAAGGAAAAGAGTGGGAGCATAAAAAAGCCAGGCACCCCTTTATGGATCGGGATTCTCTGATTGTCCTGGGAGATCATGTCACTAAGGAAGAGGGAACAGGCTGTGTGCACACCGCCCCTGGACATGGGCTGGACGACTTTATCGTTGGAAAAAAATATAATCTGCCGGTCTTTGTACCCGTTGACGAAAAAGGATGTTTTACTTCCGAAGTGCCGGAGTGGAAGGGCCTTTTTATCTTTAAGGCTAATCCTTTGATTATGGAAAAATTAAGACAAAACTCCTGTCTTGTAGCGGAAAAAGAAATTGTGCATAACTATCCCTTTAATCCCCGCTCCTCCACTCCTTTGATTTTTAGAGCGACCGACCAGTGGTTTATCCAGTTTGATAAGCCCGAATATTCCATAAGAAAAAAATCTCTATCCGAGATCAATCATAACATTCAATTTTATCCTCAATGGGGCAAACAAAGATTAAGTGCTATGATAAAGAGCAGCCCTGATTGGTGTCTCAGCCGGCAGAGGAACTGGGGGGTGCCTATTCCTGTTTTTTATTGTCGTCAGTGTCAACATGCCCTTATGTCCGCAGATATAATGGAGGAAGTGGCAGACCAAATGGAAAAGTCAGAAAAAGGCATCGAATATTGGTTTCTCCATTCTGTGGAAACCCTTTTATCGAATGATAGAGTCTGCCCCAAGTGTCAAAGCACAGAATTTGAAAAGGGCACAGATATTCTGGATGTGTGGTTTGATAGTGGTATTTGTCACGATATCTTTAAAAAGAAATATGGTGCTCACACTTTTCCGGCTGACCTCTATTTGGAAGGAAGCGATCAACACCGAGGTTGGTTTCAAACCAGTCTCAATTCCTCCCTTTGTATTAATGACAAAAGCCCTTTTAAAACTCTTATCACTCATGGTTATGTCAACGATGCAGAAGGATATAAAATGAGTAAAAGCAAGGGAAATGTCGTCAATTTAGAAAGGATTATTCAAAACAGAGGGGCTGAAATTGTACGACTGTGGGTATGCAGTGAAGATTATTCTCAAGATTCTCAATTTACCGGAGAAATTTTTGACCGGATTAGTGAATCTTATAGAAGATTTAGAAATACCCTACGCTTTATGCTGGGAAACCTTTTCGACTTTGATCCCGAAAAAGATATGGTTCCCTTCTCCCGTATGAAAAAAGTAGATCAATGGATTTTAGGCCGGCTAAAAGATCTGGTGGACAGGACCCAAACTCACTACGAAGGTTTTTTATTCCATAAAATTTATCAAGACTTAAATGTCTTTTTTACTAAAGATCTGTCCTCCCTTTACCTGGATCTGTTAAAAGACCGCCTATATACTTTTAAAAAAGAGGGCTTGGAAAGAAGATCAGCACAAAGTGCTATTTATCTTCTCTTGAAGAATCTTTTATCCTTGATGAGTCCTATTATGACCTTTCTCAGTGAAGAAGCCTACCGATACCTCCCAGGAAAAAAAGAGGAAAGCATTCTGCTCACTCCTTTTCCATCCGCACCGAAAGAATGGCATCAAGCCAAAATACGGGAATATTTTAATACCTGGTTGAAGTGGCGGGAGGAGCTATACTCTCAAATAGAATTTTTACGAAAAGCAAAAGAAATTGGCTCCAGCCTGGAGACACGAGCTGTATTAAACATGCCAAAGAGTGTTTTGGCCGATTTGAAATGCAGTACGGATGAAGAGGGTATTCTGGATGACTTAAGGGAGTTATTTATTGTATCTCAAGTGGAGCTGCAGGCTTTGCAGGAGCCGGCTTCGCGGGGAGCAAACCAGATCCGTATAGAAGTGCAAAAAGCAAAGGGGGAAAAATGCGACCGGTGTTGGAATTACAGTGAAGAGTTGAATAATCAAAAAATATGTCTTAAATGTAAGAGTAACCTATTATGAAAACATATTTAAAATATTTTCTATTTTTAACGATTTCTTTTGCTATTGTGGCCTTGGATCAAGCTACTAAGTTGATGATCCATACCCAATTTAATTTAGGTGAGAAAAAAGTCATTATCCCCGGATTTTTCAATATCACCTATGTGAGAAATACAGGCGGAGTGTTTGGTCTTTTCTCCCAAAGCAATGATGTTATCCGTATGGTATTGTTCATTATTTTGCCGGTTTTAGCTTTCGTCCTGATTCTTTCTATTATACATAAACTGGATATTAAACAAAAATATCAATTATTGGCTTTCTCCTCCATTTTTGGAGGGGCCTTGGGAAATTACATAGATCGCATCCACTTTGGATATGTGGTGGATTTTTTGGACTTTCATTACAAAGGCAGAGCCTGGCCCGCTTTTAATGTGGGCGATATGTGTATTGTCATCGGGGTTTTTTCCGCTATCACCATTATTTACATCACAGAAGAAAAACAAAAAAAGAAGGCCCTTATGGAGGAAACTTAGAGATGCTCAGCAGAATAGGCAGATTCTTTAAGATGAGAAGAGGTTGGACGGGTTTGGCTAGTAGTTTGTTGACGATTTACCAGGTCCATCTCTATACGCACCGTTCTCATCTGTTCCAGTAGTTGATACAGCTGATACTCATTTTTAGACAGAGCTTTTTTTAGAGAGTCCATCTCTTTACCATAGCTTTGGACAAACTGACTGTTGCGACGCATTAGGTCCATAACTCTTCTTTGATCTTCTTTTCTCATTTCTGGTTGAACCCAACTTAATATTTTTTCTTCCCACTTTTTAAATGTCTGTTTTGTCGTGGAATCCAGCTCTTTTTGCGTTTCTGATAAGGAGGACAGTTTTTCCCGTGTTCGACCGAGCCACTTCATTACCTTGGAATAAATCAGATCCATCTTTTCGTTACAAGCTTCTACTTGCACTTGAGTGCGATCCAGACGAGACACCAAATCTTTCCAGTCTTTGAAAGAGACATACATGACATGGCTGTCCTCTTTTGGAGAAGAGTTTTTTTGGGAGGGGAATAGTTTATCTATTATTTTTCTAGCCATATTTATTTTTAGTGAGAATCGTAACTATTAAATTTTATATTTTTTTTATAAAAGCAAGCTCTGAAGTAAAGCAGCATATTTATTTTTTTCAATGATAAAAAAACACTCGACGAAAGCCCTGTTTATAATTTATCCTTAAATCATGGCCTCTGTCACTGATTTTAAACAATATCTTTCAAAAAAAGTTCCGGAAAAAAAAAGAGAACACGGGATTATCTATAATTATTTACATTGTTTCTGCGAGGAGGAAGCACAGTTAAGTTTAGACTTGTTCACGGAGTTCTATAGAAAGGTGCTCTTATTTCCTTATTGGCAAAGCCGCCTGCCCTCTTTACAGCGAGTTTTAAAAGCGGAATTGACCGCCTTTGAAAAATTTTACTATTCCTCTCAATTACATTTAGAAGATTTAGTTCCTAACGAGCAATGGCAATTGATCACCATACAAAACCCGTCAGATCTGATACACCTAGTAAATTATTTTTTGCAAAGCAATATTTCAAAAGGAGATCAAGTCCAGGTGCTTCCCTTAGATAAAGAAAGAGTCCTGGGTTTGATATTAAGAAGCAATAAAAACTTAGATGTTTTTAGCTTTGGTCCTTTAGCTACTATGAACCAGGGAACACTGGAACCTCTTTCTCCTCTTTCCGAGTTATACTACTCAGATCAATACGAATTAAGACCGGTCTATCGGCAGGTCCTGGAAGACGGAAATCTTAATTTTATTCATTTTAGTATAAAATGGCCTGTGGCTACGGGTTATCAATGCCAAGGCTTTTGTTTTCAACAACAGGCTCATTTTAAAAAAAATATAAAAGAAATAGAGAGTTTGTTTTGCCTACTAAAGCAGATAGAAAGCCGATTTATTCAATCCAAATCAGATCCTCATTATAAGCAGCTGATTCAGTCGCTACATAATCATTATCGCCAAATCCTGACGACTCCTCCTCCTCATAATGTGCTGGAGACAGAACAATTATTATCTCAGGCTACAAAAGCCCTTAAAGACCTTTATCCACAGGATAGGTTGCTATTTTTGCTTACAGCTAATATAGATTTTCACTTTAGAAAACAAAAAAATAACAGTCCGGTAGCAAATCCATCACCATAAACTATTGAATTATTGCCTGCCTTTTTTAATAGGACCTTGGACCCTCCACCGGCAAACTGTTTTCCTGAAGGCATACAAGCTCATGGAAGCACTGTCATTCCCGTGAAAACGGGAATCTAGTCCTGTTAAAAAGGAAAGACAAATTGTTACCTTCCCATCTCATAGACAAGGGTAGATCCAGCTGAACAAGGATATTCCAATGAAAAGAAAAATTCTTCGATTAAATCATTTTTTATCTTCTTGCGGGCTGTGTTCTCGCAGAAAAGCAGATGAAATAATTAAAAGCGGGAAAGTTACAATTAATAATAAAAGAAGTTTAGACCCGGCAATGAAGATCCATCCCGAAGAGGATCAGGTTAAACTGGATGGGAAAAGGATTTATCCTCCTCAACAAAAATATTACATAGCCTTTAATAAACCTAAAAAAATTATCACTTCTATGAATGACCCTAAAGGCCGCCCTTGTATAGCCGATTACTTTAAAAAAGCCAAAGACAGAATCTTTCCCGTAGGGAGGTTGGATTGGCATTCGGAAGGTTTGATTTTGCTTACTAATGATGGAGATTTTTCCAGGAAAGTGTTACAGAAGAAAATACCTAAAACCTATCTATTAAAATTAGACGGACGACCTACGACGGCTCAGCTTTTGAAATTAAAAAAAGGAGTCTATACAGAAGTGGGAAGATTAAAAGCTGTATATATAAAAGAGTTAAAACAGCAGGCCAGTCAACATAGTTGGGTAAAAGTAATGCTTACAGAAGGCCGAAACCGTCAGCTCCATCGTATGTTTGAAAAAATCGGCTTTCAAATTAAAGTATTAAGAAGAATTGGTATAGGAAGATTAAAGTTAAGATCTCTTAAGCCTGGAGAATATTTTTTTCTTTCCCCGATGGATATAAAAAAAGTTTTTTCTTTGCCTTCTGAACTGCAAAGTAAAAAATCCCGTAAAATATCAAAGCGGGAAAGATAGTTGGATCCCTCTTTTAAGATGCTGGAGAGCTTTTGGAAGAACAGTACCTTCCTTTTTTGCAGGAGAGCTAAATAAAAACTCACCTCTCTTTTTTCATAGCTCTTCGGGCGGCTTTATCCATTTCTTTTCTTTTAACAGCCTCTCTTTTGTCTCTTTTTTGCTTCCCTTTTACTAAAGCCAGCTCCATTTTGGCTCGCCCGTTTTTAAAATAAATTTTTAAAGGGACACAGGATAAACCTTTTTGGTGTAGCTGACCAAGTAACTTTTTTATTTCTGGCTTGTTAAGTAAGAGTTTTCTTTTTCTCTCCGGTTCATGGTTCCGATCCGCAGCAGGTCTATAGGGGCCAATATGAACCTTTTGAATATAAGGCTCCGACCTTCTAAACACCACATAGGAGTCTTTTAACTGACAGTTCCCGTTCCGAAGCGATTTCACCTCCGAACCCGTTAAAACTAGCCCTGCTGAAAAAGTTTCTAAAATAGAGTAATCAAACCTAGCCTTACGATTAACAGCCACTACAAAGTCAGAGGAAAGCTTTTTTTTTGAAATGGATTTTTTTCTCATATACCGATCCGGTATAGAATCCCCATTCCCCGCTTCCACATTATTCGTCTAAAGAAGAAGAACTCATCTGCAAACTGATTTTAGGGACATGCGCTCCCTTTACTGTCTTAAGCTTATTTGCCACCACATTATCCGCTGCTTTTTGGCAAATTTTTTCAAATTCCACATTTAAGGCTTTAATAGCTTCATCTGAAGTTTTTAAACCGCGAGTTTTAAATAAATCCTTAGTTTTTTTAACAATAATTAAAGACATGTTTTTTCTCCTTTTTTTGTGCTTTTAAATAGATTTTCTTATTTATTATCAAAAACCCGCCTTCTGTCCAGAGAGAAACCGGATTTTTTCGTATTTTTTACAAAAAAAGCCATTTTCTTGATTTAAAAAGGCCCGAATTCTTTGTTTCTTTTTTTATTTCTTACTTCAAAACCCCGGAAGGATCGCCCGGGTTATTGATTTTTTGCTTTTGGTCATCATCGTCCGCTACCCCAAGACCAATATTAGCCATTACATTTGAGGGATTGATCTCCCGCGCCACAGCTTTGCCAGCTCCTTCACTGGCATTGTCACAAGCAGCTATTTTTTGAGCTTCTTTATTATCCACAGACCCCACACTCGAAAAAACCTCTAAAGGCAGGAACAAAAGACTATAGACCAGTAAATAACGACAAAAAACTCTCATTTTTAACTCCTTTATCATCTATTGTATCTTAACAAACTAATCGGATCTTTTCTCGTTTTTATAAATTTTTTTTAAAGATTCAAAAAAATAGCCTTTTAGTCGGTACTGAAAAAGTTTTATTAATGTCATTCCTGTACGTGTTCACTAATTCGCTTTATACTGATTTTGTCTTTATTTTTTCTTGAAAAGCCTCCCAGTCCAGCAAGGGGATATGGAGTTTTTGGGCTTGTTTTTCCTTTTGAGAGGGGGTCCCTTCTCGGCTTCCTTGAAGTAAAAAGGCGGTTTTTTTATTTACAGAACTTTGCACTATGCCTCCCAGAGAATAAATGAGCTTTTCGACTTCTCCTCGATTTTGAGGCAGACGACCCGTAATAGTTATTTTTTTTCCAGAAAAGATAAGTTTCGTAGCTGTTTTATCCGGGGTTTGGATTTGAACACCTAGCTTAAGCAAAAGAGATATTTCTTCTTTAAAAGCAGAGTCTGAAAAACTCTCTCTAATGGACCGGGCCGCCACTTCCCCAATATCCGTTATTTCTTGCAGCTCCTCCTCTGTAGCCTGAGAGAGAAGATAAAGTGCGGGGTTTTTTTTAAGATGCTTAGAAGGCACCCCCTTGGTTTCTAAAGCCACCCTATCATCTGTAAAGGAAAGCTGAGAAGGATTTTTATTTTTGCGGGACGGGCATTGATCCATCTGTATAGAAGCTTTTTCTATAAAAAACCGACTTATATTACGGACAGCCTGCTCCCCTATATGACGAATACCGAGAGCAAAAATAAAGGAAGATAGCTTCGTGTTTTTGCTCTTTTCAATATTAGATAAAATCCGCTGACTGGATTTTTCCCCTATACCTTCTAGGGTTAACAGGAGCTCCTTTGTTAATTTAAAAATATCAGAAAATGTTTTAACCAATCCGGCTTCATAAAGTCGCTTCATGGTTTTACGCCCTAAAGATTCTATGTTCATGGCTTTTTTTGAAGTAAAATGGATCAAAGATTGTAAAACCACAGCCGAACATAAGGGGTTAGAACAAAAAATAATATCTCTCATTATTCGTACATCTGAAAAACAAGAAGGACATTTTTTAGGCATTTTAAAAGGAAGACTCGTTTTTTTTCTTTTGGAAAAATTAACTTTAATAATTTCAGGTATAACATCCCCGGCTCTTCCCACTATAACTGTATCCCCCACTCGAATATCTTTTTTAGAAATCTCCAATTGGTTATGTAAAGTGGCATGCGTGATGCTCACCCCTCCCACAGAGACAGGGTCTAAATGGGCCACAGGGGTCAAAACCCCTGTACGCCCCACTTGAATAGAAATATTTTTTATAGAGCTTTCTCCTCTCTCCGGTTCAAACTTAGCGGCTCTGGCCCAACGGGGAGAGCGACTTATACTGCCTAGCTTTTCCTGCTCGGAAAAAGAATTGACCTTAATCACAATGCCATCTATTTCATAGGGAAGAAGGGGCCTTATTTTTTCCATAGTATGGAAGTACTCCAAAATGTGGTCTTTATTTTTACAGACAATACTGGCAGCAAAAACTTTAAGCTTATTTTTAGATTTAAAGGACTTTAAATCCATGACAGGAAGAACAGGCAGCCCTATCTTCTTTATCGTGTTTAAAAACATCTTTTGGTTTTGGAAATCCCCGCCCTTAAAAAAACCAGGAGAATGAGCAAAAAATTTTAAAGGTCGCTTAGCCGTGATCGCCGGATCTAATTGACGAAGACTTCCCGCGGCCATATTTCTGGGATTGGCAAAGCTGTTTAACCCAGCTTCAGCTTGCCGTTCATTTATCCTTTTAAAATCTTTTTTTAATAAAATAACCTCTCCCCTTATCTCTAAAACTTCAAGGGAGAGAGAAACACGCAAAGGTATAGATCGGATGGTTTTTATATTTTCCAGTACATTTTCTCCCTCATTTCCATCCCCGCGAGTTAAAGCTTGTGTCAGATACCCCTGTTCATAAAACAAACTAATAGCCATTCCATCTAATTTAGGTTCTAAGAGAAAATCTGTGGAGCTTCGTTCAAGTGTTTTTAATATTTTTTCATAAAAAGAAATGATTTCCTCTTCGTTATAGGTATTTTGCAAAGAAAGCATAGCTGTTTTATGGCTTTTTTTTTCAAAATGAGGGAGGACTTTCCCGGGTACTCTTTGAGTGGGAGAGTCCAGTGTTATAAGCGCAGGGTATTTTTTTTCTAACTGCACCAGTTCAGAAAAAAGTTTATCATATTCGTAATCACTCACTTCCGGTTGATCCAGGTTATAATAATAATGGTCATACCTACGAATAGCTGCCCTTAAATTTTTTAATTTCATTTTTATATTGTTTTTCTCTCCATTGGGTTTGATTTTTCTGTCCCTTTTTGGCTTTTTCCTCCGGGCAGAGGTTTTTTTTAATCCGGAGTTTTCAAACCCGAGCGATATATTCTTACTCTGTAACTTTTTTTTCATTGCTTGCTACCCATCTGATTTGATCCGTATATGTAGATAAAAACACACAATACCTTGACAGACAAACTTCTTTGGCAATACCATAAAATTCATCTATTTATACTGATCTTATTTGATCTCCGTTCCCCCGCTTTGGGTTTAAATTAAAATATGTTTTTACAAAATTTTTTTATAAAAAAAGGCTCTAATGAATAAACAAGATTTAATTAAAACAACGAGATTGGCTCGGTTGAAATTGTCTGAGGAAGAAGCGCAGGAATTTACAGAACAGCTGCAATCGGTATTCAAGCACTTTAATCAAATAGCCAGCATTGACACTAAAGGAATAACTCCTTTAGTTTATCCTTTAGAGGGTCTTGTGTCACTGGAACCTCTCAGGAAAGACCTTGTTCAGAAGGGGGAAAATAAAGAAGTTTTTTTATCTTTAGCCCCCGAGAGACTGGGGAACGAATATAAGGTACCCCCCGTGATGGATTAGGGAGACGGGAAGGTAACAAAGCAGGATAGAGATAGGCTCTTCAGTAGAGAATAGGGATTAAAAGCGAGTTCGGATTTGACACAGGAGCAACTAAAGGTTGCTCTGTGGCAAACCGCATGTCTGAGACTTTTAAGCCCTATTCTCTACTTGAAGAAGTGATTTTGTCAGCGAATTAGTGAACACGTACAATCCCGCGGAAGCCAGAAGCTCGTTGCTTAAGAGGAGAGGGACTTATTAGTAAATGTATCTTCAGGAAAACAGTTTGCCGGTGGAGGGTCCAAGGTCCTTAGCTTTCTACCTAAGAAAGACAAGGACCGTCCCGAGAGAGGCAAAGCTGTTTTTCTGAAGATACGCAATTAAACGGGAAGTCAAAGGGTTTTATTTGGCGCACTTTGGTAAAATCTATGGTGATAGCTTATTCCTATAGAAACCGAATGGATCTAAAGTGGATTTATTGAACTGTAAAATAATGGACTTAAGGTCCCTCCTTCAGAGCAAAAAACTCTCTGCTGAGGAGCTATGTCGCTTTTATTTAGATCGCATTGAAAGACTCAATCCTGCGCTCAACGCGGTTTTGACCATAAGTCCTTTTGCCCTTCAAAAAGCGCGGGACATAGATAAGCATTTTCCCTCTTACAAAGATCGGCCTTTAATGGGGATACCTATTTTACTAAAAGATGTTTTTTGCGTAAAAAACATGAAAACCACCGCCGGTTCCAAGATGCTTGAGAACTTTATAGCCCCTTATTCAGCGGAAGTCACAAAGCGTTTAGAAGAAGCAGGAGCTATTATATTGGGTAAATGTAATCAAGATGAATTTGCTATGGGAACCAGTAATGAAAACTCCGCTTTTGGAGTTGTCTTAAACCCCTGGAACAAAGAGTATGTCCCGGGAGGTTCCAGTGGAGGTTCTGCTGCTGCGGTATCAGCCGGCTTATGTGCTGCATCTATCGGTACAGACACCGGAGGCTCTATTCGTCAACCGGCCTCCTTTTGCAATTTAATCGGAGTAAAACCCACCTACGGACGGGTGAGCCGTTATGGGATGATTGCCTATGCTTCCAGTTTAGATCAAGCTGGCCCCATGACCATGTATGTGGAGGACAGCGCTCTTATTTTAGAGATCCTGGCGGGAAAAGATAGTAAAGACAGCACTTCGGCTCAGACAGATGTGCCAAAATGGTTTTCAAATCGAGGCTCTGCCAATATTAAAAAACTAAAAGTAGGTTTTTTAAATAAAACCGATGCAGAGTCATTTTGCTCACCCGAAGTCATGCAGATTCTGGAACAGGTAGCAAGCCTCTTACAATCTCATGGAGCCACTGTGGAAGAGGTCTCCTTACCCTTGATGGATATGGCTGTGCCGGTGTATTATCTGATTTCCACGAGTGAAGCTTCTAGTAATTTAGCCCGTTACGATGGTATTCGTTATGGTTCTCGATTTGATTTTAAAAACAAAACCCCCGGCAGTTTAGAAGAATTTTACAGTCAAAATCGAGGCTTTGGATTTGGTAAAGAAGTAAAGCGAAGAATTATCATGGGCACTTATTGTCTTTCCAGCGGCTATTACGATGAGTATTATAATAAAGCTTCTCAGATTCGCCGGAAGATGAGAGAGAGTTTTATAAAAACTTTTTCTGAGTTTTCTTTACTTCTATCGCCTGTCTCTTTATCCCCCGCATTTAAACTGGGGGAAAAGCCTGTAGGTTCTCTGGCCTCCTACTTAGTGGATAATTTTACTGTGTCCGCTAACTTAGCAGGGCTTCCCTCTTTATCCGTCCCCGCGGGCTTTTCCTCCAAAAAATCTTTACCTATAGGAGTGCAACTTATCGGCAATCATTTTGATGAACAAACTCTTTTTGATATAGCTTTATTAATTCAAGAGGAGATAAAAGCCGTAGGTAAGAGACCAGTTATATAATACCGATTAAGTTTGAAAATCATGGGACTTAAAGGCCCCCACTGCTTCGGAGCAAAGAACTAAAAAGCGACAGCAAAATCAAACCCGCGTGGTAAGGATGATAATATGAAACAAAATAATAAAGAAAATGGTCTTTCTCGCCGCTATACCCTGCCGGACGGGTGGAAAGCGGTCATTGGCTTGGAAATACATGCGCAGCTTTTGACAAAGAGTAAGTTATTTTCCTCTGATCCATCCCATTTTATAGAAATGGAAAATGAGCATATTCACCCGGTGAGTCTGGGGCTACCTGGCACTTTGCCCGTTCTTAATCAGAAAGCATTGGAGTATTCTGCCCAAGTGGGATTAGCTTTAAATTGTCATATTAACCGGCGGGCTGTGTTCGCCAGAAAAAATTATTTTTATCCTGATCTTCCTAAGGGGTATCAAATATCTCAATATGAGCAACCCCTCTGTGAAAATGGTTATATCGAGTTTGAACAAGAGGAGGGGCGGAAAAAAGTACGTATTCAAAGGGTGCATATAGAAGAGGACGCCGGGCGATTTCATCACAAGGGAAACTGCTCCTTAGTGAATTTTAATCGAGCCGGAGTGCCTTTAGTGGAAATTGTGTCCATGCCGGATATTCACTCTCCTACTGAAGCGGCAGAAATGGTTCGTTCTATCAGAAAAATTTTAAAATACCTGGAGGTTTGTGACGGCAATTTAGAGGAAGGGTCTTTACGCTGTGATTGTAATGTCAGTGTACAAAGAGCTTCGGACCAGCAATATGGCACCCGGACAGAATTAAAAAACTTAAATTCCTTTAAGTTTATTGAAAAAGCTATCGAATATGAAATCCATCGGCAGATTTTAGTGCTCAATGAAGGCCATAAAGTCCTACAGGAAACCCGTTTATACGACTCCACCAAAAACAAAACCTTTTCTTTGCGCTCTAAGGAAGAAGCCAGTGATTATCGCTATTTTCCTGATCCCGATCTTTTACCTCTTTGTTTATCTGATGAGTGGGTGGCAAAGCAGGAACAAAAAGTACCAGAATCCTTTTTACAAAAAGCGGATCGTTTTCAAAAACAATATAAACTCTCTTCAAAAGAGTCTCTTTTAATTACAGAAGAAAGAGCCCGGGCCGACTATTTTGAAAAAATAGCACATACCAAAGCTTCGGCTAAACTATCCGCTAATTGGCTTATTAACGAAGTGTTAGCGGGCCTTAATGAAGAAAAAAAGCGGATCCAGGATTGTCCTATTACTCCTGAGAACCTAGGAGAAATGTTGAAAATGATTGAAAAAAAGGAGCTTTCAGGAAAGATGGCTAAAAAAGTGTTCACAGAAATGTGGAAGACAAAAGAGCCTCCTCAACAGATAGTAAAAAAATGGGGACTTAAAAGAATCAGTGATACCTCGGTTTTAACTAATATGGTGACAGAAGTTATGGAGAAGTTTCCAAAACAAGTGGAAGATTACAAAAACGGTCGGGAAAAAATTTTTGGCTTCTTTGTGGGAGAAATTATGAAGTCCTGCCGGGGACAAGCTGACCCGGAACAGCTCAATAAAATCCTAAAGGAGCAATTAAAAAATTGATAGTGGCTACAATAGATATCGGTTCGAATACTTCTTTATTATTGATCGCACGCCTTTCAAAAGAAACACCATCTCAAGTTGAGATACTGGAAGATCAGCTTTTTTTTACCCGCTTAGCTCAGAGCAAATTTTCTATAGATAGATCAAACCGAGATAGAAAAACGGGAAGGGTATGCCGCGAAAGTGGAAATCCTCCCCTCGCAGAGGGTCTCCTCGCAGAGGGTATCAAAATATCTGAGGAAGCTCTGCAAAGGCAAAAAAATTTTTTTAAAAAGGCCCGTGAGCTTATTCACCAATATCCCGTAAAAAAAATAAAATGTGTGGCCACCGCAGCGGCTCGTCAGGCACAAAATGCCCATAAGCTCCTGTCCCTGGGAGAGGAGTACGGTTTTTCTATTGATATTATTTCCGCAGAGGAAGAAGCTCTCATCAGCCGAAAGGGAGCTTTGTTTAGGCTTTCTATAGATCCTATATCCGCCGTCGTATTAGATATTGGAGGAGCCTCTACCGAGATCAGCACAGATCATCAATGTTTTAGCCTCCCTATAGGTTCTGTTAATTTAACGGAAGAATTTATCCATAATGACCCTCCCACAAAAGAAGAAATACGGCGACTGACAGAAAAAATCCAGACCGAACTTAAAACCATACCCTTTTCTTGTTCAAAAAAATCCGTGTTAGTAGCTGTGGCAGGAACCCCCACGACTTTAGCTTCTTTAGAGAACAAAACAGATAACCTATGCCCTTCGGGTATAACTTCTCCCCCTCCTTCACGTTTGTTCCCCTTAGAAGATGGATTTTTAAGCCCTGAATTTTCAAACACTATCAGTATCCATGGGAAAACATTAAGTGTCCACCAGGTGCAGCACTGGTGGGAATATTTGTTTCAAATTCCTTTTGAAAAAAGGAAAAATTTAAAAGGTATGCCTTTTTATCGGGCCGATGTCATGCCAGCGGGTCTAAGTATATTAAAACAAGTTATGAATCAGTTTCAGTGGAAGGAATGCACTGTTTCAGTAACAGGACTAAGATACGGCTTGTTGTGTCAAACGCAGTGAGTTTAGTCTATGGTCCAAATTAGGACTTTCAGATTAGACTTTGTACTTTATTCTTGATTCAATTTTAGATAATAAAACAAGAAAATCTCGGTTTTTAAATTTAACCGATTAAAAACATTTTACAACTTATGATACATCAACTAGTTTTCTTTTTTTCTATTCTCTTTTCTCTTACTTTAATCCCCTCTTGCACTATTTTTGATTCTAGTGACCTAGAGGAAAACGCAGAGGAAGAGGATTATTATGAGGAGGATGAGGATTTTATAGAAGAGGAGGAGGCTGCTGAGGAGGAACCAGAGGAATCCTCTTTAGCGGAAGAGGAAGGAATGGCCCCTCCCCCAGATGAAGAAGAAAATATCTATTATATTGATGAGGAGGATGAGGAATTAATAGCCGAAGAAGAAGGCTCTATTGAAGTGGAAGAGGTGGATTCGGACGATTTAAGCACAAATGAAGAAGAATACAGTACAGCAGACAGTTCCTTTTTTTCCCAGGAAGTCGCCACTCCTTCTTCTGGATCGAGAGGAAAACCAGCTCCTTCTGTGAAGAAAAAGAAATGGATCTCCTATAAAAAAATTAAAACTAAGCCCTATCAATCCGGGGGATTTTTAGTAAATGCCGTTTATATTGCTCGCCCAGGGGAAGACATACGAAGTATCAGCAATAAAATTTTTGGTTCAGACCAGGTCCAACAGTTATATGCTATCAATCCGCATTTAAAATCGAGAAATGTCAAAGTAGGAGATAAAATTTACTACCAATCTCCCCTTCGTCCCCAGGACTCTGGACAGTTGTTATTTTATTTTGAAGACAATGGAATGTCCCCTCAATATCATCAGATTCAGGCCGGTCAGAATATCCGCCAGGTGGCTTCGCAGTTATTAGGACATGCCGATAGCTGGAAAGAAGTCTGGGCTACCAATCCAGAATTGCACTCAAAAGGCCTGGTTAATGATGCTTTTGTCCTTAAATATTGGACAGGAATCGTATCCCCTCCGCCGGTTTCGGATGGAGAAGAACTCTCTCCTCCTCCAGCTTTAGAAGAAGAAACAGCTTTAGAAGAAAATACACCCGAACCAGCTCTGTCCCCTCCCCCTCCCGTAGTGGAGGAAGAAGAGCCCCCTGAACCGCTCCCCCCTTCAGAGGAGGAGATAAGCCCTCCTCCATCAGATACTCATCTTTCTTCAAAGAATCTGTTGGAGAGACTGGGTACGGATACCCTTATAGGAATAGCTTTAGTGCTACTGGCTGTCTTAACTTCTATTTTTATTGTTAAAAAGCGCATGAAAAAGAAGAGTTTTGATTATACAGCCACCAGCTTTGAACTAGACGAATAAAGGAGGTTTCTCTATCTCTTACTTTTCTTTGGAGAAAAAAAGAGAAGATCAAAAACTTCCAGATGAGTATAAGTTACTAAAAATACTTTAAAATAGTTGAAACCTTCCTCACTTTAAAGAAAAAGGACATTTCAGATTGACAAATAAATAAAAACAAGGATATACTATATTAAATATTTACCTTTAATGTCTTAAAAAAAATAATCATTATAAAATACCCACTTAAAATAAAGAGGTTTATACTTAGTTTAATTAAGAAAGATAAAAAGTTCTATCTTTGTCTGTTTAATCAATATAGCAAATACAGTTAAAATATGAGTCATTCTGAAGTAGATAAAAATAATAAATCTTACTCTGCAAAAAAAGCGGGAGAGAGTTTTTCCTCTGGAGAAAGGAAAAACAACCGCCGACCTTCTACACGTTCTCCCCGCTTTCGCAATAATAATCCCTATAACAATAATGGAAATACGGAAAGAAATGTGAACAAAGACCATGTTCGTTCCTACCCTCGATCCTTTCGGGAAGACTCTTCTTCTTTTCATCAAGAAGTAGATCTTTCTGATATTAATTTAACGGAAAAGGAAAGAAAAGAGTTAGATTTTAAAAACCTTAGATCAAAAGATATTAGAGAAGTCATGGTCTTAGCCCATAAGCTTAAAATTGAAAGCCCCGCCGGGATGAAAAGGCAGGACATGGTTTTTGAAATACTGAAGCGAGCTGCACAATTGGAAGATATTTATGGAGGAGGGGTCTTAGAAATACTTCCCGATGGCTATGGTTTTTTACGCTCACCGGATTATAACTATTTGCCCGGGATTGATGATATTTATGTGAGCCATTCCCAAATTCGCCGATTTGGCCTCAGAACAGGAGACAGTATCACCGGCACTATTCGTCCCCCCAAAGCCGGAGAAAAATATTTTGCCCTACTTAAAGGGGATAATGTCAACTTTGAGTCAACAGATCGTTTAAAAGAAAAAATTTTATTTGATAATTTAACGCCACTTTACCCTGAAGAAAGACTAAGTTTAGAATGGAGGCCATCGGAGTACACCACTCGGGTTGTGGACCTCATGGCTCCCTTAGGCAAGGGGCAAAGAGCTTTAATCGTAGCCCCTCCTCGCACAGGAAAGACAGTTTTACTTCAAAATATTGCAAATGCCATATCTAAAAATCACGAGGAGGTATTTTTAATTGTGCTCCTCATTGATGAACGGCCAGAAGAAGTGACGGATATGTCGAGAAATGTCAAAGGAGAGGTGATCTCCTCTACTTTTGATGAACCCCCCACCCGTCATGTACAGGTGGCAGAAATGGTGATTGAAAAAGCAAAAAGGCTCGTGGAGCATAAAAAAGATGTTGTTATTTTACTGGACTCCATTACCCGATTGGCTCGCGCCTATAATACAGTCATACCTCCTTCTGGAAAAATCCTATCCGGCGGTGTGGACTCCAGTGCCCTTCATAAGCCTAAAAGATTTTTTGGAGCGGCCAGAAATATAGAGGAAGGAGGGAGCTTAACTATTATTGCCACGGCTTTAATTGATACCGGTTCTCGAATGGATGAAGTTATTTTTGAGGAATTTAAAGGAACCGGTAACTCAGAAATTCATTTAGACAGAAAACTTATGGAAAGACGTATTTTTCCTTGTATGGATATTAATAAATCGGGAACACGAAAAGAAGACTTGTTGATTCAAGCCAATGAACTCAACCGCCTTTTAATTTTAAGAAAGGTTTTAGCCCCTATGAATGTCGTGGACAGTATGGAGTTTCTACTGGACAAATTACAGAAAGCTAAAACCAATCAGGATTTTCTGGATAATATGAGTGGCTAAACTCCTTGTAAAAGAAGGTACTCTCATTGAAAATCTTTAAAAAACTAAATGACATACAATCTCAATATCAAAAGTTAGAGAAACGATTGCAGAATATAGCCACTTCAACCAGTTCATCAGATGAAAAAACACATCTCCTTAAAGAATACTCTTCTCTAGGAAAAATAATGGAGGTCTATCAGCAGTATCAAGATGTTACGAATGCCATTCAAAGTTATAAAACTCTGTTACTGGAAGAAAAAGAAGATCAAGAGCTAATCCTTTTGGCGAAAGAAGAGCTGGAGCTTTTAAAGATAAAGCAAGATCGTTTCTTCCTGCAGCTAAGTCAATTTCTTATTCCCAAAGACCCTTTAGATGACAAAAATGTGATTATGGAGATCCGACCCGCCGCTGGCGGTAACGAAGCGGGTTTATTTTGTAAGGATTTATTTGTTATGTATTCACATTATGCGGATAAAAAAAAATGGAAAGGGGAAGTTCTCTCCTCTTCTCCGGGAAATAGTGGCGGTTTTAAGGAAATGATTTTTTCTATTTCTGGTTCTTATGTATATGAAAATTTAAAATACGAAAGTGGAGTGCATCGTGTACAAAGGGTGCCTAAAACGGAAACACAAGGGAGAATACATACTTCCACGGTCACCGTGGTCGTGTTACCTTCGGTAGAAATGCAAGAAATAAAAATAAATCAAGCGGATATACGGATAGACACTTTTCGATCCAGTGGCGCAGGAGGACAGCATGTCAACACAACAGACAGTGCTATTAGAGTGGTGCATCTTCCGACAAAAATCACTGTGCAATGTCAAGATGAAAAATCTCAACATGCCAATAAAGAAAAAGCTCTGCGGGTACTATATGCCCGTCTGTATGATTTAGAAAGGCAAAAAAAAAAAGAAAAAGAATCTCAGACACGGTTATCGCAAATAGGGACTGGGGATCGTTCTGAAAAAGTGCGAACCTATAATTTTCCACAGTCTCGTATTACAGATCATAGAGCCGGTGTCACCTTATATCACCTGGATCAGATGTTAGCCGGGGACTTAGACCCTCTGATTAACAGTTTAAAAGTAAAAAATCGAAACGATCTTTAACAAAAGAGGAAATGGAATAATGACAATCGGGCACCTCATTGACTCCCTTTCTTTCGATATATTATCGGGCCTATCTGAAAGATGGGAAATAGAGTTGCTTTTAAGTAAAATACTCTGTTGCGACAGGCTGTATCTTTATACCCATTGGGATCAGGAGTTAAAGAAAAAACAGATCCAACAGTTTCAAGCTTTATATGATTTACGAAAGACAGGCAAGCCACTGGCTTATATTTTAGGACAGACAGAGTTTTACGGATATGAATTTACATTACAGCCCGGGGTGTTCATTCCCCGCCCAGAAACAGAAACTCTGGTTTCCGCCGTGGTATCCCAATGGGATAGTCAAGAGACCTTAAAAATTATAGATTTTGGATGTGGCAGTGGCTGTATAGGTTTAAGTTTGCTAGCTTATTTCCCAAGAGCTTTTTTAATAGCCATAGATATTAATAAAAGAGCCATAAAGGTAAGTGAAATAAATGCGCACAAACTAAAAGTAGATGATCGTGTGATGTTTTTAAATCGAGATATATTCACTTTACAAAAAAAGGATATAGAGCCTTTTCTTAGTAAAAAAGGAGTGGATATCATTGTAAGCAATCCCCCTTATATTGCCTTTAATGACAGCCGAGTGGAAAAAGAGGTGGTGTCTTTTGAACCCCCAGAAGCTTTATTTTCCGATGAAAATGGTTTATATCATATTCGTACATGGTCAAATAAAGCAGTTCAGTTTCTTAAACAGAAGGGGGCCTATTTTTTTGAGATAGGAAAAGCGCAGAATCTATCTGGCGTAGAACTGAATAGCTCTCTTAAAAAAACAGCGGAGTTTCGAGATGGATCCCATATAGTGCGGGTCCTTCAGTTTCAAAAGTGTCATGGATAAAATCAGCATTATAGGTGGGCGGTCCTTAAAGGGCACAGTAAAAGTCAGCGGTTCAAAGAACGCTATCTTACCTCTTCTTTTTTCTAGTCTATTAGCTGATGGAGAGCATGTTTTTCATAATGTTCCTGGTTTAAAAGATGTAGAAACTTCTTGTTTGTTGCTCAAACACTTAGGCTGTGAACTGCAAAGAAGGGGAGACACCTTAAAAGTGAAAACCCATAAACTAAAGTCTTTAAAAGCTCCTTATCAGTTAGTGCGGCAAATGAGGGCAGGGATACTGGCTTTAGGTCCTTTATTGGCCAGATATGGTCATGCCGAGGTGAGTCTGCCCGGAGGCTGCGCCATTGGCACTCGATCTGTTCACTTACATTTGCAGGGTCTAAGGCAGATGGGAGCGGAGATGCAGGTAGATAAGGGATTGATCGTGGCAAGAGTGAAGAAAACATTAAAGGGCAAACGGATTTTATTGGATTACCCAACGGTCGGAGGAACAGAAAATATTATGATGGCGGCTTGCTTAGCAGAAGGAGCAACTTTTATTGAAAATGCAGCAAGAGAACCGGAAATTATTGATCTCGCCAATTACTTAAATAAAATGGGAGCGCAAATTAAGGGAGCGGGAACCGATCTCATTCAAATTATTCCAAAAGGACCTTTGTCTCCAGGAGAACATAGGGTTATTCCAGATCGTATTGAAGCAGGAACCCTGCTTTTAGCAGGGGCTATTACAAAAGGAAAAGTATCTGTTACTTCCTGTTCACCTAGTCATCTGGAAGCCTTACTTTTAAAATTAGAAGCGGCGGGGTTTTTCATAAACACCAAAGGATCCACTATTAAGCTATCTTCCCCGGCTGACTTTTCCACTGTCAATATTATGACAGCTCCTTATCCTGGGTTCCCTACCGACCTTCAAGCGCAGTTTATGGCCCTAATGACCCAGGCTAAAATAGGTGGTGTTGCTTCTCTTAGAGAAACTATTTTTGAAAATCGTTTTATGCACACTCAGGAATTAGCCCGTTTAGGGGCGGATGTTCAACTGGACGGCCACACAGCTTTGGTAAAAGGAGGAACTCAGCTCCGAGGGGCTCCTGTAACAGCAACAGATCTACGAGCCAGTGCCTGCCTCATCCTAGCTGGCCTGGTGGCCCAAGGGGAAACTCTCGTGCATAGAGTTTATCATTTAGACCGAGGTTATGAGTTCCTGGAAAAAAAATTGGCCTGTTTAGGGGCGAATATTACGAGGCTTAAAGAATAAAAAGATATAACCTAAGCGGTATAAAGCCCTGAAGAATCTCAAAAATCTATCCTAAGAACCTCTCCTGCTGTGATAGAATATATGTTATGAGTCAAGAAAAGCTTTGGTTATTGAAGTATAAAAACGGGCGTATCCAGGGTCCCTTATCTACAGATGAAATCATCCGTCTTATCCAGGATAAAACAGTATATGGTGAGGAAACCATTGCTGTCTATCCTGGTGGTCGTTGGAAACCTATCTCTATTGAGCCTCAGTTTTATGAACCCTTATTGAATATTTTATCTAAATCAGATGATCTGGTGGAAGAGCATATTCCTTACACCACCTCCCCTTCCTCGTCTTCTTCTTCTAAAGAGTCTTATTTTTCTGAAAATCAAAGTATGTCATCCGAGACGGTGGTAGCGGATACGAGCGAACTCAAAGATCTTCATAAAAAGCGGAGGAAAAAAAAGCGAAAAAGCTCTATTAGGCTCGAAGAAAAGAAGAAAAAACCGGCTGAAAAGACAGTAGTTTATTACCCATCCGAAGAAAAATCAGAATATCAGAAGGAAGAATATTTAAAAACCCCATTAGAAGAAGAGGAAGAAAAATCCTCTCGTAAGGGAAAGAAAAAAAAAGCCATATTTATACTTTTCCCTATCCTTATCTTATGTATTTTTTGGTTTGCCTTAGAAGAGACCGATCAAGAAAAAAAGCAGGAATATATTGTACTGAAGATGCCTAGAGCAAATCAAGTAGCTTCTTCTGTGGAACAAACGGAGCTGCTCATCAAAAAAGGTCTCGGATATTATTTGCGCAGCACAGTTTCCTCTCATGTAAAAGCCCAAGCTTTATTAGTACAGGCCGTAGAAGGAGATATTAAAAACACCTATGCTATGGCCATGTTATGCCTTGTATATATGGAACTATGGCCATTTACGGAACAGGACTCACAAGCCATGAGGGTTCTTTCTCATCTTGTTCAAAAAACCTCTGTATTCAACAAAGGAGGGGTGAGATCAGGGCTATGCCATTCTGTAAATCTATTAATAAAAGGCAAGTATGAAGACGCTAAGACTATGGTGGAAAGCTCCTTAGATGGATTGAGTAAAACCACACAAGATAAAGAGTCTCAGAGGATGATACCCTTTTTCTACTATTTGAAAGGAGTCGTCTTATATTATCTGAAGGATTATACCACCATGATGAGTTATATAGATACTATTCAAAAAATGCTCCCGTCCTGGATTGCTCCCTATATGCTAGCGGCGGATACTTTAATGAAACAAAATAAAGTAACGGAAGCCCTCTCTTTTTATAGAAAAGTAATTAAATTAAACCCTGCGCATAAAAGTGCCAAAATCAAACTGCACTTAATAGAATATAAACATTTTAATAAAATGGATACAGCCGCCCCGGCTTTAAAGATGGCTTTAGCTTATCCAGAAAGGGTATCTAATCAAACTCTATCTGACGCTTACTTTGGCTTAGCGGAAATAAGTGTAAAAAAAGGGGACTCGATGGAGGCCCTTGACTATGCCAGACAAGCTTATAGTTATAATCCCGCTAATAAAGCTAGTCGAAACCTGGTGGTTCAGCTCGGAGGGGTAAAAAAATTAAAACAAACGCGAGTTAGGAGCAGTCAGCTCATATATGAAGGAGATCAGCTGATGTCCAATAACAAATTTCAATCCGCCATAGGCTATTACGAAGAAGCTTTCACTGTAGATGACGAAAAAAACTCTATGGCTGCTCTCAAAGCCGCTAAAGCTTACTGGGCTTTAAGCTTTTCTGACCAAGCTATTGATTGGCTTAAAAAAGCCATCAATGCCAACCCTCAAATGATGGAAGCTTATGTGCTGATGACAGAATATTATGCTGAACTATATGACTTCTACAACGCCGAGAAAACCTTACAGATCGCTTTTAGAAAAGCTCCCAGGAGTTATGAACTGTATAGAGGAAGAGCTTATCTATCTTTAAAACAGCAGGATTATCCTAAAGCTATCCAATACGCCAAAATGGCCCTCCGTATATACGAAGCAGATATGGAGTCTTATGTTATTTTATCAGAGGCTTATGGTAAATTAGGTGATAATAATGAATCCTTGGCTTCGGCAACAAGGGGTTTGGAAGTAGATCCCAATGCCATAAAAACACAGGTAGCTTACGCAAAAGCCTTAGGGCGGGTGTATGGTTCTGATACAGGAGTAAATTATTTTAAAAAACTCGTAGGAAACTACCCTTTGGTTATGGAATTTCGTATGGAATTGGTTAAGTATCTATTTGAAGATGAGCGATACCAAACAGCCAAAGAGGAGTTACAAAGAATTATTGATATTGAACCGAAATACAATGAAGCGTATTTCTATATGGGGCGTATTCTTATGTTTGAGGAAAATATGCAAGGAGCTTACGAAGCTTTCTTACAGGCGGCGATTTTAAACCCTTCCTCCCCCCAACCTACTTTTTATATAGGCCAACTTCGTTTAAAAGAAAGAAAATTGCCTGAGGCAAAACAGCAATTTGAAAAAGTATTAGATTTAAACCCCTTATACCCGGAGGCGCATTATTACTTAGGACGAGTCGCTTTTTTAAAAAAAGATTATGAAAAAGCTATTGAACATGCTCGTTTGGAGAGCCGGTCCAATAAGCGGTTGATACGACCTTATTTATTGGCGGGAGAATCTTACGAAAATCTGGGTCAATTTCTCAACTGTGCTGTCGAGTATCAAAAAGCGGTGGAATTGGATATAGAAAATATGAGTTTTTATGTTAAAACAGCTCGTTGTTATAGAAAGTCAGGACACTTGGATTTAGCTATAAAAATCCTAAAAAAAGCCAGTGGAGATAGTAGCTCTTCTGGTACTCTCTCCGGAGATCCTCAGTTATATAAGGAATTAGGGGTGATTTATGAAATGAGAGGGGCTTATCCTGAAGCAGCAGGAGCTTACTGTAATTACTTAAATTTAATGCCCCGGGCACCGGATCGTCGAGATATTGAAAAAAGGATGAAAAGACTATCTGAACTAACCGGGAAAGAGCTAAAAAATTGTGGCTAATTTTTTTCTATACTGAATCTGGTTTGACCCCTGCGAACCCATTCCCCACGAAAGTGGAGAGAGGGGGGGGATTTTCGATCGGAGCGGTATAATATAGGATAAGGGAATGTTTGAGAGATCCTTTGGTACGAAAAAGTATCTTTTGATTTTATTTAAAATTTTCTCTGCTCTATTTGTAGGTATTTTAATTTCCTTAATCGGTCAGGCTTTAATAAATTATGGTTATTTTTCGTTTATGTTTCTCTTTTTATCAGTCTTTTTTGCTTTTTTTAACCTGGTAAAAAAACTTAAAATTTTAGGTGTTTTACTAGTGGATTTACTGTTTATTTTGATGCTGATTCTCGTTAAGGTTTATATAGTGCTAGCAGATAAGGGATAGAAGAGGAACACTTCAGAGGAATTAAGAGGGGAGAGGTGGCAGAGCGGTTGAATGCACCGGTCTTGAAAACCGGCAGACCTTCACGGGTCTCGTGAGTTCGAATCTCACCCTCTCCGTTTTATACTGAACAGGTCAGAAAAAAGACTACTGGAAAACCCTCCCCCCCACCACAAATTGTCCCCCCAAAAGCTTGGGATCAAACTAGATGAGTATAATGAGGAAAAAATGAAACCGGCAAAAAAAAATAAAATGGAAATGTCCTGGTATATAAAATTGAATATTATGGTAATGGCTTTTCTGTTTGTGTTGTTCCTTATGAAACAAATAAATACTTCTTCGTTCCAAGCCGGTCTGGACAATATTTTTAGCTCTTCACCCCCAAAACCGAAGCCAGCCGTACAGATAAAAATAAAGCCTCCTAAAAATCAAAGGGAAAAAAGCATCCAGCCATAAGTTTGTTGACAAAAAACCCGCTTTTTTTTATACTAAGTCTGAAGTTTGATCCCAAGCTTTCGCGAGGATAAGGATGTTTTTGCAAGGACAAGCCCCCCCCCACGGGATCAAGATTTTGTGGATTCTGTACACTTCTTTTTTCTAAGGTTAAACGAAGCCAGGAGAACAGAAGGTACAAACTCCTAACCGATTCAGTATAACCTGGAATCATAAAATTGTGGTGTAGCTCAGCTGGTAGAGCAAGTGGCTGTTAACCACTGGGTCGGGGGTTCGAACCCCTCCACCACAGCCATCTTTCCATTAAAAAACAACCCCACTATTAGAGAACAAGAAGTTTGAAGCTTCGTACAAAAGCTTTTTTTAAAGAGATTACTCCCCCACTATGTTGTTACTGGAAGTGGGTAAAATAGTCGTGTTCTCGTTTTCAATGGAGTCAGGAGATAGGGCCGCACTAGCCACTCTTTCTTGTAAAGTTTTATGTTGAAAATGACGATGATGGGCCTGAGGCTTATAAGAATCTCTTGCCACCTCTTCTGTCTCATTTTCCTCTATAGTCACTTTACTATCCGTTATTTGGGCTTTGAATAAACCCATTGAAGCTAAAAAGTTGGAAAAACTACCATCCCCTTTTTTGATAATGGATTTTAAAATATCCAATGGCGTAGAATAAGATGATTTTTTTTCCGCTCCAAAAATGATTTGAGTTAAAGTGGCGGAGGTAATATCATCTTTTGTTTCATTGTCAATAACCCTTACCTCTTCTTCATTACGAATCATTTTAGCTATATCATTTAGTACAACATACGAACTTTGTTCTGTGTCATAGAGCTTTCGGTTACCGTATCTTTTAATGACCTTGGCTTTTGTTTGTCTTGGAGAATGACTCATTGATGCTACTCTATTGATGATATTTTCCACTCTTCCCCTCCTTTTTTAAATTCTCTTAATCATCCTGTGAAAAAAATAAAGCTTCCTGCTCGTTTGTTTTGATTTTTTTTATTGAGGCGTATAATAAAAATGGTCTTCTGATCTTGTCAAGATGTATTCACTACTTTTTTTTGATGACTGTTTTTCTTACAAAAATAAAGACAGAGATAGGGCAAAAAAAATGAAAAAAATATTTACAGATAAAGAGGCTTATGCAAAGCTTATTTAATTGTTCAATCAACAAAAATCTTCTTTTTACTCAAGTAAATACAGACATTTAGCCATATTTGTTGATGGTCTCTTTTTAAGGGATAAAGTATTATCTCTTTCCTGCCGATAAAAAGGCATGAAAGAAATACATTTGTTGCTATTTGTTATTCCATTTATAACAGCTTGTCATAGTTTGTCTATTCAAAAATCAGAAAAATCAGGAGAGAAGTTTTCAACAGTAGTGGATCACTCCTATTTTCAATCCCAGGCCGACTGGTATTATATAAAAGGAGAACAGACCTCCGCCCGGGGTCTTCACCGGCCAGCTATAGAATCGTTTAAACAAGCTCTTGTCTATAAACCTCATTCCTTTTCTCTGCATTTTCGTCTATTGGATGAATATCTAAAAGCCGGACTTTATTTAAAAGCTATTAAACAATGTGACACTTTATTAAAAAATAACCCAGATCAACTGGCCCTACGTTTAAAAAAAGGGGAAATATATGAAAAAATAAAGCTCTACAAAAAAGCCCATAGAGAATATGATCAAATACTCAAAAAAAAACCAGATCACCTTAAAAGTTTATATCAAAAAACGAGACTATACATTCAAACAAAAGAATTTTCTTCCGCTCTTTCCAGCCTGCTCACTTTAAGTCAGTTAGATGAAAAAAACCTCCCTCAAATTCATTATCTTCTAGCCCAAGTGAACATGGAAACCTCTCAAATGAAACCAGCCTTATTCCATTTAGAAAAGGCCCTGAGGCTACAGCCTGACTTTGCCGCCCCGGCTTTGGCTTTATCTTCTTTTTACCAAAAGACGGGCCAGACGGGTAAAGCCATCAATATATTAAAGGAGTTACAAAATAATATAGGGTTTTCCCCCCGGCTGTCTTTAACCTTATTTTATTTTCATACTCAACAAAAAAACAAAAAAAAAGCTCTAGGCTATTTACAGCCTTTTTTGGAAGCCCATCCCAAAAATTGGTGGATCCCTATCCAGCTGGCCTGGATATGGGGCCAAAGACAAGAATATGATAAAGCTATTCCTGTAATGGAAAAAATCCTCTCCGTACATCCTCAAGTGTCCTCACAAATTTATATTTTATATGCCCAATTCCTGGAAAAAGTAAAAAACTTTTCAAAAACTCTAGAGGTCTTATTAAGAGCTTCCCATATCTTTTCCACAGACACACAGGTGCTGTTTTACACCGGTTTTATTTATGATAAGTTAGGACAAACCGAACAGGCTATTACAATGATGAAAAAAGTATTAGCCTTAGACAGTAATCATGTAGAGGCTTTAAACCATCTGGCTTTTATCTATGCTGAACAAAATAAAAACCTGTCCAGGGCAGAGCGCATGATTGTAAAGGCCCTTTCTTTTTCTCCCAATGACAGTTATATCTTAGACACCGCCGGTTGGATTTTTTTTAAAAGAGGAAAAGTGGAACAGGCTTTAAAGTATCTTAACCAAGCTTATCAAAATAACCCTTCTATGGGAGGGATTGCTGAACATTTGGCGGAAGTGTATTACCATTTGAATATGCTTGACAAGTCTATTGCTTTGTATAAAAAAGCTATTGGGTTGGAAACGAATGAACATAAAAGAAAAACACTGGAGAAAAAACTGCTATCTCTTCAAATGGAAGTCTATACCAATCCCGTGTGATCCCCTTTGGTATAAGTCTTTACTCCTGTTTTTCAGTCTTTTGAGTTTAGTCTCCTGTCACACTCTTTTTCAGAAAAAAAAAATCCTCCCCGATAATTTAAGTGAATATAAGCGGGGTTCTTTTTATGGGATAGTGAACCTTCATCAAAAAAATCAAAGTTATCGGTTTAAGAGCGATGTTTTTATATCAGAGGATGGACGGTGGAGAATGGATTTGAGTGTTTCCCCTGGCTTGCCTGTTTTTACTCTCTTATACCGCTCTGGTCAAGACCGCTCCGGTCAAGAATGGGCCAGCCCCTCCCTCCGTCCCCCCAGAAGTAGCTCACAAAAACCCCAAAAAACAAACCAGATCAATATTAATACAAAAGAGCTAATTATTTTGTTTTTGAGACAAAAAGAGTTTTACAAAGGATCTGTCACCGAAGCTCTCCCCCCCCCACTTTCAAAAATGCCAGGATGGGACATTTTGAAAGAAATATTTTTTGAACGACCGGTAAAAAAGGATGGTTGGACCTGCAAAACAAATGAAAAAAATCAAATAGAAACCTGCCGGAGTCCTTTATGGACTGTGCAGTGGGAAAGGAAAAAGAAACGTTCTTTTTCTATAGAAAATAAGGATTTCACTTTTACCTTTCAGTATTTGTCTTTTTCTCCTAAATTAGATGAAAAGGTGTTGACCCTGCCCCTTCCGAAAAACTTTAAGCCTGTCTCCTTAGGAAAGTAAAAATGTCTTTGATTGCCGGCATTTATACCCCTATTTATAATGAGACAAAATCTGGACAAGTGTGCTAAGTCCCTGTATTTTTATACTGATCCTGTTTGATCCTAGAGAAAGTAAGGGGTGTGTTTTACAATGATCGGACATTTTTTGACTCGTATTTTTGGCACTCAACATGAAAGAGAACTAAAGTCTTTTATTCCTTTAGTGGAGAAAATCAATAGCTTGGAACCCCAGATGCAAGCTCTTTCCAATGAGCAGCTTCAAAACAAAACCGCCGAATTTAAAGAACAAATAAAAAACGGTCGCTCCTTAGAAGATTTATTGCCGGAAAGTTTTGCTGCTTGTCGTGAAGCTTCCTATCGTGTGCTGGGACTGAGACACTATGATGTCCAGCTGATAGGAGGGGTGGTTTTACACAGAGGTCAAATTGCGGAAATGAAAACGGGAGAAGGTAAAACTTTAGTAGCCACTTTACCTATATATTTGAACGCTTTAGGAGGTCAGGGTTGTCATGTTGTAACAGTCAATGATTACCTAGCTAAAAGGGATACAGAATGGATGGGGGAAGTTTATAATTGGTTGGGTCTGAGTACAGGAACGATTATCCATGATTTAACGGATCAGGAAAGAAAAAAAGCTTACGGAGCCGACATTACTTATGGCACCAACAACGAGTTTGGCTTTGATTATTTAAGAGATAACATGAAGTTTGATCAGGAACATTGTGTGCAAAGAGAGTTAAATTTCGCTATTGTGGATGAATGTGACTCCATTTTAATTGATGAAGCCCGTACTCCTCTCATTATTTCTGGTCCTAAAGAAGATTCCACAGAAAAATACCATCATATTAATCGTATTATCCCTCAACTTAGAAAAGATCAGCATTTCACTATGGAAGAAAAATCCAAGACAGTTTCCCTGACGGAAGAAGGAAATACAAAGGTGGAACAGCTTTTAAATATAAAAAATCTCTATGATATTGCCCATATTGATTTGGTCCATCATATTTATCAAGGCTTAAAGGCCCATTATTTGTTTAAAAGAGATGTAGATTATATGATTAAGAATAATGAAATTGTGATTGTAGATGAATTTACAGGCCGATTGATGCCAGGAAGAAGATGGAGTGATGGTCTTCATCAGGCCATAGAAGCTAAAGAGAAGGTACAAGTTAAAAAAGAAAACCAGACTTTGGCTTCGGTGACATTTCAAAACTATTTTCGCATGTATTCCAAGTTGGCCGGGATGACAGGAACAGCGGAAACAGAAGCGGTGGAGTTTAGTAAAATTTATAAGCTAGATGTTTTTGTAGTGCCGACCAATAAGCCTATAAAAAGAGACGACCAAAACGATGTGGTGTATAAAAATCAAAAAGGTAAGTTTAAAGCTATTGTAGAAGAGATTAAAACAGCCCATGAAAAAGGCCAGCCTATTTTAGTAGGAACGGTGAGTATTGAAAATTCAGAAAGACTTTCCCGTATTTTAACCGAAGAGGGTATAGGGCACCATGTTTTAAACGCCAAACACCATGAAAAAGAAGCGGAGATCATAGCCCAGGCAGGCCGGTGGGGAGCGGTAACGATTGCTACAAATATGGCCGGAAGGGGAACGGACATTGTTTTAGGGGGAAACCCGGCATTTTTATCCCGAGCGGAGTTGAGTGAAGAGGCCGATGAAAAACAAAAGATAAGTTCTCTTGAAAAATTTAAAAAACTTTGTGAAGAGGAAAAACAAAAAGTGTTAGAAGCCGGGGGGCTTTACATCATGGGTACAGAAAGACATGAGTCCCGACGGATTGATAATCAGTTAAGAGGCCGCTCGGGGAGACAAGGAGATCCCGGGGCTTCCCGCTTTTACTTATCTTTAGAAGACGACCTGATGAGAATTTTTGGCGGCCAGAGTATGCAAAAATTAATGGATAGATTCAATATCCCAGAGGAGGAGGCCATTACCAATAGACTGATAACAAGACAAATTGCCTACGCTCAAAAAAGAGTGGAGGGACATAATTTTGATATTAGAAAACATCTTTTAGAATACGATAATGTAATGAATCAACAACGAACAGCTATCTACCAAAGGCGTCGAAATATCATGGATTTAAAAAAGGTGGAAAGGCAGTGTTTAGATTTTTTAAGTGAGATAACTTCTTCTCTACTGGATACCTATCTCAGTGAGCAGGTTAAACAAGAACAATGGGACTTAAAAGGTCTGGATCAGGCTATCTATCAACAGTTTGGTTTTTTTCTGCCATCGAGCGTGGTAACAGAAAGTGCGTCCGAACAAGCTATTTTTCCCCCGCCTAAGGGAGAGAATACAAACGGAAATTCAGAAATAGAAGGAGGCAGTAAGGATATTGTGTCTGTAGTAAAATCAGAGGTGAAAACAGCTTATGATGCAAAAAAAGAAGAATTTAAAGAACATTTTATCCCCTTAGTGCAGCTGATCTTATTACAAACCTTGGATGCCAGATGGAAAGGGCACCTGGAAAACATTGATCGCTTAAAGGAAGGTATTAATTTAAGAGCTTATGCACAAAAAGACCCGCTGGTGGAATACAAAAAAGAGTCTTTTGCTTTATTTGAAAGAATGAACTTTCAGATCACTTCTGAATCTATAGAAAAACTTTTTAAAATTCAGATTCAACGAGAACCGGATAAAGAAGCATCTTATAAGATGACACAAAACTACAATGAGCAGGAATGGGACTATGAAAAACCCACCATCAACCTAAGAGATTCCCGTCGTCTGGAAAATAATAACCGGCAAGCTTCTTCAGAGCCTCAGCGACCCCTCAATCGAGCGCAACGAAGAAGCCAAAAACAATTAAAAAAGAAAAAGATTAAAGTATGATACAAATATGCCCTTGTTGTAAAAAGGAATTTTCTCCTCTCTCTCCTCCTCCTCCTGCCTCTGCCGCTTCGGTAGAAGAGGACATGGGGGATATGTTTTCCTGCCCGCACTGTCAGTCTGTGCTTAAATGGGATAAAGAAGGGAGCCTTCAGATCATCTATGAATCAACAGAAGAACCCGCTGTTTTAGAGGAACCAGAACCCTCTTCCCTTTCCTCTGCTCCTTTATCTGAAGAAGCAGAAGAAATAGTTTCACCGGAGATGGAAATAGGGGAAGCAACACCCCCAACCCACCTTCCCAACCCAGAAGAGATAGGAGAGAATCCCATAGAGAATCCGTCGTCCCCACCGGAAACCTATAAAGAACCTCTACACGACAATCCTCCCGAAGAGAACTTGTCATTCCCGCCGAAGCGGGAATCTCACCAAGAAGATGAGCAAGGGCCTAATGAGGGAAAAGAAAAAAAAACTCCCGAAGAAAAAGAACCTGCTGTTTTTTCTACAGAAAAAACGGAAGAGGAAGAACTTCAAGAAAATGATTTTAACGAGTTACCGGAGGAAAGTTTTAATGAGGAAGAGGTGATTCAAACGGATCCCGCCGGTCAGGATTTTTCAGATGTAGAACAATACGGAAATGCTCAAGCTAGCTCGGAAAAAGGTTTTTTACGCTATGATCTTTGTATCTCCGGTCTGGATTCCAGTGAAATAGAAAAACAGGTGCTACATATTTTAGAGAACCCTCGATTCAAATGGGATGCCCGCGAGGTACTCAGATCACAAAAAGAAGGAGTGCTGACGATAAAAAACCTTAACCCTATTAAAGCTATGTGCCTGGTTTCGGACCTGTCTTTTTTATCTGTGGAACTGAGTTGGAAACAATATATGGCTTTAAATGCCGAAATCCAACAAGAGGAAGCACAAACCGAACAAGATTGAATTATACCCGTAGGGAACAACAAATGTCCACAAGGGAACAGGTGTCTATAATGACAGAGTTTTTGGTCGTTTTTTTTCCGACCAATCTGATATATTTATCCCAACTTCGACATATTTTTTTAACCCATAGTGTTGTGTCGAAGTCGGGATAAATTGGACTTTTTACTTATAGCAGCACATTATTTTATTCTTTCTAAATAGTTTTTTATGTAAAGGTGTTCAATACTCTACATCATGGAAATTCAAAAAAGTTTTTTTGAGATAGAGCCTTATAGCTCTTCTTTTCTTACAGAAAATATCTTTCAATTACAAAATCGTAGATATATTGGTAATAAACATAAACTAACAGATTGGATTTTCTCTATTCTAACTAAAGAATGTTCAGGGGATTGCTTTGCTGATATTTTCGCTGGCACAGGAGCTGTTGGAGCTATTGCAAGTAGATACTTCAATAAAATTATCTTAAATGATTTTCTTTATTCAAACTATGTCATCTATAAAGCTTTTTTCGAAAAAGGACGTTGGAATAAAAATAAAATTCAATCTATTATAAATAACTACAATAATATCAATGTAAATAGTTTAAACGAAAATTATTTTTCCAAAAATTTTGGTAAGAGATATTTTTCCAAAAGCTCTGCAAAAACTATTGGATTTATAAGGCAAGATATTGAAAATAATAAAGACCAACTTACCAAAAAGGAATATCATATTTTAATAACATCCCTACTTTATTCAACAGACAAAATTGCTAACACAGTCGGACACTATGATGCTTATTTTAAAAAACAATCTATTAAGGATAACTTTTATATGCGTTTAATAAACCCTTTTGATATAAATAAACTTTCCATTTTTAGAGAAGATACAAATTCATTAGTCAAAAAAATTAAACCTGATGTTGTTTATATTGACCCTCCCTATAATTCAAGACAATATAGTAGGTTTTATCACATTTTGGAAACACTTACAAAATGGGATAATCCAAAGCTTTATGGAGTAGCATTAAAACCTGAGAGAGAAAATATGAGTGACTACTGTAGAGAAAGTGCAAAACATAAATTTTCTGAGCTAATTAATGATATACACACAAAGTATTTAGTTGTATCATACAATAATACTTACACCTCAAAAAGCAAATCATCTAAAAATAAAATTTCTCTGGAAGAAATACAAAATATATTATCTAAAAAAGGACAAACAAGAATTTTTGAAAAAAATTATCGCTATTTTAATGCAGGTAACACAAAATTTAATAATCACAAAGAATATCTATTTATAACCAATGTTGAAAATAAAAGAAAAATAAAAAGATCTCCTCTTTTTTATGTAGGAGATAAATATAAACTAATGAGTCAGTTACATAATTTATTTCCAAAAAAGATAACCAATTTTTATGAACCATTCGTTGGTGGAGGAACAGTTTTTCTCAATATCCAAGCTAAAAAATATTTGCTAAATGATATAGATAGAAATTTAATAAACATACATAAATTATTAATAAAAAGTGCTTCTGACCAAAAGGGATTTTTTAAAGATGTTGAAAAAATTATAAATAAATATAGCCTATCTCGTTCTTATAAAAAAGACATTGTCCCAGACTCTTTAAAAAAAGCTTTTAAAAAAACCTATTATGCAAAATTTAATAAAGTAGGTTATGAAAAATTAAGAGAACAAGTTAACAAAAATAAAGAAAATGATCCCTTAGTTCTTTATGTTTTGCTCATATATGGCTTTAATAGAATGCTTAGATTCAACGGTGGAGGAAAATTTAATTTACCGGTTGGAAATGTAGATTTTAATAAAAATGTTGTTAATGCTCTTAATGATTACTTTTCTTTTGTTCAAGATAAAAATATAAATATTACGACAAAAGATTTTAAAAAGTTTTTAAATAAAAGAAATTTTTCTAAAAATGATTTTATTTATTTAGATCCACCTTATTTAATAACAGGTAGTGAATACAATAAACTTTGGAACAAATCACTGGAAATGGACTTACTGTCTCTAATTGATGATTTAGATAAAACAAATGTTAAGTTTGCTCTATCAAATGTAACCCACTACAACGGAAATAAAAATAATCTACTAATTAAATGGATGAAACAATATAATGTTTGCAAAGTAGAAAGTAATTACATTAATTATCATAATAATCAAAAAAAACAAATCAAAGAAGTATTGATTACAAATTATTAAAACCCATGCAAAGACAAGCAAAATATAAACCATTATTATTTACAACTACTATGAGAAATCCAGCGTGGTTGAAAAATTTTTTATCCGTTCTAAAAGAATATAATAGACAAGTTCTTGATAATAAATTAGCAAAAAAACTTTCTATTTATCCCAAAGAAATAAAACACTTTATTGGATATTTAGAAAAAAACAAAGAGCTATACGGACACTAAATCCTTTACTTTAGCTATGTTCACACCCACATAGCCTAAAAATTATTACAATATTTTTTTAACCCATAGTGTTGTATCGAAGTCCTGAGGACAGAGAGTCTTTGAAGACCTCCTATTTTTTATACCAATCCAGGGTTGTTTATTTTGCTTGTTTTTTTTTCTCGGAGTTGATCTCGCGAAAACCGGCTTCTTTTTGACGCTGATAAAACTGGGCGTTTCTTTCGTATTCTTCCAGAGATTCGGCCTCTTTCATTTTTTTCTCATAATTAGGATAAGGAGTTAAGGGACCCACTTTCTGTACTCGCCCTTCATCAAAAAAAACATCTCTTGTGTATTCCTGGGAATTCCATCTAAATTTATAGGTCCATCGGTCTAGTCCATCTGATCGGCCTACAGAAAAAGGTTTTCCAATGGTGTCGCGCACTCTTTGCTTATCAAGCCCATGTTCGACTTTTTGTAAAGCGGTATGGGTGCTCACACAAGAAGTAAGAAAAAAACCATATATTACAAATAAAAACCTAAGGAGCATATTTTGATGCTATCAAATAAAGTATCCTTTTTAAAGAATTTATTTTAATTTATAGCTTAGACTGGACAAATATAAAGAATTTGAAAAACAGAGGAAAAAAAGATATACCGACCGTATTTGAAAATTCTTGGAGGGAGAGTCCTGGCTGCTCGGAGCAAAGAATCGAAAAGTTACGGAAAAGCCTGTTCCCGTGGAAGCGGGAATGAGACCCTTTGGACATAAGGAAAAATAATGAACTATAATAAAAGTGGCCTAATTGTTTTACTAGCTAGCGTTTTTTTTGGTTTTGCCTTATTTGTCTGGTTGGCTTTTTTCCCGCCCCCTATGGAACTAGCGCAGTGGGAAGAAGACACTCCATCCTCTTCCGCACCAGAGGATAAAGGGATCGAAACCAGCGGAACCGGCGAAGATCTATCTCAAGTGGAAAAACCCTGGGTGTATAGTGATTTATTAGTGACTCATGGAGCTAAGATATATCAAACCTACTGTGCCTCTTGCCACGGAAATACAGGTCTGGGCGATGGGCTAGCTGCAAAAGCCCTAACACCCCCTCCTCGGAACTTAGTGGAAGGAGCTTGGAAAAAAGGAGGTAGTTCCATAGCTCTTTATCAAACTTTAGTCCAGGGTATCGAAGGCACTTCAATGGTTTCTTTTTCTTATTTGTCCAAACAAGAGCGTTGGGCCTTAGTGCATTATATTCGTTCCATTACAAATAACAAAGGGGAAGACAATAAAGACCAGCTGGAGGAGTTTGCTAAAACAGCAGAATAATTATAGTCCGTTTTTTAAGTGGATTTGTTCCTCAAGGGGAAAAATAAGAGGCTTAAAAGCTCAGACATGCGTTTTGCCACAGAGCAACCTTTGGTTGCTCCTGTGTCAAATCCGAACTCGTTTTAAGCCTCTTATTTTTCCCCTTGGAGCAGCACCTTTCTCCTTGGAGAAGTTTTCTCCTTGGGGAAGTAGGGAAATAAGGATATCAATATGAAGAAACAAGCTTTTATCTATTTTTTTATCTTGGCTTCTCTAAGCTCTTCCTGGGCCTATAATCCGGAAAGAAAGTTTTCCGCCTCCCAGGTGCCTGAGGAATTAAAAGGATTAAAAATTCAGGAAAAACTAGGGGCCACTTTAGATTTAGACTTGCATTTCACAAACGAAGAGGGAAAAAAAGTAAAACTGGTTCAATATTTTGAGAGTAAGCAACCGGTATTGCTTTCTATTATTTACTATGGTTGCCCTAACTTGTGTGGATGGCACTTAAATGGTCTAGGCGAGGGTTTAAAAGATCTACCGAAAGCTTTTAGAAAAGAATTTCAGTTCGTTTTGGTCAGTATGGATGATACAGAAACACCCCAACTGGCGAGAGATAAGAAAAAAAAATATGTGGAAAAATACGCTTTGTCGGAGGAGAAAACCCATTTTTTAACCGGGAGCAAAAAAAATATCTTGGCTTTAAGTGAGCAGGTGGGTTTTCGTTTTCGTTGGGATGAAAGCCAAAAAATATTTGCCCACTTACCGGTAGCCTATGTCCTAACCCCCAAGGGGACTCTTTCTCGTTATCTTTATGGTGTGATCTTTTCAGCGCAGACTTTGCGCCTATCTTTAGTCGAGGCCAGTCGCGGAAAAATAGGTTCCTTTGTGGATCGGATCTTGTTATTTTGTTTTCAATTTGATCCTAAAAGAAGGCGATATGCTTGGTATGCTTATAACATTATGAGAGCGGGGGGCCTTTTAACTTTGTTCCTCATCCTTTGTTTTTTGCTTCCCGTATGGATCAAAGAAAGTAAAAAGTCAAAACAAGGAGTATCCTAAAAGTGCTCTATCTATTAATTCCTTCCGCTTCGGCGGCTAAATGGCTTCCCGCTCCAGCCACCAAACTGGCAGAAGAGGTAGATCAACTTATCTATTTTTTGGTGGAGATAAGCATTTTATCTTCCTTATTAGTCATAGGAGGTTTTGTTTACTTTTCCATTCGTTTTCGCAGAAAATCAGAAAAGGATAAACCCCCGGCGATCACACATAATCATCTGTTAGAATTTTTATGGAGTTTTATCCCTTTCCTTATTTTCATGTTTGTTTTTGGGTGGGGCTGGCTGTTATACGACAAGATGAGGGACCATCCAAAAGAGGCTTTGGAAATCCATGTCTATGGCCAAATGTGGAACTGGGATTTTGTATATAAAAATGGAAAGAAAAGCTCCGGTACTTTAACTGTACCTGTGGATAAACCAGTAAAACTGATAATGAGCTCCAGAGATGTTATCCACAGTTTTTTTATTCCCTCTTTTCGTATTAAGCAGGATGTGCTGCCTGGTTCTTATACGGCCTTATCTTTTACCACCAATAAAAAAGGAAAATTTCCGGTTTTTTGCACAGAGCTTTGTGGGGCGGGGCACTCCAGTATGTTGGCTACCGTGCATGTCATGGAACGGGAGGAGTGGGAAAAGTGGCTCGCTAAAAATCCCTATAAAGGAATGAGCCTGGCTCAGATAGGAGGAAGTGTGTTTCAAAAAAGCTGTACTGCTTGTCATACGGCAAGCACAGAAAAAAGAATCGGTCCGGGTCTGGCTGGGCTTTTTGGAACTAAAAGAGAATTTGAAAAAGAAGAGACAAAAGTAGCGGATGAGAACTATATTCGGGAGTCCATTTTAAATCCTTCAGCTCGTATTGTAAAAGGATACGGAAATCTAATGACTCCTTTTGCCGGCCTTTTAACGGAAGAGGAAATGACAGGCTTGGTGGAATATATTAAATCTTTAAAAGTATCTCCCTAATTAATTAGGATAAAGAAAGAAAACACACTTTAAGAAAGATAATAAAAATAAGGAAAAACTATGTCAGAAGGAAAAAATTATTTAAACGAAAAAAAAGGACTTCGTTCCTGGTTATTTACTTTGGACCATAAAAGAATCGGTATTCTCTATATGATTACGGTTTTTACTTTCTTCCTATTAGGAGGGGTATTTGCTTTATTGATGCGCCTTGAGCTTTTTAAACCGGGCGAAAATTTAATATCCGCGGCTCTTTACAATCAGTTTATGACTTTTCACGGAGCCATCATGGTTTTTATGGTGATTATCCCGGGGATCCCCGCTTTTTTAGGAAACTTCTTTTTACCTTTACAAATTGGAGCCAAAGATGTGGCCTTTCCCAGAATCAATCTTTTGTCCTGGTATTGTTTAATTGTCGGGGCGGCAGTGGCCCTTTGTTCTTTATTTTTTAACGGAGTGGATACGGGTTGGACTTTTTACACTCCTTACAGCATTCGGACAGACAACGGAACACTATGGGTGGTTTTAGGGGCTTTTATTATGGGCTTTTCCTCTATTTTAACGGGCCTTAACTTTATTGTAACAGTTCATAAACTCAGAGCTAAGGGAATGGGCTTTTTTCAAATGCCTCTTTTTGTCTGGTCGCTTTACTCTACGGCGATTATACAAGTGCTAGCCACCCCGGTTTTAGCTATCACCTTACTTTTGTTATCGGCAGAAAGACTTATGGGCATCGGTATTTTCGACCCAAAACTAGGAGGAGACCCGGTTTTATTTCAACATTTTTTTTGGTTTTATTCTCACCCGGCAGTTTATATTATGATTTTGCCCGCGATGGGTATCATTAGTGAGCTTATCACCACTTTTTCCCGAAAAACCATCTTTGGCTATAAGGCGATTGCTTTTTCCAGTGTGGGGATTGCCGCCGTTAGTTTTTTTGTCTGGGGCCATCACATGTTTGTAAGCGGTCAGTCCGAGTGGGTGGGGATTTTATTTTCTTTTCTCACTATGTTAGTGGGGGTGCCTACGGCTATTAAGGTTTTTAATTGGGTGGCGACGATGTACAAAGGCTCTATTAAATTTGATGCCCCCATGCTTTATGCCAACGGTTTCTTGTTTTTGTTTGTGATTGGAGGGGTGACAGGCATTATGCTGGCCACTTTAGCTTTTGATGTACATGTCCACGATACTTATTTTGTTGTGGCGCATTTTCATTATGTCATGGTGGGAGGAACCTTAATGGCGATCACCGGAGGTCTTTATTACTGGCTTCCTAAAATGTTTGGCCGTATGTACAATGAGTTTTGGGCGCGTATGAGTTTTGCCTTTATTTTTATAGGATTTAATGTCACTTTTTTTCCTCAGTTTATTTTAGGCTTTATGGGAATGCCTAGACGCTACCACGATTACACTCCGGTTTATGAACCCTTAAACCAACTTTCTACAGTTGGCTCCTGGATGATAGGGCTGGGCTTTGTGATTGTCTTTTTTGTGGTCCTGCAATCTTTGCTAAAAGGGGAAAAAGCCAGCACCAATCCTTGGGGAGCGGCTACCTTAGAGTGGCAAACCGACTCCCCCCCTCCTCACGAAAATTTTCATGAAGCTCCCTTGATAACGAAAGGTCCTTATGAGTACAGCTGAAGCAAAAATCCATAAAGTAGCTCATCATTTTGAAAGTGCCGGGCAGGAGGAGTCTGCCTGTAAGCTGGGTATGTGGCTTTTTTTATGTACGGAAATTCTTATGTTCGGCGGCTTGTTCGTAGGCTATGTCATTTATAAACGAATGTACCCGGATATTTTTCTTCAAGGGGCCACCTTTTTAGACTGGAAACTAGGAGCTTTAAATACCGTGGTGTTGCTCCTCAGTTCTCTAACAATGGCCCTTAGCATCTATTACACGCAAAAAGCGAAAAACAGCAAAGCCATCCTTTGTTTATGGCTTACCTTGCTATGCGGCTTTATCTTTATGGGAGTAAAGTACATAGAGTACTCCCACAAATTGCACATAGGTCTGGCCCCAGGGGCCTGGTTTTCCTACACAGAAAGCTCTACTTTGGCGGGGCTGCCTCTGTACTTTTCTTTTTACTACTGCATGACGGGACTTCATGGCCTGCATGTTTTAGTAGGGATGCTTCTTATCTTCTGGATGGTTCTCCGCGCTAAAAAGAAACATTTTGGACCCTCCTATTATACACCTCTTGAGTGTGTAGGGCTTTTTTGGCACCTCGTGGATTTAATCTGGATCTATCTCTTCCCTCTCCTTTATCTAGTAGAATAAAACCAAAGGGTTTTATTCGATAAACCAGGGTACAATCACAAAACTGTCATTCCTGTGAAGCTTGTCCCCGTGAAAACGGGAATCCAGTAAACGACCTGAATCTTGATAATTAACTTGTATAAAAAGAGAATATCATCTTAAAATATAGAGGGAAAACCGAACTTTCGGGCAAAAAAAACAGCTAAAAAGGAAAAATCTTTGGAAAAAAGTAAAAAAAAGATAAAATAAGGTTCAATAATGACCGAATAGGGTCTAATGAGGTAAAATAAGTTTTTATTTTTTTTTTAAAGCTTATTGTGAAAGTTCAAGCAACAAAAAAATAAAATATCTTTTTCGTGAAGGAGGATACAGATGAAAATGTTATTACAAAATAGAATTTGGCTGGCTTTGCTTTTATCCAGCTCTTTAGCTCTTCTTTTTATTTCCAATTGCACTACAGAGAGGGGATCGGAAGGCCCCACCACCAGCACCACTGCGAGCAGCAACGATGGAGGTTCGTCAGGAAGTGACAATACATTATCCTGTGACCTTATTGAACAATGCACCGGCAATAAATGTCAATGCAGTGGCAGCGATTGTTGTAAAGACGACGAAGACTGTCAGGATAAATGTAAAGATCCTCTTTCAAGCGATGGTCTAAAATTAAGTGGAGCGGCAAGAGACACCTGTTTCCATCTGGAAGAAGATATGGTTACAAAACTTTTTAACTTGATTGACGACCTAGACAAACCAAAAGTGGAGAGATTAAGAGAGATAGGGCAAGATACAGACGATATGAACCTTATTTGCTCTGCCGTAAAAGAGTTGGACTATGACTTATTAGATGATCGCATTGAGAACTATTCCACTACGGAGGCAAAAAGAGTTTTAGGCTGGGCGGCGGAAAGCGATACGGCGGTGGAGATATTTGAAAATGCGGAAGACGACAAAGGACTTCCTATGTTCCAAAAATTACTTCAAAAAGCCTCTGGAGGTTCCGGAGATCAGGGAGTGTTAGATGGCCTAACTAAAGAGGTAATTGTAGAAGATGATGATGATGACAACCAACATATTATGCGATGGGCTTTAAATGGTTCTAAACATAAATTGGTGCGCTGGATTCATAATGAAATTATCACAGATAAAGATGAAGGCTTATGTGGCGATGATAATAAAAGCAATAGGCCAACGAGTGGTACTGATGCTCATGATGATGATTATGCGGAGGCGGCTTGTATCCTAGGGGTTTATTGTAAAATTGCACCTAATGATGATTCAGAGGACAATGACTTTAGACAAGAGATGGCAGAATTGATAGATAGTGAAGTAGAAGTATCTGATTTTATAAAAGAAGATGCATCAGAAGGAGGCTTAAAGCCTACGAATCCTCCTGCGAACTGGGATGACCTTGCAGATGATTGGGCTAATAAGGCTTGTGCAGAATTAAAAACAGAATGGGACAATGGTGCTCTCGATCTCGATCTATCTTAATAAATTTCACCCTTAATTATTAAAGACAAAAGGGCTGGCTTTTGAGCCAGCCTTTTTTTATCCTCCACTTTATCCCTGTATCAAACCTCTAATAGGGGTTCGGAAAACTCCGAAGTTATTGGACATATACACCCATATTTGATAGTTTATTTGAAAAGGGAACTTTTAAAGGTTATGTCCATTCCCGCGAAGCTTGTCCTCGTGGAAACGAGGAGCGGGAATCCAAAAAAAGGAACTTTTACAAAGAGATTTTTTTATGAATAAAAGCTTTTTTTACTCCTTTTTTTTATTGTGTTTTATTTTTACAGCTCATAGTAAAGTTCCCTCCTCCAATATTAGGGAGGGCTTTAGAGACTCTGTTTCCTCGGGAACACCTGTTTCCTCGGGAACACCTGTTTCCTCGGGAACACCTGTTCCTTTGGAGACATCTGTTTCTCTTCCTTCAACCTCTCCAAACGAAAACTCCATGCCTTCCTCTCAGGATCAGGACTCTCCTTCCCAAAGCTCTTGGGAGACAGAACCAGCCAGTATGCAACAGGAGAAGTTTCGTCTTAGGCAAAAGAAAAGGCCGAAAAAAGGGGAACCTCTATTTCGCTGGCTTAATGAACAAAATGTTTCTTTTCAATGGGCTTATGCTTTCCTAGAGCAAAAAAACAAATACGCCCCCACGTTATTAAAAGAAAAAATAAACGAGAATTTTAAAAATGACACGTTCCTTTATTTTAATTTTTATCAAAATATTTTTCAACTCCCCGCTATTTTAAAATGGGGTTTGAAAGCCAGTGCTGGTTTTACTCGAAACGAAGATGTAGAAAGTCTCTCCTTTTTTCCCTTAAGTTTATCTGTGATAACTCATCTTCAGGTTTTTAGACATCAGTTTATCGTACCTTTTTTTGAAATGGGTTATTCTATATGGAATGTGGATTTTTCTGATTTTTCCCAACATTTTCCGTTCTGGGGAGTGGGAGCTTTAATTAGTTTTTCCTTGTTTAAACCCTCTCTTCAATACACCCTACTGGATGAGTATGGAATAAGGGATATAGGTATCAACCTGGAGCTTCGGAATCAGGCCAGTCCCACCTCTTTTTTTGAAAAAGACAGAGGGTATTTTTTACGCTCCCTCCACCTAGGTATTTATTTCCACTTCTAAACCCAAAGGGTTTTACTTGGCGAGCTTTTGGTAAGATATGTGATGTATGTAGTCGGTTATAAACCCAAAGGGTTTTATTTGGCGAGCTTTTGGTAAGATATGTGATGTATGTAGTCGGTTATAAACCCAAAGGGTTTTATTTGGTAAACTTTAGTAAAATCTCTCACTTAAAGAAAAAAGCTTCTTTCGGAAGAGAATAGGGCTTAAAAGCGAGTTCGGCTTTGAACACAATGCGACTGAAAGTCGCTTTGTGGCAAACCGCATGTTTGATAAATGGAAAAAGAAGGTCTCCTCAAGACTCTTTCCTGCATGTAAAGTAGGAAGGTCAATAAATATATAAAATATATTAAAAAAGGAGGAGACCCTATGTATGAACATTATATAGCTTTAGATTGGTCAAAGAACAATATGGCCATAGCCAGAGTAACAAAAAAAGGTAAAAAAGTGAATGTAGAAGATATTCCCAGCAATATTTCTTATCTAAAAGACTATCTAAAAAGTCTGAAAGGAAAGAAAATCCTCACTTTTGAAGAGAGTACTTCTTCCCAATGGCTTTACTCAGAGTTGAGATATTGCGTCAACAAGCTTTTAGTATGTGACCCTTATCGTAATAGGCTTCTGTCCGAGGGGGCCAAAAATGACAAGATAGATGCTACAAAGTTAGTGCGTTTAAGTCAGGCGGGATTATTGAAGGAAGTATATCATAGTGGGAAAGATTTTATATATTTAAGGAAACTGGTTAGTGGCTACAATGATGTTGTAAAAAGTATAGTTCGTTTAAAGAACCAGAGGAGTGCTGTTTTTGCTTCTGTGGGTTTAGATCATAAGAAAGATGAGTTTTCTCCAGTTCCTGCTTGTGATGATTTTGTATTATTTCGTTCAAAGCAGTTACTGGCTCTACATGAGAAGGTGAAGGGGGAGTATATTAAGGAGTTTAAAAAGCTTTCGATGAAACACAAAGAGATGAGGTTATTAAAGAGTATTCCAGGGATCAGTGACATTCATGCAGTGCAGATCATGGCTGCTGTAGTGGATATAGGTCGTTTCCCAAGCAAGGGACATTTTTTAAGTTACTGTGGTTTAATCAAGCATGAGAAGATAAGTGGGGGAAGAAGTTATGGAAGGAAATCTTCTAGGTGTTATCGTCCACTTAAACAGATATTTAAAATGGCCTCTCATAGTGTAACACAGAATAGATGTAATAATTCTTTAAAAGGTCTTTATGAGTATTATATAGAGAAAAAACCAGCCTTAATGGCAAAACATAATGTCAGTAGGAAGTTAGCTATTTTAGTTTACGGAGTATTAAAAAGTGGCAAAAAATATGATCCTAATAGAAGGGAGAAGGAGTTGAGAGAGAAAAACAAAAAGTAATCAGATTTTCAGGTTGGGTATATAAAGTTTTTTTATACTTTATCAAAGAAGCTAAAGAGTAAGAAAGCTCTCCTGGAAATGAGCAGAAGAAAGCTTAAGGCTCAGTGACGGACTATGATTACCATAAAAACAAGGGTAACACAGTTACAGTCTAATGTTTGATTAGCCTCTGCTCTATTTTTCCAAATTTATTATAACCTGCTGTTATACAGTAAGAGTTTGGATAGGTGAATGTGAAGATACTGATTCATTTTTTTGAGACAATAAAGTAAGGTGAGCGAGTGATTGATTGATGAGTGGTATTGATAAGGTGTTATGCCCTTCCTTCAGGAGACCGTAACGCAAGAAGATGTTTTGTTTGCGAATGGGATACTATACTCTTGACATTACTTTTTCCATAGGTGAGTCTTTTGACTCCTATTCTCTTCCGAAAAGTTCATCAACCCAAAGGGTTTTATTTGGTAAACTTTAGTAAAATTTTTCACAAAAATATAATGGTTAAGATAAAACAACGATTTCGGATTCTGATAAGCTATAAAGGGCTTAAATATTATGGCTGGCAAAGGCAAACAAATCTGCCAAGCATTCAAAGCACTGTGGAAGCAGCTTTAAAGAAGATTTTTCAAAAAGATATTCCGGTTATAGGAGCAGGCCGAACCGATACCGGCACTCATGCCTTAGGGCAAACAGCGCACTTTGATCTTTCTGTAATTCCTAAGTTCTGTTTGCAAAAAGCCTTAAATGCTTTTTTACTGCCAAAAGATATTTGTGTCAGGCGGGTGTGGAAAGCTCCCCCCTATTTTCATGCCCTTCGATCAGCTATAGGAAAACACTATAAGTATTTTATATTAAATCGTCCCATCCCTTGTGTACTCAGAAAAGGATTAATTTACTGGTATCCGTATCGAATGGATATAAATCTTCTCCAGAGGATGAACCAAACTCTTTCCGGATGGCAGGACTTTAAAAGTTTTCAAAATGCAGGGACTCCGGTTAAAAGCACCATCAGAAATATCCGCTTCGCCCAATGGAAAAAGCGGAAAAAACAAGTCTGGGTCTTTGAAATTCAAGGGGAGGGCTTTTTAAAGCAAATGATTAGAAACATCGTGGGGACGCAGCTCTCTCTTTTAAAGGAAAAAGAACCTTTAAAAAAATGGAATAAAATCTTTCATGCTAAGGATCGAAGGGCCGCTTGTGAAACAGCCCCCGCTTTAGGGCTTTATCTTTATAAAGTCTCTTATCCACCAGAGCTTGACAAGGAATGCCAAAAATTTTATGCTGGTTCGGCTGGTGCTGATCGGATTTGAGTTTTCCAGTTGAACCCTTGAGCCCTTCTTAAGGGTTAAGCCCTTCTTAAGGGTTAAGAAATGGAGAGTTCAGTAAATTCCAAACTGGTTCGGTATAATCAGTATTTATATCTGGGCTTAAGATCAGAGAATTAAGTTATTGGAACATAAAAAATATTATGAAAACATGGAATCCGAAAACAGATGAGATGAAAAAAAATTGGTGGCTGGTGGATGCGACAGGGCACCCTCTGGGCCGTCTGGCTAGTGAGGTGGCCATTTTACTTAGAGGAAAACATAAAGTGGAATTTACCCCTCATGTAGATACCGGAGATTTCGTTGTGATTATTAACGCAAAACAAATTCATCTGACCGGGCGCAAATGGACCGATAAAAAATATTTTTCTCACTCGCGATTTTTTGGTTCTTTAAAAGAAAAAAAAGCAAAAGAGCTAACAGAAACCGAACTCATAAATAAAGCCGTATCAGGTATGCTTCCTAAAAACAAAATGAGAAAAAAATTAATGAAAAAATTAAAAGTGTATGAAACAGCCGAACACCCCCATAAAGCACAAAAGCCTTCGGCTTATACTGTTTCCAAGAAGGTGGTCGGTTCTGCCAAGACTAAAAACAATAACCCAGAAAAAAGAAAGGAACTCTCCTAAGCATGAAAGTCTATTACAGTACAGGTAGAAGAAAAACCGCCTCGGCCAGAGTGTTTTTAAAACCCGGCACAGGTAAAATCACCATTAACGGAAAAGATCCAAAGGTCTTTCTTCCTTATATTTCCAAAAGATCAGAAGCTTTAAAACCTCTTTATCTCACAAAAGAAGATAAAGCTTTGGATATTTATATCACTGTTAGAGGAGGAGGTATAACTGGTCAATCCGAAGCTATCCGTCATGGCTTGGCTCGGGCCTTGACAGAGTACTCTTCCGAACATCGTCCGCTTTTAAAGAAAGAGGGCTTTCTAACCAGAGACTCCCGAATGGTGGAACGAAAAAAAGCGGGCCTTCACAAAGCCAGAAAAAGCACTCAGTTCACTAAACGATAATAGCTTGGACCCTCAACCGGCAAACTATTTTTCCGGAAGGACAAGACCTATCTACTAATACATTACTTTCTTCTTAATAACGAGATTCTTGTTTCTACAGGAATGACCTATCGTCATAGGTTTTACGAGAGTTTCCCAATCAAAACCCTCTTATTAATGTTCTACTGAAGAAAGCTCTTTATTATGTGAACATCTTTTGTGTTTAATATAGAGAAAATGTGTTCATAGGTTTTACTAAAGCTCGCCCATCAAAACCCCTTTGGGGTTAAATACACCTTCAATAAGAAGATCATTTCCTATAGGTTGAAAAGTCATAGAACTTAATAAGTCACTATCAGAAAGTTTTTGAATGGTTAAGCCCTTAGACCACCTAAGACCCTTCCCTATAATTTTGGGAGACATATACAAGTAAAGTTTTTGAGCCGCCTTTTCTTTAAGAAACTGGGACCAGCAGAAAGGGCCCCCTTCCACTAATATAGATTGCATTTGTTCTTCTTGATACAAAGTTTTTAAAAGATGAGATAAGGAAAATAAGTTTTTTTTATTTATTATACCCGTTCGGGTTTTTGCGATTTCTGGCTGGTTCTTTTTTTCCCCCAAGGGAACAGGTGTCCCCAAGGGAAGATAGTCTCTGAAGTCCTCCCTTTTTTCTATACTGAACCGGTCTAATGGAATAGATAATTGCTTTATTCCTAATGTATTCTTTTTTATTTTATCTGCACAACAAAGAATAATTTGTTTCGGAGAGTGCCTCTCTAATAAACGAGATTTGGGTAAAAAAGAAAAACTTTTACCTTGGGGATCTAATATAATCACTTTATTTTTTTTATGTTTAAAAGGAGCTACACGAATATTAAGCCTAGGATTATCTGTAAGGAGAGTATTAACCCCTATTAAAACCGCCGAATGGGTAGCTCTTAAAAAATGGGCATGATTTCGGGCCAATTCCCCCGTAATCCACTGACTTTTTCCATTTTCCAAAGCCGTCACCCCGTCTAAACTAGAAGCCACTTTTAAACTGACAAAAGATTTTTGATTTAAGAAAGAAAACTTAAAAGGAGCTATTAAATTTTCGATTTCTTTTTTAAAATCTGTATTATGAATTATTTTTATTTTTTTTTCTTTTAAAAAGCTTAAACCTTTTTTCCGAGTAAAAGGCTCTTCCACACCATAAGTAAGCGACTGAATAGGATACTTCACCAACTCTAAAGAACAAGGCGGGGTTTTTCCTGTGTGATGGCAAGGCTCTAGGGTAACAAAGACATGCGCCCCTTTTAATTTTTTTTTATCTCTTATTTTTTTTAAAGCATTGACTTCCGCATGAGCCATCCCATATTTTTCATGATAACCAGAGGATAAAAACCGGTAATCCGAATCCAGAATAACACAACCCACCGGAGGATTAGGTTCTACCCATCCTATACCTTTTTGGGCTTCTTGAAGGGCAAGCTCCATAGCCTGCCTTGGAGAAAAAACCATCTTTTACCTTAAAAATCCCCGCTGCATTTGGTCTCTTTCAATAGCATCAAAAAGAGCTTGAAAATTTCCTTCTCCAAAACCGTCATGGTTATGACGATGGATGACTTCATAAAAAACTGGACCGATCACATTTTTGGTAAAAATCTGAAGCAGGTAACCTGTTTCATCTCCATCTGCTAAAATTTTATTTTTTTGTAGATCCCTCAGGTTTTCTTTTATTTGAGGTACTCTCTTTGGCAGATCCTCATAGTAAGTATCCGGTACATCTAAAAAAGGAATGCCAAAAGATCTAAGCTTTTTTACAGAGCTAACCATATCCTGAGTGGTTAAAGCAATATGTTGAATACCGGAACCTTTGTACTCTTCTAAAAATTCCTGAATTTGTGACTTTTTCCCTTTTTCTCCTTGAGCCGGTTCATTGATAGGTATGGTGACAGTGTGGCAAGGGGAACGCATGACCTTTGATATAAGCCCTGTTTTAGTTCCTTGAATGTCAAAGTAACGTCTTTCGGTGAAATTAAACACTTCCTGATAAAAATCACACCACTTCTGCATATCTCCTGTGGGCACATTGTGGGTTAAGTGATCCACTGATAGTAAGCCCGCCTTTAAGGAAGCCGCTTTTTCAAAAAAATGAAATTCTTTCTCAAAGTGGGAAAGGTCCTCTTCTACAAAATAAATGATGGATTGACCCACTCCGTATATAGCCGGAAAGCTATGGCTTTTTTTATCTATCGGCACCGCCTTAGCCCCCTTAGCTTGAGCATACTCAAAAGCTTTTTTAGCGGAATGAACCCGAAAAGCTAAAGCACACACAGAGGGTCCGTGTTGATAATAAAAATTTTCCGCAAAAGTGTCTTTTTCCCTATTTAAGATAAAATAGGTATGCCCTTGCAGAAATAAATCCACCTGCTTGTTCTTGTGTTGTCCTTTATGAACAAAGCCCATAGACTCCCAAAGCTGCTTTAGTTTTTGTGGTTCAGGGCTACCATATTCAATAAAATCAATCCCTTTTAAGCCAGTCGGATTTTCTTTTGAGTGCATTCTCTTTACTCCTAGTGTAATTATATATCTTAAAATCCCTGTTTTTACCAGTGTGCAACCAACTATTTTTCTAAAATTTTTTTTTTAGCTTAAAAAGCCCTGTAACAGAAAGCTTTGCTGGTAAAGTACGGCTTAGCTTCTGTTCCAAAAGCGGGGTGATTTTTATTAATTGAGCTATTTGTACACCGGTTTGAAACTTCATCTTCTCTAACATATAAACCAAGTCTTCTGTAGCGACATTGCCACTGGCCCCAGGGGCATAAGGACAACCCCCTAAACCTCCAATACTGGAATCAAAGGTTTTTACTCCTGTCTCTAATCCAGCTAACACATTTGTCAAAGCCATCCCACGGGTGTCGTGAAAATGCAAAGCTATTTTTCGTGCGGGGATTTTTTTTAATAAAGAGTTCATCAAGCGTAAAACATCAGTATAAACCGCAACTCCAATGGTATCACTAACAGATAATTCAAAAACCCCTTCTTGCATAATACGATCCGCTAAGCAAGCCACCCTGGCTGGAGACACACTTCCTTCATAAGGGCAGGCAAAGGCAGCACTCAAATAAACCCGCACTTTTATTCTTAAACTTCTAGATTTACGGCAGATAAGATGTAAATTTTTTAAACTGTCTTTTATACTCATATTAATATTTTTTTGAGAAAAGGATTCTGTGCAGGATATAAAAAAAGAGAGCTCTTTTAATCCGCATATAGCGGCTTTTTCAAAACCTTTTTGATTGGGCACAAAGGCAGAATAAGCTGTGTTTTTTGGAAGATTTCCTTTGCTTTGCGCGAGCAAAACTTTTTTTGTCAACTCCGGCACATATTTCATTTGCGGAACAAATTTAGGAGAGACAAAAGACCCTAGCTCCATTCTTTTTAAACCCGCAGCAGAGAGTTTTTTTACTAACTGATAGCGTTCTTTGAGACTTAACTTACTGGCTTCATTTTGTAAGCCATCTCTTAACCCTACTTCTACAATATGAGCCACAGGCATTTTTTAAAATCCTTTTTGTTAATACCGAACCGGTTAGGAATTTGCAAACTCCTTCCTCCGCTCAACTCCCGGAAGAGGCTTACGGAAACCATAAATCTCAAACACGATTAGTATATATTTATTTAAGGGATTTTGTCATCTCCACCAGTTCTTGATCGGCAGACACTCTGTCCCCTTCTTTTACTTTTACTAACTTTATAAATCCTTTGTCAGGAGCTTTTACAGTATATTCCATTTTCATAGAAGAAAGAACAAGCACTGTTTGATTTTCTTTTACTTCTTGTCCTGGACGAACCCTTATTTTTACAATTTCCCCAGGCATAGGAGACAAAATAAGATGTTTATACCCATCTGCTACTTCTTGTCCTGGACGAACCCTTATTTTTACAATTTCCCCAGGCATAGGAGACAAAATAAGATGTTTATACCCATCTGCTTTTATTTTTCCGTCACTTTTTAGCTCTTTCCTCTGGGCAGAGGGGCCTTTAAGGCCAGCATTTTCAAACCCGATCATTTCAAAAGCTTTTTTTTCATTTATATGGATGGTTTTAGGGGCTGAATGCGGGTTCAAGGACAAGTCGCTTCGGTGTAGAACAAATATTTTACCCTTCCAGTGAAACCATATCCGCCCTTTTAACTCTTCTGCTTTTACCTGGAAGAGCTGATTTTTTATTGTTATAGCGATCTTTTTTAATTTACTCATTTTTTATTCACTTTGAAAAATAAGCCCAGGGGTTAAAATGCTTTTCTTTCTTATGGAAAGAAACAGATTTCGTTTGAGCAGAAAAAGTTTTTAAAAGAGTAAAGATCACTTCCGGTGGGAGGGCATGGATCTCTTTTTCTTTCCAAAAGGGTAAAAACATTTCTTCTACAAAACGAGTATGGGTCTTTCCTTCCCTAAAAGCGGTATGAGAGATTAAATCTTGTAAAAAAGATAAATTGGTCTTTAAACCAAAGATAAGAATGTCACTCAAGGCTTTTTTCATTTTCTCTATGGCTCGCAGGCGGCTTTCCTCCCATACAATACATTTTCCTAGCATGGCATCGTAAAATCCAGGGACCTGATCCTCAGATTCATAACCCATGTCAAAGCGTCTGTTCACCCCTTGAGGAAATTCACAAGTGCCTAAAGGGCCAAAATCGGGAACTTGTTTTTGCATATCTTCTGCGTAAATCCGGCATTGGATACTATGACCTCGCGGGATGAATTTTTTTTGTATAAAAGGCGAAAGTCCTTGAGCGGTTAAAACTTGCGCTCTTATAAGATCTATTCCTAAGATCATTTCCGTTACAGGGCATTCCACCTGAATACGGGGGTTGACTTCCATAAAATAAAATTGACTGTCATGGTATAAAAACTCCACTGTGCCCGCTTGTAAATACCTTACAGATTGTAAAAGCTCCACGGCGGCGGACTGCATTTCTTTTTGAACAAACTGAGGCAGTAAAGCCGGAGCTTCTTCAATAATTTTTTGTTGCTTTCTTTGTATAGAACAATCCCTATCGAAGAGATGAAATACCTGTCCTGAAGCATCAACAAAGACCTGCACCTCTATATGGCGAGCAAAAGGGAGGTATTTTTCAATAAATACCTCTGAAGAACCAAAAGCCGCTTTTATTTCTCGTTTCGCGGAGCTAAAAGCCTCTGACCATTCTTCCTGAGAACGAACTATTCTAAGTCCACGCCCTCCGCCTCCCTTTGTGGATTTAATCATGATGGGGAAACCTATTTTACCGGCCTCCATCAATAGAGAGTCTGAACTCTCTTTTATTGCAGGTTCAGGCATAGTATAAGCAGGTAAAACCGGAATACCACATTTTATAGCTTGTTTTCGGGCCAGCACTTTATCTCCAAAAATTTCAAGACAGTTTTCAGGAGGGCCAATAAAGATAAGATTGTTTTTATTACAGGCTTTAGCCAGCTCCGCTTTCTCAGATAAAAAACCATAGCCGGGGTGGATGGCATCTGCACCGGCACTTAAGGCTCCCTCTATGATGGCCAAAGTATTCAGATAACTTTTTTTGGCTTCCTCCGGACCTATACACACTTTTTCGGAACACATTCTGAAGGCTTTGCTGTTTTGATCGGCGGAAGAATAAAGCAATATTGGTGTTATGCCCATCTCCTGACAGGTGGAGATAAGCCGCACAGCGATCTCGCCTCGATTGGCTATAGCGATTTTTTTTATCTTTCTAGGCATAGTGTTTTGAATCTATAATATTTTAATTGGAAAGGGTATCACTTCGTGTTTTAAAACCACGAACCTAGTTCCCATCGAGTAAATTTTTAATTCTTTGTCTGGCGGATCTGCTTTTTCTAGCCTCACTGATGAGAGACACTCCCTCCTTTTTTACCTCTGAAAGAGGAAGAGCATAAGCGGAGTTAAGCCATTTTTTTGTCTTAGCTACAGCAGAGGAATCCAGTTCCTTAAAATTTTTCAATAGTTTATTTAAAAAAATATCACACTCTGTTTCGGAACCGGTAAAATGAGTAAGACCTATCTGTTGAGCTTGCTTTGCAGAAAACGGGAGAGCACTTAACATTAAAAACTTAGCTTGAGACAAGCCTATTTTTCTTAAAACAAAAGGACTGATAACAGAAGGAATAAGCCCCAACCGGGTCTCACTAAATCGAAATTGTGTATTTTCTTCCGCAATAACCACATCGGAAACGGATAATAAACCTAAGCCTCCTCCTACGGCAAACCCATGAACTAGAGATATAACCGGTAAAGGGCAAGACAGGATAGCTTCAAATAAAGAAAAAAGATCTTCCATTTCCTGCATAGTGAAAGCCGATTCATCGCCCATCCACTTTAAATCCGCTCCACTGCAAAAAGCTTTTCCCTCTCCAGAAAGGACGATCGCTTTTACAGAAGAATCCCATTTCGATTCTTTAAAAAAAGAAAGTAAATAACGAATTAATTCTGGATTGAGCGCGTTTCTTTTTTCCGGGCGATTTAATTTTAAAAACAGATTTTCGCCTTCTGTTTTAATTTTTATAACCGTATTCATTAAATGAACTCCTACTCTCTAATGATGCTTCTTTATATCATAGATCTTACCAAAAGCTCGCCAAGTAAAACCCTCTGGGTTTATAACCGACTACATACATCTCATATCTTACCAAAAGCTCGCCAATTAAAAACCCTCTGGGTTTATAACCGACTACATACATCTCATATCTTACCAAAAGCTCACCAAGTAAAACCCTCTGGGTTTATAACCGACTACATACATCTCATATCTTACCAAAAGCTCGCCAAGTAAAACCCTCTGGGTTTATAACCGACTACATACATCTCATATCTTACCAAAAGCTCGCCAATTAAAAACCCTCTGGGTTTACATTCGGTAAATGCCTTTGGATTTTTTTCCAAAAGGAGCATGGAGGGAGAGGTCCAGTCCCAAGGCTAAGACTTTTCTAGTGTCTATAGGATCAATAATGCCATCATCCCACAGGCGGGTGGTGGAATAATAAGCTGAGCTTTGTTGTTCATATTGCTCCTCCAAGTTGGAATACCCAGCGGGTATTTTTTTGCCGGAACTTCCCGGTCCTTTGTTAGACAAGCCTTTCGATCCGAATTTTTCAGACCCTTCCGGTATAGCTTTCTTGCTTTTAATGGACTTAAGAACTTTTTCGGCTTGAGGACCACCCATGACAGCAATACGAGCCGATGGCCACATCCAAAGTTGACGAGGTTGATAGGCCCTGCCACACATGCCATAGTTGCCAGCTCCATAGGAAGCTCCAACCAGGACGGTGAATTTAGGTACTCGTGCCAGACTAACGGCGGTCACCATTTTCGCCCCTTGTTTGGTAATACCTTCTGCTTCATATTTTTTACCTACCATGAAGCCTACAATGTTTTGTAAAAAAACAAGAGGGATACCTCTTTGATCGCAAAGATCAATAAAGTGAGCGGCCTTTAGAGCAGACTCACTAAACAACACACCGTTATTGGCTAATATCCCCACCGGATAACCACAAAGATAAGCCCAGCCGGTTATTAAGGTGGTACCATAGCTTTTTTTAAATTCATGTAATTCAGAGCCATCCACCAGGCGGGCTATAATTTCTCTCATATCAAAACCGGTTTTTAAATCAGGAGGAACAATACCGTACATTTCTTCCTGAGGATAAAGAGGGTCTCTATTTTCTTGTGTAAGGAGTTTTTGTTTTTTAAAAAAACCTAAGTGGCTTATGATATTTCGCGCTTTCTCCAAGGCTTGTTCTTCATTTTCTGCAATATGGTCACTCACCCCGGATTTTGAACCATGTAAAATGGCTCCACCCAACTCATCCGCCCCCACTTTCTCTCCTGTAGCTGCTTCCACCAAGGGGGGACCTCCCAGGAAGATAGTACCACTTCCTTTAACGATAATATTTTCATCAGACATGGCGGGAACATAAGCCCCCCCGGCGGTGCAGTACCCTAAAACCACCGCTATCTGTGGAATGCCTTTCGCTGTCATACGAGCTTGATTGTAAAAAATACGCCCAAAATGGTCTCTGTCGGGAAACACTTCATCTTGGTAATGCAGATAAGCTCCTCCACTGTCCACCAAGTAAATACAAGGAAGATGATTCTCCAAAGCTATTTCCTGAGCACGCAAGTGCTTTTTTATAGTGATGGGAAAATAAGTACCGCCTTTTATTCTGGAATCATTCGCCACCACTACACAGGGACGATTATGCACTGTTATGACCCCTGTTACTATACCTGAGGAAGCCAGATTTTCTTTATAAAGACCTCTTCCCGCTAAAGGGGAAAATTCCAAGAAACAAGTCCCGAGATCCTGAAGTTTTTCAATTCTCTCTCTGGCCGAATATTTGTTTTTATTCTTTTGAGGTGGCTGCTTCCCGCTATCTGCTTTTACTAAGCCTATAGCCCTTTTCAATTCATCCACTTTTTGCTTCATACATTGAAAGTTATATTTAAAAGCTTCTGAATGAATATCTATTTGTGTGTTTAAAACCAAAAGGGAGTTCCTTTCTCTTATACCCAAGGGGCCTTATTTTTCCAACATCTTCCGGTTCTTTCTTCTAGGCAAAGGAGCCTCTTTCCGTCTGGAATTTTCAAACCTGACTGATATATATAATATATCCAGCTGGAATCCAAACTGTTAAATCAGTAATGTACGGCTTTTCCTGTAGGGGCTTTTATACCCTGCGGGGCTGATTTTTCCATAACTTTTCGATTCTTTCTTCTCTGGGCAGAGGGTGTCCTTCCATCCGAAATTTTCAAACCCAATAGATATATTGGTAATCCAGGGAAAAACAACTATGAGCAGAAAAGGAAAAAAGCGGCTTGCTTTACATTTTAAAGCAAGCCATAATTGACCTAATATGCAAAAAGCCATTTTTACTCAATTAAAACCTTATCGTTTCCGTATTTTAGCTGGTGCTCTTTTTTGCGCTTTTCTTATTAGTACATGGTTTGTTTTTCATCAAAAACCCAAGTATCCAGAAGAGCTTCATATAAGCCTGCAAGATCAGTTAAAAAATATTATACAGGAAACCCTGGTCAAGCAGAAACCACAAGCCAAGAATTTGAAGTTTCAGAAAATGTGGACACAATCCACCAAGAAACAAGACCAAATCAGTGCTCATTTTAAATATTCATTTGACGATGAAGAGGATGTGAATGTGTCTATAGAAGGTCAAGCCTTAATGAATCGAAAAAGTTTAGGTTCTTCTGAAAACCATGACCTCTGGAGTGTAGATCATATTCAGATAAACAACCAAAAGATGGAATTTTTAGAACCTATTATTTTGCTTTCCAGTAAGTTTATAGGGAAAATCAAAGAGGATATAGAAGAAGAGGAAGATGGGGAAGAAGGAGGAGAAGATGATGATAAGGAAGCACAGGAAGCACAGGAAGCACAGGAATCTGAAATAAAACCCTCATCAGCAGATAATCTGAACCTAACAGAAGAACCAACACAAGCTCCTACGACAGAGGAAGACCCTTCTGCTGAAAAAGAAATGGAAAAAGAGGATACTAATTCAAACCAGGAATTGTCCCCTAAGGCAGATGAAAATTGATAATACCCGATCAGAAGATTCAAAAGGGAAAAGTAAATAGATGGCCCGCAGAGGTTTTGATTCATACCGATGGAGCCTCTCGTGGCAACCCAGGGGCGGCTTCCGCTGGTTTAGTTGTTTATGACAAAGGTAAAGTGTGTATTTATGAGGAAGCTTTTTTGTTGGGTACAAAAACCAACAATTTTGCAGAGTATTCAGCCGTTTTAAGGGCTCTTTATCTCAGTTCTGAAAACAAAGTTAAAAATTTACTATTAAAAACGGACAGTGAGTTTTTGGTAAAACAGCTTTCCGGTCTTTATAAAGTCAGGTCTCCAAATATAAAAAAACTCTATGAAGAATGTAAAAAATGGGAGGCCGAGATCCTTCAAGTCCAATTTCAACATGTCCGGCGGGAGCAAAACAAAAGAGCTGATGAACTAGCTAACTTAGTTTTGGATGGCTGTGACATTTCTAATGATACTGATTCTGTTTGAAAGTTCACGGAAAAATCAGACCCGTGGGGTATCTTTTCCTAAGAAAATAGATTATACTTTTAATTGGGGATTTACGGGTGACCGCTGGGTTTTTTTGAATACACTAAAACTTTTTGTGAATAGCTCATTTTATATTTAACTCCGGTAGGAAACACACTATTTTAAAAAACTCAGAGGAAAGTCCGGACTCCAATATGGCAGCGTAAAAGGTGAAAGCCTTTCCCCCTTTTTCGGGGGCGGACCAGTGGAACAGAAAGTATGTCCGAGTCTTTATAGTTATAAAGACTGCTGGAGTGAAATCAGCTAAACTCTGCGCGGAGCAAGGTCGAATAGGAAAGCGTTTGAGTCAAGCCATGACAAGCTTTCGGGTTGACCGCAAAGATAAATGTTCACCTCCTTTTGTTTTTCCGGTTAAACAAAAGCAGACAGAATCCGGCTTACAGTAAATCCCCTTCAACCGGTTTTTATGACTGAATCTGGTTTGATCTTCGTGAAGCTTATCCTAGCACCAGCGGGGAACGGGGATTCCTGACCGGATCGGTAAAAACTTAAATTATAATAAGCTCTTATGAAATTAAGCCCTACGATTATAAAAAAACAAACTTCCGACATAAATAAAAACCAATGGGAAAAAGAGGGTTTTTTAATACAAATAAAACCCCGTCAGTACTTATTGGGAGAAGGGCCTTTTTCTCTTTCCTCAAAACCGGAGGCAGGGCAGTGGAGTTTATTTTATCCTCCTTTTTTCTTTTCCCACCGGATTCATAACAGCCAGGGAAAAATAAGACCCTCTGGGTATAAAAGCTTGGCTAACACATTGGAAAGACCGAGAAGTTACGAAAAAACAGTACCCGATGGGTACAAAAGCTTGGCTAACACATTGGAAAGACCGAGAAGTTACGAAAAAACAGTACCCGATGGGTACAAAAGCTTGGCTAACACATTGGAAAGACCGAGAAGTTACGAAAAAACAGTACCCGATGGGTACAAAAAGGCTTACTGGTATATACCTTATGCCACAGCTTTTTTCTCTAAACAAAAATTAGAGGCTTTCTTAGGCCCTAAAAAAGAAAAAATCTATATCAATGATAAAAACAGAGTGCTTCCTTCTAAGTCCCTCTTTAAAAGTTTTTTTTTAAAGTCACAAGAGCAAATAAAAAAAAATAAAATTCAAAAAGTGGTCCCTGTTTTTTTTGAAACAAGCCCCTTTTCTTTAGAAAAAAAAGATATTTCCTCTTTAATTTATTATTTAATTACCTGTTCCCATAAAGGGGGCATTGCCTATGGCTGGTGGTCAAATAAACAAGCGATCCTGGGCTACACACCGGAGTACTTATTTAAAAAAGATGCCCTTTTTGTTCAAACAATGGCTCTGGCCGGCACCGCCCGGTCGGCACAACATGATCTCAAAAAAGATCAAAAAGAAAGATGGGAACACCAATTGGTAATAGAAGAGATAAAAAAACAACTAAAACCTTTAGGGAAAAGCCATCTTTCTGACACTTATATTTATTCTGTTGGAAATATCTCACATTTAAGAACCGATTTTAAGCTGCAATTAACAAAAAATATATCTTTCGAGCAGCTATGCTGCCTCCTCCATCCCACTCCCGCCCTGGGAGGGGTGCCTCGAAAACCGGCTTTAAATTTACTGGCTGAACTTCACAAAGAAAACAACTTACGATATGGTTTTGGATCTCCTTTTGGCGTAGCTAAAGGAGATAAGGCTTTTTGTGTCGTGGCTATACGCAATGTTCAGTTTATAAACGGAAAAATGTATATAGGATCTGGCTTTGGTTTAGTCAAAGGGAGTCAGATGGAAAGAGAGTGGGAAGAACTGAGAAAAAAGAGACAAATTATAAAAGATATTTTATTTTCCACCTAACAGGTTTATCCATAATGAATTTCACAAAAAAACCTATATCAAATAGGGAGCTATCCGAAAAGTTAGTCACCCTGCTGAGGGAACAACATAATGTAGAGACCTTCTGTCTTTGCTCTGGCGGACGAAGTGCGGCTTTAGCTTCGATCTTATCTCAGACCCAGGAGGTGAAAATATTTTCCTTTTTTGAGGAAAGGTCCGCTGGGTTTTTCGCTTTAGGAAGATGGAAAAGAGATAAAAAACCTTGTGCTGTTATTACCACCTCCGGCACGGCTGTAGCGGAACTGCTACCCTCTGTTATTGAAGCCTATTATTCTCATGCCCCTTTAGTTATCATTACAGCGGATCGTCCATCTTCTTATCGTAAAACCGGAGCTCCTCAAAGTATTGAGCAAGTCGGTATTTTTTCTCATTATGTGTCGTCTAGCTGGGATTTAGAACAAACATGGGATTTTGATCTCTCTTCCTGGGACCGCTTGTCCCCTTGTCATATCAATGTTTGTTTTGACGAACCCTTAATAGACACACCAAACCGGTCGGGACCGTTCCGGTCGGGACCGCTCCGGTCAGGACCGCTTCGGTCAGGAAGGGGCGAACCTCAAACTCCGCCCCACCTCCAGAAGAAGCTTATAGAAACTACAAAAGGCAAACAAGGTGAATATAAAAAACACATAAGGCCGATAAAAGCTTTACCGTATTCTCCCTCCTCTTCCTCTTCCGCGGGGGCTGGCTTCGCAGAGAGCAAACAAGAGGAAACACAAATGAAATCTTTTTTTTCCAAGGTGAGCCAACCCCTTTGGATTTTATCTGAACTCCCGGAAACAGTAAGAAAAAAAACAGAAATAACATTATCTTTTTTTCCCTGGCCTATTTACGCAGAAGCTCTCTCCGGTCTTAGGGAATCTTCCCGTTTACATTCTCTTATTTTAAAATCGGGAGAAGATTTTTTAAACTGGCTTGTTCTAAATAAAAAAATAGATGGAGTTATCAGAGTAGGAAGAAGACCTTGCACCCGCTTTTGGAGAGACTTGGAAACTATTTATTCTTCTATACCGGTGTTATCTGTTAGTGATCAAAGCTACTCTGGCTTAAGCCGTGCCGGGGTGGCGGTCCGCTTTTCCTCTTTTTTTAAATGGATCTCCAGTGAGAACAATAAAGAAAATGCCTCGGGAATCAAACCCGACTGGTATAAACAGGATGCGCTCAGAAGCCAGATTTTAACACGAGTTATTAACAAACATCCTTTAAGTGAACCTAGCCTTATAAGGCAGCTTTCCCAAAATATACCTTCCCACTCTCTTCTTTTTTTAGGTAACAGTCTTCCTGTAAGAGAATGGGATTTAGCCGCCTCTTATCAACCGGATAAACAATTAAAATACATAGCTAATAGAGGGGCCAACGGTATCGATGGGCTTTTATCCACTTTTTTTGGAGTTTGTGAACCGGACCGACAAAATTGGTGCCTGATAGGCGACTTAAGTTGTCTCTATGATCTTTCCGCACCTTGGATCCAAAGACAATTAAATAAGAAAATCAATTTCTTTTTAGTTATTATTAATAACGGGGGTGGGCAAATTTTTTCTTCTTTTTCTTCTGATCCCCTTTTTCTCAACTCCCATAATTTAAACTTTAAAAATTGGGCAGAAATGTGGCACTTAAATTATTACTGCATCCAAAGATGGCCTAAGACATTTTCTTTTTCCTCTCCTGCTGTAATTGAACTGACAGTGAACTTTGCTTATACCAAAAAATTTGAAAGGGAATTTCATTCCCTTATATTTGATCTCGTGTGATTCCCGCTCCCCGTTTCCACGGGGACAAGCTTCGCGGGACAGGAAGGCAACAACTTGCCTTCCCGTTTACAAAGTTAGATTCCATACCTGTGCAAATAAAACAAAAAAACCAGACTGGACCTTTACCCTGTCAAGAGTTTTTCACCTTTTATAAACATTTGTGATAAAAAGTGTTTTTTTATGTCTCATCTTTGGACAAGTTGTATTATTGACTCCTTTTTTTTCCTCTTTACCTGTCATAATATAAAAGGAAACAGTAATTCTATCCTGAAGGAGTCAACACCCATGGAACTAGTTATTGACCTACTACAACAAAAAAACAACTACCTGCTTCAGTTTGAAAAAATGGGTTCTTTTGAATGTCAGCGTCTTCGGACGGGAGATTATAGTCATATTGAGCAATTTTACTACAGCCGGCAAATCATTCTGGACGCTATCGAAAACATTGACATACAGATAAGAAGCTACACACCTCAACAAATTTCCAAAGAGCATAAAGAAACTATAAAAGCTCTTTTTCAAAAAAAACGAGCTATTACCAAGTCTATTTTACAACAAGATATTACTATTCACTCTTATTTAAATAATTTGCAGTACGATGTGGTAGAAGATCAAACAGCTTAAGTGTTTTATTTTGTTTTACATTCTCGTCCCCCAGCTTTCGTAGGGTGTCGAGTTCGCGAGGAACGGGAGTTTTATGCCGGTCTAGACCGGTTCCCTAAGTATCAATTTCGATATAGGAAAAAGAGATTTTATTATTTATAAACAAAACCTAAAACAAAGCCTTCGGCCTGTGAAACAAAAAGTAAAAAAAAACCTAGACAATGAAATACAAACTGCAAAAGCCGATTTAAGGTTTTGTAATAAATTATTTAAAGCCTCTTCTTTGGAAGGTTTTTTATCTCTTCTTTATAAGGAAACAAATCGCCATTTTAAAACAAGAAGTCTGATCTTTTGTTGGTCATCAGGACATTTTGGACCTCTTCAATACATTTGCCATTCGAGAGGTCTTTATAAAAAAGCTTGCGATTATTATAGACAGTACCCCAAAGGGGAAGGAGAACAAATACAAGTAAAAAGGGGAGAGGATAGCCTCTATTTAGTGAACTCTTTAGGAAGACCCGTTCAAAATATTTTAAGTGTTCCTATTTGTACCAACCAATATGGTAAAAACACCTCTATCTATATCTTTGTAGAATTTTATACAAAAAACCATGAACCCTTATTATTTTTTTATAAGTCTTTCTTGCCATTAATAAAAAAATGTGTGGATCGGCTTTTATGGAAAGATCATCTGGAAACAAGTATCGAATTATGGACTTCCACATTTAATGAGCTTAACGAACCCTTGGCTATTTTTGATGAAGAAAACAACTTAAATAATTCAAACACTATTTTTAATAAGATATTCCTTAACACGGATAACAAACCATCTTATCAACCTGTTCTGCATTGGCAGAGAAAAATTTTTGAAAGACACTCCTATTCCGTCAATATACCAAACCGAACAGAAAAAAAAGAGGAAGCTTCAGAATCTCTTTCCTCCCTGGAGAAAAGAACAAAGAGGGGAGGAAAACCTGATCCTCGCCCCCTGCGGCGGGGGCAAGAGCAAGATGAGGTGATAACCAACATAGATAACCAGTCATCTCGCCCCCTACCAGGGCGGAAGCAAGGTCATGGGGATCAAACGAACGGGTATAAAAAAAGTAATCAATACATTGTATATCACTACGCAGATATAAGTGAGTCTTTGGTTTTAAGAAACAAAATGATTCAAAATATAAAAATGGCGGCTTTAGGAGAGCTAGGGGAAAATATTGCCCATCAATTAAGTAACCCTTTAGCCGGAGTGTTATCCCTGGCCCAATGTATTTTACAATCGGACCATTTAAGTAAAGAAACAAAAAAAGATATACAGGATATTGTAGAAGGTGTGTCCCGTTCCCAGGAAATTATTTCTCAACTTTTAGACTTTTCCCGAGCGGACAGTCATCTGAATGTATATGACTTAAACGAAGTGGTGCGCAAAACTCTTCCTTTTGTAAAATCTATGATTTGCTTTTCTGACTTCCATGTTGAGCTTTATAAAAAACCCCTCTTTGTGAAAATCCAAGCTGGTTTATTAAAACAAGTGATTTTTAATTTACTAAAAAATGCCTGTCAGGCCGTAGCCGAATTAAACCAATCCCCTCAACAAGTAAAAATAAAAACCCACTTGGAACACAATAAAACCATCCTGCATGTGGAAGATAATGGAAAAGGAATCCGGCCTGATGATTATGAAAATGTATTCAAACCTTTTTTTACAACAAAAAGCCGGGATAAAGGAACGGGTTTGGGACTGAACATGAGTCGTCATATTGTGGAAAGCTTTAAAGGAAACTTAAGAGCAGGACGATCTTCCTTAGGAGGGGCCTGCTTTACATTGTCTTTACCCTTAGCAAAGCCTCTTCGTCAAAAACAGGATGTATCAAAGCAACAAAATAAAATACAACAAGCTTATAAATATAGTGATCGGATTTGAAAATGGTGGATGGAAGCCCCCCTCTGCCCAAAAGAAAGAACCGAAAAGTTACAGAAAAATCATACCCAAGAAGTATAATAATGTTAGTATAATAACCTATGAGAGTATTAATTATAGATGATGAGACTTTGATTAGAAAAAGCCTTATGCGCGTGGCCCTTTCCCGAGGACATACAGTAAGAGCAGAAAAAGACGGGGAAAGGGGATTACACACCTGGAAAGTATTCCAACCACATCTTGTTTTTTTAGATATTTTAATGCCAAAACTAGATGGCCCTTCTGTGTTAAGAAAAGCGGGTAAAAAAAATAATGAAAAAATAATAATGATGTCGGCACACAGAGCTTTTTCTGATGACATACCTGTTCCTGGTGTGGATTTATTCCTATCTAAACCTTTTAGAAATGTGATAGATATGTTTAAGCAAGCCGAACAGTTGTGTTTTTACGATAAGGAAATTTCTATTTAATACGGAGTCTGGTTTGATCCCCTTTGGATAGGATGAAGTAAAATGAAAATCACCGCCGGGCAATTTAAGGGACATCGTTTATGTTCTTTTTCTGCTGACTTTATCCGCCCTATGACGAGCCGGGTAAAAAGCTCTGTTTTTAACACTCTGTATTCTTATGGCTGGGATCCCTCAGAAAGCCGGGTATTGGACCTTTTTTCAGGAACAGGTAATCTAGCCTTAGAAACCCTCTCCCGGGGAGCAAGAGATGTGCATTTAGTAGAATCACATAAAAAAGCCCTACAGATCATTAAAAAAAATTGTCGAATATTAAAAAATCCGAGAGGGATAAAAATTCATAACAAAAATGTATTTTCTTTTTTATCTTCCTATAGAGGGGAAAGCTTTGACCTTATCTTTGCCGACCCCCCTTTCCAAAAAAGATGGGGGGGGAGAATTTTAGAAGCCCTTATCTTATCAAAAACAGCGGGAGAGCACAGCCTATTGGTATTGGAAATCTCTTCCCAGGAAAGTATTCCTGAAGAATCTGGTTCCCATCGTTTAAAAATTTGTAAAAAATTTGGCGATAAGAGAGTCTTATTTTATACTAGCCTGGTTTGACATTAAACCTCCTTCATCGAAACAAATATGAAAAACAATGTATCAGCTATTTATCCCGGAAGTTTTGATCCCATTACACGAGGTCATGTGGACTTAGTTCAAAGATTGAGTTGTTTTTTTAAGCCTTTAGTGTTATTGGTTTCTACTTCCGCCAGTAAAAAATATTTATTTTCTTTAAAGGAAAGGGTGACTTTAGCGAGAGCTTGTCTCAAAAGTATCAAAGCCGTAGAGGTGGTTTCTCATGATGGGCTAACGGTAGAGTATGCAAAAAGAAAAAATATCAAAGTCATTATTAGAGGAGTCAGAGCGGTTTCCGATTTTGAGTATGAATTAACTATGGCTGCTGCTAATAAACAACTGTTTGAAGAATGCGAAACTTTTATCGCCTTCACTAGGCCGGAATACACGCATTTGTCCTCTCAAGTGGTAAAAGAAATTGCTTCTCATGGAGGGGATTTAAGCGACTGGATTCCTCATCCCGTGGCTCTAGCTTTGAAAAAAAAGTTTCTGAAAAAGGGGGAAGGGGGAAGATAAGGTCAAAACTTTTACCTTCATAATTGTTACAGTATTCTCATGGCAATAAGGAAAAGATAAGGTCAAAACTTTCCAGTTGCAAGGTAGAGCTTAACAACAGGAGAAAAATAAAAATGTTATCTAAACGCGCCCTTAATTTAAAGCCCTCTGCCGTTATGGCTTTAGGGGCTAGAGCTAATAAATTAAAAGCCCAAGGGGTGGATGTAATTTCCCTTTCTTTAGGAGAGCCTACCTGGAAAACCCCGGAATCTATTTGCGCGGCGGGTATTCAAGCCATTAAAGAAGGTTACACAAGATACACCCCTGCTGGAGGTTCTCAGAAGTTAAAGCAAGCCATTATTTCCTATACAAAAAGATGGCTAGGTTTAAATGTTACTTCTGCCCAGGTAACCGCTTCCATTGGAGCTAAGTTTATTTTATTTTCTGCTCTTCAATCCCTTTGTAACCCTGATGAAGAAGTTTTAGTCCCTACTCCTTACTGGGTTAGTTATCCCTCTATGGTGGAGTTAGCTCAGGCGCGAATGGTTCCTGTCCCCACCTACGCAAAAGATAATTTCAGACTCCAACCGGACATTTTAAAAAAACACATTACAGAAAGATCTAAGGTACTGATTCTCAATTCCCCTAATAATCCTTCCGGGGCTGTTTTAAGCAAATCGGACCTAATATCTTTAGGGAAGGTTTTAATGGACCATCCACAGATATATGTATTAAGCGATGATATCTATAATCATTTGTATTTTTCTGGTCCTATGGCCCCCCATATTTTACAGCTATGCCCTAACTTAAAAGATCGAATCTTATCCATCAACGCAGCTTCAAAAAACTACTCTATGCCCGGGTGGCGACTAGGTTGGGCTGTCGGTAATGAAGAGCTTATAGGAGCTATGTCTAAATTTCAAAGCCAATCTGTAAGCTGTGCTAGCTCTATTTCCCAAGAGGCTGTTGCTTACGCCCTTGTTCAAGGTGATAAAGAATTAGAAGCAGCAAGGCATAATTTAATAAAGATGAAAAACCTGGCCCTGGACTCATTTCAAAAAATAAAGGGCTTAGAAGTATTCCCACCGGAAGGGGCTTTTTATCTCTGGGTGAATGTCAAAAAACTATACAGTTCTTCATGGAAAAAAGGAAAGATAAATTCTTCTGCTGATTTTGTGGAAGCTCTTTTCCAAGAGAAAGCCGTACTTTGCGTACCAGGAGAGGAGTTTAACTACCCTGGTTATGTGCGTATTCATTTTGCAGTAGATGAACAGACCTGGCACTCCGCTTGTAACCGTATAGAAACTTTCATATCCTCTCTTTCCTAAAACTCACAAACAATAAAAAGTATCCCTGGATAAATACTCGCCTTTAGACTTGTTGAGTTGATTCCCTAATCTTGCTTTAATATAAGTAACAAAATAACTAATACTGATCTGGTTTGAATTTATGTGGTGTCTGTAAGCTTCTTCCCAAGGACGAACGAAGTTTAGAGGACACAAGTTCCTGACCGGAGCGGTCTAACATCGGAGTGTTTTCTTTGTTTTTCACGAGCGGGCTGATTATTGCTTTTTTCTGTTTTGCTTTTTATCTTATCTGGAATCAATTTCTTAAGAAAGATGCCAGACTGAGCACAGGTCTCCAGGTCTTAAGAAAAAAAATCGGTGACTTGGAAAATCTGTCTTTAAGTGTAGAAAGCCAAGTGGATCATTCCCTATCCCTAGTACAGGAAAAAACCCAAAAGCTAGAGTCTCTTTTACAAACAGCTAAACAACTTTGTGATCGTATAGAAAAAAATGTTAAAGTGATAGAAACTCTAAAGGACTCTGACTTAGAGGAGTTAGCCGTAAAAGCAAATTATAAAAAACTCAGTACAGAGCTTAGAGATCCTTCCTTATCAGAAACAAAGCTCACGAACCCTAAAGAAGCTGCCAGCCCCTTTCAGCTAAAAGAACCTTTACCTCCTTTAAAAAGAAGTTCTTCTCCTTCTTCCCATTTAAAAATGGTGACGAAATCTTCTTCTCAAAAGCAGCCTAAAAAAAGACTGGAGTTTGGAGAATCTCCTTTTAAAAATATAGAATTTATAGACTCCCCTACTTGACGCTTGTTTTCCTGACTTCAGCACAACATAATGCAACAAATGAATAATCTCATGTACTTATAAATTTCAATGGGGGACTGCATTTTGTAAGATTATGTTTAAGAAACAGTAGTTATCTGGGAGATTCTTTTAAGTCCAAAAGCTTCATATATTTGCTTTATCGGTTCACTATACTTAGCAGCCTACCAGTAAATTTTTTTGTGCGCATCCTTTTGATAAATGAATAAAAAAGTGCCATAACTATTTTCGCCTGTTGCTACTCAAAGCTATGGCACTGAATTTATTTGTCCAGCGAAAGCCGGAACAGGGAAATGGTCTGGACAAACCTAATGCACTGAAATGAAGTCCTTGAACTTCATTTATCTGGCAATGTGTTGTACTCACCAGGCGAAACCCGATATTGTTGTTCCTGTTGTCCGGGTTGTTGTTGTTACGATTCGCGGAACGCAAGTTCTGAGCTTTATTGTTCCAACTACCGCCACGAAGAACAGGGTTAGACCTGAAATAAACCATTCACCTAAAAAATACTTTATTTCTCAAATTCCTTGTATTTCCATGAGACATATAAGCAACAACACTTCTTATAGAATTTACCAAATCTTCATTTCTAATTTTACCCTTCATATACTTTTTTTCCATTTTAACAATTTTTCTTCTGAACCGAACGAGATTAGCCCTTTGTAACCGCATCAATCCTCTAAAAACCCGATAACCTAAAAAGGGGAGTCCCTCACTAACAGGAGAAATCCACACCACTTTTTCCTTAAGTTTAAGATCCAATGTATTAGAAAGAAACATTCTAATTCTCTCTAAGAAAAGACCCAACGCCGCTTTATTATTAGAAAATAAAATGAAATCATCCATATAGCGAATGTAACCTTTACCTTTTAATTTGTGCTTAACAAATAAATCAAGTTCTCCAAGATAGAGATTTGCCAAATGCTGGCTAGTTAAATTACCTATAGGAAGTCCCTTCCCTGTTTTCGTATAAGGAGGTTGATGAGAAATAATTTTATCCAAAAGATTTATCAATTCTTTATCTTTAAAGATTTTTCTTATTAAGCCTTTAAGCTTTTGATGATTAATGGATTCAAAATATTTTTCAATATCACCTTTAAGATAATAATTATATTTTCTTACTAAATGCTGTGATTTTTTAAGAGCTATGTAAGTGCCTTTCCCTACTCTACAAGCATAAGTGTCGTTAATTAATCTTCTTTCAAAAATAGGCTCAAGAACATTCATAATAGCATGATGAACAACTCTGTCTCTAAATTCTGCACAACAAATATTTCTTTCCTTTGGTTCATAGATTTTAAAAACTTTATAGGGAGAAGGACGATAGCTCTTATCTTTTAATCTTCTTTGAATTTTTAATATTTCGTTCTCAAGATTAAAGTAAAAAGGGGCTACTGCCTGTCTGAACCTCTTGCCACGAAACGCTTTTTTAGCAGCAAGGTAAAGGTTTTGAGTTTCCATAATCTGATCAAACAGACCTCCATACCTTTTCATTTTCTATCCTTCTGTTGTTTAAACCATCCCCCTACCATCATTCCCAATTCATTAATTCTTTTTGTAGCAAAGTTGTAAGATTTAGTCGAAATTAATCTCAGGTCGTGTGAAATACGAAGAAGTATCCTTATTTTTTCAAGATGGAGATTGACCTTTTTAAGTATAAACCTTTTTTCTTTTTTGTATTTTGCTTCAATAAGAAGTTCAACTATATCAAGGGCTATATTTTCCATTCGGTTAGTTACAGTGAATCGCGATTTCTTAGGAAACTTTTCCAGAGTGGGCAGAAACCACTTTAAAAACTCAAGCCATTTTATAAAAATAGAGAGTTCCTCTTTTTTATAAGGAAGGCTATCCAGAGTGTCCATCCGTCTTTTTCGCTACTTTTAAGTACAAAGTGAGTCTTAAAATATCTTCCCCATATTTTTCTGCTTTTGCCTTCCCAATTCCCTCTATTTTCATAAGATCATATTTAGATTGTGGTCTTCTCTGGCAGACTTCTGCAAGCTGTTTATTGTTTAAAATAATATAAGGAGGAATCCCTTCTTTTTTACTTCTCTCGTTCCTCCATTGCCTGAGAGTATTAAATAGGGGCATGGAATTATCGTCTAAAAGTTTTCTCCATTCTTCATTATCTCTTGTTCTACCTTGAGCATTCTCCTTTGATGTTAGTGCCATAGAAAGTGGCTTGTACTTCACCACAAGGGTTAGGTAGGGAACTTCACCCCTCTGAAAGAAGTAATCATTAACCGAAATCAGCTCCTTGTCTTTTACGAAATTATTAAACTTTTCATCATCAAAAATTCCTAACGGGAAGTTAAAGGGCATTGTAAAAACTTTAACTTGCATCATAACACTATCCTCAAAAATAAAACTGACCGGTTTTAATCCCCTTGACCCGGCCTCTGTAGAAAAAGTTTTCTTTTTCAAAATTTTGCAAAGAGAGAGAAAAATGAGTTCGGATTTGAGCACAATGCGACTGAAAGCTTCACCTTATAATAAAATAAGATTCTACCTCTTAGTCTGAAACAGGGTAAGAAGCTTCTTTAAAAGTCGCTTTGTGGCAAAACGCATGTCCGAAATTTTTCTCTCTTATTTGCAACAATTTTTAGTGAAAGAAATTTTTTTGCTAATATTAGCTTAAAAATAAACCCGCCTTCGAGCAAGTTCGCTTCGCAGCACTGCTCGAAGGCAAACCAAGAGTAAAAGGGTAAAAGCCCTAAAGGGTTACAAGGTCCTCACCAGGCGAAACCCGACATTGCTGAACCTGAAGCCCGGGTTGTAGTAGTAACGATTCGCGGAACGCAAGTCCTGAGCCCCTATTGCCCAACCACCGCCACGAAGAACAGGGTAAGACCCTCCCTCATTCAAAGGATCCCTTCCTCCCGGTAACTCCTCACTCCACTTATCCTGTACCCACTCCTCTACATTTCCATAAACATCATATAAACCATTCGGATTAGCTCTGAGCTGCCCCACCTCATGGGTCTTTCCTCCACTGTTTTTACTATAATAAGCATACTTTCCCAAATTCCCTGGATCATCAGCAAAAAAATAAGCGGTCGTCGTTTTCCCTTTCACAGCCCATTCCCACTCCGCTTCCGTTGGTAACCTGTAACAGCCCCTCCAACTCTTTGGTGTCCCATCACAACCCTTTAATCCCAGCTGAGTATTTAATTCCTTTATATAAGCCTGCACATCCAGCCAAGAAACCTGTTCCACAGGATGATTTGGACACATCTGCACTCCCTCTATAGTGTCATGATTATTACAATCTCCTGATCTTTTAAACTCCGAAGGGTTTTTCTTTTTTAAAAGATACCACTGCTTCTGAGTCAGTTCCTTCTCCATTATCTCAAAAGCCTTTGTGATGGTAACAGGCACCGGACCTTCGTCATTTTGACCGTACTTTTTACCGCCGTCAGGGCTTCCCATTGTAAAACTTCCCGCATCAATCTTACGAAAGCGAACAGAAAAAATCCAGTGATAGGAAACTTTAGGGGTTTGAGCTTGGCCATTCTCTTCAGAATCACCAGGCTCTCCACTGCTCGTAGGGTCTCCTTGAGCTTTAGGGTCTCCCCCTTCCGGCTTTTTTTCACAGGAACCTAAAACTAAACTCAAAATTAAAATCATTAACAGCTTATACATAAACATACCTCCTTCAAGGCTTGAATTATTACAGATATTCCCTCGGGTTTATTAAAACCAATCCGGGGTTTAAGATAACTTAAAGTGCTTATTTTAACAAATATTTTCAAAAAACTCGCTTGTTTATAGACTCCCCTATTTGACGCTTGTTTTTACAAAAACAGTCATGTAGTAGCGAATAAGATAATCTATATTGATTTTTTGATCCTTATAAGTCCACTTTAACTCATTAAACGGGCCCCATTCTCCTTTAATAAAATCCGATGGTTCTTCGTTAGGGGTTTTATTACTATTATTCAATAATTGATCGTTAAACTTCATACGAACAGAAATCAGCCCTGGTTCTCTAACGGAAAAAACCAGCTTATGTCCATGACGAAATAACATAAAGTCCGCTTGGGTGTCAGCGATACCATAGATTCTTAAGCTCCCTAAAAAGCCTTTTATATGGTTAAAAACGGCGGCATGAGCTGCAAAAGCGGTACGCAGCTGCCGCATAAATTCAAGGGTATGCTCTATGAGCTGCTCTTTGGAGGGTTGAGTTTCAGGAAGAGATATTTCCCCGGCCGTTTCCATATTCTGTTCCAAACGGACCAGATCCTTAATCCAATTCGTTTCTTTATTTTCAGATGGGGTCATGTATGTTATCCTTAAGCTTGGCTTTTGAGGCCGATCATCATGGGGAAAGGGCAAAAAGTCAAGTGATACTGCTGCTCCGGCATAATTTAACTTTTCGGGAGGGGTATTTAGAGTTATACTTAAACTAAACTATAAAAAGTGGGGGGATTAAATGACACAATTTTTTACCATATTTTTATGCCTTATTGTGACTGCATGCACCACCTTAAAAGAGGACAAGAATCAACTTACAGGAGCAGAAGCTAACGACATTTCTTCTCAAGACATAGATTCCGATAATAAAGGCAGTGATAGCGGCACTATTGACGGTTTAAGTACTGTCTATTTTGCTTATGATAGTTCCACCTTGTCAGAAGAAACACGAGAGACTTTAATGAAAAATTTAAGTTGGATTCAAAGCCATTCTGAAATAACCAGCCTGGAGTTAGAAGGACACTGTGACACAATGGGTTCAGAAGCTTACAATGTGGGTCTTGGTCGCCGAAGAGCCGAAGCTGTAAAGAGCTTCTTAATAGAGCAAGGTATAGACTCAAGCCGCTTATCTGTTATTAGTTACGGTGAGGAACGGCCCCTTTCAGAAGTAGATCACTCTAAAAACCGGAGAGTGAATTTCGTACCTATGTATTAATGAAGTTAATTTACATTACTTTTGCCTTCTTGTGCTTAACATCTTGTGCTGGCAAACCGCCTTTTCTGGAGTACTCCATTGCACAGACCGCTCTCCAGGCGGCCCGGAAAGTCAATGCGGAACAAAACACCGGATCTTATTGGGAAAAAGCCATAAGTTACTACCAGAGAGGCAAAAAAAAATTTCAGGAAAGAGATTACATATCTGCGGAGCGATTTTTTAATGAATCCATAAAATGGGCGGAGAAAGCAGAAAATCTAAGCCGGTTTAAAATGAGTACAGGAGAGGGAATATGAAAACATACGCACTATTTGCCAGTTTCTTTTTCTTATCGGGATGTTTGCTCACCCATAAAGAAGTAATGGAAGATATGAAGCTTTCTCCCTCCGATCCAGCACAAGAACCAGCTCTTATGGAAAAAAAGGATTCCAAAAAAACACTATCGGTTAAGAAAGGAGATGTTTTTATTAAGGGTGTATCTGTAACAGAAAAGTTCTCACTTATAGATGACAGTATTCGTGAGTTAAGAGGACAAATAGAAATAGCCAATAAAACACAAAAAGCCCGAATGGATCAAACAGAACAAGGTTTACTAGCTCTTATCCAGGCCCTGGAGCTACAGGTCGCCGCTCTTTCCAATAAGGTAGAAAAGATAGAAAGAAAAAAGGAATCTAAATCAGAAAAAGAATTTCCAGAAAATTTTTTTGAAAAAGCCGAAAAACTCTTTAAAGAAAAAAACTGGAAAGCCGCTATTATCAATTATGAAAAATATCGCGAAAAAAACAAAAAAGGGGATTACTATAAAAAATCCACTTTTCAAATAGGAGTTTGTTTCCAAAACCTGGGAATGTCTAACGAGGCTAAAGTGTTTTTCAGGGAAATAGTGGAGTCTTTCCCTAATAGTGTGGAAGCTAAAGAAGCTAAAAAACGACTATCTGTAAAAACCAAAAAACCAAAAAAGAAATGAAAAAAGTTTTGGCTGTGGAAACCAGCTGTGATGATACGGCTGTTGCTATTGTAAGAGAGGACGGATTTGTCGTATTTAACCAGGTATCCAACCAAAATGAAATTCATCAACCCTATGGAGGAGTGGTTCCCGAACTGGCCAGTCGCAATCATGCTTACCATTTACTCCCTCTCATAGAACAAGCTCTTAAAAAATCCCATCACAGATGGAAGGATATAGACGGATTAGCCGTAACCAATCGTCCAGGGCTGGTAGGTTCCCTTATTGTAGGATTGGTTACAGTAAAAGGCCTGGCTTTACTTCTTAAAAAACCTTACATAGCTGTCAACCACATTGAGGGGCATATTCTCTCCCCTTTTTTATGGGATCAGGACAACAAACCCACTCCTTTGCCCTTTCCTTTTTTATCTCTCATTGTGAGTGGCGGGCACACAGAGCTTTTTGAGGTGAAAGACTTTGGACAATATCACTTAATATGTCGTACGCAGGATGATGCTGCTGGAGAAGTGTTAGACAAGATCGCCCGGTTATTAGGTCTAGGCTACCCGGGAGGATCCCAAATGGATAAAGTATCTCAATCTGTCTCCTCTGGTAGATACCTTTTTCCAAAAATAAAATTAAAAGAAAACAGCCTCAACTTTAGCTTTTCCGGATTAAAAACTTCGGCGGTTCACTTAATTCAAAAAATCAAAGCCTTGGAAAATAAAGAGCTTATTCCCTATATATGCGCTGACTTTCAATCGGCTGTAATAGATCAAATAATAGATCGTATGGATCGAACCACGCAACAACGGGGCCTTAAATCCATAGCTATCGCCGGAGGGGTCAGTGCTAACTCCCGATTGCGCAAACAAGCTTTATCCTGGGCCAGTAGGAAAAGTATAAAGCTTATTTTACCTCCTTTAAAATATTGTACAGACAATGCGGCTATGATTGGCTTTGCTGGCCTTAAACAGCTTCAAAAAGGAATAAAGTCCCCACAGGAACTAAATTGCTATCCGCACTCTTTAAAAGAAGATTTTTATTTAGAACTGATTAAGTAAAAATAATATCCTTTGGGTATAGTTATCTTCCTAAGGGAATAGGGAGCAAAAGCGAGTTCGGATCCCCGTTTTCACGGGGACAAGCTTGAGCACAGTAGCAACTAGATTCCCGCTCCATTGTAAATGTTCACTAATTCGCTGACAGAATCACTTCTTCAGTAGAGAATAGGAGTCAAAAGGCTCAGACATGCGTTTTGCCACAGAGCAACCTTTGGTTGCTCATGTGTCAAATCCGAACTCGCTTTTGCCTCCTATTCTCTCCTGAAGAGCTTATCTCTATCCTGCTTTGTATGTCATCCCTATAGCTAACGGGAAGCCATTTTGTCAGCGAATTAGTGAACACAGGAATGACAGATTTGTGGCAAAATACATGTCTGCTCTTGACATTACTTTTTCCATAGGTGAGCCTTTTGCTCCCTATTCCCTTAGGAAAACAGACATATAGGTTTTTATTTTATATAAGTATTAAGATAATACCGATCGGATTTGGAAAGTTTTAGAAAAATGACCATTTAGGTATAAAAAAGGTTCGCTTTTTATGTCATCCATAAAAGATAAAATGAAGGAGCTGGGTTTTTTTCCAAAAAAATCCCTAAGTCAAAACTTCTTAACCAACCCCCTCATTATTCAAAAAATAGTAAGCACAGTAGAAGGCTTAAAGCCTTCCCTCATTATGGAAGTAGGACCAGGGCTTGGGGCCTTAACAAATCATTTTATTCCCCTTAATCTTCCTCTGTATGTTATCGAAAAAGATACTCTCTTATGCCAATACTGGAGAAAAAAAGAAGTAAATGTCTGGGAAGGAGATGTTTTAAAACCAAAAGGTTTTATTTATCGTGATCTAAAACTTTCCTCCTCCACCAACATAGAAGAAGTCCCTTGGTCCTCTCTTCTTTTACCAGGTTCGGTTTTAATAGGTAATCTGCCTTACCACATTGCCAGCCGTCTTATGGTTCAGTGTTGCCCAGGGCCGGATAAAATCAAAGCTCTGGTTTTTATGTTTCAAAAAGAAGTGGCACAAAGGATTTTAGCCTCCCCTGGTTCAAAAAATTATGGTTTGCTCAGCGTATTGTCTCAGTGTTTTTGGAAAGGGCATTTTCTCACAGAAGCCTCTGTCGGTGATTTTTACCCTCGTCCGAAAGTTGCTGGTCAGGTCTTAGTTTTTCATAAAAAAACACATACTATTTCTCCTACGGAAGCTTTTTTAGCTTTTGTAAAACTCTGCTTTTCGCATAGAAGAAAATTCCTTCTAAACCAATTAAAAACCATTAAAGAAAAAAAACATACGAAGGATATTTTTGATAAAATGAATTTATCCTCTTCTATACGAGCGGAGGAGTTATCCCCCGGGCAGTTTGTGACTTTATTTAATGAGATTAGGACCGAACCCGGTTGAGAAGAACTTTACTTCGCTTCTATAAAATAAGAAACTTGCACCTTAGAGCCTGGTTCTAAAGCCTCTTTAAACACCAACTTCTTTCCTCTCAGCTCCCACTTTACATCTGTTCCATCTATAAATTTCACTTTAGTTTCTCCGGCCAAGACCGGCTCTTTTTTCAACTCAACACTTTCAATCAAGCTTCGCAAGATATGAGACAGTTTTTCTAAAGGAGGGCCATAGTTTTCTTCACAAATAGAGATACTGTCTCCATGAGTCAGTTCCGCCAGCTCAGATACTTTGGTTCCATACACCGACCCTGCTGCATGTTCTCTTTGACGGGCCAGACATTCCTCATCTTGAATAACCAAGGAAAAAGAATAAAGAGATCGCTTAGGAAACAAGCTTTTAAAATTATCCACCACTTCTTTTGCGGTCGTGGCATGCTTTTGATCCTCTTTTCTTTCATCTTCATCTGTCACAATAAAACTGATAATATCGGCATCGGGATGCTTTGATAAAGCCTTGCCTTGGGCAAAACGTTCCAGACAGGAATTAAGTGCCCTTAGGGGCTGTTCCATATCCCCCTGACAATAAGGAGCTAAATCACAGCTATCTCCCGAACCACGGGTTAAAGTGTCCTTAAACACTTCGATATAATTTGCTGTATTCACATTTAATTCCTGTTGATTTAACTTCTTTCCCCTATGCTCTAAGTTCATCAACCGACCAAAATGCGGTTCATTCCCCTTATAATCTTCCCATTTTTGATGAGTAAATGTATCGGGGGAACTCCTTCCAGGAAGGGACCAGGATACATGATCTCCGTGATCCGCAGTTGTAAAAAACATAGTCCAAGTGCTGTTATAAATTTGAGACATAAGGTCCTCAAAGGCCCTCCCAAAACGAGCCAAATCATCTGCCATAGAACTGGATACATCTAAAATAAACAGAAAATAGACAGGTTTATTCTCCACCCCTTTTATATGGAAAGTCTCCTTTACTTCTTTTACACATAACTCTCGACCTTCTACGATTTTCTTCAAACAAGGGCTTTGGTTTTCTTTGGGCGAACCCGTTCTGGGTAAAGCTTCCTCTTCGTCACCAACAAAATCCAGAGGAGACCGGCAAGATAAAAACAAAATAAAACAAAATAAAAGATAAAAACGCATTTTAAATCCTTTTTTATACCCAACTGGTTTGATCCTTAAAGACCCGATTATCCCACAAACTAAAAGTATAAGGGAAATCACCTAAAATAGCAGCCCTCCTTTTACAATATTCAGACGGAAGTATTAAAAATACCGGAACAGGATAATAAAAGCTTATCTTTCGTATTGATAGCTTACCTTTACTTTAGTACCGGGCTGAACCGGGTCAGAAAGGCGTATCTTTCTTCCAAAGAGCTTCCAGGAAACCTGCTCTTGAATCGGATCTAAAGAAACCTCTACTGTCTCAGGAAGTAGAAACAGTTTTTGTAAAACCAAATCAGATTCTATAAGAGACCTGGTGATTTGAGATATACGAGCTAAGGCGGCCCCATAGTCTTTTGAACAAAGAGATACATTTTGTTCTGGCCTCCCTGTTAATTCGGCCAGTCGGCCTATAATATGTCCATAAGCGGCGGTTTTTTTAGAAAATATTCCCCTTCTTTCTTCTTCATAACATTCCTCATCTTGAATACTGAGACTGAAAGCAAATAAACGTTTTCTTTTGCCTTTAAAAACCTCTTTAAAAACCTGAATCACCTCCTCGGCGGTTGTGGCATTTTGTGGATCTTGTCTTCTTTCATCCTCATCTGTCATTATCAACACAATGGTATCTGCATCTGCTTGGAAAAAACTTTTATGAGAAGGGTCTGTTTCATAACGACTAAAAGCGGCTTTAAGAGAGCGCAGAGGTTGCTCATGAGGGCCATGACACCCGGGTGGAAGATCACACTCATTTTGGCTTCGACGAGTAAGAGTGTCTTTAAAAATTTGATCATATTCAGGAGTGGCTTCCGTTAAAATAAGCTGATCTAAAATACGCCCGTTTTTCTCCAGCCTCATAAACTTTCCAAAACGCGCTTTATCTCCATGATAATCTTCCCAGATCTCTGATGTATTTTCTGTATGATCTCCGTGATCCGCGGTCATAAAAACCATTCTCCATTTTTTATCATGAATATGAGACAGCACGGGTTGCAGATTCTCACCCACTTTTTTCAAATTATCATCCATAGATTGAGAAGCATCCACAACGATAACAAACTCCATTTCCTCCCGTCCGGAAATTTCAAAATATTCCACTAAATGGCCAGGAGAACCTTCATATCTAGCTCGTAAAAAAGGATTTCCTTCCTCTCCTTTGGTCATACAGTTCACTTTATTATTATCACACTCCAAAGGACCATCCAGCTTATGATCTATAACCAGGCCCTTAGAGTCCTGATTAGAGTAAAAACCTATACGACTACAGCCTGAGATAAAAAAAACAAGACATATAAAAGTGAATACCTGTTTCATAGTTCACTATGTCGGTAAAACTACAAATATTCTTTACTTTATTGGTTCGATATAAGTAAAAACCTATAAATTTTATTCTTGATTACCATAAGGGGAGGCTAAACCCCGCCCTTCTGAAGGATAAACCCCTTCTTTAAAAGGGTGTTCCTGATGATGAAGAATGCCAGAATGAAACTCTAAAATAGCATCATTTTTTATAATTTTATTTTGCGCCAAGCCTTTTAAACCGGGTATTTTTTTATTGATGACTCTTATTCCCACTCGAGCGTTTCTTTTCAAAGACCGACTAAGAGTGGATTCTTTAAGCTCCTGCTCGATCCACTGTTCTAAACTCTTTTGCCCCACTTGCACTTGAAGAACAATAACAAAGACACAAGATAAGATAATTTTCAGCCAAAACACCAGGAAGCGAATAAAAAAATCACCCAGGATAAACATGATTAAGCCGCCATTTCTGTCTGTTCATTTTGCCTTATTATAGAATAAATCATATCTAAAATCTCAGCAGAACTAAAAGGCTTGTTTATAAAATTCATCGCCCCGGCCATTTCACATTGGAGAAGAATTTCCTCTTGTGGCAACAAGCTGGAACAAACTATAATCTCCGTTTGAGGGGAAACAGCATAGATTTTACTAATGAGAGACACCCCGTTTTCTCCTGGAAGAACCAAATCCAACAACACGATATCAGGCTGCAAGGTCCTTATTTGAGATAGAGCCGTATCTACAGACAGAGCTGTCCCTACGATCTCTACTCCTGGCTTCTTTAAAACAAGGCAGAGCATTTCTCTTAAGAAATGGGCGTCTTCTACTATAAAAACACGAATATCCTTTTTCATTCTAATTAATTTATCGGCAGAAACAAAATAAAACTTTTCTATAAAAGTCCAACTTTTGTTTATCAAAAATAAAAAAACCCAGTTTAAAAAAAATTCAAACTGGGTTTTTAGTTTTGCCAGGACCTTTATTTTAGTTAAAAGTCCTGGCATTTTTTACTAAGTAGAGATGTTTTTTACAGCACTACATCATAGGCATTCCGCCTCCCATACCAGGGGCTCCCGCAGGAGGGGCGGGCGGATCTTCTTTTTTTGGTTCATCCGCTATCATCGTCTCTGTCGTCAACATCAAGGAAGCCACAGAAGCTGCGTATTCCAGAGCACAACGAACCACTTTCTTAGGATCAATGACACCGGATTTTTGTAGATCCTCATATTCTCCCGTTAAAGCATTAAAGCCAAAAGAAGGCTGATCTTTCTTTTGAGGGTCTAGCACCTTGTGTAAGACAATAGCTCCATCCATACCAGCATTAGAAGCGATTTGACGAATAGGTGCTTCACAAGCTTTCTTTACAATATTCACTCCGAATCGTTCCTCTTCGTTCACTTGCAAATGATCCAACACAGCCGAAGCTTTTAAAAGAGCGACTCCTCCTCCAGGGACAATACCTTCTTCCACGGCAGCCCGGGTAGAATTTAAAGCATCTTCCACACGCGCTTTCTTTTCTTTCATTTCCACTTCTGAAGGGGCCCCTACATGAATAACAGCCACTCCTCCTGTCAACTTAGCCAATCTTTCCTGAAGTTTTTCTTTATCATAATCACTGGTGCTGTCTTCTATCTGTGTCTTTATTTGTGAAACACGGGCAGATATGTCTTCTTTTTTACCCACTCCATCAATAATAGTGGTATTATCTTTGTCTATCACCACTCTTTTTGCTCTTCCAAGATGATCTACTTTCACATTTTCCAGCTTGTCTCCCGCATCTTCACTCACCACTCTCGTCCCTGTCAAAACAGCGATATCTTCCAGCATGGCTTTACGGCGATCCCCAAACCCAGGGGCTTTCACCGCTGCCACCTGCAAAGTGCCTCTCAATTTATTCACTACTAAGGTCGCCAAAGCCTCTCCTTCTACATCTTCCGCAATAATCAAAAGCGGTTTTCCTGCCTGAGCAACTCCTTCTAAAGCTTTTATCACATTTTTCATAGAGCTTACTTTTTTATCGTAAATAAGTAAGAAACAATCTTCCAACACCACTTCCATTCTTTCCGCATTAGTTACAAAATAAGGAGATAGGTAACCTCTGTCGAACTGCATTCCTTCTACCACATCCAACTCCGTTAAAGAGGTTTTACTTTCCTCTACAGTAATCACTCCCTCCTGCCCTACTTTTTCCATCGCTTGAGCAATAATATCTCCAATTTCTTTATCACTATTAGCGGAAATGGTTCCTACTTGAGCAATTTCTGTCTTTCCTTTAACGGGTCTGGCCCATTTTTTTAGCTCCGCAGTAATAGCCGAAACCGCATGATCAATCCCTTTTTTTATCTGGGTGGGATTATGATGAGCCGTAATATACTTTAAGCCTTCACAATAAATGGCTTGAGCTAAAATAGTAGCGCTCGTCGTTCCATCTCCTGCTTCATCATTTGTTTTACTGGCCACCTCTTTGACCATCTGGGCTCCCATATTTTCAAACTTGTTTTTTAATTCCACTTCTTTAGCCACGGTCACCCCGTCTTTTGTGATAACCGGAGAACCAAAAGATTTTTCAATGGCCACATTCCTTCCTTTCGGACCTAAAGTTACTTTTACCGCATCGGCTAAAATATTCACTCCCCGAGCAATAGAATCCCGGGCCTGATCTTTAAACCGTAATTGTTTACTCATTTTATATTCCCCCTTTCTTTATAGTTTTAACTGATTTACAAAAAGGGAAAAACCTTAGTAGATATTTTCCCATACATAATTACCTTACTTCCTACACTCCATCTTAACTAAATAAAAACCTTAATTAACAACTCCGTAAATATCATCCTCTTTCATCATCAAAAACTCATCCTCACCCACTTTAAATTCCGTACCGGAGTATTTACCAAATAAAATCTCATCTCCTGGCTTGACCTCCATAGGCAGACGCTTGCCTTCCTCCGTCGTACGCCCTTGGCCCGTGTAAAGGACTTTTCCTCTCTGGGGTTTTTCCTTAGCCGTATCAGGAATGATAATACCTCCTGTGGTTTTTTCCTCTTCAGGAAGACGCTTTACAATAATACGATCATGTAGAGGGCGAATGTTGATATTCATAGTATTCTCCTTTCTTAACAAATACAGATTTAAGTGTGGTATAGGCCCTAATAGCCCATATTGTCAATCAAATATGAAAACTCCTCCCTTTTTGTCAAGCCAGAGAAAAAGATAAAATGAAAAAATTATAAAAAATAAATGATATTAAGTATTTATACAAATCCAAAAAATATCGGGTTATTTCAAGTCCCCTTCATTCCATTGAACCTGGTAGCCCTTTCAGAGAAGGATCTACTGAAAGGGATTTATTCCTTTACAAAGAAGGTTCTTTATTTTTTCTTAAGCCTTCCGCTGTAAAACCAGAAGAAGATCTCATTAACTCCTCCGGCGTGCCTTGAACAAGAATACGTCCTCCTTTGGGTCCGGCACCAGGTCCCATATCAATTAAGTAATCCGATTGACGAATTAACTCTAAATTATGCTCAATTAATAAAACACTATCCCCTCTATTAACCAAATCTCTCAAAAGGGCTAACAAAAGCTCCACCTCCTGAAAATGGAGACCCAAGGTTGGCTCATCCAAAATATAAAAGGTGTTTTTTTTACTGTTTAAAAGCTCCCGGGCCAGCTTCAATCGTTGAGACTCTCCTCCCGACAAAGTAGAAAGGCTTTGTCCCAAAAGCAGATAATCCAAACCTACTTTCTTTAAAAGAGAAAGGGCCTTCCAGATGGAAGGCCAGGAAACAAAAAAGTCAGAGGCTTGCGCTACCGTCATATTTAGTATCTGATGGATATTTTTATTTTTCCATTTTAAGTTCAAAATTTCTGGACGAAATCTTTTCCCCTTACACTCTTCGCAGGGAACTCTTACAGGATCCATAAAAACCATTTCTATTTCTCTATAGCCCAAGCCCTGGCAAAAAGGACAGCGACCCCCCTCCACATTAAGACTGAAAAAACCAGGTTTAATATTTAGTTTTTTTTGCTTATCACAATGGAGGACCATTAAATTTCTAATCTGATCATAAATTTTTAAATAAGTGACAGGTAAGCTTCTTCTGGTTTTTTCCACTGGAGAGGCATCTATCCATACCACCTGCTGGAGATGTTGTTCTCCTTTCAGATTTTTATAAGAATGTCCTTCTGGGACCTTATAACCCAAAACCCGAGCTAAAGCTGGATAAAGAGTCCGGCTGACCAAAGTGGATTTACCGGACCCACTGACTCCTGTCACTGTCACTAAACGATGGAGAGGCACACGCAAACAAACATTCTTCAAATTATGAGCGCGACAGCCGGATATTTCCAAAAAATATTTATAATTCTTCAAGTCCACCGACAGGTTCCCTGATGTCTTTTGTTTTCTCTTCTTCATAAGATAAGAACGAGTAAGAGAAGATGAACATTCTAAAAATTTTTCTTTTTCCCCGGAAAAGACAATCTCTCCCCCTTTAAGACCGGAACCAGGGCCTAATTCCACAATAAACTCCGCCTCCTTTATCATGTCAGGATCATGCTCCACTACCACTACTGTATTCCCCTCCCTTTTTAATTTTTTCAACAGATGGATCAGCCTCAGACTGTCTTTAGAGTGCAGTCCCACCGTAGGTTCGTCTAAAACATACAAAACTTGAGAGAGTCCCAAACCCAGCTGATGGATCAAATTCACCCTTTGAAACTCTCCACTGGAGAGTGTTTTAACCAGACGATCCAAATGGAGATAATCCAATCCCATTTCACAAAGCCCTTCCAGAATAAAAGTCAGTTTTTGCACAATCTCTCCAGCCTTTTTTTTCTCCTCTTTGCTAAGAGAAAGGTTTTGAAAAAACTCCTTTAAAGTCCCTATATCCATAGACAGCATATCGGGAAGAGTTTTTCCTCTGAACACAATATGAGAAATCTCTTTTCTAAACCTTTTCCCTTGACAAACAGGACAAGTAACAGAGCTTTTATAACGAGCCAGAAAAACACGCACATGCATTTTATACTTCTTGGTCTCCAAATAATTAAAAAAACCTTCCACTCCTATAAACTGAGAAGAGCCTTTCCATATTTTTCTTCTGTCTCGAAGCGGAAGATTTTTCCAAGGACAATGAATATCAATATTTTGATGACGACAAAATTGCTTTAAGCTTCTTAATTCAGCCGTGGCGGAAGGCATAGTAAAAGGAACCAGAACCCCTTCGGCTAAAGATTTTTCCGGTTGAGGGGCCACCTTTTTTTCATCTAAGGCTAAGTCGTTTCCAAAACCTCGACAAGCCGGACAAGCCCCTAAAGAGGAATTGAAGTTAAACAAAGAGGTTTGTAAAGGATAAGGAAATTCATAAGCACAAGACAAGCAAGAAGGGGTTTCACTTAAAATAAGATTTTTATGATCTAAAGTGAAGATGGCCGCTTTACCAGCTTTAGCTGTTTTATCATACCTAAGAAAAACCTTATAAGCCAATTTTAAGGAATCTGTTAATCTTTCCAGGTCTTTAAAATCGAGACGATCTAAAACAATATAAATTTCTTTTCCCACGGGGATTTTGAGAAAAGCATCCAGCTTATAGATGACCGGAAAGCCCTTTTTTTTTCTTTTATCTTTCCATCCTATATGCCGCCACCCTTCTTGAAGCAGCTTTTTTTTTAAGTTTCTAGAAGACAGCCCCGTACGATCCAGATGGATAGGAACAGAAATGATTCCTTTTCTATCCGAAAACATATTTTGCGCTTTTTTTGCAGCCCGATCTGGAGAATAAGAACCCAGCGGTTCTTTATGCTCAGGGCACAAGACGCTTCCTAAATGAGTGAACAACAGTCGCAAAAAACCAGCCATATCTGTTAAAGTAGCGACTGTAGGGCGAGAGGAGCGCACAGAGTTTTTTTGTTCCAAAGCTAAAGCAGGAGGAATGTTGTTTATACACTGAACCAAGGGCTTAGGAAGTTCCTGAATATACTGTCGGGCATAGTTAGAAAGGGTTTGTGTATAATGTCTTTGTCCTTCAGCAAACAAGGTTTCAAAGGCTAAAGAGCTTTTCCCCGAACCACTGGGGCCACAAAAAACAGTAAAAGAACCAATAGGTATTTTTAAGTTGACGGATTTTAAGTTATTCTGTTTCGCTCCCACAATCTCAATATATTTCACTGGGAGAAGTCCTCTCTTAAAAAGTCTTGGTCCTCTTCTTCATTAAACTCCTCTCCCTCTTGAGGTTGTGTTCCCTCGATAAAAGCCTGACGAATAATTTGCTTGGATTGAGTAGAAACCAACTGCCCTGTTTCATTATCAATATTAGTAAAAACAATGCCTTCAGGAACCAAAAAATCTTCTTTTTCTTTCTCCTCATGCGCCGACTTCATAAAGTTTAACCAAATCGGGAGGGCGGCTTTTGCCCCTGTCTCTCCCCGCCCTAAAGTTTTTTCATCATCAAAACCCAACCAAACCCCGACCGCTATTTGAGAACTATAACCAATAAACCAGGCATCATAATAACCATTAGTGGTGCCTGTTTTACCAGCTATCGGCCACTTTATTTCCCGCGCCGCCCCGCCTGTACCTTGTGGTTCTCTAATCACTCCTCTTAATAAAGTGGTCATTATAAAAGCGGTTTTTTCTGAAATCAGCTGATCCGGGTCAGAGAAAAAAAACAAAGGAAACTTTTTATTTAATGAAGCAGCCGCTTTTTTTAGCTTGGGTTGTTCATTTAATTCCGTTTCTTCTTTCAGTGGATCCTTTAATTCTTTTCGCCCCTTAAAAAACTCTTCCCTTTTTTCTTTCATTGTCTGGTCCCAAGGCTGCATTTGTTCAAAAAAACGATCATCTAAACTCAAAGCCCCTAAAATTTTTTCCTGATAAGCCCCCTGCACTTCATGTAAAATAAGAGGTCTTATTCTCTTTCCCCACCTTCCTAAAACAGAAAACGCTTTTGTCATCTCATAAAGAGTGACACTGCTGGAACCTAAAGCCAAAGTATAATCGGGATTGAGAGGGCTAAAAATACCTAAACGACGAGCATAATCACTCACCCATTCAATACCTATATTTTCGATCAGTTTTACTGTAGGAACATTCATAGAACGGATGAGGGCATTTCTAAATAAAATATCCCCGGAAAACCTCCGGCCATAATTATCCGGCTTCCACATTTTTTGCTCCTCTTCCTCCCCGGCAGCCTCTTCTTCCTCCCTTGTCTTTTGAGCTTTCCGACGGGTTCTTTTTTCTACCGATACCGCTCCCTCCGCCTCTTCCTCGGCATAAACCACCGGGGCGTCCGTTATCAAAGAGGCGGGAGTAAAGCCTTTATCTAAAGCCGCTAAATACACAAGAGGTTTAAAAACAGAGCCTGTTTGACGAGCAGCCTGATAAGTGCGATTGAACTGGGAACGATGAAAATCATATCCTCCCACTAAGGCCAGAATATCTTCCGTTTTTTGATCGAAAGCAATTAAAGCTCCTTCTACTAAAGGCTCTTGCTCCAAAGAAAGAAGGAAGAATTTTTTTTTCTTAAGATCCCCCTCCTGTTCTTTTAATAAGGGCTTTATTTGCTCTCCAAAAAAAGCCCCTTTAAATCCTGTCTCCAAAAACTCCGCTTGCTCCTCCTCCGATAATAGTGGTTTTTCCACTTTTACGAAAACCACATCTCCTTTTTTTAAAGCCAAGGAGGGTTTTTCAATAAGAGAAAATTTAAAACTCACTTTAGGGTTCGGTTTTCTAGCCCACTTCATGTTTTCTAAAGGAAGGACTCCTATAGCTTTAAAAGGAAGCCTGATTAAAACTTTTTTACTCTCATCACTGACTTCGCTTATCAAAGCTTTAAAAATATCTCCGGTGCTTATCTCTTTCAGATAAGCTTCTTCCCGGTCTTCCTCTCTCTCCCCCTCTTCTTCAATAGGTCTGATCACACGAAATTGTCTTCTTTTCCCCATAAGCTTTTTTTCCTCCTCTTCAAAAAACTTTCCTATGGCCAGTTCCCCATCCAATTGAGCTAAAGGTCCCCTAAAACCCTGTCGTTTATCTAAATCCCTTAATCCCCCCTGAAGATGTTTTCGAGCCAATTCTTGAAGAGACAGATCCAGGGAAGATTTGATGGTAACCCCCCCTGTAAGCAGTAACTCCTCGCCGATTTTTTTTAATAAACTTTGACGAAGAGTTTCCATATAATAGGGAGCTTTCTCATGGTATTTTCCCCTTAAAAACACTTTTAAAGGCGTTTTATTTACACGATGCATGGTTTCTTTATCAATATAAGATTCTTCCTCCATTCTTTGTAAAACATACACTTGTCTTTCTTTCGCCTTTTTAGGATTATAAATGGGCGAAAATCGGCTAGGAGCTTGAGGAAGCCCGGCGAGAAGGGAACCTTCTTCCAAATTCAAGTCTTTTACTTTCTTTCTAAAGTAAATCTCCGCAGCCATACCTACACCATAAGCCCCATGTCCCAGATAAATTTGATTTAAGTAAAGATATAAAATCTCCTCTTTACTGAGGTGTTTCTCCATGCGTAAGGCCAAGACAGCCTCTTTAAACTTTCTTTTATAAGTCTTTTCCGAGGACAACAGTAAAGAACGGGCCACTTGCTGAGTGATAGTGGAACCCCCTTGGACTTTTCGCCCCGCCTTAAGATTGGCTAAAAAAGCCCTAAAAATAGCCTTTAGATTCAAGCCCTTATGCTCAAAAAAACGCCCATCCTCAGCAGAGACAAAAGCCTGCACCAACACCGGAGGAAACTCAGAATAAGGCACCAGTACGCGCCTTTCCTTGAAAAACTCTCCCGCTTTCCTTCCCTCTCTATCTAAAACCGTCGAAATTAACGGAGGCTTATAATTTTTCAGACTTTCCACAGAGGGAAGCTCTCTAATAAGAAATAAAAAATAGAGGGCATAAATAAAAACCAGACTGATAACAAAAAGAAAAGAAAATAAAGCTATCGTTTTTTTCATGTAAAACAACTCCACAAAGTAGGCTTTCTTGATTATAACCGAGCAGGTCAAGAAGAGGTGAACTTCGCCCTCCGTCCCCCTCCCATAAAGAAGCTCATAGAAAGCCCAAAAGGCAAACCAGATCAATATAAAGCAATTTATCCAAAAAAAAGGAACAAGAAAAAGCGGCTTTAAATTATAAAAAATAACATAAAGCGTTAAAATAAAAAAACATTAAAGAAAAAAGCTCTGAATGCCGAATCGCATAAAAGCAATGCACGGGGAAGAACCTTTATATTCAACGTCGAGTTGAGCTTATAGAGCCTTTCCCTTGCTTGCCCTTTATATGGCCGAACCGGTCAAGAAAAAGAGGAGAGGGGTTTTAGAGACTAGACTGTTTTCCCTGGAGGCACCTGTTCCCTGGGGAATCTGTTCCCTGGGGAGAAGAAAAGAAACAATTCGGAAAAACCAAACCATATTAGGTATAAACAAAATAAAGAAAAATTATGTATTCTATACTAAAAAATATTTATCTGAAGCATCTTCTATCCAACGGGAATACTTTATTTGTTTCTATATTTTTTATCCTTATTTTCTTACATTCATTCCCGGTTTTAGGCAAGAATGAGGACGCACCCAGCCGAGAAGAAATAAAGCTCGAGCGAGAGAAATTTGAACACCAAAAGCAAAGAGATGAATTAGAAGATGAAAGAAGATCAGAACAAAGAGAAAGGGAAGCTCATCGGCGAGAAGAAAGAATGAAACAAGAGGTCCAAAAAGAGGCTGCTCGACAACAAAAAGAAGCTATGAGGGAAAGAGAGAGAAAATGTGAACAAGCCGAGCGGGATATGAAAAACGACATGGAGAAACAAAATAGAGAGCAAAAAGATCTGGAGCAAAAGTTTTTTGATCTGGAACAAAAAATCACAGACTTAGAAAGTAAAGCTTCAGAAAATAAAGTGAGCTTAAATAAAGACATGGAAGATCTGAAAAAAAACTCTAGCGAAAATATACAAAGCCTTAAAGACGATATGAACGAACAGCTAAAAGAAACAGACGAAGAAATAAAAAACATAGAAGAAAGCATGGCTCAATTAAAGGAGACCATAGATAAAATAGCCGACGACCGCTTAACGGCTTTTTTTGCCCGTCGCAAACAACAAAATGAATTTTACAGTAAATGCTTTGCTCAAGCTTTACAACAAACAGAGCAGCAAAGAAGCACTTGGTATAACAGAAAAGCCACCGGCACTTTAAAAAGAAAGAGTATAGGAGATTTGATCTCCGGCGGAAAAACACAAACGAAAAGTCAATTTTCCATAAAGTTTGAAAAACTGTTACATCTCTGTCTTAATAACCAGGCCGCTTTATTAGAAAAACAAAATCAAGAAAATGAATATAAGCTTATGTTGGAAAAACTCCGGCGGCAGGAAGAAAGGGCTAAACAACAAATAGCGGGATTACAAATGCAAATCCAACAAATGAAAACAAAAGGAAAAGCAGATATATTAACTAAGTTTAAAGAAAAAATGGAAGCGGAACTTCAAACCTTCCAACAATCTTATGATAATTTAAGCAAAAACTTTAAAGAACAATCCCAACAGCTTATTCAAGAAATTGGAAAAGTAAAAAAACAACAAGCTATGGTACTTATGCAACGTTCTCAAATAACTTCCCAAGACACCCGATCTCTTATGGTGAGCAACGGGTGTGAAATGGACTCTTTTAATCTTTTCCCCACAAATAATTCCGGGTACAATTCTTCTCTTTCTTATCCTCCCGGGGCTCTTAAATAATCGGTCCTAAAAAAAATCCTAACAATAGGAAAATAAGACCCAATGGGTCTAATGGGTCTAATGGGTCTATTTTAATAGAAAGAGAAGAAGAGAGTGTGGATATGAGGACTGAATCCGTTTTCATTTCAAGTGGATGACTACGGTAAGGATTTTAGGCTTCCTGAAGAACAAAGCATCAGGCCTGCTCACCATCCCCAGAGGCGGTCTCCTTTCTATTTATTGTAGGATTCACCTTTTTACACTCCCTCTTCCTGTTGTGAAGTATAACACAAAAAAAAGACTCTTGCATTGACTTTAATAAGAATATGTTCGTAATTTTTCTAATATGAAGCCTCGTTTTTTTTCTCAATTTGAGACACAAGAAAACCCTACATGTTACTCCGTGTCAGAAGTTACTAAAATGATTCAGGATTGTCTGGAATCCTCTTTTCCGCCTCTTCAGATAAAAGGGGAAATCTCCAATTTTACAGCTCATGTGTCCGGCCACTGGTATTTTACACTAAAAGATGCTTCTTCTCAGATAAGGGTTGTGATGTTCCGCTCCGCCAATCAAAGCCTTAATTGGAAACCGGAAAGAGGAGAAAGCTTAGAAGTAAAAATTCAAGGACAAGTAAGTGTTTATAAATCCAGGGGAGAGTACCAAATTATCTGTCAAAGTATGGAAAAATGCGGCAAAGGAGCGGAAGAGTTTGAAAAGCAAAAAGAAAAGCTCCAGCGCGAAGGCTTATTTGAAAGAAAAAAAAAACTCCCTTTTTTACCTCATCACATTGTGATTATTAGCTCCCCCACCGGGGCGGCCATACGAGATATTTTAAATGTTTTAAAAAGAAGGTATAAAGGGATAAAAGTCACTTTAGTTCCTTCTTTAGTTCAGGGAAAGGAAGCTCCGCCTAGTTTAATAGAGGCTTTAAAAAAAGCCCAAAGCTTAAACGCCGATGTACTGATTCTCACTCGAGGAGGGGGAAGTACAGAAGATCTATGGGCTTTTAATGATGAAGCTTTAGCCAAAGCCTTATTTGCTTTTCCTTTACCGGTGATTTCTGCCGTGGGGCATGAGATTGATTTTACTATAAGCGATTTTGTGGCCGATATGCGGGCTCCCACTCCTTCTGCTGCGGCAGAGTTAGTCGTACAAAATGTCTCTGACTTAAGTGAACAGATTCGAAAAATCACCCGACAGCTTTACCACAGCATAAAAAGAAAAATACAGCATTTAAAAGAAAAAGAGAGCTATCTTCGTCAACACCTGCCTCATCCTCTGAAAAGAATACAAGATCTGCAACAATATTTAGATGACTTAAACACACACTTAAAATGCTCTTTTTTTCAGCAAACACACTTGAGAAACGAAAAGCTCCGGCATCTTATGTCCCTTTTAGAGAGTCTCAGCCCCTTAAAAATTTTAAATAGAGGTTATTGTCTTGTAAATAGGAATGACACTCTGATAAAAACAGCCCATGAATTAAAAAAAGGAGAAGAAATATCCATTCGCTTTTCTCAAAGCTTTGCTTTAGCTTGTGTCAACAAAGTGGGTTTTATAGATAATAAAACAGAGAAAGAAAAATCAGACCCAATGGGATAGACCAGACCGGAGAGATAGACTTTGGAAAGGACCGAACACATATTATAGGAGGTTTATAAGATATGGAGTTTGAAAAAAAAATAAAAGAGCTGGAAAACATAGTAGAAAAAATGGGGAGTGGAGAGCTTTCTCTTCAGGATTCCTTAAAATTTTTTGAAAAGGGCATTCGATTGTCGCGGGAATGTTCAGAACAATTAAATAAATCAGAGGAAAAGGTACAGCAACTCATAGATATAAGCCCAGAAGGAAAAGCTATTACCAAGGACTTTGAGGAAGAAAAAACATAAACAGGAGTAAGTGAGTGTTTTTCTATCATCCTAAACAATAACGATAAGGCGGCTTATGGAGCAAATAAAAAAAAATACAGCACCTCACTACAAAGCCTCCTTAGAACCTCTTTTTAAAGATAAAGAAGTTAAAGCTTTTCTAGCTCAGTTCAAGGTGTTTTTAAAAAAACATATAGACAGTTTTTCTTGCCTGTCGTTTGGAGGGCACCGGCAGTTACGAAAAGCGATAGAGTACAGTTTGTTTTCAAAAGGAAAATATTTTCGCCCTTTACTTGTACTGGCTACCGCTCATCTCATAAAAATAAAAGCACCTCTTATTTTACCTTGGGCTATCGCTATTGAAATGATTCACGCTGCCTCTCTTATTCATGATGATCTTCCCTGCATGGACAACAGCGACCAAAGGCGGGGGAAGGCTTCCTGCCATCGCCAATTTGGAGAAGATATGGCCTTGTTAGCGGGAGATTGTCTTTGGATCGAAGCTTTTCATCTCATTCATATACATACAAAAAAAAATAAATATAAAATGAAGTGGCTTTTCCTTCTTTGTCAAGCCGCTGGATTTCAAGGTTTAATGGGAGGACAAGCTTTAGATCTAAGGCCCCCCTTAAAACCAAATGAATCTTATTACAAAAAAATGCACTTTATGAAAACAGGAGCTTTGATCGCCGCCTGTATAGAAGGTGTCCTGGCTATGCGGGATAAAAGCACAGAAAAAACAAAAAAACTAAAAGCCGCCGGTCCTCTTATTGGAAGAGCTTTTCAAATTTCTGATGATCTACAAGATAAATCAGAAAAAACCAGCTCTAATTTTTCTTGCACTTTGGGAAGAAAAATCGCCCACCATCAGCTAAACACACTAAGCAATAGAGCCACTCAACTGATAGACTTTGCACCTTCTTCTTCTCTTTTAAAAAAATTAATTACCTTTAACCAACAACGAGTTTTGATCGAAAATTAAGGAAGAACCTTATGCGCTTTTTGTTACTTATTTTTTTCTTTTTTTGTTTTAATAGCTGCCAACTTTTTTCTTCCCAAAAAAAAGTTCCGGTTCAAGCGGGGGACATACAGGAAAAATCCAAGGAAAGAAGAAAGTTAGGTCTCTTTATTTCGGGGGCGGGCGTTCATACCTTCTCCTCTCTTTCTTTATTAGAATTGTTGCAAAACATCCCCTTTGATTTTACAGCGGGGACAGGTTGGGGAGCCTGGCTAGCCGCTCTTTACGCTAAAAATCAGAGTGTGGATGAACTGAAATGGAATCTTTTTAAACTCCAGGAACAAGGTATTTTTGAAACAAAGTGGTTTGACAACAAAAGATCGCGAGCCAAATTATTAAAAACTCTTATAAAAGAAACATTTTCCTCTCCTTTACAAACTTCTTTTACTTGTCCCGTTTTAGATAAAAAAGGCCATGTTTCCTGGCCCAGGGGAAAAAGACCAGCACAAACGGTTCTTAGCTGTCTAAATTTACTTCCTCCTTTCTTTTTTTCATTCGATAATAGAGGAAAACAAGGAAGTTTATTTTCTGTTGAATCCACAATGAAATATATGGAGAGACAAGGGATAGACCTTATTTTATGGATTAAACCTTTTCTTCACCCTTCTCTTAAAAAAAGTAAAGACAAACTGTCTTCTTTATTTTGGAAAGATCTTTTTTCTCACTTAAATGAAACCAAAAAAAAGTTTTTATACCCGTCCTTTCAAATAAAATCCAAAAGGATGGCTGCTTCTAAACACCCTAGAAGCTCCACTTTGGAAAAAAAGGGAAAAATAATTATACTAAAAACCCCGCCTTCTCCTATCTCTCTTGATGACTTTTCCAAGATAAAGGCTATAATAAAAACTCCTCCTTCTTTCTCCGAAAAGAAAAAAATAGCTCAATTAAAACATCTAATGGAAAAGAGAACAAAAAATGAAGAGGTCTTTTAATGCTTAATAAAAAACCGGAAGTTTATAAAAACAGAAGAAACCAACTAATAAAAACCTTACCGGAGGATTCAGCCTTTATTCTTCCTTCCTGGCCGATCACCATTCACTCCGGCAACACCGAGGGTCTTTACCATCCTTGCTCTCATTTAATTTACTTCAGCGGATTTGCAGAACCTCACTCCTGCCTGATCATGTTATCTGGTCCTCCAGCAAAGTGTCTCTTATTTGTACAAAAAAAAGATCCGGAAAAAGAACTATGGACCGGGCCGGTCTATGGACCCCAAAAAGCCAAAGACCTATTTCATATAGATATTTGTTATCCTTCTAAAGATTTCCCTCAAGTGGCCCTTTCTATCTTAGAAAAAATTCATTTTCTGTATTATACATTTGAAATTAACCCGGCTTGGGACCTTCAAATAAAACACCTTATTCAAAGTCTCAATAAAAAGAAAAACAGATCTCTTTCCTTACAAGACCCTTTACCTCTTATAGCTCCTCTAAGAATGAAAAAAAGCCAGGAAGAAATACAAATGATTAAAAAAGCGGTCTTTATCAGCAGCCAAGCGCACCGGGAAATTATGAAATACGCCCGCCCCGGGCTTAATGAACGCGCTCTTTACGGAAAATTCTTATTTGAAATAATGAAACGAGGAGCGCGAAAAGAAGCTTACCCGGGGATTTTTGCTTCCGGCCCTAAGGCTTGTATTTTACACTACACCAACAACAATCGCACAATAAAAGAAGGAGAGATGTTATTAGTAGATGCCGGAGCCGAATACAACTATTACGCTTCCGACATTACTAGAACATGGCCGGTAAGTGGTCGTTTTTCCAAAATACAAAAAAAACTTTATACAAAGCTTTTGAAAATACAAAAAGACATGATCCAAATGCTTAAACCGGGTCTTTCTTTTTATGATATTCAAAAAAAATTAGTAGAGTTATTATCTCTTCTTATGCGGGAAGAAGGTCTGCTATCCCGTCCTCTAAAAGAAATCATTGATAAAAAAGAATACAAAAAATACTTTCCTCACTCCTTTGGCCACTTGTTGGGCTTGGATGTACACGATCTTACTTTCGCGGAAAACAATAGATCAAACCCGTCAGGAAAAAAAGAGAAGGCTTCAGAGTCTCTTTCTTCCCTGGGGAAAAACAAGACAAGCGAAACAAGCCAACCGGCGGATAGAGACCATCTTCATCTGAAAGAGGGCTTTGTTCTCACAATGGAACCAGGGCTTTATTTACCAGAAGAGGATCTGTCTTTAAAACCAGAATTAAGAGGTCTAGGTTTGCGTATCGAAGACGATATTCTCATTACAAAAACGGGGGCCGAGGTTTTAAGCCAGGGAGCACCTAAAGAGGTAGAAGAATTGGAAGAGCTTATATTAGGTCGGGCATCTGATCTTGATAAAACCAATGTTTCTCTTTAGCTATATTTAACAATTTTCTTTCTGATTCGTAGTTTCTATCTCCCGGACGAGCGGTAGCCACAACTAATCTAACATAAGAGGAGAACTCCAAGAGAGCCTGGTCGGATAAGGTGTTACCGGCCACAAAAATAGGAGCTGGTTTTTTTTGCTGTTCTTTTTGAAAAGCCGCCACCTTATCTGCATGAATAGGGGCAGGCCAATGGGGTTTATGTGTAATCATTCCCTTCTCTACCTGGGTTTTTACACCAATAATATTATTTCTAGGAATAGGATAAGCTTTAAGAGCCTGGTCCAACACCCATTTTAAAGAAGAACTGACTACAAAAACAGAAATGTTTTTACTCCTCATCCACTCTATTAAATTTTTCTGAAATCGAAAAACAGGAAAAGGGTTTTCTTTTAGAAAACCCTGAACCCACTCTTTCATCTGTTCTAAGGGCACTCCCGATTGAATCTGAGCTAACCACATTAAAGCTGTTTTACGATCTTTCTCCAAGGACAAACGATTAAATGCCGTAAAAGGATCCCGAATTTTTTCGTTTAATAAATCTTTTTCTATCTGATACTGGAAAAAATTTTTTCCCACATCACAAGGCCAAAGAGTTCCATCAGCATCAAAAGCCGCAGTTACAGGTAGATCCGTACTCCCAAGCACCTCTTCTATCTGAAACTTTATTCTTTCTAAGATTACTTCTTCCATATCCTTTTATTTCCTAACTTGTTCAGTACCATTCCTTATAAGAGGGAAACAGAGGGCGGAGGGCACAAATAGGTCCCCGGGAAAGCAGAGATTCTATACCTGAGCGGTATAAAATGGTCCTAGAAGGAAAAGAAAAAAGAAATACACTCAAGCCCATTACTATTACAAATAAAATAAAGCACAATAAAACAAACAGCAAGTACTTCGTTTTTTTACTTTTAAAGTCCGTGACTATGTGACTCACTTCCGATGGTAAAACTTGCTGAGATAACCAGTCGCAATAAGCTTTAGCTTTATTTCCTTCCTTAAAAGACTCACCTCTATTTTTTTCTTTTTCCATATTAAGACATTCCTTCTCTAAAGCCAACAATCCTTGATGAAGACGCCAAGAAAGAGTTTCCGGTGAAACTTTTAAAAGCCATAATATCTTTTCTTTTGGATACTTTAAAATTCCATATAATATAACCAACAAGACTTCTTCATAGGATTGCGTTTTACAAAAATTTCTCCAGGCCAAAAAAGAACCCTTTTTAAGAGAGCAGGGAAGGTCTTTGTTTTTTATAAAAAAAGAGCGGCTATATTTTATAAAACTTTTAGGAAAACTTTTATTCTCCTCTAAAGGAATTTTATATTTATTAAAAAAACAGAGCGTCTGTTTTACATCACAAGATAAAAGAAAATATACAATGTATTTTACCGTACTCAATATTTCTTCTCTCCTTTCAAAACATATATAAAGAAGTAATATGTTGTTATTCCCCCGGGGTTATTGCTAGCAAAGCTGGTTCCCGAAAAACAACAGATTGTAAAGGAGTTCTTTGCCGCTGGATTTAAGCCCAGCGGGGCTTATCCCCGGAGGAGGCAAGATTCAAAAAAATTAAGTAATAGTTAATTCTCTAAGCAGGGCTAGCTGATCCAGAACCTGCCCGGAACCCAGCACCACACAAGACAGAGGGCTTTCCGCAACAGAAACCGGCAAGCCTGTTTTCTCTCTTAGTAAAGCATCCAGATTATTTAATAAGGCCCCCCCTCCTGTCAGGATAACTCCATTATCTACGATATCCGCGGCTAATTCAGGAGGCGTTTTTTCCAAAGCGGTTTTAACAGCATCCACCACTTCATTTAAACTATCCTTCAAAGCCTCATAAATCTGAGTATTAGTGATGGTAATTGTTTTCGGTGCCCCTATCACCATATCTCGCCCTTTAATATCCATTGTTTTTTCTTCCGACCCAGGATCTGCTGTACCAATGTTTATTTTTATATTTTCCGCCGTTCTCTCCCCGATTAAAAGGTTTTTTTGCCGCCGGACAAAATTGATAATAGCTTCATCAAATCTGTCTCCTGCCACTTTAATAGATTCACAATGCACAATTCCATTAAGAGAAATAACAGCAATACCTGTTGTTCCCCCTCCAATATCCACTATCATACTGCCCTTTGCTTCCGTAATAGGAAGACCCGCTCCTATCGCCGCTGCCATAGGTTCTTCAATAAGATATACCTCCCGTGCCCCAGCCGAATAAGCCGATTCTTTTACTGCCTTCTTCTCCACCTGGGTAATCCCAAAAGGAACACAAATGATAATACGAGGACGAATTAAGCGACGAGAAGGAGTGGAAGAACGGGTAATAAAATATTTGAGCATTTTTTGAGTAATTTCAAAATTAGCTATAACTCCATCTTTAATAGGACGAATAGCTTTTATACTCCCAGGGGTTCGACCTAACATAAACTTAGCTTCCCGGCCTACGGCTAAAACTTCATCTTCTCCACTAACTGTTTTTTTTACCGCAACCACCGAAGGCTCATTTAAAATAATACCTTGCCCTTTAGCGTAAACCAGAGTGTTAGCTGTGCCTAAGTCAATGGCCAGATCCTGTGAAAAATATTCATACAATCTATTAAAAAACTGCATACTTAAACCTTTTATAAAAACCCTAAAAACAGAGGATTTGATTTTTCTGAACTTTTCCTTTTTTATTTTCTACCTGTTTTACACTAAAAAGTCGTCCAGGAAAAAGTTTTCTTTTTTCCCCTTAGCTTTTTTACTTTAAAGTTGTGCAGCGCATCTTTTGAAGAAAGTCCTTAAAAAGGGCCTTTTCTTGACCTGTTCGATATATCATCCCTTATCCACCTGAAAATACTCTAAGGGGATATTTTGATTAAACTGAATATTAGAAAAAGTATATTCCTCTTCATTTCCTAAGTTTTTCCATTTAATCTCGGCGGCCAAAATTCTTTTTCCATCTACTTTTACAGAAAAAGATTGAATCTCAGAGCTATTATGAAGGGGTTCAAAATTTAAAATCCATGTTCTCCCCTTAGGGCGGGACAGTACAAACCGAAAGTTTTGAAACAATGAGTCGGGACGAAACAAAAAAGAAAGCGGCACTTTGGTTTTAGAAGAGGTCTTGGCATCCCATTTCAACACTTGTTTTTTTTCCCCTGATGGTGAAGTTATGTACCATAAATGTTTTCCATTAAAGATAATTTTGGTTTTTAAAGGATCTGCCATTTTTAATAGAATAGAACCTTTAGACAAAAAAACCTCTCCTTTAGATATTTTTGTTTTATGGAGCAATTTTAAGTAAGTTTTTTTCTCAAAGCGCATCTTTACACCCGAGTTTTCAGCATACCCTTGAACCAGGCTTTTAAAATCAGGAGAAGAAAGAGAAAAGGCAGAAATACTAAACAGCCCTACACTGAAAAACCCTATATAGAAGCAATAAATCCATTTCATTTTTTACCCTGGTCCTAAAGTTTTCAACCTCATATAAGTTTTTATACCCATAGGGTTTTCGTTATTTTCAAACGACCTATCTTAATAATCAGATAAAATAAAAAAATTATACCCATAGGGTTTTCGTCACTTTCAAACACAATCAGTATAATCTCCTTAAGCCAGAAAATCAGAACGCCAAGCTAAAGTAAAAATAACAAAACATCTTGGTTTTTTCAAAGCTTGCCAGGCTGCTCTTGCTGTAGCCCCTGTTGTCAAGATATCATCCACAAAAATAACTTTCTTTTTTTTGAAAAAATCCTTATTCATACTGATCTGATTGGCCTTTTGTGGTTTCTGTAAGCTCCTTCTCACGGGGGAACAAAGTTTGGAGTTTTCCCTCTCTTGACCAGTTTGGTATATATGAAATTGAATTTCTTTTCTCTCCTGCCTGGTTTTTTGTTTTTGAAAACCTTCTTTTTTAAGAATGTCATACTTTCTAAGTGGATTAAATAAATGTGAACCCATTAAACGAGAAAAAGAAAGGGCGAGGAAAAAAGCGTGATCGGAAGAGCCATCAGAAGAGCGAACAGGAGCCGGCACTAAAACCGCCTCGCTGGGGATAGGATACTTTTGAACAATACGGTGGACATACTCCAGAATAATTTTATTAAAGACATACCTAGGACCTCCTTTTTTTAAACTGTTTAAAAAAAGACGAATAAAAAAGTCATTTTCCCCATTCCAATCAAAAAGCCGTATATGAGTCCAACCATCCTGTTCGCGAATCATGTCTTCAGGACTTAAATAAAAACTCTTTAGCTTTCTCCAACAAGCAGAACATAACCAACAAATAGGAGGTGTAGCTAAGCGACAAATACAACAGCTTCTAAACCAATCCCCTAGCCTTAACTTATTTTGCTCTAGATTTTTCATTGCTATTAAACAATCTATGCAAAAATCATACCAACTATAAAAGGCCAACACAAGGTATTCCTTCGATCAGGTATATAGTGATATTCTGTACTCAGCCTAAAACTCTATCTAAACCAGAAAATCCTGGACAATAGCTTCTTTCCATAAATCTTCAAGACGGTAATACTCCCTAGTATAATCATAAAAAATATGAACAACCAAAGCTCCATAATCTAAAACAATCCACTCTCCGTTTTCCTGTCCTTCCATTTGCTGAGTAAAAATAGAAAACTCTTTTTTCACTTGTCTGCGTAAAAAATCAGCCATAATTTTGGTATGTCGCGTGTTCAAACCGGAAACCACTAAAGTAAAATCAAATGGCAAAGAAGAAGATCCTCTTAAATCAAAGATTTTTATTTTTTGAGCCTTTTTGTCTAATAGAGTATTTATACAAAACTTTATTAACACGGGTATATCTTGACTTTTTTTAGGAGAAGAAAATCCCTCATAGAGCTTATTTTTTCGAATCCATTGATGAATGGCAGGAGGAACTAAATGAGCAATAGAAAAGCCCTGTTGAACACGTTGACGAATTTGAGAAGACGCTATATCCATATTATTCAAAGCTAAGTAATAAATATTTTTCCCTGTTTTTAAATGAGCCTTATATTTTATCCGCGAGGTTTGAAAAAGATTCTCTTGAAAAAAGACCTCCCTATCTCTATGCCCTTCGGCCTCCTTTGAGACAATATCTTTTCTCAAGACCGATGGAAGAAAGGAAGAACTCCATTCATACCCTTCTCTGCTACAAACTATTAAATGCACCTTCTTAAGAAGAGTTTTATAGTCCTTCCATTTATCAAACTGCTCGAGCTGATCTAAACCTATAATTAAAAACAATTCTTTATTGGAAACTCCTTCTTTCTCTATGGCTTTAATCGTATCAATAGTATAACTGACACCTCTTCTTTTGATCTCTTGATCATCCACTTCTACAAAGGGATAATCTTTAAATACCTTACGAAGAGGAGCTAGACGCTTTTGCGGGGAAACTTCGGGAACGGAGGGAGCCAAAGGGCTTTGCCAATTAGGTAGGACCTTTATTAAATCAAATTCAAAATTTTCTTGAACCTGAGTCAATAAATTTAAGTGTCCTAAATGTAAGGGATTAAAAGACGAACCAAAAATTCCTACTGTATTTATATTTTTAATTTTTTTAACACCTCATTTATAAAAGGATTATTATCCTTTACTAAACCCGGTTTTATTTTATAAAAAAAAGTTGTTTTATTTTTATGAAAAAGTTTTCCTTTTTCCTCATACACAAAGTGATCTCTCCCCGTTAAAAGCAAAAAGCTGGGTTTTTGAGCTAAATAACTCCCTTTTTTTTGATCATAGGCCAGAAGCTCTTTTCTTAATTTCTGATACGAACAGAAAGGATCTTTATCCATCAAAGATACAACAAAGGTAATGATTTTTGCTCTTTCCGCTTGCTTTAAAAAGCTTCTGGTAGAAGGACTCAGCCCTGGTAGATCTACAAATAAAAGGGGCTCTGAAAACGAGAGGGGTTTTATAGAGAAAAGACGGGGGTAAGAAGAGGGGTAAATTTTTGATTTCTGCTGACTGAGTTCTAAAGCAAAAGAAGTTTTTCCTGAACCTCTAAAACCAACTAAGCAGACATCGCTCACCCACTTTAACTGTAAAATAACTTCTTTTTTGACAGACGGGCTTCCTGATTGAGCTATTTGAGGAGCCTGAAGGCTGGCTTTTTTAAAAAAAGAATTTCCTTTACCTCCTCTACCTCCTTTTAAAAAGCACCAATCCTTTTCTTTCAATTCTTTCAATAACAAGCCTTTAGAATCATAGCATATCGTTCCCTTTGGAACAGAGAGAACTAGATTTTTTCCTTTCTTGCCCTTTTTTTTTCTTCCTTCTCCCGGATAACCATCTTTTGCTTTATAAAGCCGCTTTTTCACGAGATGAGAGAGATCTTTTAAATCTGGCTTAACTGATAAAATAATATCTCCCCCTTTACCCCCATTTCCTCCATCCGGCCCCCCTCTAGGAGAGCGACGCAGCTTTTGAAAGTGAACCGCTCCTTTACCTCCACGACCGCTCGCTAATGTAATTTGAACATGATCTATAAAAGCCATACTGTAAAATTATTAGGGAAAAACACTGATTTTTTGTCTTTTTTTTCCCAGACGCTCAAATTGAACCTGTCCTTTGACACGAGCATAAATAGTAAAGTCCTTGCCCATACCAACACCTATACCCGGGTAAAAACAAGTGCCTCTTTGCCGAACGAGAATCATGCCCGGAAGAACATTTTGTCCCGAAAACCTTTTAACTCCTAACCTTTTACTCTGAGAATCTCTTCCATTTCTAGTGCTGCCCGAAGCTTTTTTAGAAGCCATAATTTATTCCTCCTGTTTATCACCCTCTTTTTTTTCACCTGATTTTCCCGGAGTGTCTTTTGAAGAAACAGGATATTTTTTCTTTAACCATTTTCCAGATGGACCACAAAGCGCTTCAATATACACTTCTGTGAACTCCTGCCGATGCCCTTTTGTGCGACGATAACCTTTTCTTCTGTTTTTCTTGAAAACCAGAACTTTCTTACTTTTTCCATGTCGTATGATTCTAGCCCGAACTTCTGCCGCCTCCACATAAGGAGTTCCAGCCAAAAGAGGACCATCTTCTTCTTGAAAGAGGAGCACTTGCTGACACTTCCAGTCCTGACCCGGGCTGAGCGGCAGTTTTTCCAGCTTCAAAAATTGGCCCAAATGAACTTTATACTGATGAATCCCTTTTTGTATCACCGCATACATAAACAATAACCTTTTACCATATATTCTGCTTTTTAAAAATAAAGAGAGAGACACCTCACTATAGCCGCCCCCCTTCTTTTTAGATACTTCGCATAATATTCTCTTCCTTGTCAATAATTAGTCAGTTCTGAAAAAGTTTTCTTATTCAAAACCGACTAATTATACCGCTCCGGTATCAGATAACTGGCTTTTTCACATAAGAGAGTCCATTACAATGAGGACAGGGTTCACAAAGTGTTTCCAACAAAGAAGAACGGGTTCTTTTTCTGGTGATCTGAACCACCCCCAATTCCGACATGGGAAAGATTTGTGTAGGAGAACGATCTTTCTTAAACTCATAAGATAAACACTCCATCACCGCTTGTCGGGATTGTTCTAGCTCCATATCAATAAAATCAATAAAAATAATCCCTCCACAATTTCTCAGTCGCATCTGAATGGCGATTTCCTTTGCCGCCTCTAAATTAATTTTTAAAATGGTTTCTTCCGGGTTCTTTTTTCCCATAAAACGTCCTGTATTCACATCCACAACCACCGCCGCTTCGGTCTCTTCAATAACAAGAAAACCTCCAGATTTTAAAACCACCTTTTTATCTAATAAAAGCTCTAATTTCGGTTCCAAGGAATATTGGTTAAAAAGAGATAACCCTTCCTTTTCCTTATTGTAAAAAGCTATTTTATGTCTATCCTTAGGAATTTCCCGCTCGATAAATTTCTGAATGTGGCCCCATATTTTTTCATCATCCACTAAGACTTGCTCTATGTCCTCTGTTAAAAAATCTCTTAACACTCGAAAAGGGAAAGAGACATCAGACCACACCAAGCCCGGAGAGGAGCGAGAATGGTATTTTTCCTGAATATAACGCCATAGGTTCTGTAAATTTTCCCCCTCTTTTTTTAAATCCGCCGGGAGGGCTTCCATAGCTCTGGTTCTAACCACAAAAGCAGACTCCTTATTCCATTCCTGTATATAATGAATGAGTTTTTCTCTTAACTTTTCCTCTTTAATTTGCTTGGAAACCCCAATACAAAAGAGAGAGTTAGGTAAATAAACCAAATAAGGCCCGGGCAAACTGATTTTATCACTCACCCGCAAATTTTTGGTTTTTAAAGGGTCTTTTATGACCTGAACCATAAGAGTTTGACCCTTCTTTAATCGCTTAAAATAATCCTTTCCCTTTCTATCAGCAGCATCTGGGATCAGCCCTGTTTCCGCCCTTTTTTGTTCGGTTGGCTCCTCAAAAAACTCCGGATTTTTTAAGTTCTTTTCCTGTTGCAACGGTTGTTCTGGCGAAGAAGGGCTACGGAGATAAAGAAAGGCGGATTTTCCTGAACCTATATCCACAAAACAAGCACCTAAGCCCTCTTGTTTTTTTATTACACGGGCTTTATATATAGCTCCCACTTGAGAAGGAGTCTTAAAGCATTCTAAATGAAAATGAGATAACAGCCCTTGTTGTAGTTGAGCAATACGAGTATAAGAAACACCCTTACTAATTAAAATAAGATTTTTTTTATGTTTTTTAGTTGATTTGTTTTTTTTCACTTTCTTCCTCTATTTTATTGTCTCATTCCCTTAATGGGAATGGTTTATACCCAAGGACTCCCCTCGAACCCGGCCCCCAAAGGAGAGGGAGGGCTTTCCGCTTGTCTTTTTTTCTCTCCAGGAAAAAAAGGGCTATAAAAGAGGCCCTTTCTATATATACTGTGTTTTTTATTACGCAGAACGAAAAAATAAGCATTTTCTGGTAAAAAGAAAAATTATATATAAAGGGAACGGCTCTAAGTAAATAAAATTATTTACTTATTCTGTAAAATATAAAAAAGAGGAAAAAAATTTTATATTAACATATACTTACAGACTACAGGCAGAAAACTCTTTCTGCTCAAACACGGAAAAAAGGATCTTTTATGAAAACAAAAATCAATAAAGTTTCTCCCTCTTCCTCAACAGAAAAAAAAACAAGCCCTCCAGAAACCTCTCCTCCACCCCTCCCTCTTCAAAAACTAAAAGAGCTAAGGAAAAAAAATAAAGCCGCTTTAAACTGTTTAGGGAAAGAGCAAATTCGAGGAGACCATCTGACCGCCCGGGAGCGTATAAATTTGTTATTAGACCCAGGCAGCTTTACGGAACTAGATCGTTTTATCATCCATCGCTCTACTTATTTCGATATGCAAAAAAAACTTATTCCAGGGGATGGAGTCATAACCGGATACGGAAAAATAAATGGTCGAAAAGTTTTTGTCTATAGTCAGGATTTCACTGTTTTTGGTGGTAGCATGTCACGCACCCAAGCCGATAAAATTCTAAAGATAATGAAGCTAGCCCTTAAAAATGGAGCTCCTATTATTGGGCTTAAGGACTCTGGAGGAGCCCGTATCCAAGAAGGGGTAGCCGCTTTAGGAGGATATGGAGATATTATGCGTTTAAATGTGCGCCTTTCCGGGGTAGTGCCCCAAATTAGTGCTATCATGGGGCCTTGTGCGGGGGGAGCGGTCTATTCTCCGGCTTTAGCCGACTTTATATTTATGGTGGATAATTCCAGCTATATGTTCTTAACAGGTCCCGAAGTCATTAAAGCTGTCACTCACGAGGAAATTAGTAAAGAAGAACTAGGAGGCTCAAAAACACATACGGAAAAGTCAGGTATAGCCCACTTTGCTTGTCAAAATGACAAACAGTGCTTAATGATGATTCGCACTCTTTTAAGTTTTCTGCCGGATAATAATTTAGATGAGCCTTTTCATCAGGAGAGTAAAGACCCTGTGGAAAGACGCTCCGATATCTTAAACCAGATTATCCCGGATCAACCAAAAAAACCCTATGATATGAAAGCCCTCATTAAGGAAGTCATAGATGATTCCTTCTTCTTAGAGCTAAAAGAAAAGTTTGCCCCTAATATTATTACTGGATTTGCCCGTTTAAATGGCTATAGTGTGGGTATTGTGGCTAATCAGCCTCAAGTGCTAGCCGGGTGTATTAATATCGCCGCTAGTCAGAAAGCCGCTCGTTTCATTCGTCTGTGCGATTGCTTTAATATCCCCATTATCAGTTTTGTAGATGTGCCGGGTTTTTTACCTGGTACAGACCAGGAATATGGAGCTGTTATTGCTCATGGAGCTAAACTTCTTTATGCTTACGCCGAAGCCTCTGTACCTAAAATCACTCTCATTACACGAAAAGCCTATGGGGGAGCTTATATAGTTATGGGATCTAAGCATTTAGGAGGAGATGTCAATTTTGCCTACCCCAGTGCGGAAATTGCTGTTATGGGAGCGGAAGGAGCGGTCAATATTATCGCCAGGAAACAAATAAAAAAAGCCCCTGACCCGGAAAGAGAAAGAATAAAGCAAACAAAAGAATATGAAACTATTTTTAATAACCCTTATAGAGCAGCGGAACTAGGTTACATTGATGCCGTTATTGAACCTTCCCAAACCAGAGAACATATAATAGGAGCTTTAGAAATTTTACAAAATAAAAGAGAAAAAATGGTAGAGAAAAAACACGGCAATATTCCTTTATGATTTTTATTATACCAATCAACAGGAGAGGGTATCGGCCCTAGTTAAAAAGTATGTTTAAAAAAATTATGATCGCCAATCGAGGCGAGATCGCCATTCGAGTTATCCGTGCTTGCTCAGAGTTAGGAGTAAAAACAGTGGCTGTATATTCTGAAGCCGATCGCAACAGTCTGCATGTTATGTTAGCCAGCGAAGCTTATTATATCGGGCCGGCTGACAGCACTCTTTCTTATCTCAACATCAACAAAATCATTGAAACAGCCTTAAAAGCTCAAGTAGAGGCTATTCACCCTGGTTACGGATTTTTAAGTGAAAATCACGAATTTGCCAGAGCTTGCGAGAAAGCAGGTATTCATTTTATAGGACCTAAGCCAGATATTATTGCTCGTATGGGGGATAAAATTAATTCCAGAAAATTTATGCAGTCTTTAGGTATCCCTATTACCCCCGGCACCAATTATCCCTTAAAAAATCAAGAAGAAGCCATAGAAATGGGAAAACAGATAGGCTGGCCCATTATGATAAAAGCCAGTGCCGGTGGGGGAGGAAAAGGCATTCGTCTGGTTCATAACAAAACCGAAATGGCGCAAGCTTTCAAATCCTGTCAGTTAGAAGCAAAAAATTTTTTCGGGTCAGAAGAGATTTTTATAGAAAAGTTTATACAAAATCCAAAGCATATAGAAATACAAGTTTTAGCGGACCATCATGGAAATGTATTACATCTATTTGACCGAGAATGCTCTGTTCAAAGAAGGCATCAAAAATTAATTGAAGAATCCCCCAGTCCCAGCCTACCGCAGAAAATAAGAGAACAAATGGGAGCCTTAGCCGTAAAAGCGGCAAAAAAAATGGGATACACCAATGCAGGTACTATTGAGTTCATTTACGATCATAAAGCGCAAAAATTTTATTTCCTGGAAATGAACACAAGACTTCAAGTAGAGCACCCGGTAACAGAGCTGATTACAGGAGTGGATCTGGTAAAAGAGCAAATTTTTATAACCGCCAATCACAAACTCAAATTAAAACAAGAAGATATAATACAAAAAGGGCATGCCATTGAATTGAGAATCTGCGCGGAAGACCCCAAAACTTTTCTACCTAGTCCTGGACGCATACGACGCTGTCGAATCCCTCAAGGCCCTTTCGTGCGAGTAGATGGCTATTGCTACATGGGATATAAAGTGCCTGTTCACTATGATCCTATGATAGCTAAATTGATCTGCTGGGGGAAAGATCGCGAAGATTGCATCAATAAATTACAAAGAGCTTTAGCGGAGTTTTCTCTTACGGGAATTAAAACCAATATACTCTTACATAAAAATATTTTACTACACAAACTTTTTTTAGATGGCACTTACACTAATCATTTTATAGAAGAAGAAATCATTGGCAAAAACAGAAAAGAATTTTCCAGTTTCGTAGATAAACGGGTTTTTCTCATCTCGGCGGCGATCCAGGCCTATCGGCAACATAAAAAAAGATCCTTTGAAAGCCCTTCCAGTCGTTGGAAAGAAAAAGCACGAAGAGAAAATATGAGGTCCTAATGCTCTTTTTCGCGAAGATGAATAACAAAGAATATCATATAGAAGTACGTGAAACCCTGCCCGAGTGGGAGGTGATTCTAACAGATATTAAAACCGAAAAAAAAGAAATCCATCGTCTTTCCAAAAAAGATTATCAGCAGTTTGGAGAAGTTATCAGTCTTATTTTCAATCACCGATCTTACTTGATTGACATTGTTACTCAAGAGGACGATTACACTGTCTTTACAAAAGGTTCGCATCAAACCGTCCAACTTTTAACCGAAGAACGGCTCCTTTACAATAAATTAGCGGGAATCGGTTCTGAGACCAGAGGAAATTTGATTAAATCGGGAATGCCAGGAAAGATAGCGGAAATTCATGTAAAAAAGGAAGACATAATAAAAGAAGGAGATTTATTATTAGTGATTGAAGCTATGAAAATGGAAAATGAAATTCGCTCTGATCGAGATGGAAAAATTAAAAAAGTCTATATCAAAGCGGGCCAAAATGTGGAAACAGGAGCCGCTTTATTATCTATCGAAACATTAAAAAATTAAGCCCTTTTAACTTCAAAAAAACCCGTTAACCATATAGATAACTCATAAAGACCGATCAATGGCAAAAGTAATAAAAAAAGACTAAGTATATCCGGAGGAGTAATAAAAGCCGATAAAATAGATAAGATCAGTATAGCTTGGCGGCGATATTTTTTTAAAAAACCAGAGGATAGCATACCTCCTCGACAAAGAAAAACCAAAATTAAAGGCATTTCAAACACTAAGCCTAAAATGAAAATAAAGCGAGTAATAAAAGATAAATAGTTTTTTATAGTAATAAAAGGCTGATCTACTCCACTGCCAAAATTCATGAGCAAAGAGAACATAATAGGGAACACCACAAAATAGGCAAAACAGGTGCCAAGCAAAAATAGAATCAGCCCCATGAACCAAAAAAATATAAACAGTTTTTTTTCTTTTTTATAAAGCCCAGGAGAAATAAAACACCAAAGCTGAGCCAACCAGTAAGGACTGGACAAAAAAACCGACGCAAAAAAAGAAATTTGCAGGTGGGCCATAAATTGATCTAAAGGAGCTGTAAAAATGAGCCCCCCCCCTGTGCTTTTTAAAAAAGGCTTCAAGGGTTGGCGAAGAATATTGAGCAAATCATCACTAAAAAACCAACAAATAACAAAAAAAGGAATAAGACTTAAAAAGCTTCTTAAAATTCTTATTCGAAGTTCTACAAAGTGCTCCTGCAAAGAAAGGGGTTTTTTTTTACTATATTCCACATTCATGATTTGTACTGATCTGGTTTGCTTTTTGTAGTCTCTGTTTTTTGATCTTCAAATAAGTGCCATTCTTTTTCCAGTCTTTGAAAAAGATTCTTCATTTCGTAAATGCAACGAGCTATAAGTCGAGCTAACTTAGGAAGTTCCTTTGGACCAAATAAAAGCAATGCCAAAAAAAACAAGAAAACAAATTCTGTAAAGCCTAATCCTAACATATCTCAATGAGCCTGATTTTTCCAATTTTTTTTGAAAGGAATATGAATGCCTTGGCTGATTAAATCCTTAGCTACTTGAGTGGAACCCGTTTCCATATAGCGATCGAGCAAAGAAAGCATATCGTTATCTGTAGAATTTTTTTTCCAAATGTGAAATAAAACAATAACCAAATCTGAAAAGCGAAGAGCTAACTCTTCAAAGACATCTCCATCCTGCTGAAAATCAGATAAACTCTGATAAGCTTGTCGGCCCATATTTATATAATAATCCACCGAAACCAATTTTTTTTTCAAAGATTCTCTAAAAAACCCACTTATGTATAGGCTTGTATCTCCCATCTGTTTCAAATTGTTTTTTAAGGAAGTTCCTGAGTGTTGACTATGTAAATATAATTCCGCCAGAGTTTTTACTTGTTTTTTTCCTGAAGTATTCAGTTCGGAAAAGAGGTGATCTGAAAAAATATAAAATTGCAACAAATCAGATAGATAGTTTTTCACCGGCAGAGAAACAGAAACACCGGTTTTAACTAAACTTTCCTGCACTAAAGTATCAAAAAACTCCGAAGGTTTTTCCAAAAAAGTTTTTTGTGACATAGCTCTATTGTACAAAAAATGAGAAAAAAAGGCAAATATCCTCCCCTAAAGACTTGATTTTTGCTCTTTAGCCAGTAAAAATAAATTCAAAACCGGGTTTTTTTAATTAAAAAGCTCTATCTTAAGTACGAATAAAAAAAAACCGAACTTTAAGGTGAAGCTCATACACTTCTTTCTACAAATGGAGAACCAAAGCTTTTCTTATTGAAATTTAAGAAAAGCTTAAATGAAAAACCTTAAGGAGATAAATATATGAAAAAAAGAAAAAACATAAGACGTGCTCAACCTAGAAAACTAAATAAAAAAAAGACCTTTCTTTCTACATTGGCTGAAGGCCAAAGCTCTTCTGTCAAATCTCCCTCCTTTCAAGAACCGGTACCAGATCCGGCTCTTCCGCCCAAAAAAGAGCCTAAATTAGGTCAAGAGGAACAAAAAAGAAAAGTGGAATATGAAGCTCTTAATACTAAATATCATTTTTTAATGGCTGAATACGCTAATTATAAAAAAAATAATATAAAAAAGCTGGAGTCCTTAAGAAAGTACGAAGGCCAGCATTTGATCCAAAAAATACTGACTGCCGTCATAGACGATTTTGACCGAGCTATAGAGCAAGAATTAACGGAGCAAAACCTACTGGACTTTAAAAAAGGCATCACCATGATCTATAATAAATTAAAACAGCTCTTAAAAGAAGTGGGTGTAAAAGAAGTAGATTGCACAGGATCCTCTTTTGACCCGGCCATTCACTGCGCTGTAGATTCTGTCACCAGCCAGGAAGTTCCACCTGAACACATTGTTCATGTTATCAAGAAAGCTTACTTTTTCCATGACAAACTGATTCGTCCGGCGGAGGTGATTGTTTCCCGAAAAAGCCCCATAAACAATTTGGAACAAAATAAAGATGTCAACGGATAATAAAAAAAATTACTATGAAATTTTAAAAATTTCTCCACTGGCCAGCCCTTTTACAATTAAAAAGTCCTATCAAAAACTGGCCCGTATATATCACCCTGATAAAAATCCCAACAATCCTGATGCGGCGGAAACCTTTAAACAAATAAATGAAGCCTATCAAATACTCAGTGACACTTTTAAAAGAAAAGACTTTGATCGCCAAAGAGAACAAGAAAAACAAAAGGAAGAACAAAAAAAACAAAAAGAAGCTTTTTCCCCTTTATATGAGTCCTATCATTCCTACTCTCCTTTTGGGAGTCCCTCGACCCGGCCCCCCTCCCCATCTCATCCTAAAAAAGAAACTTCTTTCACTCAACAACCCCCTTTTCCTGAAAAAAGAACAACCACCACCCCCTCCTCTTCCGACAAAAAAGAAGAAGGTCCTTTTTCCATAAAGGGTTTAAAAACTTATTTCACAAAAACCCCTACTCCCCACCCCGATCAAATACAAGGACAACTTGAAATATCTTTGGAGGAAGCAGCTCTTGGGTGTAAAAAAACAGTTTCTCTGAATGTCACACAAAAAGAAAACTTCTGGGTTCATATTCCTCCAGGGACAAAAGAAAAACAAAATATAAAAATCCATAATAAAAACAATAAATCAAAAACGGATCTATATGTTTCCATTGTATATAAAAAACACCCTTTATTTACCTTAGAAAAGGAAAATATCTTAATGGACTTACCTATTCCCTTTACCAAAGCCATTTTAGGCGGAGAAGTGGAAATCCCCACTTTAGGAGGCCGGGTTTCTTTTCAGCTTCCCGCAGGCACTCACGGAGGAGATGTAATTCAGTTAAAAGGTCAAGGATTCCCAACTTCTTCTCCTCACAAAAAAAAGAGAGGACATATGCTTATCTCCGTACTTATTGACATTCCCATTCATTTTTCAGAAGAAGAAAAAAAATGGATCCAAAATATACAAGACAGAAATCAATCCTGTCCAAAGGTAGCTGATTTCAGTATAAAAACAAAACTCCTTCTCAAAAAAAGAAAAAATCCTCATCACTTCCCTGAAGAATGAAAAAAGACACAATAAATAGGCCCTTATGGTCTTATTTTTTCCGCTCTTTTTCGGTATCTTTGCTCCCAGTCGCCTTGCCTTTCCATCCGAGGTTTTCAAACACGATCGTCATATAGACTGATCTTGCTTGATCCTTGGGAAGAGAACTTGCTTTCTTTAAGAAAAAAACTTATAAAAAGGTCCATGTTATACTATCTTTCCGTAAGCTTTCGATTCTTTTCTCTTGTTAGCCAAGCCTTTAAAACCAGGATTTTCAAACCGGATCGGTCTAAGAGAAGAAAATCTCTGAAGGGTGGGTTTTTTACACCCATCCTATATAAATATTTTCTTTGCTTTCTTTTTCTCCTTCTTTCTTCTTGCACACTGCTTTCTAAAAAAAACAAACTTATACCAATAAAAGAGAAAAAAATCGTTTCTGCCAAAAAAAAAGAAAAAACCACGGCGGAACATAAATTAGTACATAAAGCTATTAAAAAATCTGGGTTTTTAACAAAAAACCAAATAAATCAATTACAGAAAATTTTAAAAAACAAAAAAACTTTTGTTTCAAAAGATTTGGTTAGAATGATTTTAGGTCGCCATTTCTTAAAAAAGAGCAATTATAAACAGGCTCTCTCTTATTATTCCCAAGTACAAACCTCTCCGTGGAAAATAAAAGCTCTTTTAAAACAAGCCCAAATTTACTATAAAATAAACAAATTAAAGAAAGCCCTCACCTTGATTCAAGCCATAGGGGAAGAGAAAAATCCTCCTTCTGACTTATTATTAGAATCTCAGCTATTAAAACTATCCTTAGTCTTAAAAAACAAAAACTCCAATCCAAAAGAAATATTGGAAACTTATTGTCATATATTGAGTTATGAAACTAAAAAAAATCCTATTTACAGAGAGCAAGCTAAACGAATCATTTTTAAAATGAGTGAAAAAGACTTACTCGATCTTCATTCAGAAGATTTCATTGAACCCGTAAAAGACTTGGTCTTTTTTCGCTCCGGAAAAATTTTATTTTTTAGAGAAAACTTTAGAAAAGCTTACACCTTTTTTAAAAAGTTTCTACGATCTTCCAAAGAAAGTCTATTGGAAGAAAAAGCTCTTAAATACATTCAAGCTATTGAATCCAGAAAGAAGGTTAATCGGAAACGAGTGGGGGCTATTCTGCCTCTCAGCGGCCCTTCTGCAAATATAGGAAAAAGAAGTCTTAAAGGTTTAAAAATGGGGCTGGGGTTACACACAAGTGATAACAGTCCTTTTGAGTTAGTGGTTTTAGACAGTCAAGGACAACCCGATAAAACAAAAAAAGCGGTTCAAACCTTAGTCACAAAACATCATGTTATCGCTGTTATAGGTGGCGTATTGAGTAAAACTGCTTCGGCTTCAGCCGAAGAAGCTCAAAATTTTGGAGTACCCGCTTTACTTTTATCGCAAAAATCAAACCTAACAAAAACCGGTAACTACATTTTTCAAAATGGCCTGACCGCGGTTTTATTTGCTCATCAATTAACAGATTACTTAATTAATGAACTAAATTTTAAACGATTCGCCATTTTATACCCTAATGACCCGTTTGGAGTAGATTATGCCAATGCCTTCTGGGCAGCTATAGAAAAAAAAGGAGGTAAAATCACAGGAGCTCAATTTTATAAACCAGGAGAAACCGATTTCAATGGTCCTATCAGAAGACTCACCGGTATTTATTATTTAGAAGATCGTATAAAAGAATATAAGGATAAATTAAAAAAATGGTATATAAAAAAGTCTTATTTATCTAAAAGAAGGGCCTCTCCTCCGGAAAATATTTTACCCCCTATAGTGGATTTTGAAGTCTTGTTTGTTCCCGATTCCATAAAAACACTGAGCCTTATTGCCCCTCATATTACTTATAACGATATAAAAAATATCACCTTAGCTGGTCCATCTTTATGGAATCAAGAAAAAAAATTAAAAAAATATTCAAAACACGCGGATCATATTATTTTTGCTGATCCGGGTTTTAACACGAAACGATTTAAACAAACTGATTTTTATAAACAATTTCTTAATACATTTAACTATAAACCTGGACTTTTTGAAACCTTATCCTATGAGTCGGCTCTCCTCCTTCGCCAAATCATTGCCAGTGGGGCCGACTCTCGGCATGAATTAAGAGATAAACTAAAAGATATAAAGAAATTTTATGGACCCATAGGAGAAATACTCATCTCTAAAAAAAGAGAATTTATACGCCCCATGCAGATTTTTAAAATGGAAAAAGCCGTTTTATCACCCGTCATCCCATCCTCCCGCTCCCGGTGAGAAATAAAAGTGTTTATACCCCTATAGCGATCCGGTTTGAACATTCCCGATTTAAAGGCTCAGCGGTCCAGACAGAAAAATGAAACCCGGGGATATAACTGGACCTCTGATTATATTTTCACTCCCTCTTTAACTTTTACTTAAAGCTTTTTTTTATTATCCGATAAAGAAAAGAAAAAGGACTTAATATGGACAGTAAAATTCATATCCCACAGACTTTACCTCTTTTACCTGTACGAGACGCCGTTGTTTTTCCTTATATGCTCTTATCTCTTTACATTGGAAGGGATAGTTCAAAAAAAGCAATAGAAGAAGCTTTAAACAAAAGTCGTATTATTTTTCTATCCACTCAAAAAAATGCAGAAGAAGAAAATTTATCTGCCAATTCTGTTTTTAAAACAGGAACGGCTGGTATCATTTTAAGAATGCGCACCATGAAAGATGGAAGAATGAAAATCCTCGTACAAGGGCTATCCAGAGCTTTAATTCAAGATATATATGAAAAAAACTCCCATTATGAAGTGAGCATCCAGGAAATTCAAGACTTAGAAACAAGCCCTGTGTCTGAAAATTCTCTACAATTAATAAACAGGGTAAAAGACTCTCTTAAAACTATTGCAGCTTTAGGAGGTCCGTTTTCTCCTGATTTACTTATGATTTTAGATGAAGTAAATCAGCCAGGAAAACTAGCTGATTTTGTGACAGGACACTTTGAGTTAAAAGTCCATGAAATGCAAAATATTTTAGAAACCCTTGATCCGGAAAAACGTTTAAGTCAATTACAAAGAATTTTAAATAAAGAAGTAGAAATTATTCGTATGCAAAATAGAATAAAAAAGATGGTTAAAAATAATTTATCTAAATTTCCTAATGAGCCTTCTCCTCTAAACAACCAAAATCTATCTTATAGTAATTCCACCGATCCTAAAGCCGAGGAAGTGCAGGAGTTGATACAAAAAGTAAAATTAGCACAAATGCCAGAAAAAGCACAAAAAGAAGTTCTAAAGCAAATATCCAGGATGGAAAAAATGCATCCGGAATCAAGTGAAGCTTCTATGATTCGGGGTTATCTGGACTGGGTAATAGAACTTCCGTGGAATAAAAGCACAGAAGATAATTTAGACTTAGATCGAGCCCGGAGCATTTTGGAAAAAGACCATTTTGGCTTAAATGAAGTAAAGGAAAGAATACTGGAGTTTCTGGCTGTCCGACAACTCAAGGCGGATTCTCAGGTAAAAGGACCTATTTTATGCTTTGTGGGTCCTCCTGGAGTAGGAAAAACCTCCCTTGGAAAGAGTATAGCCACAGCTATGAAAAGAAAATATTACCGCGTGGCTCTAGGAGGTGTAAAAGATGAAGCGGAGATACGAGGTCATCGTCGCACTTATGTAGGGTCTATGCCGGGCAAAATCATACAAGCATTAAAACAAGTCCAATTCAATAACCCTATCTTAGTTTTAGATGAAGTTGATAAATTAGGTGCTGATTTCAGAGGGGATCCTTCTGCAGCCATGTTAGAAGTCTTAGACCCAGAGCAAAACTGTTCTTTTAGAGACCATTACTTAAACCTTAATTTTGATCTCAGTAAAGTGATGTTCATTGCCACAGCAAACTTAATTGAAAATATCCCTTATGCTTTAAGAGATCGTATGGAGATTATCACCTTGTCCGGTTACACTCCAACGGAGAAGGTAGAAATTACCCAAAAATATATTGTGAACAAAGAAATGAAAAACCACGGAATCAATGAATCCCATATTTCTTTTACAGAAAAAGGAATTAAACACCTTATTTCTCACTACACAAAAGAAGCCGGGCTGAGAAATCTTTCTCGAGAAGTAGGTTCTCTTTGCAGAAAAATAGCTAAGAAAGTAGTGATAGGAGACGCTCTACAACAGTATGTTATCACACCAAAAAAAATAACAGAGTTACTAGGACCCGCAAAATATTTAAAAGAAACCCAGCTAAAAGAAAGCAAAATTGGAGTCAGCACAGGTTTAGCCTGGACACAAGCCGGAGGAGAAATTCTCTATGTAGAAGCTATCCGCATCAGCTCTTCTACAAACAAAGGCATTATCCTCACTGGGCAATTAGGTAAAGTTATGGAAGAATCAGCCCAAGCCGCTTATTCTTATATCCGCATGTATGCTGAAAAAGTCGGGATCGCCTACCAGTGGTTTAAAAAAAACGAAATCCATATTCATCTTCCGGCTGGAGCTACTCCCAAAGATGGACCCTCTGCCGGTGTTACTTTAGCAACCACCCTTATTAGCTTAATAACAAATACCCCCGTCAGAAAAGACATCGCCATGACAGGGGAAATCGGTCTCCAAGGGCAAGTCCTCCCTGTAGGAGGTATTAAAGAAAAAGCTCTGGCCGCATTAAGTCACGGTATTGTGAATGTCATTTTACCTTTAAAAAACAAAGCCGATATTGAAAACACCACCTCTAAAGACAGAACCTTAAAGGAACTCAGAGAAAAAATGAACTTTATTTTCGTAGAAAACCTGGATGAAGTATTTGCTATTGCTTTGGAAAAAGAAAACCCCCAACGAGTGAGAGAAAAACCAGATATTTCTATGGCCTCTTAAAAAGTCAGTTCTGAGCTTTCAATAGCCCTTTATTTCTAACCATTCCTCTATTTCCTTTTCCTGATACAGGAGAGATTTTAATTCTTTATTTTCCTTCTCCAACAAAGCCACCAAGGTATTTAATTCCGCTATTCTATCTTGCTGCTCACTCATTTTAAGCTCTTTTTTTTCTAGCCGGTCGTAAAGCTCTTTTTGAGAATCCACTACCTTATTTAAAAGCAAGGTCTCCTGCTGCAACATAAAAGAAGGGTCTTTTAATGACTTGATAGAAAAAAAAGGATCTTCTTGTTTTTTTGCCGCGGGTTTAAAAACTCCGGAGTTGTTATTCTTATTTTCTGGATCACCGGCTTCCCTGGGTTGATCGGCATCTAAAGGTTGCTCTTCTGTCGTCAAAACAAGTTCTTTTTTTAAAGAAAAAGAATCTCTATTTAGATCGTTTTTGTTACCGACCAGCTCTTTTTCTTTTTTTAATTTTCTTAAATCAACAGGACTCCGGTCTTCTAAAAAATATTTACCGTTTTTAACATTAAAAGGAAGGTGTCCCGCTCGAATTCTCCTTCTAAGGGTAGAGATACTAATACGGTACTTACCAGAATATTCACCTAAAGATATCCATTGATTATTCATTATAGCTGAGAGCTCCTATACTGAGGATGGCCTTATTTTGACTATTCAAAAGATCCCTTTACCAAGACCACTTTAAGTATTCTTTTATTTTGACTACTCAAATGAATATAACAACAGAAAAACATTTGAATAGTCAAACCTTACTTTTTGGAATCATTTGTCATTACTAATGAGGTATCCATTGCGCTGTTCTATTAAGCAAAACAAAATATGAATACCTAAAGTGGTTAATTTGACTACCCAAAAATAAAAGAAAAATGACTCAATAAAATATGACTATCCAAAAATAAAGAGGGAAGGAATAAGCCCACTAACTAAAACAAAGCCCGACAAAAGCATTAAACAAGAAGTCAAAAAGCGGGGTAAGCTAACAAATACCTTTTTTTCTCTTACTTGCAGGTCCTTCTGCATATACATAAGAGCTATGGGTTTCAAATAATAAAACAAAGCCACACTGGAACCTAAAATAGCCCAAAAGAGCATCCACCACAAACCCTGATCTAACAAAGCCTGAAAAACAAATAACTTTGATACAAAGCCTCCCGTAGGGGGAATACCGGCCAAACTTAGTAAAAAAAGAGTTATTAAAAAGGCATGAAAAGGTTTTTGATGAACTAAACCATCCAGTTCACTTAGACTTAATGCGACACTGTCTCTTTTTTCAAAAGGTCTTAAACATATAAAAATACCCAGGGTCGTACCTATATATACCATGAGATAATAAAGGAGGGCTGTCTTTCCAAAAGAAAAACCCATTTGAGAGACAATGAGTATCATAAGCAAATACCCAGAATGAGCCACTGTAGAAAAAAGAAGCATTTTTTTAAAATCCTTTTGGAGCAAAGCAATAATATTTCCAAATAAAACACTCAATACCGCCAACCACTGAAAAAGAGACAACAAACCCGAAAACTCCAGAAGGGAGAACATATTCTTCGTCCACTCAAACAGGAGTATAAATATAACCAGTTTAAGACCCGTTGCCATAAGAACTAAAAGAGGGGTAAAGGAACCTCTATATACATCCGGCAGCCAAAAATGAAACGGAAAAATAGACACTTTAAATAAAAAACCCACCAGAACAAATATAAGACCTAAAGTCAGAAGACGAGAGCTTGTCATCAATTCGGGACTTTGTTGAAAAATTCTCTGCAAATCAAAGTGCCCGGAAGAACCCAGGACAAAAGAAATACCATAAAGTAAAATAGCCGAAGCCACAGAACCTAAAACAAAGTACTTAAAACTAGCTTTTAAAGCCTGTGACCCTGTGCGGCCCAGAGCAATTAACAAATAAAAGGACAAAGAAGCCAGTTCCAGGCCAATAAAAGCCATTAGTAAATGACCCGACCACAACAAAATGAACAAACCCAGCAGTGAACCCATTTTTAAAAAGAGTATTTCAGAAAAAATATTTTCATTCACCTGAGGCTGTTGAATACTCATAAGCACTATAAAAGTTCCCACTAATAACAAAACAAGGGAAGCAATAGCTCTTAATTCATTAAATACCAAAGCCCCCGAAAAAAGGGTTTTTATTTCTATATTAGAGGATGGCCAAATCAAAAATAAAAGAACAAGAGAAGTAAAAATACCGATCAGAATAACACCTGAAGATAAAAACAAAGAGCTCTCTTTATTTTTATTTAAAACTTTTAAACTGATGGGAATTAAACTAAATAAAAAAAGAGACCACAAAGGAGAACTCAGTAGAATATCACTCATCACTCTTGTCCCCTAACTTTATTTGTTTCAAATATACTGATCTGGGTTGATCCTCGCTTCCGCGAGGACATGGTTTGTGGTTTCTGTAAACTTTTTCCAAAGGGGGAATGGAGGGCGGAGTTCGCAAATTCCATACCGGTACGGTATGATCCTCGCGGCGAAGCAGGCTCTAAGCTGAACTCTTTGGTTTTGATATGCAAACTATAATTTCCCCTTTTTTCCTGTAAATAGTTTAAAGAAACAGTAGAGTACTTAAGAAAAGCTTTAGGAAAAAGACCCATTCCAAAAACGAAAAGAACAAAAGGGAGAATAACCCCTATCTCTCTTTTCGACAACAAAGCCGTTTCTTGAGACAAGACAGACACAGGCCCAAAAAAAACACGATGAATAAGATATAACATATAAGAAGCTCCAAAAACGACCCCGCCTAGAGCTAAAGATAAAGCTCCCCAGTTCTTAGCTGTAAAAGCTCCCATTAAAACAAAAAACTCGGAAATAAAGCCTCCGGTGGAAGGAAAAGCTATAGCAGAAAGAGAAACAATAACAAAAGAGCTGGCTAAAAGAGGCATTTTTTTAGCCAGCCCTCCATAATCTGAAATATTTAAACTGTGCGTCCGCTCGTAAAGAATCCCCACTAATAGAAACAAACCAGCAGAAGAAACAGCATGCGTGAGCATCTGATAGTACCCTCCTATTAAGCCATACCCATTTAAACTAAAAAGCCCCAAAAGAACATAGGCCATGTGAGACACAGAAGAGTAGGCCACGAGTTTCTTCATGTTTTGTTGTGCCAAAGCCATAAAAGCTCCATAGACAATCCCTACTCCGGCCAAAAAACATATAGAAGAGGCAAAAAATTCTACAGATTGGGGAAAAAGAGGTAAAATAAAGCGTAAAAACCCATAAGCCCCCATCTTTAGAATCACTGCGGCTAACACAGCCGACCCGGGAGCAGGAGCCTCTACATGAGCCAGTGGCAGCCAGGTATGGAAAGGAACAAACGGAAGCTTTATAGCAAAAGCTAAAAAGAAACAAAAAAACAAAATATTTTGGGTGCTAAGCAAACCTGCTTCAAAGGGTAATTTGAGCTGGTAAAAATCTAATAAACTAGCACTGATTTCCCCTGTTGATTGCAAAGTAAGCTGCATTAAAGCCACCACCCCCGCCAATAAAAATAAAGACCCCAACGCCGTATAAATAAAAAACTTAAAAGCCGCATAGATTCTCCCTTTACTGCCCCAAATCCCAATAATAAAATAAAGAGGAATAAGAGAGCTTTCAAAAAAAATATAAAAAACAATGGCATCCATAGCTAAAAAAGTCCCCAGCACAGAAGTATTCATCAAAAATAAGCAACAATAAAAAGCCGACACTTTCTTTTTTACCAGATTCCAAGAAGCCCCCACACAAACCGGGAGAAGAAAAGCCGTTAAAATAACAAACCAAAAAGATAAACCATCCACAGCTACAAAATATTGAATACCTAAAACGGGAAGCCAGGAAAACTGCTCTACTAACTGTAGTTCCTCTGTTTGAGAGTCAAAAAACACAAATAAGCTCAAACTAAATAAAAAGTACCCCACAGAACAAAAAGCCGCCACTTTACGACATAAAGAAGGGTTTTTAATAAAAACCAAAATGAAAGCAAAAAGCAAAGGTAAAAAAATTAAGGCACTAAGCATAGGCTATGCACTCCCTTTAAAAAAGAAACAAAGAAAGAATACAAATAATCAATCCTAAAATCATAAATAAAATATATCTCTGTGTCTTTCCATTTTGAATACTTTCAAACAACTCTTGTAAAGTAATTAGCTTTTTTTGAATCAGCAAAATAAAACCTTGAATGATCTTCACATCCACACCCCACCAAAGATCATGACTAATATTTAAAACCGGACGTACTATTTTAGAATAGCAAAAGGAGTCCACACCTAAGGCAGCCTCTAAAGCATTAAACACAACTTGATTTTTCTTTTTTAAAAACAAAAGCTCTTTTTTCCTTTTGAGATAAAACCAAGAACTGATTAACACAATAGATAAAACCAGAACTGAAGACCCTATCATTAAAACACTTTCTGCTAAAAAAGACCCTTCAAATTTTTTTTGAATCAGTACGGGCTTTAAATATTCTTCCAGCCCATGCGGAGGATGGCCGGGTAAATACGCACTGATTAAATGAGGTATCCCTAAAAATCCTCCTAAAAGAGAGAGAACAGCCAGTATTATCAAAGGAGCTTTAGCAAAAAAACCCCCTTCCTGAGGGTCTATGCCCGGCTTAAAATCACCATGAAAAACAAAAGTATAAAGCCGGCTCATATAAAAAGCGGTTATAAAAGCGGTTAAAAGAAGGACAGAAAATACAGCAAATTGTCCAGAAGACCAAGCCGACCACAAGATTTCATCCTTACTAAAAAAACCGGAGAAAGGAGGCAGGCCAATAAGAGCTAGAAATCCTACGAGGAAGCACAACCAGGTAACAGGCAATTTTTTTCTCAAGCCCCCCATATTATAAATATTCTGTTCCCCTTTTAAAGCATGAATCACCGACCCGGCAGCTAAAAACAAAAGAGCTTTAAAAAACGCATGGGTCATAAGATGAAACAAAGAAGCGGTAAAAGCCCCTACGCCCACGGCTACACACATATAACCTAACTGAGATACTGTAGAATAAGCTAGCACCTTCTTAATATCACTTTGTGCACAAGCAATAAAAGCCGTCAACATAGCCGTCATAGCTCCTATCCAACTAATAAGAGTCAATACTTCCGGTGCTAAAATAAATAAAGAGTGCATCCTCACCATTAAGTAAATACCGGCAGTGACCATTGTCGCCGCATGAATTAAAGCCGATACAGGCGTGGGGCCAGCCATAGCGGAAGGAAGCCAAATATACAAAGGAATCTGTGCTGATTTACCGATCACCCCCATAAACAAAAAGAAACAAGCCCACTTTACAGTGCCTAAATGAACGGGGCCGCCTACCCCCTCAGATAAAACATCAAACTGCAAAGAAGCAAACTGCCCAAACAAAAGAAACATTCCCAACAAAAAACCCACATCGCCAATACGATTAACAATAAAAGCTTTCATTCCGGCAGCGGCTTTTTGCTTATCTGTGAACCAAAAGCCAATCAGTAAATAAGAACAAAGTCCCACGCCTTCCCAACCTAAGAACATTAAAAACAAATTATCTGCTGATACCAAAACAAGCATACTAAAAACAAACAAATTGAGATAAGAAAAATACTTTGCAGGCCCTTTATCATCTGACATATAATACACACTAAACAGATGTATCAGAAAACCCACTCCCGTTATCAACAACAGCATCAAAACACTCAAAGGATCCACTAAAAAAGAAAAAGAGACTTTAAAAGAATATATATGTAACCACTCAGAAAAAGAGATAAAAAAAGAAGCTTTCTCTTGGGCTAAAATAAAAATAAATAAATAAATTGCACTCAAAAAAGAAATAAAACAAGATGTAACACCAATAAAACCAGCTAATTTAAGGTCTGTCTGTTTCCATCTAAGGCCATTTATCAAGGCCCCTATTAAAGGGGCCATCAAGAGAGCAATAAGGGCTATTTTCATCATAACATCTTTCCTTATTTAGAATCTTCTAAAATAGAAAGATCCATCTTTGTCCATTTTCGGCTTATCAGTACAATTAAGGCTAAGCCTACTCCAGCTTCCGCAGCGGAAATAGTCATCACAAAAAAAGCGGCCACTTGAGCCGAAAGTAAATTATAAAACTGACTAAAAGCGACAAAAGAAAGATTAACCGCATTTAACATTAACTCTATGCTCATAAGTATAACCAAGAGATTTCGGCGCGTCATCACACCAAAAAAACCAATCACAAATAACAAGAGAGAAACTATTAAAAAGTGATTTAATTCTATTTCCATTTACTCTTCCTTTCCCGAAGGAGATGTTTGTAAAAGACGCTGTGGACGACATAAAACAGCCACCCCTACAGCCATCAGAAGAAGCAAAACCCCTAACACTTCAAAAGCCAAAACATATTCTGTGAACAATAAAGAAGAAAGCTCCTTTGTAGAAGTTTTCTGAAGAGTTTCCATGGAACGAGGGGGGAATAAATGAAGAGAAAGAGGGAAAACACCCGCTATTAAACCTGTTAAAAAAAATACACTGGCCAGTTTCAACCACAAATTTTCACTAAATAAACCCACCTTTTTTCTTTTCAAATCAAAAAGCATCACCACCATAACAAATAATACCATCACCGCCCCGGCATAAACGAGGACCTGCACTCCCGCTATGAAATGCGCTCCTAAAATAAAAAAAAGCCCCGCCAAAGCCAGCATAGACCCCGCTAAATGGAGAGCGCAGATCACCATATCTTTATGTATAACGGTAACAACAGCACCATATAAGACTAAAGCCGAAAACAAAATAAACAAAAAGTCCATTAAAACCCTCTCATTACAAAAATCCCTACTCCTGTTATAGCTGTATTTACTAAAGCCCAAGGTAAAAGAGTTTTCCATCCTAAATCCATGAGTTGATCGTATCGAAATCGAGGCAGCGTCCACCGCACCCAAATAAATATCCAAAGAAAAAAAAGCAGCTTTATTAAAAATACCAAATGGAGAATCAAAGCAGTTAAAATACTGTTACTTGTCGAAGATAAAAAGCCAAAAAAAGAGTTTAATGTCTCGGGTGTTAAAAAAGGCCATAAAGTATATCCTCCAAAATAAAAAGTCACCATCAAAGCAGAAGCCACCAACATGTGACCATATTCTCCCATATAAAACATAATGATTTTTACGCCACCATACTCTGTGTGATACCCTGCCACTAATTCCGCTTCCGCTTCCGGCAAATCAAAAGGAAGGCGATTGGCTTCCGCAAATAAAGCCACAAAAAGCAACAAAGCTCCTAAAGGTTGGTAAAAAATTCCCCAATTAGGAAGAAAAGCGAGTTTTACTGGTTCTCCAAAAAAATAAAATTGCAAAGGGCCATTTTGAGCAGATACCATTTCCGAAAAATGAAAAGTATTAAAAAGTAAAAGCACTCCCACTATAGAAAGACTTAAGGCTAATTCATAGCTAATAGCCTGAGCAGAGGCTCTTAAGGCACCATAAAGAGAAAACTTGCTGCCAGAAGACCAACCCGCCAATAATAAAGAATAAACCGCTAAAGAACTCACACCTAAAACAAAGACAACACCGAGACTCATAACAAAAGATTGAAAATAAAAAGTATAAGGCCCCCATGTTTGTCCCAACCATTTAAAAGCTTCCACTTCGACAGGGGTAGAAAGAGGAATAGCACCAAAAGCCAAGGCCGCAGGAATAAGAGACAAAACAGGTGCTGAATAAAAAAAACTCTTTCGTCCTTTATGACCTAAAAAATCTTCTTTACATAAAAATTTTACCAGGTCCGCCAGATTTTGCATCAAGCCCAAAGGTCCAATGCGATTCGGACCAAAACGATTTTGAATAAAAGCCGAGCCTCTTCTTTCCACCCAAACTAACAAAGGCACCATTTGCACCATTAATAAAAAAATAAGGCTCAGTTTAATAAAATTAATCCCTATTTCAAAAAAATCACTTCCCATATTTTTTTCTTTCTTCTGCCCTTACTTCCATTGCAAAGCTTTGGAACCAATTTCCCAAAACAAGCCATAGACAAAAATAAGAAGAAACACCGTCATAGCCACCAGCACTTCTAGGCCCTGGCCTTGATCCAAAAAGTCTTTAAAAGTTAAAGCCCAGGGATAAAGAAAGATTATCTCTATATCAAATAAAATAAATAAAATAGCCGTTAAGTAAAATTGTACCGACACGCGGGAATGGATTTGTTCTTCTCCTTCAAGACCACATTCGTAAGGCAAACTTTTAGCTTTAGAAGCTGGCTTTTTCACCTTTGCTCCAAACCAATGAGCCAGGGACAGCATAAAAGCCCCAAAAGTAATGACAATTAAACTACAAACTAAAACCGGTATTAAAGAATCCATTTTTCTTATGGAACAAAAGAGTCTAACTTCTCTTTTCTCCTCGTTCCTTCCCTTTTTTAAAAAAAATTAAAATAAACTTTTAAAATACTCTCTGTTCATCCTAGCAATGGAATGAAGGGAAATTTCCTTGGGACAAGCTCGAGAGCAAGCTCCCGTATTGGTACAAGAACCAAAGCCTTCTTTTTCCATTTGTTTGACCATTTTTAAAACCCGAGCTTTTTTTTCCACCTTTCCTTGTGGCAACAAGGCCAGATGAGATACTTTAGCCGCCACAAACAAACTAGCCGAAGCATTTTTACAAACAGCTACACAAGCTCCACAGCCAATACAAGCTGCATGGGAGAAAGCCTCTTCGGCTTGAGATTTTTCTACAAGAATACCATGCGCTTCTGGAGCTTGACCTGTATTAACAGAAACATAACCGCCAGATTGAATGATACGATCAAAGGCAGAACGATCCACAATTAAATCCTGAAGAACAGGAAAAGCTTTAGCTCGAAAAGGCTCTACCCATATTTCTTCCTTATTTTTAAAAGACCTTAAATGCAGCTGACAAACAGCTGAACCAGCATGAGGGCCGTGAGGATTCCCATTTATGACTAAAGAACAAGAACCACAGATTCCTTCTCTACAATCATGGTCAAAAGCGACAGGCTCTTTTTTCTGTTGCACCAGATCTTCATTTAACTGATCCAACATTTCCAAAAAAGACATATCGGGTGATAGGTGATCCACCTCATAATCTGCAAAGCCTCCTTTTTTCTGGCCTCTTTTTTGTCTCCAAATTTTCAGTTTTAATAACATAAAACCATGCCCTTTCTTATGACTGAACCAATCAGGAATTTACAAACTCTGCCCCTCACCAGAAGAAGCTTACAAAAACCACAAAGCCCGTCCTCACCTCTCTCCACTTTTGCGGGAATCAAATACGATTAGTATAAATCAAAGAATCCCCTGGGGGTATTATTTTTCTTATTTATAACTTCGCACACTGAGGGGAACCTCTTTAAACTCCAAAGCTTCTTTATGTAAAACTCCCTTCCCGTCTTTTGTATGTTCCCAAACAGATACATGACAAAAGTTTTCATCATCTCTTAAAGCTTCCTGCTCCACACTCTGATACTCCTCCCGAAAGTGAGAACCACAAGATTCTTTTCGTTCTAAAGCATCTTGAGCCAGTAGCTCGGCTAATTCTAAAAAGTCGTCCACACGCAGGGCTTTCTCTAATTCAGCATTTTTATAGTGTGGCTCTCCTGGAATGAAAAGTTCTTTCCAAAATTGATTTTTTAAATCTCGTATAGCTGTTATCACTTTTACTAAACCTTTTTCGCTCCTTAACATACCCACATATTCCCAAAGTAAATATCCTAATTCCCGATGAAAAGCCCCGGCTGTCTTATTCCCTTTTATTTGCAAAATTTTATTGAGTCGCTTTTGAACTCCTTTTACACTCTCCTCCTCCGCTTTTTTTATTTTCCTCTCCCTCAGAGAAGAACATTCCACCAAATGTCGAGCTATTGTCCTGGGAATAATAAAATACCCATCCGCCAAACCCTGCATAAGAGCAGAAGCTCCTAAACGATTGGCTCCATGATCGGAAAAATTAGCCTCCCCTAAAACAAAAAGCCCTTTAATCGTGCTTTCCAGGTTATAATCTACCCACAGTCCTCCCATTGTATAATGTACAGCTGGGTAAATGCGCATAGGTTTTTCATAAGGGTTTTCTCCTGTTATCTTTTCGTATATCTGAAATAGATTGCCATATTTTTCAGAAAGAATTTTTTTACCTTTTCTTCCTAAAGCTTCTTTGAAATCCAGATACACAGCTTCCCCTGTAGGACCTACCCCTTTTCCTGCATCCACTTGAAATTTAGCCTGTCGAGACGCCAAATCCCTAGGGGTCAAATTACCAAAAGAGGGATAAACTCTTTCCAGATAATAATCTCTTTCCCCTTCAGGAATATTTTCTGGTGGACGTTTATCTCCGGCTTGTTTAGGAACCCAAATGCGCCCATCATTTCGAAGAGATTCCGAAAGCAAAGTTAATTTAGATTGGTAATCACCTGATCGGGGAATACAGGTAGGGTGAATTTGAGTAAAACAAGGATTAGCAAAAAAAGCCCCTTTTTTATAACATCGCCAAGCCGCACTGGCATTGGAGTGCATGGCATTAGTAGAAAGGTAAAAAATATTGCCATAACCCCCTGTAGCTAAAATTACGGCCTGACCCAAGTGGCTTTCTATCTCTCCTGTTAACAAATTACGAGTGACAATCCCAGCGACCTGTTCTTCTACAACCACTAAATCCATCATTTCGTGCCGAGGAAAAAGGGTCACTCCCCCTTTATCCACCTGCCTCATCAAAGCCCCATAAGCTCCTAAGAGAAGTTGTTGCCCTGTTTGTCCTCGAGCGTAAAAAGTACGAGACACCTGCGCCCCACCAAAAGAACGATTCGCCAAAAGACCGCCGTACTCTCGGGCAAAAGGCACCCCTTGCGCCACACACTGATCTATAATCTGATTAGAAATCTGAGCTAAACGATAAACATTGGCCTCTCTGGAGCGAAAGTCCCCCCCTTTGATAGTATCATAAAATAATCTTCTTATAGAGTCCCCATCTCCTGGATAATTTTTAGCCGCATTAATACCGCCCTGAGCAGCAATAGAATGCGCCCTTCTAGGAGAATCTTGAATACAAAAAGTTTTTACTTGATATCCTAATTCAGCTAAAGAAGCCGAAGCGGAGGCTCCTGCTAAACCAGTCCCTACGACAATAATGGAATATTTCCTCTTATTAGCTGGATTCACAAGAGGCAATTCAAAGCAATGACGATCCCACTTTTCCTCTAAGGAGCCTGAAGGAATATGAGCTGAAAACTTCATCATCCTCCCTTTTCTGCCATAAAAAAGAACACATATAAGGGTAAAGATATGTAACCGGCTGTTACCAAAGTGGCATAAATAGCACTAATATGCTTGATCCCCCCCTCAAAGCGAGGATGACTTAAACCTAAAGATTGAAACGAAGAACCCAATCCATGAAATAAATGAAGAGACAGTATTAACAAGGCCAAAAGATACCAGATCACCGTTATCGGGTTTTGAAACACCTCTTCCACCAAAAGATATAGGTTTCTTATTGTTTTTCCTTCATAGGTCACTTCATAATAGGTTCCGTATTTAAAAGTAATAAGATGTAAAATCACAAAAACCAAAATAATAGCCCCTTGAAATATTAAACTTTTTTGATACCAAGCGGTCGCTTTCCACCCCGAAGCTGGACGAGCATACTTCTTAGGGCGGGAAAGGTAGTTTTTTACACTTAAACAAAGGGTTAATATTATATGAAGTAAAAAAGAAGTTAAAAGCCCCACTTGAATAATAAAAGCGGCTTTGCTGTTCACCATCTGATGCATATATAAATTATACGCTTTATCCCCGGCGAAAATAAGCAAATTACCTAACATATGGAGTAAAACAAAAAGGGCCAAGCCCAGACCCGTTAAGCCTATTAAATATTTTTGCCCTATAGACAAGAAAAACCATTTTCTCATATTGCCATAATCCCCCTTACCAGGATATTATACAAGAAATTTTTCACTTATACCGAACGGGTATAAATAACAACACTAAAAAAGGCTCTCCGACATTGAACATTTTAGTTTGTATAAAGCAGGTGCCGGATACGGGAATCCGCATTCAACTTTTAAAAGACGGAAAAGGGATTGACGAATCTGGAATAGAATGGATCATCAACCCTTATGATGAATTTGCTTTAGAAGAAGCTTTAAGAATCAAAGAAAGAATCCCCAATACAACGATTCAGGTCCTCAGCCTAGGCCCCTCTCGAGTAGAAAAAGCCCTTCGTACAGCTCTGGCTATGGGAGCAGACAAGGCTATTTTAATCGAAACACCTGTTAAACCCTCGCCCTCCTCCTCTTCAGAAGAAAACTCTTCCTTAAACCCCGGCTTTGTAGCGCAAGCTTTAGCCCAAATCATATCCTCACAAAAGGACTCAAGCTCTCCAGAAGCTTTAAAAAAAACCTCTCCTGAAGAAGAAAAGAAGCTTTCTTTAGAAAAGATAAACTGGGACCTCCTTCTTACTGGCAAAGTAGGTATAGATGAAAACCATTCCGCGACAGGTCCTATGCTCGCCGAAAAATTAAATGCTCCTCATGTTGGTTTTGTAACTAAATTACAAGAGAAAACAAAAGATATTTGGTTATGTGAACGACAAATGGAAGAAGGAATAACAGAAGAAATTACATTACATCTTCCCGCCCTGATCACAGTAGAAAAAGGCCTTAATGAACCCCGTTACCCTTCCTTACCAGGAATTATGAAAGCCAAAAAGAAAGAGCTAAAAAAAATAAATCTTTCTAAATTAGATATCAGCTATGATAAACAAATGATAGCTTTTCATTCTTACCAACTACCAAAAGAATCTCCTCCTCCTCAGTTTATTTCCGGTTCTGCTGAGGAACAGGCAAAAAAATTAATTCACATACTAAAAGTAAAAGAAAAAATTATATAGTTAAAACACCTATCTAAAAAAGGAAAAGCATGTCTCAGGTAAAAGCCCTCATTTCTGTTGACTTTCTAAACCAGCAAGCCAAAGGCCCTAGTCTGGATTTATTATCCTTTGCTCTTCACCAAAACTGGCAGGTCTGCGCTTTATGCCTAGGTGCCGACAAAGAGGCCCTAAAAATAGTACAGGAAAAAGGAGCCCATGAAATTTTTTTCCTCTCAAACAAAGCTTCAAATCCCCAAAATCTAATCCCTTTTATATCCAGCTTTATAAAGGAACAAAAACCTCATATCGTTTTAGCCTCTTCTTCTCAGCACAACCTGGAGCTCTTCCCCCGAGTCGCCGCTCGTTTAAATCTGCCTTTTCTTTCTGACTGTCTCGGCCTTCAATGGCAAAAAAACTCTTGCTTGGTCGAAAAAAGTTTCTATGCGGGAAAATGTCAAGCTCAAGCCCGTATAAATGTATTACCTGATACCCCTCCTATTGTTTTAATACGTCACCACCAAGTTAGACAGCAGGGGGCTGTCACAAGCAACAAAAATAGTTTCTCTATAACGGAACTAAATTGGAACATTCCAGAAAGTTCTAATTATAAACTCACTCAAACAAAAAAAATTCAAAAAACCTTGCGCCCGGACTTAACAGAAGCTCAAATTATCATCTCCGGAGGGCGGGGAATGCAAACTGCTGAAAACTTTAAATTACTGGAAGATCTGGCTAACTGTTTAGGACCTGATGTTTCTATAGGAGCCTCCCGCGCCGTTACGGACGCAGGTTGGGTACCTCATTCTATGCAAGTGGGGCAAACAGGTAAAACAGTGAGTCCTCAACTCTACATTGCCTGTGGTATTTCAGGGGCTATTCAACATTTAGCGGGAATGAATCGCTCCCGAGTTATTGTTACTATTAACAGTGACCCATCGGCCCCTCTTTTCCAAAAGAGTCACTACGGACTAGTAGGAGATCTTTTTAAAATCATTCCCTGCCTCATAAAAGAACTAAAACAAAATCAAAATAAATAAAAATCCAGACAAAGGTCCCATTTCCTTGATCCTAAATAAAAACTCGGTATATACTAAAAGCTCAGGTTTTTATTTATGCTTACATATATCTTTTTCTTTTTTAGTTTTTTAATAGTCCTCCCCTCTCAGGCGGAAGTCTTAGCCACCATCTCTTATTCTGGGAAAAAGGGACCTGTTAAAATTCAAATCACCATGAAAGAGTTTAAGAAAACCTACAACACGGTAAGACAGGTAGCCCCTAATGCTCCTTCGGCTCAACAGTTTTTCCAAGAATATCTCCGTTACCGTATAGGTGTGGAAGCGGCCTACAATGACCCTCGGCTTATTAAAAATCCGGCCCTAAGAAATATGTTCACCGATCCTTTGCTTAAAGAAGGTTTTGAACAATTACTATATAAAACTTTTGCAGATAAAAAATTAAAGAAAAAAATAGCTCAACTAGATAAAACAGCTAAAAAACTGTCTAAAAATGTCATGCTTAAATTCTATAGAAAAAATCCCGAATATGACATGCACTTTATCGTTATCAGTCTGCCGGCTGATCCCAAACCTTTCCAAGTTAAAGCCGCTCAAGAAAGAGCTATGAAAATTTATAACGAAGTAAAAAAGAGTAAAAAACCTTTCCCTGAGTTAATAGATATTTACTCTGATGATCGGTTAAGTGGCCGTATTAATATGTCTCGTTCTGCTAACACCATTTACCCCACTATTTACACCCAACTAAAAAAAATGAGAGCAGGGCAAGTCTCCCGCCCTATCCGGGCCGCCAATGGTTTTTATATAGTGAAATTAAATCGCAAAATTCCCTTTGGAGAAGCTAACCGCACACAAATTAAAGCCGCTTACTTTGACCGAAGACGGAGTCAAGTTTTAGCTCAATACTTTGATAGCTTGAAATCAAAGTACAAAGTGCAAATAAATAAAGCCTCATTAAATAAACTTCGTTAATGAAAAGTCTCTTCCTTCCCACTCTTATTTTAAGTTTGTGGGTCCTCAACAGCTGCTCTTTTTTTAACAGAAATCCAGTCGTATTACAAATCAACTCCCACAAATTAACTGCTCGTCAGTTTGCAAAGCGTCTCGTTCAAAAAATACATGCTTTAAACATTCAAGATGTCAAAAGTCCAGAAATGCTGGAAAAGCTAAAAAGACAGCTCATTACAGACTTAATTATGGAGTTTCTCATCAAGGAGTTTGCTCAATCTCATTCTGTTTCTATCTCTAAAAAAGAACTTCATCAGGCATTACAAAGAATAAAAAGCAAATATCCTGATGAGGAGGCTTTTGAATGGTATCTAAAAAGAAAAAAAACCAGGGCAGAGGAATGGACAGAACATATAAAAAACAATTTGCTTAGCAAAAAAGTCATGCAAAAAATGGGTTCTAAAACCTCCCCCCCCTCGTTAAAAGAAATAAAAGAATATTACCAAAATCACCCCTCCCTGTTTAAACAAAAGCCCCGGGTTCTTATTTATCATATTTTCCACAAACAAAAAGAAGTTCTTATTAAAATAGAAAAAAGTTTAAAACTAGAAAAAAATCTAATGAAAATGGTTAAAAAATTTATCAAAGATCCTCTCATACTTAAACCTCAGTGGGTAGAAAAAGGGATCTTGCCCATCTTCGATCAAGCTTTTCATCTAAAAAAAAAGGAGATCAGCCCTATTTGGTCCAGCTCTTATGGTCACCATCTTATTCAAGTATTAGATAAACAACCAAGCCAACAAATCCCTTTTGAAAAGGTAAAACAATCTATTAGCCAAAAACTACGGGAACAAAGACAAAAAGCTATATTTATAAAATGGCTGGATGAGCAAAGCAAGAAAGTAAAAGTATTAAAAAACGAAGCCGCTTTAGGGAAAATAAAAGTGGATTTATTATAAAAGCCCATAGCCTAATAAAATTTATCTTGACCTTAAGTCTTATTTTTTAGTTAATAACCCTAGTTGAGTTATAAACACTTATAATTATGATGAAATATTGTCTGATTTTTTTATGTTTTTTTTGTCCTCTTTTGTTGGCTCAAACCATCGAAAAAACCTTGGCTATTGTAGAAACAGAAATGATAAGCCTTATGGACTTAAAAGAAGCAAAACAAAGATTAAAAAGAGGTTTTTTTGAAGACTCCCTCTTGCTCACTTTATTTGATAAGCCCCAGTTGAAAAAAAAAGACTCCTCTTTTTTAAATTTTCTTATTTATGAAAAAATTTTAGATCTTCTCGTAGAACAAGCGGGATTAAAAATAGAAGAAGGCCACTTAAAACAAGAAATAAACAACAGAAGAAAAAAAAGAGGTTTATCAAAAAAAGCTTTCAGCCGGTATTTAGTTAAGAACCACTTTACTTCTTCATCTTATAAAAAGTTTCTAAAAAAAGATCTTTTAAGAAGACTTCTTGTTCAAAGAGAGATCGCAGAAAAAATAAGGTTTTCTGACCAAGACCTCAACGAATATGCCCGCCAAACCCAAGGAACCGCTCTTTTTACTTCATTTGAATATGAACTAACTTATTTGTTTTTTCCAAAAACAGATAGAGGAAAAACACGCGCTGAGGATACCTCTCACCTTATTTCAAAAGAGCCTGCTTTTTTCGACAAATGGGAACCCAAAGAAAAAGGAGAAAAAAAAGAAGTTTTAAAGAAATTAAAATTAACGAGCCTTCATCCTACTATTAAAAAGGCCATAAAAAAACTCTCCACAGGACAAATGTCTCCCGTGCTTTCCCTTCCTTCCGGGTATCATATCTTCAAAGTCTTATGGAAAACCCCGGTTATTACCGCTCAAAACAAAAAACGACAGGAAAAATTATCTGTTCTCTTATTTGAAGCTTTGTTTAAAAAAAGGTTTAAGTTTTGGCTGGAAGAAAAAAAGAACAAAACTTTTATTCAAATCAATTCATGAAAACCATTCATATTACAACCGGAGACCCTGATGGAGTGGGGCTGGAGGTAAGCCTCAATGCCCTAAAAGAAATCGGTCCCCAAAAAGGCATACAGTTCAGCTTATGGAGGTCAAGCCAAGCCCCTAGAGAGCTTTTAAATCTAACAGATGGCCTCTTTTCCCGCATTAATCCCTTAAAGCAAAAAAACTTAGAAAAATCTAAAAAAGAAAATATTTTACTAGATATACCTGGTCCCTCTACACCCACTAAGTGGGTGGTTACGGCAGCAAAACTTTGCCTTAAAAACAAAAAAACGCAAGCTCTGGTAACCGGCCCTCTTTCCAAGACACAAATGCAAAAAGAGCATTTTTTAGAAAAAGGCCATACCCATTTACTAAAAAAATTAAGTAAAACAGAACATGTTTTTATGACTTTCTTAGGAAAGCACTTTCATGTCACTCTCTTGACAGACCATATCCCTCTAAAAAAAATAAACTGGACTAAAAGTAGTTTAAATAAATGTATTACGCTCTGTCTCCGATTTCAACAATCTCCTTTTTTTAAAGCCAAAAACAAAAAAATAGCCCTTCTGGGCCTTAATCCTCATGCCGGAGAAGAGGGCTTGCTGGGCAAAGAAGAAATAGCCTTAAAAAAAGAACTTCAAAAATGGAATCATAAAGTGGAAGGGCCTTTGGTGCCCGATGTTGCTTTTTTAAAAAAAAACCAAAAGAAATATTTTCTTTATATTTGTTTGTACCACGACCAGGCCCTCATTCCTTTTAAAATGGCACATGAAAGAAATAGCTTTCAATTCAGTTTAGGCTTACCTTTCATTAGAACTAGTGTCAGCCACGGCACGGCTAAAGATATTTTTGGAAAAAACAAAGCCCATTGTCAATCTATGAAAAAAGCTCTGCTCTGGACTGTCCGTTCTCTACAGACAAACAAAAAGACTATCATAAGGTAAAACCTGTTTCACATTTTCTTTAACCCGGAGAAAAAATATATGAAATGGAATGAAAAAATTTTTAGAAAAAATGATATTAGAGGAATCTATAAAAAGGATTTTGATCTCGCTTTTGTAAAAGACTTAGCTTTTTCATTTACACAGCTTTATTTCCAGGAACAAAAAAAAGAGAATCCCTTAATGCCCCCCCTTGTTATTGCTGTTGGCCATGATTGCCGTCTCAGCAGCCCTGAAATTACTCAACACTTAATAAACTCTTTCACTTTAACAGGAGCAGAGATACTTTTTTTAGGGATGGTGCCCGCTCCTGTGTGCTTATTTACCTCCTATTTTCTTAAAGATATAAACGCTTCTATTATGGTCACAGCTAGTCACAACCCTCGTCCTTTTAATGGATTTAAAATGGTTTTAAATAAAGAAAGTGTTTGTGATAAAAAAATTTTAAAGCTTAAAAAAATAATGCAGACACATCCCCCTTTACCAGTTATACCGAACCAATATAAAAAAAGGAGGAAGGGGAAAGTGATTCCTTTTGATATAAAGCCCGCTTATATCTCTTTTTATACCGATCCGGTCCGGAATTTGCAAACTCGGCCCTCCACCACCTCACGAGAAGAAGCTCACAGAAACCACAAAAGCTTATCCCCGCAAAAGCGAGAAGCTCTTTGGAAAAGCGGGAATCAAACTAAATCAGTCTATCAGAAAACAGCTCTCTTTTTACAAAAGCCTCTCCCCCGATCCCTACCTATAAAAAGCTTGGTCATTGATTGTGGAAATGGGGCCAGCGGCCCTATAGCTCAAAAAGTATTTAAAGCTCTAAAACTGCCTATAAAAATTCATTGGCTTTACACAAAACCCGATGGACGATTTCCTCATCATCACCCTGATCCCTCTTTGGAAAAAAACCTAAAAGACTTACAAAAAACAATAAAAGAAAAAAAGAGCGATTTTGGAGCGGCTCTGGACGGAGATGGAGACCGCTTAGTTATTGTAGGAAAAGAAGGCCGTATTTTACAGGGAGATGAGCTTATGTCTATTTTTATCTCCGATATTTTATCTTCGTCTGCACAAATAAAGACAGAAGCTTTCAAAAAAACTTTTTCTATTGTAGCGGATGTAAAATGCGCAGATTGGTTTTTTCATTTTCTTAACAAAAAGAATATTCGAAGTATAATGTGGAAATCAGGACATAGTCTTATACGACAAAAAACAATAAAAGAAAAAGCTCTTTTTGGAGGAGAACTCAGCGGTCATTTTTTCTTTCTGGATGATTTTTTTCCTATAGATGACGGCATCTATAGTCTCCTGCGATTAATATATATTTGTCTGTCCAGAAAAAAATCTCTAAACGAACTTAGGATAAAAACAAATAGCATAGAAACAAAAGAGATCCGCTTCCCAATAAAAACCCGGTCTTCAGCACAAAAACATATAGAAAACTTAAAAAGATATTACAGCCAACAAGAAAAACACTTAGGCGATCTTTCCTCCTTTATTGATGGAGTACGGGTCAGTTTTCCAAATCAAGCTTGGGGTTTAGCTCGTCTATCCAATACTCAAAATGAATGGACTTTGCGCTTTGGAGGAAAAAACAAGATAGCATTACAACAAATACAAAATGATTTTTACCGCCTGCTTCATATTTCTCCTATCCGCGAAGAAATAGGCTAATCTCCTTATATCTTTCCAGCAATAATCATGGCTACGGCAAAGGAGAAAATAACAAAAGATTCAATCAAAGCCAGCACTATAATCATGGGAATAAACATAATTTTTTGAGATTGAGGATTACGGGCAATTCCTTCCATAGCCGCTGCACCCACTCGACCCTGCCCTAAAGCGCCACCAAAAGCGGCTACAGCAATAGCCAAGCCAGCAGCTAAAGCATAAAGTCCTCTATTTTCCCCATTTGTAGCTGCCTGAGCCATCTCTTCCGCATAAACCCACCAAGGGGAACTTAAAATAAACCCTATAGCTGTTAAGTAAATTAACTGAAAAAACTTTTTCATTTTTTCATCCTCCTCTGTTCATTTTTATTGTCACATTTATTGTCACAAATAACATATAAACTCTCAAAACCAAAGGCTTTTGTTTGGCAAACTTTTATAAGCCGTATGGCAAACTAATTAAAATTTATTATCAACTTATCTCTTTTCAAACCCAATGAAAAACTTCAGGAGAGAACAAGGTTTAAAAGCGAGTTCGGATTTGAGCACAATAGCGACTAGATTCCCGCTTTTACAGGAATGACAGATTTGGAGCAAAACGCATGTCTGAACCTTTTAAATCTTTTCTCTCCTGAAGAAAACCATTATTTTAAAGCCAAAAGCTCTTGTTTAAAAAATCAATGATCATGTGACAAAGCGATACTGATATACACCATACTTAAAATAGTAAAAATAAAAGCTTGCATAGTACAAACAAAAAAACCCAAAAAATAGAAAATAACGGGTATAAGGACAGGGGCTAGGTCTAAAAAAATGGATAGCACCGTATGATCCCCGACCATATTACCATAGAGCCTAAGCCCCAAACTTAAGGGACGTACAAGATGAGAGATAAATTCAATCACAAACATTAAAGGGGCTAAGAACAAAACAGGCCCCATAAGCTGCTTTAAATAAGACAAACCATGTTCTTTAAACCCATAGATATTATAGACTAAAAAGGAAAAAACCCCCAGAGCCAGGGTTGTATTAACATTACTTGTAGCGGCCCCCATACCAGGAACCAGCCCCAATAAGTTATTAAACCAAACAAATATAAAAAGGGTGGAAAAGAAAGGGATAAATTTTCGTCCTTGCGGCCCAACCACTAAATCAGATAAAGAGGCCATAATAGAAACAAAATTTTCAAAAAAGGCTTTTATAGAAAAATGACCTGAAGGAATAAGCGCGTTTTTCGATCTTTTCAAAGCCCTGCGGGACAAAAAAGTTAATCCCAGCAAAATAAAACAAATCAGAAGTTTATTGGCTATATGCAGGTGTTCTGCCTTTAAAAAAGGCAAAAGACTTAACCATTCAAAATGAATCATTTTATAATTCCTTTATTTATCTATATCCATTCAATATCATCTAAATAACCGAATAAACTGATAAAACCAAACTATCATAACAAGTATAACTAAAACAGAGGTAATACTTCCTTTCATATCAAAGTAATGGTCTCCTTTTTGACCGATATATATAAAAAACCACAACAAAACAGCCGCTTCAAACCCCATACCTATTAATAAAAAAGCTTTCTTTTTCATGGAAAAGTCCCGTCGGGTTGATTATTTTGCCTTATTTTCAACCTCTTTATTTTACTCATTAAAAAATCGGATGTGCTTTGAAATTCTTCTAATTTAGAAATAGCCTGATGAAATTCTTTACGGGACTCATAAATAAAAGACAAGTACAAAAATACTTTATTTTCTTTAAAAAAATCCGGAGCGGACCGCTGAAGGCTTGTAAAGGCATCTTCTGCCTCTTTATACCTTTCCTGCATGAGTAAAATACGCCCTTTTAGAAAAAGAACATTTTGTTTTTTTTCTCCCTCAGTTTGGTATAACATTTTGTCCACCTGTTTTAAGCTGGCTAGCCATTTTCCCATCTCAAAATAGGCTTGCGCCACACGAAAAGAATATTTCTGTTTTTCCAATGGAGAAACATCCTGACTTTGTAAAAAAGAATAAATCTTTACAGCCGCTTCATAATCTTTTATTTCCTCAAAATAAATTTTCGCCATCTTTTTTTTAAACCCTAGCCTCTGCGCTTTCTTCTGCGCCCGCTCAGACAAATATTGATAAAACCACACTGCTTGTTTTTTCGATATAGGCAAGCACACTTTTGCGGCTTTTTTAGCCAACAACCGCTTTTTATCTTCCCGTCCTTCAATAGAAAGAAAGGCGAGTCGCGCCTGGTGGCACTCTTTTTTTTTCAAAGCTTTCTCCATCTTTCTTACGGGGGAAGTAAAATAAAAACACCCTGTTAAAAACAAACACAAATTTAAAAATAGGGCCTGTTTTATTATTTCCATAAATAAGCTCTTTTACACCGACCAGATCAAGTGTCCTCTTTTCCCGGAAAACCTTGTCCCGAAGGTAGGGGGGGTAGGGATCAACCCAGACCAGTTCACTCTGAAGCGTCCGCCTCGTTTAACAAGCTAGCCGTTCTCACCTTTTCTCCGTTTTTGAGTTTCATTAAACGCACCCCTTGCGCCGAACGACCAATAATGGAAATTTCCTTACAGGAAAAACGTATAGATTGACCTTGATTTGTCATAACAAGAACTTGATGAAAGTCTTCCACTAAGTGGGCACAGACCACCTCTCCTGTTCTCTGCGTAATTTTATGTGCCATAATGCCCCTACCTCCTCTTTTCTGAGAACGACATTCTTTGAGACGAGTTCTTTTCCCGTAACCCATTTCTGTCATAGTCATATAAGAAATGGTCGCATTCCTGCTTACCTTATCCATGCTGATAACCGCATCCCCTTTTCTCAAAGAAATCCCCCGTACCCCACGAGCGGTTCTGCCAATAGAACGAACACTTTCCTCGGGAAAACGAATACAAAAACCCTTTCTGGTTAAAAGAAAAATATCTTCACCAGGCATACTGACACAAGCAGAAACTAATTGATCCTCCTTATCCATGCCCACGGCAATAACCCCTGCCTTTCTAGGTTTGGAAAAAAATTGCAAAGAAGATTTTTTAAACACCCCTTTTTTTGTCATTAAACATAAATGAGCTGCATCCATAGAAAAAGAATCTACAGGAACAATCACCTGTACATTCTCATCATCTTGGAGCCATACTAGATTGCGAATAGAGCGTCCCTTGGAAGTGCGGCTCATACGAGGAATACGAAAAGCATCTAACCAATATAATCGCCCTCGATCAGTTAAAATCAACAAAACACTGTGCGTATTCACACAAAGACTTTTCCATACACTGACCTCTCCGGCAGGATCACTTCCTTTAAGACCTGCCCCCCCTCTTTTTTGCAAACGATATTCTTCTAAAGAAATCCGTTTTATCCCTCCATCGGAATTAAGAGTGACTAAAACATCTTCTTTGGCAATAAGCTCTTTGTCCTCGACCACATCGTCTTCTCCCGAAAGAACCATTGTCTTTCGAGGAGTAGAAAACCTCTCTTTTATCCCTATTAACTCTTTTTCTATAATGTTATAGATAGCTTCCTCACTGGAAAGGGTTTTTTGTATATTATCAATGGCTTCTAAAAGATCTTTTAACTCTTGGAGAATTTTCTCTCTCTCCAAAGAAGTCAGTTTTTGAAGGCGCATATCTAAAACAGATTGCGCTTGTTCCCTAGAAAGTTCAAAATTTTTCATAAGTTGAAGACGCGCCTGTGATACATCTTTAGCCAAACGAATGGTTTTAATTACTTCAGAAATAGAGTCCAAAGCTTTTTTCAGACCTTCCAAAGTATGCGCTCTTATACGGGCTTTCTTTAAATCAAAAACAAGCCTCTTTGTTACTATATTAAACCGGTACTCTATAAAAGCCGTTAACATTTGTTTTAAAGAAAAAAGACGCGGCTGATTTTGCCGATCTAAAGCTAAAAAAATAATGCCAAATCGGGAGCGTAAATTGGTATGTTTAAACAGCTGATTTAAAACCACATCCGCATTTTCTTTTCGCTTTAAAACAATAACAATTCTCATTCCTTCTCTGGAAGACTCATCTCTTATATCTGAAATCCCTTCTATTTTCTTGTCTTTAACTAAAGTAGCCATATTTTCTATTAAACGAGCTTTATTTACCTGATAGGGAAGCTCTTGTACCACTAGCATATCCCTTCCTTTTTCTTGCACTGTCTCCACTTTAGCTTGAATAGTAATGATACCCTTTCCCGTCTTATAAGCAGAAATTAATCCTGCTTGAGCTTTAATTGTTCCGGCTGTAGGAAAGTCAGGCCCAGGCACTATTTCCATAAGTTTTTCATCTGAAATCGTCGGATCTTGAATTAAAGCTGCACAAGCTGAAATCACTTCTCCCAAATTATGAGGAGGCACTCGTGAGGCCATTCCTACAGCAATACCTTCACTGCCGTTGACAAGTAAATTAGGGTATCGAGAAGGCAGCACTTGAGGAATAAGTAAGGTGTCATCATAGTTCCAACTAAAGGGGACTGTCTCTTTGTCAATATCCTCTAATAATTGTTCCGCTAAAGGAGTCATCCTCACTTCTGTGTATCGAGAGGCCGCCGGAGCATCTCCATCAATAGAGCCAAAATTCCCTTGTCCATCTATTAACGGGTGCTGCATAGAAAAATCTTGAGCCATTCTTACAATACTGTCATAAACGGCAGCATCCCCATGAGGATGGTATTTACCAATGACATCTCCTACAACTCGGGCTGATTTTTTATACGGTTTATCGTGTGTATTTCTTAAGTTCTTCATAGCAAAAAGAATACGACGATGAACGGGCTTTAGCCCATCACGCACATCAGGCAAAGCCCGCCCAACAATAACGCTCATGGAATATTGCAGGTAAGACTCTTTCATCTCCTGATTAATATCCACATTAAAAATAGAGTGGTCTGTTTCCTCTCTCATAATTAGTTGATTTTCTCCTTATGCCCTTCGGATATTATTTTTCCGTGGCTTTCCCCTCTCCACCGATTAAATATCCAAATTTCCTACAGATAAAGCATTATCATAAATAAACTGTCTTCTCGGTTCCACCATTTCTCCCATAAGCACACTAAAAGTCTCATCTGCCTGCATAGAATCCTCTAAAGTGACTCGTAAAAGCCTTCTGTTTTCCTTATTTAAAGTGGTTTCCCAAAGCTGATCTGGATTCATCTCTCCTAAACCTTTATACCTTTGTATGGAAACCCCTTTTTTAGCCTCTTGCATGAAGCGGTCGTAAAATTCCTCATAGCTGTAAAATATCTCCTTCGGATTTTCTTTTTCCGCTTCCTTAAGTTCCTTAGACTTACCCCACATTATCTCCAAAGGAAGAGAACAAAAGCTCTTTAACTTTAAAGACATTTCCCTCAGTTGTTTCCATTCCGCAGACTGTACCTTTTCCATATTAAAAACGGTTGTTGTTTTTCTTCCATGTTGGCGGCTTTTTATAAGAAAACCTTTTTCTTCAGAAAAGACCTTTTCTTCTAAAGAAAAAGAAAGGTCCTCTATGGATGCCATTTGTGTCTTAAAGCTCAAAAAAATTTCTTTAAATCTGTCTGGGTTTTTTAAAAGAAAAGAAGTTTCTTCTGAAGTGGAAGAAAAAAAATTTAAAAGGGCTTGTTCTCCTTTTGTATAATTATTTAAAACAGCTCTTCTCTTTTGAATATAAGAAATAAAAGAGAAAAAACTTTCTAAAGAGGGTGTTTCTTCACCAGAAAATTTATCTTTCTGTAAAAAAGTCATGTTTATAAATTGCTTACTGACAAGATAACGATGGAGTTCTTTATCATCTTTCAAATACCTTTCTTCCGACCCTTTTTTTATTTTATAGAGGGGGGGTTGGGCTATATACACATAGCCTTTTTCTAAAATTTGCGGCATCTGTCTATAAAAGAAAGTTAAAAGAAGCGTCCTAATATGAGAGCCATCCACATCCGCATCTGTCATAATAATAACTTTATGGTAACGGATTTTGGAAATGTCCATTTCATTTTTACCCACTCCCGTTCCTAGGGCCATAATAATTGTTCTTATTTCTTCATTAGATAAAACTTTTTCAAATCGAGCTTTCTCCACATTAATAATTTTTCCTCTCAAAGGTAATACCGCCTGGTTCCTTCGATCTCTTCCCTGCTTTGCGCTGCCTCCCGCTGAGTCCCCTTCCACCAGGAAAAGCTCCGCTTGAACCGGATCTGTTTCTTGACAGTCCGCCATCTTACCAGGCAGCCCCCCTCCATCTAAAGCTGTCTTTCGCCGGGTGAGCTCTCTGGCTTTCCTCGCCGCCAAGCGAGCGAGAGCTGATTTAACACACTTATCCAGGATTTTTTTTCCCGAAGCAGGGTGCTTGTCAAACCAATCTGACAAATTTTCCAATACAAAAGATTCCACTAAGCCTTGAACTTCACTGTTACCCAGTTTGGTTTTTGTTTGTCCTTCAAACTGAGGTTCTTTTACCTTAACAGAAATAACCGCCGCCAAACCCTCTCTTATATCCTCTCCCTCTAAAGAACCTTTAAAATCTTTCATCCCCCCTTTATTCTGAACATAAGCATTAGCCGCTCGAGTAAGAGCTTTTCTAAACCCAACAAGATGAACTCCCCCTTCCATAGTATTAATATTGTTACAATAGGTAAAAATGGACTCAGAATAAGAGTCGTTCCATTGTAAAGCCACTTCCATCTCTACTTCTTTTTTCCTTCCTTCAAAAAACACAATTTCCGGATGAAGAGGCAGTCTTGTTTTATTTATATGTGAAATAAAATCCGGCAGACCTTTTTCAAATATAAAAGTCTGGGTTTTTTCCGAGAGAGGCCTTTGATCTTTTAACTCTATCTTCAGCCCTCGATTTAAAAAAGCCAGCTCCCTAAATCGAGTGGACAAAGCATCAAAATCGAAAGATTCTTCTTCAAAAATCTCCGGATCCGGTTGAAATGTGGTGCAAGTCCCTGTTTGATCTGTTTCCCCTTCTTCTTTTAAAGGTCCCTTAGGAATCCCTCTTTCATATTCCTGACGCCATTTCCTTCCCCCTCTTTTAACCAGAACCTGACAAGAGGAGGAAAGAGCATTTACGACCGACGCTCCTACTCCATGAAGTCCCCCGGACACTTTATAAGAGTCATGATCAAACTTCCCCCCTGCATGAAGAACGGTCATAACCACTTCTAAAGCACTTTTCTCACTTCCATGCTTCCCGACGGGAATACCTCGACCATTATCTTCTACAGAAACAAACTCATCTGAATGAAGTGTGACATAAATCTCAGAGCAAAATCCAGCTAAGGCTTCATCTACTGAATTATCCACTATTTCATATACCAAGTGATGGTATCCTCTATGTCCAACATCTCCTATATACATGCCTGGACGCTTACGAACAGCTTGTCTTCCCTCCAAAACCTGGATGGAAGAGGCATCGTAGGTTTTATTATTGGAATTAGAGGAGGGCTTTGCTGAAAAAGGGATCTTTTCTTTCACTCCATATATCCTTTCTTAAAAGTCCTTCTTTCAAATTAAAGACTTGAAACCTCATTTCTTTCAAAAGAGGAGTGCTTTTTGTTGAAGTCACTATAGTTTGTGAAGGGATTTCATCTAAAAAGTGTAACAAACTAAAGATAACATGTTTATCTATTTCTGAAAAAACATCATCTAACAACACCAAACATCCTTTTTTTCTCACTCTATGAAACCACAGACTCTGAGCTATTTTTAAGGCCAAAACCACCGCTCTTTGTTGCCCCTGTGAGCAGAAATACCGGCTATCCTTTCCTTTGAAAAAGAAAGTTAAATCATCTCTATGGGCACCATAAAGACTAGTCCCCGCAGCTTGTTCCTTAAAAAAGCTTTTCTCTAACTTTTCCCTAAGAAAAAGCCTTTGTTCTTCCTTCCCATCCCATCCTTTCATGGAATAACTGCCTTTAATTTCTTCTACCCCCTCTTTGGAACCTTTAAATAAAATAGCTCCACTTTCCTCTAAGAACAAACTTAAATCTTGCACAGCTTGTATCCTGGCTTGAACTAAGGCCAAACTCTTTTCTATAAAGACCTCATTCACGCTTTCCAACCATGCACGCGCGTTGTTTAAGGAGATACTTCCTTTTTGAGTTTGCCTCAAAAGTCTATTCTTCTGTATTAAAACTTTCTTGAAGGCTTCGACAACAGGAGCCTGTCCACAGAGACTCAACCAGCCATCTACCCAATATCGCCTTTGCTCTGCCGCCCCTTTTAACAGTTTTAAACTCTCTGGACTAAAAACAATTAAAGGAAGCTCCGCTCCCATAGAACTCGGTGTTTTTCTTTTGTTGTTCACCCAGAATTTTCTCTGCTCTTTTTTATTCAAACAAAGACGTAAAACACTCTTTCTTTCTTCCTCGGAAACCCAAGCTAAAATAGAAGCCGCGTCTTTCCCCTCTTGCACAAGACTTCCTAAATGAGAGGCTCGAAAAGAGCGCCCGTAAGCCAGCAACACTAAAGCTTCTAATAAATTCGTTTTTCCCTGGCCATTATCGCCCACTATTAAGCTTTTTGAAGCAGGAAAAAAGCAAAGATGAGAATAATTTCTAAAACAATGAACTTCCAATTTTTCTACAAACATCACATTTTCATAGGCATAATGACGCAAAAGCTATGTTTTTCTCGCTCCCCTTTTAATACAGGATATATAACACAAGCTTTCTCTTTACCCCCAAAAGTAATAAAAGCTTTCTTGGTTCCTATAGAAGAAAGAGCTTCCAAGATATACCTGGCATTAAAACGAACCTTCAAATCACCCCCTTTTTTTCTCACACAAGTGACTTCGTCTTGAGCCTTGCCTAAATCTGGATTTTCTGACTCCATTTGTATCTTTTTTTCTGTAATATCAAAATTGACACCTTTAAACCGGGTGCTGGACAATAAAGACACTCTCCTAAGAGTTTGACTGAACTGATTTGTATCCACTTCCACTTCTACAGAAACAGAACCGCTTTTCGGTATAAAAGGTTGATAGGCAGGATACCCCCCCTCCACCAATTTAACGCTTAAGATGGCCGAACCATAACGAAATAAAATACGAGGAGGTTTTACTGCTACTTCCACTTTTTCTTCACTTGAAGCTAGAGAAACAAGTTTTTTTATCTCCTGCACTCCTTTTTTCGATATAATCACCCCTTTTTCTAAAGACTTTTCACAAGGATACTCGGCCAGAGCTAAACGATGCCCATCTGTAGCTACAAACCGAAAATAAAGCGACCCTCCCCTTTTATCCTCTTTTTCCTCCTCTGTACCCCCCTCCTTCTCATCTGTGCTATCTTCTATTTTTCCTTCTGCACCCGCTTCTTTTCTTTTCTCTGGGCGAATAGATTCAAGGGTTTCAAAAAATATCCCCGTCAAGTGATAACGAGTGTCATCTAAAGACGAACAATATATTGTTTTATCTATTAAGTATTTTAATGTCTCTGCGCTTATAGAAAAAGAGTCACTCATCTGAAAAGGAGGGAAGGCTGGGAAATCACGAGGTTGTAGGCTCAACAAATGAAATACAGAAGCTCCTTGTTTTAACCTTACCTTTTTATCCTCTTGTTCTTTTAGTTCCACTATCCCTTCAGGAAGTTCTTTTAGTATTTCGTAGAGAGTTTGGGCATCTATCACTACCTTCCCCCCTCCTTCTACTTTTACAGGAATTTCATTCTGTAAGCTGTTATCTTGATCTGTCGCTTGCACACAAAGATATTTGCTTTCTTTTGTGCTAATAAGAATTTTAGATAAAATAGGCACAACAACGCGTTTCTCAATAAGGCTGTTAGCTTGAGAAACAAGTTCAAAAAAAGAGGAACGTTTAACTTGAATTTTTAATAATCTTCGAGGCATTCAGGGTTTGTTCCTTTTGGAGAAAAAAGTTATCAATAACAACTATTATTATAATAAAATATTGTAGTAGTAGTAGTAGGTTATTGTTGATAACAAATAATAAACAAATAAGCACGCAAAATCATTAAAAAAACGACATGATAAAAGAGGTAAGTAAAGGCTGTGGAAAAAATGTTGATAATGGAATATGAAGAAAGAAAAGGTCCCCTTCTTTTTAAGTTTTCAACATAAAAATCCGTTTTTGTTGATAAGTTTTCTTAACTCTTTGATATCTCTTGTTATTTCCCTCTTCCCCTTTTCGATTACTTTCAAACTATGCAATATAGTGCTGTGATTTCTTTTTCCAAAAAGTTGCCCTAGTTCTTTTAAGGAAAGGTTTAAGTCTTTTCTAGCCAGGTGAATAGCGATATTTCGAGCATAAACAATATGTTTTGCTCGAGAAGAAGATCTTAGTTCAGAAGCTTTGATGTGAAAATAGGCACACACTTGTTTTTGAACAAGGCTAAAACCAGGGTTTTGAGAAGAAGAAAAGGGAGCGGAAGTAGGAAAAGAAGAGAGCTCTTTACAAAAGAGGTGCTGAACAGTTTCTAGGCGCAGGGGCTTATTTTGCAAATCACAAAACATTTTTATCTTATTTAAATGGCCTTCTATTTCCCGAATGGAGTTAGTGGGAATATGAGATATATGAGAAATAATTTCTTCTGGAAGGCTAGGGTGCCAGTTTTGAGCCTTACTTTTTATAATGGCTCTTTTGGTGTCTTTATCTGGAGCTTGAATATCGGTTATGACCCCTCCTTCAAAGCGAGTTTTGATTCTATCCTTTAAGCCCTTGATATCTTTTGGCTTTTGATCGCTGGCTAAGACCATTTGGCACTTTGCTGATTTTAGACTTTCAAAAGTATGGAAAAATTCTTCTTGTATGCTTTCCCCTCTTCCCAGGATTTGAATATCATCTAATAAGAGAACTTGAATGTTGGCTCTGTATTTTTGGCGAAAAAGCTCCATTCCATTTTTGCGAATATGATTGATGCAGTCATTAAAAAATCGCTCGGCGGGGAGATAAAGCACTTTTAAATGAGGTTTTTCTTTTTCCAGATGGTTTCCAATGGCGTGCAGTAAATGGGTCTTTCCCAATCCCGACGGGCCGTAGATAAATAAAGGGTTAGAATGATTGTTAAAAGGGCTTTGCGCGAGGCTTTTAGCTAGAGAAAAAGCAAAGGAATTGCTAGGACCTTGCACAAAAGAAGAAAATGTCCATTGAGGATAAAAAGCACTATTTTTTGTTGTCTTTTTATGAGGGGAAAGTTTAGAAGGAGTGGCTCTTTTTTTTAAGATTTTATTTGATAAGCGAAAGGCTTGTTTTTGTATATCAACAGTTTGGAAGGTGGCTTCTTTGTTTTTTATTTGGGTTTGAATAAGAGACAAATGTTTTGTTAAAACCTCCTGATGAAAGGAAGAGGGAACTTTAAGAGTAAAGTGCTTTTTCCCTTTTAGGGCCTGGCTCTCTAAAGTCACTGTATCCAGAACGGATTTAAGTAGTTTTTCTTGAAGCCTTTTTTGTAAAGTTTCTTTTATCTGATTCCAAAGCTGTTGTTCGGACAAAGGGAGCCTCCATCAAGTTTTCTTAGGGCATAAAAAGTCATAAAGCTATCATAAACCTCTGCTTGACGAGAAGAGACAAAATGTGCTTTCATTATGCGTCAATGGAGGATACGGTTAGAGGGGGAGAGTTCTTGCTAACTTTAGAGATTTTTTAGTCTGGAGAAGAAAAAAATGAAAAGGACCTATCAGCCGAGTCGTAAAAAAAGAAGCCGTTCTCATGGCTTTCGTGCTCGAATGGAGAAGAAAAGCGGACAACAAGTGCTCAATCAAAGAAGAAGTAAGGGGCGTAAACACCTTTCTGTTTCTATTTCCAGCAAATAAAGCCTTTTATTATCCTGTTTGAAAACTCTTGATTTGAAGGATTGGTTTCCTGAAGAAAAACACCAAAAGCTTATGGAAAAGCTTGTTTTCGTGGAAACGGAGATCAGACCCGAAAGGTATATAATTATAAAAAATGTGGATTTCCTTAAACAAAAAGAAAGATTTTATTTTGCTCAGAAAAAAAGGAAAGTATTTAAAAACCCCAGGCTTTTTTATTATATATCGAAAAAACGGCCTTTCTTCCAGCCGTATAGCTTTATTTTTTCCAAAATGGACAGGTAAGGCTGTTCAAAGAAATAAATTTAAAAGATGGGCGCGTCATTTTGTTGCAAAGCAAAAATGGAGGGAAGAGTTGGATATACTGTTGGGATTTGAAAAAAGAGAGAAGTCCTTTTATAAAAACATGAAATACCATGATTTTTATACTGGATTTGAACGAGTTTCTAAATATATTGAGCTTTAAATAAAATGAAATATCTATCTTTGATCTGTCTTTTTTTTATAAAAATATACCAGGTGTTCCTCTCTGTTCATTTTGGAGGGGCTTGCCGATTTCACCCCTCTTGTTCTTGTTATGCTGAGAGGGCTTTTTTACAATACTCTTTTTTTACAGCTTTTTCTCTAGTTTTAAAAAGGCTGGCTAAATGTCACTTTTTTGGCCCATTTGGTTTAAACCCCCTTCCTTCCTCTTCTGTTTCAAAGAAAGAAAAAAAGATATAAGGCTTTTTCTTTTATGATTCTATCTAAAAAAAGGAGAGAGAAATGAGGAGATTTTTCTATGAAAGAAAAAGAAAACTTTTTAGATAAAAACACCTTGATTGCTGTTGCCTTAGTTTTTATGACCTGGCTTTTATGGGACTCCTATATGAGAAAGAAGTATCCTGTAGAAAAAAGACCGATCACTCAAGAAGAAAAACGCGTAGATAAGCAGGAGCAACCAAAGAAAAAAGAAGATCTTTTAGAAAAGGCAAATGGTCATAATATCATCTCGTCTTCTTTTTCTGTAAAAGAGCCTCCCAAAGAGCGAAATATACCTTTTGAAAGTGAGAATCTCTCTTTTGATATTTCCTCTAAAGGGATGGGTTTTAGAAAGTTGGTCTTAAATAAGATCTTTGATCGAAAGGGGCAGGCTATAGGGCTATTTTCTGAAGGAGAATTATTACCTTTTGAAACTCGTTTAGATGAGAGAGAAGTTAATCCGCTTTATTTTGATATAAGGCCGACCTCTCGTTATTCCTGGGAGGGCTTAGCCGTTCGGAATGGAATAAAGATAAAGAAAACGCTTTCTGTTAAACCAGAGCTTTTTCTAGTAGAGACGCAAATAGAAGTAACAGGAAACCTGCCGCCGGATTTTAGTATTAACACGGTTTTAACTCAAGGGCCAAAAGAAGAGGAATCAGGAAGGAGTTTTTTATCTTTTCTAACGCCCCCGGATTTTTTATCTTTTTTTATTTCTTCGTCTTCGGGATGGGAGCATATCCCTCTTGTTTCGGACCAAAACAGTTCTCCCTCCAAAGAGGTGCAGACTTTTTCGACTATAAAGGCGGCGGCTTTAGGAGATAAGTATTTTGGACAGGCCTGGATGGAAAAGGAATCCGATGTTTTACCTCAGTTTAAGATAGACCTTCGTAAGAAAGTGGGCTGGATTCAGCATTTTGTTTTAAATCCTCAGCAGGACTTTAAAATGTCCTATAGAGTATTTATAGGCCCTAAAGACCTTGTGCTTTTGAAAAAAGACTATCCTTCTTTAATTCATTGGGTGGATTTTGGTTGGTTTAGCACTTTGTCTCGTGGGATTCTTCAGATTTTGTATTTTTTCTATTCTTTAGTGGGGAACTGGGGAGGAGCTATTATTTTGTTAACGCTTTTGGTGCGGATTATTCTTTTTCCTTTTGTTCTTTCTTCTCATCGGTCTATGGAGATAATGAAAAAAGTCCACCCTGAGATACAAAAACTAAGAAAAAAGTTTAAGGATAATCCTCAAAGAATGAATCAAGAAGTCATGGCTGTAATGAAAGCCTATCGTGCTAACCCTTTAGGAGGTTGCCTGCCTTTATTATTACAGCTTCCTGTTTTTTGGTCCCTTTGGAAAGCTCTTTCTAATAGTTATTCTCTTTATCAAGCTCCCTTTATTTTCTGGATCAGGGACTTGAGTTGGAAGGACCCTTATTATATCTTGCCGGTTTTAATGGGGGTGGTTATGTTTATTCAACAAAAACTATCTCCTGTTACTCTGAACAAGGAAATGCTTAGGGCTATGCAGATTATGCCTATTTTTATGTCTCTTTTTATGATAAACCTGCCCAGTGGTTTGGTTTTATATATGTTAGTGAGCACGGTATTTGGTTTAGCCCAGCAGGTGTATTTGAATAAAAAGGGAGATTTAAAAATCTCACTTCCTGCACCAACTCCAGGAGGAAATTGATACCATCGTGTTTGAAAATTTCGGATTTAGAGGCTTGGCTGTCCAGGGAGGAAAGAATCAAGAAGTTACGGAAAAAATTTAGACTCTTTGAGTATAATATAAAAAGAGGGAGGATGAAATGTTTAAAAAACTGTTTAAAGGGAAAGAAAAAACCCCAAGTCGTTTAGTAGAGCGATTATTGCAGGATCTGTTGGAAAAAGGAGGATTTCTTCTTTCTGCAGAGGTGGAGCAAAACGAGGAAAAGGAAGTTATTGTAGATGTGTTTGGAGAAGATGAGGGTTTGTTGAAAACAAAAGAGGGACGTCTTCTTTTAGCTTTGCAAACCTATTTTAATCGAGTGGTTCAACAGCACTTTGCCGGTCAAAATATTTTTGTACGACTGGATTCAGGAAACTTTTTTAAAGAACGAGAAAGACGTTTATTAGACTTGGCAGATAAACTTAGGCAAAAAGCTCTTTCCACAGGGCGGCCGGTGTATTTAAAAAAGGCTCTCTCTCCTTTTCAAAGGAGACAGGTCCATCAGTTTTTGACAGAAGGGGGAGAGGTGAAAACCTCTTCTGTGGGAGAAGGTTTTTATAAAAATATTTGTATCAGCCCTGCTGATTCTATTTCTTCTGATGCTTAATTTCTTATAAGACGGTTTATATTTTTGATTATGGAAAAAAAAGGAAAAAGAAAGCCGGAAAGGCAAGATCACAAGCCTTTTTTATATCAAAGTCGCTCTCAAGATAAAGACACGATTTGTGCTTTAGCCACTCCGCCTGGACAAGGAGCTTTAGCTCTTATCAGACTAAGCGGAGATAAAGCTTTTGCCATTAGCAAAAAATGCTGCCCTTTTTTACCTAAAACTCCCTGCTCTCATCGTATTTATTTTGGGACTTTTTTACATCCCAAGAAGAAAGACACTTTAGATGAAGTCCTGGTTTTTTGTTTTAAAAAAGGCCGCTCTTTTACAGGTGAGGAAAGCGTGGAAATCAGCTGTCATGGAAGCACTTATCTTTCTTCCCTTATTATAGAAGCTTTAATCAAGGCAGGGGCTAGATTAGCTGAAAGAGGGGAATTTAGTTATAGGGCTTTTATGAATGGAAATCTGGATTTAGTGCAGGCAGAAAGTGTTTTAAATTTAATTCAAAGTAGATCTCCTAGAGCGCATACACAAGCTATAAGAGGTTTAAAAGGGGGAGTATCGAATCATTTAAAGAAGTTGAAAGAAAAACTAACAAAGCTTTTGGCGCACCTGGAAGCCAGTATTGATTTTAGCGATCAAGAAATAAAGCCTTTTTCAGAAGAGCAACAGAAGAAGCTTTTAGAGGAGATAAGAAAAGAGGTAAAAGAAGCTTTAGCAGGCTTTCACCAAGGAAGGATAGATCGGGAAGGTTTTAGTATTTTGTTGTTAGGGGCTACTAATGCTGGGAAATCTTCTTTGTTTAATTATCTTATTCAAGATGATAGGGCTATAGTGACCCAACATCCAGGGACCACACGAGATATTTTGTCGGCGAGGGTTTTGTTAAATCAGCGGGAATTTTGTTTAAAAGATACGGCGGGTTTTCGTAAAAACCCGGATCCGGTGGAAAGCCAGGGAATAAAGAGGACTTTAAAAGAAGCAACACACTCGGATTTGTGTTTGTTTTTAGTGGAAAGCACAAGGCCCTTAAGAGAAGAAAACTTTTTTGGTTTAGAAAAACTAGATCCGAAAAAAACGATGGTGGTTTTTAGTAAATCCGATCAAATACCCTCTTCTCATAGGTCTGTTTTTTTTAAGCAAGTGATAAAATTTTTTCATAAAAAACAGGCTCTGTCTTTGTTCTTGTCCCCTGCTGAAAAAAATAAACAAATATTATGGGTAAGTTCTCGTACAGGGGAAGGACAAGAAGCTTTAAAAAAGCTTTTTTACAAAAAATCAGAAAAAGAGACAGGAGAAATTTTTCTCTCTACTCCTCGTCAGAAGCAAGCTATGGAACAAATGAGTTGTTTTTTAGATAAAGCAAAAAAACTTTTAAACAAAAAAAGCTCGCCGGAATTTATCACTTTTGAATTACAGCAAGCTATTTCTGTTTTATATCAGTTATTAGGCAAGGAATATAATGAAGAAGTAATAAAACAGGTGTTTAAAGAGTTTTGTATTGGAAAGTAAGTTTTTATATAGTTCGGTCATAACAGAGGAATTTTATGAAAAACTTTGATGTTATTGTCGTGGGAAGTGGCCATGCCGGAGTGGAAGCGGCTTATGCAGCCGCTCGGCGGGGCTGTTCTGTCTTGATAGTCACAGTAGATAAAGAGCGTACAGCGCACATGAGTTGTAACCCATCCATAGGGGGCTTAGGTAAAGGGCCTATTGTAAAGGAATTAGATATTTTAGGAGGGCTTATGGGGCGGGCCGCGGATGCGAGCTGTATTCAGTTTAAGCTTTTAAATAGCAGTAAAGGCCCTGCCGTAAGAGGCTCTCGTGCTCAGTGTGATAAATCTTTTTATAGTGCCTTTGTAAAAAAATATCTTTTTTCTCTTAAAAAAATATCTGTTTTGTCCGCAGAGGTGAAAACTTTGGTTTTAGATAAAGATAAATGTAAAGGGGTGATGACAGATAAAGGCGAGAAGATTTTTTCACAGGCGGTGATTTTAACAACAGGCACTTTTATGAAAGGGATGATGTATATTGGTTCGGAACAAAAGTCGGGAGGGCGTGTTGGGGAAAAAGCAACAAAAGGTTTATCCGATCAGTTAAAAACCTTAGGCTTTCCTGTTCATCGTTTGAAGACCGGAACCCCCCCTCGTCTCAAAAAAGGGAGTATTGATTTTTCCTCTCTTGAGATACAGGAAGGAGACGCCCATTTTAGACCATTTAGTTTTTTCAGCCCTCCTGTTTTAAACTTGCCACAGATCCCTTGTTACTTGACCTATACCAATGAAAAAACACATAACATCATTAGAAAAAACTTACACCTTTCGGCTCTCCACTCAGGCCGTATTCAAGGAGTGGGACCCAGGTATTGCCCTAGTGTGGAAGATAAAATTATCCGTTTTGCGGATAAAGATCGGCATCAGAGTTTTTTAGAACCAGAGACTCTTAAGGGGACTTCTATTTATTTACAGGGGCTTTCCACGAGCTTACCGGAGAAAGTGCAATTAGAGTTTTTAAGAACAATCAAAGGCTTGGAACAGGTGGAAGTTTTAAAGCCGGGCTATGCTGTGGAGTATGACTTTTTAGACCCGCAGATGCTTTTTCCCACCTTGGAGACAAAACTTTTTGAAAATCTCTTTTTTGCTGGACAGATTAATGGGACCAGTGGATATGAAGAGGCGGCAGGACAGGGCTTAGTAGCGGGTGTTAATGCCGCTAGTAAGGTTCAAAAACTTTCTCCTCTTATATTGCAAAGGCACGAGGCTTATATTGGTGTTTTAATTGATGATTTAGTTACAAAGGGAACAAAAGAGCCTTATCGTATGCTCACCTCCCGTGCAGAACATCGTCTTATTTTAAGAGAGGATAATGCTATTGAAAGATTATTTCCTTTAAGCCGTGAACATCAATTACTTTCTTTAGAAAAACTTTTTCTTTTAGAAAAGGAGTTAGAGCGAAGAGAAAAGCTACTAAATTTTTTTAAAGACACTCGCATATCCCCGGAAGAAAGAATAAAAGAGGAACTTAAAGCCGTAAGAGCACCAAAATTAAATAAAGTCCAGAGCTTAAAAAAATTTTTTTCCCGCCCGGAGATGAATTGGCAGAAAATGCAGGCTTTTGTTCAAAAAATCCCGGATTTGCGAGATAAATTATTGAAGAACACGGGAGCTGACCTTTTAAATAAAAATGAAGGAAAAAGCTGGGAAGCGGTGGAAATACAGATAAAGTATGAAGGATATATCAAGCGGCAAGAGGATTTTATAGCTCAAAATCAAAAATTAGAAAACATAAAACTTCCCAAGCTGGATTATAATCGAGTAAAAGGGCTTTCTTTAGAGGCATTAGAAAAGTTAAAGAAAGTGCAACCTCATACTTTAGCGCAAGCCAGTCGTATTAGTGGCATGCCTCCGGCGGCTATCCAAGCTTTATTAATTCATTTAAAAACCAATATTGGGGATTCCTGCAAAAGTAAGTCCTTCCTGTAAATGTTCACTAATTCGCTGACAAAATCACTTCTTCAGGAGAGAATAGGAGTCAAAAGACTCGGACATGCGGTTTGCCACAGAGCAACCTTTGATTGCTCATGTGTCAAGCTTGTCCCCGCGAAAGCGGGGATCCGAACTCGCTTTTGCCCCCTATTCTCTCCTGAAGAACTTATCTCTCTGTCATTCCCGCAAAAGCATTGTCATTCCCGCGAAAGCATTGTCATTCCCGCGAAGCTTGTCCCCGTGGAAACGGGGAGCGGGAATCCAGTAAAGCCGGTTTTTTTGTATAGTGTTGTGCCAAAGTGGAAATGACTCACTTATTAAGCTTTTCTCCCAAAAGTTTTATTTGCTTTTTTGTGCTTTCCATTTCGGCTTTGATGTGGGCTAAGTCGGCTTGAGCCTTGTTTAACTCCTCTTTTGTCTTTTGTAGCTCCTCTATAAGGTCTGCTGTTTTCTTTTTTTCCTGTTCTATTATTAAATCTTCCCATTTTTGCAGGCTTATATGCTTGTTCTCTATCTCAGACGACATCTCCTCTCTTACTTTTTCTAAATTTTTCCCACTTACACTTATCTCTTTTGAAATCTCGTTTTTTAAAACTTTCCTGCTTTCATTAAGCTCATTTAAAAACTCGGTTTTTAATTTCTTTATCTGAGAGGGGATCTCCTCTTTTAAGTTTATCATTTTTTTATAAAGAGCTTTAATAGCAGCCAGGATCGTTCCCCGAATAGAGACTATGTCTGGACGAGAGGGTTTGTCTTTTATTTGCAAATGCGGGGGTAGCTCTTCTGAGATAAAGCCAATCCGGCTTTTTTGAGGAAGTTCTTTTTTAAACTCAAAAGTAAAAAGAGGCAGGTTTAAAATGTCCTCTAAGGCCTTATCAAAGTTTTTAAAGGCTTTGATATTTTTTTTAAGGGTTCGGGAAGAGGTAGAGGAATGAGTATGCCCCTCATAGGAGACTTTTGTGCCTTTAACTTTAAAGTCATCTGTTCCTATCTCTGCTGTAATCCAAGTGGGGTTGTTGATATTTCCTATAACGAATCGGTTATCTTTTGAGTTATAGTTGGGATCAGAGGCGGCCTTATATCCTATAAAGATATTATTTTCTCCGGTTGTGTTCTCCTCTCCGGCGTAGGACCCTATAAAAGTATTGTTATCTCCTTGGTTTTTTAGTCCGGCCCTATGGCCTATAAGAAAATTGTTACTCCCGTTGTTAGAGGCGTTTCCTCCTGCCCCGCTCCCTAAAAAAAAGTTAGATTGCCCTTGGTTTTCTATTCCCGTCGTATAACCTATAAGAGTGTTATTATCCCCTTGGTTTTTTAGTCCTGCGCTATGCCCTATAAAAAGGTTATGGCTCGGATTTTGCAATGCCACACAAGTCTCTGTCCCTGTAAAGCTGTCTGGGTCTTTACACAGCGGGGCTAGGCAATCACCAGGGTTAGCTATGATATCTTCGCAGGGGCTTTTGTTTTCTTTTCCTGCCTCATGGCCTATAAAAGTGTTATTATCTCCTGAGTTTTGTTCTCCTGCACTATTTCCTATAAGGGTGCTGTTATCTCCGGAGTTTTGTTCTCCTGCGCTATTTCCTATGAGGGTGTTGTTATCTCCTGAGTTTTGTTCTCCTGCGCTATTTCCTATGAGGGTGTTGTTATCTCCTGAGTTTTCTTTTCCTGCGCTATTTCCTATGAGGGTGTTGTTATCTCCTGAGTTTTCTTTTCCTGCGCTATTTCCTATAAAAGTGTTTTTGCTTCCGGTGCGGTCGTCTTTTCCGGCCTCAAAGCCTATAAAAGTGTTCTCACTTTCTTGGTTTTTTTCTCCAGCCTTATAGCCTATAAAGGTGTTTTCTCTTCCTTGTGAGTTGGTGATTCCTGTTTTAAAACCTAAGCTGGTTGAGTTCTCTTGATAAGAGATCATTCCACAACCTAAAGAGGTATTTCCTTTTCCTAGGAGAAGATCTTCCAATGCGTAGCAGCTGGTTTTACTGTTTGAAAACTCTATGTTGCTACAGTTTAAGACCTCACAATTTCCCAGATCAGTACCTGTAATTCCTGGAGATGTGTCTGAGAGCTTTAAGGTACAGTGTTGCTTGTAGCAATCCGTCTGATCGAGGCTGTTGCAAACCCCGTCTTTCTTTTTAGCTTCAAATAAAGTGCCCGGTCTGGAAAAAGAAAGCTCTAGTTCAGCATAACCGGGGATAGAAGTGGCATTGGTGCCGCCGCAAGCTCCTGGAGAGGGGGGCGAGGAGGATAAGGAAGCCGGGTCGGTACATCCAGGGGGGCAGTCGCCAGGGTTATGGGCTATAATACTGTTACAAGGATCCTTTTTTGGATAAGTGCTTATTTTTATCACTTTTAAATTTCTTTCAAAAAGACCATTGGAGTTTAAAAGATCAATAAGCGTATTATCGTTTTCGTCTTTGATTTGGTCTATATTGTCGCCCACTTTCTTGTCAGAGAAGGTATTAGTGCAGGCTTCTTGATTTACCTTTGCAAGTTGCTCTCTTAGTTTTTCTTCAGAGGACTGGGAGTAGGTTAAATTTTGGACTTTCAGGGTACTGATAATAAAATCCGCAAAACCGGTGATAAGTAAAGCCATGATAGTCATGATGAGCAAGACCTCTATCAAAGAAAATCCCTTTTTATTAAGAAACCTTTTTGTTTTATTTAAGCGCATTAAGTTTTTCTCCTAGAAGTTTTATTTGCTTTTTTGTGCTTTCCATCTCCGCTTTGGTGTAAGCTAAATCGGCCTTAGCCTGGCTTAACTCCTTTTTGGTCTTTTGTAGCTCCTTGGTGATAAGATCTCTTTTCTTTTTTTGCTCCTGTATGAGGTTTTCCCGTTTTTGATGGCTTATATGTTCTTTTGTTTTTACTTCAAGGGAGAGTTCTTCTTTCATTGTTTCTAAACTTTTGCTTAAATCTTTTAACTGCTGAAATATCTCTTCTTTTAATTGCTTCTTATTCTCACTAAGCTCTTTTAAAATTTCTGTTTTTAAATTCTTAATCTGAGAGGGGATCTCCTCTTTTAAGTTAATCATTTTTTTATAAAGAGCCTTGATGGCGGCCAGGATTGTTCCTCTAATAGAGACCATATCTGGACGAGAGGGTTTGTCTTTTATTTGCAAATGCGGGGGTAGCTCTTCTGAGATAAAGCCAATCCGGCTTTTTTGAGGAAGTTCTTTTTTAAACTCAAAAGTAAAAAGCGGGGTATTTAAGATGTCGTCTAAGGCCTTATCCAGGTTTTTAAAGGCTTTGATATTTTTTTTAAGAGTTCGGGAAGAGGTAGAAGAGGTAGAGAGATGAGTATGCCCCTCATAGGAGACTTTTGTGCCTTTAACTTTAAAGTCATCTGTTCCTATCTCTGCTGTAATCCAAGTGGGGTTGTTGATATTTCCTATAACGAATCGGTTATCTTTTGAGTTATAGTCGGGATCAGAGGCGGCCTTATATCCTATAAAGATATTATTTTCTCCGGTTGTGTTCTCCTCTCCGGCGTAGGACCCTATAAAAGTGTTATTCTTCCCGGTGTCGTTATTTTCCCCGGTAGCTTCACCTATAAAGACATTCTCATTTCCTTGGTTTTTTGTTCCTACCTGCTTACCTATAAAAACATTATTCTCCCCGGAGTTTTCTTTTCCTGCGCTATTTCCTATAAGAGTGTTATTATCCCCTTGGTTTTTTAGTCCTGCGCTATTTCCTATAAGGGTGTTGTTATCTCCTGAGTTTTCTTTTCCTGCGCTATTTCCTATAAAAGTGTTTTTTGTTCCGGAGTGTTGGTATCCCGCCAGGTGTCCTATGAAGGTGTTGAAATCTCTGGAGCTTAGGAATCCTGTCTGATAGCCTATAAAAGTGTTGCTATTTCCGGCTTGGTCGTTTTTTCCCGCCTGGTGGCCTATAAAAGTGTTGAACCTTTTCTTATTAACTGTTCCTGTCTTATGGCCTATAAAAGTATTGGAGGAACTCTCATTAGAGGAGTTCTTTCCGGTCTCAAAGCCTATAAAAGTATTTTTGCTACTCGTGTTTCCAACTCCTGTTAGGTTTCCTGCTTCTTTACCTATAGCAACAATCTCAAATACTGTCTCGCTCTTTTCTCCTGCTTTATAACCTATTAAAGTGGTGGATGTTCCCATTGTTAAATTGGCACTTCCTGTATTAAAGCCAAAGGCCACGAAGTTATCTATTGTAATATCCTGGGTGGTTCCACAGCCTATAAGAGTGGCTTTCTTCAGATGGCCGGTGTTATCTGTTACCGTATAGCAGCTGTTATCATCCGGGGTTGAATTATTGCTTAATTCTTCGTTACAGTCCAGCAGCTCGCAAGCTCCAATAGCCTCTCCTGTATCTCCTCTGTCGGGGCTTCCTGTTAGTTTCATAATACAGTTTTGCTTATAACAGTGGCTTTGGTCAGAAGTGTTGCAAACCCCGGTATGGGTTTTAGTTTCAAACAAACTTCCCGGGCGGGAGAAAGAAATACGTAGCTCCGCATAACCAGGAATGTGGCTGGTATGGGTACCACTGCAAAGCCCTGGGCTGCCCGGGTAGGTGCATCCGGGGGGGCAGTCGCCAGCACTGGAGGCCTGGATACTGTTACAGGGAATAACTCTAGGGGCAGTATCTATTTTCATAATTTGGAAATTTTTTTTAAATGAGCTGGTGGTGGATATTAAAGGGATGCCGTTTTCATCTCGAATGTGAGCGATATCCTCACCGATATTTTTTCCTGAGAAGGTATTGGTGCAAGCCTGTTGGTTTAAAACTTCAAGAAGTTTTCTTAAGTTTAATTCCGAGGTTTTAGAGTGCTTTAAGCTTTGCGTCTTTAAGGTTGTAATAAAAATTCGGGAGGTTCCTACAACAAAGAAAAGAAAAATACTGCTAAAGACGATGATCTCGACTAAGGAAACCCCTCTTTGGTTTTGAATAAAGTGTTTGCTCAGTTTAAGGGGCTTAGCTAAGTTATATATAAAGCTCTGTCCTCTCGAAAAATATTCTCTAAGGAGTTTGATTGTTTTATTTAAGCGCATTGAGCTTTTCTCCTAAAAGTTTTATTTGCTTTTTTGTATTCTCTATCTCCGCTTTAGTGTAGGCCAGGTCGGCCTTAGCCTGACTTAACTCCTTTTTGGTCTTTTGTAGCTCCTCGGTGAGAGGGGCTGTCTGTCTTTTTTCCTGCTCTATTAGAGCTTTCCATTTTTGCAGGCTTATATGCTCTTTTGTTTTTACTTCAAGGGAGAGCTCCTCTCTTGCTGTTTCTAAATTTTTACTTAAAGCTTTTAACTGCTGAAATATCTCTTCTTTTAAAACTTTCCTGCTCTCATTAAGTCCAATTAAAAACTCTTCTTTTAAATTCTTAATCTGAGAGGGGATCTCCTCTTTTAAGTTAATCATTTTTTTATAAAGAGCTTTAATGGCAGCCAGGATCGTTCCCCGAATAGAAACTATGTCTGGACGAGAGGGTTTGTCTTTTATTTGCAGGTGCGGGGGTAGCTCTTCTGAGATAAAGCCGATCCGGCTTTTTTGAGGGAGCTCTTTTTTAAATTCAAAAGTAAAAAGCGGAAGCTTTAAGATGTCATCCAAGGACTTATCAAAGTTTTTAAAGTCTTTGATGTTTTTTTTAAGGGTTCGGGAAGAGGTAGAGGGATGAGTATGCCCCTCATAGGAGACTTTTGTGCCTTTAACTTTAAAGTCATCTGTTCCTATCTCTGCTGTAATCCAGGTAGGGGTGTTGCTATTTCCAATAACCAAGTAGCCGCTTTTTGTTTGATAGTCGGAGTGAGAAGCGGCTTTATAGCCTATAAAGATATTATTTTCTCCGGTTGTGTTCTCCTCTCCGGCGTAGGACCCTATAAAAGTGTTATTTTTTCCTTGGGTGTTTTCTATTCCCGCCGTATAACCTATAAAAAGGTTGTCACAAACTATCCCCACCGGCCCGCCTGTATTTCCACAGGGATCATCAGGACGAGTAGGGGATTCTAATGATTTAGACTTTAGCCCCGCCTTATAGCCTATAAAAGTGTTATTTTTTAATGGGTGAGGTGATCCAGTCTTTTTACCCGCTGTACTCCCTATAAAGGTATTAGCTTCTCCGAATTGAAAGTTCTTTCCGGTCTCAAAGCCTATAAAAACATTTTTATTTCCTTTGTTTCGGTGTCCTGCCTCGTTACCTATAAAAACATTTTTATTTCCTCTGTTTTGTACTGCTCCTGCCATCCGGCCTATAAAAACATTTTCATCACTTCCAGAGGAGGTGTTTTGTCCGGTGGTTTCACCTATAAATACATTGTGACTTCCCTGGTTGACTTTTCCTGCCATCTGGCCTATAAGTATGTTGTTATCTCCTGAGTTTTGCATTCCCGCCCAATAACCTATAAAGGTGTTTTTTTCTCCACTGGTGGTGTTTTTTCCCGCCTCAAAGCCTATAAAGATATTATCCTCACCTGTCGTGTTTTGCATTCCCGCCCAATAACCTATAAAGGTGTTTTTTTCTCCACTGGTGGTGTTTTTTCCCGCCTCAAAGCCTACAAAAGTATTTTCCTCTCCTGTTAAACCTCCCCCCCCCCCTGCTTTATAACCTAAGGCCACGGTGTTATCCACTTTAATACCCTGGGGGCTGGTGGGGTCATCAGGATCATCGGGATCATCTCCGCAACCTATTAAACTCACTCTTTTCGGATCGCCGCCGCCGCCGCTGACTTTATAACAAGGAAAATTGGGATTGGAATCAGTTGTTAATTCTTCGCTACAGTCCAACAGCTCGCAAGCTCCAATAGGCTTCCCATCCCCTCCCTCTCTGAGGGGAGGTCCTCCTATCAGTTTCACCAGGCAGCTGTGTTGATAACAATTCGTTTGGTCTGAGCTGTTACAAACACCGTCTTTGGTTTTAGTTTCAAACAAACTTCCCGGCCGGGAGAAAAAAATATGTAGCTCCGCATAGCCAGGGATAGAGGTGGATTCAGAACCGCTGCAAGCACCGGGGAAGCTCGCCGGGTTGGTGCATCCGGGAGGGCAGTTTTGTCCACTTAGTACATGGATTTGGTTACAGGAAGTGATCTTAGGAGTGGTATCTATTTTTATAATTTTTAAATTTTTCTTAAACATACTGGCGTCGGATATTAAAGAGATGCCTCTCTCATCTCGAATGTGAGCGATATCCTCACCGATATTTTTTCCGGAAAAGGTTTTGGTGCAGGCTTCTTGGTTTAGGTCTTTAAGAAGTTTTCTTAAGTTTAGTTCAAAGGTTTGAGAGAGAGTGAAGTTTTGGAATTGGAGGGTATCCGTAAGGAATTGATTGGTTCCTAAAGCCAGGACAAGAAAGATCCCAGTGAAAATGATAATCTCGACTAAGGAAACCCCTCTTTGGTTTTGAAGGAGGCCTTTTTTAAGTCGAAAGGATTTATTAAACCATTGAAATAAAATAAGAAAATACGAGGAGAGAAAGGAGGGAGATATTTTGCGAAGGAAGGAAAAAAAAGACTTAGGTTTTTTTAGATTTTTCATATATAAAAACTTATCGGTTCTTTACTTAGGAACATAAGTGGATATTTGTCTTTATTTTGACTGATAAAATGTTTCAAGATGAGAAACTTTATAAAATCGGGAAGCCAAAATGGAAAAAAAGCTTGCTTTTCTAATATTTTTGATGTCCTGTTGCTCTTTTTCCCGACTTCAGCACGACACGATGTAATAAATAATATCAATAGTTTGTCATTCTCTGGTGCCACATATTTTATACCGTTCTCGCTTGTTTGTAAATGTTCATTAACTCGCCTCCTTAACTTACTTTTAGAACTTTCCAAAGTGCTCTTATAAACTTAACTTTATCAGCGAATTAGTGAACATTTACAATCCCGCGAAGCTTGTCCCCGTGGAAACGGGGATCCGAACTCGTTTTTGCCCCCTATTCTCTCCTGAAGAGCTTATTTCTATCCTGCTTTGTATGTCATCCCCATAGCTAACGGGAAGTCATTTTGTCAGTGAATTGGTGAACATTTACAATTCCCGCGAAGCTTGTCCCCGTGGAAACGGGGAGCGGGAATCCAGTTATTTGGAATTTTTCCCATTATAAAGACCTTTGGGTTTAAAATAGGGCTTAAATGTGTCAAAGATTTTCCTGGAGTTCGCCAATAAAAACCCTCTGGGTTTAAAATAGAGTTTAAGTGTGTCAAAGATTTTCCTGGAGTTCGCCAATAAAAACCCTCTGGGTTTAAAATAGAGTTTAAGTGTGTCAAAGATTTTCCTGGAGTTCGCCAATAAAAACCCTCTGGGTTTAAAAATGTAAAATTGTTCTACGTAGAACAATTTTGTTTCATTTCGATACAAAGTCAGGAATCCTTGAGATTTTTGTTGCATTTTGAACAGGAAAACTTTTTAAACCTAAAAAAGAGCAGTACTATGTTTAATATCACGCACTTATTTACTTTAAAAAACCTATTAAATCCCTTACAGATAGAGAAAATGGAGATTTATGCCAGAGAGCTTTTTCATTTTAACAAAAGTATTTCTCTTTACTCCCGCCGCCAAAAACCGGGTTTTTGTTGGGAAATGATCCTGGATTCCCTTGTTGCCGGGCCGATTTTGCTTAAGGATAGCACGCAGCCCCTTATTGCCGATATTGGTTCTGGAGCGGGCTTTCCGGGTATAGTTTTATCTGTCCTGGCCCCGAAAAGAGAGTTTTGGCTTTTTGAGTCAAATAAAAAAAAGAGCTGTTTTTTAGAATATATCTGCTGGAAATTGAGTTTATCTAATGTGCATGTAAAAAATAAAAAAGTAGAGCAATCAGAAACCTTGTTAAATTGCGCTGTTTCCAAGGCCTTTTTTTCTTTAGGTAAAAGGCTGGATTTAACTCAATCTATTTTTAGAACAGGAGCTTGTTATTATCATCTTCAGTCTTCAAACTGGGAAGCCCAGTGGAAAAAAGCCCCTGTGCCGATTCAAAAAAACTGGTCTATAGAGCTTGTTGGAAAATATAGTTATCCTCCCTGGTTCACAGATAGAGCTTTATTGAAAACGATTTTTAAAGGAGAAGTAAAAAAGGTAGTTGGTCCCGAACAAGTCTTAACAACTTGATTTTATTTATAGTTTTGTTATTTTAAAAGAATCATCCTAATAAGAAAAAAAGCTTCTTTCATTCAAAGTTTTGTAAATAAGAGGGAAAAATGAGTTCGTATTTGAGCCCAATGCGACAGAAAGCTCCACCTTATAATGAAATCAAATTCTACCTCTTAAGTTTGAAACAGGGGAAGAAGCCCCTATTAAAAGTCGCGTTGTGGCAAAACGCATGTCCGAAATTTTTCTATCTTATTTACAATAACTTTGAACAAGAAAACTTTTTCATGGACGACTAAATTGACGCAAGTAGTTTAGACTAAAGTTATAAGTCCTTTACAATTACTTTTGCCTATTCAAAATGGATAGTCATGCCTAGTCAAACCTTGCTTTTAGGCTGGACAAGTTGGATAGTCTTATAAGAGAATGACTAATCGAACAAGAGAAGAGGTAGGAGTGGCTTGGATAATCAGTATAACTAATCAAAAAGGGGGGGTGGGTAAAACAACGACAGCTCTTAATCTTTCTGCTGCTTTAGCTCTAAAAGGCCAAAAAGTTTTATTGGTGGACTTAGACCCACAAAAAAGTGCTTCCAGTGGTTTAGGTATTTCTTCTCAGGAAGATATTTATGCTGCCTTAATGAACCGGTGTTCTTTGAAAAAAGTGATTTGTTCCAGCTCTATTGCTTATTTGGATATAGCCCCGGCTAGCCCGCATTTAGCGGGAGCGGAAATAGACCTGGTCAATGAAGAAAATAGAGAGTTTTTTTTAAAGAACAAATTAGAAGAGGTAAAAACCCATTATGAATACATTATCATTGATACCCCTCCTTCTTTGGGATTTCTGACCTTAAACGCACTCAGTGCCTCTCATGTTTTTATTGTCCCCTTGCAATGTGAATATTATGCCTTGGAAGGTTTGAGTCGTTTGCTGGGAACCGCCCGGGAGGTAAAAAAACGGTGGAATAGTTCTTTAAAACTACAAGGGATTTTACTGACTTTATTTGATGCTCGTAACTCTTTAAGTTATCGAGTGGAACAGGAAGTGCGTCGGCACTTTGGGAAACAGGTTTTTCGCACCATTATTCCCCGTAATGTGCGCTTAAGTGAAGCCCCAAGCTTTGGAAAAACGATTTTTCAGTATGAGCCTCATTGTCTGGGAGCTATGGCCTACGAACAGTTGGCCGGAGAGTTACAACAGCAGATCTCCGGCCAAGAACAGGCCCTTTCCTTATCTTCTGAAAGGTCTTCTGTGCATGTCTTCTAAAAACTCTTCTCACTTTACTTCTGTTTCCCGCCGGCGGGTTTTAGGGCGCGGTTTAGATAATTTTTTTTCTCCCTCTGCCAAAGAGGGCTTAAAAAAGCCGGGGATAAAAAAAACTTCATCTATAGGTGTTTTGGGTATTGAGCAAATACAGCCTAACCCCCACCAACCTCGTCGTGTTTTTGATAAGGAGTTTTTAAAAGAATTAGCCGACTCTATAAGGAAAAATGGCTTAATTCAGCCGGTTATTGTAAAAAAACGAGGTTCAAAGTATGAAATTGTAGCAGGAGAAAGAAGATGGAGAGCCTCGGCCCAGGCCGGACTGCATGAGATCCCCGTACGCATTCTGGAAGAACAAGAGGACAATTTTTTTCTTTCTTTGGTGGAAAATCTGCAAAGAGAGAACTTAAATCCTATAGAACTAGCCCAAGCCTACGAAAAACTCATGGAGGAACATAATCTTACCCAGGAAAAATTGGCAGAGCAATTGGGTCTTCCTCGTGCCACTCTAGCCAATCAACTGCGTATTTTAAAATTGCCGGGGGAAATACGAACCCTTATTTTAAACGGACAACTGTCAATGGCTTTGGCTAAAATTCTCTTGCAGCTCAAGGAGCCTCCTTCTCAAATAAAGTGGGCGCGTTATTTTGTAAAACATAAAACAAGTGTGCGAGGAGCGCAAAAACTCTTATTTCAGAAAAAATCAGAAAGAAAGATAAAAAAAGTTCAAGAACCAGCCCCTTGGCAAGTTCAAGCTGTAAAGAAAATTCAAGATATTCATGGAATGAAAACCTCTCTTCAGTTTAAAAAAAAAGGGGGAGATCTGTGCTTACGTTTTTTTTCTGATGAACAGCTTCGTTATATAATAGATATTTTGCTTCGTCGTTCTTAAAAATGATTCAAAATAAGGATAAACAGGGGGCCTTAAACGGAATCTGTCAATTTTGTGCCAGATAAGGTGAGGATAAACAAAATAAAACCCTGGTTTCTTTTTAGAAAAGGGTTTTTAGCTTTGTAGGCAGGTATGGAACACTTAAGCACGAATGTTATTTTAACCAGGGGAGCTTCTTTTGAAGGATGTTTAAGCTTTGAGGGGGTAGCTCGTCTATGTGGCCGATTTAAAGGGGAGATTATAAGCGAAGGTATGTTGATTATCGAACCGGAAGCACAAGTGGAAGCCAAAGTTTTTATTGGAAAGTTGATTCTTAAAGGTTGGATGAAAGGAGAAGTAAAAGCGCGACAAGAAATTAAATTACTAAGTGGTTCAAAATTTTATGGGGTTTTGGATACAGCTCAGTTGTATGTTGAAAAGGGAGCTTTATTTGAAGGGGCTTCTGTTAAGCCGGATACCTTGAAAAAAGAAGAGGGATTAAAGTGAGTTTATCTAAGTTCATAAGTAAGAAGTAAATATATCAGTCTTGTTTAAAAGTTCCGGTGGGAAAGATTTGGTCTTCAGGAGAAAGAACCGAAAAGCTTTGGAAAAAATCCCTACCCAATGGATATAAACAATATTTTTTACTTGCATCTTTGAAAATGTGAATTTAGATTTATACTGATCCTGTTTGAAAGTTCCGGTGGGAAAGATTTGGTCCTCAGGAGAAAGAGCCGAAAAGCTTTGGAAAAAATCCCTACCCAATGGGGATCTTTTCATAAGAGAATAGGAGTCAAAGGGCTTCAGACAAAGATAAACACCCTTGATTCACTATGAACTAAATAAATTAGGACAAGAACATGTTTTCCTCTTTAGCGCAGGCTTTGGCTATAGACTACACTTTTTTTATACAGTTTGCACTGTTTCTTGTCTGTTATCCCGTTTTTTCTCGTCTGTTGTTTTACCCTTATGTTCAGCTGCAAAACTTAAGGGATAAAGAAACAAAAGAGCGGATGAAGCAAGTAGAAAAAGTGGAAGAAAAAAAGCAGGCCCTGCAAGAGCAGTATGAACAAAAAGTACGCGGTATAAATGAGCGGTTTAATCGTCTTTATAATAAAGGAAGTGCCGGCTTAAAAGAAGATTTTTTTAAGAAAAAAAAGGAAATTCAGGAAAAAATCCGCCGGGAGGATGAGAAAGAGAGCAAGAACTTAAAGGCGGAAATAGAAGAAGCGGAGAGAAACTTAAAAAAGGAAATAGATCAACTCGTAGCCGCTACCGTCCATCGTTTAGTATCTTGAGGTGTCATAAATGTTGATTTTTATAGGTTTTTTTCTTTTTTGGCCCAGTTTAGCGGGAGCCGGAGGTACAGAGGGGGTTCCTGTTTCCTTTGTGTTTTTTCAAGTATTGAATTTTACCCTTTTTACCTGGATACTGGTGTATTTAATTAGAAAAAAGCTGTCCCCTTTTTTACAGAAAAAAAGACAGGACTTTTTAGAGTATCAAAAGAAGGCGCGGGAGATGGAAAAACAAAGTAGGTCCCTTTATCTTTCCTTGGAAAAAGAATGGCAGGCTTTACAGGCGCAGGAACAAAGTATAGATCAGGAGGTAGAAAAAGCCTTACATAACCTGGGAGAAGAATTAAAAAAACAAGAACAACAATGGCAGGAAAACCTTAAAACACAAAGCCTCCAAGAATTAAAGCGTCAACGGCTAAAGGAATTAAGAAATTTAAAAAATCGGATTTTAGAGCAAATTATGAGTCACACAAAAGAACAACTAAAAGAAATAAAGGAACCGGAACAAAAAAAACTAGATCGCTTAAATGAATTTCAATATACCCGTTCGGTATAATTCGGAAAAGAGGAATCAGATATGAGTCTCGTTGCCTACACTTATGCCAAGGCTTTGAAAGAGAGTTTTAAAAAAGAAGAAAAAGAAAAATTTTTTTCTTTTTTAAAAGAGTTAAGAGAACTGAACAAAGTCTTAGATCTTTTAGAGATAAAAGCTTTTTTTATTTCTCCTGTTATATCTGTTCAGGAGAAAAAGGAATTATTGGAAAAAGTTTTTCCTCTTTTTATGCCGAATCGGTCCGAAATGGATAGACCCCAAGCCTCGATCCCCCTGGGGAAAAAGCTTACAGAAACCACCGAAGGAAAACCAGATCAACATACCTCTAGAGAGTTGCTTTGCTCTTTCCTGTTTTTATTGCTGGATAAAAAAAGGTGGGGAGAGTTAAACGTTATACTAAGCTGTTTAACAGATATGGAAAATCAGATGAAAGGGCTGCTTTTAGCTGAGGTAGAGTCTGTAGAGCCTTTGTCCCCGCATTTACAAAAATCCTTAGTAAAAATTTTAGAAGCTTTTTTTCATAAAAAAATTTTTCTAAAAGAGAAAAAAACTTCTCAAAAAAGGATAGGGGGCCTAAGAATTTATGCCCAGGGCCAGGTTTTTGATGATACTTTATTGTTTCATTTAACACAGATGGAAAACCAGATAAGGAGAAATTTTCATGACTATACAAGCGAGTGAAATTAGCCGAATACTAAAAAATCAAATTCAAAATTATCAGAAAAGGCTTTCTATGCAGGAAGTGGGTCAGGTGCTATCTGTAGGAGATGGGGTATGTCGGATATATGGTTTGGAGCAGGCTATGGCCGGAGAACTCGTGGCTTTTTCAGAAGACCTTTTTGGAATGGTTTTTAACTTGGAAAAAGAGAGCCTGGGAGTAGTGATCTTAGGTGATGATGAGGCCGTGTCAGAAGGAATGGAAGTAAAAAGAACAAAAAAAATTGTGTCTGTGCCGGTAGGTCCTTCTTTGTTAGGAAGAGTCGTAGATGCCTTAGGCCGGCCCTTGGATGGTTTGGGGCCTGTAAAATCAGATGATTTTTTGGAAGTGGAGAGAAAAGCCCCTGGGATTATCAATAGACACCCTGTGTTTGAGCCACTCCAAACGGGAATAAAGGCTATTGATGCTCTTATTCCTATTGGTCGAGGACAAAGGGAGCTGATTATCGGTGATCGGCAAACAGGAAAAACCACGATTGCCCTGGATGCCATCCTCAATCAAAAAGGAAAAAAGGTGAAGTGTTTTTATGTAGCTATTGGTCAAAAAAGATCCACTTTATCGGGGGTCGTGGAAAAGCTTAAAATGGCTGGGGCTATGGAATACACGACAGTTATCTCCGCTACCGCCTCGGATCCCGCGCCTTTGCAGTTTTTAGCTCCCTATGCCGGGGTCACTATGGCGGAGTATTTCAGGGACAAGGGGGAGCATGCTTTAATCATTTATGATGATCTTACCAAACAAGCTCAAGCTTATCGTCAGCTTTCTTTGCTGCTGCGTCGTCCTCCTGGAAGAGAGGCTTTTCCAGGAGACATTTTTTATATTCACTCCCGTTTACTGGAGAGAGCGGCCAAGATGGATGAGAGTCAAGGAGGAGGTTCTCTAACAGCTCTTCCTATTATTGAAACCCAGGCGGGGGATATTTCTGCCTATATACCTACCAATGTTATTTCCATTACCGATGGGCAGATTTTTTTAGAAGCGGATCTTTTTCATAAAGGTATTCGTCCTGCTATTCATGTAGGGAAATCGGTTTCTCGTGTGGGGGGGGCGGCTCAAATAAAAGCTATTAAACAGATCGCAGGGAGTTTAAAACTGGAGTTAGCTCAGTTTCGGGCTTTAGAGGCTTTTGCGGCTTTTGCTTCTGATCTGGATAAGACCTCTCAAGCTCAATTAGAAAGAGGTCGCCGGTTAGTGGAAATTTTAAAGCAAAATCAAGGAGAGCCTTTAGATATAGAAATGCAAGTGATCTTTATTTATTCTGCCACTCAGGGTTATCTGGACTCTATGGAAGAGAAAAAAGTGCCTCTTTATGAAAAGCAGCTAAAAGAGTTTTTAAAAACCCGATGCTCCGATTTATTGGCAGAAATAAGAAAAGAAAAAAAACTGACAGAAGAATTAGAAGAAAAGATAAAAAAAACTCTTCGGGATTTTAAAGCTATTTTTAAACCCTAAACCCAAAGGGTTTTAATTGGTGAACTTTAGGACACTAAACATAGCTATTTATAATTGTGTCTTTCAGGAAAACAGTTTGCCTTTTTCGGGACGGACCTTGTCTTTCTTAGGTAGAAAGCCAAGGTCCTTGGACCCTCAGCCGGCAAACTGTTTTCCTGAAAGAAATATATTAAATTTGCAAAATTTTGAACCCCCAAAGGGTTTTAATTGGTGAACTTAGGTATAAACACATGGCTGGTTTAAAAAACATTCGCACTCGCATATCTAGTGTAAAAAACACAGAGCAAATTACTCAAGCTATGAAAATGGTGGCCGCCGCGCGTTTGAAGCGGGCGCAGATGCGTATTTTAAATTTGCGGCCCTATGCGGAAAATATCTTATCCGTAATGGCGGATGTGGCTCTCTCCTGCAATATAAGACACCCTCTTTTAGAAAAAAAAGAAAAGAAGCGGAAAGTTTTGTTAGTGGTTCTCACTTCAGATCGAGGGCTTTGCGGAGGCTTTAATAATAATATTTGCCGTTTTGCTGAAAGTTTTTATCATTCCCAAAAAGAAAAGGATTTGGATTTTTTCTTTATAGGAAGAAAAGCTAAAAGTTATTTTCAATTCAGAGGCATCCCCTCAGTGGGGGAGATGTTTCAGTTAGATAGAGAAATCTCTTATCCTTTAGCGGGAAAAGTCGCTCACCGGTTGATGAAAAACTTTAGCGATGGAGAATATGATGGAATTTATTTTATTTATAATAGTTTTCAATCTGCTATTTCCCAAAAAGTGATAAAAGAGATATTTTTACCTATTGATATATCGCAAGCTCCGCTCATTCATCAAAGTCAATTTTCCAGGGATATGATTTTTGAAGTTCCCCCGGAAGAGTTATTGGAGAATTTGATAGAGAAGCACTTTACTGTGCAAGTGTATCGTTGTATGTGTGAGAGTCTAGCTGCGGAGTATGGAGCACGTATGTCTTCTATGGACAATGCCACCCGAAACGCACAGGATATTGTTTCCCGCTTGACCTTAACTTTTAATAAGATGAGACAGGGTGCTATTACAACAGAGTTGATAGAAGTCAGTAGCGGGGCGGAGGCCATGAAAGGGTGAAAAAATGATACCGAACCGATATAGTTTGAAGTTAAAGGGGATATAAGAATCTAGGATATAAAGGATACCCAATGGGTGTGGAAAAACAAAAAAGAGGCTTGGAGAAAAAAGGAGTGAATAAGTGAAAACAAATGGACAAATAAAACAAGTGCTAGGTCCGGTGGTGGATGTGGAGTTTTCTGCAGGACAGATACCACCTATTTTAACCGCTTTAAAAGTGGAAGAAAAAAACCTCACTTTAGAGGTAGCTCAACACCTGGGAGATAATATTTGCCGTACTGTAGCTATGTCAGCGACAGAAGGTTTAGTACGCGGAACGGAGGTGATTAATACAGGGAATAAAATTCAGATGCCGGTGGGAAAAGAGGTCTTAGGGCGTATTTTAAATGTAACAGGGGACCCCGTAGATGAAGCGGGACCGGTTAAGACAAAAGAAAGTTGGCCCATTTATCGTTCAGCCCCTTCTTTGGAAGAGCAATCTACAAATACGGAGATGCTTATGACGGGGATTAAGGTAGTGGATCTTTTAGCTCCTTATATGAAAGGAGGAAAAGTAGGGCTTTTTGGCGGGGCTGGAGTAGGAAAGACAGTTATCATTATGGAACTGATCCGTAATATCGCCAGTGAACACGGAGGCTATTCTGTCTTTTCCGGAGTGGGAGAAAGAACAAGAGAAGGAAATGATTTATTTTTGGAAATGAAAGAATCGGGTGTTTTAGAAAAAACGGCTTTGGTATATGGACAAATGAACGAACCTCCTGGGGCGAGAGCAAGAGTCGCTTTAAGTGGTCTCACTGTAGCTGAATATTTTAGAGATAAAGAAGGACAAGATGTTTTGCTTTTTGTAGATAATATTTTTCGTTTCACTCAGGCCGGGGCGGAAGTTTCTGCTCTCTTAGGGAGGATTCCTTCCGCGGTGGGGTATCAGCCTACTTTGGCAACGGAGATGGGAGAGCTTCAAGAAAGAATCACCTCTACAAAAAAAGGTTCTATTACTTCTGTGCAAGCTATTTATGTTCCCGCTGATGATTATACGGACCCGGCTCCAGCTACAACATTTACCCATTTGGATGCGACCACTAATCTGGATAGAGAGATTGCCGCCTTGGGAATTTATCCGGCTGTTCATCCTCTTAATTCCACTTCCCGAATTTTAGCCCCTGAGATTGTAGGGGAAGATCATTATCAAACCGCTCGATCGGTTCAGGAAATTTTACAGCGATATGAAGAGCTTCGGGATATTATAGCTATTTTAGGAGTGGATGAATTAAGTGAAGAAGATAAACAAATTGTGTTTCGAGCTAGAAAAATACAAAAGTTTTTATCTCAGCCGTTTTTTGTGGCAGAGCCTTTTACCGGCATGAAAGGAAAATATGTGGATATAAAAGATACGATAGAAGGTTTTTCTCAAATTATAAAAGGGGAATGTGATGATATGCCAGAGCAGGCTTTTTATATGGTAGGCACCTTAGAAGAAGCGAAACAAAAAGCTAAAACTCTTAAGGCATAGATATATCAGTTGTGTTTGAAAACCTGGCTAGCTGGATGGAAAAGGCCGGGAAAGTTACGAAAAAATAATATCCACCGGGTAAAATATGAAGTTAACAATAGTCACACCAGAAAAAAAAGTTTTGGACTCGGCTTTAGTGGAAGAGCTTTTAGTTCCAGGGAAAAAAGGAGAATTAGGTATCCTGCCTGGTCACGCTCCTTTGGTTTCCACTTTAGGTACAGGGATATTAAAGTATCGCTTATCTAAAGAAAAAATTTTTAAGGAAATAGCCGTGAGTTGGGGTTACTGCGAAGTGCAAGCAGATAAAGTGGTTGTATTAGCCGAGTCTGTTGAAACAAAAAAAGAACTGGACAAGCATAAAACAGAGGAAAACTTAAAAAATATTTTAAAACAATTAGAAAATATTCATCTTTCCCCTGAAGAAATAAGAAAACTTAGGCAAAAGGAACAAGAGCAAAGAACTTTTTTAAAATTATTGAATTAAAAGAAAATGCACACCGAATTGGTTTCAAGGTGATTGCCTTCCTAAGAGAAGAGAAGTCAAAGGGCCTTCAGACATGATGAATATAATTAAATTTCACAAAAAAGGTCTTTTAAAAACTTCCATACATGTAAAAGATTATCGTTTTGAAGAGCGGGAGAACAGGGAGGGGAACTTGCCCTTTCTGGGCCGGTTCGGTATAGGTTGAATTTAAGAGTGTTTTTGTTTTGCCATTCGCCTAATCCTGTTTCGATCCATTGTAATATGAGGGAGGAAGATAAAGGGGTGGAGTCTGCCAGGCTCATGTAAAGAAAAGGGGGGTTATAGGACATTTCTCTAATGTGGGCTTTTTTTGCTAATAGACGAAGGTGGGAGAGGAAAATCAAATTTTTGGTTTCTTCCGGTAAGCTTCCTGCAAAATCCTTTAACTCTGTTTTTATTTGTTCTATTTCTTCTTCCTTGGTGGCCGCAGCTAATTTTTTGTAAAAAACCAGTCGGGTTTTTTCATGAGGAATATAACTTTTCGGGAGGAAGGCGGCTTGTTTAAACTTAAGGTCCGGTTCCGGTATAGATGGTGTGGTTTTTCCTGTTTTTAAGGAAGAGATCATTTCTTGTAAAAACTCAAAATACATTTCGTAACCTATATTTTGTAAAAACCCGGATTGCTCCGCTCCCATAAGTTCCCCCGCCCCGCGCATCTCTAAATCGTACTGGGCTACAGTGATACCGGCTCCGGGTTGATTGTTTTCTTGGATGATTTTTAATCTTTCCATCGCTGGACCCGGGATTTTTTTTCTAGGGTCTATCAGAAGATAACAGTAAGAAGATCGTTCGGATCGGCCAATCCTTCCTCTGAGTTGATGTAATTGAGAAAGACCAAATTGTTCTGCTTGGTTGATAAACATGGTATTGGCTTTAGGAAAGTCCATTCCTGATTCTACAATAGTGGTGCAAAGAAGAAGATCAAATTTTTGGTAAAAAAAATCCAAAACGGTTTTTTGCTGTAAATCTTTTCTTTTTCCATGAGCTATTCTGACTCGTATAGAAGGAAGTAACTTTTTTATTTTTTCTTCTATTATGTGGATATCAGCAATACGGTTATGAATAAAAATCACCTGGCCATTCCTGTCTAATTCTTTTAAAAGGGCTGTTTTAATTAAACTTTCTTTAAAAGGACTGATGAAAGTATGTACAGGTTTTCTGTTTAGAGGCGGAGTCAAGATTACACTCATATCCCGTATCCCGCTTAAGCTCATACTAAGACTTCGGGGAATCGGTGTGGCGGAAAGACTGATAGTATCTACATGAGAGTACCAATTTTTGAGTTTCTCTTTGCTTTTTACTCCAAATAAATGTTCTTCGTCAATAATGAGAAGACCTAATTTTTTAAATTGGATGTCTTGACTCAAAATACGATGGGTGCCGATCAAGATATCTACTTTTCCTTCCTTTGTTTCTTTGAGAATTTTTTTTCTTTCCGGCAGGGGAGTAAAGCGATTGAGCAAACGAAGGAGAATGGGCCAATTTTTGAATCTTTCTTTAGCTCTTTCAAAATGCTGAAAACTGAGAATAGTAGTGGGGGCTATAAGGCAAACTTGAAAACCCTCTTCTATAACTTTAAAAGCGGCTCTGAGAGCGACCTCTGTTTTTCCAAATCCCGTGTCTCCACAGATAAGGCGGTCAGCCGGTTGTTCTTTTTGGCTGAGGTCTTTTATTATATCTTCAATGGCTTTTTTCTGATCGGGGGTTTCCGTAAAAGGAAACTCATCTTCAAACTGTTCGAAACTTTCACTTGTAGAAGAAAACTTTTTTCTTTTGAGAGAGGTTCTGACACTGTATAAATTTATAAGCTCCATTGTCATGTCCTGCATTTGTTTTTTTACTTTTTTCTTGGTGTTAAGCCATCGGGTATCTCCTAACTTATCTAATAAATGGCTATGGCTGGTAAGGGAAAAAGGACTGGAATATTTTTGTACTTGGTGAAGGGCATAGACAGGAACAAATAATCGGTCCCCTCCTCTATATTCTAAAATTAAAAATTCATTTTGGCCGGTTCCAAAATCAAGAAGCTCTAATTTTTTAAATACACCAAGACCGTGTTGACGATGTATCGCCACATCCCCTGGTTTAAGTTGAGAAAAGTGAAGGGCTTGTTTATATTGATCTAGTGTGCCTTTTGTGGTTTCTATAGGCTTCTTCTCAATGGGAGGCGAAGTTTGGGGTTTTCCCTTTCTGGGCCGGTTCGGTAGGGACTCTTTTGACATGGGCTTTTTTTGTTGAGGAGGGATACTTATATGTGATTGAAACTTCTTTGCATTTAAAAGAAAAATGTTTTCCTGAGGCCATATACAAGGTTCACAGTTAAAACTTTTTATGAAATGCACTGTAAGAGAGTCTTTTTGCTGATCTTCTTTCATGTCAAACCAGGATTTTTCCTCTTTTACTTTTAAGCCAATAGACTCTAAGTCGGTTTTCAACTCTCTTCTTACTCTTTCTTTCCTGACACAAATAAAAATGAAAAACCCTTTCTTTCTTTGTTCTTTTATTTTTGTAGGCCAGTCAGAATGATTAAAGAAGTTTTTTATGCTTATCTGATTGATCTCCGATTTCGTGGGAGCAAGGTTTTCCGGCCCTCTCTTTATTTCTTCTGAAGGAAAAAGAATCTCTAAAGCTCCTTCCTTTTTTTCTGGACTGGTTCGGTGTAAATGCGCTCGGTTTGGTATAAAAAAAGGGTCAAAAGTAATTTCTCTTTCCGGTTTGTTTTTTTTATCAGGAAGGCAAATATCGTTAAAAGTAGGATAATAAGGGTGCTCTTCGGAAAACTTTTTTATTTCCCCTTTCCATAGGTCTAAAGTTTTTGTCAGGCTGGGAGGTTCATCTAAGTTCCATATTAAAGGAGATGAAAAATGGTCTAAGATAGAGAACGGGGATTGATGAATAAAAGAGGCTCGCCAAGGTCTTAAGCTATTATATAAAGAAACGGGAGGAGAATCCTCTAAGAGTTCGGAATTTGCCCTTTCTGGGCCGGTTCGGTATAAACAGAACTCTTCGGGTTTAAAATTTGAGGAATTTAAAAAGAGATTCCATTCTTTAAAAGAAAGAAAAGGTTTTTTCTCTTTCGTTCTTGAGTTTATAATCTTTTTTATTTTCTGATAAGTTTCTTTTTTGTCATATAAAGCTTCTTCTCTAATAGGGGATAGGATGGCTTTTTCTATCTCTCTTAAGCTTTTTTGTGTGTTTATATCAAAGGTTTTAATTTGAACTACCTCCTCCCCCATCAGCTCCAACCGAAGAGGGTGGCTGGAGAAAGGACAAAATATATCCAACACAGATCCTCTCATAGAAAACTCCCCTATTTGTTCTACATAGTCTCGGCTTTGGTAACCCAGCTCTTTCAGTGTAGAAGCCAGATTCCAAGGGAGGAGCTGCCCTTGTTTTAAAGGAAGACATTTTTTTCTGAATAAGTCGGGTGAAACCACTCTTTGTCTTAAAACTTGAGGATGGATCATAAAAATATCTGAGGAGGAAGCTGTTTGCGCAAGAGCAGCTAACTGAAGATTTCGAGATTTTGTTAAAGAAGAAAAAGAAAAGCTTTCTTGCCAGGGAAAGGGAATAGTTATTAGGGAAAATATTTTCTGCTCTGGTTCCAGGAAGAGCAGAATATTTTTTATTTTTTCGAGTAATTTTTTTTGAGAGGATACGAGAATATGAGGGCCAGTTCGATGGGAACGAAATAGTAAATAGGCCACTAAGAAAGAATGGGGGAGATAAGGTATTTTAGGGTTTTGTCCAGACTCCACCTGTCCGATTAAATTTTCTAAATTCAACATAGATTTATTATATATCTTTTGGTTTTAATATGTAAGATAAGTGGATCGTTCTCTCCTGAAGTTCGCCAAAAGAAACCCTTTGGGTTTAAAATTTTGTCAACTTTCCTTTCTTTCAAGCAGATAAATGAACCATACTTTTTACCTAAGCTTACCAATTAAAACCCGTTGGGTTTAGAGGGCAATAGCTTTCTTTTAGGAGAGAATAGGAGTTAAAAGGCTCAAACATGCGTTTTGCCACAAAGCACCCTATGGGTGCATTGTGCTCAAAGCCGAACTCGCTTTTACCCCCTATTCTCTCCTAAGAGAAGTCCCTTTCTTGATATTATGTGTTTTACTAATTATCATGTGCTTTACTAAGTTCACCAATTAAAACCCTTTGGGTTTATTTTTTATCATATTTTATTTCGATGGAAGTGTTGGCAAAGGAAATAACATCTCTTTCTTTTAGCTTTTTTTTTGATATATGTTTTTTATTGAGGAGAACTTTTTCTGGATAGGGGGTTTTAAATAGGACACCTTCTTTTGTGGGTTCCAGTGAAAAACAGGTATCGGGGGCTTGAGGCTCCAGGAGGGGTAAATCTAAACTGGTGGAGCCTGCTTCTCTAGGACCGTAGTGGATATGCCACTGATCTCCTTTTTGCACACCGGATTGAAATTGGAGAGTAAGAGCGGGCTTAATAGGTTTAAGCTTTATAGGCTGATCTTTTAGAGAAAGTTTTTTTAATTCTTCAGTGACTATTTCCATCCAGGATTTTTGTGGGGGCGGAGGGGCTTTTACTTGAAATAAGGTTTGCCCAATTTGAAACTTTACACCTGGTTCCAGGATAAAATAATCATTTATTTCATCGTTAAAGTAAGTTCCGTTTTTGGAGTTGCTGTCTTGTAAATAAAATCGGGTTTTTTTTTTGACAATTTCGGCGTGGGGATTCGAAGCTTTAGGGTCTTCAATAGCTACCTCCCCCTCTTCCTCTCTATTTCGGCTGAGAATAAGTCCCTCTTTAACCGGAAACTCCTGTCCTTTTAGGGGGCCATTTAAAAAAACAATTTTCATTGCTGTTGCCTATCTTAATCGGTATATATAGCTAATATTTAACATATATAGCTTTAATTTGAAAACACCGGGGGTTTTTAAACTTGCTGAAATCAACCCCTTGTGTTAAAAGGACTTTTGTATTCTGGTGCTTATTTCCTTGAGAGGTCTTCTCCTTTTAATAAGAAGGCGGAGGGGAGAAAAAAGAGGTGTGTTGATGAATTATGAATCTGTTTTAGTTATGGAAGCTTCTTTATCTAAAGAAGCACAAAAAAAAATCTTTCAAAAAATCAGAGAGATAATCAAGCAGTTTAAAGGCCATATTCATCATATAGATACATGGGGTGTGCGGAAATTGGCCAATAAAAACCGGAAAAATTGGTCTCAGGGGCTTTATTTTCATTTTTCGTTTGTGGGTGAATCAGGCGTGGTGGAAGAGTTGGTGCGGATCATCAGAATGGATGAAAAGCTATTATATTATCATTTTGAAAAATTGTCTTCTCAAAAATCCCCAGAGGAGCATTTAGATGACTTTCGTTCTTTGGTGGAAGAAGCTATAAAGAAAGAAAAAGAAAGACAAGCTCGGATCCAAAAGAGAAAGAGTTTTCTTTCTAAGAAAGTCGGGTAAAGATGCGCATTATTTTACAAAAAGATGTTAAAAACCTAGGTCAGGCTGGGGATATTGTATCTGTAAAAAAAGGTTACGCCCGTCATCTCTTATTTCCTAAAAAATGGGCTATTCCTTTTACAAAAGGCTCTGCTGCCGCCGTTCGACATCGGCAACAACTTATTGAGTTCAAAAAGAAAAAAGCCGAGGTTCTAAGGCAAGCTTTATCGGAAAAATTAAAAGATATAAAGCTTTCCTTTATAAAAGAGGCGGATGCTTCCGGTAAGCTTTTTGGTTCCTTAACCGCATTTGAAATTTCAAAAAAGCTTCGTCTTCAAGGCTACGAAGTGGATAAAAAAGTGATAAAGATGGAACATCCTCTGAAAGAGACAGGAGAATATAAAATCCTTTTGGACTTTGGTTCTGAAATGAAAACAGAAATTCATGTCCATGTTTCCACTTCGGTTTCGGAAAAAGAGAATACGAAACCAAGAAACAGCACATCTCACACGAAAGAAAAATAAGCTCCTTAAAAAGGAGGGGGTGGAGGGGCCATCTCTTCCGCTAAAGGAATATAGTTTTCAAAAAGCCCGTATTGAGAGTCCCATTTTAAGGTAACAGTACCGGTGGGGCCGTTTCTTTGTTTGTTTAATATGAGCTCCGCTTGTCCTCTTTTATCACTGTTATTATTATAATAATCTTCCCGGTAAAGCATCATAATAAGGTCTGCATCTTGTTCTATAGATCCCGATTCTCTTAAATCGGACAGGAGAGGCCGACGATTAGTCCTGCCTTCCACCCCTCGATTGAGTTGAGATAAAGCCACTACAGGAACACGTAACTCTTTTGCAATGGACTTTAAAAGCCGAGACATTTCAGAGACTTCTCTTTCCCGGCTTTCCATATTTTCTTTTAAACCCATTAACTGAAGGTAATCCACAATTATTAAATCTAAGCCCGCTTGGGATTTAAGTCGTCGGGCGCGGGAGCGGATTTCAAAAGGGGATAGAAAAGAAGAGTCATCTATAAAAAAAGATATTTCACTTAGTTTGGAAGCAGCCAGAACCAGTTTATCCCAATCTTGGGAAGCTATTTGCCCGTTTCTTAGATGAGAAAGCGGCACTTTTCCAGCCAGGGAAAGGAGCCTCATTAAAATTTGTTCTTTTGCCATTTCCAATGAAAAAAAAGCCACTTTTTTACCGTCTAAGCTGGAGGATAAGGCAATGTTCAAGCTAAGAGCGGTTTTTCCCATAGATGGGCGGGCCGCTATAATACCGAACTCTCCAGGTTGAAAACCGGAGGTCAAATGGTCTAATTCCGTAAAGGAAGTGGACACTCCTGTAACACTTAACTTTTTACGATGGAGTTCTTCTAAATGTTCTAAACTGGATTTAACCATGCTTGTAACCGGTAAAAGCTGATGTGGACTGAGATTTTCTGTAAATTGAAAGAGATCCCTCTCTAAAGCGTCAATAAAAGCGTCTAACTTAGAAAAATCCTGGCTTAAAGCCCTTTGGCGAAAATCAGAGCAAATTTGTATAATTTTTCTTAAAAGAGATTTTTCACGGATAATATGAGCGCATTCCTCCGCACTTATAGGAGAGGCACTTTCTTCTACTAACTCTGCTAAATACAAGGATCCACCGACCCCCTCCAGTTTATTTTCTTTTTTTAGAGCTTCGCTGATACATAAAATATCTGCTGTTTGTCCTGATTTGTAGAGTTTTTCCATACAGGAAAAAATGTCTTTATGCGCGGGCTTATGAAAATCCTCCGGCTTGAGAATTTCCATAACTTCATCCCATATACGTTGTTGTCCTATTAATAAGGCACCTAGAATGAACCTTTCTCCTTCGAGAGAGCAAGGCAAAAGAGTGCCTTCTAAGTCAGAAAAACTTTTTTTTGATTTATTTTTCCAGGTTTTATCTTTAGAAAGGGGCATCGCATAATGGACTTTTAAATAAAAACTTGAAATTGGCAAGTTAATTTTTTTTGTACCCATCGAATTCGCAGGGATCAAAACAAATCAGTATAATAGGCAGAAAAAAGCCTTAGAAAGTTTAAAATAAAGAAATCCTGGCGGTTTTAAGGGAAAAATTGGACTTTTGTTATGGCTGCTCTTTTTTTACACTATATATAATGAAATCAGCATTTTATGGGTATCGGGCAGATGTGATTGGCCTGCTTTGGTTAGCGGCAGCTCTTTTTTTTAGTTTGATTCTGGGGAGTTATTATCCTCTAGATCCTTCGTTTAATTCTATTGGGACTTTTACTCAAGTACGAAATAAATGTGGTTATTTAGGATCTTTTCTAGCTGATATTCTTTATCAGCTTTTTGGCTTAGGGGCTTGGGTGTTTGTGTTGTTGGCCTTAAGACAATCTATGTTAGCTTTTCAAAACCGGCTGTTTGTCAGCAGTGGATTGTATAGTGCTGGAATATGGGCTTTTAGTGTATTTGTCAGTTCTTCTTTAATGGAATTGCATCAGCCAGAAAGAAGTTTTTTTCAAGGTCATATTTCTCCAGGGGGGATTTTAGGAAAAACGATAGTACAAAATACTTTACCTTATTTGCACTTTGCCGGTCTATTTCTTGTTTTTTGGTCTTCGGCTTTAATTTTGTTTGTTTTAATTACAAAAAGTTCTATCTCTAGTGGATTTGTAAAGATGGTTTTTGCTCTGCAAAGATGGGGCGGTCGCTTTGCTGTAATCTTATGTTCAAAAGGAGGAAGGGCTTTGGTTCAAATGCAAAAAATGTGTCTGGCTTCTTTACTGAGCTTGTTCTCTTTTCGTAAAAGAAAAAAGAGTATAGAACAGGAAGCCTCTCCATCTCTTTTTTCTCGCATCCCTTTAATAAGGGACCCTAATAAAGAAACTCCTTTTTTCTCTAATGTGGCCGTGAAAAAAGATTATTTTTTTAAAGAAGAGGAAAAAGAAGTGGAAAACAACATAGAAAAAAAAGAGAACCAGGAATCCATACAGTGGAAGCTTCCCCCGGCTGATTTACTGAAAACCCCTCCCCTCCCTTCTGCTTTACAAATGAGTCTTCAGGAAAGTAAAGGGGATGCAGAACGGTTAAAACGAAAATTGGAGCAATTTTCCATCTCTGGAGAAATTGCCAATATTCGGTCCGGCCCGGTCATTACTGTTTTTGAATTTAAACCGGAAGATCATGTAAAGGTAGCCCGTATTACACAAATGGAAGATGATCTGATGATTGCTCTTAAAAGCAGATCTATCCGAATTATTGCCCCTATTCCTGGCAGAGATGTTGTGGGCATTGAAACAGCTCATACCAAAAGACAAATGGTGTATTTGAAAGATATGATAAAAGACCCCTTATTTTGGCAAAGTGAACAACCTTTACCTTTGGTTTTAGGCCGTCATGTGGATGGCCGTCCTGCTATTAAGGATTTAGAAAAATTGCCCCACTTAATGGTAGCTGGTTCTACCGGTTCAGGAAAATCTGTATTTGTTATTTCTTTTCTATTAAGTTTATTATTTCGTCACACTCCAGAAACTTTGCGCCTTCTTTTAGTGGATCCTAAACAAGTGGATTTGAGTGTATTTGCCGGTCTTCCTCATTTATTAACACCACCGGTTCGGGAATCAAAAGAAGCCGTGGTGGCTTTGCAATGGTGTTTAAGTGAAATGTATAAAAGATATCGTTCTTTAGCTCGATTTCATGTTCGAGATTTGGTGAGTTTTAATGAAAAAACCAAAAAACTTAAGGAGGAAGAAAGGCAAACACACCAGGACTTTACAGAATCTTTAGGTGAGGACTCAGAGGAGCTCTATTATTTTTCTCCGCAACCGTATATTTGTGTTGTCCTAGAAGAGTTCGGGGACTTAATGAGCTCTCCTGATCGTAATCGCATTGAAACCTTAGTTGTGCGCTTGGCCCAGATGGCGCGAGCTTGCGGAATCCATTTAATTTTATCTATGCAAAGCCCTAGAAAAGATGTGGTAACAGGTTTGATAAAAACAAATATTCCAGGGAGGATGAGTTTTAAAGTCTCTTCCAGAATAGATTCCCGTATTATACTAGATGAGGGGGGAGCGGAAAGGCTATTGTCTCAAGGTGATATGTTGTACCTAGGTCCCGGCCAAGCTCGTCCAGAAAGGTATCATGGTTCATTTGTAAAAGAAACAGAGGTTTTATCTGTTGTGCAATTTTGGAAAAGACAGGCTAAAACCGACTTTTGTCTTATAAAAAATGGGGGTGAGGAAGGTATTTTGCATAGAAACAACGAAGAAATCTCTTTAGAACAAGATGATAACAAATATAAAGAGGTTTTTCATTATGTCTCTGAGTTAAAAGAAGTAAGCGCGTCTCATTTACAACGGAAATATGGTCTAGGTTATCCTCGTGCAGCCCGACTTATTGACCGTTTGGAAGAAGAAGGTGTCGTAGGGCCAGCGAGGGGAAGTAAACCCAGGGAAGTATTGGTTCCTAAATAGTTCGTTTTCCACGACTCCCCCTTTGTGGTATCCTTACTCACAAAGCCTGGAGATTAAAGTGAAGGAAATTGAAATACAATGATAAAATATATCATCATCCCATTTATTTTTGGTTCACTGACCCTTGTTTTGTCTGGCTGTGGGGGAAAGGGGAGTAAAGAAAGATGTGAGGAAAAAGAAGGACATTGGGAGTGGAAGGAAATAGAAGAAAAATGTGAGGAAAAAGTACCGGCAAAAACATCGGAAGAATGTGAAGCTAAAGGAGGAATATGGAATCCTTCGACATACCAGTGTCAGAGGAGAGAGGGAGAGGTGAACTTGCCAGACCCAGCCAAAGCAGAGGCTTTGAAGCTAGGTCAAAAGGAATGTGAAACACCGGAAAAAAAGCGAGAAGGTTTTGGCTGGATCCAAGGTCGTTGCGAAGAAAAGTCTCAGTATATTATTTATAGTTATATGCAAGACACAGCACTTCAGATCTCTTCAAGAGGAGACTCCGTTTTGTTACAACACACGGACTCTTGGACAAAAGGCCCTGATTGTGTAAGGATAAAAAAATCTCAGGGGGATTTTCTTAAAATTACTACAGCCAGCCTGCTTATAAGCATCTGTGATAATACGGATGATGATGAAGGTAATAACTGTAAAATTTTTCCCTCCATATACGATGAAAAAGAAGGCACTCATAAATATCGTGTTCAGACCTGGACAGAATTTGATTCTAAGCGATCCTCTATAAAACTTCTATCTGGCGGGCATACCGATAAAAATGTTGATGAGTGTAAAACATTAGATTCTGAGTCTTAAATTGGTTATTGTAAAGCCATCCTTTCTTCCCCCTCGTTCTTGTATAACTTATTTTTTCTTCTCTTAGGCTTGACTTTCTTCTTGTTGTAAATGATAGGGATAAAGAGGGGATGGAGGAGAGAATGGATGGAGATCAGGAAAAAAGGAAAAAGAAAGATATGCGAGGGATTATTACGGCTTTAGCCAGCCCTTTTCTTCAAGGTGAGCTGGATTTTGTTTCGTTTAAAAAACTTCTTCAGTTTCAAGTTAATCAAGGTATAGATGGCTTTGTGGTAAATGGCACTACAGCGGAAAGTCCTTGTCTCTTACCAGAGGAAGTGGAGCAACTTTTTGAGTGGACAAAAAAGGAGGCGAAGGAAGCTTTTTTGATTTTAGGGGTAGGGGGGAATTGTACAAAAAACACTTTAGCAAATATAAAAAAAGCGGAAGAATGGCAGGCGGATGCTGTGTTAGCTGTCGTTCCTTATTATAATAAACCTCCACAGAGAGGGCTTATTTGGCACTTTAAGACTTTAGCAGATAAAAGCCAGCTTCCCTTACTTTTATATAATGTACCCGCTCGTACGGGGGTGGGACTGTCCTTGGAAAGCATCGTGGAGTTAAGCGGGCATCCGAATATTAAAGGTATTAAGGAAGCTTCCGGGGATAAAGAACTGGGGAGAAAAATCATGGAAAAGACCCGAAAGGATTTTATATTGCTCAGTGGGGATGATGACACCTGCTTTGATCTTTGTGCTTTGGGGGCGCAAGGTGTTGTCTCTGTGGTGAGTCATATTTTAGGACAGGAAATGAAACAACTTTTTAAAATAATAAAGTGGGGAGAAAAAGGAGAACAGGCTTTAAAAGAGTATAAAGATAAGTATAAAGCTTTATTAAAGAGAATTTATTGTGAAAGTAACCCTATTGGAATTAAAATGGCTTTGCATTTAATGGGTTTGTTTCATTCTGCGGAGCTAAGAAGCCCTTTGCTTGCTTTAAGTGAACTAGAAACAAAGAAGCTAAAAGAGGAAATGCAGAGGACCCGGCTCTTATCAGAAGAAAAAGAAAACTTATAGGGAAGTCAAACAGTGGTATGAGAAAAAAATGAGAACAAATAAAAAAATCAATATAGGATTAAGCGGGGCTTCCGGGCGTATGGGAAAGGCTATAAAAGAATTAGTATGTAAAAAAAATTCCGGCTTTTCTCTGTTAGAAGAAGTGCCTCCTCTTTCTGGTTTTGAGGAGTGGGATAAAAGAAAAATACAGGGCGTTATTGATTTTTCTTCACCGGTTTTATTTGATTTAGCCCTGAGGTGGTGTCTTTTAAACGACCGGCCTTTGGTGAGTGGCACGACTGCTTTAAATGATAAACAGAAAAAAAACCTCAAGAGAGCAGGTAGAAAAATACCTGTTTTTTACGAGGAAAATATGAGTTGGGGAATTTGGCAAATAAAGCAGTGGATTAGGACTGTGTCTTTACAGAATTATGATCTTTTGTTGGAAGACATTCATCATAAAGATAAAAAAGATAAGCCGAGCGGAACGGCTCTAAAGCTGAAAAAACAATTTCCTGTTTTTGCCAGAAAAAAATTAAAAATAATGAGTTTTCGTAAAGGAAGGGAATTTGGCACTCATCGGATTATTTTTAAAGGGCCTCAAGAACAAGTCCTTTTAGAGCATAGAGCTTTAAGCCGTCAGCTTTTTGCAGCAGGAGCTTTAAAGGCCCTAAGATGGTTGATAAAACAACCACCAGGGGTGTATTCTTTTGAAGATATGTGGGGAACATGATAAAGGAAAAAGAAGAAGGGCAACATGAAATTTTTTATAGACACAGCGGATATTCATCAAATAAAAGAGATAAATCAGTGGTTTCCCTTAGATGGGGTGACCACTAACCCTACTCTGGTAGCTCAAGTGGAGCAGGAACATCACCATCTTATTCGTTCTATATCCGAAGTGGTGAAAGGTCCTGTGAGTGCGGAAGTTCTGTCCACCTCCTCGGAAGAAATGCTTAAAGAAGCTAGGGAGTTGGCGGGGCTGCATTCTCAGGTGGTGGTAAAGTTACCTTTGACTCAACAGGGACTGGTAACCACCCAGCTTTTAAAAAAAGAAAATATTCCTACTAATCTCACTCTTTGTTTTTCTGCCCTTCAAGCTTTGGCGGCGGCTCGCGCCGGGGCTACCTTTGTATCTATATTTGTGGGAAGGTTGGATGATATAGGAATGGATGGAATGGAAGTGGTATCTCAGGTGATACATATTTTTTCTCATTATCAAGTGGATACTAAAGTATTAGTAGCTAGTGTTCGGCATGTATCTCATCTCTTGGCGGCAGCAGAATTAGGGGCGGATGTGGTTACTATTCCTCCCGCTTTATTTTCAAAAATGATCCAACATCCCCTCACAGATAAAGGTTTGGTTCAGTTTCTTAAGTCGGCTGGACGCTTGTAAAGTAAAATGAACAAAAAAGATATATTAATTATTGTTTGTGCTCTTTTGTTTGGACTCGTTATATGGTTTTTTCCCAGAACAGTTGATCCTGTAAAGTTTTTAGGTTTTTCAAGCCCTTTTTTACTTCCTTTGGAAAAAGGGTAGATGACGAATAAAAAAAGATGAAAAAACTTTGGTCTTTATTGTTTTGTGTTTTTGTAAGCTCGGCTTTAGCTCAAGAGGGTCTTTTTTCTAAAGCCCTTTTGGCTTTACAAAAAGGTCAGGCAAAAGAGGCTTCTCGTCTGTTTTCTGAATTTTTAGAGATAAATCCGGAATCCGAATCCGGCCGGTTTAATTTGGCTTTATCTCTTTATCGTCAGAAGCAAGCCCCTGATCCGGCTCGGGCTTATTGGCGACAGGTTTTGTTTAAAAACCCTTATAATTCACAAACGAGAGCAGCTTTAAATTCTATTAAAGATAAAAAATATTTTTGGCTTTGGATACCGGCAGATCTGTTTTTAGCTTTAATGGTTTTTAGTGGGGTGATGGTCCTTTTTCTTCTTTTTAAAAAAAAGCTCGGGTCGGTATTTCAATGGACTCTATTTTTGTGGGTAATAGTACATGCTTTTAGTGCCTATTATTTTTATCATCGGTTTGAAAATTACGGAAGCTTAATACAAAGCTGTCAGGTATTTAGCGCGCCGTCTTCTAAAGCTCCTGTTTTGTTTGAACAGGAAGCGGGAGCTCTTGTAAAAGTGCAAGATAAAAACAGTTCATTAAAGAGTTGGAGCCAGATTCGTATTTCCCCCAGCAAAATCGGGTGGGTGCCCTCCGCTTTTATTTTGCCTATTAAAGCCAGAGGGTTTTGATTGGTCCACCGGGATATACCGATGGGTAGAGTGCTCTTCTTAAGAGAATAGGAGTCAAAAGACTCAAACATGCGGTTTGCCACAGAGCAACCTTTGGTTGCTCTGTGGCAAATCCGAACTCGCTTTTGCCCCCTATTCTCTTAGGAAAACAGACATATAGGTATAAATGAAAAAGCGGTGGTTTTTTTAAAGACAATATTCCTAAAAATAAAAAAAAAGATTGAATTTAGTGTGTTTGTCATCCTAGGCTTATAAAAACGGCGAAGGGGGCCATAATGATGGATTTTTTGTGGAAGAACTTTTTTAAGACAGAAGAAAAAAGTGTGGAAATGATTCTAAAAGAAAACCCTTTATTCGAGGATTTAAATAACAAGGAGTTAAGAATATTGAGCCAGATAGTCCATCGACGCTCTTTTATTCCAGGGGAGTTTATCTTTCAAGAAGGAAAAGGACTGGGAATGTATATTATTCTGAGTGGTAAAGTGGGCATTTTACATGGAGCTTCTCAAGGAGGGGAATCTACAGTTATTTCTCAATTAAAGGAAGGGGATTTTTTTGGTGAACTGTGTCTGGCTCGAGAGGAGGGGTATCACCATGTTTCTGCTCAAGCTACGGAAGAATCTAAATTGTTAGGTTTTTTCCGACCGGATTTATTAAATCTTATTGAAAAAACCCCTTCTACAGGTATATGTATTTTAATGAAGCTGACAGAAATTCTAGGGGAGCGTCTCCAAAAAGCAGGAGAAAAACTTTCTCAATTTAAACAAACACGGAATCATTAAAATAAAGTGTTTTATTAATTTAAACTTAAAAACAAAAGCTTTTTTATATATAGAAAAAATAATATGTTATCTTTAACTGTAGAACAAAAAATAAGACTAAAGCGAATCAATATTATAAAACTTCTGGTTTTTGTGGGTCTCTTGACGGTTCTGGGCAGTATCCTCTTTTTAATAAATAACTTGTTTATCTCCTTTCTTTTAGCTTTTGTCATCAGCTATTTAGCTCGTCCCCTCATAGCCCCTTTGGAAAGGGCGGGTTTGAGTTATAATATGGCTTTAATTTTTATATTCTTAACAGGGATAAGTTTAATTGGCTTATTAGGGATATGGGCTTTTCCTTTAATTTCTCAGCAAGTGAGTAATCTTCAAGCGGAGTGGCCGCGTTATTCAGAAGGTCTGTTAAGCCTTATTGAAACGGCGGAGTTAAAAGTAAAAAATTGGTTGGGAATAGAAGTGCGTTTACAGGAAAAAAGTAAGGAACAAATACTTTATTTTAGTCAGGTGATTTTAAAAGATCTGCCTTCTATTCTGTTACAAGCTTTAAGTGTCTTGTTATTGGCCCCTTTTCTGGCTTTCTTTATGTTAAAGGATAGTCAAAAAATGTCTAAACGGTTTATGATGTTGGTGCCCAATAGTGTATTTGAAATGGTTTTAAATCTTCAATATAAAATTAATCAACAGTTAGGACAATTTATCCGTGCTCGGTTTTTAGAAGCTTTCATTGTGGGTTTGGTTACTTTTTTAGGTTTAACTCTTATCTCTTTCCCTTTTGCTTTTTTGTTGGGGGGATTTGCCGCTATTACTAATTTGATCCCTTATATAGGTCCTATTATTGGGGCTATACCAGCGGTCATTATTGCTTTATTAAACGGTTATCAGGCATGGGATCTGTCTTTAGTAATAGGAGTGTATTTAATAGCTCAATTTATTGATGCGGGTATTTTAGTTCCTATTTTAGTGGCCAGAATTGTGAATCTTCATCCCGTCACTGTCGTTTTGCTGATTATTTTAGGAGGTCAGTTTATGGGCATCTTGGGTATGATTATCAGTATCCCTGTAGCTAATGCTCTTAAAGTAACGAGTTTAGCTGTATATGAACATATTACTCAGTTTAAAAAGCGCGCTTTATAATAGACTGTCCTTCCTGTACGTGTTCACTAATCCGCTGACAAAATCATTTCTTCAGGAGAGAATAGAAATCAAAAGACTCAGACATGCGTTTTGCCACAGAGCAACCTGTGGTTGCTCGTGTGTCAAATCCGAACTCGCTTTTGCTTCCTATTCTCTCCTGAAAAGCTTATCTCTCTGTTCTTCCTGTACGTGTTCACTAATCCGCGAGAGCGGGAATCTAATCACTCTGTGCTAAAGGGTTTAACTCACTCTTACAGTTTATTCTCTCTATAGATGGTTATCACTGTTATAAGCCGCTTTTTTTCCTTAAAGGAAGAGGACTTTTTAAAGTTCTTTTTTCCAGTTTGTAATCTTTTACTTTGGAAACTAAAGCCGCTCGGGAGATACCCAGCTTTTTAGCTACTTTGGTTTTGTTCCAACCTTCCTGTTTTAAACATTGAGCAATCATTTGCCGTTCTAGCTGAGCAATAGCCTTCTTCATAATTTTTCCGTTGGGACTTGCGTTTAATAAAGAAATAACTTGAGAATCATTATCTTTATTTCTGATTTTATCGGATAAAAACTCCTCTTTAATATAGACATCATTGCCGGTGAAGACCGCTAATCTTTCTGCTTCGTTTTGTAGTTCTCTTACATTTCCAGGCCAATGATACTTGCTCAGTTTTTCTAAAGCTTTTTTAGTGAAAACCTTGATTTGAGGGCTGAATTGGTTGATAAAAAATTCGGCTAGTAAAGTAATATCTTCCACTCTCTCTCTTAAAGAGGGCACTTGTATGTTGATAACATTTAGACGATAATACAAGTCTTCTCGAAAAGTGCCTTCGGCCACCATTTTTTTAAGATTTTTATTAGTAGCGGCAATAATACGGACATCCACTGTTTTAGGCTCTATACCTCCCACCGAAAAAAAGGTGCCTTCCTGAATGACTCTTAAAAGTTTTACTTGCATGGAAGGGGATGTGTCGCCCACTTCATCTAAGAAAAAAGTGCCTGTGTCGGCTAGTTCAAATAGACCTTTTTTATCTTTGTAAGCTCCTGTGAAAGAGCCTTTAACATGACCGAATAATTCGGACTCTAAAAGATTGTCATTGAGAGCAGAGCAGTTTTGAACGATAAAAGCTTGATTTTTCCTAGGAGAATTAAAATGAATGGATTTGGCAATTAATTCTTTTCCCGTTCCATTTTCCCCTTGAATGAGAATAATGTTGTGTGAGTGTTTTATCTTATCCAGTAAGTTATATAACTTTTGCATCACAGGGGACTTGCCCACCATGTGCCCATAGGAAGGGTTATGGGATTGCGGTAATTCCTTTATGGTTTGTTTTTTTTCTATAAATTCATTTTGAATGTCGGCAATCTCTTTAGCAGTTATCTGCATCAGATCTATAAAATGATTTTTATCCTGAGGGGGAATATGAGGAATAAAGGCTTCTTGTTGTGCGCACCATTCCTGGGAAAATCCCATTTTAAGCCAAAGCTCTTTTATGTCTTTTACTTTTTGGGGGAGAAGTTCAGAATGAGCTTCCATTAAAAATCCTACAGATACAACAAAACCAGTTGTATGAGAGCAACTCTGAATGGGGGATATAAACAGATTTAAGCCTGTTTCAGGCCACTTTTCCAGAAAATGATCTATATTTTTTTGTGGGTTTTGTTTGTGAATAAAAAGAAGGGTTTTAAAAAAGGAGTCCTGTAAGGCTTCTTTTTGAAAAAGAGCTTTTATCAAAGGGTTTTGAAATTGGAATTTTTCTTTATGGACGGAATAGTTTAAAAGGCTTTTTTCGTCTATAATTAATATATCTACTTTCCACCATCGGTGAATAATATTTTTTGTTTGTCTTACAACATGTAAATTTTGTAAATCGTTCCAATTAATCATAATCGTCTCCTTTTTTAACTCTTCTATATGAGAGTGAGAGAGATTTTTCAGCTTCCTTTAGAAAAAGGAACTTTTTGGAAGCTAAAAAACCCCATTGATTTCCCTAATAGAATATTATCGTAATCTATCTGTTTAAACTTTAGACACTTCTTATATTTTTATAGTATCAGGACAGTTTGATTCCCGCTCCTCTGGATGAAAGTATGATGATAAAAGACGATTAGCTGGTAAAAGGTAAGAAAATGTGGCTCGGGACGGAATTGAACCGCCGACACAGAGATTTTCAGTCTCCTGCTCTACCAACTGAGCTACCGAGCCTTAGATAGGGTTCTTTTACTTTACTAAAGCAATGACAGTCTCCAAACCCCCGGTTACCGAGCCTTAGATAGGGTTCTTTTACCCTTTAAAAGATCTTTTTTCAATTCTAAGAGCTTGTAAAAAGTCCGCCTTTAAATCATTTACATCTTCAATACCTGTGCTGATACGGATCAAAGACTCGGAAGGGGGATGGGGAGAAGACGCATGGGTCATACTGGCTGGGTGTTCCACTAAAGATTCCACCCCCCCCAGACTTTCAGCTAGAGTAAATATTTGAAAGCGACTTAAGCAATTAAAAGCTTCTTTTTTACCGCCTTTTAAATAAATACTTATCATACCTCCGAATCCGGACATTTGTTTTAAAGCTAATGGGTATTGGGGGTGCGATTTCAAACCCGGGTATAAAACTTTTTTGATCTTTTTTTGTTTCTCTAAAAAGAGGGCTAACTCTAAAGCATTTTGTTCATGGGCTTTCATGCGGACAGCCAGAGTTTTAAGACTTCTTAGTAAAAGGTAAGAATCAAAAGGGGATAAAATAGGACCCAAAGATTTACTCCAAAAGGAGAGGGATTCTGCCAGATCAGGACAGCGGGTTGTAATCACACCAGCCACAATATCGGAATGTCCGTTTAAATATTTAGTAGCGGAGTGTAATACAATATCGGCCCCTAAAAGAAGAGGTTTTTGAAAAAAAGGACTCATAAAGGTATTATCTACAACCAATAAGCTTTTGTTTTTTTTGGCTATGGCACTTACTTTCTTTATATCAATTAATTTCATTAAAGGGTTTGTAGGGCTTTCTAGCCAAATCATTTTTGCTTTTTTAGGAATGTTTAAAATAAGGTCTTCGTTTGATAAATCCATTAAATGGATGGAAATGCCTCTGGGTTTTAAAATTTTTGTCAATATTCTTAAGCTTCCTCCATATAAATCCTCTTCGGCTACCAATAAGTCTCCTGGTTTTAGAAACTCAAAAATTAAGGAGCTGGCGGCCACACCAGAAGCACAGGCAAAGGAAAAAGGGCCTTCCTCTAGGGCACTTATACAATTTTCCAAAGCTTTACGGGTCGGGTTAGAAGCGCGGGAATATTCGTAACCTTTATGTTTGCCTGGAGCTTTTTGGGCGTAAGTGGAAGACAGGGTAATAGGAGTCATCACCGCTCCTGTACTCGGATCCGGTTCTTGTCCGGCATGAATAGCTTTAGTGGAAAAAGCTTTACTCTTTAGTTTATCTATTTTCATGTTATACCCGCCCTGTTTTGTCCTCGCTCTTTACTTCTGGTGGGGACAAGTTTCGCGAGAATAAATTTTACATGGACTTATTTTCGCCCTCCGCCTTCTCTGTTTATCCTTATAGTAGGTTTTTCTTTTTTGGTCTAGCCTATTTCTTCTGTACCTATCGAGTAGGGTTTTTATGTGACTTTCAAACACAATCATTATAAAAATCAAATTACTGTTCTTTTTTAAAAGAAAGCCTGCTTGCAGATAATAAAAATTCCTAAAGGCCAAAGATAAAAAGAAAACAAAGGAAAGAGGCCCTTTTGTAAGGAACGGATAAGCCATTTAAGGGCAATGTATCCAAAAAACCAGGAACTAAGAAAAGCCAGGGATAAAGTAAAAAAAGAAACACTATCCGGTAAAGACCTGTTAAAAAACTCAAATAAAGTTCCACCTAAAATAGCGGGGATGGCTAATAAGAAACTAAAACAGGCTGCTTGCTGTTGAGAGCATCCCAAAAATAAAGCCGCGGCAATAGTCCAACCCGAGCGACTCATACCAGGAAAAAAGGCGCATGTCTGAGCTAAACCCACTAAAAAGGCTTTGGAGAAAGAAAATTGATCCCAGTTTTCAATAGGCTTGAATAAAGCGGTGGAATCCGAATGGAGCTTCTTTTTTTTTAATTTCTTACTGGTAAAAAAAAGACAGGTGGCTGTCAGAATAAAACCCCAGCCCGTCCAAGTCGGATAAAGTAAGCTTTTTTTTACTAAGGAAGTAAGTAAAAAGGCCCCTATTATTCCCGGTACGGTGGCCCAAATAAGAAGAGGAATTACTCTTCCTGGTCCTGAAAAAGAAAAAGGTTTGAAAAAAAAATGCTGCACGATGTTTAATAGGTCTTTTCTATAATAACTGAGAATAGCGGTCAGGGTTCCCAGATGTAAAACCAAAATGAATAATAAATTAAAACCTTCTATATCGAAAAATTGACGAAATAAAACTAAATGCCCAGAGCTGGAAATAGGTAAAAACTCAGAAAATCCCTGAATCAGTCCAAAAAGTAAAGCTTTTATTTGCTCAAAGGCCACGGCTGTTTTTTCCTTAAAGGCAAAAGGTTCTATGTGTAATGATGCCCGTCCCGGTCCTTCCTTTGTTTTTTCCCACGGGAAACTTTTTCCCACGGGAAGGGAGAGGATCTGAAGGCCCCTCTTTTTTTCTCTACCGATTCAGTCAAAGATCAAGATTTTTAGAGAAAATCCTGATCTCTTAAGAAAATTTTTTGTCCCGGTTTTAAATAAATATACTTTAAGCCATTTTTATTTTGTTTTCTCCATTTTAACTTATAAGTTCCCTCTTTTTTAAGAGAAATAGTGATCGGAGTATATCCTTCAAATCCAGCGAGCTGTATATGCACCCATTTTTGGGTGCGGACAAGCACTGTAGCTGGTTCTTTAGGAGGGATGTATTTTCCGTAGGAAATAAAAGGATTGCTTGTGAATAACAGTAGAAAAAAGAGGATTCCTATAGGAAAAGGGCGATAATAAGGGAGAGTGTATTTTTTTATACGAGAAAAAACATATCGAATAGGTAGAGAAAAAAGGGTGACCTTTATATCCCTCCCTCTTTTTCCTGGGAAAGAAAAGAAACGACGAAAAAGCTTAAGCTCACTCAAGCGAGGGTCAAAAGGCGAAAGATCGTTTCGGCTAAAATGATTTTTTATAAATAAAATTTGCTGCACTTTATTACCTAAGGAAGAACAGCGGTAGGGGGAAGCAGAGGAAAAAGTTTTTTTATACTGATCTAGTTTGTCTTTGGGGGTCTTTGTAAGCTCCTTATGAGGGGAAGACAAAAGGAGGGGTGAACCGTTTCTATACCGGTTCGGTATATTCCTGTTTTGAGGATGGGGGTCGAGTAAGGGGTCTTCTTTATGGATAAAATCCTTACTTTCCATAGAAGCTAGCTCCTCTTCGGTAAAATGTCCGTTTAAAACTTTTTCCAAAACACCTAAAGAAAAAAGATCCGATTGAAAACACACCTTTCCCCCGCCTCCTTTATAAATTTCAGGGGCTATAAAGGGTTTTGTGCCGTAGCAGTCGGTATTTTGATAATTAGCCAGGCCGTAGTCTGTGAGATATACCTGTCCTTTTGTGTCTATTAAAATATTAGAGGGGCTTAAATCTCCATGAGCCAGATCATTTTTTTTTAATTCTTCTAAACCGGTTAAAATCTGAGCACAAAGACCCCTGATTTCATTTTGGCTGAAAGCCGTCTTTTTCATTAATTGTTTTAAATTAATACTGGAAATATATTCTAAGATCAGAGCCGGGTAGGACCTAAATTTTTCAAAAGAAAGCACCTTTACTAAATGAGAGCTATGTCTGGTTCTGAGTAAGGATTCTAGTTGTAAAGTTAAAAAGGGGCTGTTTTTTTGTTTAAATTGTTTAATAACTAAAAGTTGTCTGATTTTCAGATCTTTATCAAGCCGTTGAGCTAGGTAAACCAAGCTGGTATGACTTTCTCCTAAAATCTCTTGAACTTCATAAATGTGAACAGAGGAGGCAAGGTGATGAGGCATGACTTGTTTTTAAATAAAATAGGAAAAAAGTCAAAACTCTTCCTCTGTAAAATACCATTGGAATATACGGGAGGGAGCCTGATCTCTTAATTGATATTCTATTCGTTTTTTTTGCTTATATAGGGTTTTATAGCAAAAAGAGTTTAAGTGGTGGTTTTTTTGTAATATCTCTTTTATTTTATGGGGTTTTTTTAAAGATGTGGAAAATTCCTGGCACTTTTCATTTAAATAAGATAAGAAGGCTGCTCCCTGTTCTGGTTTTTTATATTTCAGCCATTCATAACAAAAATAGGGAACTATTTTCTTTTCTAATTGTAAAAAACATAAGATTTTAAGTTCTTTTTGTCTTTCTTGTTTTTTTATAATCAGTTCAAACTCCTTTAAATCACGGACCTTCATCCATTGTTCCTGGGAGGAGGTGAAAAACGGAGTAAAAACAAAGCCGATAAAGCACATCCATCTTTTTAGATAGCTCAATAAAACCTCCCGGGAGGACAGTTCTTGCAAGAAACGGGCCATTTTAAAAATGCAGGTGTTCTTGCAGCTCTTTTAACAAAGGGGCTAATAAGAGGAGAAAAAAAGCGGGCACTTGAAATAAAAAAATCGGAATCAAAGAAAAAAAAGGGAGTTTTTGAGTTTGTTGCTCTAAATCCTGTAAGGCAACTCTTTTTAACTCTGTTTCAAACTCTTGTAGGATACTCAGTATAGGTTCCCCTTTAAGACCTCGGTGGAGAATATCAACTAAGATTTTTCTATAACTTTTTTTTGTGAAAGCCATAAACTTATCTGATTTTCCTGTTTCCAAATAAAACAGCCAAAGGTTTATTTGTATCGCCAAAGGACAAAAAGGAAAGTCCTTTACATAAGATTGGATGGCAGATCGAACAGAGAGGCCACTTTTAATTTTCAGCTGAATTTGAAGCACAGCATTCAAAGGAGGGGCTAAATAGTCCATTTTATTTTTTTCCCCAGTTGAGATAAAACAAGCAAACCAATGCAGAACAAACATAAAGAAAGGAGGAGAATTTTTATATATTTCCAGCCGGTTTTATTTAAGATGAATATAAACAGACCGGAATAGAGGATAAGCAAAACAAAAGATTGAATGCGGATCTGTAGCAGAGCAGATTGCACTTTTTTCTGGAAGATAGATCGAGTGTGGATATGATGACGCAGGTTCTTTAAATGTTCCAGACACTGGGAGGAGGAGTTAGCTCTTTTTAATTCTTCTATCATTTGTTGTAGAGCAGGAGAGAGAAAGAGCTTTCTATGTGTGTTTGAAAATGTCATAGCATCTAATATCTCTATGAAATAATTTTGAAAATGCCTTTGAGGTAAAGTATAGGCCGCCTGTTTAAAAGCGGGTCGAAACCCAACTCCGATTTTAATTTGAGCGATAAGGGCATTGAGGAAAAACTCAAATTGCACATAACATTGTTGTTGCCAGATAAAAATCAAGGTGGATTGCAGAAAAAAAGAAACAAAAAAGGGGGTGTATAAAAGAAGAATTTTCCCCATTAAAAAAGAGATGGGCATTTGAGATATAAGAAAAACAAGTAAAATGCCGCATGAGAACCAGATTTTCCAGACCATTGGAGATAAAAAAGGGAGGAGCTGGCTTTTATAAAAAAAGGCTCTTAAAAATTTAAGGCAAATAAGAATGTGGCAAAATAAAAGCAAAGATTTCCAATTAAGCATGATAAAAATTGTGACATGCAAAATGGAGGACATTTTTTTATTTGACTGGAGAAAAAAGTGGAGTGACACTCTTTAAAGAAGAGGATGAAATTTTTTCATCGTAAACATCAGCATTCAACATGAGGAGGAGCAATGGCTGAGAAAAAAAGAAAGAAAGCAAAGAAGAGAGTAGTTAAGAAGAAAGCAAAGAAAAAGGTAAAAAAGAAAGCAAAGAAGAGAGTAGTTAAGAAGAAAGCAAAGAAAAAGGTAAAAAAGAAAGCAAAGAAGAGAGTAGTTAAGAAGAAAGCAAAGAAAAAGGTAAAAAAGAAAGCAAAGAAGAGAGTAGCCAGAAAAAAAAGATAAGAGATACGGCAGCTAAGAAAATTTATTTTCACTAGTGAGAAGTTGTTTTTTAAGATCTCCTGAGGAGTTTTAACTCTTCGGGAGATCTGTGTTTTTAATCCAGGTCCTTTATTTTTTATACAAAGTGTTATAATTTTTTTATATTATACGGTTGGAGTTTGGAAGTTACGGATAGAGAGGTTTGGCTGTTCAGAGAAAAGAACCAAAAAGTGACGGAAAAGCTTGTCCCCGTGGAAACGGGGATCAGACCCGCAGGGGATAAATAATTCATTTGTTTTAGGTATATCCTGAATTTGAGGAGAGTTGAAATGAGCCGGTCAAAAATTTCCATTATAGGGGGAGGTTTTGTTGGATCTACCTGTGCACAAGGGCTATTAAATAGAGATATAGGGGATATGGTTTTATTGGATATTGAAGAGGATAGGGTGCAGGGCCGAGCTTTAGATTTATTGCAATCTAGTGCTTTAACGAGCGCGAGTATTCAGATAAATGGCACCGGGGACTATAGAGATATTCAAGATTCCGATATAGTGGTTATTACAGCCGGTCAGGCACGAAGACCTGGAATGAGCCGGGATGAGCTCCAAAATATAAATGCGAAAATAGTCGTCCAGGCCTGTGAACAGATAAAGAAACAAGCTCCTCAGTCTTATGTGATTGTGGTTACAAATCCTTTAGATGTTATGACTTATGTGGCCTGGAAGACTTTGGCTTTTCCTTCTAATCGTGTCATAGGTATGGCTGGAGTTTTAGACAGTGCTCGGTTTAAAACCTTTGTGGCTCAGGAGTTGAATGTAAGTGTTAAAGATGTGCAGGCTTTTGTGTTGGGGGGACATGGAGATACAATGGTACTCCTTCCTCGTCTTTGTCATGTAGGCGGTATTCCCCTTTCCGAGCTTTTATCTGAAGAGCGTATTAGTTCTTTAGTGGAGAGGGCTAAAAAAGGGGGGGCGGAAATAGTGTCTTTACTTAAAACCTCTTCAGCTTATTATGCACCGGCTTTGAGTGTGGTGGAAATGGTGGAGGCCATCTTAAAAGATCAAAAAAGAATCCTTCCCTGTTCCACTTTGTTAAAAGGGGAGTATGGGGTGAAAGATTTATTTATGGGGGTGCTGTGTTGTTTAGGAGCAAAAGGCGTGGAAAAGATCATGGAATTTTCTATGAGTGTGGAGGAGAAGGCCCAATTTCAAAATTCTGTTTTAGCTGTGGAAAAACAAGTACAACAGATACGTGTTCTGGATGATTCATAAGAAGGATATGTTGATAGCTACATTTATTAGAATGGAAAAAAGCGATGGAAATTCATGAATATCAAGCTAAAGCTTTGTTTCAGCAGTCTGATATAAAGGTGCTGGATTCTCAAGTGGTGGATTCTCCCGAGCAGGCTTTTCAGGCTGCTAAATCCATAAAGGCTCCGGCCTGGGTAATTAAGGCGCAAGTTCATGCCGGGGGAAGGGGCTTAGCGGGAGGTATAAAGAAAGCCAGTACGCCGGAAGAAGTGCAGCAGATCACTGCCCGGATGCTGGGTCAAAAACTGGTCACCGCTCAGACAGGAAAAGAAGGAAAAATCATTCACCAGGTTTTAGTGGAGGCGGCTTGTAAAATTGAAAAGGAGTTTTACTTAGCTTTGCTTTTAGATAGAGGCTCTCAAAAAGTGAGTTTAGTAGCCAGTGTAGAAGGAGGTGTTTCTATTGAAGAGGTGGCTGAAAAAAATCCACAAAAAATTTTAAAAATAAAACTGGACCCTCTTTGCGGGCTTTTGCCCTTTCATGTCATGGCGGTTTTGAAAAATTTTAATCTGCCTCTTTCTTTTTTTCAAAAATTACACTTTTTTCTTAGTTCCCTTTATAAGCTCCTGTTGGAAAAGGAAAGCACTTTAATCGAGATAAATCCTTTAGTTCAAACCGCCCAGGGAGAACTGGTGGCCCTGGATGCAAAGATGAGCATAGACGATAATGCTTTATTTAGGCAGGAGGAAATGAAATCCCTCATGGACTTAAAGGAATTACCGGTGGAGGAGCAAAAAGCGCAAGCTTATGGGCTGTCTTTTGTTAAGTTGTCTGGTCACATAGGTTGTTTAGTAAATGGAGCGGGTTTAGCGATGGCCACTATGGATATAGTAAAACTAAAAAAAGGAGAACCAGCTAACTTTTTAGATGTAGGAGGAGGGGTGGATAGTAAAAAAATAGATGTGGCTTTCCAAATTTTAAAAGAAGACCCCGATGTGAAGGGGATTTTAGTTAATATTTTTGGTGGTATTGTAAAATGTGATTTAATAGCTGAAGGCTTGGTTAAGGCTATTAAGTTGCTGAATATTCAAATCCCGGTGGTGGTGAGGTTAGAAGGCACTCATGCCGATAAAGCTCGTCAAATATTAAATAACTCCGGCTTGGATTTGAACTTTGCCAATAATTTAGAAGAAGCGGCAGAAAAAGTCGTTTCTATGGTTTATGCTTGAATTATTTTTTCTGGAGCCACTATACCAAAATGAGCATTTTAATTGATAAACACACAAAACTGATTTGTCAGGGCTTTACGGGAAAACAGGGTACTTTTCACTCTGAAAAAGCTTTGGAGTACGGTTCTTTCTTAAAAGGAGGGGTGACCCCTGGAAAAGGGGGAACCCATCATTTGGATTTGCCGGTTTTTGATACGGTGGTGGAAGCAAAAGAAAAAACAGGGGCTAATGCTTCTGTTATTTATGTCCCACCGGCTTTTGCTATGGGGGCTATTATAGAAGCTGTTTCTGCGGAATTGGATTTAGTTGTTTGCATTACAGAAGGAATCCCTGTTTATGATATGTTGCGCGTAAAGCAATTTATGAAAGGAAAGAAAACACGTTTAATTGGTCCTAACTGCCCTGGAGTTATCACTCCTGGACAGTGTAAAGTGGGAATTATGCCAGCCTATATTCATAAAACAGGGCCTATAGGTGTTTTGTCCAGATCAGGCACTTTAACTTATGAAGCTGTGTGGCAATTAAGCTCTTTAGGCTTGGGGCAAAGCACTTGTGTGGGAATAGGAGGGGATTCCATCCCTGGAACGGACTTTGTGGATCTGTTGGAGCTTTTTAATCAGGATGAAGAAACTTCCGCCGTTGTTATTATTGGGGAAATAGGGGGAGAGGCGGAGGAGCAGGCAGCAGAGTATATAAAAAAAGAGTTTAAAAAACCGGTAACCGCTTTTATAGCTGGTTGTTCCGCTCCAGAGGGAAAACGCATGGGACATGCGGGAGCTATTATCAGCGGAGGAAAAGGAACTGCTACGGGAAAACTTAAGGCCCTTCAATCGGCGGGGGTTTTTATTGCTCAGTCTCCCGCGGAAATTGGTATGACACTTAAAAACAGTTTATCAAAATGAGTATAAAGCTGTCGCTTGAGTTCTTCTTCCTTTTTATGTATATCAATCTTGTTTGAAAACTCCATAAGGAGAGGCTTAACTGCCCTGGGGGAAAGAACCGAAGAGTGACGGAAAAGCAAGATATACCCGTAGGGTACCAGAAAGAGGTGATGCAATGGATATAACTTTTTCCATGATAAAGCCAGATGCTACGGTTCGGAATTTAGTGGGAGCGATTATTCAAAAACTAGAATCAGAGGGATTAAAGTTACAAGCGGGAAGGCTCACCAGTATGACTCCCTCTCTTTGCGAAACTTTTTATCAGGATCATAAATCTAAGGTTTTTTTTAAATCCCTTGTTAATTTTATGTTGTCCGGGCCGGTTTTTGTAATGGCCCTAAAAGGGGAAAAAGCGGTGGAAAGAGTACGGGAAATTATGGGGCATACAGATCCCGCTCAAGCCCGCCCGGGCACGATCCGTGCTCTGTATGGGGAAAGCATAGAAAGAAACTCCATCCACGGGAGTGATTCTTTGTCAAATGCGGAGCGGGAATTAGCTCTTTTTTTTAAGGAAACGGAATGGAAGTAATGAAAAATGATTTTCTATGTAAATATAACGGGGTCTTAACCGGGCAAAAGTTGGCGAACTTCGAACTTCATTCACTATTGGGAAGAAGTTTTCTTTTGGAAGAAGGCTTATGAAGAGCTTGTTTTTTTTATCTCTTCTATTTTGTTTATTTCTCATTTCCTGTGTTTCCACGGAAAAACAGGTAAAGAAGGCGGAGCTTCACCATCAGCTGGCTCTTTCTTTAATGAAAAAGTGTCAATACCCGGCGGCTTTAACAGAGTTGCGAAAAGCTATTGAATTAAAATCAAAAGAACCGCTCTTTTATCATTCTATTGCTCTTCTTTATTTTCAGTTTAAAAAATATGAAAAAACCATCCAGTATTTAAAAAAAGCTTTGCGGCTTAATCCTGACTTTACCTCGGCTCGAATACATTTAGGGCGGAGTTTAGTAGAGGTGAACAAATGGCAGAAAGGAATGGCAGAGCTGAAAAAAGCTAAAGAAGATCTCACCTATAGATACCCGGAGAATATACACACCCATTTAGGTGTGGCGTTTTATAAAAGAAAAAAGTACTTTGAAGCGGAAAAGCATTTCCATGTGGCCAGGGCGGTTAAAGGAGAGGACTGTCATACCGCTTTATATCATGCTAAAAGCTTATATTTTCTGGGCCAATTCCAAAAGGCCTTAACGATTTTAGAACCTTCTAAAAAATGGTGTGAAAAAAATTTTTCTTCCTGTTCTTCCCCTTCTGTGGATTCTTATTTTTTTGCCGCTTTGGCTTATGATAAAACAGATCAAAGGCAAAAAGCTTTACTTAATTTGAAAGTTTTTTTAAATAAGGCCCAGGATAGTGCGTATAAGGAGGAAGCTAAAAAATATCAAAAGTTATGGAATTTAACCCTTTCTCCCTCTCCCGCTAAAAGGGGAGGAAAGTTAAAAAAAATATAAAAATCCAAGGAAGGCCCGTCGTATGTACTCCAGTCAAAATCTGTTGAATTTAGGACAAATATTAAAAGAAAAAAGAGAGGACCAGGGACTTTCTCTTAAAAAAATATCGGAGTGGACAAAAATTAATGTGCTGACTTTGCAAGCTATTGAAAGCGCGCAAGTGGATCAGCTCCCTATTTACACTTACTTAAGGGGCTTTATTATAGCTTATGCGAGAGCCTTGGGAATGAGTGAAAAGGAAATAGAAAAAGAATTAGAAAGTTTAGCTCCCTCGGGAGAAAACCCTTCTGTATCTGGTCTTCCTGGCTCTTTTTCTCCGGCGGAGCGTCTAGTAGAAAGAGACCTGCACTTAACCCCGGTGATTTTAGCTATTTTTATTTTATTTATTTTAGGGAGTATTTTAGTTTTTACCAATATGATTAAGTCCTACAAAAAAGAGTCTATGAGCGGAACATTAGTTCTTCCAGATCAGGAGGTTTTAGCTCCCGAGGAAGATAGGATACCGGATATAAAGACCTCGGATGCGGAAGAGGAGAAAGAAGCTATAGAAGACAGGGATTTAGAGAAAAAAAAAGAAAAAGAAATAAAACCGCCGGTTCTTTCTCGTCCCTCTCCCCGTCCTTCTCCCCGTCCTTCTCCCTCTCCCTCTCCTTCTCCTTTTTCTGTGGAGATTATTGTCAAAGCCATAAGCGAGGTTACCGTATCTTATCAAGTGGATGGTCAAGCAACACAAAAGGTGTCTTTAAAGGAAGATCAGTTTGAAGTTCTCAAAGGAGAAGAGAGTGTGTTTATACAAACCAAAGACTCCGATTTAATTTATATTTTTTATAATGGAAAAAACCTGGGCCTTTTTGGCACGGGAGGAAAAAAAGAAAAACTGTTTTCTCAGGATGAGGATATGATTTAAAATAGAACCAGTTCGGTATAGAAATTTTTGGAGTTTTTTTAAGAAGGTGATAATGGATTTTGTAGCTTTAGATGTGGAAACCACAGGTACTTTGTCTTACACGGATCGCATTGTTGAATTAGCGGCGGTTCGATTTGCCAACGGAAAAGTGGAAGACCGTTTTTCCACTTTAATTAATCCGGGTATAGCTATGCCGGAGGAGGCTTCTCGTGTCAACGGCATTACTGATGAGATGTTAAAAGATCAACCGGACATGGGCGATGTAGTAAAAAACTTTTCTGATTTTTGTGCGGAATATATGCTGGTAGCTCATAACGCTATCTTTGATTTTCAGTTTCTTTGTGCGGCTTTGGAAAAATGTTATTGTACCGGCCCCCGTGGCCCGCTTTTTGATACTTACCTTCTTTCCAAGAAAATTTTTCCAGGGCTTAGTAATTATAAACTTTCCACTATAGTGGAATATTTAAAAATTCCTGCCTCTCACTTTCATAGAGCGGAACAGGATGCCTGGTCTTGTGGCCAGGTGTTTAATGTTATCTTAAATAGAATAAAACCCATAGAGAACGGATATTTTGACTTTAATAAATTAAATCAAATTACAGGTAAAAAAGAACTTCGCTTTCCGGCCCTAAAAGCCCATCAACTTTCTTTATTTGAATAACAAAGGGTCTCCTTTTTTTCTAGGCCGGTTCGGTCATAAAATCGGATATTTTATAGAAAGGGGAAGTCTCCACCCTCTATCAAAAGCCCGGGATTTGATTTTTAAAAGAGGGGGGGCTTGTCTTCTTTTAAACTCGGTTTTTATGATCCACTGGAGTATTTGTTTTTCAAAGGGATTTTCAGGATCTTTTTCTTGTTCTATGAGCTTTCGTAAAACCGGGTCCAATTTTTTATAAGGGGGCAGGTCGTCTGCATCTTTTTGGTTTTCTGTGAGTTCAGCACTCGCTTCCCTTTTCAGAATAGAAGAGGGAATTTTTAAGTGTCGAGCAAGCTGATAAACCTCGGTTTTAAACAGATCTCCAATAGGTAAAAGCCCTCCTGCGAGATCGCCGTATAAGGTGCCGTAACCTAAAGCTAGCTCACTTTTATTGGCGGTACCAAGGAGGAGGCTTTCTGGGTGATTGTTAGCATAAGCCATGAGCTTTATATTTCTTAGGCGAGCTTGAATATTTTGTTTTGTCACATCTAAATTTTTTTTATAAGAATTTTTTAAAAAAGAAAGATACATCTCTTCAATAGACTGAATAGCGAGAGAACACTTTAATTTATGAGCTAAAACCCTCGCGCATTTTTTAGATAGCGGAGCGGTGAAGGGACCAGGCAGAAAAAAAAGCTTCACCTTTTTTTCTCCTAAAGCTTTACAGGCTAAAGCGGCTGTTAAAGCCGAGTCAACTCCGCCACTAAGACCTAGGTGCACTTGCTGAAAATGATTTTTTTGAATAAATTCTTTTAATCCAAAAGTGAGAGCTTGTGTGATTTGCTCTTGTTTTGAAAAAGATTTTTTTTGTTTAAAAGGAACGGCCGGTTTTTTTTTAATGGGAAAAGAAAAAAAGGACAGATCTTCCTGGAAAAAAGGGCTTTGGTGAATTTGTTTTCCACGGGAGTCTAAAATAAAACTTCCCCCATCAAAAAGAAGCTCTTCTTGTCCTCCTACGGAGTTAAGATAAAGAAAAGGACAGCCGTATTTTTTCACCCAGGCCCTAGCCACTTTTATGCGATTTTGATCTTTTTTTAGGCTAAAAGGAGAAGCATTGAGGCTAATAATAAGAGATGGTTTTTTGGAATGCTGTAAATAGGGTTTATGCCAGGTCTCTTCACAGATCAGAATTTGTATTATACCCGTTCGGTTTAAATTTTCTAGTTGTTTCTTTTTTTCCCAGGAAACCAAGAGAGAGGGGCTATATAGGCTTTCTCTTTTTTTATTTTGTAGAATAAAAAAATTATCCTGGGGAGGGCCTTTTTTAAAATGCCTTTCTTCCTCAAAAACATCATAATTAGCCAGAATTTTTTTTGAAAAAATTTTCTGATTTTTATTTTTTTCCAACAGAAAAGCGGAGATATGGGGAGGATCCCCTGGGCCTGCGGCACTCATTAAAACCGCTATATCTTCCGGCAGGCTTTTATGAATTTTTTTAAGGGATTGTTGGATTTGGTGTAAAAAAAATTTTCTTTTTAGTAAATCTAAAGGAGAATAACCATTTAAAACCATTTCAGGAAAGATAATAAGCTGGGCTTTTTTTTGTTGGGCTTTTTTAATGTAGTTTTGAATTTTTCTTTCGTTAAATAAGATATTTCCTGTAAAAGAGTTGATCTGAGCTAGAGCTATTTTCATCTTTTTCCTTCAAAAAAGAGGGTGGGAGCAAATAAGATCGGTATAACAAAAAGGGGATGGAAAGCCACGAAAAAAACACCTTTGAGCCCTCGTCCTCTTTTTTGAGATGCGAGTGAGGAAAGGCCCGTAAAGTGACGAAAAAAAAACACCCCATTGGGTGTAAAGTTTTGGCTACCCGTGGAGGGAGAGGCCCGTAAAGTTACAGAAAAATAAGACCCTTTGGGTCTTATTTCATGGATTTTCTGACCTGAGTGGCCTGGCTTCCAATAATCAAAGCTACGGCAACAAGAATACAAATGATAAGGAAAAGACGAAATAGATTTCCAAAGCTCCATTTTCCAATTTTGGGACCTTCCTCTTTTGTTTTCGTCTTCTTTTGTATTTTCATGTAGTTGGTTTTTTCTTTTCCACCTAGATTTTTTTTCTTTATCTCTGTATTCCCTACGGCGATAGGGGTGTTTCTTTTTTTTTGTTCTTTTTCATCCGTCAACATATAACCATAGGACTTTACGGCTCTAAATCTTTTACCGGTATAGCCGGGTTTTCCTTGAGAAAAGGACATATTTTCTCTAAAACCCATGTCTTGTTTTTTTCTTTTGGTTTTGCTGGAGCCCTTTTTCCCTGCGCCCCCCTCTCCTTCTGGAAGGTCCTCCCATTCGGACCCTGGATGGGAATTTAGAGCGATCATCTGTCCGGATGGATTATGTTCTTTAGTTCCTCTTTTGGAAGAAGAACCGTTTTTTACGGATAAATTATTGTCCTCAGAAGAAGAACCTCCTATCTCTTCCGTGGTGGGAGTAGGCTTATTCTGATCAGAGTGGCTTATATCTCCCCCTCCCCCTATGGGGGTGTCTGAGCTGGTGCTGGAAGAGCTTCCTGAGGAGCTTCCCGAGGAGCTTCCCGAGGAGCTTCCCGAAGAGCTTCCCGAAGAAGCTCCTCCTGTGGAGGAAGAAAAATGGACATTAAAATCCTGGATAAAACAAGAATTATGAGCTTTTCCGGGTAAAGTGCCTGTTTGCATAAGACAGGCAATATAGCCCTGGTTTCCTAATATAGATTTAGCCCATTTTTCAACACCTTTATTAAACTTTAGGAGCATTCCTCCCATGACAACGACAATAACAGTTAAAATAAGGACATATTCTATAATCGCTTGCCCTTTGTCTTTTTTCCTTCCCTTCTGTCCGGTTTTTTTTTTTGGATTTTTTAAAGACATTTTTTCTCCCTTTTTTCTAAAAGGCTCTTATTTAACTCTTCGGTTATTTTTTCAAGCAGCTAAGCCTTTAAATCCGGAATTTTCAAGCCCGATCGGTACAATAAACCCGTCCAGGTAAAGAGCGCATACAAAACGGGTTAGGAAAAAAGAAGGAAAAAGCCCAAAAATTTCAGACTTCTTGGTTTTTTTAAAAACATTTTAAAGTTTATCTTTTGTTTTTCCGATAAAAATAAATACATTCAAGGAGGTATGGAGATGAAAAAAATAAAATCAACTCTGCTTAAACTATGGAAAGACGAATCTGGTCAGGGCACAGCGGAATATGTTTTGATCTTAGTGGCTATTGTGGGACTGGGTCTTCTTTTTAAAGATCGAATAAGGACGATACTTGGTGATAAATTAACAAGTTTGGCCGGGGACATCAGCAGCTTTACCAAAGATTAATATAAAAAAAGTTTTTTTGTTATCGGTAAGGCATTTATAGGAAATTTATTAAGGAAAAAACATGACAGCAGAACTTGTGTTATTACTAGCTGTATATGCGATGTTGATTTTGGGCCTTTTTATGCACCCTCAGCATGGCCTGGTAAATACTTTTCATAATAACCTACCTTTGCTTTCCGCGCGTGTGGAAAAACATGTAGCTACCGGTGTGGGCTTTTGGTCTCATCCTGACAAGCCGGTTCGTTGGCAATCTCCTTGAATTTATTCTTTGATTGAAGAACAAGAGCAATGAGATTCCCGCTCCCCGTTTCCACGGGGACAAGCTTCGCGGGATTGTAAATGTTCACTAATTCGCTGACAAAATGGATTTCCGTTTTTCATTGTACAAGGAGGCAACAATTTGTCTTTTCATATAATTGCACTCTTTCAGGAAAACAGTTTGCCGGCAGAGGGTCCAAGGGCCTTGGCTTTCTACCTAAGAAAGACAAGGACCGTCCCGAGAGGCAAAGCCTCGTATAGAGGCAAAGCTTCGTATAGAGGCAAAGCCTCGTATAGAGGCAAAGCTGTTTTCCTGAAGGACACATGTACTGGATTCCCGTTTGCACGGGAATGACAAATTTGTGGCAAACCGCATGTTTGAAGCCCTTTGACTCTTAATTTATCCCCTGATAAAGAACCCTCCCCTTTTTTTCTGGACCTTTTCGGTATAAAATAAAAGGATGTTTTTTAATATTATTTTACCGGCCTTTATTTTGCTTTCCGCTGTGGTGGATGATCTTCGCTCTCAAAAAATCCATAATGTTCTTATTTTGGTCTTATTGGGAGTAGCCCTTATTTCCGTTTTGCTTTTTCAGGGAGCTTCGGGTCTTTTTCCCGCTCTGGCAAGATTGTTGGTGGCTTTGGGAATAAGCGTCCCCTTGGTTTTATTAAAAGTGATCGGGGGAGGGGATATGAAGCTTTATGCGGTATTAAGTTTGGTTCTTTCCCCTAGGACTTTGGTTGTAAGCCTTATATGTGCTTTTTTTTGGGGAGCTATTTTAGGTTTGATAAAAGTGATTTTAGATAAAAAAATGGGCTTAATGTATGTCAATTTTCTTTCTTTACTTAAATTAAAAAAGCCTTCTTCCGATACGCTTAATACCTTTCCCTTTTCCATCAGTTTGTTTTTGGGTTGGTTAAGTGCCTTTTATTTTTAATTATTTAAAGTTTTTTTGAAATCAGGGGTGGGAGAGATAAAGTTTGTCGGTTCATCAAAACCATGAAAAGACAGGTTTTTTTTGAAATAAGTGGCAGGAGAAATAAAATATGAACAAAAAAAGAAGTGATTTTTTTTTACCCTACCGATCAGATCAAAAAGGGCAGACCTTCAGAGACTTTCTTCCCGTTGGAGAAAACAAGAATCGCCGGGAGCAGGCCACTAACTGTATGGATCTAAAAAAACCAAAAGGGCAAATCACTGTGGAGTTGGTCTTGCTCTTAGTGGCTATGGTAGGGGCAAGTTATCTTGTTTTGGATCAGTTTAAATTACAAAAGCCTTTTTATAATTTTATTTCCAATCCCTGGAAAACCATTGGAGGGATGATAGAATCAGGAAGTTGGCAAAAAAGGGCTGCGGCGAAAAGCAAGCACCCTAACCATTGGAAAAGAATGTTCACTACTGAGGGGGTAGATCCGTAATGGCTGTGTTCTTGGAGGCAGGTATTGAAAAGACAAAACGATAAAAATTTTTTTTATCTTTCCTGTAGAGGTAGCCTTACTGTTCAGTTCTTGCTGGGCTTTATTCTTTTTTTAAGTTTCGTTATGCTTTTTTCCGTTATGACTTTGACTTTAGCGGTGAGTGAGATCACACAGTATATCACTTACGCTTCTAGTCGGAAGCTTTTTTTAGGTGATGGAGACAAAGGTCTTCAACAGAAGTCTGCTCGTAAAAAGTATCATTCTTTAGTGAAAGACAATCAGCATTTAAGCAAATTTTTTACAGGGGCTAATAAACTTTTTGAAATTGAAGAGACGGGAGGGGATTTAAGAGAGGGAGATGGTTTGGGTTTAAACAGCGGTTTTTCCCGTGCTTCTGGAAAACCTTATCTTTTTTATGGAGTTTGGACCAAGTTTATACCGAAAGTATTGGAGGTGGACACCCTCTGGGGAAGCACAGAAGAAGATGCCGCTTTTTTTGAAACAGTGGTTGGGTCTTACTTGGGAAGAGAGCCTACAAAAGTGGAGTGTGAGGAATTTATTGAAAAACGATGGGAGTTTATAATTAATAAACATATCAGCACAGGAGGTACTTTCCCTGCCAATCCGGACCCGGCCAACAGATATCAAGAAGATTTTGGTGATAATCGTTGTTGATTTTTTCTATGACCGGTTCGGTATAGGCTGATTTGGTTTTTTATGATTTCTGTAAGCTTTTTCTGGGGGAGGAGCAGGGGGAGCGGAGGCTGAATTTTACAAATTCTCTACCGAACAGGCTTAAGTAAAGAGGAGGAAGAAAAATGAGGGAAAAAGAGCAAAAGTATCGTCTTTACCATCCGTTTCGAGGAAAAAGGGGGATGGCTATGATAGAGGTCCTTCCTCTTATATGGGTGATGTTTGTTTTAATGGGAGCTACCTTAGGTTCCTGGGGTATTGTGCATACGGCGGTCTTAAACTCCATTGCTGCTAGAAATTATACCTTTTTTTCTTTTAACCATCGTTCCGATCTTTCCTATTTAAGGGATTTTGGAAGGGCTGATTACCCGCGTGTATCTGATACGACCTCGTCGATTTTTTTTAGAAAAGATGATAGTGGAGGAAGTGTAACAGGTATAGGAAGAAGGTTTTCCTTTATTGGTTCTGAAGATTATCCTTCAGGGCTTAACAAAGCCACAGCGACTTTGCGTCGGGTGGACTTTAGGAAAGGGCAATATGTAAGCGGCGATCGGAGTCATTTTTTAGCCGATCCAGAGCATACGAATATTGGCGATCTTATAGAGACTAAAAATGAAAATAAAAAAGTAGGTCCTGCCTGGGTTATGGTGGGTTACGGTATCTGTCTGGATGAAAAGTGTGGAGAATAAAGTTTCTGGACTAAAGACGAGCTAGAATTTTTAGGAATTTCCAAAAATAATCCCCCCTTTTCTCCCATCTTGATCGAAAATATTTAATCTGAACTCTCTATCTTTCCGAAACGGTTTAAAAAGGAGATGTGATAATGAATAAAAATGAGACTCTGACTTTATGGCTCAGTATAGGAGCGGCTATTTTTGCAGTGATGTTACTTTACAGTTATACCCAGGAAAAAAGTGATCAAATAGCTAAAAAATTCGGAGCTATGACTTCTGTTGTAACAGCGGTAAGAGATATTGGGGAGATGGAAACGGTAGATGATTCTATGGTGCAGCTAAAGGAGTATCCAAGCAGTTTTGTGCAACCGGAAGCGATTTTAACTATGGAGGAAGCGATAGGTTTAGTGGCTTTGGCCCCTTTAAGTAAAGGGGAGCAGGTCTTAAGAACTAAAATCACCCGCCCCGGTCCTACTACCGGTCTTTCTCTTCAAGTTTCCCCAACCAAGCGGGCTTTGACGATCCCTATTGATGAAACCCGAGGGGTGGCTAAACTGTTAAAGCCAGGAGATCGGGTGGATGTGGTTGTGGCCTTGGATGTAAGAGATGGAGCGCGACAAAAAAAGGAAATAAAAACTCTTATGCAGGATGTGGTGATCTTGGCGACCGGTATTAAAGTGGTGAACGAACTCCCCCGGGTTTTTGAAGAGGTCAGTGGAGGGAGTTTTATTCGTAATATCCGAGCGGCTACCGACTTTAATTCTATCACTGTGGAGGCGGACCCAAGAGATATTCAAGATCTAGTTTATGTACTAGCCACCTCTCCCGGTTCTTTATTTCTCTCTTTAAGACATCCTAGCGATCATTCTATCAATCAGCATTTACCGGTTTCCAGTTTAGACAGTCTTTTAGGCCGGTCAGCGCGTAAACCCGCCTCCAGGAAGAGTAACAGTTCCTGGATTCCTAAATTAAAAAGACGATAGAAAAAGGGGTAAAAAATGAAAAAAACCAGGAGAGTAAAAAAAAGAAATATATATGGACTTTTATACCGAAGGGGAAGCAAAACCCGGAGGGATATTATACCCATCTGCTTTCTTTTGATTTTTTTCTCTTTTTTTATAAAGGCCAAAACCCTTAGTGTGGAGTCTTTACCTCTTTATGTGGGTATTCAGTACGATTATGAACTTTCAAAAGATTTAAAAGGAAAAAAGTTAAAATTTGAAGGGCCTTATAGACGCTATACGGGCTTACAGTACAATATATCTACCGGGATGATCCGCTTTACCCCTAAAAGAGTGGGGGTGAGTGCTTTAAATATTAAGGACTCCAAGGGTCGTATATTGAGAAAGCTAGCCTTGAAGGTGGGAAAAACAGATCTGCAGCAGGCGGCCACAGAAATTCAATCTCTTTTAAGAACAGTGGATGGGATTCAAGTTAAAATTTTAAACAACAAAGTGGTTATAGACGGAGAAATTTTAGTTCCCAGGGATATGAGACGGATCCACGATGTCGTTCAAGAATACAAAGGCAAGGCCACTTCTCTTGTCACTTTAAGTCCTCTGGCTCAAAATAAGGTGGCTAAATTTATTGAAAAAGAGATTAACGACCCGAATATTACTGTGCGAGCGACTAATATGACTTTTATTTTAGAGGGCTTTGTGAGTGATGAAGATGAAAAAAATAGAGCGGAAGAGATGGCCAAGCTTTACTTACCTGATCATATTGTGGATAGAGCGGTCAGTGAAAGTAAGGTTAAAGAATGGAGCCGTATTCCTATCTTAAACTATATAAAAGTGCGGCAGAAAAAACAAGATGGACGGAGTAAACTGATCCAGCTGGTGGTGCACTATGTAGAGTTAAATAAAGATTATGCGGATAGTTTTCGCTTTCAATGGACGCCACAAATAGAAGATGGCACCAAATTTTCTTTTCACTCGGGTTCTGTTGGATTAGGAACCGTTGGGGGGATTATTTCTGGAACGATTAATAATTTTTTACCGAAGCTAAATTGGGCTAAGTCTTTTGGCTTCGCCCGTATTTTACATAGTGCCAATGTGATTACGGAGGAGGGAAAACAAGCCAGGATTTCTTCTCAAAAACAAACTCCTTATCAAGGCTCTACAGGGCCTAATGGAGAACAAACCATAGAGATGGCCTCCACCGGTATTGAAATGCGACTCACCCCTCAAGTGGTGGGGCCTAGAGGGGATAGTATTCAGCTCTCCGATGTGACATTTCAAGTCAGTAACTTAGTTGGTTCCTCTGGGGGAAAACCTATTACCACCTCTCGTAATTTAACGACGAGTATTCATGTTCAAAGTGGCCTGAGTGCCGTACTGGGCGGAGTCATCAGCAACAAAACCTTTTCTGACTACAATAGAGAGCCTCCTCAAGGTAGCACCTCTCCTCTCCTTTCTTTTTTATCTTCCAAAAAGTTTGCCCGTTCTCAAAGCCAGTTTATTGTCTTTGTAACACCTATTATTAAGACTTCAGCTAGTTCTGGTGTGAGCCGAATAAAAAAGAAATTTAAACTCTCCAGTCAGTAATTTTTTAGTTAGGGAAGCTTATTATGAGGAGAGTGATTTATTAGTAAATGTGTGTGCTTCAGGAAAACAGCTTTGCCTCTATACGAGGCTTTGCCTCTCGGGACGGTCCTTGTCTTTCTTAGGTAGGAAGCCAAGGGCCTTGGACCCTCAGCCGGCAAACTGTTTTCCTGAAAGAATACAATTATACCTAATTAAAAAAAAGAATTTCAAATGTTAATTTCATAGAAAAAAGAGGAGAAGGAGTAGGGAACTGCCCTAAATAAAAATATGAGAAGGTGGGAAGGAGTAGGGAACTGCCCTAAATAAAAAAATGAGAAGGTGGGAAGGAGTAGGGATCTGCCCTAATTAAAAATATGTCGTTGAATCCAAAATGTCATTTAATTGCTGTTTCCGGTGGTAAAGGAGGGGTGGGTAAAAGTGTTTTGTCCGCGAACCTGGCTTTGGCTTTGCAAAAAGAGATGAGAACACCGGTTTTATTGATTGATCTGGATGACAAAAGTTGTGGAGACCAAAGTGTCATTATTGGTTTAAGACCGCAGAAAACCGTTTTAGATCTCACTCGTTTTTCCGGCGTGGTCGGTGAGCAAAATATGAAAAATTTTTTAGCCTGGCATAAGACGGGTTTGGCTTACTTAGGTGCGGTTACGGGGCCTGAGCAAAGCCTCTCCGGTGATCCGGTCTTGTTTGGAAAACAGCTTTATGGTTTTTCTCAATATTTTAAATATATTGTAGTGGATATAGGTTGTTTTTTAAGTCCTTTGCAGTTTTCTGTTTTAGAGATTTCCAGTGCTGTTTTAGTGGTATTGACACCGGAAGTATTGGTCATCAATCAAACAAAAAGACTGTTAAATGAAATGCACTCGGCCACTCTTCCCTCTCAGTTATTTCAAATTGTTATCAACCAGGCGGGGCAGGGTGTTTCTACCGGGGCTATCGCTAATAGTTTAAGGCTTCCCGTGGTGGCGGTTTTACCTAAGGATGAAGTCACCTCCTCTCAAGCTTTACAGTCGGCTGAGCCTTTTGTGCTATCTCGGCCCACGGCGGGTTTGTCTCAAGCTTACCATGACATGGTAAGAAGGCTTGTAGGGGGAGTATTACAAAAAAACAAAAGCTTAATCCGACCTAAAAAAGCGGAAGTAAAGTCTCCGTCTTCTGCTTCTTCCCCAAAATCTTCGTCTCCCGTTTCGGGGCGGCAAAGAGATCTGACTCCTTTAATTATATTGAAAATGCAAATCCATACAGAACTAATAAAAGAGATGGATTTGAAAAAAGATTTAACTCAGGCCAAGGACGAGGCTTCTCAAAGGGAGCTGAGAAGTAAAACACAGATAGTGGTGTCTAAACTTGTAGATAAAAGAGGGCAGGGGCTTTCTCGTCAGGAAAGAAGCCAGATTATTAAACAGGTCTTGGATGAATCTTTAGGGCTGGGACCTTTAGAGGAGTTGCTGGCAGATCCATCGGTCACAGAGATTATGGTGAACGGGTGTGATCAGATTTTTTGTGAGAAAACCGGAAAAATCCAGTTAAGTCCGGTTACTTTTACTTCTAACCAGCAACTGAGAAATGTCATAGAGAGAATTGTGACCCCTTTAGGTCGAAGAATTGATGAAAAGACCCCTTATGTGGATGCTCGTTTAGCGGATGGCTCCCGGGTGAACGCGGTCATTGAGCCTTTATCCATAGATGGTCCGGCGGTGACCATTCGGAAATTTCCTCAAGATCGTGTGACGATATCGGATTTGGTCAGTCGCTTTGGTTCCATGACTTCGCCCATGGCGGATTTTTTCAAAATATGTGTGGAGCAAGGCTTAAATATTGTTATTTCCGGAGGGACTGGTTCAGGTAAGACCACTTTGCTCAATGTGCTGTCCAGTTTTATTCCCGTTAATGAGCGCATTATTACCGTGGAGGATGCAGCAGAACTACAGCTAAAACAAGAACATGTTGTTAGGCTGGAGACTCGTCCGGCTAATATGGAGGGCACCGGAGAGGTGAGCATCAGGGACCTTATTCGGAACTCTCTTCGGATGCGCCCCGATCGTATTGTGGTGGGAGAATGTCGGGATGGAGCCGCTTTAGACATGCTCTCCGCTATGAATACCGGTCACGATGGTTCTATGACAACAGTGCATGCTAATAATCCCAGAGAGGCTTGTTCCCGTTTGGAGACTTTGTGTTTAATGGCGGGTATGGATTTGCCGATAAAGGCCATTAGGGAGCAGGTGGCCGGAGCAGTGAATTTGATTATTCAAATTGGAAGATTAAGTGATGGAAGTCGGAAGGTAAAAAGTGTGACGGAAGTGGTAGGGCTTCAAGGGGATACAGTTACTTTGCAGGAAATTTTTCGTTTTAAAGAGGAAGGGTTTGATAAAAACAGAAAAATTATAGGGCAGTTTCAAGCTATGGGTATGATCCCCACTTTTATAGAAAAATTTGAACAAAGAGGGCTTAAGATTCCCCGTTCTCTTTTTACGATGAGTTCTTCTACAAAAAAGGAGACCCCTTCTCTTCTAAGTGCGGGGAAATTAGGCCCAGCGGCTAAGAGGCCAGGGATGCGAGCTAACTTACCGGGTAAAAAGCTCCCTCCTAAAGAGGGAGTAAAAAAGGTCTCGTGAACATTTTTAGACCGCTTTGGTCGAGGACCGCTTCGGTCGGGATAACGAAAAAACCGGCCCCTATAGGGGCCTTTAGGAGAAAAAAGAAATGGATATGTTAAGAAGTTTTTTTTTAGATCCTTTTGTCTTATCTATAGTGATGGGCTTTTTGGTCTTTGTGTTTTTTTATATTCGCTGGCCGGGGATACTCTCTTTTTTTAAGGACAAAACTTTTAGCTCCCAAAAAGAGGTTTTAAAAATTGTAGATATGATGATGATTAAAACCTCTAAGGAAAAAGTGGTTTTGTGGCTTTGGTCTTTAGGGCTTAGCTTAGGCTTTTTGATTTTTTTAGCTTGCTGGCCGCATTTGGTCTTAGGCTTAGGTTTTGGGGCTCTTGGTTTTTTATTTTCCTGGATTGGAGTTCAAATGGTTATGCGCAGCCTTTGGGAGCAACGTTGTGATCAAGTGGTGAATCAAATGGTGGAGGGGATGACTATTATGACAAACGGAGTGAAGGTGGGCTTAAGTGTGACTCAAGCTATGGAGAGAGTGATTAAAAATATGAAAGAAGGTCCTTTAGCTCAGGAATTTCAGCTAGTTTTAAATAAAACTCGCTTGGGGATGAGTGTAGAAGAGGCTTTTAATGATATGGAAAAAAGAATGGATCGTCAAGATGTGACTATGATGGTGGTGGCGATCAATATATTGAAGGAAACAGGGGGGAATATTGCCGAAACTCTGGCTACCATTTCGGAGACCATTCGAGAGCGGCAAAAAGTGCAAAATAAGATAAAAGCCCTAACTGCTCAGGGGACCATACAAGCGGTCATTGTTTCTCTTGTCCCTTTTTTATTGCTGGTAATGATGTTCCTGACAAATAAACAACATGCTGAATTGATGTTAGGTACGCCTTTAGGCTGGTTTTCTCTGCTTATGATTCTGGGTTTAATTATTATAGGTGGCGTTTTAATGAAAAAAATTGTTACAATTAAAGTCTAAGAGGGGAAGGTATGTTGATCCTGGCTCCTGGGTTAATATCAGGCATTTTGTCTTAGATAATTTAAAAAATAGAGGGGGAAAGAGAGAATGAAAAAAGTGAGTTTGGTATCCATAGTTTTTTTATTTACTGTTCAAGTGTTCACTTTTCAAGTGTCTGCTTTGGTGGATACGAAAAACGCCAATTACACTAAAACTTTCATTGATATATCTCTTCCTGGGGCGGGGCTTCCTCTTATGATTGAACGGACTTATAATTCCCGTTCTCTTTTTAAGGGGATGTTTGGCTATGGTTGGTGTTCTAATCTGGAAACCCGTTTAGAAGTTATGCCGGATAATACATTGATGATTGTGGAGTGTGGAGGAGGAGCAGAAATTTCGTATATATCCCAGGGGGTAAAAGGAAGTCGTTCCATTTTGATTGGAAAAATTATGTCGGAAGTAAAGAAAAAAAAAGGGCTTCCTAAAAAATATATTAAACAGGTGGAAAGAGATGTAAAAAAATCTTCTCTTTTGCAGTCTGAACTGATTCGAGCCTTTGGCTTAAAAGGTCAGGCGAAAAGTGGACAAACCTATCAGGCGGTGGGCAGACAAAACGATCGTATTCGGTTCACCGGGCAGAAATACATAAGAACGCTCCCCTCTGGACAGATGCAGGTTTTTGATAAAAAGGGTTTGCTTATAAAAGAGCAGGACAAATCGGGAAATTGGATAAGCCTACAGAGAAAAAAAGGCCAGCTGGTTAAAGTGATGGATAATAAAGGGAGAAGTTTAACTTTTAAAAGAAAAAAAGAGGTCTTGACAGTGATAGGACCCAATAAGCTAAGCGCACAATATGTAATCAAAGAGGACAACCTAATAAAAGTAACAAACAGCAAAGGGGAAAAGTACCATCATTTTTATGATAATTATCATAACCTAACTAAAACCCGTTACCCGGATAACACTTATGAGGCTCTTACTTATAATACCGATCGGGATTGGGTGCTTTCTTTTAAAGATCGTCGAGGTTGTAAGGAAAATTACAAGTATGTCACCAATAAAAGAAACCGCAATCATTATTGGACAGATGTGAGAAAAAAATGTGGAAAAAGAGTGACTAATATCAGTCGTTATGAATTTTGGAATAAGCAAAAAAAAGATGGAAGTAAATATCTTTATCGGGCAAAACAAAAAGTGAACGGACGAATTACAGATATTACTTATGATATGCGCACAGGTTCTCCTTTGTCGGTGACGCGAAACAGGATAACCACCCGGTACGCTTATTACGAAAATGGCTTTTTAAAGTCGCGGGCGCAGCCAGGGAGAACGGTGTTGTTTTCCGATTATAATAACAAATGTAAAAAACCTAAGCAGGTGGTGGTGCAGTACATGCAGGGGAAGAGAGTGAGCCGGCAGGTAAAAACACAAATTTCCTATGACCCTAAAAAATGCCATTTGGCTATGGCTAAACAGGACAGCGGTCGTTGGGTGGTCGTAAAAAGAGATCATCTTGGGCGTATAGCGGAAATGCGGGATCAAAGTAAAAAGCGCATTGTTGTAGCTTATAATGAAAAATACAGCAAACCCAGAAAGATCACCCGCCCCGGGGTAGGGTCTATTCAGGTTTTCTACGATCAAAACGGACAGGTGGATACGGGAAGAACCCAGGCTGACCCTACTGTGGCCGCTCAAGTGGCCAGTGTGTTTAACGGCTTTTTGGAAATTATATCTCCTGTCGCTACAGATATTATCATCTAAGGGGGGGCCAGGGACCCGGAGGGTTATTACCCGTGGGTTATGAACCCGGAGGGTTATGAACCCGGAGGGTTATGAACCCGGAGGGTTATGAACCCGGAGGGTTATTGACCCTTTTAGGAAAAACTCAGGAAACAAGGTCAGTATCGTTAAGGAAGTATATATGATGATGAAATGGTTTTTAATAATAATATTGAGTTTATTTTGTTTTTCTTCTTTAGCTCAAGTGGTGTGTCGAAGTCCGGAAAATATAGGTGAAGAGGGCAGTGAAGCGGGGAGCATTTCTTCCGCTTGTAATGAGGCGGTTTTGGCAGCCCAGGGAGATGCAAGTGATAGAGATGTTAATATTCAACAAACGACAATGAATATTCAAGGTGGTGATGTCGCGGACACTCCCGGGGAAACTACTTCTCCAGTCAGGGGGGATGACTCAGGAGTTAAGAAATAAAAAAAGAGGAATAGCTACGACTTTTTCCTGAAGGGTGGGTTTTTCAGAAAGAAAATAAGAGTCAAAGGGCTTAAGCCTTGCGGTTTGCCAAAGAAGCAACCTGTGGTTGCTCATGTGTCAAGCTTGTCCCCGTGAAAACGGGGATCCGAACTCGCTTTTCACTCTTATTTTCTTTCTGAAAATCTCCTACATACAAAGGACAGTCGGAAAAATCTTGTCCTAAGGGCCGAGGGTCAAACTGGATTAGTATAAAAAAAGAAGGTGTAAAATTTATCTCTTTGTCTAAAGTTTGATGATTTGGATCTCTTTTATTACAAATAGTTTTAAAAATATATATCATAAATTTTACTTATAAATGAGGCTGGATAAACCAAGACTCCTTGGGATTTTTCCATTTCTTGACTTGTTCTTAACATAAAATGTTCTCTCTCTTTTTTGGTCTGGTTTTTGCATCTCATATATTATTATGAGACAAAGACAAACTTTAAGCGATAATCAGAAAAAAAGAATTATCCAGTGGGATATTCCTCACCTATTGGCTTTATTAGAAAACCGGTATTCCTTTTCTGTCATGCACTTGATGACGCCGGTTCTTTCTTTCTTAAACCGCTGCCCCGGTGGTCAGGACCGCCCCGGTCAAGAATGGCCCTCCTATGCTCTCCCTTTCTCCCGTGGATGCTTGGTGTTTAATGGAAAAACCGGCTTTCCGATTTTAATGGGAAAAGACTCTTTTGGTGTCATCATAGTCTTGCGCGCTTTAGCGATGGAGGAGGCCCAATCTGTAAGAGACTTTATTGACAGTTATTTTCAAAAGCTGTTTTTATACCGTACCCGAACGGGTATCCATTCACCAGTGTGTTTTTCTGCTGAAGAAAATAAAAAACTATCTTCTGATCATTTTCCTCTTTTGCTGCAAAGGAAAAAAAAAGACAGTCTTTTAAAAGAGGCACACGATATTTATTTAAAGACGAAGGCTTTTGCGTTTTTAAATACAGAGGATTTAAAATGGGAAGAGGGGGTGTTTCAAGAAATGGAAGATGTTTTTTTATGTGTGCCTTCTTTTCCTCGTTTATCTCTTTTTCAAAAGACAGTGCTCATTCAAAGCCTTTTAAAAAAAGAATTACCAGGTCCTTTGGTGGTAGGTATTCAGGAAGAAGAGGACTTACCTCGGAAATGGCAAAAACTTTTCCCGGCGATCCTTTGAATTTAGACCGTCCCGGTCAAGGACCGCTCCGGTCGAGGACCGCTCCGGTCGGGAAATGGCTCCCCTTCCTGAAAGAAGCTTTTTTCTTTATGAAGTTTACCAAATAAAACCCATTGGGTTTAAAAGGCTTAAGCCTTGCGTTTTGCCACAAATATGTCATTCCTGTACGTGTTCACTAATTCGCTGACAGAATCACTTCTTCACTCTTTCACAAGAGTTATTCATTTGCCGAGGTGTTTTCTGATTCAAACCCTGATGAGGTCTAAACTCATTATAGTATATCAAATACTGCTCCAATTCATCCTTGAACTCCTCTATCGTCTCAAATACACTCCCCTCTATTAAATCCTCATTTAAACTCCTCCAAAATCTCTCCACCTTCCCATTCGTCTGTGGCCTATACGGCCTTGTATATCTATGCCTTACCCCCAACTCCAACAACATCCTCTCAAACGGATGCGATAACTGATTATTACGAGAAGAAAACTCTGAACCATTATCACTCATAACCTCCTTAAACTCCATCTTATACTTCTTGCTCAATACATTAAAAATCTTTAAACACGAAAACATCACCGTAAGACTCTTTATATCCTCCACCACTTCAGCCCAAGCTATCCTCGTGCAATCATCTATAACACACACCAAATAGTACCTCTTACCCCCTGACTTCACTATCATGTCCTTACCCAAATGATGGCAGTCTATGTGACCTAACTCCCCCGCCTTCTCCTTTATTATCTTGCGCTTATTCTCTATCATCTTCGGCTTCAACTTATTTACCCCCTTCCTCCTGAATATACGATATACCGTACTAGCCGATATCGGAACCTCTCCCCTTTGCTTAAGAAGAGGGTTTAGTATATGACACATCTCGTATCTATTAACACCATTTTCCCTGTGTTTTAGCACCTCCTGCTCAATATAGCTATTATTATCCCCCCTTCTTAACCTCCATCTAGGACCTCTCTTACGAGGAACAAGACTCCCCTCTGTAGGATGACTTAAATAGCGATGATAGTATTTTAAAAAAGTCTGACGATTAGTTTTATGGAATTTGTAAAAATCACTTACAAATCGAAACTTTGGATGTTTCTTCCTCTTTACTAACTCATAGTCTTTTATCATATACTGCCACTTACTAATATAGTTCCTGTATAGGGTCTTATCTTGTGTGTTATCCCTCATAACTCGCCTCCTTATCTTGGGTTATTTAGAGCTTTCTAACGCTCCCTTATAAACTCAATTTTGTCAGCGAATTTGTGAACATTTACAATTCCCGTGAAAACGGGAATCCAGTAAATGTGTCCTTCAGGAAAACAGCTTTGCCTCTATACGAGGCTTTGCCTCTCGGGACGGTCCTTGTCTTTCTTAGGTAGAAAGCCAAGGCCCTTGAACCCTCTGCCGGCAAACTGTTTTCCTGAAAGAGTGCAATTATATGAAAAGACAAATTGTTGCCTCCTCGTACAATGAAAAATGGAGATCCATTTTGTCAGCGAATGAGTGAACATTTACTAATGAAAGCGGGGAACAGAGATCCGAACACAATTTTGATCTAAAATAAAAAGATATTTTTTTTAAGTCCTATAGTAAAATAAAAAATATGAAGTGGTTTTTGAAAAAAGCTCTTAAAGGAAAAGAATATAAAACCGAAGCTTTAACTTCTGAAGGAAGTGATCGAAAATATTTTCGTGTCATAACAAAAGATCAATCTTATATTTTAGCTCATTCGCCCCTTTTGCAACAGGAACAGTTTTTACAAAGGTGGAAAGATCTTTCCCAAGGGGGATTAAATGTACCAAAGATATATTTTTATCAACAGGATGGCTATACTCCAATCAGGATTAAAAATGACGGAAAAATCAGACCCGCAGAGGATAAAAGTTCCTCTGCCTGGAGCAAAGAACTGAGGAGTGACAGCAAAATCAGACCCGCAGGGTATAAAGACCAAAAAGGTTTTTTTTTATTGGAGGACTTAGGGGCTCAAAGTTTGGAAAAGGAGGTATTAAAAAATAAAAGTTTTCCTTTTTCTTACTATTGTCAGGCTTTAGATCAAATAATAAAGCTTTCCTCTATGGACCACTTCGGTCAGGATGACCGCTCCGGTCGGGAAGGGGCGTCCTCTTCCCTTCGCTCCCCCTTGGGGAAAAGTGTACAGACACCACAAAACTTAAGTAAGTGCAGGATACCTGTTTTTACAGCGGAGCAATTTTTTCAAGAGATGCTCTGGACGGAAAAGTATTTAATAGGCGATCTTTATCAACTAGACCGCTCCGGTCGGGAAGACCGCTCCGGTCGTCAGGACCGCTCCGGTCGTCAGGACCGCTCCGGTCGGGAAGACCGCTCCGGTCGAGAAAGGGCGTCCTCCTCCCTTCGCTCCCCTTTAGGAAGGAGCTTACAGACACCACAAAATTCAAGCAAGCTCAGTATAAAATGGGAAAAAGGTTTTCAGGCTCGATGCCGGAAGGAATGGCTGCATATTTGTAAAACCCTTTCGTCTTTTTGCTTTTTACCGGCGCATAGAGATTACCACAGTCGGAATATTTTTATTAAAAATAAAAAAGTTTATGTTATTGATTTTCAAGATGCCGGTTTTTTTCCTCGTTTGTATGATTTGGCGAGCTTGCTTTACGATGTGTATGTTTGTACTAGACCGCCCCGGTCGTCAGGACCGCTCCGGTCAAGAAATGAGCAAACCCCTTCCTCCGTTTCATCACATAAGGAGCTTACAGACACTACAATATTCAAACAAGATCAGTATAAGATGACAGATAAAGAAAGGGAAAAGCTTTTACTTTACTTTGTATCTTGTCACCCTGATTTAAAATCAGTAGGAGAGATTCGACGGGAATTAGCTATTACAACCGTGCAAAGGCTGTTTAAAGCCTGTGGTAGTTTTGCCGGGTTTTTTTCTTTAAAAAAACAGAGCACACATTTGAAATATGTTGTACCAACTTTAAATATGTTAAGAACTGAACTTCAGAATATAAAAGAATACCCCGGGTTTTTAACTTTGGTAGATCTGCTGTTAGACCAAACTGATCGGGAATCCGAATAAGAGTCAAAAGGTTCACATATAAGTTAGGGAGCTTCATCAATGAAAAAAAACCGATCCTCTTCTTCTTTAGCCTTAAAAGGGTTTGTGCTTTGTGCTGGTAGGGGCACTCGTTTTTATCCTCATACTCGCATCCGGCCTAAGTCTTTGCTCCCTGTTTTAAATATCCCTTTGGTTTCTTATAATCTTTATCTTTTAAAACTCCTAGGAGTAAAGGATTATGCTGTCAACATACATGCTCATGCGGGGCTTTTAAAAGAGGAATTAAGAAAACAGGCCGCTAAGGCAGCTTTGTCCTCTCCTGTTTTTAGTTATGAGGAAAAGCTCTTAGGTTCTGCCGGAGGGCTTTTAAAACTGAAAGATTTTTTTGAACAAAGCAAGGAGGGAGGGGGAAAAAAAGAAGAACCTTTTTTTTATCTCAATGGAGATAGCTTTATTTGGCCGGAGTCAGAAGAAAGCTTAAGGGACTTTTATTTTTCTCATTTGGAGAGCGGGGGGCTGGCGAGTTTTCTAGTTAAGCCCACGGATAAAAAAAAGGGAGTGTTATGGGCCGACGACCAACACCAGATACATTCTTTTGTAACTAAACCTTTAAGAAAAGGGATAAAATCTTTTGATTTTTCCGGGCTGGCACTTTTTTCCCCTTGGATTTTAAAGGAGATACCCTCTGCCGCTCATCATATTTTTAAGGATGTTTTGGAATCAGATAGGCTAAAACCGCATCTTAAGGTTTATCCTGTTTCTAATTTAAAGTTATTAAGTATGAATGAGTTACATTCTTATTTGGACGGAACAAAACAGATATTAAAAACCTTACAAGCGGAAAAACAGGAGAAACAAACCCGCGGGGAAAAAGGGGGATATGCTTTTTTTATCAGGAACATTTTGGATTGCTTTTCTCCGGGATGGGATTTTTTTCAAGCGGAAAATTACTTTTCTGCTACGAAGATAAAAAAGCCGGCGGTTAAGGGAGAGGATATTTTGTTTTGTGGAAGTCGGGTAAAGGGTCTGGAGTATCTATCTATCCGGGATTTTGCTGTATTAGGGGATGACGCAGTCCTTAAGAAAGGGGCTGTTATCACTCGTTCGGTTGTGGGGGAGGGAGGACTTTCTGTGGATACATCTCTAAAGAACACTCTTTTACTTTAAAAAATAGGAATGGGGTTTTCAGGAGAGAATAAGAGTCAAAAACGAGTTCGGCTTTGACACAGGAGCAATCAAGGGTTGCTCTGTGGCAAAACGCATGTCTGAAGCCCTTTGACTCTTATTCTCTCCTGAAAGAAGCTCCCTTTTTTTATATCATAGTATCATAGGTTTTACTAAAGTTTGCCAAAAAAAGCCTGTTGAACTGCTCTCCCCTGAACCGACGAGATTCCCGCTTCCGCGGGAATGACAAATCAAAGTTTGCCAAAAAAAACCCGAGGGGTTTAGAAGGAGAGTTCGATAAACTGCTGCTTTTTTCTTTTATTCTGGTATCTTCGGTGGATCATTTCAAAGATGTCGTCTTGGGCTACTCCTACCCGGTTATTTCCCACCTGAACAGACATGCCGGCCACTTTTGAACCTTTATCAGCATTTTTAGATCCTCCCCGGCCACCGCCTCCCATACCTGCTACGAGAGTGCCTCCTCCTTCTCCGCCAAATCCCTGGCCGCCATCATAACCGCCAAAGCCGCCCCCTCCAGCTCCGCCCAGGCCACCATCTTCTGCTGAATCCTCTGCGGCTAAACTATCTATGTCTCCATCGTTCATTTGATCGGAGATTTGTTTTTCCAGATCTTTCATTTCTTTTTTAAGCTGGGCAGCAGGGCCTGAATTGGCAAACTGTTTAAATTCAGGTTTTTCCATATCATCTGCTGTATAGCTTGTTCCATCGGGTAAAGTAATTTTTCTTTTTTCAGGGTCAAAATCCGCATTAAATTTGTCTTTAAAAAAGGGTATTATGTTTTCCGGTGTGGGAATCACTTTTGTTCCATCTGGCAGAGTCACCGGAGGGGGGATAGAAGGAGTGATAGGGGGGGAGACAGGTAGCCCCCCTGATGTATTACCGGTGATATTTCCAGGTGGTCCTCCTGTGATATTTCCGGGGGGTCCTCCTGTGCTGCCCGGGTTATTTGGATCATTTAATAGATTTCCGGCGTACTGACTGGCGATATCTCTATTATCATTAGAGGCATTCATAAACTTAAAGGCGGCCAAACCCAGGCCGGCAGAGAGAGCCACATAAAAACCGCACATTGGGCAAGCAGGTGTTTTGCTACAGCAAGCCGCGGCCTTAACTCCGGCAGCTATGGATCCGGCGGTGGTGATGTAGGAGGCTATTTGTTGTTTGTTCGCGGCTTTTTCTAGCTCTTTTTCAGAGGAGAGTATTCTTTTATCTTCGTTTTCGTTGTATTTTTTTATAGCGTCTTCCAGGTCTTCTTTATGCTCCCAGCCTTCTGATTTTCTCCAGGCTTCTTGTCTTCTCCACTGGGCCTGTCGGCAGGATTCATACTTAGGGGATCCGTCCTGGTTTTCTCCTATTTGTTTCACTTCTACTTTATGTTCTTTAAAAGGAGGAAGGGGCTCTTTCCAAAAACAGTTATCTCTGCTTCCCCCTGTAATATGTTTGTTAGCATGTCTATTGGCATGTCGCCTTTGTACGGCCTGCCTATCTCTTGCGATAGCTTTATCACAGGATTCATACTGAACATTTCCATTACCATCCACATTAGGCAGCACTCGAGGGGTGACGGTTCTGGTTTCATCCCCATCGTAGGGGTTAACCCAAGTACAAGGGGAGGGGGCGGCCTTAACAAAATGGAGAGGAAAAAGCATGATAATGAGAAAAGCCCATTTTTGAGGGTTCTTTTTTAAGAAAAATTTTACAAAAATATTTGTTTTCATGTCCCTTCCCTCCTTATTGGCAATCTAGTTTATCCTGGCACAGTATTTGAAATCGTTTTGTCACTCTTTCAAAAATACTTTGATGGGCCCCTCCTCCTCCTTCTCCGGCTGTAGCCCTTTTAGCTCCTTTTTTAGCTTCTATTTCTTTTAATTTTTTCTGACTAAGACCCAAGGAAGCCTGAGAGGAACCAGACCCTCTGGAGCCAAAGCCGCCTCCACCGTAGCCACCGAAGCCTCCACCTCCCATACTTAAGTTGTTGTCTTTACTGGAAGAAGAATAGGGTTTTCGTTTTTTTCCATCATATCTGCCGCCGCGTCCGTAGCCTCCAAAGCTTCTGCTGCCCAAGCCGGCGTACCTTCTCTTACCGGTACTTGTGCCTGTGTTGGTGTCGGTTTCTTCTTCTGAGTTATCTGAATAAAGGGAGGAGGAAGAATCAGGCATATCAATATCATCGAGCGGGCTGCCTCCGGCTGTTTGAAGGTTACCTCCTCCACCCCCTCCACTGGTTCTTCCATCCCCATCAGTGTTTCCTTCCTTCTCAGATTCGGGAATAGGGCTTTCTACTGTCGGGGTACCTAATGATCCCGTTGAGTGAGATATAACATTTTTTCCACTTTGGATGTCAAAAGCGACGGTGGGTTTTTCTTCTTCTTCTGGGGGGTGGCACTTTCCATCTCTCCATGTATGTCCCTCTTGTTTTTCGCAACTTTCTTTATTTTGTGCCTGGCGGGCTTGTTGTTTGCATAGCTCAGCACTGATAGCTGAATTAGCCATTTGAGGTATAGTTTTGGAAATGTCTTTGGCTTTAGCTTTTTGAGCTAGGCAGGAAGCTTGTGTTTCCTCATGCCTATTTACTTGTTTAGCAATAGGAAGAACCTGAGTTTGAAATTGGGTTTGTGTTGTGTTTATGCAACTAGGTTTTGGCATACAGGTGCTTTTAGTTGTCGTACATGTCTGTTTTGCACTTGTATATTTCTTACATTCTACTTCTTTTATCTGCCGGTCGCAGGCATTATTGCAAGAAGAAATAGAGGCTTTACATTTCGTGGAAGCAGCCAAAGCTACAGAAGCTCCTGCGGCGGCCAGCCCTTGCAGAGTTTCGCACATGTTGGACATGTCTTTTCCAAAACCTTGAAGCATGGAAGCTAGCCCTGGCGCTACTTGAGTGGTGATATTGTTTATTTCGTTGAGGGTGGAAAGAGCTTCTCCTCCTAAACAGGTGGTGGGGTCTCCACAGCATTTTCTGGCTTCTAAATCTCGGCAGATTTTTGGAGCGGGTTTCCCCTCTCCTGCTGATGGTAGTTCACTAACCATACGTTGTTGATTGTCATCTAATTTTGGTTCTTCTGTGGTTTGGGAGGGTTTTTCTTCCCCTCCACACATCTTCTCTAAATAAGACTCTGAACACGGCCCCCACCCCGGTGAAAACGAAGGAGCAGAAACTCTTCCCTCTTCTGCCAAAGGAGAGAAACAAAATAAGAAAAAAAGTAAAAATAAAAAAGCAGGCATACTCTTTTATTTATCGGCACATTCTTAAAACCCTTTAGGCTTTTTATTTTATAAAAACTTTTAAATTGTGTTTAAAGAACAGACAAATGAAAACTTTTTAGGGTTTAAAAAGTAGTCAATACATTATAAATTTTACAAAACCGGCTGAACCACTCTTCCCTTAGTGGCTGGATTCCCGTTTTCGCGGGAATGACATATAAAGCTCGCCAATAAAAACCCAATGGGTTTTTTCAGGAGAGAATAGGGCTGAAAAGCGAGTTCGGCTTTGACACAGGAGCAACCATAGGTTGCTCTGTGGCAAAACGCATGTCTGAGCCTTTTCAGCCCTATTCTCTCCTGAAAGAGGCCCTTTTCTTTTATGTCAATAGGTCATAGATTTTATAAGAGTGCGCCAATAAAAACCCGGCTGAGCCACTCTTCCCTTAGTGGCTGGATTCCCGTTTTCACGGGAATGACAAATCAGAGTGCGCCAATAAAAACCCCGCAGGGTTTATTGACCGAGATGATACATATCAGGATAGTTTCTTCCCTCTTCATTTAAGTCCATGCCGTAGCCTACGATAAAGCGATCATCAATTTGGCGTCCTATGTAATCGGCAGGCATAAAGGTTTTTCTGTGGGAGGATTTATCCAATAAGACCACTGTTTTTAAGGAAGCGGGATGGGACAATTTTAGTCTTTCTTTTAAAAAAGCGAGGCTGAGTCCCGAGTCAATGATCTCCTCCACGATTAAAACATCCCGGCCTTTAATATCTAAAGAAATATCTTTTTTTATTCTGAAGCTTCCTTCACCAGTGCTGTCAATCAAGACAAAATCCACTTGCACTGGTTTTTGCAGCTGACGGATAAGGTCCGAGAAGAAAAACAAAGAACCTCTTAAGGGACATATAAGAATCAACTCTGTTGTGTCAGAATAATCTTTTTTAATTTCCTGCGCCAGGTTTTTAATCATATCTTGAATTGCCCTGGCTTTTAAAAAAGGGACTAATCCTTTTAGCATAAGAGAGGCTCCTTTAACAATCTGTTATACCGAACCGGTATAGAGTTTGCGTCCTCCGTTACTTTATTCATTTTTGGGAAGAAATTTACATAAATCATAAAGTTCACACATCTGTTAACTGTTGGATCTTTAGGAGACAATTATGGGCTTCCTGATTTTGTGGTTCCTTTTTTAAAACACTTTCCCATTCGTTTATGGCTAAAGGTATTTGTTTGTTTTCAAAATACCACTCGGCTAAAAGCAGACGAGCGGAGGTATCGTAAGAGTGAAGGGAAAGAAAACTTTTTAAATATTTAAAAGCGAGGTTTTTTTGATCCAGCTTCCATAAGAGCCGGGCCACTTGTAATTGAGTCGAGGCTTGGGGGTGAAATTGAAGTCCCTTTATGTACTCGGCTAAAGCGGCTTTGAGTTGGTTTTTTTTTAAATAGGTTTTGGCTGTTTGTGTATGCCTCCTGCTTATTTCCTCTTTCCAGTTTTGCTCTTCTGATTGATTTTTAAGATGGAGGGCTTTTTCGTAAACCTTACAGGCTTCTTTGTAGTGCCCCAGTTCGTTAAGGACAATACTTAAATTGAGAAAATACTCAGGTCTCGCCTCTCTTCCACAGGCTTTTTGAAACTGAGTGAGGGCCTGCCCAAAAAAGCCTTGATGGTATAAGGCCAAGCCTAGCAGGTGGTAGGCTTTGGCTTTTTTTTCCACCTCTAAAAGCCCTTTTTGTAAGATTGTTTGAGCGGCACTCCACTGCCTTTTTTCTAAAAGCTGGCTAGCCCTTAAACAGTAATCCTCGCCGGTTAAAAGTTTTTGCTTTCTTTTTGCTAGTTGGAAAGGTTCCATTATGTGCTGCATGTTCTTAACTCCTATGTCTGGAGAGCTTTTTACACCCGTCCGTCCCGCAAAAAGCACTGTCATTTCCGCGAAGCTTGTCCTCGCGAAAGCGGGAATCCCCCTATTTCCACCTACGGGTGCAGTATATACTAATTTATATGTAAAGGATATAATGTATTGCGTTTTTATAGCTCTTTTATTGAGAGGCTTGGCTGCTTCTCGGAGGAAAGAACCGGGAAGTTACGGCAAAAGAAGACCCGCTGGTAAAAGTAGCTCTTCCTAAGAAAATAGGGGACAAAAGGCTCAGACAGACATGCGGTTTGCCACAAACGGGAAAGCGGGGAATCTCGTTGCTCCTGGGCTCAAGGGCCTCACTCGCTGAAGTTACGGCAAAAGAAGACCTTCCTGGGATTTTAGGCTTTTTAGTGAGGGCAGCTTGGATACATTCAAGGATTTTAAGCACTTAAACTTATCTTCTTCTTTAAAATAAGAACTGGTTTTTAGCTGAGCACAAAAGGAGAGGGCAGAGGGGTTGATTTTTTGTCCAGTTACAAATTTAAGGCAGGTCTTTTTATCATTATTTGGTTTTTCCGTCATCTGCTTGCAAAAGTTAGCCTCTGCTTTTTCTATTTGCTGGTCTGAGTTTTTATTTTTACGTCTAAGTTCCGATGGGGGGAGGAGAAAAGCATAATCTTTTATTAAATTCAGCATATAGGGCCTAGCCGAATGAGGCTTATTTTGATGGAGGTGAAAACGGGCGATCATCCATTGCTGTCGGGCTAAGAGGTAGAGCACTTCCTGCTTATATTTCTTTACAGCACTTTGGTAGATGCTGTTGGGAAAAAGCTTTAAGTGTTTGTTAAAATGCACCAGGGCTTTTTTAGAAAGGCTTAAATCTCTATCTTCCGTAAGAGGGAGTTGGTGAAAGTAAGAAAGAGAGAGATGAAACAGCACACGATCGGCTTGGGGATGAAGGGGATGGAGTTCCAAAAAATGACCATAAGTTCTGGTTGCTTTGTTCCACTCTTTTTGAGCAAAATAAATATCCGCTATCGCTAAATCAGCTTCTTTTACCAGGCGAGAGTAGAGAAAACGGGTTTTAAGTTGCTGGAAGTAAGTAAGAGCTTCTTTGTAGTAGAGCTTTTCTTTTAGCTTTGTGGCGTGTTGAAAAAGCTCTTTATCGGAAGGATTTTTTTTAAGGGAGTGTAAAGACTGGCAAGAAGTATTAAACAATAAAAAAACACCTATACCAAAACCAAAGGTTTTTAATTGGTGTGCTTTAATTAAATCCATGACGAACTCATCCTACAATAGTTTAAAACCAAAGCTTTTTAATTGGTCTGCTTTAAGTAAATCCATGAATTGCCTGCCCGTCCCGCAAAAGCGGGAATTTCGTAAATGAACGAGACCCCCGCTTCCGCGGGGGTGACAATACTCCCGTGGGGGGGTGACAATACTCCCGTGGGGAGGTGACAATACTCCCGTGGGGGGGGTGACAACACTTCCGCAAAAGCCCTGTCATTCCTGTATGTGTTCACTCATTCGCTGACAAAATCACTTCTTCAGTAGAGAATAGGAGTCAAAAAGCTCAAACATGCGGTTTGTCACAGAGCAACCTGTGGTTGCTCCTGTGTTCAAAGGCCTCACTCGCTTTTGCCCCCTATTCTCTACTGAAAAGCTTATCTCCCTGTCATTCCCACAAAGCTTGTCCCCGTGGAAACGGGGAGCGGGAATCTCGTTGCTCCTGTGTTCAAAGGCCTCACTCGCTTTTACCCACTCTTCTGAAAGAAATCTATTACTTTAAGTGAGATGGAACCGATTCCTAGTTTTGACTTTTTCTGCTTGGGAAGTCAATATCAAAAAATGGAAACAAAAACAGATCAAGCGGAGCAGCTCATTCAAGAATTATTAGACCTTTATGAAAAAGATTTACCTAAAAAATGGTCTATCACGGCTCCGCCCTCCCAGCCTAGGGAGGAGGAAAAAAAAACTTCCCAGGGGCTTTGTAGTCAAAAGGATTTTTCTTTTTTTCTGCAACAAATAGAGAAGTCCCGAGGCCGTGCTCTGCTTTACCCTTATTTAGGTTCGGGACGAGGAAAAGGGGTCTATGTGGAGCTTTTAGATGGTTCTATTAAGATGGATCTGTTGGGGGGGGTGGGGGTGCAAATTTTAGGTCACGGACATAAGGAAATTCAGAGGGCCGCTTTAAGAGCAGCCCTTTCGGATGTGTTAATGCAGGGGCATTTATTGTTGAATCGGGAATATAAAGAACTCAGCTGTAAATTGCTCGATTTAGTTCCGAAGGAGTCTCGCTTAAAATATGTGTGGCTTAGTTCTTCAGGGAGTATGGCTAATGAAAACGCTCTTAAGATGGTGAGGCAAAAAAACAGTCCGCGAAGAAAGATATTGGCTTTTGATCGCGCTTTTGCTGGTAGAACCACCTTGATGTCAGAAATAACAGGCAATCCCAAGGTAAAAGAGGGCTTGCCTTCTTATGATGAGGTGTTGAGGATTCCTTTTTATGATCCCAGGGACCCTGGTCGAAGTTTAAAAGTATTAAAGTCACATTTAAAAAGGGAAGGGGATAATATTGGTGCCTTTATTTTTGAAATTGTGGTGGGGGAGGGAGGATATAAAAGTGCTCCTAGAGAGTTTTTTGTCTCTCTTTTTGAAGAGTGCCGTCTATATAAAGTGGCTCTTTGGGCCGATGAAGTGCAAACTTTTTTAAGAACCGGCCGGTTTTTCGCATTTGAAAAGTGGGGCTTGTCTAAGTATATTGATCTTTGCACAGTGGGAAAGGCTTTACAGCTAGCAGCTACTTTTTTTACGGAGGAGTATAAGCCGAAACCGGGTCTGGTCTCTGGCACCTTTAGTGCGACCACCCCGGCTTTAGCGGGGGGCTTGAGCATTTTGGAGATTTTAGAGCAGGGGTATATGGGGGAGGATGGTTTTATTTCCCGTATTCAAGAAGATATAGTGAAGCTTTTTAAGGAACTGAAGGAAAAATCTCTTATAGAAGATTATGATGTGTTTGGTTTAATGGCCGCTTTTAGCTTACGGGATCCTTCCCTAAAAAGAACTCAAGCATTTTTAAAGCTGCTTTTTCAAAAGGGCGTGATCGCCCTTTCTTGTGGAAGAACACGCGTGCGTGCGCGCTTTTTAATACCAGCTATTATTAAAACAGAGGAAATACAAGAATTGAAAACGGTATTGATAGACACTCTTTCTGAGTTTTATACGAGTTCGATTTAAGATTTTTTTCTTATACCGGGCAGGAAGTTAAGAAAATGGCTTTTCGTTCATATAGATTCCCGTTTTTACAGGAATGACAGTCTATTATAGAGAAAGTTTGTTCATAGATTTTATTAAAGTTTGCCATCAAAACCTTTTGGGATTGTGTTAATAGTAAAGCTTCAGTAGAGAACAGGAGTTAAAAAGCTCACGGACATGCGTTTTGCCACAAATATGTCATTCCCGCGAAGCTTGTCCCCGTGGAAACGGGGAGCGGGAATCTCGTTGCTCCTGGGCTCAAGCTTCACGGGGACAAGCTTTACAGGAATGACAGCTTAATCGGAGAAATAGAGATGAAGAAAAAACAAAAAGCTTCTATTTATGTGCCCACTTCTTTTGGAAGTTTTCTTATTCAGTCCGTCGGTTTTGGTGATTATTCTTCTTTGAGGAAGTTGGCTTTAAAGCATCCTCTTTTGAATTTACCGGCGGACCCGTCTCTTTTGAAAAAAAAAATTCAGATCAGCGAAGACTCCATTAAAGGAGTTTTGGAAAGAGAAAAAAGACAATTTCTTTTTGTGATAAAAAAAAACCCGGGGTCGTTGAGGGGGGAGGAAGGGGAACCCAATGGAGAAGTTATCGGCAGCTCTCAGATATCTTCTAAGTTCGGCACAAAAAAAGAGCCATTTTATTCTTTAAAAATTTTTTACCAGGAGGATGTTTTACAATTAAAGGTGGTGCAGGATGGGCCTTCTTATTTAGGAGGTCTCATTGTGGATGAGAAGTACAGGGGGCACCCGGAAAAAATAGGAAAGCAAATAAGTTTAATTCGGTTTTTATTTGTGGCTATACATAGAGAGTTTTTTGAAAACACTCTTCATGCCGAGGTGGCTCCTTTTTTGGATGAAAAAGGAAAAAATCCCTTTTATGAGCATTTTATTCATCCCCGCCTTTCTTTATCTATGTCGGAGATAGATTATCTCACTTTGACCAATAAAGAGCGGCTTTTTTCTTCTTATCCTAGGGAGAAAATTTTACTTTCTTCTTTGCCGAAATCCGTTCGGGAGGGCTTGGGGAAACCAGGCTTATTTAGTCAAAGAGCGGCTCGGCTTTTAACAAAACAAAATTTTTATTTTACAGGAGAGGTGGATCCTTTTGATGGAGGACCTTATCTGCAAGCTCAGACAAAAGATATTCCTTTGATTAAACATAGCCAAAAGGTTTTTTTTAACCCCGGGGGTTTTATATTTTCGGAGAAAGAGACGATGAGAAAAAATCAACCGAAGGAATATCAAGAGACAAAAAAGTGGCTTTGGGCTAAAATGGAAAACGGACAGTTTACGGGAGGTGTTTGGGAGGCTCTTATATACCGAACAGATCAAGAAAAGGAGACTCTTAAAAAGGGGCCTTTCAAAATAACTCCCTCTTTTTTGAAACAGGCTCGTAAGTGGGGTATAAAAAAGGGAGATACTCTTTTTATCACTCCTTTTGAATAAGGGGGAAGGAGCTTATTTTGAAAAGTAAAGGGGATTATATTGCCGGAGATTTTATTAAGCCAGCCTTGGAGGGAACGGAGCATACTTTATTTAGTCCTGCGGACCTTAAGGATAAGGTGTTTTCTTTTTCTCCTTGTTTGGACCACATAGAACCGGCTTTAGAAGCGGCTTCTCGTGCCTATCCTTTATGGTCTTCTTTAAGTCAAGAGGAGCGAAATAGGTATCTTAAAAAGCTGGCTCATATCTATCGTGAAAAATCAGAGGAGATGGCGGTTCTTATCTCCCGGGAGGTGGGAAAACCGCTTTGGGAAAGCCAAATGGAGGCGCGGGCTTTATCTCAGAAAATAGAGATCACCTTAAGGGAGTCTTTACCTTTGGTGCAGGACACTTCTTTGTCTTCTTTAAAGAAGGGAGCTAAGGGGAAGATCACTTATAAATCCCGTGGGGTTTTTTTAGTATTGGGTCCTTTTAACTTTCCCGTGCATTTGCCCAATGGCCATATTATTTCCGCTTTGGCTACGGGGAACACAGTGATCTTTAAAGCTTCGGATAAAAGCCCGGCGAGTGCGGAAAAACTGGCGGAGTGTTTTCATTTGGCTGGTTTTCCAAAGGGGGTTTTTAATTTGATTCAAGGGGGCGGGGATATAGCTCAAAACCTGATGCGCTCTCCCTTATTGGATGGGCTGCTCTTTACCGGTTCTTATGCTGTAGGAAAAAGCATTCAAAGATATATGGCAGATTGGCCGCAAAAAATACTGGCCCTGGAGATGGGGGGGAAAAATAGCTCCCTAGTTTGGAAAGACGCGGATATAAAAAACGCGGTTTATGAAGTGCTAAAAGGAGCTTATCTTACTTCAGGGCAAAGGTGCTCGGCTTGTTCTCGCTTGATTTTACATAAGGAGATAAAAGAAAAATTTTTGGAAAGCTTTCTTTCCTTAAGTAAAAAGCTTAGTATTGGGCATTGGAGGGATAGTCCTTTTATGGGGCCGGTGATTGATGAAAAGGCGGTTAAAAGGTGGGAGGCGGTTAAAAAAGAAGTGGAAAAAGAAAAAGCTAGATGGCTTATGCTTGGGGAGCACTTAAGTCATCTCAATGGTCATTATGTGAGTCCTTCCCTGGTAGAGCCTAGGGAGTTCCTTTCTTCCTCTTTTTATCAAAATGAGGAGTTATTTCTTCCTTTTTTAGTTTTGTATGTTGTGGAGGAGGAAGAAGAAGCGGTTTCATTGATAAATCAAGGTGGGTATGGGCTTTGTCTTTCTGTTTTTTCCCAAGAAGAGGAGTTGGCAAAAAGAATTTTTCAGAACTCGAAGGTGGGGGTGTTTCACTGGAATTTAAGCACTAATGGAGCTAGTTCTCGTCTTCCTTTTGGGGGTTTAGGAAAATCCGGGAACGACCGGCCCGCCGGGCTTTTTTCTGTTTATACTTGTACGACACCGGTCGCCTGGATGCAGAAAGATTTTTCAACAGAAGAGGACACTTTCTTTGATAAAAGATTTTTTCAAGATTAAAAAGAAATACCGAATCGGTATATGGGAGAAGGACTTAAAGTTATGAAAAAATAGTCTCCCTTCAGGAGAGTGGGTTTTTCAGGAGAGAATAAGAGTCAAAGGGCTTCAGACATGCGGTTTGCCACAGAGCAACCTTTGGTTGCTCCTGTGTCAAATCCGAACTCGCTTTTAACTCTTATTCTCTCCTGAAATAAGCCTCTTTTTTAAAGAAAATTAGAAGATGCAGAGATGTGTTTTGCCACAAACGGGACGGCAAATCCTTGCCTTTCCATCCCTAATGAAAGCAGGGAATCTCGTTGCTCTGTGTTCAAGGGCTTAACAGAAGGAGTAACAGAATGAAAAATATGGAAGCGGGTTGCTGCTCTGCGCTCAAGTGTCTAACTCACTTTTGCACCAGGGGTGTTCTGGTGGTTTTTGGATTTTTTTTAGTAGCCCTGCTTTTTTTTTCAAGTCCTTCTTTTGCTTTAAAGGAACAAAAAGCCTTGGCTGCCACGGGAAACCACCAAAGTGGTTTCCAGGTGGAAAGTCATGGAAAAGTCACACCCGATGATGGGTATATTTTTATTAAAAAAGGAATGCCCGTGAGTGAAGTGGCAAAGACCTTAAAAGAAGCGGGACTCATAAAAAGTATTTTTTATTTTAAATTTTTAGCCTGGTTAAGTGGAAAGAGCACAAAGATAAAATCAGGGGAGTATGTTTTTAAAAAAGATAGTTCTAATTGGGATATACTTTCTACTCTGGTTAAGGGAGAGGTCTATCTTCACCCGGTGACCTTTCCTGAAGGATATAATATTTATGAAATAGCTAAAACCTTGGCAGAAAAAAACCTCTTAAAAAGAGAGGACTTTATTTCTCTTTGTTATGATTCTGATTTTGTTTATCATCTTTTGGGTGAAAAGCGGGATTCTCTGGAGGGTTATCTTTTCCCTGATACCTATTATGTATCTCGTCCGGTTAATCCTAGAAGTTTAATCCGTAATATGGTGAGGGCTTTTTTAAGTGTATATAATAAATTCAGTCGGGCGGGTCGTTTGTCGGCGGGTTCAGGCTCTGTTCGTTTAAGCCGCCATGAGGCAGTTATTCTAGCTTCTATTGTGGAAAAAGAAACAGGTCAGGCTCAAGAAAGAAGCTTGATTGCTTCGGTTTTTTATAATCGCTTGCGAAAGAAAATGCGCTTGGAAAGTGACCCTACGATTTTATACGGAATGATGAGGGAGGTAAGAGATTTAGTTCCCCTTAATATTAGAAAAAAAGATATTTTAAGGAAAACTCCTTATAATACCTACCGCCTTTCTCGGTTCCCCGTTGGCCCTATTAGTAACCCCGGGGAGGAGGCTTTGAAGGCGGTTTTTAAACCCAAACAGTCGGATTTTTTATATTTTGTGAGCCGAAATGACGGCAGCCATGTCTTTTCCAAAACTTATAAGGAACATAAAAAAGCGGTGGATTATTATCAAAGAGGTTTAAGATAGAGGGCCAATCTGTCATCAATTTTACTGGAGTTGGCCAATAAAAATCCCTTGGGTTTCCTCAGGAGAGAATAGTGGTTTAAAAGGCTCAGACATGCGTTTTGCCACAGAGCAACCTTCGGTTGCTCGTATGTCAAATCCGAACTCGCTTTTAATCCCTATTCTCTCCTGAGGCTTTTCATTGGGTTTAAGAAGAGATAAATTTGTCATCAATTTTACTGGAGTTGGCCAATAAACATCCCTTGGTTACAGAGCAATGAGATTCCCGCTTTCGCGGGAATGACAGGCTAAAGCTCGCCAATTAAATCCCATTGGCTTTGGTGGGGTCAAAAAAATCTCTTAAACCGTCTCCTAACATCTGAAAGCTTAAAACCAAAAAAAATAAAGCCAGCCCCGGAAAAAGGCTTAAGTGAGGGGCTTCTCCTAAAGCGTGCCGGCCTGAACTTAAAAGACGGCCCCAGCTAGGGATCTCCGGCGGCACTCCCAAACCTAAAAAACTTAAACCCGCTTCGGCTATCACCACACCTACTAAGGAAAAAGCGGCTTGCACCAATAAAAGCCCTAAAAGGTTGGGCCAAATATAAAAAACCAAAGCTCTTATGGAACTAGCTCCATAAGACAAAGCACTTAAAACATACTCTTCTTTCTTTAGATGTAAAACTTCTGCCCGTACTAAACGGGCAAAGCCCGCCCACCCGGAAAGACAAAGAGCTAAAATCAAATTAAACACACTGGTACCTAGCATAGCTAAAAGAGCTAAAGCCAACAAAAAACGGGGAAAAGCGGAAACCATATCCACCAAACGCATTAAAACTTGATCTACAACCGGGCCGAACCAAGCGGATATAGAACCCACAATCAAGCCCACTAAAAGGCTAATAAGCACCACCTGTCCTGACACCCATAGAGAGATCCGCGCTCCGTAAAGCACCTGGGAGAGCACATCCATTCCGTTTTCGTCCAAACCAAAAGGGTGTTCTAGGCTGGGGGCTTCTAGCAAACGGGATAAGTTCATAGCTAAAGGGTCATAAGGACGAATAAGAGGGGCCAATAGGGCAAAAAGAAAAAGTAAGCACAAACTACTTAAGCCTATAATAATTTTAATATTTCTTTTTTTTCTCACGAATGGAGCCTCTCCTTTTAAGTCCGCATTTTAGGATGAATATAAATATAAATAAGATCCACGGCTAAATTCACCAACACATAGATAACAGAGATCAACAGCACAGCCCCTTGAACAAGGGGGTAGTCTCTTCTTTGAATGGCTTCCAAGAGCAAAAGCCCCAAGCCGGGCCAATCAAAAATACTTTCTACGATCACTGTGCCTGTAAGAAGAGCCCCACTTTGAAGCCCTACTACGGTCACTATAGGCACTAAGGCATTTTTAAAGCCATGTTTTAAGTTCACCTTTAAAGAGGAAAGCCCTTTGGCTTTAGCGGTTCGAATATAATCTTTTTCCATCACTTCCAACAAAGCCGCCCGGCTCATTTTAAGTAACACGGCTCCAAGGGGTAAAGCCAGGCTCACGGCGGGTAAAATAAAGTGAGGCCAACTATCCCCTTTTTCACTCACCGGTAACCAGGAAAGCTGAAGGGCGAAAACCCAGATCAAAAGGGGAGCGAGAAAAAAGACGGGAAGAGACATAGCTAAAAGAGAGAGAAAAGAAAGCCCCGTGTCCCATAAGCCTCTTTTCAAAACAGAAAAAAGCCCGGCCGGAACCCCCCAGGCTAGGGCCAGACACAAAGAGAAAAAAGCTAACTGAAAAGTAGCCGGAAAAGCCTGCCTCAGCTCTTTTAAAACCGGCTCACCAGAATGAAGAGAAGAAGATAAATCCCCTTTTAATAGTTTTAAAAAAAAAACTTTATACTGCTTCCAAAGGCTTTGATTCAGGCCCAAACTTTCTCTAAGTTGTTCCCGATCCAAGGCAGAAGCTTGATCCCCTAAGATAATATCCACAGGATCCCCTGGAACCAGATGAATTAAAAAAAAACTAAAGCTACAGACTGTAAAAATAGCCAAAAGGCTTAAAAGTCCTCGGTGGACTATCGTCTTCATATCTTGCTTTCCTTTTATATCCCTTTGCTTTGGTTCTCCACTTGTGCGGGAATCCAGCCCTGTGAGCGAAAAGGCAAGTGGCCCCCCAGTTCGTGGAAACAGGAAGCCGCTTTGGTGGTTTTTCGTCCTGCAAAAGCCCTGTCATTCCTGTAAATGTTCACTCATTCGCTGACAAAATCGTTTCTTCAGGAGAGAATAGGAATCAAAAGACTCAGACATGCGTTTTGCCACAAAGCGACTTTCAGTCGCATTGTGTTCAAGGGCCTAACTCGCTTTTGCCCCCTATTCTCTCCTGAAGAGCCTATCTCTCTGTCATTCCCGCGAAGCTTGTCCCCGTGGAAACGGGGAGCGGGAATCCCGTAAATGAACTAGACCCCCGCCTACGCGGGGGTGACAACACTCCCGCGAAGCTTGTCCCCGTGGAAACGGGGAGCGGGAATCCCGTAAATGAACTAGACCCCCGCCTACGCGGGGGTGACAACACTCCCGCGAAGCTTGTCCCCGTGGAAACGGGGAGCGGGAATTTTATACCAGTTCAGTAAAAAAGTCTTCAAAAAAAGTTTTTTTACTTATTAACTGGCATAACAAAATCGGCCTGGGAATTTTTTAATATTATAAATTCTAAGAAAATAGGTTATACTGAAGCTCGCCAATAAAAACCCTTTAGGTACAGGGTGGACGAGATTCCCGTTTTCGCGGAATTGTAAATGTTCACTCATTCGCTGACAAAATTGAGTTTATAAGGGAGCCTTAGAAAGCTCTAAATAATCCAAGATAAGGAGGCGAGTTATGAGGGATAGAGTTGAGTTTCTTCAGGAGAGAATAGGGTTGAAAAGCGAGTTCGGATTTGACATACGAGCAACCATAGGTTGCTCTGTGGCAAACCGCATGTCCGAGCCTTTTGTGCTCCTATTCTCTCCTGAAGAACAAGAACCGACTGGATTCCCGTTTTCGCGGGAATGACAGGCTAGAGTGGACCAATAAAAACTCATTGGGTTTAAGAACTTATGAAGAAATTAAAAGCTAGAAAAAAAAGACATGTTACAGGGCAGTTATCCATCTTTGCCATTCTTATTTTTCAAGTGCTTTTTATTCTTTTTGCCATGTCCTTAAACATGGCTTTAGTCGTGCATGATAAAATCAATCTTCAAAACTCGGTGGATATCGCTGCCTATTACGGAGCCATGAAGCAGGCGGAAATGATGAACGCCATTGCTCATATTAATTATCAAATTCGTCAATCCTGGAAACTTCTGACCTGGAGATACCGCGTGTTGGGGAGTATGGGTCTTACGGATTCACCATCATCGGAAGGAGGATTTCCTGCCATAAATACCGATACCGAGCATTATTTACCTGTCTTTAAAAATCCACCACGGGAGGGACCTTATTTTTTTTGTTTGGGACATAAGCTTTGGGGAACTCTTATGGATCCTGTAGATCTGAGTCCTAGACCCGGCCCTACTTTAGGTGATAATCTTTGTGAACGAATGGATCAAGACATCTCTGCCCCTATTGGAACTCCCTCCATGCCTGGGTTTGGAGGTTGGTCCTCTTTTGTAGGTGGCATGTCCGGCTTTATAACATCTGTGGGTATCAAACTTCGGAAGAAATGTAATTTTTATGGTTTTAATTCCTGGGTTTTCGGTATGGAGTCTTTTACTCATTTTCGAAGAGATCAAAGTGCTAGAAAATACATGATACATGAGTTAGCTAATGCTTTATCCTCGGACAAAGACCTGGATGGCGGTTTTATTTCGGTAGGTGTTAAAAAAACTTTTAAAAAAAACTTAAGCTTTATTAATAAAGGTTCTTTTGATGACGACCCAAATCAGCTTAAGCAGTTTAATTCTTTAACCGGCCACTCCCCTGGGGAATGGTTAAAAGATCAGGAACTTACCGAATGGTCGGGAATGTATGCCAATACCTACGGCCCTGCAGATAATTGTGAAAAGAAGCTTTCTTATTTAAATGATCCACCTCAAGAAATAAAAAATGATCCGACAGCTTTAGCCAAAGCTCAAGAACAGATAAGAATGGCAGTAGAGTTTGTAGAACCTAATCAGCCCTGGCCGGCTTGCGCTACAGGGTCTAAAAGCTGTCTTCCTTCCGCGGGGATGAGAAAAATAAAGAACTTCGTGGTCTTTTACAGTGTTAAGGCGGATCTAAAATATAAAAACCAAATTTTTCTGCCTTTTAGCACAAATGTAACTTTAAAAGCCAAAGCCTTTGCCAAACCTTTTGGAGGCCGCATAGGTCCTAACACAGAAGACCCTTCGGATCCTCCTGTGGACAAGCTTCTTCCGAAGTCCTTTTCAGTCGTTCCTATTATAGCAGATAAGCAAAGCACCCCCAACTACTCTCGCTATCCGGGAGATAAATGGGGCTTAAGATCGAGTGTCGTGCATTATCACTGGGCTAAGTATATAAAGTCAAACTCTGCCGAAAACAATATACACTATTATCGAAACTCTCCTGAAGACAAGGGCCCTTTGGCTAAGGACTTCGTTACAAGATCTACTCATGTGAGGGCCAGAGGATGGGAGATCGCCGCCGTAGCGCCTGATCTTTTTGATGTTACTTATTTTACCATCTTGCCTTATTATACCCAGGTGTATTTTCCTAAAGTTTATCATTTAATTTCTGATAAGGATTATGTACGAGGAGATTTAGGGAGATTTGAAAACTCTACAGGAGGATTTGATGGTGACAGCATTCTGGAGCAAGTGGGCTATGGTTCCAGTCCAGATAAAAGTATATGGGCAAGAATCCCCTCCAATGACTTCCATCTCCCTCCCCTCCCTATTTACAGTTCTTTTGCTAAACCCTTTTATAAGATCCAAAATTTAAACTTGCTCCTTACGGGCTGGAACCCTCCTAAAAGAAAATACGAAAGTGGAGATAACGATTATGATGCAAATAAGGAAACCAATTTTGGAGAGTGTTTTAAGTGGGTTCATCAAGCCGGAGTGGATCCCTATTCCCCCAGCCCAAGAGGAAAAATCGCCACCGGGTGCATTTACGGAGGACGTACCGGCTATTCCGTTAAAATGATATCAATGGGTTTTTTACAAAGCCTTGTACCTTCTTTAACATCTGTGCCTTCAGGAGACCCTGAATGGTATTAAACCCGGAAGGAGTTTTAGTTGGTGAAGAGTATGGAAACAGATTTTTCGGTTTGGATGGGAATACAAGGTCTTGCTTTGTCTTCAGAGGAAAAAAAAGCTCTTCAAGAAAGCTTTATCTCTGGAGTTGTTCTCTTTAAAAGAAATATAGAATCTTTATCTCAGCTATGGGAGCTGTGTCAGGAAATTCATAGTTTGAACCCCGCTCCCCTCATGGCTATGGATCGGGAAGGGGGGGAGGTGGATCGCTTAAAACATTTGCCGGAGTACCCTCTTTGGCCTTCTCCCGCCGAGCTGGCCCAGGTTTGTTCTTTACAAGAGATAGAAAAAACTGCCTTCTATATGTCTCAAGAAATGAGGGATTTAGGTATCTGTGTTAATTTTGCCCCTTGTGTGGATATTCTCTCTGTTAGTAATCCCCTTTTTAAAGGCAGGCTTTGGGGAAACCAGGTAAAATCCGTATCCGAAAAAACCATCGCCTGGTTAAATGGGCTTAAAAAAACTGGATTGGCGGCCTGTGCAAAACATTTTCCAGGTCATGGAGGAGTTAAAGAAGACTCTCATGTCGAGTTGCCCGTAGATCAAAGAAATTTTGAAAGTTTAAAAAAAAAAGATACCTTACCTTTTCAGGAAATGATTACGGCCGGAGTGGAGATGATTATGACAGCACATGTGCTTTACCCTAAAGTGGATTCTCTTAACCCCGCCACTTTATCTTCCTTTTTTTTACAACAGGTGTTGAGAAAGCAAATGGGTTTTTCAGGACTGATAGTTTCTGATGATTTGGATATGAAAGCCTTGTATAAGGCCGATACTTCCTTACCGCGCATCATGGCGCAGGCCCTGGAAGCTGGGGTGGATATTTTGTTGAAATGCAGCCCTTGTGTGAACGAACAGGAATGGATAGAGCCGTTTAATGAAGCTTTGAGTCAAAATAACACCGGAAGGGGACAGACAGAGCAAAAAAGAATAAAAAAGGGAGAAGGGCGTATAAGTGCCTTTAGAAAAAAATATTCTACTATAAAACCCCTCCCTTCTTTAAAGGCTTTAAAAACCCGGGGGCAGGACTTGAGGATCAAAAATTGGTGCGATGAATTAACGAAAAGGCTCACAGATGCCTGACCAGTTGCGGGTACGGCTCGGAAGGAGATAGAGGAGGAGACCGAGCCAGACGGGTCTAATTTTATAGATTGTGTTTTTTTGTTCTTCGGGATGGATGGTACAATAAACATATAGGTTTTTATGAATCGTTTTTTGGCTTTTTTTTTAGTGTCTTTTTTGTTGCATTTGACGGTAGGGGCTTTGTTGCTTTCTCGCTCCGGTATATTAGGAGGGAAAGGGACCGATGATAGTACGGAGCTAAGTGACTTAGAAGAAGTTTCTATGGAAGCTTCCCCCGGCGAAGAAAAAACAAAAGAGATTTTAGAAAAAAAAGTTAAAGAAATAAAATATCCTCCCTCCCCTCCCCCGAAGTCAAAACCGAAAAAAACGAGGAAGAAAAAACCAGTGAAGATTCCGCCCGTTTCCCCTCCCCCAAAAAAACAAACACCTCCGGTGGTTAAGCCACCTGTTGTGCCAGATAAGCCTGTTGTGCCGGATAAGCCTGTTGTGCCAGATAAGCCTGTTGTGCCGGAATCAGCTAAGACGGAATCGGATGTAAAAGAGATGGAAAAACCAGAAAAAACTCCAGCACCGGAGGAAGCCCCCCGGGCGGAAGAAGAAAAGGCCCCTGAAAAAACTTTAGAAAAAAAGGAAGAAGAAAAAGGAAAAGAGGAATGGGTGGATGAAAGTGAAATCGTGCCTTCCTCCCCCCCTTCCTCGTCTGAGAAAGCTGAACCAGAAAAGGAAGCCCCTTTGGATGGGAAAAAACAGAAGCCTCAAACGGAGTTCGAGGAAAAAAAAACAGATGAAGACCAAAAACCTTCTGCTCCCCCAGGTTCGCCGCAGGGGGAAAAAAGCGAGGTTCCTTCTTTAGATGTAGGGGCCGCTCGTATGCACAGTCAATTAAAACAATTGGAAGGCAACCCTCTTCCCGTTTATCCTAGAGAGGCCTTAAAAAAAAGATGGGAAGGAAGGGCAGAGATATTTTATTATGTCAATCGAGCTGGTTTTGTAGAAAAAATTCAGCTTAAAAACTCCTCGGGTCATTCTATTTTAGATAATGCAGCCCTCCGTGCTCTATCTCGTTACCGCTACTACCCTGGCCAAGAGGGCTGGGTTAAACATCCTGTGGAGTTTCTTTTGGATTTAAGTCAGGAAGTAAAAGAAACCGCGCCTTTAGGTAGATAGGTTTGCTGCATGTATTATAAAATAGGGTCTAGGCTTTTTTTTCTTCTTATCAGTAGTCACATTTCTTTTTTTTCTTTGGCTTTAGATCTTCGGGGTCCTTTAGCCTTATCTATGAGCGGTTCCGGCAGAGCCGCTACCCAGTCCGGGGCGGAATACCACCTCATCAATCCAGCCGGGCTGGTTCATGCTTCCGGGTTTTCTTCCGGAACTTATTATATGTTTGAGGTGGCAGAAAAACGAAAGCCGGTCTGGGGGGTTTCTCTTTCAGAAACACGACAAATTCCTTTAGCTTTGAGCTACATAAAAAAGAGGCATTCAAAAGAGCAATACATGAGTGTGAGCACGGCAGGTTTTGTTGTCCCTGGATGGAGCTTGGGTTTAAGCCTCAGTCGTTGGCAGATAGACCAAGGGGCTAACTGGAATATGCAAGCCGGTATTTTAGTAAAACCGACTTCCTCTTCTTTTGCTTTGGGAGCAACATGGGATCATATTTTACCTCTGGAGGGAGCCTTTGAAAAAAAAAGAAGATGGGGGCTGGGTGTGGATTATAAGTTTTATGAGGGTTTTTTCTTAAGAGCAGACGCTTTTTATAATCAAAATACCAGGTGGTTAGTGGCAGGGGGAATAAAAGCTATCTTTAGTGATTTTTTGGTTTTGCGTTTTTCCTCCCTTTGGCATTTACATCAAGAATTTTTTCTTTTTTCCGGAGGGATAGGCTTGGAAACGGGGCAGATCTCTTTAGACTACGGCCTTAGCCAATGGGAGCGGGAAAAAGCCTGGTTACACACCATCAATGTTCGCTTTTCATTCTAAGAAGGCCAGGGGCCTTGTTTAAGGCCAGGGGCCTTGTTTAAGGCCAGGGGCCTTGTTTAAGGGCCAAGGGCCTTGTTTTAAGGTCAAGGGCCTTGTTTTAAGGTCAAGGGCCTACTCTTATAAGGTCGCAGACCTAATTTTTTCTTACACAGATGGATAAAAAATGGGGGCAATATTCGTCACCTCTTCTGCTGCATTTTGCGCCGCTATTGGCTAAGCGATGGCCTGGGTTATCTTGAGTGGTCAATGGTGTATAACAAAAGTTACTAGGACTTTTAAGAGAGATACATTTTTTACTGGTGTTGATATTCCATTCCGCTGGGGAGGACCTCAGGACGGTGCGGGCCACTGTGGCTGCCGTGCCGGTAGGTGAGGCACTGGGGCATAACTCTTCTGGAGGGGGAATTCTTTCATCAGGATCTTCTGCATTTAAAGCCTTTTCTAAAGTGGGGTATTTTTTCCGATAATCGGGGGGGAGGCTGTCATAGAGTCTTTTAGGTTGAAAGGTGTTTTCGGCATGTCGTCTAATTTCGAAGCGGAGAGACTCTGGACAGGTCCATGTTTTTTGGGGAGGAGCTTCCGGTCGTTTTTCTTCGGAGATAGAACGAAGAGCGTATCGGGAAAGCCGTGGGGCGCTGGTAATTTCTGCTAGATTTAAGGTGTAAATTCTCCCATAAATATCTACCCCTGTTTCTCCTCCTGTTTTGTGGAGAGTTTTGTTTTCCTTCCCTCCTTTGTAGGTTAAGGCGAGTTTCCAGCCTCCACTGTTAAGCCCTAATACAGCGCTAGATATAATATTGGGGCCGTAGGACATTCGAGCTTCAATAGAGTCACTTCCCGGTCTGATACGAGTCGTGCCCGTGGCTACTAAATCCTTGACCAGACGGTAGAGCCGTAAAGAAGAAATTTGAATAACGCTATTAGGTAGAGTCGTTGTAAGGTTGTTTATATGTGCATAGGAGAGCCAGGGGAGGGCATGATATTTTGTGGAGCTTTTAATGAGGGTTTCTAAAGCACTGGCACTCATAGAGCCTAATTGTTGTAAAAAATACTCACTTAAACGAAGTCCACTTCGGTCAAAGTAAGCCCCCGCTTTAAAAGTAAAAAAAACGGGATTTTCGCAGCTCATATAAGCGATTGTGTCCATCTGTAAATCATAAGGAAAATAGTTAAACTCTTCGGGGTCATCGGGTTTTGCTGGCTTTTCTGTAACGGCTTCTTCATCCAGAATCTTCTCTGCTTCTTCTTGTGTGGCTGGTGGTGGAGGGGTCGCTATCTCCAGATCGGATGTCAGAGAGCTTAAAATTTCTGCTCTTTTGGAGGCCGCTCCAGAACAGCCGTTGAAGAGTCCTATATTTAGTGTTAGAACCAGGAAAAGGAAAAAAAAGGAAAAATAATTCATACTTATTTAATCGGAGATTTATTAGAAAACATGAGAAAAAGATGGTTATATTCTTTTTTTTTCCTTAGTTCTTTAGAGGTTTTGTCTTTTTTGCCTTTACCTTTGGCAAAGGCTTATATTCCCACTTACTCCATGATCCTTTCTCATTTGGCGGAGTCTCAGGGTAAAGGAGGCTACCTTATTGAGCAAGAAGTGTTCTTTAAAGAAGGGACAGAGCCTCTTTTTTTAAAAGAGATATGGTGGATCGCTAGTTCCCAGGAGATCCGTTTGGATGTAGTCAGTGCAAAAAAAAAATCTCTAAGGAAAAAAGATACACCTAAGTCCTCTGATCTTTATTTGCGTTTTCTTTACCAAGGGGGTAAAAAAATCTTCCGAGACGAAAATAATAAATTGCAAAGGCGTCCTCTTTCTCCTTATCATTTGGAAAAGCCCTTTCATTTAAGAAGTGAAGAAAAATTAAGAAAACTCTTTTCCCTGTGGCGAGCAGCTCCTTATCAAGTGCCGGAAAGAAAAGAGGGTCAAGGTTCTGATTCTTTTGCGCGCCTTAATCGAAAAGGAGGCGTCATACAATATCAAATAGGAAAAAGCTTGTCTTATGTATGGTTGGAGCAAGATGAGTTTGTGATTCGTTCCTGGAAATGGTCTTCTGGAGAAAGTTTGGATGCCGGGGATTATAAACTTTATCCGGGCTCCTTGTTTTATCCGTCCTATAAAATTTTTCGTCAAAATGGAATGACAGTGAGTATGCAAACACAAAAAGTGCAGAGGTGGAAGGTGAATAAAAAACAGATCCGTGTCAAAGTCCTTTCCAAAAAAAACACTTTACCAGATCATCTTTCTTCCGTAGATCAGGATCAAATTCGTGAGTTTTACAGAAAGTTCCGATAGATCCGCAAAGAAGGCAGATCACCTCAAAAAAATCTATTATTATGAGGTGGCCTTACCTTTATCTTTAGGAAAAAACTTAATTTACTCCTCTTATGACCTTTTCCAAAAAGGAGACTCTGTGTGGGTCCCTCTTAAAAGCCGCAAAAGATCAGGGCTTATTTTAAGAAGAGAGCTGTCCTCAATAAAAAAAAAATTTGATGTAAAACCCATTTTATCGCTGAATTTCGATCGTGAACGACTTTCCCCCGCCCGGATGAAGTGGCTTTATTGGTTGGCGGAGTATTATCAGTATGACTTAGGCTTGGTGCTGCATTTAAGTTTTCCCCCGGCGGGGGCTTTTTCTAAAAAGCCTGTCTCTAAAACTTCTTCTTTAAAAGCGGTTCAACATCCTTCTTCCCCTAAATTTTCTCCGGAGGCACTTAAACCCTCTCTTACGGAAGAACAAAAAAAATGCTTAAAAGAAATACAGTTTTCCATAAAATGGGGGGCAGAACCAGATGGACCGAACCAGGAAATAAAAACAGGAGAGGAAAATGCTGGTTTTCGTGTGCATCTTTTACATGGTGTCACCGGTTCCGGTAAAACAGAAATTTATTTTCGTTTAGTGGAACCTGCTCTGCACAGAAACGAAAGTGTGTTGATTTTAGTACCAGAGATTGCTCTTACCCCTCAGCACATAGAGAGGTTTTCTCTACGCTTTCCAGGTCAGGTGGCTTGTTTTCATTCCGGCTTGAGTCCAAAAGACAAATATCAGCAGTGGATGTCTATTTTAAATGGAGAGAAAAAAATCCTCATTGGTCCCCGCTCGGCTTTGTTTTGCCCCTTGCCGCACCTGGCTTGGATTATTGTGGATGAGGAGCATGAATCCCACTTTAAACAAGATGAAAAATTAAAATATCATGGTCGGGATGCCGCTATTTACCTCGGAAAATGTTTAAATGTCCCGGTGGTTTTGGCTTCGGCCACACCCAGTATGGAAAGTTGGTGGAATGTCCAATCGGGGAAATATATGTATCATCGTTTAAAAAAACGAGTGTTTAAAACAAAGGTTCCTAAAATAGAAGTGGTGGATATGAAAAAAGAAAAAAAAGGAAGTGATCTTCCGTATTGGTTAAGTGTCCCTCTTTATAAGTCTCTAAAGGAATCTTTGAAAAGAAAAGAACAAGCGGCTTTATTTTTAAACCGGAGAGGAGAGAATAGTCTTTTTTGTCCGGCTTGTGTCTATCACTTTTCCTGCGCTAATTGTGATATATCTCTTACTCAACATCAGTCTTCTCATTTGCTTTGTCATTATTGCGGCTTTAGGGAAGAAAAACCAAAAACTTGTCCAGAATGCGGTGGGACGGAGCTTTTTTCTTTTGGTATAGGTACCGCTCGCTTACAAAAAGAACTGGAAAAACTTTTCCCCCTGGCTCGTATCGTACGAGCCGATCGGGATGCCGTCAAAAATCATAAGGAGTGGGCTTATATCTTAAATAAAATTGAGAAAAGGGAAGTGGATATGGTCATTGGCACTCAGATGATAGCTAAGGGACTCGATTTTCCGTATTTGAATTTAGTGGGGGTGATTTTAGCCGACCAGGGTTTAAGCCGCCCGGATTTTCGATCTGCAGAAAAAAGTTTTCAACTTATTACTCAAATGGCGGGAAGAGCAGGGAGAAGAGAAAAACCAGGGCGGGTTATTTTACAAAGTTATCACCCCTCTCATCCTGTGGTCACCTTTTTAAAAGAAGGAAATTATGAAAAATTTAGTGAGAGGGAACTCGATCTGAGGAAAAAATATAAGTATCCTCCGTTTGGAAAGTTGTCTTTGGTGCGTATTCAGTCTATTTCCGCTTCGCTGGCTTTTAATGTAGGTTTAAAAATAGGGGCTGAATTAAAAAATATAAAAAATATAGAGGTCTTAGGGCCTGCTCCGGCACCTTACTTTCGGTTAAGGAATAAATACCGGTATCACTTATTATTAAAAAGTGAAAAAGCGGGGCTGTTAAAGCAAGCGGGAGAGCTTATATTAAACTCAGTAAAAAAGGGAAAACCTTCTGCTGTACGGGTGGATATCAACAGGGATCCCGTTTATATGTTTTAATAAAAAATTATTGCTTTTATTATAAAAAATGTGATAGCCCTCAAAGTTACCGATGGTTTTAAGAGAAAAAGGGAGAGACCATATATGTCAACGGATTTGAATATTAAAAATATGTTGTTAGCAGGTGTTCATTTTGGTCATCAGATTCAAAGGTGGAATCCTAAAATGAAACCCTATGTTTATACTTCCCGGGGAGGTATTCATATTATCAATTTGCAAAAGACCTTGGATTGCACAAAAAAAGCTTTGGATTTTGTGGAAAGTGTAACGGCTCAAGGAGGGCACTTTATTTTTGTAGGGACAAAAAAACAAGCAGCTCCTTTGATTCGTCCCGCAGCGACGAAAGCGGGACAATTTTATGTCAGCAAAAGATGGCTAGGAGGGACCTTGACTAATTTTGAAACAATTAAAGTAAGTATTGATCGTATGAAGAGAATTGACCAGATGAGGGAAAGAGGAGACCTAGATCCTTTTTCTAAAAAGGAAAGAGCTCATATTGAGAAAGAATACACTCGTTTAAATGACTATTTAGAGGGGATTCGTGACATGAAAAAACCTCCTGAGGCTTTATTTGTAGTGGACATTAATAGAGAAAATATTGCCGTTGCCGAGGCGGCTCGTTTGGGGATTCCCGTGGTGGCTTTGGTGGATACAAATGGTGATCCTTCTCTTATTAGTTATCCTGTTCCCGCTAACGACGATGCGACTCGATCTATTGAGTTTTTTATTAATTTAGTGAGTCAGGCTTGCTTGGCCGGTCAAAAAAAATGGGAGGCTTTTTTAAGGGAACATCCTCTTCGGGAAAAAACAGGAAAAGGGACTTCTACTACCCCGGTTCGTTCTCATAAAGGAAGTGAAGATAAAGAAATAAAACAAGGTCCCACAGTGGTAAAAGTGTTTAAGACAAGAGAAAGAAAGCTTGTAGCCGCGGGGACAGCCGATGATGTGGAAATATCTATGGAGTTGGAAGAGAAAAAAGAAGATAAACAGCCACAAAAAACCTCTGATTCTTCGGATGGAAAAAAGGACCAGAAAAAATGAGTTTGGAAGAAATAAAACACTTAAGGGCTAAGACTGGGGCGGGCGTTTTAGATTGTAAAAAAGCCTGGGAGGAATCGGGTCAGGATTTTAATAAAGCTTTGGAATGGCTTAAAAAAAAAGGCTTGGCCCGGGCAGAAATAAAATCTTTAAGGCAGGCTAAAGAAGGTAAAATATCGGCTTATTTACATGGCCAGGGTCGTATTGGCGTGTTGGTGGAAGTCAATGTAGAAACGGATTTTGCGGCCCGGGGGGAGGTTTTTAAAGAATTTACACACCAGTTGTGTTTGCATATTGCCGCTATGGATCCTTTATTCGTTAAGCGGGAAGAGGTTCCAAAAGAAAGGGTGAAAAAGGAAGAAGCTATATTCCGGGCGCAGGTAGAAAAAGAAGGTAAAAAAGAGGTGGTACGGGATAAAATAGTAAAAGGAAAAATGGAAAAATGGTTTTCGGAAATATGTTTATTGGAACAGGTGTTTTTAATTAGCGCGCAAAGTGATGAAATAAAAACAGTGGAAGCGGCTCTTAAAGATATTATCGCTCAGCTAGGGGAAAATGTGTGTATTCGCCGCTTTGTTCGTTTTGAGTTAGGTGAGGAGATAGGTCCTCTCCCATTAGCTGAGGGGCCCCATTGAATCAGCTCAAGTATAAGAGGATTTTAATTAAAGTCAGTGGAGAAATTCTCAGTGGAAAAGGAGGCTTTGGTATTCATTCTCCTACTGTGTCCGGCCTGGCAGAAGAGCTGGTAGAGGTGCATCGTCTAAAGGTGCAGCTGGCTTTAGTGGTGGGAGGAGGTAATATTTTTCGAGGCACTTCAGAGGAGGCGGAAGGAATGGACAGAGCTGGTTCTGATTATATGGGCATGCTGGCTACTTGTATTAATGCCTTAGCCCTTCAGGATGCCATTGAAAAACAAGGAGTGGAAACCCGGGTGCAAACCGCTTTGTGTATTTCCGAAGTGGCAGAACCTTATATTCGTCGAAAAGCTCTTCGTCATTTACATAAACACCGCATTGTTATTTTTGCCGCGGGGACAGGTAATCCTTACTTTACAACAGATACAGCGGCGGCTTTGCGAGCTATGGAAATGGATATGGATATTTTGTTAAAGGCCACTAAAGTGGATGGCGTGTATGAAGAAGATCCAGAAAAAAATAAAAATTCAAAAAAATATGATAAATTAAAATATATTGATATTTTAAATAAAGGTATTAAAATTATGGACTCTACAGCGGTGAGCCTGTGTATGGATAATCAAATGCCTTTAATTGCTTTTAACTTAAGAAAAAAGGGGAGTATTGTTCGTATTGTCAAAGGAGAAAAGCTAGGCACCCTTATATACTGACTTTGTGAAAGGGAGGACTTTCGAGGGGAGCTTTCAGAAGGACTTTTAGGAGGCTTCGGTGAGTTTTCCTCCTTTAGAGGGGTTTTTTATTAGGGGGTGTAAATAGGGGGTGTAAATAGGGGGTGTAAAACAAATGGAAACAGCAGAAATAAAATCACAGACACAAGAGAGGATGGAGAAGGCTTTTTGGCATACTCAAGAAAAGGTAAAAAAAATACGTACCGGTTCGGCACACAGCTCTTTGTTAGAAGGAATAAAAGTTCATACTTATGGAAGTGAACAGGAGTTAAAACATATTTCTTCTATTTCTTGTCCTTCTACAAGGTCCCTGGTTATTTCTCCTTGGGATCAAAATACTTTAAAAGATATTGAGGCCGCCTTAGTTAAAAGTGACTTAGGTATGGCCCCGCAAAGAGATGGTAAGGTGATTCGCCTGCGGATTCCTGAATTGACAGAGGAAAGAAGGCAGGAGTTGATTCGCGCTTTTAAAAAAGATGTGGAAAAAGCCCGAGTGGAGTTTCGTCAAATTCGGAAGATAATGAATGAACAGGTGAGAAAAGCTCTTAAGGAAAAAAAAATTAGCGAAGATATAGCGAAAGATACAGAAGCGGACATTCAAAAGATGACGGATCAGTTTATTGAAAAAGTAAATGAAATTTCAGAAAAAAAACAAAAAGAACTTTTACAGGTATAAAGAAAGAAAGTGGTTTATTTGAAAAAAAAAGCGGCAGGGCCAGCCCTTTTACCACTTCAGCATCTGGCTGTCATTATGGACGGTAACGGTCGTTGGGCTGAAAAAAAAGGCTGGCCTCGTTACTTCGGTCATTTTCGCGGAGTAAAGTCTTTGCGGCAAATGGTTAAGAATTGTTCCCGGTGGGGTATTCCGTATCTTACTGTCTTTGCTTTTAGTACAGAAAACTGGAAGAGATCCTCTATAGAAGTATCTGTTATAATGAAACTGATGAGCCGTTCCCTAACTCGTTATCAGCAGGAATTGGATAGAAATCAAATTCGTTTGCGGGTTTTAGGAGGTTTAGAAGAACTAGCTCCTGCGGTTCGTAATATTTTTAATGAGATGGTGGAAAAAACGAAAAATAACCAGGGTCTTCAGTTAATTGTAGCTGTAAATTATGGTGGTCGTAGAGAAATTATCCAGGCGGTTCGAGCTATTTCTCAAGCTGTTAAGGATGGAAAGTTAGAGGTCGCCGATATAGACGAAGATCATTTTTATTCTTATATGAGTTCGTCTGTGTTTCCTCCACCGGACTTGATTATTAGAACGGGGGCGGTTAGCCGATTATCTAATTTTTACTTGTGGACAGCGGCTTATTCTGAGATCTATGTTAGCGATGTTCTTTGGCCAGATTTTAATGAAGCAGAGTTAAGAAAAGCTTTGCATTTTTATACTCAAACCTCGCGCCGGTTTGGGGCCGCTCCTTTTAAAAGAAAGTAAAATTAGGGTGAAGTTAGATCATTTTATTTCTCGCATTTTGACTTCGGTAGGGTTTATTACCTTTTTCCTTCTGATTTGGTTTTTTTTCCCGGAAAAAGGCATGCCTTTACTCGTCCTGATCATTATGGGTGGTCTGGTTTGGGAGTATGGAAAATTAGTTTTTATGCCGGATCGGTATCATTTGTTTTTTCTTTTGTCTTGTTTATTTTTTTATTGTGTTTATTTTTTTATAAAGCAAAATGTACTGGAGTTGTTTTTTATCTTCTTATTTTTGTTTTTTATTTTTGTTTTTTGGTTTTTATACCTCTCCGGTCAAGAAAGAGAAAAAATTTTTCATGGCCTTTGTTTTAGTCTGGTAGGATGGCTTTATATTGTTTTTCCTACTGTTTTGTTTTTGGATATGTTTTTACATCAAAAAAACAGACTATGGTTTTTCTTTTTATGTATTGTGTTTTTAGGGGATATTTTTGCTTACCTAGGGGGTCAGCTTGGGGGAAGTAAAAAATGGGTGCCTGCTCTTTCTCCTGGGAAAACCTGGTTTGGCTTATGGTGTGGTTTGTTGGCCAGTGGAATAAGTGCCTTGGTGTTAAGTTTTTATGTAAGTAGGTACTTAATCTATGATGGAAAAAACCCAGCTCTCTCCTGGACAGAAGGCTTTGATTTTTCGCTGTCGGTTTTTCTTTTTATTTCTGGGGCTTTATTGTTTTTTATTGCTCAAACAGGAGACCTTTTTGTATCTTTGCTTAAAAGGCAAGCTGGAGTGAAAAACACCGGTTGTTTATTACCGGGACATGGAGGCTTGTTAGATCGTTTAGATGGGCTATTGTTGGTTTTACCTTTTGTGTATTTTATTGTTCAGATAGATATTTTTTTCATCTTTCTTTAAAGAAAACTGGTGTTTTTAAGTTAGATCAGTATAATATAATTCATGTCTGTATTATCTAGTGTGTTTTTTTCTATAGGGGGCTTTGTTAGTGCCCTTATTCCTTTTATTGTCTTGCTGGGAGTGTTGATATTTATCCATGAGCTAGGGCATTTTATGGTGGCCAGGTGGTGTGGAGTGAAGGTGGAAGTATTCAGTTTGGGCTTTGGTAAAAAACTTTTGAAGTGGAAAAGAAAAGACACCCTTTATTGTGTGAGTTTATTTCCTTTGGGCGGATATGTGAAAATGTTTGGGCATGAGTACGGAAAGGAAGTAGCAGAAAAAGATCGTCCTATTGCCTTCCTCCATAAAAAGCTATGGCAAAGGGTCGCTATTGTTTTAGCCGGGCCTTTGATGAATTTTTTTTTAGCGGTTCTTATCTTTGCCGGTTTAAATATTTTTGTAGGAGAAAAAAGAGCCTTTCCCGTTATAGGTGAGTTAGCTCCTTCTTCCGTCGCAGCTCAATCTGGCTTGGCTTATGGTGATCTTATTTTATCTATTGACGATGTTCCTGTGAAAAACATAAGAGAGGTGAGAGAAATTATCTTTGAAAAACCAGATACACTGTTGGATATAAAAGTGCAAAATCTTTCCCAACAAGTGCAGACAAAAAAGGTGTTATCTCAAACGGGACCAGCGACGGGAAAATGGGGTTTTTTAGAAAAAGGAGGGGTGATTGAGGGGCTTACATTTTTCGCCGCGGCGGCGGTTCTGGGAGTTAGCGATCCAAACAGCCCCGCTGGTCAAGCCGGATTAAAAACTTTTGATAAAGTGATATCGGTGGACGGGAAGAAAATAAATACACGAAAAGAGTTATTTCATATTTTAAACTCTACCCCTTCTTCTGTTTCCTCCTGGACACTGGAAATTCAAAGAGAAAAAGATCTAAAAACAATAGTGCTGTCACGACCTCAAAATGATCCAGAAGGAGAAGAAGCCCATCATTTGGGCTTAATCCGTTCCGATTTATTTATAGCTGATTTAAAAACCAATGGGGTGGCAGAAAAAGCCGGGATAAAACAAGGAGATTTCATTTTTAAATTAAATGGGGAGAGGCTTCCTTCCTGGTCTTTTTTGGTGGAAAAAATTAAAAATTTTAAAGAACAGGACGGGGCTTTGGAGATGGAAATAAAAAGACAAGGGCAGGTAAAATCTTTCTCTTTAGTGCCGGAAATAAGAAAACAGATGATAAATGGAGTGGAAAAAAAATCCTACATGCTAGGTATTATTGCTCAGTCTCCTCTTATTCCTGTTGGGGAGACTTATGTGGAAAAGAGTAAAAATCCAGTAAAGGCTTTAACCTTTGGAGTGGGAAAAGGACTGCATTGGTGTGCCTTTCTCTTTGTGTATATTAAAAAGCTGGTGGCAGGAGATATATCTACAAAAACTTTAGGCGGAGCTATTACTATAGGCCGGGCAGCTTATGACAGCTACTCTTATGGCTTAGAGTATTTTTTTAGACTTATGGCTATTTTATCAGTGCAGTTATTCTTATTTAATATTTTACCGATTCCGGTGTTTGATGGAGGGCATTTGTTATTTTATGTGATCGAGTTTTTTAATGGAGCTCCTTTAAGTATAAAGAAAATGATAATAGCCCAACAAATGGGCGTATTGGCGGTCTTGTTTTTACTCCTTTTTACCACTTTCAATGATTTGCATAATTGGTTATTTACCTGGTGATTTGTAAAAAAGCTTGCTTGCTTATAGAAACAACCAGCCTCCGAGGTTCTCTCGGCCTATATTCTTTATCGTCTGAACAAAGTATAGGCCCACCCCTATTAGTGAAGGAGTGGAAAGGGCCTTCTCATAGCTCTGCTATTACGCCCGCTTTCGAATCTATTGTAAATTTTTATCTCCAAAGGTTCTTCCCCTCCTCTAAAATGGCTAAAGATATACCGATCGTATTTGAAAACTCCGGGGTTAAAAGCCCCTCTGCCCAGAGGAAAGAACTGAAAAGGGACGGAAAAATGAGATCAGATGAGGATGCTTCCTATTTAAAAATTCTTTCTTCTCATATAGCTTTTATAGCTTTAGGTATTGGACCCGGTCGTTTTACCGGTGTGCGGGTAGGGGTGAGTTTTGCCAAAACTTTGGCTTTTCTTCTTAGGCGACCTATATATCCTGTTTCTTCTCTTAAAATATTAGCGCATTCTCAGGTGGAACAAGAAAAACCTATATTGGTATTGTTAAATGCTTTTAAGAACAGTGTATATCTGGCTCTTTATCAAAAAAAAGAATTTAAGTTGGAAGAACGGATACCTCCTTCCGTCGTCCTTTCCAGGGACCTAGGTAAAAGTATTTTTGAAAAATGTGTTTGTATAGGGGATGCCTATTCCGTATATAAGGATTTATTACCTGATAATTTGAAAGACAAACTTCAGGTAAAAGAAGGTATTTTCCCTAAAGTGGAATACTTAGCTTCTCTTTTAAAAAGAGAACTTAAAACTTCTAAATGTATTGACTGGAAAGAGCTTAAACCAGTGTATTTAAGATCACCAGTGCCTCTTATTAATAAGGAATAGGGTGTATGGAAAAAAAAGGGGGGGGGAGTATATCTCGAAGGGAAAAAGCAATCCAGGTTTCTCCAGAGCAAGAAGGTTTAAGGTTAGATATTTTCTTATCTCAATATGTCTCCAGTCGTTCGCAGGCAGAAAAAATAATAAAACAAGGAGGGGTGAAGAATATCAGTGCCGGGCCTTATGAAAGTGTTAAGCCTTCTCATAAGGTAAAGGCAGGAGAGAGCTATCGCTTTGTTTTAGAAGATAAGGGCCAACAGGCGGCCTTAAAACCTTATGATTATGATGTTCCTATATTGTATGAGGATGCGCATATACTAGTAATAAATAAGCCCGCGGGTATAGTGATGCACCCGGGAGCCGGGCACGAGCAAGATACTTTAGTGAACGCTTTATTTGAAAAGGTGTCCTTATCTTCCGGTGTGGATCCCTTGAGACCGGGCCTGGTTCATCGTTTAGATAAAGGGGTCAGTGGTCTTTTGCTTTTGAGTAAAACGCAAAGAGCCCAGAGTTTTTTAATTGAACAATTTAAGCTTAGAAAAATGAGACGTATTTATCGAGCTTTAGTCCTGGGCGTAGTAAAAAAGCCGGCTGGTCAGATTGTTAGTTTTATTGGTCGGCACCCTAAAGAAAGAAAAAAGTTTTACTCTTTCGATAAAGAAGTGGCAGGGGCTAAAAAAGCTCTTACTTACTATCGTGTTTTAGAATCTTTTCAAGATGGTATTCATCATATTCAATGTCGTTTAGAAACAGGTAGGACCCATCAAATACGGGTTCATTTAAGTAGTAAAGGCTGGCCGATTTTAGGAGATGAAGTCTATGGTTCCTGTCGTCGTCAAAGCAGAGCTTTAGACCGAATCGGTCAGGAATTTTCGTTCTCTAAACTTCTTTTCCCCTTTGGAGAAAAAAAAAGGAGATCGGAAAATGCAAAGCCTTTGGCTTTAGACCGAATCGGTCAGGAATGTACGCCCTCAAGGATAGCTCTTTATTCTGCTTTTTTGGAGTTTATCCATCCGGTAGGACAAAAGTTGTTGACCTTTTCCCTTCCCTGGCCGGAGGATTTTCAGCCATTTATGAAAAAACTGGGTTTTAGCACTAAAGGGCCTGGTTCTTCCTTCCCTCCGGAAGGCTCTGGTTCATAAAAAAACTTTATATTTTTTATGAATCAACCGAAAAAATAAACTCATCAGGTTTGATTTTTCCTGGCGGGCCTTTTTCTCTCTCAAGGGAAGAAAGGCTATAAAGGGAGGGGATTCCTGACCGGTTCGGTATCTAACTTTTTTAAAAAGAAGGGAAAAATGTGAAAAAGGCGGCTTGGTTTACTCTTATTTTTGTTTTTTTTATTTTAAATGTCGGTTCTGCTGTCATTTTGTTTTCTGATAAGCGGCGGGGGTGGGTGCAAAGCTGGTTTATATCTGAAGAGCAAAAATTATTGTCTGTGGTGCATTCCAGAGACTTAATGTACGATGGAACCCTTATAAAGGTAGTAAAGTTTCAAACCATAAAAGGTATTGTGTTGGAGTTTTACTCCAGACATCAAAATGGTTATCATGCCTTAGTGACACGGGTGGAGATCCCTAATGCTAAAGATGGTTTTTTTGATCATCGTGGACAGGCGGTTCAATTAGCCGTGGTGGACCTGGATGGAGATGGTAAAATGGAGCTTCTCTCTCCTACTTTTAATGAAAATCTCCAGGCCAGCTTAAATCCTTATCATTATTCTACCGAGGCCAAAGCTTTTATTCCTTTTTTCTTTCCTAAAAATTAGGTCCAGACAGAGCTGTTTTGCCCATAGAACTGTCCTTTATTTATATAGCAAAGTGGCAAAAATTGACAAAGTTATAAAATAATAGCAAAAGGAAGTGGGATGGCTTTCTATGGTTTATAAACATCATGTCCCCTCTTTAGATCGTTTGATCCATGAATTAAAAAAATGGCCGGGGGTGGGACCTCGTAGTGCCAATCGTTGGGCAAATTGGTTGTTAAAAACATCTCAAGTGGAGATTCAACAACTCAGACAAGCTCTAAAAGATATAAAAACCAATATCAAAAAATGCCCTGGGTGTTTTACTTTAACCGAAGATGAAAAATTATGCTATTTATGTGATTCTCCCTCTCGCAGAAAAGATATTATTTGTATTGTGGAAGAACCTTTTGATATTGCTCATATTGAAGCTTCGGGTAAATTTAAAGGGCAATACCATGTGTTACACGGGGCCTTATCTCCTTTAAATAATATTAGTCCGGCAGATCTTACTTTTGGTCCTCTCATGGATAAAATACGGCAAGGGCGAATAAAAGAAGTGATTTTAGCTTTAGATGCGGATATGGAAGGCGATATTACAGCTTTGTATATTGGGAAAATGATGAAAAATTGTAATGTAAAAGTGTCTCGCCTGGCTCATGGTATTCCCTTTGGCGGAGATATTGATTATATTGATGAACAAACTTTAGGCAGGGCCTTGGAAAATCGAGTGGAGATATAAAACCGTGTCTCTTTTTAATTATAATTCCAAAGAAATTCATTGTAAGGTCATCTATTATGGTCCCGGAGGGGCTGGGAAAACCACCAATATCAAATGGATATGCCGAAATACTTTAGATCAGAAGTGGGATGTGTTTTCCATTCCTTTGCAGACAAAACCCAGTACTTTCTTTGATTTTTTGCCTTTGGATATTGGTTCCATTAGGGGGTTTAAAACGCGGTTTCACCTTTACACCATACCTGGAAATGATTTATTTAAAACTTCTCAAAAACTCTTATTGAAAGGGGTGGATGGCATCGTGTTTGTTGTGGATTCACAAAAAGATAAAATGGAAGAAAATGAAAAATCTATGAATCAGCTAAAACAATATTTAAATGAAGAAGGGTTATCTTTAGAAAAAATCCCTATGGTCATACAGTATAATAAAAGAGACTTACCGGATATTCATTCTATTACACATATTCGTACAGCCTTAAATTATTATAATCATCCTGATTTTTCAGCTTGTGCCGAAAAAGGACAAAATGTTTTTGAACCTTTAAAAACTCTTTTAAAGATGGTGCTTACTGTTTTAAAAGGGGGCCGTTTTCAATAATTCTTGAGAAGGGCTTTCAAAAGCGTATAGAAGTGTTTCAATTATAGAATTTTAAGGGAGGAAAATAAAAAAACTTAAAGCGGGTAAAAAAATCTTTAAAGACTTTAGTCTAGTGACCGATACTTAGTAAAGACTTGGATGTACGACCGGTAACAGATACTTAATGAAGGAAGGACGGGTGCCTATAATGAATTTAAGTAATAAAGAAATACAGAAGGTAAAAGCCTGTTCTATTACCTTTTACAATGAGGAAAATATTATAGTTAAAAAAGCGATTATTTCAGAAGTGACGACAAGTGGGTTTAAGTTAATTCTTAATTATCGTAATTTAGTGCCGGATTCTCTCAAATTTCAATTACACTTAAGTAAGTTGTGGTATAAAAACATTCGTGTATATATACCGGATATGGAAATGGATTGGGAAGGAAAAGTGATCGGCACTCAACATCTGGGAAAAGGCCGTTTTGAGGTGAACATAGAGTTTTTTCAGGAAGTTCCTCATTATTGGCGAGAGTGTCTATTTGACTTATGGCCTAAACCTATTTGATATTATACCGGTTCGGTCATATATCCGCTTTATTTTGTTACGACTCTAGATCTTTAGAGTCTAAAATCTCTGCTGAGAATGTATTTTGGATCTCCTGGATCAGGTGATGCTCTTGAACCTGGGTTTTTAAATCTGGTTTTTCTTTTAAGGCTTGTCTGTTTTTTTTCTCTTTGCTTTGTTTTGTGGTTTTCGTAGCTTCTTTTTTTGATGAGGATGTATTAGTCCGGTTGATTCCTGCTTCTGCGAGGATCAGGTTTTTTGCTTGGTTCTTTTTTTCTCCCGTGGGAACAGGTGTTCCCGTGGGAACAGGTGTTCCCCCGGGAACAGGTGTTCCCACGGGAACATCTGTTCCTGTGGGGAGAGAGTCTTTGAAAGCTGCGTTTTCCTCATCTGTTTGGGGTAATGTATTTTCTTTGGGAGGATTCATTCCAAAAAGGCTTTCTACATAAGGGGCTTGGCTCATTTTTAAAAGGAGCATTTCTAAAAAGACTTTTGTGTCTTGAACACGGGTGATTTCCCAAGAACCTTTTAAAGTCATATCTAAAAGGAGATGGAGATCTTCAGGAGAGACACCCTGAATCCCTTTGGAAAGCTTTAATTTTTCCTCTTGGGATAAAGAAATTAAGTGACGTGTAGAACGAGGGGAAGCTAATTTTAATAATAGTAGATTTCTTAATTCTTTAATCAGATTTTGTAAGAATACGGAAGGATCCCCTCCTTTTATATGAAGTTGGTTAAGCACTTTAAGTATTTGTTGGGGATTTTTTTCTAAAAGCCCTTGAAGACTTTGTGTAAGAAGAGCTTCGTCTGTTAATCCTAAAACTTCACTCACATCTTTAGATGTAAAATGGTTATGGCAAAAAGTCATCATTTGATCTAAAAGCCCTTGAGCATCCCTCAAAGAACCCTGTGCCTCTCTTACCAAGGTCCATAGGGCATTATCTTCTGTTTGTGCTTTTTCTTTCTTGCAGATTTTTTTTAATTGTTCGTAAATTAGGTGGTCAGCGATCTGATGAAATTGTAAAATCTGACATCGGGAAAGTACCGTGGCAGGAATTTTTCTCATCTCTGTTGTCGCCATGATAAAAAGAGCGTGAGGAGGAGGTTCTTCCAGTGTTTTTAACAAAGCATTGAAAGCACTCACCGATAACATGTGCACTTCATCAATGATATATATTTTGTAAGGCCCAGCGGGAAGATAAATAATGGTTTCTTTTAACTGTCTTACAGATTCCACTCCATTATTGCTTGCTCCATCAATTTCCATAACATCTAAGGAGCAGCTATTGTCTATGTCTTGGCAGACTTTGCATTGATTACAGGGAGTTAAATTTTTTAAATTTGAACAGTTTAAGCTTTTAGCTAAAATACGGGCGGTGGAAGTTTTTCCTGTCCCGCGCGGACCTGCAAAAATAAGAGCCGGGTGCAGACGTTTATGTTTTAAACTATTTGTTAAAATCCGTACAACAGAACTTTGACCAACGAGGTCTTCAAAAACCGCAGGTCTCCATTTTCTAGCTAACACTTGATAAGACAATTTATACACCTCCAAAATCTGGATTGGTATCATTTATAGCATTTTTTAGAAAGAGAATTAAGTTGATATATTATATTTTTTTAATTTTTTACTCATTATACCGGGTCTTTTTACATTTTTAATCCGGTTATAGAGAATTTATAAAAGAAGATTATTCCAAAAGATCAATAATAATATATACCCCCGTGGAGGATTTTTATACTGACCAATAACAAAAGTGGTTTTATAGTGAAATTAGCGAGGAACCCTGTCCTCGCCCCTACTTCTACACGGGCTGGTTTCGCTAGGATTAACCGGTTAGGTATAAAAACATAAAAGATATTTATAAGTCACCCCTGCATATACTTATGTAATATGTATATTTTTCTTTGTTTTTTTGGATTAGGTTAATTTTTTTCTAAAAATACTTAAATTTTTTCTATTAATCTCATTTGTAATGATATAAGTAAGACTTTATTTTTTCTAAGGAGTTTATAAAAAAATGATAAAATTAAAGGTATTCAAAGTAGAGGTTCTTATCGTTTTACTCTTGTGGAATGTGGGTTGTGAGCAAAAATCTTCTGATGGGGAAAAAGGAAATGACGATCCGTCACCATTAGTTTGTTCTTTTCCGAATAGCCTTAAAAAAGCGGTTTCAACGAATTTAAAAAAGGATTGTGAAAATAGCATCCTAAAAGACCTCCATTCCATTAAAAGTTTAACGGTAAGAGAGATCAATAAAAGGGAGGGAGACTTATTAACAAAAGCGTACGCATCTTATTTTAAATCATTGGAAGAGTTGGACATATCAAACAACCCCCATCTGCCGGCTTTACCGGAGTTTGTTTCTTATCTTCCTAACTTAAAAAAATTAAATATTTCAAGAACGGGTATTCGAAGTTTTCCAAAAGAAATATGTCAATTAAAAAACAGTTTAACAACATTAATAGCCTCTCATAATAACTATGAAGGTCAAGAAATTCCTCTGGAGGTTTTTTGCTTAAGTAACTTAAAAGTTTTGGACTTTGCTTATAGTTCTCTTCGTTATATTGATGAGTATATTGGTAAGCTTGCTCTCTTAGAAGAGCTGTATCTCAGCGGCAACTCCTTATTGATAATTCCGAGCATGCTATTTACTTTGTCTCATTTAACGGTAGTGGATTTGAGAGATAATAATCTCTACAATGAAGAGTTAAACTCGATACACAGTTGTAAGAGCCTGGAAGAGGGTGAAAGAGAAAAATGCCAGGAAGATTTATTAGATTCTCTTCAATGTGAAGGATTGTATGAATTGCCCTTTCAAAGAGGAGAGCCTTTAAGGCAAATTTATACAAATTTGGTAGCTCAGCATGAGGGAGCGATAATGGAACAATGTAAGCAAAACTCCGTATTTGCCTATTGCCCTAGTTTTTTTACAAAGTGCAAAGATTATCCGGAATACGATAGGGAACAGTGTATGTTGGATGTGTTTGAAAACCCCAGGGAAGAAGAGAGGCATAGACCCCATAGAGATAGATGTTATATCACTTGGATCGGTTGGTTCGTTGATTACGATAAATCACCTGAACTTTTAAATAAGACCATCCGGGGTCAAACACTTAGAGAGTTGAGATATTTCGCTAGATATATGAAACAAAATAAAAATTTTTATGAATATTGTTTTTCATCATCATGGTGGGATCCTCTTAATTTTAAAACGATGCGTATAGATGCCCCCATTCTTAGAAATTGGGTTGATAATGCTCCTCAAAGATATGACGCTCATCCTTTGGAAATATTTCCTAAGGCATTCCGAAAGCCAGGGATAGCCTCTAAGGTGAAAGCCTACATAGAGGATGGGGTGTTTAATTTAACTAAAGATCAGTTTTACTGGGTTCCAGAAGACTGCCCTCATTTAGGTCCTAATTTGAAAGAAAAGATAAAAAAAATAGCGGAAGAAAACGCCACACCGAATATTTAAAAGTAAAAAAAGAAAGAAGAATAAAATATGATAAAAAGCTGCCTAAAAACCGGGTTAAAGATTTTTCTCTCCGGCTCTTTAATTTTTATGCCATCCTATGGTTATTCTAATATTGAGACATTGATAAATCGTCTCGAGGCAGAATACAGAAGAACACAAGAAGAATTACCTTTAGAGTTTAGGCAAGCCAGTCAGGTTCTTCAAGAGATGGGAGAGGCTTTTACGGAAAATCGTTTAGGGGAGTATATAGAGGCTCGACCGGCATTAAAAACCAAGTTTGATTTACTCTCTCTTTCTAATCAATCTGTGACAGCCTTAGATTACAATGAGCGTCCCGATTTTACTATTCATTTTGATGAGGAGAGAAAAAGCTTTTCTTCTTATAAAAGAATACTTACGAATATTGATGTGGCTTTTAATTCCGATGGGAAGTTAGTTTTTAAAGGAGTGGTCGTTTCAGAGAGTACAGAACATAACTTAAATAAAAGAATCGGCCTTATTCATACATTTGAGGATATAGAAAAAAAAGATGTGGTTGATTGGGATTATGATAAAGAGTTTTTAGTTATTCTCCATAAAAAAAGAGGTTTTATTTTATATCATATCATGTTTGCTTATGAATTATTAGGGTCCTCTCCTATTCCCTCTATCACTTTGCCGTCCGGTAATGTATTAAATTTAAAAAAGGTGAAATTGGAGTTTATAGATCGAACCGTACATCCGCCTGTAAAAGGATCTCATAGTGATGTGGCTATAAACTTAAATGGCAATCCTATGTTTTCTGCCGGAGATTTACTAATTTCTTATGAGGATTCTGAAAATAAAAAAAGAATAACCCGTGTTTTAGCCCGGTCAAAAGATCTCATACCGGCTATAAATAAAAAATATATGATATTAGGCTCTTTAATTAAAGTAAGGAATTTAAAACTAGATGGGGATACCTCTACTAGTGGTTCTGCGTTAGAGCTCTATTTAAAAGAGATATTAGAAACCATCCTCTCTGCTGTATTAAATAAAAATGCGATTTCTTCTTTTAGTAAATTCAGTGAGTTAATAGAGCTTATGCCCTATTTTTTAACCTATAAATATGTGGGTAAAAATGTAGATCGTTTTTCACATACTGAGTGGCTTGAAGATTATCAAAGAATAACAGAATCTGCCCCCCATTTATTTAATGGCAGATTAAAGGAAGAGGGAAAGATTATTTCATCTGAGGAAATAGTAAAAACTTTAAGGCCCCTTGTAGCTGCTCGTCAAGACAGGCAAAGACATAAATTACAGAAATGGTTAAATAACAAACTTGTTAATTTTATTAAAGAACATAAGGTGGATATAGGTGTAATAGCCGCTTCTTGGATCTTAGCCAGTGTGCAGACTTTTTCTAACCTGTCCTCCTATAAAGGAACGGGGCATTCTACGGGAGATGCGGTTAATAACCTTATTTTTTTAGGAATTGGTTTTTTAGTCATTGTGGGGGCGGCAGGCCGATTTTTTATTCCTATTTTAAATAAGGCAAAACAAAAAGCCCCTTTACCAGGGGAGTTTAAACTCACTCTTGAGCAAATTATTGAAAAATGGGGTGCAAGCCACCTGCGTACGCGAGATAGATTAGCGGCTTTTGGTTTTAAAGTAGCCGCTTTATTACTTCCTTTGATTTATAGAGGATTTCAAATTGTAGGACAGCCTCATTTTCATAAGGCCCTTACTCAAGGGGTTAATCCTTTTGAGAGGGTTCATCCTCAGTCTTATTTAGGCAGAGCGGGGGACATTGAGAGACCTATGTTTTTAGGACTGGGTTGGCCTAGGTGGAAAGTTGGGGAGCTTTATGAAAAAAAATCACAGTTGGTGAATTTAGTGAGTGAACAAAAAAAGCGAGTGGAAAGGTTATCTAGGTTAATGGCTTATTATGCTCTTTCTAATCAAGACTTTGATATTAGAGTGGTGCTCACGGGGCCTTTCGCTCTGGATCAAAGCGTTGATTATAAAGATCAAAAGCTTATGCTCGATTTTGATTATGTGTCTTATGAACTGAGCAAGTATATTTTAAAACACGGGAGAACAGATTTCACTCGTTCTATATTTGAATGGGATGTGACAGAAATAAATGATGATTTTAATCGGAAAGCTTTAGAACTGGCTCAAAAAGTGCAGTCTATATCATGGACTCGGAAAAAAGTACGGGAATTAAGAAAGGTAGTAACTCAAAATGTTCAAAAGGGCTTAGCCTGGAATACAGAGGAGGCCAGAGTATTAATGTCTTATTACCCTACCCCGGCGGCGGCAGACCAGTTTTGGTATGGTTTAATAATAGATCACCTCGCTTTAGTGGGGTTTCCATTAACAAGTGTGACTCCTCGTGGCGATTTTTATACTGGAAGTCAACATACAGCAGCTATAGAGTCTTATACTCAAAATCGTACTAGTGCCCCTCATCTATATGAAGCAGGTGCAAACATAACTATACATGATGTTATGTCTGCCAGACAACAACTACAGTTTCTTGTTCTAAAGAAAAACGAAAAGTTAAAACAGTTATTTATAAAGCTGGAAGAATTGTACGCTCCTCTTGAAAAACATTTTAACCTAACAAAAAATACACCTGGAGTGTGGCAATATACATTAGATAGTGCGAAATACCCTGGCAACTTCGGAGAAAAAATATATGAAGGAAAAGAATTGGAGGAACGTATAGATGCCGGCGGGCTACTTTGGAAATCTATTAAAATAGGAGCTCGATTTTGGTCGGTCTCTATGCCTATTATGATTTTAGGAAGAGAAATTTTTACACCGGAGTATTCTTTTTACTCTAATGTTGTTGGAACTTTGTACTTTGCGGGGGCCGGTTTTATTATTTTTGGCCTACCTCAAATATGGACTATGCATCATCATTTGGTTTTTACAAAAAGAAGCCAGGAAACCAAAGAAATTATAGACGGAATTAAACTAATAGATCATCGGATAGGACAAAAACTTTATGATTCCCTTTCTTCACTGGATTCAGATTATGAAAGAGCCTTACATAGTTTCAAAAAGCTTTACCACTCTGCTAAACCATTTCGAAAAACGGTTTCTTTAGATTCATTGGATTCAGGAATTAAAGCCTTCATACAAACGGCTGATTTTGAAGAAGTAAGAGGTTTAAGAGAATTTATTCAATCTCAAACTATAGAGGAAAAGAAACAGCAAATATATGAGATGAGTTCCCTTTTAAAAACCCGGTATTTGCCTACAGAAATTAATACCACTGCGTTTAAACTATCTTTATTGCTCACTCTTGGAATTTTTAGCAATGTTGTTTTTGTCTTTGTATCTGATAAAAGTTTTACTAACCTTACTCTTTTTGATTCTTTATTTTGGTTTGGTCTGTTGGCTCTGAGCGGATATGCTTATAACCGTCTTAGCTCAAAAAGTCTTTCTGAGCGTATGAAAGATATAAAAAGAAGGGGATCAAATATCAGAAACAAATGCTCCTTAAGTTTTAGAGGTTTAAAATTAAAAAAATGATATAGTAGCCCCTGTTATACTGAGTTTTGTTTGATTCCCCGCTATTTCGACTCATGTCTTCAGTTATTAATGGTCTTTACTTAAAGAAGATATGAGGTAAGTGTTAACATACTGAGATACTTTTTTGCTAGAGCCTTTAGGGATGCGGGTTCTCCAATGTTCTATGTACCTGGGAATGGAATCCCTCAACAAAGCGGGATTCAAAGTTTTTATTTTTTTGTAAGGTTCTTTTATATAACTGGCTAAAAGGCGTAAATTTGTGCCGCCGGGTAAATAAAAAATTTCATAAGTGTAAGGCTCTTTTATTTTTAAATAATTAAAACCATAAAGAGGGGGGGCTTTAGCGATAGTGATAGCCGCTATGAGTTGAGGTACATATTGACCTGTTTCATAAGGGAAATCATACTTTTGAGCTAGAGACCAAAAATTTTTTGTTTTATATTTTTTAATAAGCCGGGTGAGTTTTTGTTCCCCCATGTTATAAGCGGCGGCGGCCAGATACCAGTCTCCAAATTGTTTATATAAAAATCGTAAATATTGACTGGCGGCATAGGTGCTTTTTTCAAAATCTTTTCTTTCGTCCAACCAGGAAGCCTCTCGCAGGCCAAAGCGTGAGGCCGTGGCTTTTATGAATTGCCAATATCCTACAGCTTGAGCAGAACTAATCGCTCCAGATGAAAAACCACTTTCAATCATGGCTAAATAGGCTAAATCTTCCGGTAAGTTTTGTTTTTTAAAAATTTCTTTCATCATGGGAATGTAACGATAGGATCGCTCCAACCATAAACGAAAACGGCTTGAATAACGGCTTTGAAAAGCCTGAATCCATTGCTCTACCCAATAATTATGGACAAGGGGGAGATCAGAAAAAGGGTCTATTAAAATGAGACCCATTCGGTTTGATCCCCGCGAAGCTGGTTCTTGTAGAAGCGAGCGGGATTCCCGCTTTTGCGGGAATGACATTTTCCGCGAAGCTGGCCCCCGCGCAAACGGAGGGGGGGAATAGGGTTTTCTACTTGTCTTTTTTTCTTTTACGGGAAAAGAGGTTCGAAAGTGGCCTTTTTTTTCTATCTTTTGTGTAAAAGCAGGAAAAGCAGGAAAAGGAGAAAAACCTATAAATATTATAACAGAAAACAGCGGGAAATATTTTCTTATTATGGAGACCTTTTTTTTTAAAAATTTTTTCATATTTGTAGCTTTAAATATTTTTTTGTTTATCATGTTTAAAAATAAAAAACCCATAAGCTTAGTTTTTGATTTTTTTATATATAAGACAAGACAATATGAGTTATGGCCGAAAAGGTCAGAAAACCTCTCTTTTAAGAAGACAGACTTAGCGAGTTTTGTTTTTTATTGGAAAGAGGCGTATGGAAACCACAAAATAGATCTTTGCGGAAACAGGGATCAAACCAAATCAGTATAAATTCAAGATATTAATCCCCGTCAGTGTAGTTGTTGCAGAATCGGAAGCTCTATACCGTCTAACAAAGGTGATGAATAAGGGGATATATTTTTTACACAGATAAAGTAATTCTTTCACACTATATATTATTGTACAAAATTATCAAGGCCAAATAACAAAGATTGTCAAAATTTTCTTTTCAGAATTGTGGACTCAGTGCAAATAAGATAGGGCTAAAAAGGGAAAAAAAGCACAAACCTATTTTCCGGTTTCTTTTTATTTTAGAAAAAAAAGCTAAGATAACATGGACTTATTATTTTTAGAGTGCAGAGAGCTTGTGGTAAAAGCGGGAGCTTTTACTTTATGCGTATATATTTTTCAATCTTGTAACATAAATTTGACAAATCATGTAATAAGCATTATTTTGCAGACAGTTTTGTACTGGGTGTTGATTTGAGGACAGCACAGAATATACGGGGCAAGGAGGTCTAAAAATGTTAGTGCTAACGCGTAAAGTAGGAAGTAGTATTCTCATTGATGGTCAAATAAAAATTCAAGTGGTGCAAATTAAAGGCCGTCAGGTTCGTTTGGGTATCTCAGCTCCCAAAGAAACTAAAGTTCATCGGGAAGAAATACAACACAAAGCGGTTCCAGAAAAAAGGGAACTACATACATCTCATCAAGAAAGTCTTTCTTTATAAAAAATATTTAGTATATAGAATAGGAATTTTATACCAGATCGGTATAAAGTGTTTTCTTTATGTTATGTCTGTCTTAGATAGATAATCCTTTATTTTATGGGAAGAGGGCTTAAAAAGTTTATATATTTTTAGTGGAGCATTGAGTAAATTTATCTTTCTAAAAGCCAGGTAGTATAGTATTTTTACTCTTATTTTGAGTGGATTTATGATAAAGAAATAAAAACTTGATTTCTTACAAAGGCAAGCGCGGTAAGTAATGGGAAGGGGGAGTATGTGGAAGAAATATTTTTTAAACCTTTAAGTGAAGGATTAGGTTTTTATGACCCTCCCCGCCATTTTGATATGTCAGGTTCTGCTAAAAAAACAGACCGCTCCAGGCAGGAATGGGCAAGCTCTGAACCCCGTTCACCTTCGAGAGGAAGCTTGCAGAACCCACAAAATTCAAACCAGATCAGTGTAACTGATTTACAGAAAAAGAATTTTTTACCTTCGGAGGAATGGCCTGATTCCCTTCTATCGGGAACTTTAGACTTGGACGATTCGCAAAATTATGAGCACCTTATATCTCTTTTGGAAAAACCTTGGTTAGGAAAAAAAAGCACTCAAATGCCCTCTGTGTCGCCAGTAAAAACCACTATAGACCGCACCAGTCAGGAAGGGGCGAACTCTGAACCCCGTTCACCCTTGGAAGGAAGCTTGCAGCACCCACAAAGGGCAAGCCAGGTCACTGTATCAGCTCCGGGCCAGCAGGATATTTCAAATAAAAATATTTTAAACAGCTCTACCTTAAATGAAAATAAGGATAAGAAAAGTAAAATCCCCTCGCTTCTTAAAAAAACATTTTATTTTTCTTTAAAAGCTTATCTAGTGGATGCTTTTGTTATTTCTTTGTTATTTTTCCCTCCTTTTGTTTTGTTCGTGTTTCTAACTCAACCCGCTCCTATAGCTGTATTGCCCTCGGTCTGGTTCCAGATGCTGTTGGTTTTTCTCTGTTTTTCTCAGATTTACTATCTTCTATGTCGTTTGTTTTGTTTTGAAACCTACGGAGAAACTCTTGCTAAAATAAGACTTTGCCATTTAGATTCCTCAAAAGAGGTGCATCCCTATAGGTTGCTTTTGCGATTTTTTATTTCTTGCGCCACCGGTTTTATTTTTCTCCCTTTGTTGTCTCTTATCTTTAGGCGGGATTTTATGGCTCGTTTAACTGGTCTTTATTTTCAAAAAATAGAGATAAACCTTGGAGAATCAAGTTGAAAAAAAAGAATGAAGTGTCACAAAAACTATGGGCTGTTGTTAAAAAATACCGGGATATTCGATTAGAGAAGACCCAGGACGGGGTGGCTAAAATCACTATTTGTAGGCCAGAGGTGCACAATGCCTTTCGTCCTCAGACAGTCAAAGAAATGAAAGCCGCCTTTGAGTGGGTGCGAGAGGAACCCTCTATTGGAGTAGTGATTTTAACAGGGGAGGGTTTTAAGGCTTTTTGTGCGGGAGGCGATCAAAAAACGCGCTCAAAAGGGGGGTATGTGGGAACAGATGGAGTTCCCAGGCTGAATATTTTGGATGTGCAAAAACAGATTCGCCATTTACCTAAACCGGTAATAGCTATGGTAGCGGGTTACGCTATTGGAGGGGGGCATGTGCTTCATGTGGTGTGTGACCTCACTATTTGTTCCGTTAATGCCCGTTTTGGTCAAACGGGGCCGAAAGTGGGATCTTTTGATGGGGGCTTAGGGAGTGCTTATTTAGCCCGGATCGTAGGGCAGAAAAAAGCAAGAGAAATATGGTACTTGTGTCGTCAATATGGAGCTAAAGAAGCTTTACAGATGGGCCTGGTTAATTGTGTTGTACCTTATAAGGAGTTGGAAACGGAAACATTAAAATGGTGTAGAGAGATATTAAAACACTCTCCTATGGCCCTTCGATGTTTAAAAGCTGCTTTAAATGCGGACTGTGATGGACAGCAAGGCTTAATGGATCTAGCGGGTAATGCCACTTTGCTTTATTATCTTAGTGAGGAAGCTCAAGAAGGAAAAAAAGCTTTTTTAGAAAAAAGAAAACCCGACTTTTCCCAATTTCCTCGTTATCCTTAAATAGTTGTTTCTAAAAAAATCCGGACAGTTTGGTTTTATTTATAGTGTTGTTGTTTTAAAGGAATAATTTAAATGAAAAAAAGCTTCTTTCGTTTAATTTTTTTTAAGGACGACTGAATATGGGTGAACAGAGTGCCGGAAAGCGCGAATTTGATACCGGTTTGGTATAAAAAAAAAATTTTGGGATGGTGTTTATCCATTCGTTTTAAGCCTCTCATTGTGGGTGTAGGACCTGTTTTTATTGGTATTAGCCTCTCTTTTTCCGGGTGGGATCATTTTTCCTGGTTGTTAAATGGGTCTATTCTGTTTTGTATTTTTTGTATTCAAACCGCCACGCATTTTTTTAATGATGCTTTTGATTTTCTAAAAGGCGCGGATAATATTTCCCGGAAAGGTCCAAAAAGAGCTATCCAAAAAGGATGGCTCACTCCCTCCCAATTATTTAAAGGTGGTGTTTTTTGTTTATTTCTAGCTACGCTGGTCGGGGGGTATTTGGTGTGGCAAGGAGGCTGGCCGGTTTTTTGTATAGGTGTTGTTAGTTTGGCTTTAGCTTATTTTTATACCGGCGGGTCTTATTCTCTGGCCTATACTGGATTAGCTGATATCTTTGTGCTTTTATTTTTTGGTCTCCTTCCTGTAGCAGCGGTGTTTTATCTCAATACAGGTTATTGGGACGAAGGTTCTATTGTAGCTGGTCTTCAATGTGGTTTTTTAGCTTTAAGTCTTTTAGTGGTTAATAATCTAAGAGATGAAGAAGAAGACAGAAAGGCAAAGAAAAAAACCTTAGTGGTAAGATGGGGGCGAAAATTTGGAATTTGGGAGTGGACTCTAGCCCATTACCTCCCTTACTTACTTACTTCTTATTGGTTTTTTAAAAGTGTAGGTAGGATGGCATTTCTTCCTTTTGTTCTTTTTCCGTTTTCGATATATTTGCATTCTCTTTTGTATAAAGCTTTTAAAAAAGAGAATATTTATAGCCGGGTTTTTGCTTTCACTTTACTGCATTACTTATTGTTTGTTTCTTTGCTCTCTTTTTGTTTTGTTTTTTAAGAAAATGGAATATACTATTTAGATATTTTATACCGGACTGGTATAAGATAGACGAAGAAAAAGGAGGCTAAATTTGGGTGTTTTTCCTGTTTTTGTGTTTTTTATATCTGTGTTTGTGTATTGTGCTTCTCCTGGGGGTACTGAGGGTAGCGGAGGTTCAGAGAGTCGTTCTCCATCGCAAGTACGGATAGAAAAAGGGGGTGATCCTGCCAAGATTACCACTTGTGTTCCGGGAATGTCAGGTTGTGTCTCTGGCGGAACAGAGTTGGTCGCTATACAGGAAGCGAAGATGGTAGATTATAATGAAGACTTCTTTTTCTATCACGAAACAGCAGAATCAATGGGACTTGTGGTCGGGAGATGTGCCAGCTTCAAGGTCCAGCGGGATAAGTTAAGTGATGAAGTAGATCAGTTTTTGGAGCAAGGCTGGAAGAAAGGGCACACTACTAAGGTATCATTTCATAAAAATAGTGTCCTTAGTTGTCCCTTAGCTCCCCCTGATTTTTGTACTCCCTGTGAACCGTCAGAATAGGGGTTATAGATAGTTATTTCTGTTCGGTAAAAAATGTCGAAGAGTGTATATGGACCTGCTGTTAAAAAGTTCCGTAAGAAGTATATGGTTTGCACCTTATGAATTAAAAGTAAAAAAAACCAGACAGATTCGTTATGGTTCTTTATTAAAAGTGGAGTTTAGGGATGGAAAGACAGGTCACGCTGATCTCCATCCCTGGCCGGAAAAGGGCGAAGCTCCTTTAAAAACGCATTTGGAAAAACTAAGAAAAAAAGAATTTACAAACTTATGTTTAAGGGCCTTGGCTATTGCCAGAGCAGAAGCTCAAGCCTATACAGAAGGATTTAACTTGTTGAGTTCTTTAAAAGTTCCTTTAAGTCATTATCTTATTTTAGATGTGGAAAATTTATGTAATGTGGATAGGATATTAAATCAGGGTTTTCGCATTTTTAAAGTAAAGTTAAATAATCCTTTAAAAAGACAAACACAAAAGCTTTTAAGGTGGATGCAGGATTTAGGTTCTCTTGTTAAGTGGCGTTTGGATTTTCATATAATATTAAATGAGCAGCAATGGCGGCAATGGAGCGAGGAATATTTAGTTAAAATGGATCCTCGGTATTTGGATTTTATAGAAGTGCCTTTTGAGTATCAAGAGTGTTTGTGGAGGCAATACAAAGAATATCCTTTGGCTTTAGATGTATGGGATGGAAAAAATACCTTGCCTGTATCTACTTTGGTGTGGAAAAACTCCAGAAAGAGTAGGCAGGAGTTACTTAGGAAAAAGAGTGCTAACTTATTTCAAAGAGTGATTTTTACTCATAGCCTTTCTCATCCCTTAGATCAGCTTTCCAGTGCTTACTTTGCCGCTCGCTTTTATAAAATCTATCCTTATTTAAAGGAAGTATGTGGCTTGGTTCAAAAGGATGTTTATGAAAATCACGAGTTCACTTTACCTGATAAGGGGCCTTTCTTCCCTCGTCTTGCCGGAAAAGGCTGGGGAGGGGTTTTATCCCTGGATCGTCTTTCTTGGAAAAGATTTTTTTCAAGGTTTGGCTAATGAGAGTAAGGGGCTGTAAAGTGACAAAAAAAAGAATACCCGCAGGGGAAATAATGCCATTATCTCGATCTATCTTCAAGGGGCTGTAAAGTGACAAAAAAAAGAATACCCGCAGGGGAAATAATGCCATTATCTCGATCTATCTTCAAGGGGCTGTAAAGTGACAAAAAAAAGAATACCCGCAGGGGAAATAATGCCATTATCTCGATCTATCTTCAAGGGGCTGTAAAGTGACAAAAAAAAGAATACCCGCAGGGTATAAAATTAATCCTTCTCGAGTGGATTGGGAATCGGAAAACTCCCTCCTTTTTTTTAATGAGCGACATGCAAAAAAAGATATTTTTGTGTCCTCTTTATCTCATCTTCCTTATTTAAAGTCGCATATATGGTTAGCTACCTCTGGTCGGGTTTGTCAAAAATGGGTGGCTCTTTCCAAAGAAGCTTTGCTGATTTCCGCTCAAGCGGTTAATCAGCATCTTCAGGTGAGGGCAGAGGATCGTTGGGGGCTTTGCCTGCCTTTGTTTCATGTAGGAGGTTTAGCTATTTTAGCTCGTGCTCATCTCTCTCATAGTTCTTACTTTTTGTTTCAGGAGAAATGGTCTGCTGCTTCTTTCCTGGCCTTTTTAAATCGAAACAAGATCACTTTAAGTTCCCTCGTTCCTGCGCAAGTTTATGATATAGTAAGAGCAAAGCTTCCTTGTCCTTCTTTTTTAAGGGCAGTGGTCGTGGGAGGAGAAAGTTTAAGTCCTATCCTTTACCCTGCCGCCCGGAAGTTAAATTGGCCCTTACTACCGTCTTATGGTCTTACGGAATGCGCTTCTCAGGTGGCGACAGCCGAGTTAGACACTCTTATACCGAACCGATGCGGCTTCGCAAGGGGCATACCAGATCAGTATAATAAAATGGAAATGCCAAAAATGAAAATCCTTTCTCATGCTCAACTTAAAATCGTTCATCAAGAAATTGGGATTCGATCCCGTAGTCTCCTTAGTGGTTTTGTACCTCTTTTGCCTTCGTCTTCTCGTTTAGAGTTTCAAAACCCCGGCCCGGGTGGATGGTACTTTACAGGAGATAAAGGCTCTTTAGAAGGGGCTTTTTTACAAGTAGATAACTCAGCTCAAATAAAAATATTGGGTGAGAAAATAAATCTAGGAGATTTAGAAGAGACATTGATGAATGTTGTATTAAAAAAAAAGGAAATATCAGGGCGATATATTCTTCTCCCTGTGCCCAGTGAAAGAGAAGGGTTTCAAATAGCTCTTATTTCAGATGTTTTTTACAGACCCATTTTAGCTGATCTTATTCAGGAATTTAATAAGAAAGTTTCTCCTTTTGAAAGGATTAGAAAGTTTTATTTCGTTCCTCAATTAACTTTTACTGATATTTCCAAACTTTCTAAGCCAGCTTTACTTGAAAAAATGGCCTTCTCTTCAGAAAAGCTGTTTTGACCCCCCTTTCCTTTCTTTTGTTTGTTTTTTGGGCTATATTGTACTTGTCTGGTTTGTTCCCCGCGAAGCCCCTTTTTTTCTATACCTAGGGGGTATAATAAGCGGCTGGGGAGGGACAAAAAAATAAGGCCCTTTGGGTATAAAGGCTTGGCTGTTAAGAGGAAGAGGCCGGGAAGCCACAAAAAAATAATACCCCTTGTGGGTATTGTATAGAAGAGAAAACGGGAAAAATAGAGCAGCAGAGGGTTGTGAGTTAATGATGGAAGAAAAGTCTTTTCACTTTAAAAGGGATTTTCCTTTAAATATTCCCCAGATGGATCTTTTGTATCAAAATCTGTTTTCAAGGGGAAAAACACTGAGAGCAACCATGACATGTCATGTGGCTGCCTGTTTGAATATTTCTAAAGAGAAAAGCGATAAATTAGGAAAGATAGTGGAGTATATTCATCAGTCTTCTATTTTACATGATGATGTGATTGATGCCTCTCCTATTCGGAGGGGGGCTTTATCCAGCTGGATGCAGTATTCGGTAAGAAAAGCGGTTTTAGCGGGAGATTATTTGTTAGCCCAGGCGGCGGAGAGTACAGCTGAGATGAACAATATAGCTTTGATGAAATTGACAGCTAGTGTATTAAAAAAACTAGTGGAAGGGGAATGGATGCAGTCCTCTCTTAAAAACCGGGAAAGTATGTCGGAATTAGATAAAGTGTATGAGTTAAAAACAGCTTCTCTTTTTCAGTGGAGCTTGAGAGCTCCTTTTTTGGTGGTGAATCGTTATGAAGAGGAGCTTCATAGTTGTTTAAATCGGATAGGAGCTTTGATGGGTGTGTTGTTTCAAAGAGCGGATGATCTGTTGGATTTTAATATTAGAAATAAGGAAAATAAAACCACTTTTAAGGATATGGAAGAGGGATATTTTAATTCTTTTGCTGTGTATCTGTCGGAGGGAAAGACTCCTCACTTTCGATCTCAGTTACGGGCCTGTCGTTCTTTAAAAGAGGTGAAAGCTCTTTTTGTGGAAAAGGAGTTTGAAGATATTTTAGGCTCTTTTGATGAAGAGAATAAAAAAAGAATACAGGACTGTCAGAATGAAATAGAGAATTCGCTCAAGCTAAAGCTTCTTAAGTCGGAGCAGGCTTTGATTGATGGACTAAAACCTTGGCCCCGGCAATTTTATTGGAGACAGAGTGTCTGAATCTCAAGAGTGGAAGAAAAAGTTTGAAGAGCTTTCCGCTCTCCTGCAAGAAAAAGACCAAGCTTTAAAAGAGTACAGGCAAATCATTGAGCAAAGTAATCAAATGATAAAAGAGGTCATGGAAAAATTATCTGTTGAGTTAAAAATGGCCCATCAGATTCACCGTGTTTTGTTACCGGTAGATCTACCGGTTATTGCTAATTGTGAGTTTAGCTTTAAATTCCGTCCGGCCCCGAAGGGGGAAGGTAAGGACTTTTATGAAGTTTTACCTCACTTAAATAAAAAATCTTTTAGTATTATTATGTCCAGTTGTGCCTCTCATGCTCTGTCCGCTTTGCTTTTCTCTGCTCGTTTAAAAATGATGAGTCGGGGAGAGGAGGTAAATCAACTTCAGCCGCATGAGTTTATGACTCGTTTATCTGAAGAAATTAATATGGATACCTCCCAACTATCCGCCGGGGGGATGTCTATATCTGAACCTTTAAAAGAAAGAGTGGCTTTATTTTATGCTTTTATAGATCAGAAAACCTATCAGATGTCTTATTGTTTAGTGGGGGATATTGTGGCTTTAGTGCAATATGCAGAATCAGGTGAAATAAAGGCTATGAGTGCTTCTGCTGGTTCATTGGAAAAAAAGGAGATTGGTAATTTAAAAACAGATAAGATATCCTTAAATGGAAAAGATCGTCTTATTTTATGTAGCCCTGGAGTATTACATTGTCAGTCTCCCGATGGAGGTTTCTACTCTTTGTCCGCTTTGAAAAAGACTCTTCAAAATAAAAATCTGTCTTCTGTGCATGAAGTAAGAAATAAAATTCTCTATGATCTGGAATCTTTTGCGCAAGGTCGTCCATCGGAGAAAGATCAAAGTGTATTGTTGATGGAAGTAAAAAGTCGTATATTAAAACTGGCTACATTATAAACCCAGAGGGTTTTGATAGTTGAATTATATAAACAGAGAGCTTCTTTCAAGATAGAATAGAAACTAAAAGGCTCAGACATGCGTTTTGCCACAGAGCAACCTATGGTTGCTCATGTGTCAAGCTTGTCCCCGAGAAAGCGGGAATCCGAACTCGCTTTTAGTTCCTATTCTATCTTGAAGAATACACTACATTATAAACCCAGAGGGTTTTGATGGTTGAATTATATAAAATTTATGATGATATGTCATTCCCGTGAAAACGGGAATCTCAAACCCAGAGGGTTTTGATAGTTGAACTCCATTAACATCTATTTTATAATTTTATGTCTAAAGAAGCTTTAAAAACTAAAAAACAGAGAGTAAAAAAAGTGGTTCATCTTCTTAAGAGGTATCACCCTAAAGCAGACTGTGCTCTTTACCATAAAAATCCAGTTCAACTTTTAGTAGCAACAGTATTGAGCGCGCAATGTACAGACAAAAGAGTAAATCAAGTAACGAAAACTCTTTTTAAAAAGTACCCTACAGCTAAAGCTTTTGCTTCAGCGAATTTAAGGGAATTAGAGCAGGAAATACATTCCACTGGTTTTTTTCGTTCTAAAGCTCAAAATATAAAAGCGGCTTGTCAAAAAATTCAAAAAGAATTTAAAGGGAAAGTGCCGAGTTGTTTAGAAGATTTATTGACCTTACCCGGGGTAGGTCGAAAGACCGCCCATGTTATTTTAGGGACCGCTTTTCAAATCAGCTCAGGGGTGGTGGTGGATACACATGTGCGCAGGCTTTCCAATAGACTACATTTTACAAACTCTAAAGATCCGGAAAAAATAGAAAAAGATCTAAATTATCTTTTACCTAAAAAAGAATGGATTTATTTTTCTCATGCTTTGATTTTACACGGGCGGGAGGTGTGTAAAGCTCGTGCTCCAAGGTGCAACACTTGTTTTTTAGAGGAGTTTTGCCCTAAGAAGGGGGTGGAAAAAAGATATATGGGTTCGGTATAATCTAGGAGGTATAAACTTTTTATGTCTTTAAAAAAAGTTATTGTTTTATTTGTTATTGTTATTGCTTTAGGAATCGGTGTTTTATCTTTTTGGTGGCGAGCGGTTCCTCAAAAAAAAGTTTTAAGAGTGATGACTTACTCTTCCTTTGTAGGTGTTTTTGGCCCAGGGGTTCATATTAAAAAGGAATTTGAAAAAATATGTGATTGCCGCGTGAAGTGGATTAAAGTGCCAGATTCCACTTTGTTTGTTCAGAGGTTAAGTTTAAAAGAGGATGGTTTTAATACGGATGTGGTTTTAGGTTTGGATCAACTTTCTTTAAAGGCGGCTAAGACACTCCCCTGGAAAAAAACAAAAGTAAAAAGAGATGTACTTACTTTTCCGGCTAGGGATTTTTTATCAGATGAGTTTATCCCTTACGATTGGTCGCCGATGAGTTTTTTAGCTAGAGAAAAGTTGGATGAAATGAATTTAAGCGATTTATTGGAAGAAAAATATAAAAATAATATCTCTCTTCCATCTCCTCGTACCAGCACAGTGGGATGGCAGTTTTACTATTGGATATGGTTTGTGTTTAAAGAAAAAACCGAGGAATTTTTAAAAAAATTTAAAGATCGGCTTTATGGTTTACCGCCCTCCTGGTCCACCTCTTATGCTCTCTTTCAAAGAGGTCATGTGAGTTTAAGTTTTTCTTATTTAAGCTCTTTGCTTTATCACCAGGAGCAAAATCAGCCGGCTTTTCGGTTTGTTTTATTTAAGGAAGGACATCCTTTTCAGGTGGAACTTATGGCGGTCTCCGGTTTTTGCACACAATGTGAATTAGCTCGCTCTTTCGTTCATTTTTTACTGACACCGAGGATTCAAGATTTAATTGAGCAAAAAAACTATATGTTCCCGGTTATTCATTTAAACCAGGATAGTCCATTTAAGGATAGGCTTTTTAAATTGAAACTCATTCAATATGATCCTGTTTTTTTGGATCATAAGGAAAAATGGCTGAATAAGTGGGACCGACTGATGAAATAGTTGTATGTCGTAACTCTTATTTCGACTGGGCAGCCTAGAATAAAGGAAATAAAAAGCTATGCAGGTAAATAGCACCAGGTTTTTTTCTTTTTTTCTTGTTGCTCTTGTGCTTTTTCCGATTTTTGTTTTTTTATTTAAAATACCTTTTTTGCGGATTCCTCCTCTTTTTGAGTGGGTTAAAGTGTTGCTCTCCACTTTGTTGCAGGCGGGACTGAGTGCTTTTTTTTCTGTTTTATTTGGGATTTTTGGTTCTTTAGGGCTTTGTGCTTTTTCTAATAGTGTAAAAAAAAAAGGACTGGAACTGTTTTGTCTTCTGCCCGCTTTGCTTCCTCCTTTGATTCCGGTTTTGGCTTGGATTAATGTATCTGAGTTTTTTTATCATTTTCCGTTTTCTTTTTATTCTGTTTTAGCTGTTCATGTATTAATGAATACAGGTCTTGTTTCCGTTTTCTTTTTTCGGTTGTTTCAAAATCAAACCGGTTGCCTGCCAGCCTGGGCGTTTTTACATGGTGTAAGTCGCTTATCTTTTCTAAAAAAGATATTATTTTTTGAGTTTAGAAAAGATATAGTACTGATTTTCTTATTAATATTTTCTTTTTGTTTTACTAGTTTTTCCGTTCCCTTGCTGGTGGGCGGGGTCAGTGGTCAAACGATAGAAGTATTTATTGCGGAAAAACTTAAAGACCCGGCTACCTGGTCGGAGGCGATGAGTTTATTTATTATAGAAACCCTGTTTATTTTTATACTTTTTATTTTGTTGTACGGAAAAAAAGGAAAAGTGAACCAGATAGTGAATCAAAATAAAAGTTTATATTTATTGCCTTGTCTGCCGTTTTTGATTTTACCGGTATTACCTTCTTTGTTAATGTTTTTCGGCTTAGGGGATGTTTTTTCTTCAGAAACTATCTGGGGGGATTTATTTACTATTAAAGAGAGTGTGGTTAGGGCTGTTATACAAACTTTGTTTGTGGGTATAGGGACAGGACTATTGGTGCTTTTTTTATTATCTTTTGTGGCTTTTTGCCTACGGGATCTTTTTTTGCGTCGTTTTCTTGTTGCCTATTCAGGAGCTTCCGTGGCTTTTATGGGTTTTGCTTTTTTACTCATAGGTTCGGATGGACCTATAGCAGTAAAGGTGAAATGGTCTCTTGGTTTAGCTTTGCTTTTTTTACCCGCCTTATATCGTTTAATGGGAGAGTCGGTTTTACGACGATTAAACAATCAAATCCAACTGGCTGATCTTATGGGAGCAGGAAGGATTTTAAGTTTTATTAAAATTATCTGGCCTCAATGTGCCAGTACTTTCTTTTTTCTTTCCGGTATAGGAGCTTTTTGGGCTTGTGGGGATTTTGCATATTCTTCTATTGTGGCCGGTGAGCAGATGCATTTGGCACTACTTATTCAAGATTTATTTTCTTCTTATCGTTTTGAACTGGCCACAGTGCTCACCTGGTTCTTGATTTTAAGTGGCACTTTTTGTTTTTCTTTGTTTGCAGGAGGGGCTTTTGTCCTACATAAAAAATCTTATTTGTAATCAAGGTGATTTTAAGCTGGATATTCCTTTTATGGAATGGCCGGATAAAGGAGTGAGTGTTTTAACAGGGCCTTCCGGTTCTGGAAAAAGCACTTTGGCCTTGGCTTTGTGTGGCTTAAAAAAAGTGGAAAAAGGCTTCCAGTGGATTTGTAAAGGCAAGGACATGGCTCTTCTTTCTCCTCCTGACAGGAATATTTCCTTAATGTTTCAAAGTTTGGAACTTTTTCCTCATGTCAGTGCAGAACAAAATATTTTGTTTCCAGCGCAGGCTCGAAAAAGAGATAAACAAGAGATAGAAAAACGAATGTGTGTGTTACAAGAACATTTAAAGCTTTTTTCTTTTTTAAAAAAGCCGGTGTTTATGCTTTCCGGCGGGGAAAAGCAAAGGGTGGCTTTAGCCAGAGCTTTGATAGTAAAACCCCGGTTTTTAATTTTAGATGAGCCGTTTTCCTCCTTAGATGTGCAGTTAAGAAAGCAGGCAGCTAGTTTACTTAAAAAAATTTTGGAGTGGGAGAGATGTCCTACCCTTCTCATTTCCCATAGTGAAGAGGAGATAAAATTTTTAGCTCAAAAGGTTTTTTATATTCATAAGGGACAATTACACTCTAATAGAGTATAGACTGAGTCGCCCATACCCAATTATAAGTAAAGACAAATAAAAAAAGAAATACCGTTTTTAAAGACACTATGTTTGTATATCTCATGTAAAAATGGTTTAATACTATTGTTTTCTGTCTTTTTAAAGATTAAGGTATTGCGTATAACTTATTTTGAAGAAGCAAACTGGTAAAAAAATAGGAAAGAGGGCAGAAAATAAAACTTCCAAGAGAGAAAATCACACTAAATAGGATTAGCTGATATGAAGGATGGGAACCCTCTAGTTAAAAATTTTAAAAGAAAAAATACTTTATTTCCTCAGACTAAAAATAAACCAAAATATTCTGTGTTTGTAGAAGATGGCAAAGGAAAAAAGTGGGAGCTGGCCGATCCTAGAATAACCCGTTTGGCTTTAGCTTTAATGGATATGCAGGCAGGGCTGGGGGGGGCAGCCAGCCACTGGGGAGGACCTTCCGCTTTTGCGGAAATGGTGTCGGCTCTTTATGCTGTAGTTTTTCGGTTGGCTAATAAGGAAGATCGCCCTTGGTATGACTTATTTCATTTGATTAATGATGCTGGTCACTGTGAAAACGGGCTTTATGCTATTAAAGCTAATTACGGTATGGGGGGGCTTAGTTTTAAAGATTTAAAAGGATTCAGATCTATAGATAGCCCTTTGACAGGACATGGGGAAGCTCATCTTTTTCCGGAGGGGGTGTATTTAAGTAATGGCCCCTTAGGTTCCACTTTGGCACAAGCTCAGGGTCTTTGCATGGCGGATGGTCTGGCGGGGTTAAAGCGATCCACCCTTGTTTTAATGTCGGACGGAGCTTGTATGGAGGGAGAGGCAAAAGAAGCTTTTCATTCTATCCCGGGTTTTTTTCAAAAAAATGAGATGAATCCTTTTATCGTGATCGTTAGTGATAATAACACTAAATTAAGTGGCCGCATTGATGAAGATAGTTTTCCTTTAAATCCCTTTTTTAAATCTTTGGAAACAGTGGGGTGGAAGTATGTAGAGCTTTCTTCGGCTCATGATTTAAAAAGTTGTGTAAATACTTTAGAAGAGGTGTTGACGGGTTCTTTTTCTACTTTAAAAACGCAGCCGGTTTTTATTCATGCCAAGACCATCAAAGGTTATGGTGTAGAGGCCACACAAAAAGCCCCGCACGGAGGGCATGGCTTCCCTCTTAAAAATACGGAAAAGCTTTTGGATTTTTTAGAGGAAATTTATGGTGGGAGGGATATACCGATTGAGTTTTTAGATTGGGCTAAGGAATTGGATCGGAAGAGTCAGGAATTAAAAAAGAAAAAATCTATGGGTTCAGATACAAAGAAGGTAAAAGTGCAGGAAGGAATAGGGAAAGCTATGATCCATTGTCGGGAGGAAAAAGCTTTGCCTGTGGTATCGGTGAGTGCGGACCTTCAAGGTTCTACGGGAGTTCTTCCTTTTAGAAAAAAGTTTCCTGATTTTTCTTTTGATGTGGGAGTGGCCGAAGCGAATATGGTTTCTTTAGCTGCCGGTTTTTCCAAGCAGGGTTTTATTCCTGTGGTGGATACTTTTACTCAATTTGGTGTTACTAAGGGGGCTCTTCCTTTGTTTATGGCTAATTTGTCGCAAGCCCCAGTGATAGCTGTTTTTTCCCATGCCGGACTTCAGGATGCCGCTGACGGAGCCTCTCACCAGTGCCTCACCTATCTGGCTAAAACCTGTGCTCTGCCTATGACAGATGTTTATTGTTTGAGTTCCAGTGAAGAGGCTTTTTCTTTAATGACCCAGGCTATAGAGTCTTTTGCTCAGGCTTATAAAGAAGGAAAAGTGCCCAGAACAAAAATCTTTTTTTTAGGGAGGGAGATTTTTCCTCCTACTTATTTGCCTGAAGATTATTCCTATAAACTGGGGCAAGCACAGATTGTTTATTCTCAATTGGAAAATAAAGAAAAAGCTCTGACATTATGGACGGCGGGGCCTTTGTTAGAGCAAGCTTTGAGGGCGGGCCAGATTCTTTTTGAAAAAGGGTGGAAAATTATAGTGGTGAATGCTTCTATTGTTAATTACCCTGATATGGAAACACTTCTTTCTTGTTTGGAGAAAACCCATTTTCGTTTGTTGACTATAGAAGATCATCGTTTACCAGGGGGTATGGGTTCTTTGGTGGCGCAGACCTTAGCCATGAAAGGGGTATCCGTGGATATGCACTCTTTAGCCGTAAAGTCAGATTTTGGTCGGAGTGCTTATAGGTCTTCTCAGCTATATAAACAGGAAAAACTTATGGCGGAAGATATTGTGAAAGTTTCTTTATCCAAGTGGTCTTAGGCTTGAGTCATTCCCGCAGAAGTGGAAGTAAAAGTGAGAAAGATATTTAGTGATTATAAAATGTTATGAAATAAAATAGCGTTTCCTACATAGAACTAACATTTTTCATTATTAACCAGGCTGTCTAGTCGAAACGGTGGCCACGCCAAATTGGGGGCCAAAGCACTACTAATTCTTGTTTAAATTTCTGAGGTTTTTACTGGATCCCCGCTTTTGCGGGGATGACAATTTTCGTATGGATGACACTTTTCGTATGGATGACACTTTTCGTATGGATGACAATTTTCGTATGGATGACAATTTTCGTATGGATGACAATTATTTATACACTTCTTTTCTGTGACCGATTTTAATAACAAAAATAGTAACGACTTTCTTTTCAATAGAATAAATTATTCGATAATCTCCCACTCTTCTTTTCATTAGTCCTTTTAGGTTTCTTCTTAAGGGAGTTCCAAATCGTATAGGGTCCATCATCAATTTTTCTTCAATAGTTCTTTTTATAAGATATCTTGTTTTTTCAGGAATATTTTTAAGGTCTTTTTGTACAGAGCGTTTATAAATGATTTTCCACATTTACTTTATGGACCATATTTTTTTATGTGATAGTGTAGGCTCTGCTTTTCTTTCTGCGGCAATTTGAGCAAAGTAAAGATCTTCTTGAAGTTCTAAGGCTTCTTTTGTGAGTTCAATAACTATAGCGGATAAAGAAGGGGATTTTCTGGTTTTTCTCAGTTTTTCCAGTTGATTGTAAAGGTGAGGATCTACTGTCAGGTTAATTCTTTTATTAGTTGTAGGCATTTTTATTTTCCTTTTGTTTCTTGAAAAGAAAATGTTACTTAAGTGTAACACCTTGATATTGTCTTGTCAAGCTTTATGGAGATGAGAGGGAAGCTTTATTCTGTTTTTTCGTTGGGTGAAGAAGAAGATTCCTGGGGATTTGTGCCGTTTTCTTTAGAGGAAAGAGTTTGATTATTTTCCGGGGTATCTGGTTTTTCTTCCAGACCTTTTTTAAAGTCTCTTAAGGCTTCTCCTAAGGATTTTCCAAACTCCCTAATTCTTTTATGACCGAAGAGGAGAAGAAAAATACCAAGAATGATTAAAATCTGCCAAAGTGATGGATACATGTTTATCCCTCCTGTTTTTTTCCTTATAAGCGAAGAAAAGACCAGAAGCAATATTTTTTATACCCAAAAGGTAATTTTTCCGTAACTCTTCAGTTCTTTCCGCTTGTGGCAAACCGCATGTCCGAGACTTTTGACTCTATTCTCTTAGGAAGAGAACTTTCTGCTGTCAGAATCTTTTAACCTCTATTCTCTTAGGAAAAGCACTACATCCACCGGGTATTATTTTTCAAAACTGAGGATTTTTTTAATTAAGCTGGAAGGGTTTTTTTTTGCTAGGTTTTTAATGGAAACCCATGAAACATCTGGCAAAGAGGAAGAAGGTGTTTTTTTAGATACGAGAACATAAATAGCATGATGAGTGATGAAATGTATAAAGTCATATTTCTTGGGTGGGGTTTTTTTTCTCATGGCTTTTCCAGGGAAGAAAGGGTAGTTTTTTAGTACGGGCAAAGAATGATGATAAGTTAGAGCTATTTTATTTTCTTTTATACTCGTTCGGTTTGGATTTTTTAGGTGTTTCTTTGTTTCTTCCACGGGGAGGCGGAGTTCGGAGTTGGCCCATTCCTGACCGGTTCGGTCTATCAACAAAACCGGCTGCCAGAACCATATTTCTTTTGCCTTTTTTTCTTTTTTAAGAGGGATCAAATGAATTTGATTATATTTCAGAGCTTGGCAGCTTTTTTTAAGAGGGCAGGTTGTGCACAGAGGTTTCCCGACTGTGCAAACAAGAGAACCTAATTCCATTAAGGCTTGATTTAAAATGGCCGGAGGGTGTTTTATCATCCATTGATCCACTTCTTTTTGTAAAAAGTCTCTTTCTTTTTTATTCCACCAGGGTTTTTTAAAGTTAAGATAGCGGGCCAGTACCCGAATGACATTGGCATCTAACACTCCTGTTTTTTCATTAAAAGCTAAAGCACTGACCGCCCGGGCGGTATAGGGACCAAAACCGGGGAGTTTTAATAATTCCTGATAAGTGCGTGGAAAGTATTTTTGTTTATTAATGATCTGTGCCGACTTATGAAGATTTTTTACTCGGGAGTAGTAACCCAGGCCAGACCAATAGGGGATAACTTCTTCCAGGGGAGTCTTAGCTAAAAATTCTAAAGTTTTAAATTTTTTAATGAATTTTTTGTAATAGGGGATCACTGTGTTCACAGTGGTTTGTTGCAGCATTACTTCCGATACCCATATAAGATAAGGGTTTTTCTTTTTTGTTCTCCAGGGAAGAGGTCTTTTGTTTTTCTTATACCATTGGATAAGCTCGCTTTGACTAGTGTGATGTGGATTTTCTGACATCATTTTTATTTTCTCAAAATCAGTATAAAATAAGGATACTGAACTTGTTGGTTTTTTAGTTTCTATAAACTTCTTTCCCAGGGAGAACGAAGTGCGAAGCTCGCAAATTCCTGTTCGGTTCGGTAAAAATTAATTTTTTCTTACGATGGTTTTTAGTAACATATTTTCCAGTTCGGTAAAACGACTTTTATTTTTAACCACTCCTTGAGCAAAGCGGGCTTGCCCTCCCCCTTTCCCATCCAGGAAAGGGGCGATAGTGTTTTTTAAAAGCTCTCCGGCAGAAATATATTTTTGTAGTTCTTTGGAGATAGTGATAACTAAAGGGTGTTGTTGTTCTCCCTTACCTAAAACCACCACCAGGGCGGGGGATATTTTGGATTTGAGTTGATCGGCTGTTTCCGCCAGGAGTTTTCTATCTTCTATGGGTAAAGCTATAATTAGTAAATGACCTTTTATATTTGGGTGTTCAAAAGAGTTTGCTTTTTTTATTAGCTCATCTAAGTTGAAAGAAGAGGTGAGGTTTTCTAATTGTTCTTTAAGAGATTTTATTTGTTGTTCTTTCTTTTTAAAGAAAGGAAGAAAGATGGTTTCTGATTCTGCATTTTCTGAGTGCTGGTTTTCTGATTCTTCTTGTAGTTTTGGAAGAGGTAATTTTAAGTATTCTCTTAACTCCTCATTTTGACGAGTTAAAAAATGAGGCTCCTTTGATGAAGTATATTCAAATTTTATATTCTGTATAGGAGTTACTTTCTTCTCTAAACTGGCTTTAATTAAAAACATTTTAATTTGCTTTTTTAAATTTTTTATTTCTTCTTCTTTTAGCTGAAGATAGTGGATAAAAGGGTTTTCCCTTTCCGGTGTGTTTGGTAAAGGGATATTTAAGTATTTTCTAAGTTCTTTATTTTGTCTTTCTAAAATCGCGAGCCATTTTTCGGCTATCTCACTTGTGTAAGCGGTGATTCTTCGCACTCCTGATTGCACCCCTGTTTCGGAAATAATTTTAAAAGGGCCTATATCGGAGGTGTTTTTTACATGGATCCCTCCGCAAAGCTCTAGGCTTTCTCCCATTCGGATGACCCGGACTTCGTTTTCGTAATTTTCGCCGGCTAAAGATAAAGCTCCTTTATTGATAGCTTCTTTATAAGGGTAGGTGGCGTCAGACACAGAGTAACCTGTTTGGATATACTCTATTACTTTGTTTTCAATTATTTGTAATTGCTCTTTGTTTAAGGGTTGGGGGTGGCTGAAATCAAATCTGAGTTTTCCTGGTTCCACCAAAGAGCCTTTTTGCCGGACAGATTTGCCTAGGGTTTTTCTTAGAGCTTGATGTAGCAGATGAGTGGCAGAGTGACTGGTGGCGATCAGCCGCCGGTGATCTGGATCTACTTGCATTTCACAGGTTTGTCTTATTTTTATTTCTCCTTTTAAGGTGTTTATACCTGCTAAATGAACAATAGAATCTCCTACTTTTTGACAATCTACAATTTTGACTTCACCAGTTTCTGTTTTTATTATGCCTTTATCTCCTATAGGGCCACCCCCTTCCGGGTAAAAACAAGTTTTATCTGTTATTAAATACAACTGATTTTTTTTATTGCTAGATATTGGTTCTGATAATAAAGCACCAGTACTAGATTTATACTTTATTGTAATTCTTTGTGTCTCTTCGGGATCTCCTTCTCTTTTTATAGATTCAAGTAAATCTGGTGATGTGATGAATGTGCCTGGGTCTGATGCACTAGGTAGCTCGTGGGCAAATGGAAGCTGTATGATCATGCTTTTTTCTTTATCCTTACTATAACCAATAAATTTTGTTTTATGAAAATTTGTGTTAAAACATTGCTTCATCCACTCTAATGTCTCCTTTTTATTTTGTGTATGAATAACTGAGATTTTTTCTTGCTTAAACTTTTCTAAATTAAAATTTTCATTAACTTTAAATCCTTTCTCTCTTGCGATAAGGCGGGTGAGATCAGGAGGAAAGCCATAGGTGCTGTAAAGGTTCCAGACAATAGAATCGGGAATTATTTTATCCGGTAGAGTTTTTATTTTTTGAAGTAAAATATTTTCCCCCATTTCTAAACTTTCCGCAAACAGTTCGGCTTCGTCTTTTATGGTGGAATTAATAAGGGTATTTTCTTCACTGAGTTCCGGGTAGATTTTTTCCAGAGAAGGAATCACTTGTTTAACAGCAATAGATAAGAGGTTTTTATTTTTTGCTAATTTATGACTATAGAACAAGGCTCTTCTTAAAATCCGCCTCAGGACATAACTGGCTCCATCACTTCCTGGTAATACTCCATCACAAATAAGAAAAGCAATAGCACGGCTATGATCCGCTATAACTCGAAAAGCCACTTGCTCTTCTTTTGAATGGGTGTGGATATGGGTAAAGTCGTATTTTACACCAGCGGCCTGTTCTAAAGATTCTATAATCCCTTTAAAAAAAGTGGTGTGATAATTGCTTTTTTCCCCTTGTAAAACCGCCGTCAGCCGCTCTAAGCCCATACCCGTATCCACACAAGGCTTAGGCAAGAGTGTTTTTTTTCCATCCTGCCTCTCATTAAACTCCATGAAAACCAGATTCCATATCTCCGTCATATCTTCTGGACGGGGATCTTTTTTAGGTCCATCATAGTAGTAAATTTCCGAGCAGGGGCCGCAGGGTCCGGTGTCTCCCATGCGCCAAAAATTATCTTTTTCGTCCAGGAAAAATATTTTTTCTAGTTGGATTTTTTCTTGTTTTTGCCATATCTCCCTACTTTCCTTATCTTCTTTAAAGACACTCACCCACAGCCGGTCTTTAGGAAGCCCTAATTCTTTTGTTAAGAAATGAAGGGCGTAATTAATAGCTTGCTTTTTAAAGTAACTGCCAAAAGAAAAAGAACCTATCATTTCAAAAAAAGTGTGATGGTAAGGAGAATAACCCACTTCCTCCAGATCATTGTGTTTTCCTCCCGCTCGCAGACATTTTTGAATACTGCAAACTTGTGCTGCTGGAGGGGGCTTTAATCCTAAAAAGCAATCTTTAAATTGGTTCATTCCTGCATTAGTGAATAAAAGGCTAGAGTCTCCTTGAGGGATAAGGCTAGCACTAGGTACCCAGGTGTGATCTTGGTGTGTAAAATAATTTTGAAACTTTTTTCTAATATCACGACTGTTCATATTTTTAAATTATATCAGACCTGACGGGTATAAAATAGTTTTAAGAGACGTTAGTTTTTGTTTTTAAAGATAATTCTGGGCTGGATATTTCTTGAGTTTTAGTTGCTTTTTCCTGGGCGGACTTATTTGCTGATTTATCAAATTGGTTTTCAAAGGAAATTCCAGATGAAATCAGTTCGATTTTTTCTGCTGATGTGGAAAACCGATAAGCGTCTTTTTTAGAAATTAATTTTTTCTTCATCATTTGGATTAAATGGTGGTCGAAAGTTTGCATACCCCAGTGATTGTGACTTTCCGTCATAATTTTCCTTATTTGCTCTGTAGAGTTATGCAGTTTTTCAATCTCTTTTTGTATCCGGTAGTTATTAATTAATATTTCCACGGCGGGGACATAACCGGTTCCATCTTTTTTAGGAACGAGCCTTTGTGCAAAAACCGCTTTTAATACAGAAGATAAGACGAGTCTTACAGATTGTTGTTCCACACTGGAAAAAACACTTAAAATTCGACTGATAGTTTCTGCCGCCTCTTTAGTGTGAATAGTGGAAAATATTAAATGTCCTGTTTCTGCCGCCGTTAAGGCCGTGGAAATGGCATCTTTTGTTCTTAATTCGGAAAAAAGAATAATATCCGGGTCCTGCCTTAAAGCAGATTTTAAAGCGAGATGAGGATCATAACAATCTATCCCCAGCTCTCTTTGAGTGATAAGGCTGTGGTGATCTTGAATCAAAAACTCAATCGGGTCTTCAATGGTCAAGATATGTTTATTCTTGGTTTTATTGATGTGATTAATGAGAGCCGCCAAAGTCGTGGATTTTCCAGACCCGGTGGCTCCCGTAACAAGAATTAAGCCTCTTTCTGTTTTGTTGACAATATTTAATATTTCCTTTGGAAGATTTAAATCGTTAAAATGAGGGATATTGTGGGGAATGTGACGAACAGCTACCCTTATACTACCTCGTTGAAAAAAGATATTAAACCGGAATCGCCCTATTCCTTTTAATCCATAACCTAGATCCACAGATCCATGCTCTCTTAATTGCTCCTGGTAATTGTCAGTTAATACAGGTGAGACCAGATGATCTATTATATGGTGATTAATAATAGGAAAATCAGGGTGGAGGGTGCATAATTTGGTTTTTTTCCTCATAATAGGGGGAGCTCCTACTTTTAGATGCAGGTCGCTTCCTCCTTTGTTCACTAATTCTTTTAATAGTTTATCTATATCCATTTGTCTCTTTAGCCTTTCTTGTTTAGGTCATCGGTATATCGGTTAAATTATTTAAGAGTTTTTAGCTTATTATTTTAATAATATAATTTAAAGAACCCCGGAAAAACCCTAATAAATAGCAAAAAAGAGGATGAAAAAGGCAGGTTTAGAGTTTTTGATAGTTTTCTATGGAATCCTTAATCCGTGGTCGTTATAGTAGGGCTTTGATTAAGGAGTTTTTGAAATGCTTTATTTTGGGGAGTTAGAGAGAAAATCCTTACATATTCATACTCTTTTTACACAGAATAAACAGACTTTAGCCTTGGCAGAAAGCTGTACAGGAGGTCTTCTTTCTTATTTTTTAACGAAAGCAGAGGGGGCTAGTGTCTTTTTTTTAGGTTCTATAGTAGCTTACTCTTATTTGGCAAAAAGGAGGAGCCTGGATGTCCCTGCTGAAATGTTGGATGCAAAAGGGGCCGTTAATGAGTCTGTTTGCCGTTTAATGGCGCAAGGTGTAAAAAAGAAGTGGGGCAGTGATTGGGCTTTAGCTATCACAGGAGTGGCTGGTCCGGGGAGAATGGCAAAAGATCCGGAGGTGGGAGTGGTTTTTATTGGTGTTTTAGGGCCAGATTGCGATGAAGTGGCTTCTTTTTTGCTAGATAAAAAAAATCGTCAGGACATACAGCATCAATCTGCCATTTTTGCATTGGATTTTTTGCGATCTCGTATAAAAATAGGCGAGCAAATTAATAGAAGGGGGTAAGTTATGAACGACAAACAACAAAGTGAAAAACAAAAAGCTTTGGATTTAGCTATTACATCCATTGAGAAACAATTTGGAAAAGGTTCCATTATGAAGCTGGGTGGGGGAAAGTCTATCTATGAAAATATACCCATCTATAGTACAGGGTCTTTAGGTTTGGATATTGCTCTTGGTATCGGAGGTCTTCCTAGAGGAAGGGTGATAGAGATTTTTGGTCCGGAAAGCTCTGGCAAAACAACTTTAGCTCTTTCTACAGCTGCTCAAGCACAAAAGGCCGGGGGTACAGTGGCTTTTGTGGATGCGGAGCACGCTTTGGATATTAACTATGCGGCTAAGTTGGGAGTGAATGTACCGGAGATGCTTATCTCCCAGCCCGATGCAGGAGAACAGGCTTTGGAGATTACAGAAACTTTAGTGCGATCAGGAGCGGTTGATGTGCTTATTGTGGATTCCGTTGCCGCTTTGACTCCTAAGGCAGAAATTGAAGGAGACATGGGAGACTCTCACATGGGATTACAAGCGCGGCTTATGTCTCAAGCTCTTCGTAAATTAACCGCCGCCATTAATCGTAGTGGGGCTTTAGTTATTTTTATTAATCAAATTAGAATGAAAATAGGTGTTATGTTTGGTAATCCTGAAACCACTACCGGAGGGAATGCTCTTAAGTTTTATTCTTCTGTTCGTTTGGATGTCAGGAGAGTGGCCGCTCTCAAGAAAGGGGATGCGATTGTAGGTAACAAGACAGTAGTGAAAGTGGTTAAAAATAAAATGTCTCCTCCCTTTGCCCGGGCCGAGTTTGATTTAATGTATGGAGAGGGTATTTCTTGTGAGGCTGAATTATTGGATTTAGCTTGTAAGAAAGATATTGTGCAAAAATCCGGAGCTTGGTACAGCTTTGAAGGAAATAAAATAGGTCAAGGAAGAGACCTGGCTCGTGCCTTTTTAAAAGAAAACAAGCCGGTTAGAAATAAAATTTTGCAGGCGGTTTTTAAAGCTTATAACATAAAAACAGGAGGGCTTAAAAACCAACCAGGGCTTGTTGAAAAAAAGGTACATTCATCGGTACAACCAGGTCCGGCTCATTAAATATCGGGTTGGTTTGGTCATAATAGTTAAAAAGAACGAGAAGAGTTTTTTCTTTTTTTCTGAAAAAACTCTTTTAGGAGTTTAGCACTTTGTTCTGCTAAAAGGCCTGAGTGGACTTCTATTTGATGGTTTAAACGTAGGTCTTGTGGGATTTGGTACAGAGAATGAACCGCACCGGATTTGGGATCTTTACAGGCATACACCAGTCGTTTTAATCGGGCGGCGACCAAAGCCCCCGCACACATCGGGCAAGGTTCCAGGGTAACATAGATCGTGCAGTTGTTTAGGTGCCAGTTCCCCAATTTAGAAGAGACTTGTTCTATAGCTAGGATTTCTGCATGGGCTGTGGCTTTGGTTAAAGTTTCTTTTTGATTAAAGGCCGAAGCCATCACTTTTTGTCCCTGGGTAATCACGGCTCCTACAGGGACTTCCCCTTCCTTTTCTGCTTGTTCGGCCAGCTTAAGAGCCATTTTCATAAAAATCAAATCTGTTGAGGGTTCTTTCAAAATGATCATTCCTTTTTTAAGAAAGCCTTTGTATAAAAAAGTTCTTAAATATTCCATCCTTGTTTTTGTTATACCCCGGTGGGAAAAAGAGAGTTTATCCAATTATACTGGATCGGCATATAATTATTAATTTATTCTTAAACTTTTAACCCGAGCTTGTTTTTAGAGATATTATCTGTTATGTGTGGTCCTTTACACCCGGTGTAGAATAGATAATTTTAATTTGATCTAAAATAGAAGGTGGTGAAATCTGTGCCTCGTATAAAAATCCGAGAAGGAGAGCATTTTGAACAGGCTCTTAGGCGATTTAAAAAGTCATGTGAAAAATTTGGCATTCTTTCTGAAATTAAAAAAAGAGAGTTTTATGAAAAGCCTAGTGTTTCTAAGAAAAAAAAAGCTCTTAATGCCCGTCGGAGGCTATTGAAGAAAACGAGAAGAGGGGGAGTTTAAAGTGAGCCCACCTATTTCTTTAAGGGACCGTATTCTAGCTGACATGAGATCAGCTATGAAAAGTAAAAAAGCGGCTGAACTTCAGGCCCTAAAACTGGTGTATGCAGAATGTAAGAATAAAGAAATTGAGCTAAAAACAGCTTTAGATGATAGGCAAATGATCTCTCTTTTGAAAAAGCAAGTTAAGCAGTATGAAGAAAGTATCGAGCAGCATGAAAAAGGAGGTCATCTGGGGGGAGCTTTAGAACAAAAGAAGAGACGGGATTTGATAAAGGCTTATTTACCTAAAGAGATTTCAGAAGAAGAGTTAAAGGCTCTTGTTGTTGAGACAATGGCCGAGTTGAAAGTCACTTCAATAAAAGAAATGGGAACAGTTATGAAGGCTGTGCAAGCTCGCACAGCAGGTTCTGCTGACAATCGTCGTCTGGCGGCCCTAATAAAAGAGAGATTACAGGCTATATGAGGAGAATTTCTCCGGAGTTTATAGAGCAGGTCCGAATGGCCAATGATATCGTGGATGTTATTGGAGAGGATACTTTTTTAAAACGAGTGGGAGTTCGTTATATGGGGTGTTGTCCTTTTCCCTCTCATAATGAAAAGACCCCTAGTTTTTCTGTTTCCCCGGATAAGCAGCTCTATCATTGTTTTGGTTGTGGTCAATCCGGGAATATCTTTACTTATCTTCAAGTAAAACGAGGTATGGATTTTATGGAAGCCTTAAAACAATTAGCCCAAAGAGGGGGTTTATCGCTGCCAGAAGGGTCAGGGCCAGAAGAAGATAAAGCCTATCAGAAGCGAAAAAAATTATTGGAGATAAATTTATTTGCTTGTAATTTTTATGAAAAGGCTTTATGGGCTTTACCTTCCTCTCATGTTGTAAAACAATATTTAAAACAAAGAGAGTTATCGGACGAAACTGTAAAAAAATTTCGATTAGGTTACGCGCCAGCTAGTTGGGATGGCCTGTTTTCTCATTTAAAGAAAAAAAAATATGGTGATCTGGATTTAGTTTTAGAGTTGGCTTTGATTAAAAAGAAAGGGGATCGTTGCTATGATTTTTTTCGGGATCGGCTTATGTTTCCCGTGTTTGCGAAAAATGGGAGGGATATTTTAGGTTTTGGGGGGAGAGCATTTTCAGCCGACCAGGCAAAATATATTAATAGTTCGGATTCCTTTGTTTTTCATAAAGGTCGTACTTTCTATGGTTGGCAAAAGGCGACAGGTTTTATTAGGAACACGGGAAGGGCGCTGGTTGTAGAGGGTTATACTGATTATCTGAGTTTATACCAAAGAGATGTAAAAAATGTGGTGGCCACTTTAGGAACCGCTCTAACAGAGGACCATGCTCGTTGGCTTTCTCAATATGCCGAGCAGGTCATTTTGTCTTTTGATGGAGATGAAGCGGGCATGCGGGCGGCAGAAAGAAGTTTAAGTGTATTACTCTCTTCCGGCTTAACTCCTAAAATATTAAAGTTGGAAAAAGACATGGACCCTGATTCTTTTATTCGTCTTCAGGGAAAAGAGGCTTTACAGAAAAAAGCGGCAGTGGCTCAAGATCTTTTTTTATATTTGTTTTTACAGGAGTTAAAGAATTATCCTGCCGGAGTGGATCGCTTCTCTTTAATTGAAAAGATAGCCCATTTGTTGGTCCAAACAAAAAAAGAAGTGTTAAGGAAGTACTATACAAATCGTTTTTTAGATAGCTTTGGTTTTGATGAAAAAGTGGCTAGGGAAGCCTTAAAGCGGGCTTTGAAGGAAAAAATTCATAAAATAAATCAAAAATCTTATTCTCAGCCAGCCCCTGTCTCTGTTCGAGACAAATATTGTTCTGACTCTACTCCAGAGGTAAAAGAAGCCCATAATGAGCCGAAAGAAGAAAAACTTTCTCTCCAGTCGGCTCCTAAAGCGGAGTTATATCTCTTGGTATTATCTTTAGAGAGTCAGGATTACTATACCATTATCAAGGATTCCGGTGTACTGAAGAGGTTAAGCCATGCAGGTATTGTCAAAATGTTTAAGGTAATAGAGGAATATAGTGAGCAAAAAATAGAATATTTTCCAACCCTCACTCCTGTTTTATCGGCTATGTTGAAGAATCCACAAGAGTTACAAAAAGAACAATATCCTTCTTTGACTTATTTGTCTGATGAAAAAGTGAAAATTTTTATTCAGGATTGTATCAATAAAGTCGAAGAGGAAAAGAAGCATTTGCACCTGAAAAGCATCACGGCTCTTCTACGTGTAGATAAAGAAAATGCGGATAAATATTTAATGAGAATAGCGGAATGGACTAAAAAGTCCAAAAGCACGGAGAAGGAAATATGAGAGATAAAAGAGCATCTGATAAAACAGAAACTTTAAATAATAAAAGGCAGACGGTTCCCCAACTTCATCAAATGGACTTGATGAAAAAGGAGTTAAGTAAGCTGATGGGCTTAGCGGAAAAAAATAAAAATGTTTTACACATAGATGAACTGAATGAGCAATTAACACCGGAAATAACAGACACAAAGGTATTGGATCAATTAATGATGACTTTAGAGAAAAAAGCTATAGAGATCAAGTATCCATCTTTAGTGAAAAACGGGATGGGACCAGGGGATTCTTTATTTATGGGAGGCCCCGATGGGGAAGAGGAAAGAGAAGAAAGTGAAGAAGAGTTGAAAGGTTACAGAAACAATGACCCGGTTCGCTTATATTTGCGAAAAATGGGTGGTGTGTCTTTGCTGGATAGAGAAGGAGAGGTGGATATTGCGCGTAGGATTGAGAAAGGGGAAAGGGAAATTATACGCTCGGTCTTAATGTGTCCTATGGGCACCTGCGAAGTGATTCGCCTGGGGGATCATTTGCAACGGGGGCGATTAAAAGTGAAGACCATCTTTCGAGGTTTAGAAGATGAAGAACATCGTTACAATGAAAAAGAATATCTTGATAAGATTTTTGAACTGATCGGACATGTTAAAAAATATCAGAAAAAAGCCGAAAAGTCTTTTTTAAAAATAAGAGATCAAACGAAGGATGTGAAAAAGGCAGAGAAAGTATTGGCGGAATTAAATAGTGAGCTGATGAAAAGATTTAAGAACATCAATTTTAATCGTAAAATTATTAATCGTGTCGTTATTAAGTTTCATAATTTACTGGAGCGGATAGAAGAACTTCAAAAACGAGTTAAATCCGCAGTAGAGAAAACTTTTTCCAAAGATTTTGATCATTTAAAAGAGACTTACTTTGCTATTTACAATAGTGATAAGGAGGCTTTTCGTGTAAAGCAGGAAACGGGATTAAGTTTTAAACAATTTCGGGAGTTTTATTTTAGGGCCAAGGATGCCAGAAATCGTTTAAATCGGCTATATATAGAAACATGGATGGATTATAATTGGATTAAAAACACATGTACAGCTATATGGGCCGGAGAGCAGGAAGCGGATAAATCTAAATCAAAATTGGTAAAAGCAAACTTACGTTTAGTGGTTTCTATTGCAAAAAAATACACTAATAGGGGCTTACAGTTCTTAGATCTCATTCAAGAAGGTAATATGGGTTTAATGAAGGCGGTGGATAAGTTTGAATATCGTAGAGGGTACAAATTTTCCACTTATGCTACATGGTGGATTCGTCAGGCTATTACCAGGGCTATTGCGGATCAGGCGCGTACGATTCGAATTCCGGTTCACATGATTGAAACCATTAATAAATTAATTAGAACATCCCGACATCTTATTCAGGAGTTGGGCCGAGAGCCTACTCCTAAAGAGATTGCAAAAAAAATGGAGATGCCGGTGAATAAAGTAAGAAAAGTGTTGCGTATTGCAAAAGAACCTATCAGTTTAGATACCCCCTTAGGGGAAGAGGAAGATTCTCATTTAGGGGATTTTATAGAAGATAAAAATGTGATCAATCCTTCTTCTGCTATCGTGAACTTAAATTTAATTGAGCAAACCAGAAGGGTGCTTTCTACTCTTACTCCTCGGGAAGAGCGAGTATTAAGAATGCGTTTTGGAATAGGGGAGGAGAGTGACCATACATTGGAAGAAGTGGGACAGGATTTTAATGTGACTCGGGAACGAATTCGTCAGATTGAAGCTAAAGCTTTACGCAAGTTAAGACACCCCAGTCGTTCCGATAGGCTAAAAACTTTTGTGGATACAGATAATGAAATGGATATGGACGAAGAGGAGTAGGACCATTGCCATTATCAGCATCAAAAGTAGGTATGGGGTGTTAATAACTCACGGGGGCTTAGCTTAGTTGGTTAAAGCATCCGGCTCATAACCGGAGGATCGAAGGTTCGAGTCCTTCAGCCCCTACCACTATCGCTCTTAACTCTTGGAATTACTTAGGTTTTTTATTTTAAAATCTATCTCGCTGTGATTTTTAAAAGAACTTCCAAAAAGATTAAAAGCTTTGGTGGTTTTTTCTGCTGTGTCCTTATTAAGAAGAGCGACAACTTTCGCATACTTTTCTGTCATGCGACTTGAAGTATGACCAAGACTTGCCTGCACAGAGGATATATCTCTTGTGGCTATCAAAGCCGTTGTCGCATAGGAATGCCTTAAAATATGAGTGGAACGCCAGGGAAGCTTTAAGGCTCTAAACCCGGCATTGAAAGCCGACTGAATAGCATTGTATTTTAAAGCCTCTCCCTGTTTATCTGTGAAAAGCAAACCTTCCTTTCCATTTTCCTCTTTCATCTGTTTTAATATCTCTATCAATTCATCAGAAAGAATTAACAGGCGAACAGAAGCAGAGGTTTTTGTGTCTTCTTCCAAAGAGGGTCTTTTTGTTTTATGATCCCATCTTATCTTTCGGACGACTCTTGCCTTTCCCTGTTCCAAATCCACAGCAGACCAAAGCATTCCACAAACTTCACTGACTCTTGCTCCTGTTAAAACCATAAAAGTAGCTAATTTCCAATAAACTGGATTGCTTCTGTGTTCCTTTAACCACTTTATCCAATCTCTTAACTCCTCCGGTCTTGCATAATAATCAGGACGTTGAGGAGGGACTGGCTTATAGTGACAAAGTTGTCTGTGTTGTTTTGTAATGGGAATATTAAAATCCTCATCTACAAAATTCCTATACCAGTTCAGTATAGCCGAGAGCAGTTGCAACTCATGTCTAAAGGTCTTCCTTCTTTTATTTTTAGCTGTATGATGCTTTTTAAGCCAATTTATCCATGTATGAATATATTTTGCATTAAGATATTCCATGTTTATTGTGCTTAAAGGTCCCTTTGTAAAATATCTGAACCTTGCCTCATAAGCTTGTTTTGTGGCAGGCTTCAGTAAAGGAAAAGCCTCTTCCAAATACTGCTTAAAGCACTCGGAAAAAAAGACACTTTCTTTTTCCTGATAAAATTTTGAAGGATTTTTTAAAAGTTGTTCTTTTTGTTTGTCATGCCAAACACAAGCCTCTGTTTTGTTTTTAAAGGTTTTACATTTTAAACGAAAACCTTTGACATAAACCTGTGCTTGATAACAAACTTTTTTCTGTCCGTTTTTCTTTATATATCTTTTGATTATTGCCATGACTTAATCTCCTTTCGGTTAAGCCATGCTTTTAAACTCTTAGGACGAAACATAACTTTCTGGCCGCACTTCACATAAGGAATTTTGCGAAGATAAACCCAGTTATGAATTGTCTTAGGAGCAATCCTCAGACCTTCCGCAACAGTTTCCACGCTGACCAAATTGTCAAAGAGCTCTTCTTCCTTTGGATTAGGCCCATTCGGAGGAGCCTTTTTCAGAGTGTTTTTCTCTGTTTTTACTTCCTCCAAAGAAAGAGCTTTTAATTTAATCCTTTTTTCTTTTTTTGACAAGTTGGTATTTTGCTTTGCCTTAGCCGGTTTTACGGAGTTTTTATGCTTAGCAGTCAGAGGCTTTTGGAGAGATTGAATAGGATTGACCGCTTGGACAAACTGATTCTCCTTTAAGGGTTGAACCCACTTAGGAGATTCTTTGACCTGTAAAATTAGCTCCAGTTGATTTTTATCTTTTTGGATTGTGTTTTTACTTGTCCTTCCTTTTTGTTTTTTAAACTTTCTCATAATATCCCTCTTTTGTCTTAAGGCTCAAAGACCAGCTTATTTTTTGAACCTCTTTAATTTATTTCTTACTTAATATAGTTGTTTCTACTTACTTTATTGTTTCTTTATCTTGTTTCTTATATAAGCTTATCACCTCCTTAATCTCGTCATTCCAGCCTGGAACCAGAATCCAGAAAATACTTGTTACTCATTTAAACTGACAGTTCTCCAAGAGTTTTCAGTCCCTTGAAAGCGGGAATCCAGTTTAAAAAAATAACTTCCTTCCTCTGATGATTTTTGGCAGGCTGTGAAAGCTTTTCTGCCTCCAGTGCCTTTTCTTTTTCCTCTATAACCCCCAAAAAGAAACAAATAGAAAAAAAGAAAGACAAACTATGTTCAGTAAAAATTGTTATAGTCACTCCACACACAAACAAAACCCTATCTCTAAAAAATATCCTAAAAACCAAATCCGCAAAAAACAAAAACAACTTCATCAACCAACCAAAACCTTTCACAGCCTGCCAAAAATCATCATCCTTTTCTAAACTTACCCCTCCTACCCTCACCTTAACCTTAACTCACTTTAACTTTACTACTTACTAACTTAACTACACTTACATCCTCTCCGAATCTGACCACTCTTACGAAATGATGAGGGAGAGTGGTCAGATTCGGAGGGGATGTTTCCTCAGTTTCTTTAAATCCCTAAACTTCATAAAACCTTTTAAATTCAAAGCTTAGAGGGTGGGCAGAAATACAAAAATCCCATTTTATCCCCTTTATCCCATGATCCACCTGTGAGCAGGGCTGTATCCATAGCCCTTTTAAACTCTTCAGCACCTGCCCACACCTCTTTTGAGGAATTTGTTTTAATCTTATATTGATTGTGTTTGTCTTTTTCATCCTGATGGGAAGTGGAATGTCCCCCATATATGGACAGTTGCTAAGCATCAAGCGATGCATTAAAGTCCGATGAACCGGAAGGAGGGGCATAATGAAAGACAACAAAAGAAAACGCTATTCGGAAGCGTTCAAAAAAGAGGCTGTGATGCGTGTGATGGGTCAAAATTCATCCTCACATAGTGTTTCCAAAGACCTGGGCATCAGCCAGCCCACTTTAAGTAAATGGGTCAAAAAATTCAAACAGGAAGGCTCTTCTGTTTTTGGAGGGGAAGAGTCTGAAGTAAAGAAGTTGCAGGCAAAGGTAAAGCGACTCCAAGATGAGAGAGATATTTTAAAAAAAGCCGTCAGTTTCTTTGCAAAACACGAAGGGTAAGGTATGAGTTTATTTTCATTCATAGACGCCAATGGAGTATCAGTTTGATGTGTGAGGTTTTACAAGTTTCCAGAAGTGGATATTATCAATGGATTCCTTTAAGACAGAGGCTAATAGAAAAGCAGAACAAACTAAGCAGTGTTGTTTTAGAGAGCTGGACAGACAGTCATAAACTTTATGGGTCTCGTCGTATAGTAAAGGATGTGAGAGATGAGAAAGATATATCTGTTTCAAAGAGTACTGTTTCCTCTATAATGAAGCATCTTCGTATATCTTCTTTTTACCAAAGGAAGAAGTTCAGAAAGCCTTACGATAGGGGAGAGATAACAGTTTATCCTCAAAATGTTTTAAACAGAGAGTTTCGTCCGGGAGCTCCTAATGAAGCTTGGGGAAGTGATACGACTTTCATAAGGAGTTTGGAGGGATGGTTACACTTATGTGTGGTCATAGATTTTTATAACAAGGAGGTGATAGGCTGGTCATTGGATAAGAAGAACAACTCTGAGCTTGTGAGGTCTGCATTAAGGGAGGCTCTTTTTAGAAGGTTTTATCCAAAAGGAGTGATATTCCATAGTGACAGAGGATCAGAGTACAGTTCTTATCTTATACAAAGAATGTTGAAAGAAAATGACTTTATAAGCTCTATGAGCCGGAAGGGGAATTGCTGGGATAATGCGGTAGTTGAGAGTTTTTTTAAAACATTGAAGGCAGAACTGATAAACAACATAAACTCAAGAAGACTCAGTTTAGAAGAGATAAGAAAAGAGTGCTTTGATTATATTGAGGGGTTTTATAATACAAGGAGGATTCATTCTGCTCTTGACAATAAAAGTCCTAAAGAGTATGAAAAGTGATGCCTACTAACTGTCCACTTTTCAGGGACGATCCAGTAAGGTGTTTTTATTTATACTTTTAGTTTCAATATCATGTTTAAACAAGGAAGCAGACTTTTTACTCAAAATCCAAGCCAGACCTCCATTGGGAAGCCCCTCTGAAGAAAATATAAAACCTCTTTGTTTTAAAAGCCTCAGCCTTCTTAAAACCGTTCTGGTGTTAATACCTTTAAATATAAGCTCTCTTATTTGCCCAGTGGAAAGCACTCCATAGCTTTCCAGAGTTTCAAGAAGAATCAAGTCTCTTTCTGTGGGACTTGGAACAGAGGTTTTTTTACTTTCTAAAGGCTTTTGTTTAAAAAGCTTCTGATTGATGCCTATGGCAGAGTAAAATTTGTTTTTCTGAATTGTTTTATCCTGATAGGGTTTTATAGTAGTAGATACATTTGATGAATTCCTCCTCTTGCCCTCAAGCTCCCCACTGAAAGAGGAGGGAGTGTTCGGGCAGGGGGAATTTTTATTTGTTGAGTTTTCCTTAAATATCTCTTCTTTTCTCTCAGACATTTTCCACCTCTTTAACTTATTTTTGCAATATAGACTTTGAGATTGCAAAACACACTTACTTTTTAAAACTTAATGTCTTACTTCTTTTCTATTCTGTTTCGTTTTTCATTTCCCCTTTTTACAAACACACTGTTTTTTAAAACCTAATGTCCTTTTCTCGTCATTCCCGCGAAAGCGGGAATCCAGTTAATCGTCACTCCTACCAACTATCATTCCTATTTATCTATCATTCCGGACTTGATCCGCAACCACCTCTTATCCCTTCATAAAATCCAACATGGCTTTTTTAGTCTGATGAGCAGACTGAAGCTCTGTGGCTGTTTGTTTTAAAGTCTGAAAGCTGTAATCAAGATTTTTAAAATGTTCCTTCAGGTCTTTTTGACTTTCTTCTGTTTTCTCTGTGATGATTCTGTATTCATAGATTCTTGTTTCAAGGTTTTTAATAAGATCAAAAGTTTCTTCTTTAAACCTTTTCAAATCTTCCAGGTCTTCAAGAGAAATCATCAGTTTTTTATATAAGAAGTTAGAGAGGAAAATAAGAAAGACGGCCAGCAAAAAAGAAATAACTGTCAAATTATCAAGAATGCTCATAACTCTTTTCCTCCTTAAACAAACTCAACATGGGGAGGCTTTAAACCTTTAACTGCTGACATGTAAAAAGATTAAAAACAAAAAAGCAAATAAAAAAATAAAATATTTTTTTTATGAAGTAAAAGATTAACAGTTTTTTCAAAAATCATGCCGGGAAAAAGCTCTTTTCCTAATAGAACAAACAAGTTATAAACAGACTCCAGAGGTTACCAGCGGTTATAACAGGTTATGAGCGGGAACTAGCGGGAAAAAAAGAAAAAAATATCTATAAGGAAATAAGACGACCTTAACCTATCTCCTATTTCAAACATCTTTAATGCTTTGCAATATATTTTAATCAACTATCTTTTTCTACTTTCTTCCAGATTTTTGGTTAATAGAGAGTCAACCCCCTAAATTTCGGACTGAAATCTTGCCATTTTTGTCATAATCTGAGTTCATAATTAGCTAAATTGAGCAGAGGCAGACGCTTTTTAAACTCCTCTATGGTCATATTCAACGCCCCATGTATTTTCTTCTTTCTGTAAAATTCAATAAAATCAACCATCATTGTATGTGCTGAACGAAAGTTTAAAAATGTTCTGTGGCCTGTTACATTAGTTGATACTATGGAGAAAAAAGACTCAATATACGCATTCTTATTGGGACATCCGGGAGGTATAAACTCATGAACGATAGGAAGAGTCTTTATCCCCTCTGACAGCTTCTTAGAGGTCATCTGAGGACCATTATCAGAGCGGATCACCAGATTATGATCTGTAGTAATTTTATGCTCTAGGAGGGCGATTTTTAGAGTCCTTAAAATTATCCTCCGCCAAACATCTCAACCCTATATGATAAACTACTATGTCTCTTGTGAAGACATCTATAAAAGCACAAAGGAAGAAAAACTGAAACTTCCCACTATGCAACAAAATACGTCCATATTTAATATCAAATTGCCAAAGAGGATAAACTCCCTTTGTAAACTCCTTTGCTAATTCTTTTCTTCTGGCAAAATCTGAACCGTTTTTTTTACAATGTCACGAAGAAGCCTTACACGCTCCTTCAACTTAGCGTTCTCTCTCTTAAGCTCCAATAACTCTTGAAAATGACGACTATCCTCTAATGGCTTTTTCTTAAACCTCTTATCTCTTCTCTTTAAGTCTGACTTCCAGTTATACACAGTTTGTTTGCTCACATTATAATGACGGGCTACCGCCTCTGCTGAACCACTGTCCGCTAACTCCAAAAGAGCCTTCTTCTTCAACTCCAAAGGATACTTAATCTTTGCTTTATTCTCTATATCTGACATCACTGACCCCCTTTCAGTAGAACATATCCTGTCTTATAAGAATATGCTAATCCCGATTAGATCTCAGTCCGGATTATATAGGGGGCTAAAGAGGGGGCTAAAGAGCAAGTCCTTAATTAAAAGGATACTTCTCATATGGGAAGCTCTATTTTTATGATTATAGAAAGATGATTTTTCAAAAAAAATTACCGCAAATTACTATTTTTTTCACTTTTTTAAGGTTTTGTTGTTGGAATAAATATAAAATGCCTATAGTCTATTTGTTATGAGAAAATCAAATAGAACAGGTTTTTCAAAGAAGGAAAAATCAAAAACTTTAAACAATAAGGCTAAACAAAAACTAAAAAAGACTGCTCAAGCAGTATCATCCCTAGTTGTTCTGGGCTTGGCTGGTTATTTATATGTAAATAATCCTGGTTTTTTTCAAACAAGGAATGAAAATGTATCATGTAGAATTGGGATAACTACGGATTTAGAAAAACGAAAAAAAGACTGGACAAGAGATTATTTAAAAGAAGGAATAGTGATAAAAAACTGGACTGTTCTTAGTGTTCATCAGTCAAAGTCTGCCGCTCAAAAAGCGGAAACGAGAGAAGCTAAACTACAAAATTGTGAGGCACATCCTGGAGGACGAAATTCCAATAAAAAAATATGGTATGTTTATAAAATAGAATACTAACTTTTTAAGAACCGTTTTTTAATTTTCTAATTGCTTTTTCAGATAAACCTGTCACTTCAGCAATAATAGAAATATCTAACTTTTTTTTAAGCATATTTAAAACGACTTGTTGCCGTTCTTCCTGTCGTCCTTCCTGTCGTCCTTTTTTCATCCCTTCTCTTTCGCCTTCCCATCGGCCTTTTTCTTTGATAATTTCCCTTACATCTTGCATAAGCCTAAGACACCTTAAAAGATTTTAAGAACCATTTTTTAGTTTTCTAATTGCTTTTTCAGATAAACCTGTCACTTCAGCAATAATAGAAATATCTAACTTTTTTTTAAGCATATTTAAAACGACTTGTTGCCGTTCTTCCTGTCGTCCTTCCTGTCGTCCTTTTTTCATCCCTTCTCTTTCGCCTTCCCATCGGCCTTTCTCTTTAATAATCTCTCTTACATCTTGCATAAGCCCCCCTTGTTTTAATATCCCGGCTTCTATAAGTAGCTTTTCCACTTTTTCCCAAGTTTTTGCATCTAACTTTGTATTATCTTTTAAATACTCCAATACCCTTAATTCTACAGTCCTTCTTTCTTTTCCCTTTAACTCCTTCAATATCTCTTCAAATTCAGAATAAGCCTCATTTATTTTTGATACAGTTGGTTTCTTCTTCAAACTCCATATCTCAGATAATAGGTTTATGACGCTATACCCTTTGAATTTCCCGCCCTTAACGGCTTGCCGGATTCTCGGGTCTTGTGTGTTTATTATCCTCAATCTATAGTTTAACATATCTTTTCTGGATTCAATAGGAATTTTAGAAAAATACAATCCAAAATCCTCTTCCTGAAGGGATTTTTTCCATTTCAAAGGCTCTTTGCCATGATAAAAAAGCACAGTGATTATAGGCTGGGGATAGCCCACTTGCTGAATGCTGTGCTTTCGACCTAATACCTGGTAGTCTAAAAACTGGCTAAACAGATCTTTATCATAAGAGCTTTTATGTTCTAAGATAACAAAGACTCTCACTCTTTTTTTTGGGTGATTTTTAAGAGAGAGAGAAAAAATAAGGTCCGCTCTTTTTGTTTCAAAAGTGTCTTTTTCTATTTTCAACTTGTTTAAATCATAAGCTCCAAGTTCTTTCTTTGAAAAAATAAGTTTCAGCAACTCTTTTGCAAGTTTTGTGTCAGAGTAAAAGAGTTTGAAGAAACTATCGTGGGTAAGTTTTGGCTTTTTTCTCTTTACCTGAGATTTGTTCTTTTTCATAAAAAATCCTTATAGCTTTGTTTCTGTTTTTAAAAATAAATATAGGCTTTTTTTATCCTCATTATTAGGACTAAAGGAGTTTTTAAAAAAATACAACCTATTTATTTTATTTGTATAGGATAAGGATGTCTCCCTTTACTGGGGGAGGTTCTTTTTTTATCTATTAAGATCCTTAACTTTTATTGGTTCGCTTTCCCTCTATTATTTTTGTAACACTCTGGTCGCTTACTTTGATCGGACAATTCTTCAAATTGTCCTCAAGAAAAAAATCGGTTTCTCCCTAATTTTTTGATTCTCAAAAAATCGGCTCCCTCCCATTTGTTTTCTTGCAAAGCACTCCCTGCGTTTTTCTTTTTTTCTCTTAAGAGGGTAAGCGAGCAGGCTGCTAACCATTTAGAAGGAGGTGTATCGTGGTTAAAAAAGATATTTATCAGGAAATAACAAACCAAATTATTTCTGACCTTGAAAAAGGTCTCCCCGTCTGGGAAAAGCCCTGGGAGAAAGGTTTTATGGGTTTTCCAGTAAATGTTTTCTCTAAATCCTTTTATTCAGGTGTTAATACTTTAATTCTCTGGCTTAGGCAGTCCCAAATAGGCTTTGAGACCAGCCAGTGGATTACTTTCCTGCAAGTTAAAAAACTGGGAGGCAAAGTCAAAAAAAGAGAGAAGGCAACGCCAATCGTTTTTTATAAAAAGCTTTTGATTACTGATGAGAAGACAGAGGAAGAAAAAACAATCCCCATACTTAAAACACATGCTGTTTTTAATCTTTCACAAACGAAAGGTTTAGAGCATCTTATTAAAAAGTCCTCTTCAAAAGAGGATCCCCATTTTCAGGATGTAGAGAAAGCAGAGGAGCTTATAAAAAAGTCTAAAGCGGACATTTCCTTTGCTCCCATTGATAGAGCTTGTTACCTGCCGATTGATGATAAAATTCTTATGCCTAAGAAGGAGCAGTTTAAAACAGGAGAAAGATTTTACTCCACGATGTTTCACGAGCTTTCCCACTGGACAGGGCATAAGTCACGTCTTGATAGGGCAATGGGCGGAAAGAAAGGGTCTAAGACTTACGCCTTTGAGGAACTGGTTGCAGAGATTTCAGCGAGCTTTATTTGCTGTCACTTGGGCTTTGAGTATTCAACGCAACACTCAGCTTATGTAAAAGACTGGCTAGAAGTTTTAAAAGAAGATAAGAAAGCAATTTTCAAAGCCTCTTCTAAAGCTCAAAAGGCAACTGAGTTTATACTTAGGAATGTTCAAGATGAAGCCTCTTAAAAAGAGGCTCCCTTCCGATTCATTAAAAAAATCTTCAATTCAGCCCTTGTTAAGGCTGAATCGAAGAGTGTAACAGACGGAAATCAAGATAAAGAGAAAATCTTAAGAATTTGCCGTAAAGTTCCGAAAACGAAAACATGAGTGCCGCAGAAAAGTTTCTTCATGATTTTCAGTCAAGACCCCTCCCTCCTTTAGTGACAGGGCTTAAGCCTAAAAAGCTAATTTTAGGAAAAGGACATCAGCCTTTGGAAGTAGCTGTCCTAACAAGCAATAATGAACCAAAAGTTTCAACTTTAAAAGATGTTCAAAAGAAAAGAAAAAATCACAGGGCATCTCCGGTTTTATTAACTGTTATTCATGGCGACAATCAAGCATCCCTTTGCGGTCCTTCTGGAGAAAGCCCCCCTGTTCATAAAAACATTGAGCTTAAACTTGTTGAAAAATTTTGTCGAACAGCTTTAAAACAGCCAGACCGGCATAAAGTTTTAAAGTTGTGCTCTCATTTTTTACCCTCTGTAGAGAAAGGCTTATTTGGAATACACAACAAAGGAATGCTGGCCTCTCATCATCTTGTTCATGGAGTGAAAAAAAGAGGAGATTGGGAAGAGGCTACAGAAAAATCCAAGAACATATCTCACTTTGAAAAAACAGAGCTTTTAGAAAAACTGGGATTCCAAATCAGCCAGCTTGACAGTCTGACCTATATTTTAAGAAGCAAAAACAAAAAAAGAGCTTTGGCTGTGTTGCTTGAACCGTCAGAAACCCATGAATCCAAAGAACAGCGTTTCAATCAGCTATCTCCTGTTTCCTATGCTATGAATAAGGCAGAGCAAGAAAATATGCCCTGGGTTTTAATGGTTCAAGACAATCATATCCGGCTTTATAGTGCGAAAAAAGAATCTGGATTGAATCACAGCACCCGAACAGAAACTTATGTTGAATGCCAGCCTTCTCTTTTGCAAGAGGAAAATTTAGCTTATTTGTGGCTTCTTTTTTCCGCAGAAGCATTGAGGGAAGGAGGTTCTCTAACTGAAATTTTGGAAAACTCCAAACGCTTTTCAGTAGATATGGCAGAGAATTTAAAAAGTCGGATTTACGATGAAATTGTTCCTCAAATAGCCAAAGGGATTTTTAATGCGAGAAATCTCAAAAAACCCACTGCTGAAGAATTGAATGAAACTTATCAAATGACTTTGACTGTTCTATTTCGTCTCTTGTTTATCGCTTATGCGGAAGACAGGGATCTTTTGCCATACAAACTCAATGAGGTTTACCAGAACCGGTCTCTCAAGAAAAAAGCACAAGAACTGTCAGAGCTTCTTGCAAAAGGAAAAAACCCCGACAGAGGAGACAACAATCATTGGAAAGAAACTGCACGGCTTTGGGAGGCTATTGACAAGGGCAAAGAGGAATGGGGGGTTATGGCTTATAATGGAGGCTTGTTTAGTGCGAAAAAAGATATTTCCAAAACAGGCTCTATGATTTCAAAAATTTCTGTTTCCAATGAGTTTTTTGTTCCAGCTTTAAAAAGTCTTCTTCTCATAGAGACTGAAGAAAGATTGTTAGCTCCAGTTGATTTTCGCTTTATGGGTCCTCGTGAGTTTGGAACAATTTATGAGGGGCTTTTGGAGTCTAGTTTGGCTATAGCGGACGAAGACCTGGCACTGGATAAAAAGGATATTTATGTTCCTGTCAAAAAATTGCAATCTGGAAGGAAAAAACAAGTGCCTGTTGCTGTTCGTAAAAATGATGTTTATCTCCACAATCAATCCGGAGCGAGAAAAGCGACTGGAAGTTATTACACAAAGAGTTTTGCTGTTGAATATCTTTTGGATAAATCTCTTGAGCCAGCTTTAAAAGAGCATTTTAAGCGATTGGACAAACTGCACGACAAGGAAGCGGAGAAAGAATTTTTTAATTTTTTCACAGCGGATATTGCAATGGGTTCCGGACATTTTTTAGTCGCCGCTGTGGATAGAATTGAAAAAAGCATGGCGAATTATTTGGATAAAAGACCTTTAAGTGGCGTTCAAAACACTTTGAATAAAATCAAGGACACAGCAGAAAAAAATCTAAAAGGCATATCCGATGATTACTTTCCTGTTGAAAACACAAAATATCTGGCCCGGCATATTGCAAGACATTGCATTTATGGGGTGGATAACAACGAGCTTGCCGTCCAACTGGCAAAACTATCTCTTTGGACTCATACATTTATCCCAGGACTGCCCCTTTCTTATTTTAATCATAATCTGCGTTGTGGAAATTCCCTTGTGGGCATAGGGACTATTGAGGAGATTTGCTCAGAGCTTCGGGATAAAGAGGATAAAAGGAACTTATCTTTTAAATTTATTGATACAGAAAATTTGATCGGTCAAGCCAAGAAACCACTTAATAATATGAAAAAACTTACTGATTTAAACCTTGAGGAAGTGAAACAAGGCCGCAAGGCTCAGAAAGAAATAGTAGCTTCTTTAAAAGACACAGAAGCTTTATTTGATGTGACGATTTTTAACCGCATAAAAAACAAGGGTGACATACATAAAATGGAAGGGTGGATATTAAAATGGATACACAATAAAAAAAGCATTCACAATTCCAAAATGTTAAAGGATGCTCGCTCAGAGTTAAAGGGTTTAAAAACTCTTCATTTTCCCATAACTTTCCCGGAGGTCTTTTTAAGGGAAAGGCCAGGCTTTGATGTGATTCTTGGCAACCCTCCCTGGGAAAAAGTAAAGCTGGAGGAACATGCTTTTTGGGCCAGATATTTTCCTGGGTTAAGAGGGCTTTCCCAAAGGGAGCGGGAAATTGCTATGGCAAAATCAAAGAAAAATTATCCGAACCTTGTTAAGAAATATCAATCCGAGCTATCAAAGACAAATCAATTAAAAAATATACTGAAAAAATCGTCTTATACGCAATCCGGTTCAGGAGATTCTGACTTGTATAAATTTTTCTCATGGAGATTTTGGCATCTTATTTGTGAAAAAAATGGTTTTCTTGGAGTAGTTTTGCCTGGCAATGTATTTTCTGCAAAAGGGACAGAATTTTATAGAAAAGAACTGTTTAAAAAAGCCTTCTCTGATATAACAATGTTAATCAATAATAGGAAATGGGTTTTTTCAGAAGTTCATGCTCAGTATATCATTGGTTTGAATACTATACAGAAAGGAGGTTTAAAGAAAAAGAATATCCAATTATCTGGACCTTTTAATTCATTTAATGATTTTAAGAAGAACAAAAAACTCTCATTTTCTTTTACAAAAGAACAGATATTATCATGGACAGATTCAGCCTCTTTGCCTTCTCTGCCAAAAGAAGATTCTCTGGATGTATTTTTTCAGTTGAGAAAATCCCCTCGCCTTGATTTGAATGATAAAAATAGTTGGAGAGTCCGACCAGATACAGAGTTGCATACTACAGGGTCAAAGCCACTTATGGATTTGAAATCAAAGAAATGTCCGAAAGGATTTTGGCCGGTTTTTACAGGCAGGTCTTTTGATATATGGATGTCTGACACTGGAATCTACTATGCTTATGCTAACCCTAAAAAAGTGAATAGTTGGCTTTACAAAAAACGACTTAATGGATATAAAAGTCAAAAAAGTGTTCATTCTGAGTTCTCTTCGGGTTATGTGAGAAATGACAACACTCTTCCTTGTTTCAAACCACGGATTGCTTTTCAGGATGTAACAAATAGTATCGATTACAGAACTGTTAAAGCAGCTTTATTACCTCCAGAGATATTTTGTGTTCATAAAGCTCCTTACCTTCTATTTTCAAGAGGAGATGAGCAAGATGAAGCCTTTTTACTTGGAGTTTTAAGTTCCATTCCGTTGGACTGGTACGCTCGTCGTTTTGTTTCTACAAATAGTCTTGGATTTTTTCTTCTTAACACTTTTCCAATTCCCCGCCCTTCCAGAAAAAATCCACTTTGGAAAAGAGTTGTAGCTCTTTCAGGCCGTTTAGCTTCCCCTGATGAGCGGTTTTCTAAATGGGCTAAAGCTGTAGGTGTGGAATATGGTGAGTTGAATGAACAGGAACAGAACAATATGATTTATGAGTTAGATGCTATAGTAGCTCATCTTTACGGACTTTCTGAAAAACAACTTATCCATATCTTTGAAACTTTTCATAGAACCTGGAACTATAACTTCCGCTTAAAAAGCGTTCTCAAATATTATAACTTTTGGAAAAAGAAGAAAAAGCCGTAACTTAAAAAAATTAAAAATGGTTCTTAGACTTTACTTGGGAATATAGTTTTATGAGAGCTAACACAATAAAGTTATTAGAATTTCTTAAAAACTCTCCTCAGTTTGAAGTTCCTATTTACCAAAGAACTTACTCTTGGACTAATCGAGAATGCACACAGCTTTGGGAAGATATTATACGAACAGGCAAACAAGAAAATATTCCCGCTCATTTTATTGGATCTATTGTTTTTATTGAAAAAGATCTCTATCAAGTTGCAAACCATTCGCTTCTTGTTATTGATGGCCAGCAAAGACTTACAACTGTTCTACTTATTATTGAAGCTTTAGCTCGATATGTTGGTGATACTAAACCCCTGGAGGGATTTTCAGCTAAAAATCTAAGAGATTATTATCTTCTTGATCCTCGTGAAGAACAAGAATGTCGATATAAATTATTACTGACACAAACAGATAAGAAAAGTCTCTTAGCTCTTATTGATCAAAAGCCTTGGCCAGCAAATCGTTCCTTTAGAATAGAAAAAAATTTCGAGTTTTTTGAAAACAAAATAAGAGAACTTGATAAAAATTTAGCTCCTTTATGTAAAGGACTTGCAAAACTTATTATTGTTCAAATTGCACTTAGTCGTGGCGAGGATAACCCACAACTCATTTTTGAAAGTATGAACTCCACTGGCAGAGAACTTAGTCAAGCTGATCTGATTCGCAATTTTATTCTCATGGGTTTAGAACAAAAACATCAAATAAAACTTTATAAAAACCATTGGCGACCTATGGAAGTAGCCTTTGGTCAAGAGGCTTACAGTGATTATTTTGATTCTTTCATGCGTGACTATCTTACAAGTAAAACAGGAAAAATTCCTAATGTAAAAAAAGTATATGAGGCTTTTAAAGAATATGCTCGAGAATATACTAACAAGACAGAAAAAGAAATAGATGCCCTTGTAGAAGATATACATATTTTTGCAGACTACTTCTGCGCAATAGCCTTAAATAAAGAAATAAATAATTTTTTAAAAGACGCTTTCAGTGATTTAAGAGAACTTAAAGTTAATGTTTCTTATCCTTTCCTTCTTCAAGTATATCATGATTATAAACAAGACTTATTGTCTGTTAAAGAATTTGAGTATATCGTTCGGCTGGTTGAAAGCTATGTGTTTCGTCGAGCAGTTTGTGATATTCCAACAAATTCACTTAATAAAACCTTTGCAACTCTTGGCCGTGATATTCAGAAAGATCGTTATACAGAAAGTGTTCAAGCTCAACTTCTATTAAAACTTTCTCGTTTTCGTTTTCCAAAAGATGATGAATTTTTTGAAAAAATACAAAATCGTGACCTCTATAACTTTCGTAACTGTAGTTATTTCTTGAGAAGGTTAGAAAATTACAATCGCAAGGAACGAGTAGATGTAAATGAATATACTATTGAGCATATTCTTCCGCAAAATGAAAACCTTTCTCAAAAATGGAAACAAGCACTTGGCCCGAAATGGAAGGAGATACAAGAAAAATACTTACACACTTTGGGAAATTTAACATTAACGGGTTACAACTCTGAATACAAGGACAAGTTTTTTACAGAGAAACAAAAAATGAAAGGTGGTTTCAAAAAAAGCCCTTTGCATGTTAATGAAGGATTAAGACATATAGAAACTTGGGGAGAAGAAGACATTAAAGAGCGTGCTAAACAATTGGCTAAACGAACTGTAACTGTATGGCCTATTCCATCTCTTTCTTTAGAAGTGTTAGATAATTATCGTCCCAAAAAGCAGCAAGAAGAAAAATCAAGTTACTCTATTGACGATCACCCGTATCTTAATCGTGAGCCTACAAAGTCACTCTTTGAGGCTTTTCAAAAAGCGGTATTAGATCTTGATCCTTGTGTGCAAGAAGGAATACTCAAACATTATATTGCTTATAGGGCAGAGAAAATTTTTGTATATGTAAAACCTAAAAGCCAGCGTCTCCTGTTATTCCTTGGATTACAAATTTATGAATTACACGATCCAAAAAAAATAAGTAAAGACGCAAGTCATCGGCACTATGGGTCTTGTAAAACAGGGGTCAAATTACACTCTTTAGAAGAACTACCTTATATTATAGGTCTTGTTAGACAAGCTCTAGAAAAACAGATAAGCAATGATAACGAAGTATAAAGAGTTACCACTAAACACCTAAGTATTATCAGGGGAATGACTGGCAATCTGTTTTGTAAATTCCATTCCTGGAGGTAATGGAACTCCCTGGGTTTTTCCAAATCCGGTTGGAGGGTTAGAAAAAGCGGATGCGCTGGCATGAAGCAGAACCTGATTTGTGATATTTTCATTTTTGCTTGCCGCAACAAAGGAGTTAAAGGAAGCAAGAGTCCTTGCTTTATTGGCATTGATTGTCTCATTGTGTTTTTCCGCATGAAAATTTTTATTGCAAAAATTAACGGCGTAAATCCATAAGCTGATTATTATTAAAACTGTAATCTCCAGATAACCGAGCACAAGAGCTTCTTTTCCTTTAAAGGACACAAAGAGCATACCAGTAATGAACAGGGAAACAATCAAGCCAATAAGTAAATTTCGGCCCCATTTATACCATTTTTCAGCTTTTTTAGAATGATTTTTTTGAGCTTCTGAAAAATGAATAGCCTCTTGGGACACTCCCGCCTCAGCAGAGGCTTTTCTCATGGATTCCAAAATAGATTCAGCGGATTTTTTTTGATTTTCCATTTGGTTTTTTTGCTCTTCAGAATGAGCTTTAACTTGCTCCAAAGTTTGCCTTGCCTCTCTTTCAATTTGTTTAAAATCTGTTCCTGCTTGATTCGCAAAGTTAATTACAGGTGAGGCTTCATTAAAAAAACCAGCGTAATTACTTTCTAGCTCCTGAACAATATTGTCTCTTGTACTTTTTGGGCTGCTGTCATCCTGTAAATTGAGGTTTTTCGCTCTTTCAAAAATTTCTTTGTATGTTTGCAGTCGGCTTCGTATTGATGAAATTTTATTTTGCGGGACTCTGTCAAAATGGCATTTTGACAACTCTTCTATGAGTCCGAAAATGGCCTCAAACTGTTTCTTTCCATTATGATTGAAACTGAGCTGATGAAGGCGTTTTTCGCCATATAGCTCCTCCCGATCTATTTTTAAAAATTCGTTTATTTCTGAACGAAGCGCCTGGGCTTCCTGTTTCATAGATTCAAATATTGACATTATAATCTTTCTCCATAATAAGGTCTTGATAGCTTATAGTCAGTTCAAAGTGAGGGTTATCTCCATTTTGTCAAGGTAATTGACACATCAAAATCCCTCTTTTTTAAGGTTTCAGTTACAGAATTGTATAATTCCTGTGGTTTCGAGGACGACTATCTCGCTAAAACGGGAGACATGACAAGAAAAACAGGGTAAAAGTGGCATTTTAAGGCATTTTTTCTTGATTTTCAGCTAATTTTGTTGTGTTTTAGCTGAAATTAACGATAATATTAAATATGGCAACTCAAAAACAATCAAAATTATCAACTGAAAAAGTCCTGCCTAAGTCTATTTTAGAGCAAAATATGGAAGCTCTTGAACTATACAAAGAAACAGATGGTCTTCTAAAAGAAACAACTGATGTTTTGGAGCAAACAGCTATTGCTTTAGGCAGAAAGAAAATATACACCTATAGTTCCAATTCAACAAAAAATTGCGAAATTAACCATTATGGAATCTCCCTCACAACAGAATCGTATAAAATTTAAAACCACACAAGATTGGCACAATTTTATAAAACGACCAAATATTCAATTTAACCCTTTCACACTGCGTGAAAATTGCTACAAAGATATTGAACAACTTCGTAACCGGCCCCTGCTGGTATATGTAACAAAATTTTTAGAGGGAGTGCCGCCAAATGAACCGAGATTTCCAAATTTCATTGATCTCCCAGATGTAGATGGATTTACTGATTTAATAAACTCTGTAAAAAAAAGTGATGCTGTTGATGTGCTTTTACATAGCCCTGGTGGCAGACCTGATGCTACAGAACGGCTTGTGAAGTTATTGCGTAGTCATTTTAAACAAGTTGATTTTCTTATCCCTCATTCTGCCTATTCAGCAGCGACAATGCTGGCTCTCTCAGGAAACAATATCATTTTACACCCCAGTGCCACTTTAAGTCCTATAGATCCACAAATTAATGGCCTTCCTGCAAGAATAAGAAAAAACGGTTTTGAAAAAATAAAGGAAAGAATATCAAAAGAAGGTCCTAAAACTCTGCCAGCTTATATTCCCCTTATCGAGAAAAGCATTTCTTTAGAGCTATTGGAATTATGTGAAGATTCAGAAAAATTATCAATAGCATTGGTTTCCAATTGGCTCAAACAATATATGTTTAAAGGTAAAGAAAATTCTGATGAAAAAATAAAAGAAGCCGTTAAGTATCTGTCCAATTATAATGAGCACCTAATGCATTCCCGTCCGTTATCAATAGAAAAGCTATCTTCATTTGGCTTAAAAATCGAGTATGCAGATGATACTCTTCAGGATTTATTATGGGAAGCCCATATTTTAATCAATGGCTTTTTTAATATTACTCCTTTTGTAAAATTATACGAAAACACCAAAGGCATTTCATGGGGGAAACAGTTCGGTCAGATATTACTACAGCAACAACCAAAGAAAACCCCACCAAAGCCTCAACAATAACTAAAATTTCAAAATCCAATATTAATTGGAAAGGTCATTACAAATTGAATAATAAAATTTCCCGTAAAGATATAGTTTTTCCGGTTTTGATTGATAATATTGAAGATAATACCTTATCTTCGGTTTTAAAGTCTATTCTTAAAGAGCAATCAGGTGCTTCTAAGTATGGCGAGGTTTGTATCGCTACTGCTTTCTTTACTTCAGCCGGTTTTTTCCAAGTAGCTGACGAATTGGCTAACACAGAATCTGTTCGCCTGATGATAGGAGCGGAGTTTTTTTTAAACAACCTATTTGCATTAAGACCTATCGGAGAAACAGAAAAACAATTTCAAACCAGACAGTTACAGGATAGTTTAAAGTTACTTGAAAAAGGATTATGGGAAGAGAGAAATCATCTTCCGTTTAGTTTTGAAAGTGAAAAAAGAATCAAGAACTTTGTCAAAGCTCTTAAAGCGAGAAACATTGAAATCCGCAGATATGAAAAGGATTTTTTACATGCAAAGGCTTATATTTTTATAAAAGAAAAAGCCAAGGAAGAGGGAGGGGTTATTGTCGGTTCTTCCAATATGACAAAATCTGGAATGACAACAAACCTTGAATTAAATACCAGCCGTACAGATAAAGAGACGGTTGTAAAAGCAAAAAATTGGTTTGATACATTGTGGGAAGAAGCAATCCCTTTTAATTTAGCAAATTTGTTTGAAGAGCTTTTGACAGTCCGAACGCCGTTTGAGATTTTCATAAGAGTTTTATGGGAGCTTTATGGAAAAGAAATTGATGCTGACAATAAGGATGAAGAGAGTTTTTTACATTTAACCGAGTTCCAAAAACATGGTGTTATTAGGGCTTTGCGAATTATTGAAGAATGTAAAGGTGCTATTGTAGCAGATGAAGTGGGGTTAGGAAAAACTTATATAGCAGGTGAAATTCTTGAAATTTATAAGAATCGGCGACAAAGGGCTTTATTGATTTGTCCTGCTTCTTTAAGGGATAGCACATGGAAAAAATTTATACATGAACACAAGATTTTTATTGAATGTGTATCTTATGAAGAATTAGCCAGAGACCAACAATTAAATAAGGAAGACACTAAAAGAGTTTCAGAAAAACTGCAAAGAAAAACAGATGAGTATCAGCTAATCATTGTAGATGAAGCTCATAATTATAGAAACCCGGATGCCCCCAAACGAGCCGGTATTTTAAGGAAACTTCTTGTTGGCAAAAAAAAAGATGTTTTGCTTTTGACTGCAACGCCTGTCAACAATTCTCTTTGGGATTTGTATAATCTGCTTCATTTTTTTATGAAACAGGATGCTTTTTTAGCAAATAAAGGAATCTTATCTGTAAAAGAGATTTTTCGTTCAGCTATGTCTGAAAATCCAGCTGACCTTAGCCCTGATAAATTATTTCCTATTATTGATGCAACAACAGTTAAGAGAACACGGCAATTTATACAAAAGCATTATAAAAATAATACTATTAAAACACCTGACGGAAAGACTTTACAAATTACTTTTCCTACTCCAAGAACTAAAACTGTTCGTTACTCATTAGATGAGATGTTTCCTTTTGAAAATATAGAGGAAGCTCTTGATCCTGAGAGCAATAATAAAATTCAGTTTTCCCGATATCTTCCTGATATTTATTTAAAACAATCTGATGAAGAAAGCCAAAGAAGGGACGAAGGTATTGCTGGTCTTTTACGCTCAGGTCTTTTAAAAAGATTTGAGTCTTCTTTATTCGCTTTTTCCAACACTTTAGGAAGAATGATAGAACAACATAAAATATTTTTAGAAGCTATTGATAAAGGAAAAATTATATCTACCCGATTTTTACAAGAATTATCGGCTGACGATGAAACAGCCTTGGAAGAGCTTTTAGACGAAGGTTTATATACAGAAGATGCTAGTAATTATAAGGTTCAAGATTTAAAGCGAGATGTTAAAAGAGATTTAGATGTTTTTATAAAATTAAAAAAAGACGCAGATAAAATTACAAAAACAAAAGATGAGAAACTTAAAAAAGTTATTCAAGAATTAAAAAAGATAGTAATACAGGCTAAAAAAGAAGGAAAAAATGCCAGTGAGCAGAAAAACAAGAGGAAGGTTCTAATATTTTCTTTTTTCGCTGATACTGTAAAGTGGATTTTTCAATTTCTCACAGAGGAAATAAACAATAATCCTGAACTTTCAGAATATAAAGGAAGAATAGCGGCTATTATAGGTTCTGACCACAGAAGAGAAAGTTTTAATCCAGGTATGTCCAGAGAATCAGTTGTTAATGGTTTTGCCCCTCAATCAATGGAATCTACTAATCAATCAGATAAATTTGATATTTTAATAACTACAGATGTTTTAGCTGAAGGAGTCAATTTGCAACAATGCTGTCATATTATAAATTATGATCTTCCTTGGAATCCTATGCGCCTGGTTCAGCGTCATGGGCGAATTGATAGAATAGGAAGCAGGCACAAGGAGGTTTTTTTGAGGACAATTTTCCCAGCAGACAGATTAGATGCTTTATTAGATTTAGAACAGCGTATTTTAGACAAGTTAGCTTTGGCCGCAAGGAGCATTGGTGTTGCCTCCCCCATTGAGGGAGAACGAGGAGGAAAACAGGTTTTTACTGAAACAAGGGAAGAAATTAACCAACTTTTAATGGAAAATCCTGCTCTTTTTGAACGAGGTGGAACAGTTAGCTCTACACAAACCGGAGAAGAATACCGTCAAACATTAAGAAAAGCTTTAAAGGAAAATCGATATAAAATTGTTAATCTTCCATGGAAATCAGGTTCAGGTATGATAAAGGGGAAAGAACAAGGCATTTTTTTTTGTGCAACTATTGGTGAAAAAAGAACTTACTTAAGATTTGTTAGAGCAGATGAAAAATGGAAACCAACAGAGGATACAAAAATTATTAAAGAAATAGGAACATGCCTTCGTCTTATTGAAGCTGAGAAAAATACTAAAACTGTAATATCACAAGAAGTTCAAAAGTCAGTTTATAATTTTTGGAATATAGCCAAAGAAGATATTTTTAAATCTTGGATGTATGAGGCAGATCCGGCAAACTTACAGCCGAAAATACGAAAAATAAACAGAGATGTGGCGGATTTTATCCGCTCTCATAAACCTGCTGAAATGAATGAGCATATAATCAACAAAGCTCTTGATATTGTAGAATCCCCTTGGCCAAGACGGGATGAAACTCTTTTGAGAGAGCAATTTAATGATGATAGTAACAAGAGCAAAGAAAAAGTCGAGAAGCTTATAAAATGGATTATTGAAACTGGTTTAGAACCTGCTGGTTCACCTGAGCTTTTACCTCCTATTTCAAAAGAAGATGTTAAGCTTATCTGTTGGCTGGCTGTTACTTCTGAATAATTTTTATAAACGAGAAGATATTATGAGACTTTTAGAAAGAAAAATCAATAGCACACAAGTTAAAAATAAAAAAGGAAACTGGAATATCCCTCATATTAGAGACCCCTTTTGTTCTATTTTATCACTTCATTTTGGTTGGCAAGACCCCTTGTGAAACAAACTTTCCGGGATTTTCAGAAACGACTATATGAGGGGTCGGGAGGAAGACTTAGTTGCCTAGAAGGAAAGGAGCTAAAAAGTTTACGGAAAAGTTTGTTTCTATGGAAAAGAGGAACGAGTTTTTTCACAAAATTGTTACATTGCTTTTTGAAACTTGTCCTTGTGAATCTTAGGAAGTTGGGAACAAGGCGCATACTCTATTAGGTATAAAAACGAACTCTTTTATTTATCTTTAAGATTTAGATACACACATCGAGAATTTGTGAAAAAGTTTTAGTAAATCAGGCAAAATTCACGCAAGATGCATTTGAGGTGATGAAAAATATTTGTGATTACAGGTACTTAGACAAAAATGGCGTTTCCTACCAGGAAACGCCATTTTTTTATCCTCATAATAATTATGTCTTACTTATCGTATAGAACCAAAATATTTTTAAATTTTTTTTATCTTTCTCTGTTTATAAAAAACCTTTTTCAAAAAATAACCAAGTTATATTAAGCATTTACTCACTGTATTTTTTTTAGTCTCTTGTCTTATTTTAAGACACTAGTGTTGCCTTTGCAGTTTCATTTTTCATGTTTGTAGGTCAATTATTTCTCTTCTCATTTTTAAAAATATCTACCTCAAAACGGCTTTCCTACTCTCAAAACCCCGTTTTTGTGCACTTTTTGCCTCTAAAAATGGCGTTTCCTGGTAGGAAACGCCATTTCCAGGACAAGGAGCGTCATTTCGTGGGTGAGCCACATAACCAGAGGTTTGGGAGCGAAGAAACACAGGGCACAAGGCACAGGGGAGAGAGAAACAGAAAGGCTTTTTTAGAAGCCTCTACATAGCACAGAAGGATAGAGGGAAACGGAAAGGCAAGTTGTTGCCTGCCTGTCCTGTTGAAACTGAAAGCTACTTTGGTGCTTCCCGTCCCGCGAAAACTTGTCCTCGTGAAACTTGTCCTCGCGAAAGCACTGTCATTCCCGCGGAAGCGGGAATCTGATGCAAAGAACCCTACATGAGCGGGGAGTAGGGATCGTCCTTAAAACAAGGAAAAGGGTTTTTAAGGAAGTTGGTTTTTTAGAACTAGGGAAAACAAAAAGGAAAGGGAAAGGGGGGATATGAACAAACAAGATAGAAACCTAATAATAGCAGTCAATTTGTTCTCTACCGGTGTACTCATTGCGACCATATCACTGTCTGGTTACTTCTGGTCTAAAAGTACAGAGGAGTGCAAAAAAATAGCCGCTCTAGCTGAATTAAGAGACTGGGTAAATGGAGAGAACAATAAGTTTGATTCAAAACATAAAGTTGAAAGCATAAAAAAGCAGTTTGAATCAACAGGTATCGGAGTTGAGGAATAAACAAATAACAAAAGGAGATATAATAATGAATAACAAAGGATTTTCATTGATTGAAATACTGGTAACAGTGGGATTGATAGGAATACTTGTCAGTGTCGCTGTTCCCTCTTATAGGAATTATAAAAGAAATACTATTAAAATGGCAATGAGGGCCGAGGTCGGAAATGGTCAAAAAGCCTATGGTGCTAAGTATGCTGTGGATTCTAGTTATTGTTATAATCTGGAAGAAGTGGGAATGGACACAGATAGAAAGAACAGCCCTATTTTTAAGAATAAAGGTTTTTTTGGTTTTGGTGCCGGGACAGCTGCTCCAGATCTTTGTGATGTAAGTGCTCTTGGTGGTTTAGACACACTTCAGTTTATATCTGATGGTGAGGGGAAGTGTTCTGGTGGTTCATCTTCCGGTAACGAAAAAACAAAAACTGAATGTGACGGAGCATCGCCGAACGCTGGAACATGGACTGTACACTCGGGGACAGCGGGTGTCAATGCGGCTAATTGTAAAATAGGTACAAACACATTTATAATTGGAGCCTATTCAGATGTATCAAGTCTTGATACTATTATACAAGCTAATGAGAAAGGCCAGGTAGTTGAGATACCTAAAGTAAAAGATTGTAATGACGCTAAGTTTTAGTGAATATTTGTACAGAAAACAATCAGTCAGTTTCTTTTAAAATCCTTTATTGTTCTGGCTGTATTGGTGTGGGGACTTAGTAGGTCCCCACTACTTTTGAGATTGCAACATAAAAAGAAAGGTGAACAATGGCGGCTATAGTACAAATAAAAAAAGATTACCAAAGAGAGTATATGCAAAGGCCCGAGCCAAGAGAAAAACGACTTTTGTATTACAGTGAATACATTCAACGGCCCGAGGTAAAAAAGCATGTCCAAAAATATCACCAAATGTATTATCAAAAGAAAAAGAAGGCTTTGATTATATAGGTTTTTTTGATATCCCTAAGAGGATTCATTCTCCTCTTAACAATACAAATCCTAAAGAGAATAAAAATAGTTCTTACTCACTATCCCTTTTTTAGAGACGATCCCATAGTGAGATATATAAAACAAAAAGGTTAAAAAATAAAAAATTATTTTCTTGACTTCTAAGAAAAAAGTCACAGGTTTTTTTGTTATATAAAAATATCCTAACAAGGAGGTTCTTTTGATGAAGATAAAAGAAAGTAATAAAAATCAAATCCATTTTTTCAAAGACAACTTCACACTAAAGCAATACGCAGCTTTTGCTTTAATTTTTAATTGGATATCTACTCAATATGAAATATTAAGTAAAACACATCATTTTAGAAAAATTTACCAGTACAATAATCAATCCTCTTATGTATTTAAAGAGCTTTTAAATGAATTAAGAAACTACTTCTCTCATTATGATAGTGATTGGCCACAGGATAAACTAAACGATTTCAACTTAAATAAAGAATTAGAATTTTTAGTGCGTGAAGCTATTGCCATTTTAGAGCAAAAAACGGGTAAAAAACTAAATAAAGATGAAAAAAAGGAAAGAGAAATGAAAGCACATTTGGATAATATAAAACAAAATCCAAGCCCAAACACATCCCTTCTATATTTTGATAAGAATATTCATTTAAAATTAGCGTTGATTGCGGCTCCTTTTTTAACAAGATCACAAATGTCTTTTTTGTCAGGGAAGCTGTTCCAGGGGAAAGAGCTACAGAAGTCATCTCCTGAATATTTGACACAAGTAAAGATATTAGAAACTTTATCTCAAAATGACAGTGTTTTAATTAATAAGACAACTCTACAAAATGGCAAAGGGCAAGAGAGTGAATCCTTTTTGTCATCTAAACAAGAAATGGGATATGCTATTTGGACAAGACTAGAGGCTATGGGGCTATATAATAAAGAAAATAAGAGAGTATCAAAAGGTTTTCCTGAAGATCAATGGTTTATAAAACAGTTGGTTTTATACTTAGAGCATACACAGGTGTTACCCTCTGTTAAGTTTGCAAGAATAAGTACAGAAAAAAATGAAGAGTTAACACAATTAGAACAAAAAACAGTTTTTAATTCTCAAAGTAGGGAGAACCCTTTGCGGATTCGCCATAATACCATAGAGGTAGAAGTGGATATTGGAGATGATTATAGAACGAACTTCAGTATTCACACTTTAAAGTATCTTGTTATAGCACATTTTCTAAACAGGGATATAAACGATTTTGTAGTAGAATGGCTAAAGAAGAATCGAACAAGAAAAGGTCGAGAACAAAAAAGCTTTGGTATAACAAAAGAAAGACTTAAAAAACATATTACAACTTTGATTAAAAAATATTCTTCTTGGCAAAAAACAGAAATTACTCTTTATGAGCAAATCCGATTTATTTGTGGATTTATTAATGAAGCTTGGAACAAAAAATATGAACAGTATATGAATGAAAGACAGTTCACAGATTTTCAGCAACAAGTTCGTCATTTTAGAAAAGACATATTGCGAGAAGAACTAAAAAAAGAAGAGCTTTTAAATATTTCACATTTGGGATTCGGCAAAAAAAATATAGGAACTTTAGATTCTTTAATTGTCAAAGATCGTATTCAGTCTGTATTCACGGATATGCTAACAGCCCATTTAGAGTGGTTGAAAGAGCAGGGACAGAAAGTATCAGAGCTTTCTAATAAAGAGCTTGAGAGTTTAGCCTGTCGTCTTCGTTTAAGAAATAGAGAGCAAAAAAATCCAAAAAACAATTTAAAGCCGGTAGCTATGGGTTTCAGAGTTATAAAGCAAGAAATTGAAAGAAAGAAAAATATAGAACCAAAGCGTTTTTTTGATCATGTCCGTGCATTATCTGGAGATAGTTCATTTGTTTTTCCTTACTTTGGACTCGACAAAGAGGATTCCAATGGTAGGAAAGCAGGATGGGGAGATGGAAGTTCAAGAGAAAGATGTGCTCGTGTGTGCTTACTTTTAAGGATGATTCCAACTCTTCTTGAGCAAGAAAATTTCAAAATATCCAGTAAAAAACCTTCCACTCAAACAATAAGTAAGAAGATTGATAATAATATATCTATTCAGTTCACCTTAACACAAGGGTGGCGTTACTATGCCTCTATTGGCAAAAAAAGAATAAAGAAACTAATAGATACCTACTACCGATCAAACCATAAAACAGTGCTACCTTTACTTGATAATAGTATTTCTACTGGAAATCCATCTCTCAAAACAAATAGAAAAGAAAATGTCAGCCCTTCTATTTCTATTCAATCTTTGAAGAAAAAATCTGATAGAGAGCGTTTTTTTCTTATGCAATCCATATTGAAGTGGGAAAAAGAGCTAATACAGAGTAATAACACAAAAAGACCAGAAGGAGAATCTTATACTTCTTTTAGTAAAATTCTACGAATATCTCAAGTAAAGCTAGCTATAGAAGAGGAATTAAAAAAATTCAGACGAGCTTGTATGCACAATGATATATGGGAAAAACCTTTTTCAGAAGTACCAAAACCACTAAGTAATGTTTATAAAGATATAGAACAAAAAGATAAGAATAAAAGACAATCTCAAAAAAGTATAGCTAGAAAGAAAATACTAAAAAAACAAAAAAGAAACTATGAAAAAGCACCAACTTTTGATCATTTTTCTGAAGCTAAAAGTTGAAAATATTTTGTACTTATAGTAATTTATCAACGATAGGTTGGAGACACCCTCATAATTAGGGGGTATGCCAGCGGTTGGTGCGTTTGGATTAAAAAACTATGCAGTTGGAGACACCCTCATAATTAGGGGGTATGCCAGCTATAACTTTGTCATTATGTTCAGGTGATGCGTTGGAGACACCCTCATAATTAGGGGGTATGCCAGCTTTGCATAATATAGAAATGGTACCCAATTCGTTGGAGACACCCTCATAATTAGGGGGTATGCCAGCCCAAGGATTCTCAATGCCTAGCTTTTTAAAGTTGGAGACACCCTCATAATTAGGGGGTATGCCAGCTTATGTAAAAATGTAAAAGACCCCCGTAAAGTTGGAGACACCCTCATAATTAGGGGGTATGCCAGCTAAAAATTTATCGTATCGAACAGTAAAAGAGTTGGAGACACCCTCATAATTAGGGGGTATGCCAGCTTGCAAAATCGCGCTCTTAACTTTTTTCCGTTGGAGACACCCTCATAATTAGGGGGTATGCCAGCCTAGTCTTGTTTTAATTTTTCCAGGAAAATGTTGAAGACACCTTTTACAATAAACTTATAGTCCTGAGAGTAACGGTATGTCGGAAGCTTTTGTGAAGACATTGAAGAGAGATTATGTTTATGTGAGTGATTGTTATGATGCAAAGACAACGATGAAGCTATTAGGGCAGTGGATATATGATTATAATCACAGGGCACCGCATTCCAGCCTTGGAATGCGCTCGCCGGTGGAGTATATTAAATTAACACAATTGGGGTAGCCAAAAATGGGGGCCAATCCATTTTCATGGTATAGTTTTTGACTTATTTTAAAAAAATATTGATAAATAGATAGTAACATCTCCACTCGTTCAACTGGTGGGGTACGAGCAGGTGAAAGCCTGCTTTCGCGTTTTTAATCATGAAAAAATCTTGTTTATAAACTTTTTTTCTCAATTTTTATATTTTTTTAACTTTTCATCTTGATTTAATGTCTCAAATGTGAGACATTAGGTTAATGAAAGCAGTTGATTTTCACCCAGCAGCATTAAAAGTAATAAAAGAATTTCCTGTCAACATACGAAAGGTTATAGGTCAGGCTATTTTAGAACTACAAAAAGGTGAAAAACTTTCTATGCCATTATCTCGCCCTGTAAAATTAGTAGGACCTGGTGTAGAGGAAATTAGAAATAAAGATTCAAGTGGCATATATAGGACTTTTTACTTAGCTCGGATGAAAGATAGAATAATAGTTTTTCATGCATTTATTAAGAAGACACAAAAAACACCTAAGAGAGAAATTAAAACAGCCAAAAAGAGATTAAAGGAGGTGCTTGATGGCTAAAGTTAAAACAGTAAGAGTTAGTACAGTTAGGGAGCTTGCTAAAGCTTTGGGTTTAACACCAGCAGAGGGAGCAGAAATAGCTTTTCGTACAAATCTTAATTCAGAAATTATAAAAATTGTAAAAAAGAAAAAGATCACTCATGCACATCTGGCAAAATTAGCTGGTAGTTCCAGAACTCGTATGACAGCACTTTTGAATCGAAATATTTCAGATGTTTCTACAGATTTAATGTTGAGAGTGTTGTCATCTCTTGGTTATAAAACCAAGTTAAAAATTATAAAGGCTGCTTGAATTCTTTCTCTACTTAAAGAATTGTGATAAAAATTTGAATATAACAGTAAGTGGATTGAAGAACATTCTATGTTATGTTTTTTATTGGGTGAAAAGCTTCTATGTAGAATTAAATTTCGCTGTATCCTTAGCTTGTCAATAAAAGTTTCTATATCTCTTGTTTTTTTGGAATCTATATATTGTTTTGATTGTAAAAGAAGATCAATTTTCTTTGTATGATCTGCATATGTAAAAAAAGATTTCCATCTATAATTTCCGGTCTTTTTATCTTTTTTTATAGATAATTTTTCACAATAAAAATCACGGAGAGTCTCTAAGGAAATGTAGTTAAATATGATTGAAATACGGGGTAAATGTATTAAGTTTTTATTCTCAACTGTTTTGAGAGTGTTTTCCAAATAGAAAATATCCTCAAGTATTGAATTAAATACTTTTTTCTGACTCTCAGTCAGTTGAGGGTTTAAAGTGTTAATTGGCAATTTTAACCTTTTGGAGGAAAGGGGTCAGATCCGTAACTGTTTTTTTCTCTTATTCTGCCATTTCTGCCATGAACTGATAATTCTCCATGTGTGAGTTTTGCAATTACTCTTCCTGATTCAATAGCTTGTTTTTGGGTATTGTGACCGGATAGAGTCATACCATTACTTTTCACAGCCCAATGGTTTCCTGATTTCACTATATGATAATTTTTTTTAGACATTTTTCACTTCTAATACTTTATAATATAGCATAACACAGATTTTAAGTCAAAAATCCACTTTAAAAAACGAAAGCAACCATAAGGCCGCTTCGCACATCCCAGTCGAAACCGAAGAGGGAAATCATTTTAGTATCGGTATTCTAAATAAAAGATCAAGTCTAAAATATAAACACCAATTGGTAGAGAATGTTTTCCCTAATTTTACGATCTTGCTGTGATTTTGCTGTGGTTTACCAGTAATAAGCGGGAAACGGCGGGAAAAGCCGGGAAAAAGCATGGCGGGTTAATGTTTGATTTTACTGGATTATTTCAGTTTTTTACTGTTTTGGGACTTTCATTTTTTCAGCCTTCAGCCCCTACCACTATCGCTCTTAACTATTGGAAAAGTAAAGGCCCCTCTTAGAAGAGAGGCCCTTCCTTACTTGTTACTTCTTTCCTTCCTTTTTAGTTGAAAGAATATAGTTTCCGGTCATGTTTTGAACATCCAGTTTCAATATATAACCTTTATCGTCTTTTCTGGGAAAAGCCACCCCACAACGAATAAAGCTTTTTTGCTCCTTTCCGTTTCTGTCTGTATAAGTACTGACATTCAGCACATCCAGGATTTTATTCATAGAACCTCCTTTTTTTGGTTTTATGAACTTCTTAGCAAAACTCGTTCCATCTCATTAACACTATGCAACTAAATTGTCCTCACTCTTAATTATTTATGACAGTAGATCTGCTTTTCTTTTTGGATTTCTTTCTTTTCTTCTTGAAGTTCTGGTTCTTAGCTTTTGTAGATACTTCAAAGGATTTTTTTACCTTTGGCTTTCATCCCAAAAGTTCACATATCATACCTGCAAACTTATGAGGATTCATAGCTAAATATTCTTTTTTAGTGGTTTAGGTTCGTTTTTACTTTTTGTTTGTTGACCTTTTTTGTGAAAAACCCGGGTATAACTTAGTAAGAAAGCGTGAAGTTCAGCCCAATAAAAGTTCGTTTATAGCTATGCAGTTGGGCATTGCTTCTACGTTTTTCTTTCTCAAAAGATAAGAAGGGACGAAAACCAAACAGCTCAAAATTATCGCGATGGATATTCAGGCGAAACACACTCACCCGATCCCTTCGTGATGAGCCGTCTTCTATATAGGGAAACCAGTTTCCCTTGTACCTTACTCTTTGCTCTTCTCTACTCAAATCTAAATTAATTTGTTGCGGCAAAGCTAATGTCAAGCCTGCCTCTATCGAACTAATGGACAAACTCCGATCGTTAAACTCCGGGCTTTCATATTTTTGGCCTATCTTTGCTTTGGCTTGGAAAGCAGGAGTTAAACTTAACAAAGCTCTTGCTTCATAGCTTTCTCCGGTTTGCTCTTTTCCATCCTGGAAATAGCGGTTATATCTTAGGGCTTGTGTATTCATTTTTACAAGACCAAGCAGGTGACTGGTCTCAATACGAACTTCCACATCCTGGTAATGAGAGGTTCTGCTGTTCTGGTTATGGCGAAAAGCCGCCAGCACACTTAGTTCATTTGTTTGATTTAGTGACCAGCCTGGGCCAGCATACCCTAGAATGGTTATTGTATCAAATTTACTACCTTGGTAATTCATATTATTAATATTTCCTCCCATTCGCCATCGGAGGTGTTCTGTCATCTTGTGCTGATATTCCCCACTCGCGCGCAGGGATAAACCTGTTCCCGATGTATCTTCATCTTCGTTTTTATCCAGAGTAAAAGGCAAACTATAAATGTAAATGGTATCTTCATCTGATATTTTATCAATATTGCTGTCATATACTATTGCAAAACTAATCATGGCCTGCCAGGGCCGCCTCTTCTTAATTTGAGCTAAAAAATGTTGAATATTTTTTTCCACATAAACCGGTGTTTCTTCTTTTAATACTTTTTTAAAATGCTTCTTTGCTAAAGCATCTTTTCCCTTTAGAAAGTATACACGCGCGAGTTCCAGATGAATTCTATGTAAATTAGGCTCTTTTGATAACATGATTTGAAAAGCGGAAATAGCTTCATCTAAAAGTTCCTCTCGCTCTTCCTTAGTCCAATTAGGATGATAACTTTCTTCAACAGCCGTTATTCCCCACAAAAAAAGGATATCTAACTGGTCGGGGTAGTGGTCGGCCATCATTCTTAACTCTTTTAAAGCTTCTAAAGACCGGCCTTTTTTAATCAACTCATGGATAATAATTAAATCAGGCTTTAGTTGCTCATTAGAGTATCCCCAGCAGGTGCTGCCAGCGTTAAAAAAACAAACAATCCAAAAAATGATAAGAATAAAAGTTTTTGTTATTTTCATAAATATTTTCATAAAGTGTAAAAGCTATACCGAGTCGGTCAGGGAATATAGGATAAGTATAAATAAGAAAATAGTCAAAGATTTTAATCTATTAATGAACTTTTTACATGAATGTTGACTTTTCATACAAAAAAGAAAAAAGATATATATCACATTTACAGTAATGACAGTGCTTTTGCTTTTTTCTTGCCAAGATGACTCCTTTAGAATAACAAGACTGTAAATAAAATCAAATTGTTAAGACTTTTTCTGAACCGACTAATTAAAACTTAATTTAAAAAGTAATATTACCTACAGGAAGTATTTGTGCCTATGCTTGTTCATAAAGATAAGGTGATTGTTTTAAAACAAAATCGCTTCAGTGAAACTGATTTGATTGTGCGAGTTTTAAATCAAAAAGGGGCTTTACTATCCTTTATTGCCAAAGGAGCTGTTAAGAGTCGCAAAAGATTTACGGGCGGTGTTTTAGAACCGGGACACTTTATCGGTGTGGAATATAAACATTCCCGTAGATCCTCTTTGCATTTTCTTTGCCAGGCCTGGTTTTTAAAACGATTTGAAAATCTCAGAAGAGATTATGATCGTCTGCAACTCGCTCTTCATTTTTTGTCCTTAATAGAAAAGATTAGCCAAGAGGGAGTGGAAGATAGCCCGGAGTTGTTTCATCTTTTAGGCAATAGCCTTAAAGCTTTGGAAACTTCTAATCATTTACCCGCTTTGCAATTTATATTTGAGTTTCGCTTGTTATTGAGTCAAGGAGTGTTGCCACCAGAATTACAAACACAGGAGTTTCTTTTTTTTATTACAATAAAGGAGCATGAACAGCTGCTAAGATATATTCCTTTTGTTAAAAAGTGGTCCACTCTTGTAAGGACCACTTTAGATCATTATGTATGCGGACGATAAAGGATGGTATCCCGATCGAGTTTGAAAATTTCCGGACGGGATTCCCGCTCCCCGCTTTCGCGAGGACAAGCTTCACGGGGAGTGACAGTGTTTTATTTTTGGATTTGAGCATCCCTTCGTACTGCACAATGAAGGGAGTGCTGTTCAAATACACCGTATTCGTGTAGGCGATTATAGAGTGTCTTTACGGTAATACCTAGTGCTTTAGCCGCTTGTCTTTTAGAGGAGAAATGCTCAAGGGCGTTTAATATATATAGTTTGTTTAGTTCTGCCAGGCTCATGGCGGGGTCATACGGAATAGAGGATTGTTTTTTCCTGGTCATTAATTCTTCCGGTAAATGGGATACTTTAATAGTGTTTTCATCTTGAAAAATCCGCAGCCTTTCGCAGAGGTTTTTTAATTCTCTCACATTTCCCGGCCAGCTATATTTAATCAAAGTTGTCATAGCGGATTTATCAACCTGCCTATTTGCTCCTAAAAAGTGCTTTAATAATACAGGAATATCCTCTGGCCTTTCAGAAAGAGAGGGTATAGTGATAGCAATGGTGTTAATTCGATAGTAAAGGTCTTCTCTAAAAGAGCCTTTTATCACTTCTTCTGCCAGGTTTTTATTTGTGCAGCATATAAAGCGTATATTTAACTTTATAGGGATATGACTTCCTATTCTGTATATTTCACTTTCTTGTAGCAGCCTCAGTAGTTTTGTTTGAACTCTTGGTTTTAAATCCCCAATTTCATCCAGAACAACAGTACCGTCATTGGCTCTTTCTAAAAGCCCTATTTTTTTGTAATCCGCTCCTGTAAAAGCCCCTTTTTCATGGCCAAATAGCTCGCTTTCAATAGTGTTTTCATTTAAACAACTACAGTTAATGACAATAAACTCTTTATGTTTTCTATAGCTTTTGTCGTGTATTTTTCTAGCCAGCATTTCCTTACCCGTTCCGCTATTACCTGAAATCAGTACAGATGAGTCTGTGGGAGCCACTTTGCTCACCATGTTTAATAATTTTTTTATGGCTTCAGAGCAGTGGACTATCTCTGTTTTATTACTCTTTGGATCTTTTATATCATTCATTAAAGTGTTACCCTGGCCCTTACTTAGATATGGAATCATTTATTTATTCTCCTTCCCTGGTTAATCTTCATTTGTCTCATTATGAGACAGCGCATTATTTCTATACCAGAGTCTTGAAAATTTTTCAATGAAAAGATGTAATTTTTTTACAAAAAGAATAAAAGATTTTGACTATAAAGTATTTTTATATTGTCTAAAAATAAGACAATATATTTGTAAGTATTTAAAATATATGGAATTTAATAAAATTGCTTCACCCCATACCATTAAAGCTTATCGTATAGATTTAAGACAGTTTTTACTTTCTGATACGATGGTTTTTTTGTCTTATCTTTCGACAGAGTGGAAAAATAAGTTTTCTGATTTGCGGTATAATGGGGGGGAGTTTTCAAAAATCGGCGACTTAAATTCAGTCAATTCTTTATTTTTAGATAAGTTTTTGGAAAAACAAGTTAGAATAAGCATTAGGAGATGGGCTAGCTTGTCTCCCGCTACTCGAAATCGTAAATACGCTTGTATAAAAGCTTTTCTGAAATGGTTGTTTACGGAAGGTTTCATCAATAAGGATTTACAATTACAAATTAAGCTGCCGTCGTTGCCTCAGCGGTTACCTCATTATCTATCTATGGATGAAGCTTTATGTCTCGTGCAAACAGTGCAAAAGAGTTTTTATGCTAGTAAAAAAGAAGAGGACCAAAGGGATCTTCTTTTGATTTTACTCCTCTACGGGGGGGGGCTAAGAGTTAGCGAAGCTTGTGGATTAAAATGGGAACAGGTGGATTTTATAAAAAACACTCTCCTTATCAAAGGAAAGGGGAGAGCACAAAGGTTATGTGCTTTACCCCAGATCACTTTGGCCCATTTAAAGAGTCTTCGCCGGAAAGTGGGCTTTGTATTTGAACCACGATTTTCTACGAGAAAGGCTTACGATAGGGTTAAGTATTGGGGAGAAAAAGCGGGCTTAAGTAAGCCTTTGCGCCCTCATATACTTAGACATAGTTTTGCTACACATCTTTTAAATAGTGGTTCTGATCTACGTTCCTTACAGGAATTATTAGGGCACAAATCTCTTGCAGCTACTCAAAAGTACACACATCTACAAATGTCTCATTTATCACGATTATTGGAGACAAGGCATCCTCTTAAAACAAGCAAAAAAGGTGTACAAAAGAAATAGAATTTATTTTTTGATCTGATGTTCATGGGAGAAAATAATAAGAGTGAAACAAATCAGTGTGTTTATATGTTGACAATAAACCGCTTTAAAGGGCAGTGTAGAGCACGTTGTTTTGGAAAAGTTCGCTAAATAAAAACTTCGTTTGTATTGGTTTAATGATAAACTTTCAGAAGAGAATAGTGGTTTAAAAGTCTCAGACATGCGTTTTGCCACAGAGCGACTTTTAGCCGCTCTGTGCTCAAAGCCGAACTCGCTTTTAAACCCTATTCTCTTCTGAAAGAATTTTCTTTTCTTTATGTTATAGTTTTTGCCGAAGTTCGCTAAATAAAAACCTTTGGTTTAAGCGAGGTGAATCTATCAAAGATTTTGGAAAAGTTCGCTAAATAAAAACCTTTGGTTTTAAAGGGGAGTGTAGAGTACATGTTACATTGGAAACAAAGTTTTTCTCAGTATTTGTCTAAGCTTATTTTTAAAGAGTGGAAAACAGGTGATTTAGTGGAATGGCAAACTGGTGAAGAAGAAATAACAGAACATATTCACCATATTCTATCTACGGACTTAAATAAGGAAAGGGAACTGGAATCGGAAGTGAATCTCATGCTGGATGAACTGAGCAAAACCCATACCGGTCAGTTTGAAAGATATAAAATGTATCCTTTGTTAAAGAAAGAGTTAGCTAAAAAAAAAGGTGTTATTTTATAAATTATACCGATTAGGTCACAAAGAGGTAAGATATGTTATCTTCTGATAGGCAGTCCCATTGGGGTTTATTAATTGTAGAGGGGCTTTTGAATAAGGGCCTGATTCAATGTAGAGATAAAAATAAATTGGTTCGTGCGACCAGGAGAGCCATCTCTCTTTTTGTTCAGGAGCATGAGCGGATAGAACAGAAAGTACGTCAAAAAATAGCTTCTCTTAAAAGAAAAGTACCGGAAAATAGCTCTGAATGGGAAGTTTTGTATTCCCGTTATTATGAGGAAGAACTTTCTCGCAGCCATTTTACATTTTAATCGAGTAGGCTTTCTACCTCCTTATTAAATTCCTATATGGTCGTATATACAAATATATGGTAATGTATGGCAATATACATTTTTGTTGACATGAATCGAAAAATGTTCTCCTATACCTTTGCCGGTTATGTTTTTTCTGTGAGTGAATAATTTTTGGTGTTTGAAAGTTCCGGGTTTCAAGGTTTGGCTAATAAGAACAAGGGGCTGTAAAGCCACCCGGAAAAATCAAATACCCGCTGGCATAAAGTCAAATTTTATAAGTGGAGTGATTCAACTTGAAGCCAACAATCAATATACCTTCTTACTTAAGGCGGCCCTTTTGGTTTAAGTCTTTCGGTCGTCTTTTTATAGCTCTTTTTCTTGCTGGATTTTGTTTACCGGTTCAAGCTGTGATTCTGGATTGGTCCGGTGTTTATGAAGTGGAAGTTAATACTTTACAAGCGGGAGATTTTGAACAATGGGGCTCGGGTGATTTTTTCCATAATTTGCATCTAAAGCCAGATATAAAAGCTTTTGACGGTGTTCATGTTCGGTCTTGGTTTCTTCTCACTCCCCAAGATACCTCTCAAGCGGTTTTTACCTCCAGGCTTAAGCAAGATGCTCTCAATCAAAGTGCGGTGTATAGATCTTTTCAATTACAAAAAGGAATAAATTTTGGAAATCCGGGAACCGCTTTTCCTCCTGTAATTTCAGTGAGAGATCTTTATCTGGAAGTGGTTCACGATTTTGGTTTATTTCAAATAGGATGGAAGCCTCATCATTTTGGTTTAGGTATGTATTATAATGACAGTGTAGAGCCTTTTAGCTCTTTTTATAATAGTAAGGAGGGAAGTACGGGTTTTCTCTCCTGGCGGGGCTTTATTGGTTCTTCTTATTATGTACAGCCTATGGTGCATTATATTGATGAAGCTTTAGTGAATCTTTTTATTCAGGCGGGTTTTAAAGGAGATAAATACGGAGCGGAAATCATATACAAAAGCTCTTCTCTAGGTTTGACCGGGGGAGATTCCCTATCCAGTGAAGTATCCTCTTCCTATCTAGGGGTCTATGGTTCTTATGCAGAAGAAAATATATTAAATGTGCAGATGGAAGTGGGCAAACTGTCTGGAGTATATGGGGGAGTGATAAATGTGGATTGGCAAACGCCTGTAAAGTGGTTGAATGTAGGCTTGGATGTAGGAGCTTCTACTTCAGACAAAAATGAAGTTTTTTATTTTCACCCTTCTTTTTCTTCCCGGCTTTCCTTTCTTATTGAAGAGTATGAAGCATTGAAATCAAAAAAAGCAGAAGGAACCCAATATCCAGGATATTCTTTTCATTCGGGTTTTTATATAGCCCCTTCCGTTCATTTTTCCCTATCGGATTCTTTAAGTCTAAGGTCTTTATTTTCTACCCATCTGTCTTATTCTAATGGGGATGTTTTGCTTTATCATTTAGAGATGGCACTCAAATATCAAATAGCAGAAGGTTTAACCTGGAATACAGGTGTGGGTGTTTTGTTTCCAAAGGAGGACAACTGGCATATTGGGTTTATAAGTCAAGCCGCCATTACCTTTTAGGGCATCATTAAGGGACTTAATCTTTTATCATTTTAGAAAAGCATCAAGTTATTAATGGCGGCTTGCTTTTTAAAAGTTCGGTTTTTTCTTAGCTTATCTTGAACCTTTTTATGAATAAACCGGCACTAAAGTAAATACCTCATTATACCGATACCCCAATATTATGCCCGTTAATTCACTAGATACATCCGGCCGATTTCAGAGGAAGAGAAAGGCGCAAACAAATTCCCTTGAAAATGAGAATTCCATTCGGAAGAAATTCTTGGAAGACTTACAAAAACCTGTCATAAAACAAATAGAGGAAGAGTATACAAAGTGGATCTGGGTCATATATACACCGCCGGTTTTGTTGTGCCTTGTGTGGGGCTTATCCACACAACAGGTATTAAATATAGAAGAAGCTTACATGGAAGATATAGTACGATCCCTCTTAAGTGTTTCTTGCTTTGCATGGTTTATGTCTATTATAACTAATGCTCGAAAAGGGATTGTTTCCATAACGGGAAGATCAAGCTATTCTCGCAGGTTCATTAAGAAAAAAAACCAACCTTTTTTGTTTTACATAGTTCTCGTTTTTAAATGTGGGTTAGCTTCCACAGGCTTTATATATCTCATTTCCCCTGGCTTTATATATATGACTTCCCCTTTTTTTCATTAGAAATATACTTTGGATCGTCCTCTGAAAAATGGACTTTAGTTTTAATTCATTATAGCAAGCTTTTTTTGAGAATAGAGTCAATGATACATTTACAGAATGTTTCTCTTTATTCAAAGATGTATTATCTGTTTTTTGATCTATTTTCTTTTTTTTTCTCAAGCACAAGGAGGGGAACCATCTGTTTCGCCTCCCCTTGAAAATTCAAACGCCTTGATGAATTATTTTTTAGATACGATCTTTGAAAACACGGATTGTGAATGCCAGGTAAATGATGGATGTACACGAGGCTGTGGATTAGAAAGTAATTTAGAAAGATATCACCCTCTTCCTATTCGAAGATGTAAAGGTAAAAAACCTATTTATTACTCCTCTACGGCCTGTGCAAGGCATGTGACGGGGGCCATAATGGCTGTCCTTAATAAGTTTTTAAGTCATCACTGTACAGGCATATATAGTGAAATATTTGAAAATATGACATACAGGCAATGCGTAAAAAACTTTGATACGGATGTTCAAAATAACAGTGTTGATATCTGCTTATACAGCCTTCGATTTGAGTCTGCCTTGTGTATGCTTAATTTAGATGGACAAAGTTCACAAGTGTATAAGAACACCCCTACTCGATCTATACGATCTAACTGCCAAAGTTGGGGGATATATAATCAACTTTTACTGGCTGTAAATACTTCTTGGCACCATAAGGAGATGACCTTAGTTCCTTTTTTTAAAAAAATAGCTTCTGAAAAATATAAAGAGTTTGAGAGGGATACTAATAAAATTCCAGAAGGATCTATTATTGTTACAACCTTATACTCTCCTCATGGCCATGTAGAAGTAAAAACTAATAAAAATGAATGTGGAAAAGATAAAGCTCAAACTTGTTTTTGTAGTGACTTTTGTAGAGAAAGACAAAAATACCCCCGCTCTATATTAGCTGTTTTTGAATGGAATCCGGAATTTATACGATATGTACTCTGATCTTATATACCTGTTGATGTAGCCTCCTTCAAGAGAGAACAGAATGCCAAGGGGGGTTAGCCCTTAGAGCACAGAGCGGTGAGATTCCCGCTCCCCGTTTCCACGGGGACAAGCTTCGCGGGAATTGTAAATGTTCACAAATTCGCTGACAAAATGGCTTCCCGTTAGCTATAGGGATGACATACAAAGCAGGATAGAGATAAGCTCTTCAGGAGAGAATAGGGGGCAAAAGCGAGTTCGGATTTGAGCACAGAGCAACCAAAGGTTGCTTCTGTGGCAAACCGCATGTTTGATAAATGGAAAAAGAAGGTCTCCTCAAGACTCTTTCCTGCATGTAAAGTAGGAAGGTCAATAAATATATAAAATATATTAAAAAAGGAGGAGACCCTATGTATGAACATTATATAGCTTTAGATTGGTCAAAGAACAATATGGCCATAGCCAGAGTAACAAAAAAAGGTAAAAAAGTGAATGTAGAAGATATTCCCAGCAATATTTCTTATCTAAAAGACTATCTAAAAAGTCTGAAAGGAAAGAAAATCCTCACTTTTGAAGAGAGTACTTCTTCCCAATGGCTTTACTCAGAGTTGAGATATTGCGTCAACAAGCTTTTAGTATGTGACCCTTATCGTAATAGGCTTCTGTCCGAGGGGGCCAAAAATGACAAGATAGATGCTACAAAGTTAGTGCGTTTAAGTCAGGCGGGATTATTGAAGGAAGTATATCATAGTGGGAAAGATTTTATATATTTAAGGAAACTGGTTAGTGGCTACAATGATGTTGTAAAAAGTATAGTTCGTTTAAAGAACCAGAGGAGTGCTGTTTTTGCTTCTGTGGGTTTAGATCATAAGAAAGATGAGTTTTCTCCAGTTCCTGCTTGTGATGATTTTGTATTATTTCGTTCAAAGCAGTTACTGGCTCTACATGAGAAGGTGAAGGGGGAGTATATTAAGGAGTTTAAAAAGCTTTCGATGAAACACAAAGAGATGAGGTTATTAAAGAGTATTCCAGGGATCAGTGACATTCATGCAGTGCAGATCATGGCTGCTGTAGTGGATATAGGTCGTTTCCCAAGCAAGGGACATTTTTTAAGTTACTGTGGTTTAATCAAGCATGAGAAGATAAGTGGGGGAAGAAGTTATGGAAGGAAATCTTCTAGGTGTTATCGTCCACTTAAACAGATATTTAAAATGGCCTCTCATAGTGTAACACAGAATAGATGTAATAATTCTTTAAAAGGTCTTTATGAGTATTATATAGAGAAAAAACCAGCCTTAATGGCAAAACATAATGTCAGTAGGAAGTTAGCTATTTTAGTTTACGGAGTATTAAAAAGTGGCAAAAAATATGATCCTAATAGAAGGGAGAAGGAGTTGAGAGAGAAAAACAAAAAGTAATCAGATTTTCAGGTTGGGTATATAAAGTTTTTTTATACTTTATCAAAGAAGCTAAAGAGTAAGAAAGCTCTCCTGGAAATGAGCAGAAGAAAGCTTAAGGCTCAGTGACGGACTATGATTACCATAAAAACAAGGGTAACACAGTTACAGTCTAATGTTTGATTAGCCTCTGCTCTATTTTTCCAAATTTATTATAACCTGCTGTTATACAGTAAGAGTTTGGATAGGTGAATGTGAAGATACTGATTCATTTTTTTGAGACAATAAAGTAAGGTGAGCGAGTGATTGATTGATGAGTGGTATTGATAAGGTGTTATGCCCTTCCTTCAGGAGACCGTAACGCAAGAAGATGTTTTGTTTGCGAATGGGATACTATACTCTTGACATTACTTTTTCCATAGGTGAGACTTTTGCTCTCTATTCTCTCCTGAAGAGCAAGAGCAATGAGATTCCCGCTTTCGCGGGAATGACAGTGCTTTCGCGGGAATTGTAAATGTTCACAAATTCGCTGACAAAATTGAGTTTATAAGGGAGCGTTAGAAAGCTCTAAATAACCCAAGATAAGGAGGCGAGTTATGAGGGATAACACACAAGATAAGACCCTATACAGGAACTATATTAGTAAGTGGCAGTATATGATAAAAGACTATGAGTTAGTAAAGAGGAAGAAACATCCAAAGTTTCGATTTGTAAGTGATTTTTACAAATTCCATAAAACTAATCGTCAGACTTTTTTAAAATACTATCATCGCTATTTAAGTCATCCTACAGAGGGGAGTCTTGTTCCTCGTAAGAGAGGTCCTAGATGGAGGTTAAGAAGGGGGGATAATAATAGCTATATTGAGCAGGAGGTGCTAAAACACAGGGAAAATGGTGTTAATAGATACGAGATGTGTCATATACTAAACCCTCTTCTTAAGCAAAGGGGAGAGGTTCCGATATCGGCTAGTACGGTATATCGTATATTCAGGAGGAAGGGGGTAAATAAGTTGAAGCCGAAGATGATAGAGAATAAGCGCAAGATAATAAAGGAGAAGGCGGGGGAGTTAGGTCACATAGACTGCCATCATTTGGGTAAGGACATGATAGTGAAGTCAGGGGGTAAGAGGTACTATTTGGTGTGTGTTATAGATGATTGCACGAGGATAGCTTGGGCTGAAGTGGTGGAGGATATAAAGAGTCTTACGGTGATGTTTTCGTGTTTAAAGATTTTTAATGTATTGAGCAAGAAGTATAAGATGGAGTTTAAGGAGGTTATGAGTGATAATGGTTCAGAGTTTTCTTCTCGTAATAATCAGTTATCGCATCCGTTTGAGAGGATGTTGTTGGAGTTGGGGGTAAGGCATAGATATACAAGGCCGTATAGGCCACAGACGAATGGGAAGGTGGAGAGATTTTGGAGGAGTTTAAATGAGGATTTAATAGAGGGGAGTGTATTTGAGACGATAGAGGAGTTCAAGGATGAATTGGAGCAGTATTTGATATACTATAATGAGTTTAGACCTCATCAGGGTTTGAATCAGAAAACACCTCGGCAAATGAATAACTCTTGTGAAAGAGTGAAGAAGTGATTCTGTCAGCGAATTAGTGAACACGTACAGGAATGACAGTGCTTTCGCGGGAATGACAGATCTGTAACAAAATCATGTCTAAACCTTTTGTATCCTGTTATCTCCTGAAGGGAATTATTCACTTTGTTTTCTATTAATAAAAACTGTAATTTCTTGTATATTATTTATATAGATTGCGGAAGGCCGGTGAGTTCACAATAGCTCTAAATTGGGCAGCAGACATACTGTTGTTTCTACTGTTTTGTGTTGTCTGTGTTGGTTGAGAGAGAGAATAATAAGGGGGAAAAGGTCTTTCTGTAAAATTTTTATTCCAGGCAGATTCTAAAAATATACGATCCTGGCGTCCAGTAGGTGTGTCACTTCTTGTATAAAAATACATAGGAAGTTGAGTGCTGATAGCATTTAAAGCCGCTAGTTTGTTATCTCCTTCCAGTTGGTTAATAAAAATCCTTAAGTCATTATATTTTTCAATGGTGTCTATAGCCCCGTGTACAGACCAATATTCATGACTGAAGAAATCAGGTCTTTTTAGTTCCTGGATCTGCGGAGATAGAAAAAAAGATTTATCTAAAGGGCTAGCTTGTGCAGCTAAATACCATAAATCGGGCTTCACTGTTTCATTAAAAAAGGCCGTTCTCGCTTTGGCATCTTCTATTTTTGCCAGCTGATCTCTTCTACATTCTACTTTTTCTTCCGGCTTTATTTTTCTTATATAAGTGATAGTGGATTCTTTACTGATTTTACAGTTGGCAATTTTGTCTTCTAACTGTTTTTTCCTCTCTTCTAATTCATAAGATTCGTCTAAGGCTTCTTCAATATTGAGATCTTCCGCTTCCAATATGTCAGCAATTTTATTTGTGAGAGTTTGAGATACTTGTTCTAAACTGCTAATATTTTGTATTTCAACGGTAACAGGGTCAATGCAATCTATACTACAGTAATCCGCTTCCGTGATGTGATTTGGGTCGCTCTTCTTTTTTTTAGGATCACGAGGTCTTAATGTATTTTCTAAAGAAATAAGGGCCTTACCTGTATCATCTGTTTTTACCCGTATGGTTGATCTTACTTTATATCTGACTCCGTTATGGCTTTTCCTTCTTTCAATCAGACAACGAATGTCTATGTTTTCTTTATCTGTGATATTTGTTAGTTGTTGGCAGCCTTTACTCTGTGGTGAAGCAATAATCCGAAAGGTGTTATCAGCCTTTTCCACTCGGGAAATAAAAGAGATGTTAACAAGCCAATAAAGTAAAACACCGGATAAAAGACCCAGAGTAAATAACATAAGATAGGGTATTTTTTTTGTCATTTTATTATTATCGGTTAAAAAACAGGCTACTTTAAACTTATTTTTCTTAAGTTCTATTTATTGGCAACATTTTGGATAGGAATTTTTTTTCAAAGCCTCCTCATTAGGAGTCGTCGCCATAAGTTTGTTGAATCAGGACTTGCCACTCCTTTAGATAAGGTTTTATCTCACAGGGAGTTTGAATATCGCTTTCATCTGGATCAATATAAGTCGCCGTCATTCCGTCCCAACCTTTAAAAGTTTGTGATTGTTTATTTTTTTTCACTCGACTCTCAGGGACCAGTTCCACTTTTCCCCCTCCCCCAGGTAAATCAACAGCTAATCGTGGGATGGCCAAGCCAGATAAGATTCCCCATAAGCTTTTTTGGATCCATTGCGAGTTTTTAATAGAGGTGCGTAAATGATCCGTTCCCAAGGAAGGGTCACATTGGAACATATAATAAGGCCGGGCTCTTAAAAAGAGCAATCTGCGGGAAAGAGCTTGTACTATAGCCGGGTGATTGTTGACAGAATTGATAAGCACCATTTGGTTATAGACAGGAATACCTTGGTCAGCTAAATTGGTTAAAGCTTTGGCTGACTCCAGGGTGATTTCGTCAGGGTGATTAAAATGGCTCATAATAAAAATCGGTTGATATTTTTTTATCATGCTTGTTAAAGAATCGGAAAACCGCATGGGACACACGGCTGGCATGCGTGAGCCTATTCTTATAATTTCCACATGGGGAAGGGAGCGCAGATCTTTTAAAATTTTTTCCAGTAAAAAATCACCTAGAGTAAGGGGATCCCCACCAGAGAGGATGACTTCTCTAATACCTACATTTTGTTTTATATATTCTAAAGCTTTTTTGTATTCTTGTGTTTGTATGATATGTTTATTTGTAGCTGTAAATCTTTTCCTGGTGCAATATCGGCAGTAAATAGGGCATAGATCCGTCACTAAAAAAACCACCCTGTCCGGGTAGCGGTGAATCACATGTTTTAGAGGACTGTGGTTTTCTTCGCCTAAAGGGTCTTTTAAAGCTTGCTTTCCAACATGACCTTCACGTAGGTCAGGTAGGATGGTTTTTCTGAGGGAGGTGTTGGCCTTAACTACTTGTGCGTAGTAGGGGGTGGTTTGAATAGAAAAGCCGTGTTTTCTTATATAAAACCCTTTTTTTTCTTCTGTACTAAGGGAAAAGTATTTTTCATAATCTTCTTTTGTTTTTAAAGAATGACGAAGTTGCCATTTCCAATTACACCAATCTTGTTTGGCGACATTATAGGGAATTTCTACCGAAGGAAAATAAAAAGCCATAACTTATATTGAAAGGTGAGCATATTTAGCTATAAATTTTTTTACTTTTTTATTTTTAAATATAACACTAACTCTTAGATCATCGCCACTACCTTCTATCTTTTGGATTTTACCGGTTCCAAAGTGAGGGTGATGGACAGTGCGTCCTATTTTATAGATTTCTCCATAAGGGGAGGAAAAGGCAGGTCTTTTTTTGAAACCCGATGGGTTTTGTGTATAGGTGCCAGATACACTATTGTAATCATAATATTTCTTATGTTTTTTTAAAAAGAAGTTGGATTTCTTAGTCAAAGAATTTACACAAATAAACTTATTGGGGATTTCTTCTAAGAAACGACTTGCTTGATTATACTGTTTTTTTCCGAACTTGTTTCTTTTAATGGCATAAGAAAGATACAAATTTTTTTTCGCTCTCGTCATTCCTACATAAGCTAATCGTCTTTCTTCTTCCAAATGATTATCCCCGAGAGGGCTGGAAAGAGGGAATAATCCTTCTTCCATTCCTGTTATAAAAACAGTATCAAACTCTAAACCTTTAGAGATATGGAGAGTCATTAATGTAATGCCAGTAAGATCTTTTGATGAGGAGTCTGATGGTGTTAATAAGGCTGTGTCTTCCAGGAAGGTGGTTAGCGAACTCTTTTCGTTTTCCATTTCAAATTGATTTATAACATTTCCAAACTCTTGTAGATTTTCCAAGCGACTAAGGGATTCAATAGAATTATCCGCTCTTAAAATGGTGTTGTAATTTGTTTTTTCCATAATTTCTTTATATAGCTCCACGAGAGATAAAGTATGTTGGGCCTGTTTTAAATACTCCAGTGTTTGTATAAATTCCATAATACCCGATCGGGCCGCTCCTTTTATTTGATTGGTCTCAGATAAATATTTCATGGTTTCATAGAAGCTTTTTTTTATTAGTTCACTTTGTTCAGTAATGCTTTTTATTGTATGAGTTCCGATCCCTCTTTTAGGGCTGTTTAAAATCCGTTTTAAAGATACTTCGTCCTTTGGATTAGCGATAAATTTTAAGTAAGATAGAATATCTTTTATTTCCAAACGATCATAAAACTTTAAATTTCCAATAATTTTATAAGGTATATTTCTACTACGTAAGGAATCTTCTAATACTCTGGATTGGGCGTTCGTTCTATAAAAAATAGAAAAATCCTCATAAGAGGAACCTTGTTCCCGGCACTGTGTTTCAATAATATTGGCTATGAGATGAGCTTCTTTTATTTCATCTTCTAATTCATATATTTGGATAAGGCCCCCTTGTGAATTGTCTGTAAAAAGCTTTTTGTCTTTTCTATGTTTGTTGTAGTTTATAAGGGCAGAAGAAGCAGAGATAATATTCCCTGTTGAGCGATAATTTTGTTCTAGTTTTATTATTTTGCATTCCGGAAAATCCTGGTCAAAATTTAAAATATTAGAAATGTCGGCTCCTCGCCAGGAGTAAATAGATTGATCTTCATCTCCCACAACACAGATGTTTCTATGTTTTTCTGCTAGAGTTTTTATAATCAGGTATTGAATATGATTTGTATCTTGATACTCATCAACAGAAATATATAAAAATTGTTTGCGATATTTTTCTAAATGCTCTTTATTTTTTAAAAAGAATTTATAAGTTTCAAATAAAAGTCCTTCGAAGTCAAACGCCCCGGCCATTTTTAATTCTTTTTCATAATTAAAATAGAGGTCTTGAAAACGATTTCCATAGGCTGGAAAATTAGTGTGATCTATATCTTCTGGTCCTAACCCTTGACGCTTACAAAGAGCAATTTGAGAAGAAAAAGTTTTAGGGTTATATATTTTTTCATTTATATTTAAGTCTCTCATTGTTTTTTTAACAAGAGATAATTGATCTTTATTATCGTAAATAGTGAATGTGGATGTATGGTTAATGAGTTTTTTGTTTTCTTTTAAAATGCGGGCGCATATAGAATGGAATGTGCTGATCCACATTCTTCCTTGTAAAGGTATATTCCAGTCTTGAATTAACTTGTTTACCCTTTCTCGCATTTCATTAGCCGCTTTATTTGTAAAAGTGACAGCTAATATTTGGTCCTGAGATGCCTTTTTTTTCTTTATTAGGTGAGCAATGCGATGGGTAAGCACTCGGGTTTTTCCCGAACCGGCCCCAGCAGAAACCAGTAAGGGGCCATCGAGTGTTTGTACTGCGCTTATCTGACTTGGATTAAAAGTTTTTAATGATATATTAATAAGGGATTCAGTCACTTTATGTCTTCCATTATAATTTTTTTATATTGTTTCCAATTTAATAGCGGAAAATTCCGGTTTTTTTTGTAGTTCCTTTAAAAAATTTTCCGCAGAAGGTTTTGATTTAAAAGGACCAATATAGACTTTATAAACTTCTTTTTCTTTTTTAAAAAAAATCTTCCATTTAGGAAAACGTAATTTTAATTGTGTGGACTGTTCCGTAGCGGTTTCTTTATCTTTATAACTGGCCAGAAATAAAGCATATATTTCTTTTGGTTTTTGTTGAGGTTCTTTTTTTACTTCAGTTGGTTTTATTTTTTCTTTCTTATTGAGTTGGTTTTCTTTTTCAGATGGTTCGTCCTGGACAAGGTTTTTTTTGTATTCCTTCACCTTTTCTCTTTGTTTGTCAGTGAAATCTTCTGAGGAGATTTTATTTTCAGGTAGTGCTGTGGGTGTATGAGGAGAAATCGGAGGCTTTTTTTTAGATTTTTGTTGGCCAGATAAAGTCACTTCCTTTCCTAGAAAAAAGGCTAAAGCGAAAGCGAAAACAATCATAGTAAAAACAATACTGAGTTTATAAAATTCTTTTTTCAATACACACTCTCTTTTGAAAAAAAGGATATTTTCACTTATACGACCTTATTTTAAATAACTATGACTATGGATAGTAAAAAGTCATATATGAGAAAGTCAATAAATTGACTCTTATTTGTTCGTTTTTTGTCTCTTTTCTCCCTGAACACGGGGTATTAATGCCCTTTTTTAATATGTTTGACTGGGTTTTTTAGAGCAGAAGTCCAAGTGCCCCTATGTTGCTTTGTTTCATTATGAAGGGGGTGCTTTTGTCAAATCAGGATGTTCAGCTTTGTTTTATTCCAGAGGAAAAACCTTATTGTGATCAAGCAGAGGAAAAATTCTCTGTCTTTTTTATAACAGTGGTTTTGTGTGTGCTGTGTGTAGGTTCTGGTATCTGGTTCCTATCGGATAGATCTACTAGAGATATTAGTTCTGATCGGGAGGTACAAAGTATGGAGCCTTCTTTACTGGCCTGGGAGGCTATTGACCTGGAACCTTTTTTTGTTTTGCTTAAGTCAGAAAAAGAGGCTCGCTTAACAAAGTTAAAAGTGTCTCTTCAAGTAACAGACGGGCAAGTGTCCGAGGAAATCCAAAAATCTATTCACAAAATAAAAGACCATCTTATTTTTATTCTTTCCAGTCAAGATGTGACTGTTTTTGACGATCTTCAAAAGAGGCGGATTTTAGAGCAGGAGATTGTCACTCAGCTTAATTTATTCCTGGTGAACGGAAGTATTGAAGGTGTTCAACTAAACAAACTTTAACTTAAATAAAGGAGAGGTGTTGTGGCAAAAAAGAAAATAGAGGATTTTGAATATAAAAGAGCTTCTCAGTTAACAGAGGAAGAAAGAAAAAAGTTAATTGAGGAATATACGGTTTTGATCCGGTTTATAGCAAAAAGAATTTCTATCCGATTGCCAGCGAATATAGATGTAGAGGATTTAGTTTCTAGTGGCGTGATTGGTTTGATGGACGCCATAGAGAAATATGACCCTACGAGAGATAATAAGTTTAAAACTTATGCTGAATTTCGTATAAGAGGTTCTATTTTAGATGAATTGAGAGCGCAAGATTGGGTGCCCCGTTCCATTAGAGATAAAGCTAAAATGCTCGAGCGCGCGACCTCTCACTTGGAAGCTAAATTAGGTCGTCCTCCTACGGATGTGGAGTTGTCGGAACACTTAGGATTGATGATAAATGAATTTTACAATTTAGTAAATCAGGTACGCCCTGTGAATGTGTTATCTATTGACGAAGCTTCCACTTTTAGTAGTGTAGATCGAAAGTCTTTTATAAATGTTTTACAGGGAGATAGTGATCCTTTTTCCTACTTAAATATGAAATCCATTCAGAATGTAATAAAACAACTGATTGAAGAATTACCGGAGAGACAGCGCATAGTGCTTTCTCTTTATTATTATGAGGGATTTAATTTGAGGAAAATTGGTACCATTTTAGGGGTGACAGAAAGTCGTGTATCTCAGTTACATGCTCAAGCAATTAGGCGGCTTAAGGTAAAACTGCAACAAAAATTTCAAGAGCATGAGTTAAAAGCGGCTTAAAAAGTGGATTATTGAAACTTTTTTTGAAATTGTGAATAACCAGCGGAATCTAGCTCTTTTACTGGTATAAACCGGAGAGCCGCTGAGTTAATACAATATCTCAATTTTGTTGGAGGAGGTCCATCGTTAAATACATGACCCAGATGGGAGTTAGCCTGTTTAGATCTGACCGCTGTTCTTTTCATAAGTAAGGTGTTGTCTTCATGGGTGCTTATATTTTCTTTCACTAAAGGACGTGTAAAAGAGGGCCAACCGGTTTTAGAATCGTATTTATCTTGTGAGCTAAAGAGAGGTTCTCCTGATACAATATCCACATAGATACCCGGTTCTTTATTGTTCCAATATTTGTTTTTAAAAGGAGGTTCTGTTCCGTTCTTTTGGGTTACTTTATATTCTAAAGGCGATAATCGTTTTTTTAGCTCTTCATCAGAAGGTTTTTTATACCCGGATGGTATTGTTTTTTTTTGAGTTTTTTTCCATATTTTTTTTAAAAAGGTGTCTCTACCTGAACGGGATCTATAGAACCAATATCTTACCGGATTTTTTTTATAATAATCCTGATGGTATTCTTCTGCCGGGAAAAAAGTAGAGTAAGGGACAATCTCCGTTGTGATGGGTTTTTTAAAAATGCCGGTTTTTAATAAAATCTTTTTAGATTTTTCAGCTTCTTGTTTCTGTGTTTCATTATGGTAAAAGATCATAGGTCGGTATTGAGCCCCTCTATCTACAAACTGTCCTCCCGAGTCGGTGGGGTCAATATTTTTCCAGTAAATGTCGAGAAGTGTTTTATAGTTTACTTTGTTTGGATAAAAACTGATTTGGATAGCTTCCACATGATTGGTTTTTCCACTAGAGACCTCTTTGTACGATGGGTGTCTTTTTTGTCCTCCAGCAAAGCCAGATATTACTGTCTTTACTCCTTTTACCTTTTCAAAAACAGCTTCCACACACCAAAAACATCCGCCGGCAAAAGTAGCTATTTCTATATTAGGCAGTGGTTGTTTATTTGTGTGGTTTCCTTTTGCAGGGTCTTGTTTTTGATTCATAGGATTTACCTCTGATTTTATGTTTGTTGATAAGGATAATTCAGAAAAAAAGAAAGCACAAAATAAAAATATAAAAACTCTTTTCATTTTTAATTCTTAATAATTCCTCTGTTTAGATACGGCTACATTATTAAATATGTTATTTTCTTTTTTTTATATGATTCAAGGTGAATGATCTTAATTTTCGTGGAGTACCGGGGCTTTTAAAATTATATGAATTATTATATCATAAAATTAGTATAGCTTTTTTATTTTTTTCCAAAAAAACGAATTTTCCACTAGAATAAACAAAATAATTCCTGTAAGAACAAAAGTAACTATACGGATCGTTAAATCATTTATACTTAAAGAGTGGTGTTCTTGTTGCCAGGGGATCATTTCCGGCAGGCTGCCTATTATTAGGCCGAGGATGATACAAAAGAACAAGTTTTTTTTCTTCTTTAAGAAAAAGCGTGCCAGATAAAAGGCGCAACTTAAACCTACAATACCACCTATGAGGAATACCATCAAATAGTCCTCTTGTCTCTGTGTTAAAGCTTTTAAAATAGGTTGGTAGGTGCCCATAATCAACAGAATAGTGGATCCGGAAGGCCCAGGAAGAGCACTGGCAAAAAAGCCCAGAAAGCCGGATACAAAAAACAGAATAAAAGAGGCTTGTAGATTTGCAAAAGGAGAGATATTTTGTAAGGAAATGAAAACAATAAGAGATACTAAGCCTACTATAAAAAAAGAGAAATTTGTTTTATTCGTCATTTTAAACAGACGAGGAAGAGAAGCGATTATAAGACCGGTGAATATAGAGTAAAGTTCCAATGGAAATGTGGACAATAACCAGGATAAACCACTAGCTAAAAATCCGATAGCTAATAAAAAACCAATAGTTAAACATAGAAGAAAAATAAACTGATCTTTTTTATGGCTTTTTTTTGAAAAGGAAATTAAGTTGGTAATAGAAAAAATAATTTTTTCATAAATGCCCATGATGAGGGCTAAAGTACCTGCAGAAAGGCCCGGAATAAGGCTAGATGTGCCTAAAACAAAACCTTTTAAAATCCATACTGCTTTTTGAATGATATTTGCCCCTTTGTTCCTTTGCCTGTTTGCCCCTTTGTTCCTATCTTAAGGTAAAGGTTTATCTGTAATAAAAATATTCAAGATACTTTAAGAGCTTTATTTTTGATGGTTTTTATAAGATTGAACATGTCAGGCATCCTTGTTTCCACGGGGGCATGTCTGTGCTCTATTAATTCCATTTTACCCTTCGGAAGTAGCTTACAGAAACCATAAAATTAAAAAAAAGATCAGTATAATATCAATTTATATAAGTTTTCTTAATTAGTGGGTCAATGGAATTTCTTCGGTGAGAATTTTTTGTAATGTAGCGATATAAAAAGTGGGTTCTACTTGTTTCACCTTCTTTTGAAGGGACTCAGGAGTGTCTTCAGGGGATACAGGTATCTCTGTTTGAGCTAGTATAGGACCAGTGTCGTATTCTTCAGATACCAGGTGAATAGAGATTCCAGTTTTTTTATCTCCTGCTTTTAATACGGAATGATGAACATGCCTACCGTACATGCCAGTCCCCCCGTGGCGGGGAAGAAGAGAAGGGTGAATATTTAAAATACGGTTTTTAAAAAAGGATAAAACCTTTGGGCCTATTTTTTTAATAAATCCAGCTAGGAGAATCAGATTCGGCCTTTGGCTTTTTAGATGTTGGGAAAGAGCCTCGTCCCAGTCAGAAAAAGAGGAAAACTCTTTAGGATTTAAAATTTTTACTGATATATTTTCCTTCTTTGCTTTTTCTAAAACCGGGGCTTGATTATTGTCACTGATTAAGTGGATTACTTCTGCTTTGAGATGATCCGTTTTACAAGACTTGACAATACTAAGAAAAAGAGTGCCTGTCCCGGAAGCTAATATTACGAGGCGTTTTTTTGTATTATCATTTGCTTGTATTTTGTCTATTTCTTTTTTCACTCTGTATTAACTTTACTCAAGGAAGAAACTTTTTGTTTGATGGTTCCAAAAATATTTTGATCGGAATCGTTTATCATTTTTATTTCTACCTGATCCCCTATTTTCATAAAATCTGTTTTTATTTTTCCCGTATTGATCTTTTCCAACATTCTTTTTTCCGCTATACAGCTACAACCAACAGAGCTGTCCTGATTGGAGACAGTTCCACTGCCAATAATCGTTCCGGCACTTAAGCTTCGAGTTTGAGCAGCATGAGCAATAATTTGTCCAAAATGAAAGTGCATTTCCCCGGCCTGCGCTTGTCCAAAGGATTTTCCATTAAATTCCACTAACATAGGTAAATGAATACGTCCCTCTTTCCAAGCGTCTCCTAATTCCTCTTTTGTTACGACAAAAGGGGCAAAACTACTAGAGGGTTTTCCTTGGAAAAAACCAAATCCTCTTTTTAGTTCCTCTGGAATAAGACCTCTAAGGGAGATATCATTTATTAGTGTAAATAAAATAATATGATCCAGGGCTTTTTCAGGGCTTACCCCCATAGGGACATCATTTACAATGACACCTACCTCTGCTTCAAAGTCGGTTCCATGCGAAAAATCCTCCTGTGGAATATCGTCATAAGGGCCTAAAAAAAGGTCACTTCCTCCTTGATAAATTAAAGGGATAGTCTCTAGTGTTTCCGGTAGGGGAGCCCCTCTGGCTTTGCGTACCAGTTTAATATGTTGGATGTAAGCAGAACCATCTATCCATGCAAAGCTTCTCGGTAAAGGAGCACTTAGTTTTTCAAGTGGGATGGGGAAAGCCAGGGGAAGTGAAGATGGATTGAGTTTTCTATATAAATCCTCTAAAGCGGGTTTTACAGCCGGCCAATTTTCGATGGCCTCCCGTAAAGATCTGGCAATGTGTTTGGCATGCACTCCTTTTTTGTTATCAGAAGAAACTACAATAAGGTCGGCATCCCGATGATCTGATTTAATACTGGCTAATTTCATCTCTATTTTTATATTAAAATATTTATACGGAATTTTCAAATCCGATGGATATAAATATACCGGGTATTATTTTCATAACTGTATAAAAATAATACATCAACGGCGGTTCTTTTCTCCTTTGGTAATGGAATTGAGCAAATAAAATCGTATTTTATTATGGAATCAAGCTTGCATATCATATATATATGATAAAGCTTAGAAGGGAAGGGAGAAATCATACTATAATGGAAATGTCTATTAAAAAAAGAAGAGGAATATTAAACTGGATTATCCCCCTCCATTTTCTTTTTCTGTTTGCTTTAGTTAGTTGTGGTAAAAGTATAGATAAACCACTTTCCCCCTCATCAGGCCCGTCAGCGGCGGTTCATCAGAAAATGAAAAAAGAGTTCGGCAAAGCGGTTCAGACAGCGACAAGGCAGTTCACGACAGAGCTTGGTAAAGCTTTAGTAAAGGCCACTACTGAGTTTCATAATCAGACTGAAAAATTTTTGAAAAAGATGGAACGGGGGGTTCAGGTTAAACTTGATAGGGAAGCTTTCGTAAGCGACTTAGATACTAGCATTCAGAAAACCAGGGATCGTTTTACGACAGATATTAATAAAATTTTAGATGAAGCTTTGGTTCAGTTCAGAAGTCAAGTGGAAGAAATTAGAGCAGAAGAAAAAACAGATGCGGCTACAATGAAGGCAGAAGCTAAGGAAGTTATAAGTTGGTTTAATGAAGAGGTGAGAAAAACCATTAGCCAGGCTCCTCATATAATTCAAGAGCCTATAAAAGCCTCTGAATTATCTGATCCGATGACTGAAGCCAGAAACAAAGCTCAATTTATTATACAAAGTGTTGTTAAAAACTTAAGACCCTTCTTAGATCGGGAATTACTTTTTGAAAGCGCAAGTGGAACAAAAAAGGGTGTTGTAAAGCAAATATTTGAAGATATGGAAATCAAGTGGGAACAAGTTGTTACAGAACAAGAAAAAACAGACTTAGCTGATAAAATAATGAGCACTATTTATAGTGATGATGAACAATACAAATATGGTCTGAAAAATATCCATACCGCTTTGATGATTAATCTTACAGATATAAAGGTTCCAGAAGAAGATACAGTAATGCTCACGGCAAATGAAAAAGTCATCTTAACAAACGAGTTTAGTATAGAAGTAAGACAGGCGGTGGAAAAACTGATAGAGGAACGAATACGCTATAATGTAGATAAAATCATAGATATAGAGACGGCTGCTGAGGCGGTATATACTTTGCAATTTGATGTAAAGAGTTCCTTACCTCATAAAATATTTGGTAAACCTATACAGTTGTTTATTTCTATGAGAGAGGGGGAGGATTCACAGAGTGTTGTGTTGTGGAGAAAAGGAGATTGCGTAAGAATAAAAAAAGAACATTTACCCTCTGTCACTCTGGTACTCCTTTATACTAATCCGGCTATAGCTATGAATGTTCCTAACCCCATGTTTCAGCTTTGTGGTCCTAAAGAGGAAAAGTACAGGTGCCACCCTGGGAACTATAATATTCAACGGGTAGGAGAAGAAGAAGGTATTGATTATGTGCTGAGTTGGGAAAAACAAACAGAAGATAATATAGCCTTTTCTTGCCAGACATTCCCCAGTATGCCAACCTTGTAAAGGATCTACAAACTTTGTTTTCCTTACTGGTTCTTTTAGCCATGCCCTTGCATTAAGGCTGGTTCGTAAGGGGTTTCCTGTTGTTTTTTAAAGTCAATCCGATGGAAATACTCATTTATCAATTTCAATACTTCTTCTTTATCCCTCGTTTGAAAAATGGTTTGTCTGAACCGAGCGGAATCAGGATAGCCAGAGGAAAACCATGTAGAAAATTTTTTATATTGAAGTAAAAACATTTTTTCGTCATAAAAGTTTTCCAAGTGGAACTTGAGCATATTAAGTATGTCTATGTAATTTCTATTATGTATTTTTTGTGTTAAAGAGGGGCTATAGGAATTTTTAAGGTTTTTATCCTGACCGGTTCGGTCTATTTCCTGAAAAATCCAAGGGTTTTTTAAGCAACCTCTCCCTATCATCATACCGTCTGAGCTGCTTTCTTTTTTTAATTTTAAAACTTGCTTTGCCTTTATAAGGTCTCCATTGCCGATAATAGGTATAAGGCTCTTATTTTTTATTTCTTTAATGTAAGACCAGTCTGCCTGACCGGAATAAGCTTGCGCCCGTGTGCGACCATGAATAGTGAGCCAAATAATCCCTTCATTATAGGCTATTTTTGCTACTTCATGAGTGTTGCGGGAGTGTTGATCCCAGCCGGTTCTTACTTTAATAGATAAAGGGATAGAGATAGACCTTTTCACTGTTTTAAGTATTTTTTGAAAAAAACAAAGGTCTTTTAAAACAGCCGAACCAGCCCCTTTTTTGACAATTTTAGGAACGGGACATCCAAAATTAAGATCTACAAAGTCGGCACCGGATTGCTCAACGATTTGAGCGGCTTCTGCCAGAGCTTCTAATTCTTCACCAAAGATCTGTACTCCTATAGGGCTTTGATTTTCAGTGAAAGACATTAATTTATAACTTCTTTCGTTTTTTAATTGGAGGGATTTAGCGGATACCAACTCTGTTGTTACGATACCACAACCCATTTCCCTCATAAAAGAGCGAAAAGGGCTGTCTGTAATCCCCGCCATAGGAGCCAATAGAAATGGATTTTTTTTTAATTCTTTAAGTAGCTTTTCTGTTTTCATATTTTCTACCGATGGTGTTTGAAAATTCCGGCTTTAAAAGCTTGGTTACCCCGAAGCAAAGAACTAGAAAGTTACGGAAAAGCTTGTCCTAGTGGAAACGAGGATAAACCCCTCTAGGTATAATTTTTATTTTAAAATCACCCCGCTTGCGAGGTTTCTAATTATACCCAATAGGGGTTCATTTTTCCATTACTTTCAAACGGGAAGCTTCTTTAGTGGCTTTCCGTCCTGTGAAAAAGGGAATTTAGTTGCTCTTGTTCTTCAGTAGAGAATAGGGTTTAAAAGGCTCAGACGTGCGGTTTGCCACAGAGCAACCTTTGGTTGCTCTTGTGTCAAATCCGAACTCGCTTTTAAGCCCTATTTTCTACTGAAAAGCTTATCTCTATCCTGTTTTGTTTGTCAGTCCTGTAAACGGGAAGGCAAATCCTTCCCTTCTCGTCCCAAGAAAGCAGGGATCTCATCCTTAGTAGGAATTTTCAAACCCAACTGGTATAATCGGTGCTTACAGACCATTGACCTATTTTAACCGCATAACACAGTTCTGAGTAATAAAAAATATTTGAGGTGTTTATTATTAAAAATAACTAATCCTCTTTAGCCCCCTATATAATCTAGACTGAGATCTAATAGATGTTAGCCTATTCTTAGAAGAGAGGATATGTTCTACTGAAAGGGGGTTATTGATGTCAGATATAGAGAGTAAAGCAAAGGTTAAGTACCCCTTTTTGGAGTTGAAGAAGAAGGCTCTTTTAGAGTTAGCGGAGAGTGGATCAGCAGAGGCGGTAGCCCGCCATTATAATGTGAACAAATAAACTGTTTATAACTAGAAGTCGGAGATAAATGGGCTTCCTTTAGTGGATGATTTTATACCTCCTAGGTGCCCTAATAAGAATGCGTATATTGAGTCTTTTTTCTCCATAGTGTCAGCTAATGTGACAGATCCCAGAATATTTTTAAACTTCCGTTCAGTACATGAAACAATGCTTGATTTTATTGATTTTTACAGAAAGAAGAAAATACATGGGGTGTTGAATAGGATTATAGAGGAGTTTAAGAAACAGGCTACCTCAATTCAATTTAGCCGATTATGCACTCAAATTATGACAAAAATGGCCTGGATTTCAATCCGAAAACTAGGAGGTTGACCCGGAATCCAAAAAAAGAAAAAAATGAATCACACAAAAATTATACAACGGTTTTTTTACAAAATCTTTGGAGTTAGCTCAACCAAATATCTGGGAGTAAAACTGTGATCAGTTACCTCAATACCTTGGATATCATTAACTTCATAACGACAAGTTTCCTTTTTACCAGTGTCCCAAGCGTATAAAATAAAGTTACCCTCTTTTGTTTTTCGTAATGAATAACATTCTATCTTATATATTGAATTTTGATATTTAAGACTCATGCAAAGTCTATTAGCGGAAGCAAAGCGGATAAGCTCTATATAAGATTTTATATTTTGATTTAAAGGCAACCAAGCTGTTTGTTCATTAACTAAAATTTCATCTTCTAAGAGTTTATAAGGTGTTTTTTCTTCCGGTGATTGTTCACCTTCCAGCCATTTAAAAAACTCAGGGAGAACTTGTAAAAAAGAATCAAGGAGAGGTAAATAAGGAAGTTGATGCCCTAACATTACCTGCCATGTACCTTTAAGTTTTGATTTGTGTTTAAGAATGTCATCTGTTGTTGGTACTGGAATATCTTTAAATTCGCATTTCTGTTTAAGGGCATCCTGCAAGTCTGACATATTTGGAGAGGCTTCAGTATTTCTATATAGGTTAATTACATCATATAGATCACGAGGGCTTGCACGATCAGAAATAGCACGGATTTTTTCTGCAATTATTTCTTCATAATTATAGGCCATTACCTTAATGCTTTCTTCTGGACAATCACTATAAGGATGACAAACTTGTTTTTGAGTAGAGGGTAAAGCAACCTTTTCATCAGCTGTAAGATCAAGCTTAATACGGGGAAGCCCCCCTGAGCGTGGAGATACCGGCCCTTGATAACTGAGTTTCCCCTGACAATTCAATCTACCTTGTGGACTTTCATAAATATCAAAATCCTGTAGGTGATTGGGAAACTCAAGGCCGGTTCTTTTATAAATCCATTCAGAAATTTCACTAAAAGTATTTTTCAAAAAACTTATATTAAGATGAGATTCCTCTTTTAATGTAAAATCCAAATCCTCTGAAAAACGGTAAGTTTCAAAGTAGCATTTCTTTAAACAAGTGCCACCTTTAAAAAGCCATTGACTACCAATTTCCTTATGGACTGAGATACCAGCCAGCAGCCATCCCAAAGCATAGTCCTTCTCAATAATATGAGGATTAAGATTTGTTATCTCTGTTCTATCTAAAATTTCTTTTTTGCTAATCATAAAACAACCTTCCCGAGCCATGACTTTGGAACCCAAAGTCGCCAGCGAGTAATAAGATGATCACATTTTAGAGAGGAGTCGAGTTTGGCATTTCCTTTCGTTAGATTTTTTTTACAAGCTACGGCCAGATCATATCCCTCTGGATGTCTTTCAGCAAGGAAACCAAGCCGTTTAAAAACAGCTCCATTACCTAACTGTTCAGCATAGGAAATAAGTTTCTTAAAACTATGTTCTTTCCATTGTTTATAATTATCAAATTTCAGGGAAGAATCTTTTAGTTTTTTATTATATTTTTGTTTCATAAAGTTATCAAAGCAATCTGAAATATGTTGGATGCCGCCTCCTATAGAAGTATCATCTAGCATATCAATAAGGGTTTTATAAACATCCGATACAGCAACTTGTGTTTGACCACGCCATACAATTTGTGTGCCAAATATTTTTTCCGTTTTAATAGTTTTTAAAGTAAAGGTAACAGATTGACTTTTAATTCTTCTGGATCGGACAGGGCGAGTAGTGAATACAACAATATCACGAAAGATCTGCTCGGTCAGGTCCCAGTATTCAGAGGCGGTGCGACCGCCAATATAAGCCGGAGAAAACAAAGTAGGGACAAGAACCCAAGGGTCTTCTACAACTTGTTTAGAAGTTAAAAGATCAAGAGGAACAGGAACATAAGTGCCGACACCCACTCGTCTAAGCCAACCCTGGCTTGCCCACTGAGATAGAAGTTTGGCCGACTGGATTCGGGAAAGGTTCAACATTTTTTCAGCATCTTCAATTCGCACAAAATCCCCAGCAGATTGAGCCACTAAAGAAAGCTTTTTTCTGTTCGTACTGAGCTTTAAAGTCCCTTTCTTCATACTATATTTATAGTATGATTTTTCTTAAAAATCAAGAATTTTAACATATAAAATATAGTAAATAGTATAATTTTTTACAATTTTTCTTTATATACTTATTAATTATTTTACAAAAATATGAATTTTTTTTGCAAAATAATTCTTTATATTGACAGTATTTTTATTATTTAGTAGATAAATAGAAAATTAAGTAATCCTTTTTTATCAATAAAAGGAGGAAGTATGAATATAAGTGAAAAAAAACAAAGGTTTATTGAGTTGGCTAATAAAAGAGTCAATAAAGCCCTTAAACAAATCAGTTTGATCAGTAATTTGTCAAATACAAATAATTATGAATATACGCAAGATGAAGTGAAACAAATTATTAGAGCATTAGAGAGTGAAATTCAAATGTGTAAAGAGCGTTTTAGAAAACAAGATTCAGAAGAGTCGAGGCAATTTAGTTTGAAATAAGGATTAAGTATGAAATGGGAATTTGAAGAATATAAAGAAGATTCAACCAGACAGGACTCAAGTAGCGATAAATTTTTTAAAGAAGCTTCTGAATCAGATAGCCTCATAAGAGAGTTTATACAAAATTCTTTAGATGCTAGTAATAACTCGACAACAGTTAGAGTAACAATAAATGAAAAGTTTTTGAATAAGGAAGAGTTAAAAGAGTTTTTAACTGATCTTGAACCGCATTTAGAGGCTTGTGAGATTCGTGCTCATAAAGATCAGAAAAAAGTAAAGTTTATTATATTGGAAGATTTTAATACAAAAGGACTAGAAGGAAAGAATAGAGAAAATTTTTTTAAGGCTGACAATATTACAAATAAAAAAGAGGGAGGTGGCAGTCACGGTATAGGTAAAGCTGTTTTCTTGGCAGTTAGTAAAATAAAAACTTTCTTTGGATATTCTGTATTTGATAATAATCAAAGTATATTCCAAGGACGAGCTGTTTTGAAGTCCCATAGCATAGGTAAATACGAATATCGTCCTTATGGGAACTTGAAGATCCTTGTTGAAAATTACACAGATTTTATTAGTACTCTTTTTAGGAGAAAGAAGAAAGAAAAAGGGTTGTCTGTAGCTATCCCTTATTGTGATGATATAAAAATAGAACACATAAAACAAAGCTGTTTAAATCAATTTTATATTCCAATTATTAATGAAAAGCTTGAAATCAAAATAGGAAATGACAAAATTAATAAAGAAAATCTTCTTGAGTACATAGATTCACCTAAGGTAAACCTGGCAATGGATTATGCAACATCAAATGGAACTCTGGATCGTCCCTGAAAAGTGGACAGTTAGTAGGCATCACTTTTCATACTCTTTAGGACTTTTATTGTCAAGAGCTTGTCGTATCAGCTTTTGGTAATGAATCCCTTGTTTTTTTGATTTGCTTTTTAAAGCCCTTTCGACATTCGTATTGTCACTGTTTGATTTTTTGGTTTTAATTCAAACCGCATTGGTTTAAAGTTTTCAGGATGTATATAAGGAGATAAATCTTGAGTTAAAAGCTTTTCAGCCACTCTATTTGTTTTCAGTTTTTTCAATTTCTTTTTCATATTTTTGAACCTCCTTTTTATTCATAAAACGGGCACTTATGGGTCTGATAAATTTGCTCCTGCTTATTTTTCATTTTTTAGTTTTCTGATTGCTTTTTCAGATAAACCTGTCACTTCGGAGATAAAAGAAATATCTGTTTTCTTTTTCAGCATATTTAAAACAACCTGTTGTCGTCCTTTTTTCAGACCTTCTCTCCGCCCTTTCCATCGGCCTTTTTCTTCAACAATTTCCAGTACATCTTGCATAGTTCCTCCTTGTGTTAATACCCCAGCTTCTATAAGCAGCTTTTCCGCTTTTTCCCAAGTTTTTGTATCTAACTCTGTATTATCTCTTAAATACTCCAATATCCTTAATTCTACAATCCTTCTTTCCTTCCCCTTTAAACCTTTCAGTATCTCCTCAAATTCAGAATAAGCATCCTTTATTTTTAATGGAGTTGGTTTCTTCTTTAAAATCCATATCTCAGATAATAGCTTTATAATACTATACCCTTTAAATTTCCGGTCCTTTAAGGTTTGTCGGATTTTTAGATCTTGTGTGTTTATTATCTTTGGTTCATAGTTTAGCATGTTTTTTCTGGATTCCACAGGAATTTTAGAAAAACACTCTCCAAAGTCCTCTTCCTGAAGGGACTTTTTCCACTTAAGAGGTTCTTTGCCATGATAAAAAAGCACAGTGATTATAGGCTGGGGATAGCCCACTTGCTGGATGCTATGCTTTCGGCCTAACACCTGATAATCTAAAAGCTGGCTAAACAGGTTTTTATCGTAGTGGCTTTTGTGTTCTAAGAGAATGAATATTTTTACTCTTTTTTTTGGGTAATTTTTAAAAGGGAGAGAAAAAATAAGATCTGCTCTTTTTTCTTCAAAAGTGTCTTTTTCTATCTTCAATTTGTTTAGATTATAAGCTTTAAGTTCTTTTTTTGAAAAGATAAGTTTCAGCAACTCTTTCGCAAGTTTTGTGTCAGAGTAGAAGAGTTTAAAGAAAGTATCATGGGTCAGTTTTGGTTTTTTCCTCTTTACTTGAGGTTTGTTTTTTTTATGCTTTTCCATAAGGGATCCTTTGTTGCTAAAAGCCCTTCAGACATTGTAAGAGGCTTTATGTTCGAGGAGGTTTGTTCATAGTGCTTTTATATGTGCAATATCAAAGGAGGGGAAAAAGTGGCTTTTAAAGCACTTTTAAGAGAAAAAAATCCGAGATCCGAATATTTAGAGGTAAAAATCCGTGAATAAGCTAATGCCGCTAAGGATAGAGAAGATAGGATTGCCATTTTTTTTTAAAAAAAAATTTGTTTTTAAACAGCAATCGGTCATGCAAACGATGCGGTTTTTCTATCCAAAATTCGATTAAGTTGGGATGGAAAGCCACCCCTCCCCAATGAGAGGGGCAAGGAATCTCTTTTCCATAAAACTCTTTTTGTGTTTCTTGCCATTTTTTTTCTAATACACTTCGGTTTTCCAATTTCTCTGATTGCTGGGAAATATATTGACTAATCTGACTTTCTCGAGGGCGCGATTTCCAATATTTTAGAGATAAGCTGCGATCTATTTTTTTGGTTACCCCTTCCAGTCGGATGTGCTTTTTTAAAAATGGCCAATAAAAATTTAAAGCGCATGGCTGACGAAAGCGAAGCTGTCGCCCTTTTAAGCTTTTATAGTTAGTATAAAAAATGAACTGATCCTCTTGAATCTCTTTTAATAAAACCACCCGCGAGGAAACTCTAAGTTTACCGTAGCTAGATACACTGGATAACACCATAGTATTGGCTTGAGATATCTCTGGATGGTTTTCCGCTTCCTGTAACCAGTCTTTTAATATTTGTATGGGGTTCTTATCTTTTAAAGCAGATAGTTGTTCCAAATGACTCCTCCAGGGTAAAGAGCTATATCAGTCCTGTAAAAGCAACAGTAAAATATCAGTGGAGATGATCCCTCTGGTTTGAGAGGTTTATTTAATTTCCTTATGTAAGGTATGTCTTCTTAGAAAAGGGTTATACTTTTTCTTTTCCAACCTTTCGGAATGGGTTTGAGTGTTTTTTCTAGTGGTGTAGCGGGAAGGAGGCCGACCTTCTTTTCTCGCCTCTGTGCACTCTAAAGTTATAATTTTTTTTCCTTTTTTCTTAGCCAATGAAAAACTCCTTGTAGAAATTGAAACAACTCTTCGGCCAGTTTGGTTTAAACTTTCCTGGCTGCGTAGTATTCTGTCAATAAGCCGGTGTCACAACTAAAAGGAATGTACTCTGTTCCCGGAATCGCCAGCATAGTCCCTACCATTTTTCCTTCTTTTTCCTCTTTTTTAAGAAAGTCTGGTGTCTCCATACGGGGGTTTTGTATAGCTGTTAAGACAATCTGATTTTTTTCCGAGTTGGTTTTCAAAGTGACTTCCTGACCTGGCTTTAAAACGAAAGAGGGAATGTTGACCTTTTTTCCGTTGACTTGGACATGGCCATGAGAAACCAATTGTCGGGCCGAAGGAATACTAGGAGCCCATCCTAGACGGAAAATCACATTGTCCAGCCGTCTTTCCAACAGACCGGCCAGTTTGTTAATCCAATTGGAACTTTGGCCGGTTTTAGCATTTCTAATAAAGCGTCGTAGTTGATGTTCTTTTAAGCAGTAGTGACAACGAAATTTTTGTTTTTCCTCTAAACGAAGAGCGTAATCGGAGTACTTTTTTCTCTTATTGGCACTTCTTTCTCCTGGAGGATAAGGACGCCTTTCCAAAGCTCCAGGTTTGCCCAACCCTGGTAATTCCACTCCTAATCTTCTTTGTATTCGAAAACGCACTGTTTTGGTTTTTTTGTTCATTATATCAAAACTCCTTATAAATCCGGCAAACAAGGCTACAATATACTTACTTTTTTACTCATAAGTCAAATATCTGAGTTAATATATACTCACTCTTATTTTCGGCCTTGTTTTCCCAAGTTCAGGCTGTATAAAGGCTGAAAAACCCACTTATACCGAGTCGTGTTTCATTTTGATATTTGCTTGTCGTCTTTGATTTTTGTATGATATACCAATTCGGTTTAATCTTCGCTTCTCGCGAAGGCCGTGGATTTTATACCAGTTTAGTATAGTTATGCACTTTTAGATAAAACATTAAAGGGGTTTTGATATGAAAAAGAAAATTCATCCAGAATTTAGGGAAGTGGTGTTTAAAGATGTTTCTACCCAATTTCATATTATTACAAAATCAACAGTAAAAACGAAAAACACCGTGGAATTAAATGGGAAAAACTATCCTCTAGTGACTTTTGATGTTTCCAGTGCCTCCCATCCTTTTTATACCGGTCAGCAGCGGTTGCTGGATACGGAAGGGCGGGCGGAAAAGTTTCGTAAAAAATACGCTAAAATAAGTAAAATAGATACGAAATAATTTTTTTATGTTTTTAGCAAATATATCATGGAGGCTTAATTCCATTCTAAAAACATTTGTTAAAATTTTTGACAATATAGATTGCTATGAAGGAGGTTAACCATTTCCACTATTTTTCAAAAAATTATTAATAAAGAGATCCCTGCTAATATTCATTATGAAGATGATTTATGTATGGCTTTTGATGATATAAACCCTCAAGCCCCTGTTCATATTTTACTGATACCGAAAAAAGAAATTCCCTCTCACCAAGAAGTGGAGCCAGGGGACCAGCCTCTTATGGGGCATCTCATCTTAAAAGCAAAAGAGATTGCTTTGAAGGCAGGTCTGGAAAAAGGTTGGCGTTTGGTGGTCAATACAGGTTCTGATGGAGGTCAGACTGTGCATCATATTCACATTCATATTTTAGGTGGGCGTTCTATGCAGTGGCCTCCTGGTTGAGTAAGTAGAGTAGTTTGTTGGTGGAAAAATAAGCTTAGTTGGTGCTGGGTTAGCTCAACTGGTAGAGCAGCTGATTTGTAATCAGCAGGTTGGGGGTTCGATTCCCTTACCCAGCTCCATTAAAAGCAAGTTGGAGAGATGCCCGAGTGGTTAAAGGGGGCGGGCTGTAAACCCGTTGGCTTAGCCTACGTAGGTTCGAATCCTACTCTCTCCACCATTGTATTTGTAGCTTATTGAAATTACTGGATTTTTTATATTTAAACAGAGCCTGAACGGGAAATGAACGGGATTTTTAAAGAGGGTAAAAACAACTTATAGGCGACTGTTTTTAAAAATAGCACTGGCGGTTTTTTCACCGGTGTTTGAACTCAAAAGTGCCACAGTCTTAGCATACCTTTGAGTCATCCTTACTTCCGTGTGTCCAAGGCTGGCCTGAACAGCCGAAAGATTTTTTGTTTCCATGAGAGCAATCGTTGCGTAAGTGTGTCGGCATATATGGGTAGAACGCCAAGGCATATCCAAAGCTGTAAAGCCGGCATTAAATGCTGACTGAACGGCATTATATTTTAATAGCTCACCTTTGCTATCTGTGAAAACCAAATCATTCACAGCCGTCTTCTTCATTTCCTTAAGAACATCTTTTAATTTCTCAGGAAGCATAAGAAGTCTGGCCGACTGGGAAGTTTTTGTCACATCCTCTAAAAAAGGATGCTTTGTTTTTTGGTCCCAGCGAACCCGCCGGATAACTCGGGCAACACCTTCTTCCAAACTCATCTCAGACCATTTCAGTCCGCAGGTTTCACCCACTCTAGCTCCTGTAAGGAGCATAAAGGTAGCTAACCGCCAATACACTGAATTGCTCCTGTGCTCTTTTAACCATTCAACCCATCTTCTGGCATCTTCCGGCTTTATAAAGTAATCCGGCCTTCTAGGAGTATTAGATTTAAAGGCACACATTTGCCGGTGTTTTTTTGTAACGGGAACATTAAAGTCTTCATTTAAAAAGTTTTTATACCAATACAGGACAACACTTAAAAACTTTAGTTCGTGTACAAAACTTTTCCGGCCTTTGTTTTTGGCTGTGGGATGCTTCTTTAACCAGATCAACCACTCTACAATATTTCTTCCTTTAAGCTCGGACATTTTCACATCCGCCAGAGGGCCTTTGTATAGGTAATTCAATCTACATTCATAACTTTGAAGGGTGGATTTCATTACGCGAGTTTGAGCATCTTCCCAAAACTTATCCACACAGTCCTTAAGCAACATCCTGTCATTAAGACTTGTGGGGCTGAGGGTGAATTTGTGTTTTTCTCTCTCATGCCAAATAAAAGCTTCTCTCTTTGTAGAAAAGTTTTTCGTGGCTACACGAACACCTTTCACAAAAAGTTCAGCTTGATAAAAAGTTTTTTTATTGCGGTATCTTTTGATTATTGCCATTGTGGTTGCTCCTTTCGGTTTAACCACTCCTGCACACTCCCCGTAAGAAAACAGTTCCTTCTGCCAATTTTGACATAAGGAAGTTTCCCTTGAGCCACTCAATTACGGATGGTCTGAGGAGCTAATCCGAAGATAACCGCTAATTCCTCTACCGTTATTAAATTGACAAAGAGCGCACCTGAAGGCTGTTTACGGCCACAGGGTTTATTCCTTATTTTACTCTTGGTAGATTTATTTGACAAGCCTGTATTTGAACGCTTTGCTTTAATAGGCTTATTAACATGAATCGTCTTAGAAGACTTAGAAGTTTGAGCCAGTTCTTTGCCTTGAAAACTCAACTCCATTTGTTTTTTATTTTTTTGTTTCTTGGTTTTTCTCATAAATTCTCCCTTCGTTCTTAAGGCTCAAAAACAAATCTCAAATTTGAACCCCTGTTACTAATTTTTTCCCCGTTCTTACTTTTTTAGTTTTCTTCTTTTCTCCTTCCTTCCTCCTTCCTTTCCCTTTGGACCCAGACCCTCCATCCAACCAAACCACTAACAACACAACACTACCGGTTCGTAATCACTTTCTCGAAATCTCGATGAGGGGGAGTGATTACGAATCGGTCCTTTAAAAAAGCCTGTGTTGTTAGTGGTTTGATGCCTATTTTAAAAATGGGGACTACACACCCGACTACACAGGTAAAAAAGGTTAAAATCATCTTCCAAGCTCTCCTTCAATGAACTGATAATCTTGATTTCTTTTATTAGGCCCCTTATAAAAACCCTCTATTTTCTGTAATTCTTCATACCACTCAGGATAAGCACGACGTACTTGCTCTTCCCATAGCTTACGGTTTTTTTCTTCAGATATGGCATCTTGTTCCCCTTCATACTCTTTTAAAGCTTGAGCAAAAGACTGAGGTTTAATAGCTTTCCATATTATTAAAGATACCTTATTGAAAACAGATAAAAATCTTTTCAGAAAACCAAACCGACTTGAATTATTTTTATTAGAAAGAAAGCTCCCTGGCCTCCAAACCTGAAACAAATCTTCTCTATGAGAAAACTTGTCAATCAAAATAGCTTGTCCAACAGACAATCTTTTAAAAACATCAAACTCAATTTTCATCTCTTTAACATCTCTAACGCTTCCTATTCCTGTCATTTCTTCCCTTCTATCTAAGTCACTTACCTGGTAGGTTGTCTTCTTTGAAGAGAAAGTCCCTGCCATTAAAGCCTATATTCATAGATTCTTGTTTCAAGATTTTTAATAAGATCAAAAGTTTCTTCTTTAAACCTTTTCAAATCTTCCAGGTCTTCAAGAGAAATCATCAGTTTTTTATATAAGAAGTTAGAGAGGAAAATAAGAAAGACAGCCAGCAAAAAAGAAATAACTGTCAAATTATCAAGAATGCTCATAACTCTTTTCCTCCTTAAACAAACTCAACATGGGGAGGCTTTAAACCTTTAACTGCTTGATATGTAAAAAGATTAAAAACAAAAAAGCAAACAAAAAAATAAAATATTTTTTTTTTATGAAGTAGAAGATTAATAGCTTTTTCAAAAATCGTAATTGGAAAAAGCTCTTTTTACAGGAGGACAAACAGGTTATAAACAGGCTCCAGAAGTTGCCAGCGGTTATAAGCTGGAACGAGCGGGAAAAAAAGAAAAAATATCTATAAGGAAATAAGACGACCTTAACCTATCTCTTATTTCAGACATCTTTTAATGCTTTGCAATATATTTTACCCGCGGTTCATCCCCGCAGATGCGGGGAACATTCATCTGAATCTAGTTTTTCACGAATCTGAAGCGGTTCATCCCCGCAGATGCGGGGAACATAGGTTTAACCAGTTCAGTATATAGTTTTGTAACGGTTCATCCCCGCAGATGCGGGGAACATTATTCCGAAAATTAGTATCCTCTACACCTGTACGGTTCATCCCCGCAGATGCGGGGAACATAAGAATTTGAAAAGCTCGCACACGAACATTATCGGTTCATCCCCGCAGATGCGGGGAACATTGTAACTCGTAACCTTGTGTCTCAAAATCAGTCGGTTCATCCCCGCAGATGCGGGGAACATAGAATCTGATCTTGAAAGATATGTAAGAATTGCGGTTCATCCCCGCAGATGCGGGGAACATGAGGATTTATAACATTATTTTCATCCTCAGAACGGTTCATCCCCGCAGATGCGGGGAACATAGTTTGAGAACTTAATCCAACAAAGATCTGGCCGGTTCATCCCCGCAGATGCGGGGAACATCGACGCGAGCGCGTTCTTTCCTTCAGAGAAACCGGTTCATCCCCGCAGATGCGGGGAACATACCGTCACGATCAAACCCGTCACGATCAAACCCGGTTCATCCCCGCAGATGCGGGGAACATACTAAAATTAAGTTACTAAATTTACAGATGTTTTTCAACTGCAAGATTTTTACCAATTTTGCAGTAGATTTTTTATTCAATTATCAAAGAGCAATGCCTATCATTCTTCAGGAAAAAAAGAAACCAGTCTTAATCCATCCATATCAACGGGAGTTCTCCGATTTTTTCCTATAGTCTGAAAATCAAAACCAGACTCAGTATTTGTAGCCCAAGCCATAACTATATTTCCCTCATGATAAAATGTTGTACATTGCTGCCAAATCATTTCACGGACACGGCGAGAAACATCTCCTACATACACACCAGCTCTTATCTGCAATAACCAAATAGCTAGCCTTCCTCGTAAGCGTGGAGGTGTGTTTTCTGTAATAACAACCAACATAGACATTATATCAATCGCTCCTATGTCCGATTTCGCCAATACCTTTTGCTGAAGGAATCGCTGGGGGAACAGACTCTTTTGGTTTATCCGGCATTTCAATACCTCCAGCTTGTAAAATTTCATTAATAGTTGGAATAATTTTTGCCAAAACTTTTTGTTCACGAAAAATATCCCTACAAGCCAAGCGTACTTCTCTTTCCGGTATTTTAGGATTTCTTTTTGCTATTTTAAAAGCAACAGGTAAAACTGTATCAAATTTAAAAATATCGGCAATATCATATACGAAAGATAAAGGTTTACCCCAATGAATAAATCCTACTGCTGGGGCGTATCCTGCAGCTAACACAGCCGCTTCTGTTATACCATACAAGCAGGCTGTTGCCGAACTAACACAGCGATTAGCTATATCACTATGGTTCCAATTATCTGGATCATAGTTGCGACTCTTCCATTTTACACCATATTTTTTTGCCAGTAGTTGATACATTTTTCTCACTCTCGCTCCTTCAATACCTCTAAGCTGTTCGATACTCCGCTTTTCAGGTGCTAGTTCTTTAAAACGCAATTCATACATTTTTCTGACAACTTTCAAACGAAGATGATCATCCAAAGCCAATTTTGCCTGATAAAGCAAACGATTTGATCTTGCACCTCCTGGCTGACCGGAAGAATATAAACGAACACCTGCTTCACCAACCCATACCAATAAAGTTCCTACTTCTGCTGATAGTTTAATTGCTGCATGGGAAACTCTTGTTCCTGGTTCCAACATAATACAAGCGACTGACCCCACAGGAATATGAGTTCGTACACCATTCTCATTAATCAAAACAAACGCTCCATCCTTTACATCAATTAGCCCATACTGAAGAAAGATCATGGATATACGATCTTTCATAGGGATAGGCTTTAAAGGAATATAAGGAGTGTTGGACATATTATTATACCTGATCTATATGTTTTTGTTCCCTAATGATAGAATGAAATATACATTAACTTTATAATATATAATCCACACAAAAATAACAGCAGAACTATTTAAAAATAGATTAACTGTTTCTAAGCTTTTGCTATAGATAACATTCCACATCCAAAAGCTTTTCCGGGCCCTATACCACTAAGTATAATATTATGAAAAAATTGTTTTGAATTATTTACTCTCAGATACCCTTTGAAAGTAACAGTATAAATAGTTCCGTAATGATATTTATTACCTTGTTTTTTTCTAAATCGTAATGGAAAACTTTCTATAATTTGGCAATCCTTCAATGATACATAGTTTTCCTTTTCTATAATTTTTTTTAACCACTCCAACATAACCTGATCTTTTGTTAATTTAGCTTTTAGGTCTTTTCTCAGAGGCACCCTCACATTTCCACGATTAGTTGTTTTTCTTTCTTTTTTTAATCTTTTACTAGGATAAGCTCTTACTAAAAACTGTAAGTTCTGACCATTTTTTAAATTATCACACAAGGTTCCAATGAATTTTGTTTTCTGTAAACTTAAATTATAATATCTTTTTAAAGAGTCTATATTTTGTTCAACAGGTTCTAAAACAGATTGAATGAGAATCTTTTTGTCACCTTTATTATGGGGGTTCTCTATTCTATAAAAAAAGGGTGATTTCGTTTGAGACGAGGAATTAAAATTTGGAAAAAATTGCCATAAATCCTTATGCAGTTGATAGTAGTCAATAGGTTTTCGACTATGCAAGATACAATAACTAAGAAACATTATTTTCACCAAAAATATATATTGTTCGATTAATAAATTGCCGTACTTTACTGTTGACAGGAACATCCCGAATTTGCATAGGAAAGCCGCCAACTTCTTTGTTTTCGCTGTATATAACTCCTGATTCTGATAACTGCTCTAAAGCTTGCTGTATATTTTCAGCAGTAACAATTTTATCAAATAAAGGCCGATGAAGGGGACAGGAACGCCGACCTAAAAAAGGAGTGAAAACGGGATCATCAATAGCTTTTTTTATGTCATTTACTTTATAAACTGCATTTTCTTTAAAGTCCAAAATAAGGGTAAACTCCGCATCACATAGGTATTCACGATGAGAAATAATAGCTTCTTTTCTCGCTTTCCCGTCAGCTTTTCTTCCGTCCAACACTGTGTGAAAATCAGTAATTTTTCTAATTGGCAAATAATTAATTACTTCTTTATTATATGAGTTTTTCTTTATTTTTCTTTTTGTAGAGATGATTGTTAGCTCAAAGCTATTGTTCAAATCTTCTCGTTTTGAAATTTCCTCCCTGTCAATTCCTAAACAAGCCCCTAATAAACCCACAACACTACTTCTTGTTGGAAAAACATAAGAAGGACGAAAATCCTCAAAAGTATGTTCTCCCCATGCCTGCATAGCTCCTTGAAGTTTTAAAATCAAAAAATCTTTCATTGATTATCCTTTGAAATTTCTTGGATTTTTATTTAATTTTTGCATCTTTTTGAACCCATGTTTTTAATTCTTCAAGGGTTTTACAATCTAACAAGTTTTCTATATGAATATGTAATTTATTTTTATGATTTTTGTGTTTGTAGCAATGACGAATGGAATAAAATCCTTTTGGATCTTGTTTTAATCCATAAGCGTCTTCAATATCTTTCTGATATTTAAGCAAAGCATGAACAGAAGGTTTTAACAAACCTTCTTTATATTCATCTTTAACAGGGGTTTCAAAAGCATTAGCGAGAGAAAGAGGTTGTTTTGAAAAAGTCACGAGAGCAAAATCAGCTAGATTGTGAGCGGCAAAAGACTGTTGTTTAGCTGAAGGTGTGACAGTAGTTAAAAGGTGTAAAACATGACCTGCAATTTTTAAAGCTTTTTCTTTGTTATTTTCTTCACCAAGATTCTTTTGTAATTGCTTGAGATTCAAGCTGGCATAGCGGTAAAACACACCAGAGGAAAACTCTGTTGTATCTAAATGAGCAGAACCTTTATCTTCACTACCTTCTTCCTGTTTTAAATCATCTACAGCAGTAAAAACCAGTCAATTTCATTATCCACACCATGAGTAGTGATAGCATGAGCTACCGCTAAAGAACCATCTACAGATGTCATAATCCCTGATGTTGTCATACGACCTGAAAGAGCTATATCAGTTGTTTTTCCCAATTTTTTATGAAAATCCACATTGTTCCTCAGATAATCTTTTATCTCATTCTCTAGTTTTCTTCTCTTTTTCTTATCTGTTATTTTCTCTAATTTTTCAAAATTTTTCTTTAATTGTTTTTCCTCCTCATTAGAAGAATTTTCATAAATATCTTTTATTTTTTCACAGATATATTGACATTCTGTTATAGACCATACAGATGTAGCTTCATCAGTTTCTTCAACTTTATTACCACTCAGGACTTCTATAGTTTTTTTAATCCATTTATCTTCTACTTTTCCTTTTAGCTCTTCCTGCATCTTCTCAAAAAGTTTTGGTAATTCCTTTGTTCGTATGGATATTTCTCCTAATTGCTTTTTATAATAATCTGACTTTCTAATAGCACGCTTTAAACTCTGGCTGGAGATTCTTGTTCTTTTTACTCCTCCAAATATAGCTGTTTTTTGCATCCCCATATCATCACGATTAAGATTGGAAGGACTATGAGAAACCAGGATATGAAAATTCATAAAATTTTTATCACTCATTATATTTCTCCTTTTTTTATTTTTGGTTTTTTATTATTTTAATCTTCACTAGTTTCAGCTATAAAATAATCTTTTAAAATTTGTTTTTTTGAATTTTCACCCCAATACCAAAGCCGTTCTGCAAATTTCCTAAAATCAACTTTGGGTTTGGCTTGAATAACAAGCCTTCTTAATTGGATCAAATCATTGGGGCTTTCTGATCGCTTAACTTGAAAAATACGTGCTTCCTTAATTCCAAATTGTCTTAAAGCCGCTCCCATACTAAGATATTTTTGTGGGGCTTGTTTTTTGGAGTGTTCAACTTTATTCCGATTTATACTGTTTTCCTCTGGTACACTCTTTCCAGACTGTTCCTTACCGGATTCACTGTGCTTTAAATTTTTTACAAGAAAGAACACTACTCTTTGCCATTGTTTTTCATTGTTCTTGTTTAATTTGTTTTCCAATAATTTGTAAAAAGCAGGTAAAGTTTCCAGATCTGATGGTTCTGTTACTCTTCTAATCTGTGCTCGATCACCATTGCTGAAATGGTCTTTATTATGAAATTTATTATATACACTTACAAAGTCAGGTGAATTATTCATTCTATAAAAAGCCCTTTCCGAGAGATAAACATTGTTACTTAAGTGAAGTAAATCTTAAAAAGATAAGATGGTTTATTTAAAATTTTATGCAGCATTTCTTCTTCCTTCCACCAATAATGTATTTAATTTCCTATTGAGATATTTACGACCGTATTCAATAGCTTTTAAGAGTTTTGGATCATGTTCATAAGATTGAGTAGTTTCTTTAAAAGTATTTTTAGCAAGACTACAAAATTGTTTTTTGTATGCTTGTATTTTATTAAAATCCAGGTTCCTTAAGGTTTCATGTATAAGACTTTCTGAGTTATTGAAATATATTTGTTTAGTTAGCGGCTGAAGTTGTTTTTTTATGAAATTAGATCCTTCCTTCCCTTGATTACTGTATTCTGATTTTAAGTTTTTACCTATTGAATATATTGAATCATTCAAAAGTTTTCCTGCTTTTAAAGCACATTTCACAAGTTCTATTATTTCACCTTGTTTTTCACTCCAACCTGACTTCAAACTATATATCTCATGTTTTCTACCTGCAAGACTTTCAGTAGATTTGCCTTTGATATAGCCTCCGACAGAAAGATTGATGCTTTTTCCCCTGCCTATTCCATTCACATAATGATCCACAACTAAAGCTCGGCTATATCCTTCCTGATCGGAGACAGTATATAATAGAGATAACATTTGTTTCCATAAATACTTTTCATTAACAGATATATAATAATGTTTGTTCTCGTTTTTCTTCCAACCTATAGGAGTATGAGGGTGTCTCCAAAATCCTTCAATATAAGATAAACCAGGTTCCTTAAAAAATCCTGTAGCTTTTCTTTGTTCATTAACTTCCAATTTAACTTTAGCAGGTTGATAAAAAAGGCCCCTCAACAATCCAATTTTATGAGCATACTCCGGTCGATTTTTATTAAAAGCTATAGGCTTCACCCAACTTGGTTTATTTTCTACATCTTGGTTTCCAATATGCTGTTCTAACAACTTTTTATCCAAAATATTGCACCAAACTGTTTTTCTTAAATTTTGAGATTCATCATAAATAAGTGTTGTTATAGGCATAGAGCCTTTAAGCCCTTTAGTAAAAGCTCTTCCTCCGAGACTAAATCCATTTGTAGCCTGTTGAAATAAAGCTATAGTGGCTCGCCCCAAATCTATTTCCTTCAATTCATCAACTCTATTGAAATGTGCATTTGAAGATCCCGATGTGCTAGATTTCTCCGGCAAGCCTATAAATAGTTTTTGTAAACTCGTCTCTTTTTTTTTATTTATAGTTTGCATGAAAGGATATTTAGGATGAAGAACATCAAACCAATCTTGAAAATGAGACACACCTTTATCATAGTTTTCTCCATCCATGGGATTATTATAAAAGGCTTCCAATAGATTAAAATTGTTAGGCATAAAAATAACCTGAACCATACAAATAATCATTTGTAAGCAGGCCAACTCCATATCATCTCTATTCAATGCCAATGAATATTTACCCTGACTGCAAAGCAATGTCCTCAGAGTGATTTTCTGATTATCCTGCACGGGTATCCATTTTTCAGTCAAAAGATTGTATTCGGGCATCGTTTGTCCAATTTTTTAGTGGAATTTAAAAATTATTTCTGATTTTTCTATTTTTTTCAAGTGTTAAGTTAACTTTTTCTATTTTGTCCTGAAGTTAAATAGAATTAGCATAGGTTTTCTTTTTTTAATCCATATTTAAGAGTATAGGAAAATCTATACCCTTTACAAGTTTCCGATTGCCATTCTTCTCTATCAGGTATTTTAGTGAACCGCAAATAGTAGAAACCTTGAATTATCTTTGCTGAAATATAACATTCCCAAGATTTAGGAACAGGGATAGTATTTTGATATAATTCTTCCCATTTTCTTTTATCTTTTGTTTCAACATTAGGAACTGCTTCACCTTCAAGGAAATAGTAAGCTCCATTTTTTTCGATAACAGGCACAACACTTAAATTCATCTCTCCCTCTCTTGTTAAAATTGCTGCATTTTCATCTGTGTCATTGAAAAAAGTATTTACGGATGTTAAAAGTCTCGCATTGGATTGGCTAGCATCACTTTCTCTTTTATACTTTCGAAAAGCCTCTATAATGTTTTCTGGTTCTTCTGTCCATCTCTCTCTTTGATACACTTTTTCTATCCACTCTCTGTAAGCTTTGGGAAATATAATGTAACCAAGGGATTCTTTTCCATAAAGTAATTGCTGAGTCCGCCAGAGTGCCCGCTTATTTTTATATATATATTCATGGGTTTTATAGTCCCATTTGTCTTTTTCTGGAACAACAATAGAGCAAAAAGCTTTTTCAAAACCTTCAGGCCGTTGTTTCTCATGTCTGTGCAATCTGCCTATACGTTGAAATAATAAATCCATAGGACATAAGTAAGTAATAAGCCAATCAAAATCAATATCCAAAGATTGCTCCAAAACTTGTGTGCCAACTAAAATACAAGCATCTTTCTTACTATCTTTGCCATATTTTTGTATCACAGATTTTTCTTTTTTCATTCTATCTTTATAACGATATCGAGAGTGAAAAATATCAACGGAAATCTCTCTCTCCATAAGTCTTTCCGCTATAACCTGAGCATCATTTACCAAATTGCAGATAATACCAACTTTAGCTGATTTTTGCTTTACCGTATTTGCAATTTTTTCCAATTCGTTTTCATCAAGAGACATGTTATTGTTTCTCCACAATTCAAAGAAAGTTTTTTTATGTCTTTCATCCTGGTCTAAAGAAAATGCTCTTAAACTTGAGTATTCTTTTTTGTCTTTATTAGTTTCTCTAACAGACTGTAAGATTAGGGGGTACTTATTCATGTGATCTTCATTCATAGAAATGCTTGAATCCCAAGTTTTTAAAAGCTGTTCCTTTTGAAACCAAGGCAAAGTTGCAGATAAAAGAATAACACTGCCACCAATTTGCTTCTGTGATTTAATAACTTTTTTTAAAAGACCATACATATAGGCATCATAAGCGTGAACTTCATCAATAATAAGAACACTTTTACCGATACCAAAAGAACGAATAAAGTAATGTTTTAACGATGTTATTGTAGATAAAAGAACCTGATCTACAGTGGTAACAGCGATTTGTCCTAAAAAAGCTCTTTTTCTGGAAACAGCTAACCATTCATTACATTGAACTATAGCTTTATTTCCTTCAGCACCTGTTTGTTCAAAACTGTTTTTAATCAATTTTTTAAAGTCTTGATTATAAGGACTTTTTCCGTGAGCCAATATAACATTTTGGCCAGAGGAAAATATTTTTTCTGAAACAATTCTCAGACGAGGAAGAATAGCATTAGCAGTTGCTTGTGAGGGCAACGCAAAGCTGATGCTGTCTGCAAAACCTTTTGCCAAAAGCTTAGACGCAAAAGCTATTGCTGCTTCTGTTTTTCCGCTCCCTGTGCTGGCTTCCATAATGATTAAACTAGGAATGATTTTCAATTTAGGAATCAATGTTTGAACATTTCTTGATCGTAATTCTGGATAAATCTGATTCATTCCTCCTTGAGTAATAATTTCTGTTAACAAGCCAAATTTTTTTAATACTTCTTGAGCTTTTTCTCTTCTTTTATTAAACCATAAAGATAAATCATGTTGAGATTCTGTAATTTCCTTTTGAGTTGCATATTTAAAATAATCTGTATTAGAACCAAGCCAATCACAAACAGCACAAAAACCAGCCAACAAAACAGGAGGTTGCTCTTGTATATTCATATTTTCTAAACTAATGCATTGAGGTTTTAAAAATAATTTTTCCATGTCTTTGACAAAATATTCTCTCACTATCTGGTCTCGTCTCCTTTCTTCTTTTGGCACATAAGATGGTAAGAAATTAGGCTCTGCATTATTAGGTATTGTCCCGTGGTGACCAGCAGTGTGAGCTAGCCAGTTTTGTAAATACCTTTTTTGATTACAGTTTTCAAAAAGAATATCACTTTCATGGACAAACCATTTATAACCTCCTTCACCATGATCATAATTTGTATTTACCTCATTAGTATTATAAGGAGCTATTTCAGGAACCTTGTTTTGAAACCGCATATCCAGTTTACCATAATCGTGTAAAGCAATAAAAAACAGAACCAACGCTTGTATCTGATTTTCTAAAAAACCAGTCTCTTGCATAAAACTGTTCCGTATGGCAGAGCTATGATTCCACCACTCATGAGCTACTGCTACCACATCTAAAGAATGCAAATACAAAGGATGAGACTCAATATCTCCATCTTCTTTTTTTCTAGCTTTACCCCAATATTTGAAATAAGATTTGGATTGATTCATTTATTAAAAATAAGGTTCATGGTGACTTAAGCGGTTTATTTCTAACAATTTTTCACAACAACATATACAGATTATCTTTCCTATAATTAAATCTAAACTCACACTCTTTGAGATGCAAGTAAAAAGTATCCTTATTCATTCCTCTAAATTTAGATAATCTCACTTTAGCTAATGGAATGTCCCTGAAAAACGGACAGTGAGTAAGCATCATTTTTTATGGCGGCCAATAAAATCCTTTTTTTCCAGGTATTTGTTTCAACTTTCCCTGTTTTTTTAATTCAGCTAAAAGAGCATGAGCAAAACCACAATTATACGCTTGTATAAAACCGACTTCTTTACTTAATATTTGTGCTCCAAAACACTTCTTTGGCTTTATATTTTTATAATACTCCAATACCACATCTAAAAGCTCTTTCTGTGCTCTTTTCACTTTTTCTTTTATCTGCTCTTTTGTCATAATTTAATTCCCATATTTAAAAAGTAGTGGGGACTGAAGTCTCCACATCAATACAGCCCTAGCCCTTTTTTTTCTTTTCTTTTCTGTAAAGCTCACTTCTTTTATTACTTACTTTTCTTTCTACATCTAAAATATGTGATACATCCTGTAAAATCTTTATTGCTTTATCAATCTCTTCTTTTATAAGCACTTTAGACATTGTTCACCTTTCTTTTTATGTTGCAATCTCAAAAGTAGTGGGGACCTACTAAGTCCCCACATCAATCAGCCAGAACAATAAAGGATTTTAAAGAAAACTGACTGACTGTTTTCTGTACAAATATTCACTAAAACTTAGAGTCATCACAATCTTTTACCGCAGGTATCTCAACTACCTGGCCTTTCTCATTAGCTTGTATTATAGTATCAAGACTTGATACATCTGAATAAGCCCCAATTATAAATGTGTTTGTACCTAATAGACAAGCCGGTGCATTGACACCCTCTGTCCCCGAGTGGGCAGTCCATGTTCCAGCAGGCGAAGCACCAGTACATAAGGCTCTAGTGGTATGTGCAGCGATGCTACATTTCCCCTCACCATCAGATATAAACTGAAGTGCACTTATACCACCAATAGCACTTACAGTACACAAATCAGGAGCGGCTTTACCCGCACCAAAACCAAAAAAACCTTTATTCTTAAAAATAGGGCTGGTACTTCTATCTGTATCCATTCCCACTTCTTCCAGATTATGACAATAACTAGAATCCACAGCATACTTAGCACCATAGGCTTTTTGACCATTTCCGACCTCTGCCCTCATTGCCATAACAATAGTATTTTTTTTATAATTCCTATAAGAGGGAACAGCTATACTAACGAGCACTCCAATAAGGCCCACAGTGACCAAAATTTCAATAAGTGAAAAACCTTTATTATTCATTATTATATCTCCTTTTTTATTTGTTTATTCCTCAACTCCGATACCTGTTGATTCAAACTGCTTTTTTATGCTTTCAACTTTATGTTTTGAATCAAACTTATTGTTCTCTCCATTTACCCAGTCTCTTAATTCAGCTAGAGCGGCCAGCTTCTTACATTCCTCTGTACTTTTAGACCAGAAGTAACCAGACAGTGATATGGTCGCAATGAGTACACCGGTAGAGAACAAATTGACTGCTATTATTAGGTTTCTATCTTGTTTGTTCATATCCCCCCTTTCCCTTTCTTTTTGTTTCTTTTGTTTGTTCTTCTTTTGTGTTTTCCTGTTTTGTTTTTGTTCTCCTAAACTGACTTTTTCAGAACCGACTAACTAACTTAAAAACCCTTTTCCTTGTTTTAAGGACGATCCCTACTCCCCGCTCATGTAGGGTTCTGCATCAGATTCCCGCTTCCGCGGGAATTGTAAATGTTCACAAATTCGCTGACAAAATTGAGTTTATAAGGGAGCGTTAGAAAGCTCTAAATAACCCAAGATAAGGAGGCGAGTTATGAGGGATAACACACAAGATAAGACCCTATACAGGAACTATATTAGTAAGTGGCAGTATATGATAAAAGACTATGAGTTAGTAAAGAGGAAGAAACATCCAAAGTTTCGATTTGTAAGTGATTTTTACAAATTCCATAAAACTAATCGTCAGACTTTTTTAAAATACTATCATCGCTATTTAAGTCATCCTACAGAGGGGAGTCTTGTTCCTCGTAAGAGAGGTCCTAGATGGAGGTTAAGAAGGGGGGATAATAATAGCTATATTGAGCAGGAGGTGCTAAAACACAGGGAAAATGGTGTTAATAGATACGAGATGTGTCATATACTAAACCCTCTTCTTAAGCAAAGGGGAGAGGTTCCGATATCGGCTAGTACGGTATATCGTATATTCAGGAGGAAGGGGGTAAATAAGTTGAAGCCGAAGATGATAGAGAATAAGCGCAAGATAATAAAGGAGAAGGCGGGGGAGTTAGGTCACATAGACTGCCATCATTTGGGTAAGGACATGATAGTGAAGTCAGGGGGTAAGAGGTACTATTTGGTGTGTGTTATAGATGATTGCACGAGGATAGCTTGGGCTGAAGTGGTGGAGGATATAAAGAGTCTTACGGTGATGTTTTCGTGTTTAAAGATTTTTAATGTATTGAGCAAGAAGTATAAGATGGAGTTTAAGGAGGTTATGAGTGATAATGGTTCAGAGTTTTCTTCTCGTAATAATCAGTTATCGCATCCGTTTGAGAGGATGTTGTTGGAGTTGGGGGTAAGGCATAGATATACAAGGCCGTATAGGCCACAGACGAATGGGAAGGTGGAGAGATTTTGGAGGAGTTTAAATGAGGATTTAATAGAGGGGAGTGTATTTGAGACGATAGAGGAGTTCAAGGATGAATTGGAGCAGTATTTGATATACTATAATGAGTTTAGACCTCATCAGGGTTTGAATCAGAAAACACCTCGGCAAATGAATAACTCTTGTGAAAGAGTGAAGAAGTGATTTTGTCAGCGAATTAGTGAACACGTACAGGAATGACAGTGCTTTCGCGAGGACAAGCTCCACGAGGACAAGTTTCGCGAGATCTATGTCCTTTGCCCTGTGTTTCTTCGCTCCCAAACCTCTGGTTATGTGGCTCACCCACGAAATGACGCTCCTTGTCCTGGAAATGGCGTTTCCTACCAGGAAACGCCATTTTTTTATACTCACATAAATTATGTCTTACTTATCGTATAGAACCAAAATATTTTTAAATTTTTTTTATTATTTGATGTTTATAAAAAACCTTTTTCAAAAAATAACCAAGTTATATTAAGCATTTACTCACTGTATTTTTTTTAGTCTCTTGTCTTATTTTAAGACACTTAGGCTGCCTTTCTGGCTTCATTTTTCATGTTTGTGGGTAAGTCTTTTCTCTTTTCGTTCTTAAAAACATCTACCTCAAAACTGCTTTCCTACTCTCAAAACCCCGTTTTTGTGCACTTTTTGCCTCTAAAAATGGCGTTTCCTGGTAGGAAACGCCATTTTTGTCTAAGTACCTGTAATCACAAATATTTTTCATCCTCTCAAATGCATCTTGCGTGAATTTTGCATAATTTTCTAAAACTTTTTCACAAATTCTCGATGTGTTTATCTAATCAAAGATAAATAAAAAAGTTTATTTTTATACCCAATAGGGTATTATTTTTTCGTAACTTTTCGGTTCTTTTCTCCAGGGAAACCAAGCCTTCCTCTCGACCCCTTATATAGTCGTTTCTGAAAATCCAGGAAAGTTTATTTCACAAGGGGTCTTACCAACCAAGATGAAGTGATAAATTGAATAAAAAGTTTTTAAAATAGTCAGCCTTTTAGACAAACTAACTTTCTAAATTATCTTTTAATTTTAAACAATGCTGATTTTGCGAATCAAGCTTCAATCCTTGAACTACATATTCTTTAGCTTTAATATGTTGTTGGATATGAAGAGCAAGCCACGCCATTCTAGAAAAATCATCCGCTTTAGCTTCAGATTTTCTTTTTTCCAATATATCAAGAATTGGTTGTATCAAGTGAAGTTTTTTAGTTGTACTTATATCAAGTTGAGGGTTTCGTAGTAGCATATTTATCTCATTTGCTGCATTAGAAATTTTCCAAAAATATGTAGTATCGAATTGTGACACTTTATTAAGTGTATGAATATAATTAAAGTGATCTTTCCTTTGTTTATATATTTTTGATAACATTATCCAAGCTTGTATTGCATCGCCTTCATTGGAATTATCTTGAAGAAATAGATTGAGAGTGTTCTCTGCTTTTTTTAGATTTGAATCAGTACTATCTTGTTCCATGTAAAATCTAGCTAAGAGAATTCTACCAGGGTTATAGATTTGACAAATTACATCCAGAATAGACTCATACTTTTCAAAAGATTCTCCGTTATCAATGTAGTTAGACACATTTTTAATAAACTCCTCTAATCGGTTATAAAGATTCAAAGACATATCATTTTGTCCAACAGAACCAAACATTTGCAATAATTTAACATCTTCTTTGACTTTTGATTTAAGTGGATGGATTTTTAATTTTTTTTCTCCAAAGACTTTAGCTGTAAATGGTAACTCGATAAATTCTTGTTGATCCTCTGTTTTAATTTTCTGTATTAAGGAATAACGATACAATGATTCAATAGCGTTACCTATATCCTCTATTTCCTCTTTCTCTTTAGATGAAGAAGCCATTAATACAGCTTCTAACGCAGTTTTTGGAACTTTAGAATTCCAGCAGGCCAACACCATAAAAGTATATTGTGCACAGGGAGTTAAATTAGCATATGTTCGTTCAAACAAAGCTGTGAGAGCTCTGTCTTGTGTTGAAAGTGCTTTTGTTATATCTTTTGTTAGTTTCAACTCCCCCATTAGAATTTTTATAATATAAGGATGTCCTTGAGATAAAGAAATAATTTTTTGAGTTTTATTACACACAAGTGACTTATCAATATCAAGATGTCCGGCTGTTTGATTTATTAATTGTTTTGATTCTTCTTCTGTCATTCCAGAAACCTCTAAAGGGTAGTCACCTCTAAAATCACTAAGTCTTGTAGTTATTAAAATTTTGTTTGGAGATCGAATAAAGGAATCAATCCATTCAAACATTTCTGAAGGGTTTTGTATTGTTTCAAAGTTATCAAAAATAAAAAGACAGTTTTTAAATTCTTTTGAATCTTTTAATTCATTTTCAAAAAAAACCTTGCAATTGAATTTTTTGTCATTCAATTTATCTTCTGAAAAAATGAGCTTTGTATAATATTTAGCTATATCTTTCTGTGAAAAGACATCTGGTTGCACTTGCTTGATTTTAATGCTGTCAGAAAGTAAATCAATATCTCTTGCACTAAACCATACTATCCCCACGTATCGCTTTTCATCATATAACTTCTTAACCACCTGAAGAGTTAATGATGTTTTGCCTATACCCCCAGCACCATGTAATGTTACAACTTCTCGCCGCTTGTCCATCAATAGATCAAATAATTTTTTTTCTAAATCTGGTCTGTCAATGTAATCTATTGCTGGTTCAGGTACATTAGAAAAACAGTTTCCCTTTAATTCAAATTCATTACGACCCTGGGTTTCACTTTCCGGCAAAGCTCCTGGAGGAGGCAAATATTTTGAAGAATCCCCTTGTTCTCTATCACCTGTATTATATGAAAGTAGCTCATATCGCTTGTCATTAAAGCTTCCATTTGCAACAAAAAAGTCGTTTAATTCAGGATCACTTAAAATAAAAGGAATATACTTTGGTTTTCCAAACCAAATATAAATTCCATTTTCAAATGTATAGATTTTTTCTTTTTTTAAATAGTCAAATACTTTAGTTTGATTTCCTAAAAAAGAAACTCGATATTTCCCCGATAAATTTCTATATAAGTATGCCCAAGTTCTCTGGAATAAATGAAAATTTGTATAAATCATACGAATACTCTCAGAAAGAGGGATTGCCGCCTTTCCTGCAATATCTGATTGAGGAGCACCATGCCCACGAGTCTTATTTCTAAGTGTTGCAAATAAACGTATCCAACGATTTAAATTCACTTTAGCAGGCAAAGACTCTGATTGAATGTTGAAATAGCCAAAAGCCTCCTTTAACTTAAGTACTGAATCACATTGCCAATCACCAGTTTGATGATATTTTGTTAGTTCTGTTTGTTCTACTCTTGCTTCCTGAAGTAGGTGTTGGGAAGCAGGACCTGTTAGTATATCATCAAGAACTTTACCACAATCCCCTGGGCTATTGTTACGAACAAGATCATATTCTAATCGATAACGATTTCTGTCTTTATCATCTGTGATAGCAGCCAACATCCCAAAAGTAATTGTTTTAATTAATGCCTCTCCAGCATTAAGTAATGTAAAAAAGTAAGAAAAATCTGAATCCTCTTTTGCTTTTTCTGTTCTCTCAAGTACTTGTTCTATAAGCTTATGTCCCATAAAAGTCCCCTGACAGAAATTCAAGAATCTACCTGCCTAATATTTAGACTAGGTAAGAAAAAAATGTTTCACTTTTAACCTTTTGATTCCATTAATAGTGTGAAAAAAAGTGCAATCGTATTGTAGTAATCAGATTATCGGAAATTTTGCCAAAATCCTTGAATCTCCTTTTTTTAATCTTTTTAGTGTTCAGAACCTCTGTTTATATCATCCGTCAAATTAGAGCTTGCAGAGATTTAAAAAGCCGCTTAGAATTAAAATTATGTTGTTTTTTCTTGAAATAACTTGAAATTAAGAGACTTTTGACCGATAAATATTACTCTTATAAGATGACATGGCTATCTGAGTGGGTTAGGAAATTAAGTGTATGCCATTTAAAATTTACGGGTTTTATCAAATATCGTATTTTCTGAAGTGTATGGTCTTTTATAATCGATTTTTTAAGCAAATAATTTGCATCTAAAGGAGGAATTATGGAGGATATAAAAAAAATAGAACAAAATTTAGATAAAGAAACCAAGGAACTAATAGAACTTTCAAGGGAAATGTTACGTATCTCTCGTAAGATGAGAGAAGAAAAAGTAGAAAAAATCAAACAAAGCACTTCTACTCCTTATGAAGAAGCTATAAGGATAAACCCATACCTATCTAAATATAGTGTCATTTCTTATTACTAATTCAAGAGCTTCGAATGTCAGAACAAAACACACATCGCAGAAATAAACCAGAAAAACTTGAACTTCCAGAGCTTCCGAAAAACAATCAAGGGAAAAGAACACTAAAAAATCCACAACCTCCATTTAGTTGGACTCTGCAACAAATGAAAGCTGATGCTGAAAACCAGATATTCCAGAGGCTAATTGATAATAGAAGAAATCTTATAGGACAGATCGAAAAACTCAGATCATCAAAAGTTATTGTTTATTATTCTGTTCATCTTCTTGATTCTGAAGATTTTGAAACAATCTTTGACCTTTTAAATACTCTAGGAAAACAAAAAAATCTTGATTTATATATTTTAAGCCCAGGAGGTTTTGCTCACCCAGCTTATAAAATTTCTCGCCTTTTTCAAAGTTATAGTGAAGATAAATTCTCAGTTTTAATTCCTTACTATGCTAAAAGTGCTGCAACTATTTTGTCCTTAGGTGCTGATGAAATTGTCATGGGTCCTGCATCAGAATTAGGTCCCATTGATCCTCAATTTAGGATTTCTAATAATTCTCCTTCTATATCAGCTTTAGCTCTTAAAGAAGCTCTTGATTATATTACTAAAGCGATAAAAGAAGATTCAAAAATAGCTCCCCTCTATGTCCCTTTATTGGATAAAGTAGATTTAATAACATTAGGTCATTTTGAACGGGAAATAGAAAGTGCAAAGCAATACGGAGAAATTCTGTTAACTTCCAAAAAAAAGAACCCATTAACAGAAGAGAAAGCAAAAACAGTTGCTAATGACTTTGTCCAACAATATAAGACACATGGTTTTGTAATTGATGGGCAAGCTGCCTCTTCTTTGTTAGGTAAAAATACTATCAAGTTAATTAGTGCGGATGATCCTACTTGGCAATGTATGTGGCAATTACATAATACATATAATCAATATATAAAAGATAAAAAAACAACTGTTAAGCTCATTGAAACTCTTAGTGCATCATATGAAAAAGGGAATCAGAAAGTAAAATGACTGAACTAAAAAAGATAGAACCTATTCTTCAATATATAATCCTGTGTGATGCTGTAGCTAAAGACCAATCTGGAAAGCCAGTTTATATTGGAGTGTTTGATAGACTGAATAAACATACAGTTCTTCCACAATTTGTCGTTGCACTAAAATGGATTTGTGGTTTAGGTTCTCATGCGTTTAAGTTGAAAATACTAGATCCTAATCTCGATACCCTACAAATAATTGGTGATTTTCCAATACAATTCAAAGCAAAAACAGATGTAATTCATGCTGATTTTCCGATTATCAATTTTAATTTTGATAAAGTAGGAGTTTATTGGATAGAAATCATATTGAATGATATTAGCCATCTATCTATTCCTTTACCAGTTCATCAGTTACAATCTTAAGAATTATCTTTTCAGGGACGATCCAATCCACTCAAAGATACAAGTCCAATAAAAACTAATGAAAGTTCAAGCTAAATGGACCTATCTTTGTCGTGGCCCCGTTTCGACTGGATGGGTGTGAACAGGCAAAAACCTGCTTTCACATTTTTAGAGCCTGAAAAACAACTATTTTAATGTAAAAGTCCCAACTAAAAAACAATAGCTATTGACAAATAATTCAAAAGACCGATAATAAGAAGTGACATCCCCACTCGTTTCGACTGGTGGGTGCGAGCAGGCGAGAGCCTGCTTTTGCTTTTTTAGAACATGAAAAAAATTATTATTTATATTGATGGCTTGACTTATCCAAAAAAATACACATAATAACAGGTAACATCCCCACTTGTTTCGGTGAGTGGGTGCGAGCAGGCGAGAGCCTGCTTTCGCGTTTTTAGAGCATGAAAAAAACCATTGTTTATATTGACGGATTCAATCTTTACTATCGCATAAAATATACCCCTTATAGGTGGTTAAGCCTCCAAAAGCTGTCTCAATATTATTTGGATTTAAAACAAAATCAGATAATTAACATTAAATATTTTACGGCAAAGGTAAAAAGGAAATCAGTAGATTCCTCTTTTAGTGGGGAAGAGGTTGAAGTAAAGAAGTTGCGGGCGACAGTGAAGCGTCTCCAAGATGAGAGAGACATTTAAAAAAAAGCCGTGAGTTTCTTTGTCAAACACGACGGGTAAAGTATGAGTTTATTTTTGCTTACAAAAAAAAGATGGAGTATCTCTTTGATGTGTGAAGTTTTAGAAGTTTCCAGAAGTGGATATTGCCATTGGCTTCCTTCCAACTGTCCCCTTTTCAGGGACGATCCTTTGTGTTATGTTGAGTTGAAATGAAAAAGATCCACAAATGCTTTTTCTTCTTAACTACTTTTGTTTTTTTAGCTGTGTTTTCCAGTTTATGTTATTCTGCCGCTAAGAAAAGATATTCTACTTGCCCTAAAGGGTTTGAAGATTTGTTTCCGCTGGAGGATTTTGTTCAGCTGATGGTAGATATGAAAATTTATTCAAACCGGGATTTGGTTAAAGCAAAAAGAGAGGGTGATTTTCCTGAAGAGGTTCCTGATAAGCCTCTTCGGGCTTATCCTGAACTGGGAGGAAAATGGGATGTATTATGGGATGCAGTGCATGCTCGTCGTGTGTCACAAGGGGAAAATGTAGTTGAGCGAAGAAAGTTGACAGATGGGGAGCTTCGAACCCTTATGTCAGAGGCTTCTGAGGGTTTAAACAGAAAAGTGGCACTAGAGCTAGAGGAAGACTCTTTGATAGAACAGAAAGAAGGGGGGCATTGATGATCAAAAAGAGATCACCCTGGGGGCAAAAAATCGAAGTAACAATAAAAAAGAAATAGGCCGGTGAGGGAGCGGTAAATATGGGTACTGGGAGGTTGCAAATTCCTGACCTGTTCGGTTATAAAAGTGGGAAGCTCTAAAAAGAGGGTTCTTTATTTTATTTTTTAGGAATAGATATAGCGGGAGTAGCTCAATTGGTAGAGTATCAGCCTTCCAAGCTGAGGGTTGCGGGTTCGAGGCCCGTCTCCCGCTCCAACTTAAAGCCCATGTGGCTCAGTGGTAGAGCACACCCTTGGTAAGGGTGAGACCGTGGGTTCGATTCCCGCCATGGGCTCCAAAGAAAGAAAGAAAGAAAGATGTGGTTCAGCGGGTCCGGGCCCACCCTTGTTAAGGGTATGGCCCGTGGGTTCGATTCCCGCCATGGGCTCCAAAGAAAAGATGTAGCTCAGCGGGTCCGGGCACCCCCGTTGTTAAGGGTATGGCCCGTGGGTTCGATTCCCGCCATGGGCTCCAAAGAAAGAAAGAAAGATGTGGTTCAGCGGATCCGGGCCCACCCTTGTTAAGGGTATGTCCCGTGGGTTCGATTCCCGCCAGGAAGTTACGGATTTTGTATTAGAGTTCCGGTTTTATGGTTTTTTAAAGGTAAAAATGGGGTTCAGTAGCTCCGAGGGGTCTTTGATTGGCAAAAGGTGTGTCTGTATGAAAGTAAAAAATGAGTGTTATATCCATATAAAATAATAATTTAGGTGATTTTTAAAAAAAAAGGGTTTTATTTTTCTCTAATATTGGCTATTAGTAAAGATTGATCCTTTATTCAATAATAAAATGGATTAGATAAAGTTTATTAAAAACTAAAAATGGAAAAAGGGAGGAACAACTCAATGGCAAAAGAAAAGTTTCAGAGAAATAAAGAGCATGTCAATGTAGGTACTATTGGTCATGTGGATCATGGAAAAACCACCTTAACAGCGGCTATTACAACTGTATTGGCAAAAACAGGTGGGGCAGAAGTGATGAAATATGATCAAATTGATAAAGCTCCAGAAGAAAAAACTCGTGGGATTACTATTTCTACAACTCATGTGGAATACGAAACGGAAAAGCGTCACTATGCTCATGTGGACTGTCCTGGTCATGCGGATTATGTAAAAAATATGATTACCGGGGCGGCTCAGATGGATGGAGCTATTTTGGTTGTTTCCGCGGCGGATGGACCTATGCCTCAGACCCGTGAACATATTTTGTTGGCCCGGCAGGTGGGTGTTCCCGCTATTGTGGTTTATATGAATAAATGTGATCAGGTGAATGATACGGAACTGTTGGATTTGGTAGAAATGGAGATACGCGAGCGTTTGAATGAATATAAATTTCCTGGCGATGATACCCCTATTATTAAAGGTTCTGCTTTAAAAGCCCTAGAAGGGGATGCCAAGGCGGAAGAGTCTATAATGGAATTGATGAAGGCCATTGATACGAATATTCCCTCGCCGGTTAGAGATAAAGATAAGCCTTTTCTTATGCCTATTGAGGATGTGTTTTCCATTTCTGGTCGAGGCACAGTCGTTACAGGACGAATCGAAAGAGGTGTGGTGAAAGTGAGTAACGAAATAGAAATTGTGGGTATCCGTGACACGAAAAAAACAGTGGTTACAGGTATTGAAATGTTTAGAAAAGAATTGGATCAGGGGGAAGCCGGGGATAATGCCGGTTGTTTGCTTAGAGGTGTGGATAAGACCGATGTGGAAAGAGGACAGGTTTTGGCTGCGCCAGGTACCATCACTCCGCATAAGAAATTTAAGTGTGAATGTTATATTTTGACAAAAGATGAAGGGGGTCGTCATACGGCTTTTCTAAATGGTTATCGTCCTCAGTTTTACTTTCGTACAACGGATGTGACAGGAGCTATTGCTTTGCCAAAAGGCACGGAAATGGTGATGCCAGGGGATAATGCTACAATGGAAGTGGAGCTTATTTCTCCTATTGCGATGGAAAAGGGAAGTAAGTTTGCGGTTCGTGAAGGTGGTAGAACGGTAGGAGCTGGTGTAGTAACTGAGGTGCTGGAATAAGGATTTATCCTTCATCGTGTTTGATCCTAGTCTCTCCTGAAGAGGATCATTCCCTTATTTATATGAAAAACCGTAAATCTTTTATTAAATGCGACTAGCGAGAGCATTTGAGACAGGGGGTAAAATTTTAAAGGATTTTACGAGCGAATAAAAAGGAGTTGTTGATAAACTAGGGCAGTAGCTCTAATGGTAGAGCGGCGGACTCCAAATTCGTAGGTTGGGGGTTCGAATCCCTCCTGCCCTGTATTTATTCTCAGTTAGGAGATATTAAAATAGGAAAAATAGGGAGAATAGTGGCAATTTATGGAAGAGGGATTCGAAGCGAGCGAGCGACCTGTGTTGTCTGCGACCAGAGGGAGCAGAGAACACAGGGCAGAAAATCGTGGAGGATTTTCTGAGCAAGCGAGGTGGGCCTGCGCAGAGAGCGAGCGTGATGCGAGTGAACGAAGTAGGCGAATCCCTCCTGCTCTGTATTTTTACAAATAGGTAAAAGTATTATGTTGAAGACATGGTGAGATTTTTGTAAAGCCAAAAAACCATTAGGATAAAAAATGATAAAAGAAGAAAATGTAAAAATTATTACCTTGTCTTTTGTGGCTGCTGGTTTCCTGACGGCTTTTGTTGTGCGGATTTTATTTGAGTTTATAGCTGTGTATTCAGGAATGGTGGCATTGGCCTACGGGCAAGAGTGGGTTCGTCATGGAATCCCTGTTCTGGCCGGTTTAGCTCTGTTTTTATTCTTACAGCTAAGGGAAAAAACGCGTATATGGGCACATGAAGTGGTGGTGGAAGTGCGTAAGGTGGTGTGGCCGTCTCGTCAAGCTACTTTAGGTATGACTGTTTTGGTGTGTATTATTTTAATGATTTCCGGTTTTGTTCTGGGTTTGTTTGATCTAGCTAGTAGTGCTGTTGTTAACTTTATTATTAACTAAAAGGTACAGGGTAAAAATCAAACCACTAAACAAGGATAGTGGTGCAATTACTAACAAAAAGGATAGAAATGGCCGAATCTGAATTAGTAACAAAAGATGAATTTAAGTGGTATATCATCAAAACAAAGACCAACTGTGAGATGAAAGCCAAGGAAGCTATTAAGCGTTTGGTAAAAGACCAGAGTCTGGACTCTCAGTTAAAAGAAATTTTAATTCCTGAAAAAGAAGTGGTAGAAGTGGTAAAAGGTAAAAAAGTGACCCGATCTAAGAAATTTTACCCAGGTTATGTTTTTATTCAAATGCGCTTGACAGATCACTTATGGCATTTAATAAAGAATGTTTCCAATGTGGTTAATTTTGTGGGAAAACAGGGAGCTCCTACAGAGGTTCCCCTTCAGCAGATTTTTGCCATTACTCAGGTAAAGGATTCTGCTGTTCATTCCCATGCTAAAGTGTCTTTTACAACGGGAGAATATGTAAAAGTAATAGATGGTCCTTTTAAATCCTTTAGCGGAGTGGTGGAAGAAGTAAATCAGGAAAAAGGAAGAGTGAAGGTTTCTGTGAGCATTTTCGGACGCCCTACCCCGGTGGAGTTGGATTTTGCTCAAGTTTATAGGGAAGAATAGAAAATATGGCTAAAAAAAAGATGATTTCTCAGATAAAACTCCAGATTCCGGCAGGAAAAGCGAATCCTGCTCCTCCGGTTGGTCCTGCTTTAGGCCAACATGGGATTAATATCATGGATTTTTGCAAGCAATTTAATGCCAGAACCCAAAAGATGGGGGATACAGTTGTACCTGTTATTATTGATGTTTTTCAGGATCGTTCTTTTGATTTTATTACCAAAACACCACCCGTGGCGGTGTTGTTAAAGAAGGCGGCTGACATTAAGAGTGGTTCTAAGATGCCTCAAAAGGACAAAGTAGGAAAAATAGGGATAGATAAAGTGAATGAAATTGCCCGGCTTAAGTTGCCCGATCTCAATGGCTTGGAGTTAAAATCAGCTGTTTCTCAGGTCATCGGCACGGCCAGAAGCATGGGATTGGAAGTAGAAAATTAAACCAGTTTGAAGGATCATTGAGTAATTTGAAATAAACAATAAATTAATCTTTAGTAAAAAATGATGAGTGGAAAAAAATATAAAGCGGTTCGAGATAAAATAAAATCAGAGGGAGTTTATCCTTTGGATAAGGCTTTACAGATGGTGATAGAAAACCCTGTAGCGCGTTTTGATGAATCTGTGGATGCCGCTCTCGTACTGGGTGTAGATACGCGTAAGAACGATCAGCAGGTGCGGGGTTCTGTAGCCCTTCCTCATGGTTTAGGTCGGAAAGTGCGTATTTTGGTGTTTGCCAAAGGAGCTTTAGAGGAAGACGCTAAAAAAGCCGGAGCTGATTTTGTAGGGGGGGAGGATATGGTGGAGAAGATAAAACAAGGTTGGTTGGATTTTGATTGCGCCATATCCACTCCTGATATGATGCCTGTGGTTTCAAAAGTGGCTAAAACTTTAGGTCCCAAAGGCTTAATGCCCAATCCAAAGTTAGGTACAGTGACTATAAAGGTAGCTCAGGCGGTAGAGAGAGAAAAAAAAGGTACGGCTTCTTTTCGTGCGGATAAAAATGGCATCATTCACAGTTCTGTTGGCCGTCGTTCAATGGGTCTGGATGGGGTAAAGGAAAACCTGTTGGCTTTTTTAAGAGTGGTTATCAAATCTAAACCGGCTGGTAGCAAAGGTGTTTACTTAAAGAAGATAGCTTTATCTTCCACAATGGGGCCTTCTGTTTTGGTGGATACAAATGACCGTGCTCTTGCTTAGTTGTTTTGAATGCGGATATAGATGTGTGCAGGACTAGATTCTCGCTCCCCGTTTTCATGGGGACAAGCTTCGCGGGAATGACGAACTTACGGGAATGATGAACGGGAGTAACAGTTTAGAAGAAAAGGAAAAATCATAATGATTACAAAAAGGAAAAAAGAAGAGCAGGTTAAAAGCTTATCCGAGGGTATGCAGAAAGCCAAGGCAGGTTTTCTTGTGAATTTTCAAGGTTTAAATGTGCAACAGATAACAGAAATGAGAAAAGATTTAAGAAACAAGGGACTAGCTGATATGAAAGTATGTCGAAACACTTTAATACGAAAAGCTCTATCTGCCTGGCCGGAGGCAAAAGAACATGTAGGCTCTCATTTGACAGGCTCTAATGCTTTTATCCTGGCTTTTGAGGACCCTTCCCGAGTGGCTAAAATTCTTTATGATTATGTAAAAAAAACAGAAGTTCTGCAAATCAAAGCAGGGGTATTGGAAGGAAAGGGGATCGGTGCACAAGATGTAAAAACACTGGCTACATTACCTTCTATAGAAGTTCTAAGAGCTAGGCTTTTATCTATGCTTTCCGCTCCTATGTCTCAGTTGTTGTCTGTTCTTTCCGCCGCCCCTAAAGGCTTACTAAGGGTGTTTGATGCTTACACAGAAAAAGAAAAAGAGTAAAGAGTCAGTGGATTATATTTATTAAAAGGGAAGGGCTGGCCTGTGGATGTGGTACTTTACTGAGGCTTCATTAAGCCTTTGGATTTATAAAAGTATGTTAAAAAACACAAGGAATGAAAAAATCAAAATGATATTTATGAAAAGAATAATTATTTTACTTTTCTTTTTTAGTAACGGAGCTTTTAGTGCTTTTTATACAAAGTACAGTTATGAGAAGTTAAGTAAAAATAAAGAAGGTTTTAAAGAAGTCGTTTTATTTGAATGGCCATCGAGTGAGTTCCCTTTAAAGGTGTGTGTTGATAGGAATCTACCTTCCGGTTGGTTTGAAGTAATAAAAGAAGCTGCTGATATGTGGGAGGTAGCAGTTAAAAGTTTCTATAGAAAATATATATATCCATATACTGATCGGGAAGGGAGAAGAAACTTTGCTTCTTTATTCTTTAATTTATTTAATGTTTATAGTAATTGTAAAAGCAGAGGAATAGAACCTGATGTCTATGTCAGTAGGAACCGTTTGAATAGTGCAGACTATGAGCATTCTCTTTTTTATGCTTCAAATAAAAAAAGAGTAGGAATCACTAATTATAAAGAACTCTTTGATTGGCTACGCTTGTCTTATGATATAGATTATATGGTAATAGATTTTGATAAAGAGACTCCTTTCAGTACATCTTTAGGACCTTATCACAATAGAGGGGCAGTTGTTACTTAATACAGCTATGCACGAGTTGGGACATGTTATAGGTATAGCGCATTCTAAAGAGAGGAAATTAATGTATTATTATAATACTTATTGTTTAGGTAAAACATGTCCTCCTACGGAGAGAAATATTTATGATTTTTTAGCCTATTATTTTATTAGGACAGGTGTAAATCCCTTGATTATTTATGTTGCAGATGTACAAATAAAGAAAAAGTTAAGAGGGGAAGTTTTGGATGAGTGGGCAGTGGAATTACTTTCACCTGAGTAAGTACTTTATATTTATTTTGTTTATTCTGTTAGTTGGGTGTGGGAAAAGGCCTGGATGTATTCCTCCTTGGTATATTGGAGACCCATTAAAACCCTGTGAGGAGAAGTGTAATAGAGTACAAAAATGTGATACTGAAGAATGTAGAGAAAATTGCTCGGAACGATGTTTTAAAGAGTTAAAAGAAGAGGAAGAAAACATCTGCCGTCTTGTTAAGAAGAGGGAGAAGGAGCGTCGAGAACGGGAGGGTTGGCCCTAATGATGGGGCTTACTGAGGCTTCATTAAGCCTTTGGATTTATAAAAGTATGTTAAAAAAACATTATATCGGAAGAAATAAAATGACAATAACAAGAGAAATAGTTATGACAACAGAAACGGGGAGGAAATAAAATGACAATAACAAAAGAACAATTGATTGACCACTTATCTCAAATGCCGGTTATTGAGGTGGCAGGCTTAATTAAAGAGCTTGAGGAAAAATGGGGTGTCAGTGCTTCGGCACCGGTCGTGGCGGCAGCAGCCGCCCCCGTCGCGGGAGCCGCAGCGGCAGAAGAGGAAAAAACCGAGTTTAATGTCACTTTAGCGGGTGTAGGCAGCAATAAAATTGCGGTTATTAAAGAAGTGCGTAGTTTAACAGGTCTGGGGTTAAAAGAGGCAAAAGATCTGGTGGATGGAGCTCCTAAGTTGATAAAAGAGCAAGTTTCCAAAGAAGAAGCGGATAAAATGAAAGCGGCTTTGGAAAAAGCAGGGGCTAAGGTAGAAGTGCAGTAAGATGTCTAAAATTTCTATAACAGCATCTAATATTCGATTGAGGAAAAGTTTTGGTCGTGTTGCCAATGCTGTAGATGTTCCCAATTTAATAGAACTGCAAAAATATTCTTATGAAAATTTTTTACAAAAAGATGTAGATCCCGATAAAAGACAAAATAGGGGCCTTCAGGCGGTTTTTAAATCTATATTCCCCATTGAGGACTATAAGGGTGTCGTCCGCATGGAATTTGTTAAATATACCTTACAATATCCTGTCTATGATATTGATGAATGCCGCCAAAGAAAAATAAGCTATGCCGCTCCGTTAAGGGTTTTACTTCGGTTAATTGTATTTGATGTTCAGGAAGGTACAGGTGAGAAGACCATTAGAGATGTTAAGGAACAAGAGGTGTTTTTAGGAGAAGTCCCTCTAATGACGGACAGTGGATCTTTTATTATCAATGGAACAGAGAGAGTGATTGTTTCTCAGCTGCATCGTTCTCCAGGGGTCTTTTTTGATCACGATGGAGGCCGGTCCAATACCACGGGAAAACTCATTTACTCGGCACGGATTATTCCTTATCGTGGTTCCTGGTTGGACTTTGAGTTTGATCATAAGGATTTAATCTATGCGCGTATTGATCGCCGTCGTAAATTTCCCGCTACTACTTTTTTAAAAGCTTTAAATTACACGGAAGAAGAAATTCTAGAATATTTCTATGATCTTTCTTTGGTCTCTGTATCACCTGATGGAAAAATCTTTCGCCCGATTGATATTGAAAAAATGGCCGGCCAGAAAGCCCCTTCTGATATTAAAGACCCTAAAGGAGATATTATTGTTAAAGCAGGTCGTAGAATTACCCGTCTGGTGATTAAAAAAGTATTATCTGCCCATGTGAAAAAAGTGGAACTCACCCCGGCGGATTTGAATGGGACAGTGATAGCTAAACCCATTTTTAATGCTAAAACAGGGGAGATTATTGCGGATACCAATCAAGCTATGACGGAGGAAATTTTTGAAAAAGCCAGAGCTAATGGCCTCTCCCAATTTCATCTGATCTTTTTTGATGGTTTTGCCGTGGGTGCGTACCTTTGTAATACTCTATTATTGGACAAAGTTTCCAATAAAGAAGAGGCTTTATTGGATATTTATAAACGGATGCGGCCAGGAGAACCTCCCACTATGGAAGCGGCGGAAAACTTCTTTAGTCGTCTCTTTTTTGATCCTGAAACTTATGATTTAGGAGAAGTAGGTAGATTGAAGATGAATCATCGGTTTTACATGTCGGCATCGGAGAAAAAAAATAATTCAGGTATTTTAAATAATGCGGATATTTTAAATGTTGTTCACACTTTAATTGATTTGAAAAATGGCAAAGGGCAGGTGGATGATATTGACCATCTAGGAAATCGTCGTGTGCGTTCTGTTGGGGAGTTAGTGGAAAATCAATATCGTATTGGCCTGGTCAGAATGGAAAGAGTGATTCGGGAAAGAATGAGCATGAAGGACCTGGATACAATGATGCCTCATGATCTCATTAATGCTAAGTCGGTTTCCGCCGTTATAAAGGAGTTTTTTGGTTCCAGTCAGCTTTCTCAATTTATGGATCAGACCAACCCTTTATCTGAAATTACACATAAGCGTCGTTTATCTGCTTTAGGCCCTGGTGGTTTAACTCGTGATCGTGCTGGCTTTGAAGTGAGAGATGTACACCCTACTCACTATGGCCGGATATGTCCTATTGAAACACCCGAAGGCCCCAATATAGGTTTAATTGCCTCATTGGCTACCTTTGCCAGAATTAACAAATATGGTTTTATTGAAACTCCCTACTGTGAGGTCAAAGGGAATAAAGTTACTGATAAAGTAAATTATGTTTCTGCCCTGGAAGAACAAAAGCATTGTATAGCCCAAGCGGATCCTTATTTTAATGAGGTGCCCAAGGGGCAAAATGTGACGGTTCGTATGGATGGGGAGTATAAAGTAGTAAAGAAAGAAGAAGTGTCTTTAATGGATGTTTCTCCCAGTCAGCTAGTATCCATTGCCTCTTCTTTAATTCCTTTCTTGGAGCATGATGATGCCAATAGAGCTTTAATGGGATCTAATATGCAAAGGCAGGCGGTTCCTTTAATGAGGGCAAGTGCTCCTTTGGTGGGGACCGGTGTGGAAGGTTTAGTGGCCAGGGATTCCGTAACTAGTGTGGTTTGTAAAGCCGATGGGGTGGTGGAAGAAGTGGATGCCAGCCAGATTGTTGTGCGTCTTTTTCATAAAAGAGGAAAATTGGGTGCCTCGGTGGATATTTATAACTTGGTTAAATATCAAAAAACAAATCAAAACACCTGTTTTAATCAAAAGCCGATTGTTCAATTAGGGGATCATGTTCGAAAAGGAGATGTCATTGCCGATGGTCCTTCCACCGATAAAGGGGAGTTAGCTTTAGGTCAAAATATTCTAGTCGCCTTTACACCTTGGGCGGGATATAATTTTGAGGATTCTATTCTCATATCCGAACGACTGATAAAGGAAGATGTATATACCTCTATTCATATTGAGGAATTTGAATGTGTGGCCAGAGACACTAAGTTGGGACAGGAGGAAATCACTTCTGATATTGCTAATGTGGGGGGAGAGGCTTTAAAGGACTTGGATAGTTCGGGCATTATTCGTATTGGAGCTAAGGTCAAACCAGGAGATATTTTAGTTGGAAAGATTACCCCTAAGGGGGAATCACAGGTTTCCCCTGAAAAAAAACTCCTGTTAGCTATTTTTGGTGAAAAAGCAGGAGAAGTGCGTGACACCTCTCTTCGGGCCCCATCCGGTGTGTATGGAACGGTTATCAATACACAAATTTATAGTCGGGACCCTATGGATAAAAATGAACGACTAGCTGAAATTCTTCATGAAAAAAGGGAAAAACTGAAAAAAGATTTTGAAATTGAGAAAAATGTTATTCAAAACAACACCATTGATCAGATCAGAGAGATCTTGGTTGGGGCTAAGACAGTGGATGTTCTGCTGAGTGATGATGGTTCAGAGGAACTGCTCCCTAAAGGGCATATTATTGAAAGTCAGGATGTGGATAAAATTCCTTTCCCTCTGTTGGCTTATATACCTTTGAAGGAGGATGCGGTTGCAGAGGCTGTTTCCCAATTAGTGGAGGCAGCTAGAAATCGGTTATCGGCGGTGGAAATGGTTTTTCAAGATAGAGTGGAGCGTCTTTCCAAGGGAGATGAGATGCCCCCTGGTGTGATTAAAATGGTAAAGGTGTATGTGGCTGTTAAGAGAAAACTACAAGTGGGAGATAAATTTGCCGGTCGTCATGGAAACAAAGGGGTTATATCTCATGTTTTGCCAGAGGAGAGCATGCCTTACATGGCCGATGGCACTCCGGTTGATATGGTGCTCAATCCTTTGGGAGTGCCTTCTCGTATGAATATAGGACAAATTTTGGAAACGCACTTGGGTTGGGCGGCTTATGCTTTAGGTCGGCAACTTCAGGATTATATTGATCAGTTTAATGCTGATCACACTAAAACCGCTTTGTTGGATTTTTACAAAGGGAATAAGGATATTACAAATAGAATAAAAAAAGGAGATGAAACCTCTTTAAAAAAGATGGTTCAGGGAATGAGAGAGGGTGTTTTTATTGCCACTCCTGTTTTTGATGGAGCAAAGGAAAAAGATGTTAAGGATCTATTAACGGCCACCGATCTGCCTCGTTCCGGCCAGACAGTGTTGTTTGATGGTAGAACAGGAGAGCCTTTTCAGAGACCGGTTACTGTGGGAGTGATGTATATGCTAAAATTACATCACCTGGTGGAAGAAAAAATTCATGCTCGTTCTATTGGACCGTACTCGTTGGTATCTCAGCAGCCCTTAGGAGGGAAGGCGCAGTTCGGAGGCCAACGTTTAGGGGAAATGGAGGTATGGGCTATCGAAGCTTACGGAGCGGCTTATTGTCTTCAGGAGTTTTTAACAGTGAAATCGGATGATGTGGCCGGGCGAAGAAGAATGTACGAAAGTATTGTTAAAGGAGAAAATATTTTAGAACCAGGGATTCCAGAGTCTTTTAATGTTTTAATTAAGGAGTTACAGGGTCTAGGTTTAAATGTGGAGATGATAGAATCAGAGTTTTTGACAGAAGCTCCAAAAACTGGCGGCAAACCAGAACTAGAATCAATAAAGAACTAAAAAGTGACAGAAAAATCAGATCCAATGGATCTAAAAAGGGAGTGAAAAGTGAGAGATTTACTAAATTTTTTTGATAAGCCAAAAGATCCATTAGCTTTTAATAGTGTTAGAGTTTCTTTGGCTTCGCCGGAAGTTATACAGTCCTGGAGTTATGGAGAAGTCAGAAAACCGGAAACTATAAACTATCGGACTTTTAAACCGGAGCGGGAAGGCTTATTTTGCGCTAAAATTTTTGGACCAGTTAGGGACTATGAGTGTTTATGTGGAAAATACAAAGGAATGAAGTATCGTGGCGTTGTGTGTGAAAAATGTGGTGTGGAGGTGACCAGGTCTAAAGTGAGAAGGGAGCGTATGGGGCATATTCAACTGGCTGCTCCTGTGGCTCATGTATGGATGCTGCGTTCTCTACCCAGCCGGATTGGGATATTGTTGGATATGAATTTTAAAGAAGTGGAGCGGGTTCTTTATTGTGAATCTTATGTGGTCTTAGACCCTAAAGAAACAGACTTACATAAAGGTCAGCTTTTATCTGAAGCGGAATATCAAGCAGCTCAATTAAAGTACGGTCCTCATTTTACAGCTTCTATAGGGGGTGAGGCTATTCGTGATTTGTTAAAAGATCTGGATTTGGCATTTTTATCCAGAAAAATTCGTCGGGAATTAAAAGAAACGCAATTAATCACTCTCAGTAAAAAACTGACAAAGCAATTAAAAGTGGTGGAAACTTTTTTACATTCCAAGAACAGACCGGAATGGATGATGATGTCTGTCCTTCCTGTGATTCCTCCTGATCTTCGGCCTTTGGTTCCTTTAGATGGCGGGCGATTTGCCGCTTCCGACTTAAACGATCTCTATCGTCGTGTGATTAACCGGAATAATCGTTTAAAAAAGCTTCAAGAATTAAATGCTCCGGAAGTTATTATTCGAAATGAAAAAAGAATGCTTCAAGAGGCTGTGGATTCTCTTTTAGATAATGGCCGAGGAGGCAAAACATTTACCAGTGCTAATAAAAGACCTTTGCGTTCTTTAAGTGATATGCTGAAGGGAAAACAAGGTCGTTTCCGACAAAATCTCCTTGGGAAAAGGGTGGATTACTCGGGACGATCGGTGATCGTGGTGGGGCCAGAGCTACGATTGCACCAATGTGGCTTACCTAAAAAGATGGCTTTGGAATTGTTTAAACCTTTTGTCTATAACAGATTACACGAAAAGGGTTTAACAGTCGTAAAACAAGCAAAAAAAATGGTGGATCAGGAAAGTGTAGAGGTATGGGATATTTTGTCTGAGGTGGTGAAAGAGCATCCTGTTTTACTCAACCGGGCTCCCACTTTGCATCGTCTTGGTATTCAAGCTTTTGAACCTGTTTTGCATGAAGGTAACGCGATTCAACTCCATCCTTTGGTGTGTACCGCTTTTAATGCGGATTTTGATGGAGACCAGATGGCAGCCCATGTTCCTTTGTCTGTGGAGGCCCAGGTGGAGGTCCGTGTTTTAATTATGTCCACCAATAATATTTTAAGTCCTGCCAATGGTAAGCCCATTATTAATCCCACTCAGGATATTGTATTAGGTATTTATTGGATGACCCGTATTCGCCCGGGGGCTAAGGGAGAAGGTAAGATTTTTGGCAGTGTGCAAGATGTGATCTATGCTTATGAAAATGGGTATGTGGATCTACAAGCGGCTATTAAATGCCGTATAAAAAATAAGCTGGTGGATATTTCCGTAGGGCGTGCTCTACTAAGTGATGCTATTCCTCATCAAGTGCCACTTGAGGATTACAATAAGTTGATGAATAAGAAAGCTTTAGCGGATTTGATTGATAAAACTTTTCGTTTATGTGGCGGGAAGAAAACGGTTTTGCTGGCGGATGCCTTAAAGAACTATGGTTTTAAATATTCTACTATAGCCGGTATTTCTATCTGTTTAGATGATTTGGTGATTCCTAAGTCTAAAGACACTTTGTTGAAGCAAGCTCGTCAGAAAGTAGAGGAGATTCGGGCGCAGTACGATGAAGGTCTTATTACGGATAGTGAAAGGTATAATAAAGTTGTGGATATATGGACTCATTGTGGAGATCGGGTAGCTAAGGAGATGATGGGCAATTTGGAAAAGGAAACATTTACTTTAAAAGATGGAACAAAAGTGGAGTCGGATAGTTTTAACTCTATTTTTATTATGGCGGACTCCGGGGCAAGAGGTTCAGCGGCTCAGATTCGCCAGTTGGCTGGTATGCGGGGTTTAATGGCAAAGCCTTCTCAGGAGATTATTGAAACACCTATTACGGCTAACTTTCGTGAAGGATTAACAGTTTTACAATATTTTATTTCCACTCATGGAGCGCGTAAGGGCTTAGCGGATACAGCATTAAAGACGGCTAACTCTGGTTACTTAACTCGTAAGTTAGTGGATGTGGCTCAGGATGTGGTGATTACAGAAGTGGATTGTAGGTCTGATGAGTATGTGGAAGTGCGTGCCCCTGTAGAGGCAGGAGGTATGGAGCAATCTCTAGGAGATCGTATATTAGGTAGAATCTCATTTGAGAATATCAGAAACCACGATAGTGGAGAGATGTTAGTGGAAGCGGGTCAGGAAATAGATGAAAATGTTTTATCCCGAATGGAAAAGGCTGGTATTACCAGTATCAAAATTCGTTCCGCTTTAACCTGCCAGGCTCATAGAGGAATTTGTATCAAATGTTATGGCCGTGATCTGGCTCGTGGTAAAACAGTTAACTTAGGTGAGCCGGTTGGAGTGATCGCCGCTCAATCTATTGGTGAGCCTGGTACTCAACTTACTATGAAAACCTTCCACACAGGAGGGACCGCCTCCCGTTCGGTAGAGCAGTCCGTGCATACAGCCCATCATGATGGAAGGGCTAAGTTTAACAATATTATTTTTGTTGAGAATAAAAATAAAAAATGGGCAGTGATGAATCGAGGTGGAGAGTTAATTATTGAAGATGAGGCGGGTCGTGAAAAAGAAAAATTAACTGTGCCCTATGGTTCTGTTTTAAGCGTAAAAGAAGGGGATCAGGTTAAGAAAGGGAACTTACTTGCGGAGTGGGATCCTTACTCTGATATTATTGTGGCGGATGGATCTGGTCAGGTTAAGTTTATTGCTATTGAAGAAGGGGTATCTATGAGTGAGCAGATAGATCCCGTGACCGGTTTTGCTACCAAGGTGATTATCAAAAGCAAGTCTTCGGATCAAAAACCAACTGTGGCTATTGTGGATAAAGATGGAAGCCCTATCTTTGTTCCTGGTCGTAATACTCCTGTGTCCTATACTATACCTGTGGGGGCTCATTTGCTTGTGGCCGATGGGGATACGATTCAAGCGGGGGATATGATTGCAAAAATTCATAAAAAATCCACAAAAACGAAAGATATTACAGGTGGTTTGCCTCGGGTGGCTGAATTGTTTGAAGCTAGAAAACCAAAAGAAGCGGCTATTATTTGTGAGGTCAATGGAACAGTGAGTTTTGGAAAAGATTTAAAAGGAAAACAAAGAGTGATCGTCACATCTAAAGATGATGAACAAAAAGAATATTTAATTCCAAAAGGGAAGCATATAGCCGTTCGGGAAGGGGAGTATATTAAAGCGGGAGAAACCATCATGGATGGTCCCAGTGACCCTCATGATATTTTACACATCTCTGGTAGTCAGGCTCTTTCTTCTTATTTAGTAGATGAGATACAATCTGTGTATCGTTTGCAGGGTGTGGTCATTAACGACAAACATATTGAAGTGATTGTCAGTCAGATGCTCAGAAAAGTGGAGATAGTGGATTCAGGAGACACAAAATACCTCGTTGGAGAACATGTGGAAAAAGTGGAAGTACGGCATGTGAACGAACAGATAGTAAAAGCCGGAGGAAAACCAGCTCAGTTTAAGCGTCTTCTTATGGGTATTACCCGTATGTCTCTTAGTACGGACAGCTGGATTTCAGCTGCTTCTTTCCAAGAAACAACAAAAGTGCTTACCGAGGCGGCGGTTCAATCCAAGAGAGATAATTTAGCGGGCTTAAAAGAAAATATTGTTATGGGTCGTCTTATACCAGCCGGTACGGGACTTAGTGCTTATAGAAAATGGAAGTTGGTTTTTGAAGAAGAAGAGGAAGAAGAAAAAGTGGCTTTACCTGGTATGGGATTTTCTAATAAAGTAGAACAAAAAGAATCAGATAGCCCATCCGTTAACCGATAATATAGCCTATAGTTTTTTGAATATTAAGCCGATCTAGTAAGAAAGCATTTTATAATTAAAAAAGGAGTAGAAAATGACAGCATTTATACTTACGGGCTTAGTGGCCACTACAGGAAGCCTTGGAACTTTAGCTATTCAAGGTGTGAACAGGGTTAATGAGGTAAAAGCTAATAAAAAAATATCCTGTACAGCAAAAACCCAGATTCAGATGAACCAGTACAATCAATGCTTGAGAAGGCAGAAAGAACAGTTAGCTTTTGGTAGTGCAGAAGTTGTGGATTGTGAAAAGCCTAAGGCTAAAGAGTGTGATACTCCTTAATTCGGCAGACTCCAGTCAATTACCTCTTTCCCATGCTCTTTTAAATAAGTATTGGCTTTGGAAAAATGAGCGCAGCCAAAAAAACCCCGATCAGCGGAAAAAGGAGAAGGGTGTGGGGCTTTTAATACCAGATGCTTTTCTTGATTAATGAAATAGCCTTTTTTTTGAGCAAAACTGCCCCATAGCATGAATACCAAATGCTCCCTTTCTTCGTTTAATAAGTGTATAACTTTGTCTGTAAAAAACTCCCACCCTTTATTTTGATGAGAACCGGCTTTGCCCGCCTCCACTGTCAAAGTGGAATTGAGAAGTAAAACTCCTTGTTTTGCCCAATAATTTAAACACCCGTGCGGGGGTTTAACAATACCTATGTCGGACTGTAATTCTTTGAAAATGTTGACTAAAGAGGGAGGGGCGGGAACAGAAGGTCGAACAGAAAAGCAAAGGCCATGCGCCTGACGAGGACCGTGGTAGGGATCCTGGCCTAAAATAACCACTTTGACATCTTCAAAAGCAACTGCATCAAAAGCGGAAAAATACTCTTCTGGTCGAGGATAAATACATTTTTTTAGTTTTATTTCTTGCACTAAAAAGGCTTTTAAATCCTGCATATAAGGTTGTTGAAATTCGGACAATAAACGGGTTTTCCAACTCTCTGATAAACACACCTGGTTTTCGGTAATCATAGCCATTTTGTTATCCCTTGGGTATTATTTTCCTTAACTTTTCAGTTCTTTCCACCGGGGCAGCCAAGCCTTTAAATTCAGAATTTTCAAGCAGGATTGGTATAACTCCGGTATATTCACTTACACTATGTATATAAGATTTGTTTTTTTGTATAATTTTTATATAGTACCTTATCAAAAATAGAGGATATTGTCACTTTGATTTCTGTTTCTCGGTTTAAAATAAAGGGGAGCTTGACAAAATGGGGCTAAGTAACCACATTTAATATAGGATGAAAGATAAAAAGAAAACGGTTTTATTAGAACCCTCTGGCGAGGAAAAAGCTTTTGTATATCAACAAGCTTTGGAACTAAGCCCTTTATTAGATAAAAGCGCACCGATTGCTGTGATCTTAGAAAAAAATGAATTTCAAAACCGATCTAAGTACTCTGTTACTTTTATTTTAATTCCCGATAAACTCAATATTAAAATTACATCCGAAGGGGATAATTTGTTTGATGTTTGTATTACCGCTAAAAACAAAGCTAAAAAAACAATTAGTTATTTAATAAATCAGATGGACTCTCCTGCAAGAACCATTAAGATGGAGCACTTTAAAAAATTTCCCTATCCTCAATAATTTAATATAACCCCCTAGTGATAGGTGTTTTTCCTGTTTCTTCACTTTCCGTACCTGTAAATTCCGGTCCTTTTGGTTTTTTATTATCATCTCCATCGTCGTCATCTCCTCCGTCACCATCGCTTCCTCCGTCGTTGTCATTTCCTCCGTCACCGTCACCATCGCTTCCTCCGTCGTCGTCATTTCCTCCATTGCTAGTAGTGCTCCCATCTCCATTTGTACTGGCTTTGGGTGTTTCAGAATTAGATATGTTTATACTGGGATTTTGAAAACTGCCTGATTCAGCCATAGGGGCGCAGTTATGAAACATAACAGCTAGGATAAAACCTATAACAGAAGATGTAAAAGTTTTTAAGTTCTTCATTTTTTATCATCCTTTATACCGAACCGGTTAGGAAAAAAGGGAGAACCTTCATAGCCCCCTTTTTCTCTCTTTTTCCTGGGAAAAGAGAGGATCGGAAAACATAAACAAGAATTTGGTATAAAAAAAGGTTTTCCACTTTTATTTAATCGGATTAATGTTGAGAAAAATTAAATCTTTAAGGAATTTTTATTGCCGATTTAAAGCTTTTTTGATGTATATCGAACAGATTAGTATAGGAGTGAAGGAAAAATGGACACCTGTCAAAAAATAATATGGACTAAAATGAGTGGAGCTGGAAACAGTTTTTGGATTACTTATTTGTCTCCTTCTTTTTTTCCTGACTTTGTGGATAAAGATTGGCCCGAGGTGGCTCGAAAAATTTGTCAAAGAGAAGATACCTCTGATACAGGGGATGGTTTAGTGGTTTTGGTCCCTTCCCGCACCTGTGACCTTAAGTGGTTATTTTATAATGCTGATGGTTCTTCTGCTGAAATGTGTGGCAATGCTGCTTGTTGTGTGACAGAGTATGCTTTTAAAAAAGGGGTAGTGCCGGCGGATCGTTCCTCAGTTACATTTGAAACTTTGGCTCAGAAAATAAAAGGGGATTTAGTGCGGGAAAAGGCCCGTATTTTTCTTAAACAAAATGAGAGTATTGAGGGGCCTTTTAAGATGGATTTTAATAGTAAAACTATATCTTATATGTTTATAAATAGCTCTGTGCCTCATGCTGTAATTAAGCTGACAAAATGGTCAGAAGCAAAAGAGTGGACGGTGAGAAAAGAGTTGGCAAGAGTTTTAAGAAGAAAAACCACCCACCACAAAAATGGAATGAATGTTTCTTTTTACTGCTGTTCAGAGGAGGAAGGTCGGTTATTTGCTCGTACTTTTGAAAGGGGTGTGGAAGATTTTACTTCCGCTTGTGGAACGGGTGCTTTAGCCGTGGCACAGATACACAGACAGGCTTTTTCCCTTATGGATTTTATGCTTGTGGAAATGCCGGGAGGGCAGCTAAAAGTGGGGTTTCATTCTGATAAAACCGTTTCTCTTATGTCGCCCGTAAAATGGTTAAAAGAAATGGAGTGGCACTTTTAAGTTCTATTGATACGAACCTGTATAGAAATGGTGTGAAATTATGAAAAAAAAAGCTCTCTTACTAAGGCCATCTTTGCGATTTTATCCTATAAAGATAAAGCAAAGAATACAAGAGACAACAGATAGTGTTTCTTTTGTATTTGAAGTTCCCAAAGAGCACAAAGAGTTATTTTATTACACTCCCGCTCAATTTCTTACTTTTGAATTTCAAATTAAAGAAGAAAAATTTTTAAGAAGTTATTCTCTATCGTCTTGTCCGCTTTTAAATGAGGATTTAAAAACAACAGTTAAAAGGGTCAAAGACGGAGTGGTTTCTAACTATATGATAGATTTTTTAAAAACAGGAGACACTCTTCTTTCCCGGAAACCCGCCGGTCGCTTTTTTAAACCTCCAACAGATCTAAAACCAAAACACTATTTTCTTTTTGCAGGAGGAAGCGGCATTACTCCTTTGTTCTCTATTATCAAAACCACTCTTCTTAGTGATCCTCATAATAAGGTCAGCTTGTTTTATGCCAATAAAGAGGAGACTTGCATTATTTATTATAAGGAACTTCAGGATTTAGTGTCTCGTTACCAGGAGAGATTTAATATTATCCATGTTTTAAGCCAGTCAAAAACCGCGGGCGGCGATATTTATGGCAGACTTAAAACAGAACATTTGGAAAAATATTTTGCTGATAAGGAAATAACCAACCCTCACTATCTCTATTATTTATGTGGCCCTTTGGGTTTTATGCAAACAGTGCAGGATTTTTTAATACATAAGCAAGTAAAACGAGTCAATATTCGAAAAGAAAGTTTTTTTTCCACTTCTTCCCAAATATCAGGCACTTTGAGAAAGGATCATATAATAAAACCTCTGAAAGAGGGGTCTTTAAAAGAAGAATCGGAGAGGGCATCTATAAAACCACTTTCTACAGAAGAAGACAAACCAAAACAGGAAAATGATTTTACGAATGATTCCATAACGGAACCAGAAGTGTTGCTTTCGGGAAAAAAAGGAGAGAGTGAAAAAGCAAAGCCGCAAGTCATTAGAGCCTGTATTAATGAAGAGCTTATTGAAATTTCGGCTCAAGCAGATATTCCTATATTGGAACAACTACTATCTGCTGGATATTCTCCTCCTTTTTCTTGTCTTTCCGGTTCTTGTATGTCCTGTCTAGCTGTTTTAAATACAGGCCGGATCCGTCAGGAAGAAAGAGGTATTTTAGAAGACGAAAACCTGAAAAATCATGAAATTCTCACTTGTCAGGCTAAACCGGAGTCCCTATTAGTGGAAGTGGACTATGATAATATGTGATTTGTAAATTATGGATTTATACCGGTTCGGTATAGAATTATGTTATAATATCGTTATGGCTAGCCGGAATATAATCATGGTCAGGCTAAACTTATAGAGTTGTGTTAATCTCATCATGGAGAGGCTTGGGTATATGAAACTTTTATTTGTCTGTTTTGGAAATATTTGTCGCTCCCCTACTGCAGAAGCTATTATGAATAAAATGGTTGAACAGGCTGGCCGGTCGGATCAGATCATTTGTGATTCTGCGGGTACTTCTCGACATCATGCCGGTCGTCCGGCTGACCCCAGAATGAAAAAACAAGCGGAAACAAAGGGTTACAGTATCACCAGCATCAGCCGCTCTTTTGAGGTGGAGGACTTTGAACAGTGGGATTGGATTATTACAATGGATAACTCTAATTACGAAGATGTTATGTCTTTAGCAACAACAGAAGAGTATAAGAAGAAAATTATTAAAATGGCGGACTTTTGCACATTAAAAAATGGTGATTTTATTCCCGATCCCTATTATGGGGAATCCCGAAGTTTTGCTCATGTTATTTCTTTACTGGAGAATGCTTGTTCTCATCTTTTAAAACACTTAGTAAAGACAAAAGACAGCGCTTCCTGAGTTATTAGATTCCTGCTTTTACGGGAATTGTAAATGTTCACAAATTCGCTGACAAAATTGAGTTTATAAGGGAGCGTTAGAAAGCTCTAAATAACCCAAGATAAGGAGGCGAGTTATGAGGGATAACACACAAGATAAGACCCTATACAGGAACTATATTAGTAAGTGGCAGTATATGATAAAAGACTATGAGTTAGTAAAGAGGAAGAAACATCCAAAGTTTCGATTTGTAAGTGATTTTTACAAATTCCATAAAACTAATCGTCAGACTTTTTTAAAATACTATCATCGCTATTTAAGTCATCCTACAGAGGGGAGTCTTGTTCCTCGTAAGAGAGGTCCTAGATGGAGGTTAAGAAGGGGGGATAATAATAGCTATATTGAGCAGGAGGTGCTAAAACACAGGGAAAATGGTGTTAATAGATACGAGATGTGTCATATACTAAACCCTCTTCTTAAGCAAAGGGGAGAGGTTCCGATATCGGCTAGTACGGTATATCGTATATTCAGGAGGAAGGGGGTAAATAAGTTGAAGCCGAAGATGATAGAGAATAAGCGCAAGATAATAAAGGAGAAGGCGGGGGAGTTAGGTCACATAGACTGCCATCATTTGGGTAAGGACATGATAGTGAAGTCAGGGGGTAAGAGGTACTATTTGGTGTGTGTTATAGATGATTGCACGAGGATAGCTTGGGCTGAAGTGGTGGAGGATATAAAGAGTCTTACGGTGATGTTTTCGTGTTTAAAGATTTTTAATGTATTGAGCAAGAAGTATAAGATGGAGTTTAAGGAGGTTATGAGTGATAATGGTTCAGAGTTTTCTTCTCGTAATAATCAGTTATCGCATCCGTTTGAGAGGATGTTGTTGGAGTTGGGGGTAAGGCATAGATATACAAGGCCGTATAGGCCACAGACGAATGGGAAGGTGGAGAGATTTTGGAGGAGTTTAAATGAGGATTTAATAGAGGGGAGTGTATTTGAGACGATAGAGGAGTTCAAGGATGAATTGGAGCAGTATTTGATATACTATAATGAGTTTAGACCTCATCAGGGTTTGAATCAGAAAACACCTCGGCAAATGAATAACTCTTGTGAAAGAGTGAAGAAGTGATTCTGTCAGCGAATTAGTGAACACGTACAGGAATGACAGATCTTTCGAGGGTTAGGACTATTTCAATGGCCGACTAATAACTCTATAGAACATGTAAGTTGTTTCGTTGTAAAAAAGAATGTTCATTATAGGACTCGTAGTGGCCTTTTTGGTTTTTTCTGATCCTTGCACAAGCTGTTTCTTTGTCATGTGTGAAAAAAATAAGCCAGTTTTCCTCTTCTGCCTTCTGATATATAGCTTGTTTTTCCTCTATCAGTTTTTCCGGCCAGCGGTCATAACCCATAGTGATGGGGAGATGCACCCAAGCTCTGCCGGGAATAAGGTCCCCGGCAAAAAAAATTTTTTGCCCTTTTTCGTTCTGGAATATAGTGTGCATTTGCCCGGGAGTGTGACCATCGGTGAATATAAAAGATAGACCGAACCGGTCAAGAATTGGCATCCTTCGGATTTGTTCTTCCCTTGGGAGGGAAGAAAAACGATCGGAAAATTCAAAACCCGATGGGTGTAAATGGTTTTCTAAAATACCAGATGGTTTATTAGTTTCAACAATTATCAACCGACCACTTTGTTTAAGCTTATCTGTTAAGCCAGGGATAAAAGAAGCCCGGTCTCTTAAATGAGGTTGGCAAGCCCGGTCAAAAGCTTGTTTTCCTACGATGTAAAGAGCTTTAGGAAAACAAAGATCTGTGTTCCCTTTTTTTATTTCCGAGTAAGCGGGGAGTAGTCCTCCTGCATGATCAAAATGTAAATGTGATAAAATCACATAATCAATATCTTCCTCTGTCATTCCCAGAGTGGATAGATTTTTCAGTAACTCGTGGCTGTCTTTATTTTGTACGCCATATCGTTCAGCTAGTTTTGGTTCAAAAAAGGCCCCTATACCTGTTTCACATAAAATTTTAATTTCTCCCATTTCAATAAGAAGGCTGCGACAGGAGAGTTGAATACGGCCCTCGGAATCCGGGTTTTGCCAACGAGACCAAAGAACCCGTGGAGCATTGCCAAACATAGCTCCCCCATCCAAACATTGACCGTTACCTTCAATAGAAGAAAATAAAAATGGGTTCATATTTTAATATCTCCACTTTATATCTAGCGGGTATTATCCTCTTTTCCACCAGGACAAGTTTTTCCGTCCCTTTTCGGTTTTTTTCCTTCCTGGGTACAGGGGCCAGTTTAACACTGGAATTTTCAAACAGGATCGGTTATCTTTTTTACGATTTGACTTTTCCTCTTATTCAAGATGAAATGTTTGCTCTTCGTGCTCATTTATAAATAAGTCTTTCAAAGTTAAGATCAGTATAACAAGAAAAATAACATAGTGACAGAGTTATGTTTGAAAATATTGAACAATCTTTATTAAGTTTTCTAACCACCTTTGCGTATGATCCCTGGGTTTTTTACAGTATTATTATTCTTTTAATGACCTTAACGACTTTTGGTGTGCCTATTTCAGAAGAGGTGGTGATTATTTCGGCGGCCCTGGTGACCTATATGGGAGCCCATCCGGAGTTGTACCCTCCCCCTCCTTTCGCTGTGGAGAGTGGGCAAAGTCCTGTTCAGCCTTTTACTACAGCTTTAGTATGTTTTCTTGCTGTATTTTTAAGTGATTTGTTGGTTTATATGCTGGGTTTTATTTTTAGGGATAACATCATTAACCATCCTATAATTAAAAGATTTTTTTCCAAAAAAAGAAAAGAAAAAATAGATATATGGGTATCCCGGTATGGGGCTTTTGTTTTAGGTATATTGCGTTTTACTCCTGGGTTGCGGTTTATCGGTTATCTCACCTGTGGGGTGGTCCGTATTCCCATTCATAAATTTGTTCTTATTAATGGAGGAGTGGCTTTACTGGTAGTTCCTTCTCAAGTATTTATTATTTCTATTTATGGCGAAGCTATTGTCGCTAATTTGAAATTGGTTTCTGTCGTTTTACTGGTTTTATGTGTCTTTTTTATTTTGACCATGTTGTTCACTCAATTATATAAATTTTTAAAGAAAATGAAAGGGGCCCATCTAGTTTGATTCCCGCGGAAGCGAGAATTTAGTTGCATTGTGGCCCTAGAAGGCTAATACAACTGAAAGCTACTTTGGTGGCTTTCAGTCCCGCGAAAGCGGGAATTTAGTTAGCTGACTTCCTTGGAAGAATTTCAAAATTTATAAAAATCAAAAGAGGAATGATGAAACAATGAAATTCAGATGTGTTTCTCTTAATAAAGCTTGTTGTATTATCCAGGAAAGGGGAGTGGTCGCTATCCCTACAGAAACAGTATATGGTTTAGCTGGTTCTGTATTTAGTGAGGTGGCTTTAAAAAAAATCTTTCGTATAAAAAAACGTCCTCTTTTTAATCCCTTAATTGTTCATTGTAAAGACACAAGACAAATGAGAGAATTTCATAATGTGAGTCATCCTTTGTTGGATAAAATGATGGCCTATTTTTCTCCAGGGCCTCTTACTTTTATTTTGAGTAAAACTAAAAAAGTGCATCCCCTTATTACGGCGGGACATAAAGTGGGTTTAAGGGTGCCTCAGCATCCTATCACCTTGGAGTTAATAAAAAAAACCACAGCCCTTTGTGCTCCTAGTGCTAATTTATTTGGTCGGCTAAGTCCCACTAGAGCGGAGCATGTTCAGGACATATTTAAAGGAGCTGTTCCTGTTTTGGATGGAGGGGAATGCAAAGGTGGAATTGAATCTACCGTGTTGGAACCTGATTTTAATAATAAAGTTCTAAATATTTTAAGGCCAGGGCTTATTTCTAAAGAGGATTTACAGAAGTGGTTACAAAACTTAGACCAAAAAGATTGGACTGTGCGCTTTTCTTCTTCTTCGCTCAGTCCTGGACAGTTAAAAAAACATTATAGGCCAAAGGTTCCTTTAGTGATTATGGAAACTCACAAAACACCCCCTCCCACAAAGAGGAAAATAGAACAATATCTTTCTTCGTTTTTTCCTGGAAAAATTTTTAAGAAATTAGCATTAAAAAACTCAGCCATCTTAAGTGCTCGGGTGCTCTACCATGAAATGAATGTTTTATCTCAAAACCCCTCACAGGTTATTTATGTTGTTAAAGATAATAAAAATATAGGCCCTTCTTGGAAGGCTATATGGGATCGTCTGGATAAAGCTTGTTCTCGAAGGCTTGTTTTATAAAGTAGCATCTATATAAATCGGCAAACTGTTTTCCTGAAGTTCGCCAAATAAAACCCTTTGGGTTTAAAAGAGTGGTAAATTTATCATAGTTTTCCTGAAGTTCGCCAAATAAAACCCTTTGGGTTAATGATGAACCTTTCGGAAGAGAATAGGATTTAAAAGGCTCGGACATGCGGTTTGCCACAAATTTGTCATTCCCGCGAAAGCGGGAATCTAGTTGCTCATGTGTCAAATCCGAACTCGCTTTTAAGCCCTATTCTCTTCCGAAAGAAGCTTTTTTCTTTATGTGAGAGATTTTACCAAAGTTTATCAAATAAAACCCTTTGGGTTTAAAAGAGTGGTAAATTTATCATAGTTTTCCTGAAGTTCGCCAAATAAAACCCTTTGGGTTTAAATCTGGTATGGATTTTGCATAGCTTATTTTTAAAAAACTATGATACTATAAAGAAAGGAGATGAAGATGAGTAAATCCATAATATCACCAGCAGATGAGATTTGGGCACTTATAAAAGAGACTCAAAGAAATTTAGAGCGGTTTTCGGCAGAAGCAGAGAAGCGGCAAGCAGAAGCAGAGAAGCAAAGGGCAGAGGAAAAGAAGCAAAGGGCAGAAGAAAAGAAGCAGCAGGCTAAGCGATGGGCTGAAGCAGAGAAACGTAGTGCTGAAATAGATCGGCAGATACAAAAAATAGGGGGCCGGTTTAATGAACGATGGGGAGCTTTAGTGGAGTCTTTAGTTGAGGGAAAGCTGGTAAAGATTTTTCAAGGTCATGGGATAGATATAACACAAACTCATACTCGTTCTAAATCAGAGTGGAGAAAACCGGATGGTCGTATTGAAAGACGGGAGTTTGATATTATTGTGGCTAATGGAACAGAGGTTGTGGTTGTAGAAGTAAAAACCACTTTAGTTCCCAAAGATGTCACTGTTTTTTTAGAAACCCTTAGGGATTTTAGAAATTACTTTCGAAGATATAAGACGGAAACGATCTACGGGGCGGTAGCCTATCTAGCCAGTGAGAGTAGGGCGCATTTGCTTGCGGAGGAAGAGGGTTTATTTCTTATCCGAGCTACAGGGGACAGTGCCAGTCTGGTTAATAGAAAAGACTTTAAACCCAAAGCTTTTAGCTGAAGAATCATTTTTCAGTGTGGAGCTAATCTCCATAGATCTGTCATTCCCGTGAAGCTTGAACTTTGTCATGCCCACGCAAGCCCTGTCATTCCCGCGCAAGCCCTGTCATTCCCGCGAAAGCGGGAATCTCATTGCTCTTGCTCTTCAGTAGAGAATAGAGAGCAAAAAACTCAAACATGCGGTTTGCCACAGTAGCAACCTTTGGTTGCTCTGTGCTCAAATCCGAACTCGCTTTTGCTCTCTATTCTCTCCTGAAGAGTCTATCTCTATCCTGCTTTGTATGTCATCCTCATAGCTAACGGGAAGCCATTTTGTCAGTGAATTAGTGAACATTTACAATCGTGAAGTTTGAACTTTGTCATGCCCTCGGAAGCGGGCATCTCATTGGCTACGAGGAATAATGATCTATAAGTAAATACATCCTTCAAGAAAACAGCTTTGCTTCTATACGAGGCTTTGCTTCTATACGAGGCTTTGCTTCTATACGAGGCTTTGCTTCTATACGAGGCTTTGCCTCCTATTCTCAATATTTGTTTGTTTCAATTTGATACAAATAAGAATCCTTTTATTGAGGAAGATTTATTTTTATTTACCTTTCTAGAATTTCTATTTTCATTAAAGATTAAAAGAACTTACTTATATATCTTGTTTTTAAAAATGAGGGTAGCTCAGCCTATTGAGCTTCATAAACTAAATATGGACTAAATATTTTATTTGTTAATTAATTTTTTTATGATAGCCTTAATTATAAGGTCATGCTTTTAAGGGTTTTCTTGTTTTAATGATGATGGGCTTTTGTGTATCTTTTTGGAGGCCAAGGACACTTTTCAGTGGAAAAGAGGAGTCAAAAAATTTAGATTGCTATAGATCTGTCATTTCTGCGGAAGATTGTCATTCCCGCGAAAGCGGGAATCCAGATCTGCTAAACTGAAAGCCCCTAGCTTATTCATCTCAAAAAATGGGAAAAATTTTTATAAAATAGAGTTGACAAGGATGTTTAAAATATGAATATTGTTTTTAACATACATACATACATACATACATACATACATACATACATACATACATACATACATACATACATACATACATACATACATACATACATACATACATACATACATACATACATAAAGTATATTCATTTCTTCTTCTCCCGTTTTTTTCAACATGTCCTTTTCAAGAGAAAAGAAGAGTCAAAAACTCAGACATGCGTTTTGCCACAAATATGTCATTCCCGCGAAAGCGGGAATCTAGTTGCTCTTGTGCTCAAGCTTGTCCTCGTGAAAACGGGGATCCGACTCGCTTTTTCCTCTTATTCTCTTCTGAAAAGATGTTGTTTTCTATATACGATCGTCAGGCAGAGTACTGTGGCTTTATACCGAACGGGTATAGCTGTGGAAACCTATCTTTTCAACAGAGTTGATATAGTGAAGAAGCTCTGTTTCCATTTTTTATGTCATTTCACAAAACAAATTATACCGGTTCGGTACGGGATTCCTGTTCTTTGTTTTTACGAGGACAAGCTTCACGGGAAGGACAAACATTTACAGGAATATTGTCATTTCTACAAAGTATGTCATGCCCGCGGAAGCGGGCATCTCATAAGCTACGGCTTTGTCACCTCCGCGAAAGCGAGGGTCTTATAGCTACGAGGAATAATGATCTATGAGTAAAAATATGTTCTTCAGGAAAACAGTGTTACCTTTCTGGATTCCCGCTTTCGCGGGAATGACAGTGCTTTCGCGGGAATATTGTCACCCCCGTGAAAACGGGGGTCTTGTTCATTTACTGGATTCCCGCTTTCGCGGGAATGACAGTGCTTTTACAGGAATGACAGTGCTTTTACGGGAATGACAGTGCTGGCGCAGGCAATGATAGATGGATAAGCTTTTCAGGAGAGAAGTAGGGGGCAAAAGCGAGTTCGGATCCCCGCTTTCGCGGGGACAAGCTTGATACAGAGCAACCGAAGGTTGCTTCTGTGGCAAAACGCATGTCTGAGCCTTTTGACTCCTACTTCTCTCCTGAAGAACAAGAGCGACTGGATTCCCGCTTTCGCGGGAATGACAATGCTTTTACGGGAATGACAGTGCTTTTACGGGAATGACAATGCTTTTACGGGAATGACAGGGGAAGAGGGAAGGAATGCAATTAAACAGGAAGTAATTTAGTTAAGGGATGTAAGTAATAAATTAACTAAAAAAGGGTATTAAACTGATCGTGTTTGAAAATTTCAGATTTAGAAGCTTGGTTAACAAGGGGAAAAAATCCTGAAAGGTACGAAAAAATAATACCCTTTGGGTATTAAACAAAACCAAGGAGGATGTTAAGTGTCTATATACAAGAATGTAAGAAAGTTTTTGGTCAAAGTATTTAGTAAAAACAAAGAAGGATCAGCGGCCATTATTTTATCTTTGATGGTTTCGGCAGGGGTGCTCAGCACCATTTACTTTACTCAAAAAATGACAGGGGGTTTTTTATCTGAGCATTCACAGTCTATAGAGGAATGGGAAAAGCATTTGGTAACGGAGTCGGCTCAAACCCTGGCAGCTTACCTGGTGGCCAATAATCTTATTCTTTGTCGTCAAGATGGTTGGACGGGCAAGCAATCTAATTGTAAGTGGACTCTGGCCCCTAAGACAGAGAGTCCTGCTGATTTTCATTTATCGGATGAAGGGGACTCAGCAGAGGGGCTATCCTATAAAGGTAAATACACTTTGGATGATGTGGAGAAGGAATATAAAGTGACTTTTCAGTTGGTGGATTGGCGGAGCACCTCTATAGAGAATTTGATTGGTGATGTGCCGGAGGCGGTTTGCAGAGATAAGAACACTTTGGAAGTGATTAGTGATGCGTCTTGTTTAAAGTATGAGGATTCTACTGACCCGATTAATCAGGTTTGTCAGGTGAGCGGCAGTGATGACAGTGATACACTCTGTGAATATATAAAACCGGTAGATGGGGACTATTGGATTGTTTTAACAAAAGTGGAGGTGGATTATAAAGACCCTGTCTCCAAGGCGGATTTAAAACATGTAGCTTTGTCAGGGATAAGGCGTCCTTTAAGTTCTATTAAATTCGGTATGATTGTTTCTGGAAGGAAGTGCTCTTTAAGTTGTCCAGGGGGTGTGCAGGCCAATTCGTTCACTCAGTGTCGAGGTTCGTTCCTACCTACAGAGGCAGGAGAATATACAGGTACAGCCTCTAATATAGTATCTATAAAAAACGAAGGGCCAGGAGCCATCTACTCTCTTTCTTTATTGAGGGAGTCTGTTGGGTTGACGGGAATTCAAGATTCTTACGAGGAAGATGTGACATCGGATATAGTTAAAGAAGCCAAATCCACAGAGCAGGTGTTTTTGCCTAATGAAACCATAACATTTGAGTATTTTTATGATTGCCCTGTAGAAGTAAGAAGATCCATTGTATATAAGACCGGGGACCAGGATCGTGTGGAGGTAACAAGTACCACTAAAGATGTTCCTTTTGAGCAGTTTTCATACTCGCTTAGTTTTGATGCCGATGATCCAGCGGGAGTTTGTTACAAAACTGAGGCATCCCCTGATTTGCCAGACAAAACGCACGAAGATGTCGATTTTGTAACTATGAGCAGTCCGCGTTTGGCTTCGGCTTCTTGTACTTTAGGGGACACGGCTTGTAGTGCAGGAGGAAGTACCGGAAGCTGTAAGTTTGCAGGTTTAGAGCCAGCCAGAACATTTATAATTCCTTTAGAAGTGACTGCCCAACATTTAGGTCTTGTTAAAGAAATTGTGACTACGATTACAAAAAAAGAAGTACCGATGATTATTACTAACGTTACAGATGGTGGAAGTTGTTGTAGTGGTTGTAGCGGCAACCCACACAACGGTAGCTTCAGAGACAGATGCGATGGTAGAAATGGCCCCGGCTACAGCGGCGGCGGAAGTAGCGGCGGCGGAAGTAGCGGCGGCGGAAGTAGCGGCGGCGGAAGTAGCGGCGGCGGAAGTAGCGGCGGCGGAAGTAGCGGCGGCGGAAGTAGCGGCGGCGGAAGTAGCGGCGGCGGAAGTAGCGGCGGCGGAAGTAGCGGCGGCGGCTATGGAGGACCATGGTGATTCTGGAGGGAGTCCTCATAGGTAATGAATAACCTTTTAGAAGAACTGTTATTAGTTAGTATATTAGGAGATATTTTTTGTAAGTTTAAAGTGAGAGGTACTTTGAAAAAAAGAACAAAAAATCAAGATATGCCAATCCGGTATAGAAAGAAGGAGGATCTTCAAAACTTCTCATTTCCTTTTGGAAAAAACAAAGAGACGATTGGAAAAATCAAACTTTGGTATAACAATTTAAGTGGAATATTTTTTATAAACAATAAAGGTTCCTTCGTAGTCTCCCAACTTGTGGCGGCATTTATAATGGGCATTAGTGGAGTGGCCTTGGTGGCCTATATGCAGGGGCAGTCCAGACAAACCCATGAAGTTGAGCAAGAGCAGGACTTATCTTTTAATATTCACTCCAATATTATATCCGATCTACGTGCCCTATTGGTAGAGGCCAATATAGATAACACCGGGGAGAAGCAAGCCCAGAGTAAAGAAGGTGTATGTTCTTTTTTAGAGCCACCCACTAAAATGGCAGGTGTAGAGTTAATCCAATTCAACATAGGCTCTAATTTAAGTGCGGAGGCTAGGGCCAGTTTTTCAGAAAGCCGTTGGGAGGCTTTTTTTGACAAGAGTGAGTATGAGCTGTCTTCCGATGATACACCTTGTGAGGCTATGGATCCTGATTTTACGGATAGTCTGTTTAGCCGCTGTTTTAAGTATATAGGTAAGCAAAATGAGACGGCCAATGAGGTTTATGTGATAGCCCGTATTATACCGAAGAAATTTCCAGAGCAAACCGATATTGATTTAAGCCAGTCTAACACCTTAGATGCGAAGGCAGTGCTATTTGAGCTTCAGTCCTTGGTATCTGTTTTTAAGGGGGATGATTATGATGAGAAGGGACTTTATGTGAGCAAGCAATATAGCCTGATATGGGCTAATGCGGTGTCGGAATGTCATGCTGAGTCTGCCAATAGTGCCAGGACAGTGGCTGTTCAGTTTTCCGGTTCGGGCACGGGTAGGTTAAGCCGTAAGACTATAATCAATACTCCAGAGTATGATGCATCAGCATGTAGTGAGTTGGAGTTTCAAGATATCACCCCTGAGATGCGTATGTCTCATAGTATTGATAGTGACGGCAATGTGGGTGTGGATTCTATACGGGCACGGACAGCCTGTAGAAGAAATGTGTTTCGCTGTAAGGGAGAGAGCAGTGATAGTTCGAAAGATTATGAGCCTGTGATTTTTACAATGGGGCTTTCTAATGATAGTGGAGGGCCTTTTGATCTTAAGAAGGTAGGACTTACTTTTAAGGATGAAAGCAATGTGGAAGTGGCCTCGGGTAGTCCGGGAAAACTCACCGTAGAGGTATATAACGAGGTTTGGGATTTTGATGCTAATAAAGTTTTTAAAAAAAACCATCCCGCGGCCATTCTTAATCCCGGTCACGCTGTTTATAAATTTACTTTAAAAGATAAAAGCGATGGGGATAACTCTTTAAAAGGTTTTTGTGATGATGTTTGTGATTCAGGGAAAAAGATATTCCCTTTCGTTACAATGGACTTATATAAAGCCCCTGGGGCCACCTGTACCTCTTATTCCAGCGAATATGAGAAGGAGGAGAAAAACCGTTTTCGCTGTATCGTATGCCATTCTAAAATATGCACTAAAATAGGAATGGGCACTTTTGGTACTATTGAAGATGAGCTAGATAAAGATGGTAATCTACTGGTGCAGGGTTTGGTGGATGAGCCTTTGGATGGGACTTTGCCGGAATGCGCTTTACCTAAAAATAACAGTGGAGGTAAGTATGATTTACCGGACTTTAAAAGTAGTAGCTCTGTGGGTGGTTCTGGGGACTGTATAGCGATAAAGCTTCCTAATTTAGAATCTTTTAAAAGTTTTGATAGCGCTCAGTATGAGTTTAAAAACTGTAGTAATTCGCTTCCTATTTTATGTTTTGCCAGCGGGCACTATGTACCGGCTGTAGATCTTTCTTCTCCTACTTCTAAGCCTGCTATATTCACCGGAAGTTTTAATAAAGCTCAAGAAGCTTGTTATAAAATGGGTAGGGAAATAGTCAAGAAAACGGACTTAGCAGGTTTTTTTATGTATTTTTGGCTTACTATTTCTGGCGATGTTGACTCTGTTGCAGGGGGTTTAGGACTTCCCTCTTTTTCAGATGCCAATTACTTTGATTATGTTAATAATGCTACTCGTGGAATATTTATAGCTCCTTCTTATAAAATAGAAGAACTATCAAATTTTTTAAAAGAGGGTGAGGGTTATTTAAAAAAATTTACAGATGGGGGACACACCTCTGCCTGGGTGGCCATGAGAAAAGACGGAGGAGGCCAGGTCATAGGCTCCATTCCCTGGGCAAAGGTGGCTGACTCCAAAGTGGCGATTTTCAGAAGGAAGGCACTTTTATCCACTGATCCACCTACTAGACCTAGCCCTATCTTACTAAAAAACACCTACTCGGTTCCCTCTTCCGACACAGACACTATCTTAACTCACAATATTCAATACAAAGGGGTTTATAATTTACCAGGTGGCAGTGGTATCACAGGAAAAGCCCTTTGCCGAAAAGGCCCTGGAGATTTTGTTTTAAGCAGCAGTGCTGTTCGTGTACAACAAGCTCCTGGAGCTTGTACTGCAAAGGGAGCTAAATTCCTTCCTCCTTTAAGCTCTTTGGAGTGGGCTAAGGCCATGACCCTTATAAATCCCAATGATGAGTCTTATCCTTTTCCTGACCCGGGTGATTTATCATCAGGTACAAACCATATTTTTTCTATAAATATTCCGGCAACAGGGGCTTGGGTGGCCTTAAGCAAGTCAACAGGAAAGGATGGTAAAAATACAGAGAACTGGCGATTAAGTGACGCTTATTTTCCAGATGCAAAGTCTCTTTTTAATGCGGACAATGTAGATGAGCCTATGCCAGATAAAGGTTCCGACTATATCGGTGTAGTGGATTATGAAGGGACCCCTGTTGTGCCGACCAATTTAACCATAAGTAATGTCCGTGATCGTAGTTTTATTAACACTTATAAGAAGATCTGTTATGAGGCGCATGATAATGATCAGGTCAGCCTTAAGCCCCCGGCAGGGGTGAATGGTGCTTGTGGAAGTGGAGTAGATGCGACAGATGAGGGATTTATAGATGAGAAGCGTAAGAGTGTGAAGTTTATGACGGAGTGGGTGGAGGAGCACACCTCTGGGGAGTTTGTGATAAACATGCAGGCAATAGATGAGTTACAGCAGCGAGCAGAGCATTTATACTGTGAGAAAGTGGGAGATGGGGAGTGTAGAGCTTGTGAGGCAGATTGTGATGCAAAGGCGGCCCAATGTGTAGATGCCTGTCCTGAGGATTGTTGTACCACGAGCAACAGTTGCACAGTGCCAGGTGACCTTAGCAGTTGCACATCCACAACAACCTGTTCTAAGTGTCCGGCCTGTTTGCAAGCCTGTGAAAATGAGAAGATTCGGTGTAAGAATGAGTGTCGTACATGTGGTGGCACGGTTTATCCGAGTTGTGATGATGAGGGTTTTTGTGAATGTAAGTGGCCTTTTGAAGCTTGGACCCCTTCTGTGTTACCAGATGGGGCTCCTTTATAAAGTGTGAGTCTTTTATTTTGGAAAAACATTTCGAAGATGAATAAATCAGAGAGGGAATTTGTCATTCCCGCGAAAGCCCTGTCATTCCCGCGCAAGCGGGAATCTAGTAAATGAACGAGACCCCCGCTTTCGCGGGGGTGACAGAAAAGGCGGGGGTGACAGAAAAGGCGGGGGTGACAGAAAAGGCGGGGGTGACAGAAAAGGCGGGGGTGACAGAAAAGGCGGGGGTGACAGAAAAGGCGGGGGTGACCTATTTTCGCATGAAGGACATGGATAAATACCCAGTCACTATTAAATTCAGAACGGCCAAAAAAAGAAAAATCTCCGGTTCATTTAAACCCAAACTAAAAAGAAAAATTAAAGTAAAAGAGGCTAAAACCATAAAAATAGCATCTATAATATTGCTGCCGGCAATCACTCTCGATAAATGTGGCTTAGAGGATGTGGTTTGTAAAAAAGTCATTAAAGGAACAAAAAATAAACCGCCTGAAAAAGCAATCATACTAAAATCAAATATAATTCTAAAACTACCCGGCTTTTTTATAAAATCCTTAAACATAACCAAGCTTTGGTGAGAGTTCGTTACATTAGGAAATTGAAAAAATAAATCAAACAAAAACACACTTAGCCCTAAAGCTCCAATAGGGATTAAACCCAGTTTTAATTGATGCCGAGAAACCATTTTACAAGCTATACAGCCTAAGCCAATACCAATGGAAAATAAAGTGAGTAGAAAAATCACCACCTGTTCGTTACCTCCTAAAACTTTTTTTCCATACCCTGGTATAAGAGAAAGCAAGGCCGCACCATAAAACCAAAACCAGGCCAGCCCTAAAATAGGCAAGCGAATATTTTTTTTTGTAAAAATGTAATGTATTAAATTACAAGTGGCGGTAAATGGATTATACTGAATAGATAACTTCGCATCTAAAGAAGAAGCCTTAGGAATGCCCACACTAAATAACAGCCCAATAACAGATAAACCCATCACTCCTATACTCACATAAAATGTCCCTGACCCAGGAATAGCCACTACAATACCCCCAAAGATAGTGCCCATTAAAATAGCCAAAAAGGTGGAACTTTGAAGTAAAGCATTGGCCTCCACTAATTTATCGGAACTTACCTGTTGCGGAATGTAGCTATACTTTAAAGGGCTAAAAAGGGAAGACTGCAAACCCATAAAAAATAAAGCCGATAGAAGAACCGGTAAGCTTCCTATCATAAAACCCAATACAGCTAAAGACATTATAAAAAATTCCAATATTTTTACATAAACAATGAGGCGGGCTTTTTCGTATTTGTCCGCCATCTGCCCCGCTAGAGCGGAAAATAAGAAAAAAGGAAAAATAAAGATACCCCCGCATAAAGCAATCAGCTGTTCGGGACTAAAGCCTCCTAAACTCATAGATTGAAAGGTAATTAAAATGACAAGAGCGTTTTTAAAAAAGTTGTCGTTAAAGGCCCCAAAGAACTGAGTGCAACAAAGCGGCCAGAATTTTTTGTTGAAAATAAGAGAATGGGGACTCATTGTTTACTGCTGCCGCCCCGAATTTAAAGGGCTATCCGGTTGTTCATCCGGGTGGGATTTTTTAAAGGCAGGAAGCCTTTTGCATAACTCTTCTATGGCCAACAATCTAGGAAAGTCTTTTAAGTTTACACCAAATCTTCTGGCATTATAAAGTTGTGGAATAATAAAAAGTTCCGCTGCCGTTAAATGGTTTCCTACGGCAAAAAGACTCTCTTTATTTTTTGCCACTTTTTTCTCTAAAGATAAAAGACCTTCATGAATCCAAAAACCAGGCCACCGGTTTTGATTTGATCCGCTGAGCATTCCATTTGCTTTTAAGTATTGGAGCACTTTTAAATTTTGTAAAGGTTGTATGCCGCTATTGATAATTTCGCAAATACTGATTATGGTCGCTTTTTTTACTGGATGATGAGAAAACAAGACAGGCAAGGGATAAATATCTTCCAGGTACTGTAAAATAGCCATAGACTGCGTTATCACCTTATTGCCATGAATAAGGCAGGGCACTTGTCCTTCCGGGTTCCACTTTTTATATTGTTTGCTTTTTTGCTCCCCACCTTGTTTTAAAAGATTAATAGGCACATACTCAAAGGGAATGTTCTTTAAATAAAGAGCAATACGGACACGATAAGAACAGGAACTGCGATAATAACTATAAAGTTTTATTTGTTGACTCATTTTTCAGAATATTTTTTCCAACGAGGGGCAAAACCAATCATAAAACAATAGAGCTTTGCCAGGTATTTATTAATACCCCTTTCTCGCATCCCTTGATAACATAATTGTTTAAATTCTTTCAGGGAATCTCCTTTGTATAACAGATCCCCGTTTTTAAAACAAAGACTACAATATATATTAGATTCTCTCTTTCCTGGATCTTTATTAAATGGCATAAGACAACTATCACAACTGTTTTTTGTTTTCAAAGTGAAGCCTTCTGTTTTGAGGTTTATGCTATTACATCGGTCCTAAAAAAGTTTAAATAAAATGAGCTTCTTTTCTCGCCAATATTATTCTTTTAAAATAACAAAACTATAAATAAAATCAAATGGTTAGGACTTTCTCTGGGTGGATTATTTACATTTTAATATAATAGTGTGTGTCATGATTGAATGGCAGAGTAAATCCAAAGGTCAAAAACAGGGGCCCAAAGGAACAATAATACGCTAAAGTTCAACCATATAAAAAAAGGCTTCCATTTTAATTTTTTGGAAAACTTTATAAATTCCAAAAATACTTTTATACAAAAAGGAACCAGGATCAAAATATAAATCACATTCATTTTAAAAAACAAAGGGGAAAGAAGAGCTAATCCCAGATAAGATAATAAATAAAAACCCATATAATAAAATGTTTTATTTAAGCCTAAGTTAAGAGGGAGAACAGGAATACCTGCTGACTGATAGTCTTTCTTATAGTGTAAAGCAAGGGACCAAAAATGGGGCATCTGCCATAAAAAAAGGATAAAGAATAAATAAAGACTTTCTATGGAGAAAATGGAGGAAGAGGGAACAGAATAACCAATCATTACAGGTAAAGCTCCTGGTAAGGCTCCTGGAACCGCAGCAAAAGCCCATTTTTTCTTCCAAAAAACAGTGTAAAAAAAATTATAAAGTAAAACCGCTAATAAAGCGAGACCGGCTGTTAAAGGTTTGAGTGCTAATAGTGTCAGCAAGCCTAAAATAACTTGGGTGACCCCTAGAGCAAAAGCTTGAAGAGCCGTTATTTTCCCACGAGGCACGGGCCGTTTTTGGGTGCGTTTCATTATGCAATCCAGACGCCACTCGTAAGATTGGTTGAGAGCAAAACTACCGCTGACCACCAGATATAAACCTGCTAACAACCAAAGAAAAGGCCAGGGAACAGCAGATATAGAAACCACATATTCCGCCTTCGAAGACAAGGCTAAGGTGTAGCCAGCCCCCGCACTCACTAAAGCAAAAAATACAATACCGGACTTGGTAAGCTTAAAGTAGTCTTTTAGAGAAAAATACATAATATTTTTACCCTTCGGTCTCATTTTTCCGTAATTATAGGTGTATAAAAGTATAGGTAGATGAATATTACAAGTGGAAAAGTCTTTAATTTTTGAATTTATAGGACGGAAGATTCAGGAACACGGGTTATGATGTCCATTTCACAGAATAAGAAGAGAACAACGAGTAAAAACACCCCAGTTAAAAAAATCACGGGAAATAATTTGTTATCGTATTTTAAGTGCATGAAAAAAAGTAAAACTAAAGCCGCTTTTACTGTAGCAATACCCATAGCTATAAAGGTATTTAACATGCCAAAATCCAGTTGAGCTACTACTACAGTTAAAAATGTTAAAACCAAAAGGCTCAATAACACTTTAATATAGAGGTTAAGAGGAACAATAGGGTGATGTATAGTGCTTGTATTCATTGTCTTTATTTTTTTATAAGGTGTCTCTGTTACAATTTACTGTCTTGCAAAGAGTGTCACATACTGTTTCATTAATTTTTTCATTCCTTGTGAAGTGCGAATCGTAAAAGTCTCCATCTTCGTTTATTTTCCCCCAATGATTCCAAACATTAGGGCCATGAACATAGCAATGTAGCGACCTACTAAACCGTTGATCACTGGCATAATGACACTTATTTCGCCTACTCAATTGGTTTTGATATTCCTTTCGAGAACAATACACTTTTAATTTACAATTTTTGGTTGAGCAAGTATTTTTTAATAAATTATGAAGGGCAATAAAGGCAAAGGGGTTGTCTTCATTGCTGGCGATGCTCAAGAAGGTATATCCTGATCCCTCCAGGTTTTCCCCAATTCCATATTCTATAGAACTATTTCCCTGACCCTCTCCTAGTTTTTTAAAACTGGCTTTTAAAATTTCACTTTCCTTATCGTGGTGCACGATAGCTAAAGCCACTGATTTTGTCTTAGCCACCCAAAACAAAAACTCCCCTACTTCCCGTTGAGACCAATCCTTTATAAGTTTTATAACCGGGGCCGTGTCAATATCAATCATAACACCAAAATTCCATTCATTTACTTCTCGGTCTAGATAATCTTCTCTGGCCTTAATATGGGTCATTTCTGAGAACAGCTGATCTAACTTAGATATGAGATCTATGGGTAGTTTTTCGCATTTACTCGATTCATTTCTATATACTTTTTCACACTGATCTGTGCATTCTTTGTACTCTTCGCTTTTTTCGTCATCTTTCCTAAGATCTTTACAATAAGGACCTGTATAGTCGGAGAAAATAAAGCGACCATAGTAATCATCATCAGTCATGGATCGAATAGGTGAACCTTCTTTATCGCTGATGCGCTCACGAGCCGCGCGTTCTCTTGCTGTCTCTTCTGGGTTATTACAATAAAGTAGTAAGACAGAAACCAGCAGTAAAACCAATAATATTTTTATGTGTTTTAAAATCTGGATAACCATACATATATTCCTTATGTGTGCTTCTCATCGGAAATTAGGGTTTATTCACAACCTTTATTATCATCTTTACAAACAAAACCACAGACATCGTTATTCATGATGGGGTCTATTAAAATGGTCCCTAAACCCCCTGTGCGTAATATTTCTTTTTGTATATGATTAAAAAAGTCTTCATCTTTTATGTTTCTAGCTATTTCATTTCTTAAGTCTTCCGAGTGGATATAGTTATCATCTTGTTGTTCTTTACAATAAATTCTTAGTATGCAAGTTTCTATGTGACGAGTTCCTACATAAGAAAAAGAGCAAAGGTCTGTTTTAATCATTTCATGGGTCATCTGTAGTAAGTCATAATTAGAGTGGAAAACAATAAGCTGAAAGAAGCTTTCGTCAAAAGAGATTTTTTTAGCAAGACCTTCTTCTACAGCAAAACCCGTATCTCCTTGCGGTCCACCATATCGGCTACGATCTCCCACAGAAGCTAACATTTCATAGATCATTTCATTTCTAACTGGTTCTTTAAATAGAAGCAGCTCATTTACAGGTGCTTTGTTTGTGGTGAACCATATTATAAGCTCTCTTGCTTCATCTATCGTATAAGCTTGAATGATTCTAACTAGAACCTTATAGTCCAAAGCTAACAGAAGACGAAATTCCTTTTGGGGATTAATAAATTCTAAAGACCGGAGAACGGGATTTTCCAGTAAGGGTATTAAATCTTCTAAATCAGCAATAGTATCTTTGGGCAAAGAACGACATTGTTTCCTGACTTTCTCATTTGATTTATGGAAAATACGGTTACAAATTTGTTTGCACTCTCTATGTTCTGAACAACAGTTATCCCCCCTGCAAAAAGAAGCCAAGGGTTTTCCGGCACGTACTCCATCTGCGATATCTTCGGTATCGCCCACTCCATTAATAGGAGGAGGGGAGCATTGAGTGAAAAATAAAAAAGATATAACACAGGTAAAAAGCCATAATCTCATAGTAAGTCTCCTAACCACTTTAGAAAAGTTTATTTTATTTTTTCATAGCCTTTAAAAACAGTCAAATATAAGTCTCTAGTTTTTTCGTTAGATTTTAAAGAGTATCTATCTGCTGCTGCCTGTTTCGCTTGTTTTTTACAGCCTTTAATCCAGTAGAGATAAGGTGTTTCTTCTTTTTTATCGTAGGACATTATAAGGACCGGGGATTAAGAATTGGGTGTTGGGGAGCAAGGATCAAACCATAAAAGTATAAGTGAAAATTTTTCACTCTTTATATATATTGTCAGGCAGTATTGCCTGCGCACAAGTGGGGGTAGAGGGATTTCGTCCCCCGGAGCAAGCTTTACGAAAATGACAGTTCACCTACCCTCACTAGTGGGAACGGGGATTCTATACCGGTTTGGTATAAAAAAAGCTCAAAATCTTTTCTAAGGCGGATGCAATAGGCACTTTTTCTCGCTTTCCCGTTGGGCGTGTTACTAATTCCACCAGGTTCTTTATTCTGTCTCTAGTGCCTAGATTAATCCGTAAAGGAAAACCTAAAAGGTCAGCATCTTTGAACTTCACTCCTGGTTTTTCATCTCTATCATCTAAAAAAGTATCTATTCCTTTTTTACATAGAGATTGATACAGGTGATTTGCTAAATCCCTTGTTTTTTGATCTTCTGGATCCAACAAACAAATATGCACCAAAAAAGGGGCTATGGCTTTGGGCCATATTATACCGTTTTTGTCATGGCTATGTTCCACTACAGCTTGAATTGTGCGGGTAATACCAATGCCATAACAACCCATCTTTACTGTTTGTTTATTTCCTTGTTGATCTAAATAATGGAGCTTCATTTTTTTAGAATATTTATCTCCTAGATAAAAAATGTGTCCCACTTCAATCCCCCGGCAGGAACGAAGCACTTGGTTATCAGGTCCTTTATCCCCTGGTTTGACATCAGGACATATTTCCTTGTTAGCAGCAAAAGAATCTGTGAATAAAAGTTCATCTTCTCCATGCTCTGCTAAAATATGAAACTCCTCTGATAGATCTCCTCCTATTTCTCCACTGTCTGCTTTTACCGCGCGAAAAGGTATATCTAATCTGGAAAAAATAGCCTGATATACGGACTCCATTTTTTTATAACTTTCCTTGGCTTGCTCTTCATTGAGATCAAAGCTATAAGCATCTTTCATAATAAATTCTCTAGCTCTCATAAGACCAAAGCGCGGACGGATTTCATCTCGAAATTTATTTTGAATTTGATAGAGACAAAAAGGAAGATCCCGATAACTGTTGATATTGTTTTTTATGTAATTTGAAATCACTTCCTCATGGGTGGGGCCTAAGCAAAACTCCTGACCCGTGCGGTTTTTCATTTTTTGTAGAAGATCCCCATATATGTGTAACCTTTCACTCTGTCTCCAGAGTTCTGTGGGCTGCACCATAGGCATAAGGATTTCCACACAGTTCTTTTTGTTTAATTCTTCACGAACTATGTTTTCAAACTTGTGAATGGCCCTAACCATAAAAGGCCCATAAGTGAAAATACCGGAAGTGAGTTTTTTAATAAAACCTCCTCTTACCAATAAAGCATGGCTGGGTAGGGCTGTATCTGCCGGAACTTCTTTTAAAGTTTTTACTCCTGTTTTAGACCATTTCATAATATATTACTGCTCCTGTCTTTGTTCTTCTTCCAGAAAAGAAAGCATTTTTAAAGCAGTTTGAACAGATAAACGGGCTATATGTCCTTTTTCTCCCCCGGACCGCGCTAAGGCTTGTTCTTTACTTTCTGTCATAAGTATTCCAAAAATAATAGGGCGGTTCATTTTTAATTGCACCTGCATACACCCCTGCTCCACCATCCGACAGCAAGCATCGAAATGAGTTGTCTCTCCGCGAATCACAGCCCCCAGGGCAATAACAGCTTGATAGTTTTTTTGAAACAGCCATTGGGCTGATAAAGGGATTTCCACCACTCCCGGCACTTCTCTTATTTCAAAGTTATGGATACCGGTTTTTTTTAATTCATCTAATGCTCCTTCTTTTAATCGAGCAGAAATATCTAAGTTGAATAAAGATAGCACTAAACCTATTTTTTTTAGCTCTTTTTTTTTCATATCTATACTGATCTTGTTTAATCTCCGTTTTCAGGAAAATGGGGAACAAAAATTCTATACCGGATCGGTATATTTGTATATGTTTTTTTAATGAGATAATATCGTTTTTTTGAAAAATTTATCAACTTCTTTGAAGATAATACCGATCCTTAGAAGGAGGGGTGTGACATAGAAAGTAAGAGTATGTTATACCGAACCGGTCAGGAATGGGCGACACCTGCACTTCGTTCACTCTTGGGAAGGAGCTTCCCGTAGGAAGAAGTTTACAGAAATCATAAAATTCAAACAGGATCAGTATATGTCATTAATTCATAAAAATCACATAGAACACAAAACCAGCTTTTCAAGTGATAGGGAAAAAATGTGGCAGTTTTTTTTTCAATATCTTCGTCATAGAGGCATTTATGCCAGTCTCGTTTTTTCCTTTAATGCGTGCCGAGAGTGGCTGTGGTTTGCCTCCCATAGAAAAACGGCGGCTAATTTAATGAGCATGAATCTTATTGAAAAAGATCTGGAAAGCCATAAGCATGCTACCTATTATGTTCCCACCCCGATTATTCCCTTTTTCAAGCTGATAAAAAGCTTAACTCTTTCTCCCTCTTCTGTGTTTGTGGATTATGGGGCTGGTAAAGGTCGGGCTATGATTTTAGCCGCAGAAAGTGGTGCTTTTTCTAAAATAAAAGGTTTAGAATTTAGTCCCTCTTTATTTGAGATAGCTCAGGAGAATATCCAGTCTTACAAAAATAGGACCGGTCAAAACTGTTTTGAATTAATGCACGCTGATGTATTGACATATCAGGTTCAAAAGGAGGATAATTTCTTTTATTTTTTTCATCCCTTTAATGATGATATGTTAAGCGCGTGTTTGCAGAATATTTATCTTTCTTTGAAGGAGCATCCCAGAAAAGTTTTGTTAGTTTATCAAATTAACTCTCGAGAAAATACAAGTCATATCACAAAGGATGGAGTCTTTAAATTATTGAAAGCTTTTTTTTCTTATGGTGTGCGATTTTATATTTATGAACATTTCCCCGACTGATATAGGAGATCACCGCTTTACTGCCATTTATCCTTATAGGTAGAATTTCAATACCTACATCAATAGTAACCAAACATTACCTGAGCTTTGTATTTTTCAAAAATAGGAGAGTTTAAAACTCCAAAAATGGAGTTTAATAGCTTGTAAAATAGAAAATTTGAACTTATACTTGATCGGATTGAACATATATCCGTTTGCTGAGGAAGATAAAATGTGGAAATTAATATTATCTATTTTAATAGGTTTTGTTCTCCTATTAAGTTGTCATCAACACAATACAGATGGTCCTCCCGAAGGAACTCCTGTTGGGTCTGATGAGGGCCAGATAGAAGGACCCACATTAAATGAGGGGGATAATCCGCTTTTTACTTCTTTTACTCTTCCAACCTGTTCAGAAAATGATTGTTGTTATAAAAACACAGATTGTTTTTCACAGTGTGAGAGTCTATTTCCTTTAGGGGAGGATAAAAAAAGATGTTTAAAATTACCTATAGAGTGGGTAGATAAAATGCAGGAAACTGTAGATAGTAATTTAAAAGATCCAAAATGGGATCATCTAGTATATATGGAGTTATCTGTCTTTTGGTCTATATTAGCTATTTCTGAAAAGCCCTGGTTAGATAAAATAAGTGATTATAATAATAGAGAAGCGCGCCAGGTCTTGTACTGGCTAGCCTCCCAACCAGATATAAATGAGAAAGTTTTAAGTCATCTGCCAGGTCATCGGATACGATCACTGTTTTTGGCTTTATTTAGAAAAAACACCCGCTCTACATTGTTGGATGATAACGCTTTACTTTCTAGCCTGAAAGAACCCATAGAAGAAGATCAAAATACTTTTTTTGAAATAGCTGATAAGGTTAATAATAGTCTTATATCTATAGTGCATGAGCAGATTGTGGCTAAACATCTTTGTGATTATTCTATCAATCATCCCCGGCCTGTCCATTATATCAGTGATAGCCGTTATCAGGCTTGTGTGTTAGCTGTTTATTGTTACATTACAGGGGTTTATACAGAGGATTCGTATATGGTCACCAAAGAAAATGGTCGAAACGGACAAGTGTTGAGGGAGCGTCTGGCTAATGAATGGGAGGAAGATAGTAAAGAAATAACTGATTTTATCGAGGCCCCCAACGATAAAGGAGGACTGGGAATTATGGATAATGCGGATGATTGGCCTGATGCAGCTTGTGTAAAACTGAAGCAACTATGGGATGATGGGAACCTCAAATTTGGATTGCAGCAAAGGGAAAGGCCCTCTTGGTGGTTTCCTGAGTTTGAAGACGCGTATTATTGGGAATAGTTTCTTATGCCCATCCTTTGGTATTGGTATGATGTCCACTCTTGCGAGGACGGGGTACTGATATTTCCAAACTTTCTAAGCCAGCTTTAACGATGTCCACTCTTGCGAGGACGGGGTTTTAAGTAAAAAGAGGCTCTGAAAGCCCCCCCTTCCATTTCCTTTCGGATCGGTGTAAAAAAGAGATATTACTCTTCAGGGTTTGGATCTATTGGTTCGTCTATCGTTGTTGTTTCTTCTATTTTCTCTTCTTCTGTTTGCTCCCCCTCTTCTAAAGCTTGTTCGGCTGCTTGTTGGATACGAGCATCTTCCATTGGATTTTCAAAAATATCATTTACAGATTCTACTTCTTCGATCATTTGAGGTTCAAAATGTTCTGTCGGCTCATTAAAAATTTCATCCACCTTTTTCTTCTTATGTCCACCTAGGGCTATAATTACAGAAGCTAAAAAAGTGTAGCCCCTGGAATAATTTGTGCCATTGATGTCAATATCTCCAGAAAGTCGTAAAGTGACATAAGGAAAATGCCAGCCTAACCATCCTGTAAAGCCAATTAAACCGGGGTTAGTTGAAAAAAATTTTAAGCTGCCAGCATTAACGCGCTTGAGTAGATTAGTTCTATCTCCTAATACAGAAGAGGATTTATCCCTAGCTATAGACCAAAAACCATAAGAATAAAAGCCTATTTCAGCTATATCCGACTTTAACATAGCCCCTGCTTTCCATTGTAAAATGGAGGATAAAGCCTGCGAGCGTATTTTAAAACCTCCATAAATAAAAGGATAAAACACCTCTCCAACGGCTCCATAAATCCATAAAGAAGGGGTAAAATGCAGACTTGCATCATCTGTAATGGGCTTTTCCGTTTGCGTTTTTATGGCAAAAAAAGGAAAAGAAAAACTAAACTCGGGTATAAAACCAAAGACTTTAGCTATTCTTTGTTGACTGCGAAAGGCTAAACCTGCCCTTTTTATTTGAGGTCCTGAAAAGCGCAAACTTTCCCCATTTCCGCTTTGAGCAAACCAAAATCCGCTGGAAAACACCTCTACTTCAAACCAATTAGTGAGGCTATACCCTAAACTTAACTCCATATTCATATATTGAAAAAAAGGAGGGGAGGCATTGCTGTCAAGACCAAGGACCTGACGCAGAGGCTGAGAGGTAAAATTCTGTGTATAATTACTTTCTGTATAATAATATCCTGTATTAAATTCTGTGTGAAATACGCCCCCACCACGGGAGAGAGGGAGAGTGAGGGAATCTTCTTGTGCTTTTAGTGAAAAAGGCGTGAAAACAAGAAAAAGGATGAAAAAGCAGGGATTTACTATCAAAAAATCAGGAATAGTACGAAGGATTATAAGAAATACATTTTTTAATTTCATATTGATTTTTATGGGACCTTTACCAAAATGCAATATTTTGGTGCTGTCACGAACTCCTATAAGGCCTGTCAATCAAACAAAAATCTGGCAAATACAATAATTATTTTAATATTAAGATGAAATAAGCCGAAAAATCAAGGTGAAAACAGGAGAATGAAAATAATACACTCATTAGCCGATAATAGGATCTTGATACTTCTGTGATTTAAAACTTCCTGGTTTTTACAGCTAATAAAAAATTTATATAGATAAGGGCTGAGAAATTTTAAAAGTGGGTGTTCTTTATTCAATATTTATTTGAGGGAATATGAGAAAAAATTATGAGAAAAAAGTTTTAATTGTTGAGGATGATAAAAACCTCGCTGAAAGCCTAGAGAATATTTTAAAAAAAAAAAAAATAGATACACAAGTGGTTCATTCTGCTCAAAAGGCAGAGCATTTTTGTTCTTTGAATAAATATGGATTACTTATAGTGGATGTGGTTCTTCCAAAAGTTAATGGAATTGATTTTTTAAAAAATATTATTGCTCAAGGTCTGTTAGACTCTCAATGTGCAGTATGGATTATCTCAGGTGTGTTAAATCAATATGTTGTATCCAAAGATATAAAAGATCATGTAGATGGTTTTTTTAAAAAGCCTTTAAATCTCTCTTCCATTGAAGAAAAATTGGATACCTTATTTAATTCGTCTAACATCCTACTAAATAACATACCCTTTTTTTATATGGATTGGGATAATAATAAAAATGTTTTGAATAACAAAAAACATATTATCGCTGGCCATGAAATCATGTTTATTTGGTCTTATCTTTCCGCTATTCGTTTTAGTGGGTTATTAAATATAAGTTTCCATGATATGCGAGGGGAAGAAGATATTTTGTTCAAAGATGGAAATATTGTGAGTTTTGCAAATGGAGATGTGAATTCGTATCTAGGGGTTTTGTTAGTGAAAAATGACCTGGTGTCTAAGAAGGATATTAAAACATTACTCAATGAAGACACAGATGTTCCTTTAGGTGAGCGGCTGGTGAATGGTTGTTATATTAGTCCTCATCATTTGCATAAAATGCTCAAAGAACAACTCGCTATTCGTCTATTTCAAGTTATGGGGCATTCCTTGCTCTCTATTAAATGTGTGGATTTTACAGCTTCTACAAATTTTAATTATTCCACTTCTTTAGATAAAAGAGATCTTTTGTCTTTAGTAAGTAATTGGATAAAATCGAAGGTGAATAAAGAGTGGCTGAAAGATTTTTTTAATGAATGTAAAAATGTACGTATTAAACCTTTAAAAAAACCCTCTGTGACCAGGTATTTTAGTGATTCCCGTAATTTAGCCTTTCTATCTTCTCCTGCTGTTACAGGTATAAAAACAGTATCAGAGGTCATTAAGGAAATGAATAAAGCAGAGGAGACAGCTAGGCACGAGCTCTATTGTCGGATCTTAGTTAAAGAAAGTTGCTTGGAATATAATACTTCGAACAATGGTCATCTCCAGGCCCATGGAGATTATAAATCCTTAATAAAGAAATATGCCAATTTTCTTAAAGCCGCAGACACAAAAAATTATTTTGAACTTATGAATGTGCCCCTCAATGCGTCTGTGAACGAAGTGGAGGCTAGCTATAAGAACCTGGTAAAAATCTTTCACCCGGATAGAAGAAATCGCAATATGCCAAAAGACCTGGAAGAAATAAGTGATAAGTGCTTTATTTTAGTGGGTGAAATGCATCAAACTTTGAGTAATCCAGAAAAAAAGGCACAATATCTTAAAAAGTTGGAAGTTAAAACTTATATGGATAGTTTTCAAGTTAAAGAGATGTATATGACAGGAAAGAACAATCTGAAATCAGGTCTTTACTCTTCCGCTTTAAAACAATTTGAGCTTATTTTTAATAATCGGTTGGCTCCTAATGATACGATACTATACTATTTGTGGTCCAAGATAAAAAGTATGACTTTAGCTATGAATAAAGAAGAGCAAAATAAAATGAAAGAGCTTTTTGACAGTGTTGCTTTGGAGTGTCGTCAGACCGCTCTATTTTATTCTGTTAAAGGTTTGTTTATGAAAACGATAGGATATAAAAAACAGGCTTTTAGTTGTTTTTCAAAGGCTTTATTAATAGACCCTAAATTCACAATGGCTCGTGTAGAAAAATCTTCCTTGCAGAGAATGCAAAAAAAGAGTTTAAAATCATCTGTTATGGCTCTTTTTAAAAAGGGCGCGTGATTTTATTTAAAATAAATATCGCCGATAGGAAACGGAGGAGATGACTCCTAATGCTGTCATCGTAGTTAATAGACTAGAACCTCCATAAGAAAGGAGAGGAAGAGGGATCCCTACAACCGGTAAAATCCCCATAGTCATCCCAATATTGATAAACATGTGCCAGAACATATAAAAAGACATTCCTACACAAAGGAATACTCCTACTTTGTCCTTGGATTGAAAAGCGGTGTGAAATCCAATGATAATTAAAAATAAAAATAATAAAATAGTGATCACACTGCCAACAAACCCATGTTCTTCGCTTAAAACACTGAAGATAAAGTCTGTGTGACGCTCTGGTAGAAATTCCAATTGTGATTGGGTGCCTTTTTGAAATCCTTTACCTAAAAATTGTCCACTACCTATAGCAATTTTTGATTGAATTGTATTATAACCCGTTCCTCTAGGATCTCGTCCAGGAGAAATAAAAGTTAAAATTCTGTTTTTCTGATAATCTTTTAAAATAAACTGCCAGGCGATAGGGGAGATAGATAAAATAAAAAAAGTCAAAAAAAGTAAAATGTTTTTATGTACTTTTGCAAATATGATGATAGAAATGGTGATAATGAGTATCATTAAAGCTGTCCCTAGATCGGGTTGAGCAATAATTAATAACACCGGAAGAAGAATAAGACATAGAGGTTTTATCAGTTCTGTTAAGGTCATAGCTCTCCAGCTTCTCTTTGTTGATAGGAGACGAGCTAAAATAAAAATGAGAATGATTTTAAATGTCTCAGAGGGTTGATAATTAAATAGCCCTAAATCCAACCATCTTCTGGAACCGCTGAGAACATTACCAAAAAAAGAAACCATAATTAAAAAAGTTAAATTTAATCCATAAAGGATATAGGCTACTCTTGTAAAGATGTGATAATTAATAAGCGAAATCAGAAGGAAAGTGCCTATACCCAGGGAGATCCAAATAAGTTGAAGATAAAATAAATGAGTTGTTGTGGAGTAAGCTCGATGGGAAATACTATGTAAATTGATTAACCCTATAATGAGCAGTGTTACTATAGTGATAATAAGGCTCCAATTAAGCTTTTTTATGGCACTTAATTTTGGTTCTTGTATGTTCATATTTTCGCCGGTTTATTTAAAACAGATGATTTATTATTTTCTTTTTTATTTTTAAAGTACCAATGAATAATATCACGAGCAATAGGAGCTGATCCACTAGAACCAGAACAAGAATGTTCTGTCAGAACAGATACTGTAATTTCCGGTTTTTCGGCTGGAGCCATAGCTACAAACCAGCCGTGGTGCCTTTGCTTTAGAGGTCTTTTTTGGCATTTGTCATGTATGGTTTCTTTTGAAAAAGCTATCACTTGTGATGTGCCTGTTTTACCAGCTACTTTCACCTCTTTTGTCTTCCACCATCGAGCTGTTCCTTCAGAACCATGCACCACTTTCTTTAAAGCTTTTCGAATGGTTTTAAAATGCTCTTTTGCTATTTGGTTGTTATTAATGGTACTGCTGATTTCCGCTTGAAAAGATTTAATTTCTTTATTGTTAATATCTGTGATTTTTTTTACGATAAAAGGCTTTACAATATTACCGGAAGTGGCAATGGCATTATATGCAACCGCCATTTGTAATGGAGTAACAAGAATAAACCCCTGCCCTATAGCATGCACCAGATCCTCCCCTGGTTGCCAAGCCTCTCCTAAGTGTTTTTTTTTCCATTGTGAGTCAGGAATAAATCCTGCTACCTCTCCATCCAGTTTAATGTTTGTTTTTTGTCCTAGATGAAATAGCCTTGCGTACTTGGCTATTTTGTCAATACCCAGCTCTATTCCTAATTTATAAAAAAAGACATTAGCGGATCTTTCAATAGCGGAAAAAAGATTAATAGAACCATGCCCTGTTTTTCTGTAATCATGGTAAGTTCTTCGACCGAAGATAAATTCTTTTGGAGATTCGATTAAAGTCTGTTCCGTAAGGAGTCCTTCCTGGAGGGCCGCTAAGGTAATGATGGGTTTAAAAGTGGAGCCAGGAGCGTAATGCTCTTGTATGACCTTATTTATTAAAGGTTTAGTAGGGTCGTAAGCCAGGTTCATCCATTTAGAGGCAGAAAGCCCCATAGAAAAAATATTAGGATCGTAAGAAGGATAAGACACCCAAGCTAAAATTTCTCCGTTATTTTTCATTACTATAGCAGAACCATAACGGGGACCTATTTTATCTTTTCTTAGGAAGCTGGAATAAGTTTTTTCCTGTAGGTCTTTATCAATAGTGAGTATCAGATTTCGACCAGGTATGGGCTTTTTTGGCTCAAAACTCCATAGGCCAGCGATATTGGAGATAGATTTACGATTGTGTACATCTACTTCTACAAATTCAAAACCATCTATTCCTCGTAGCTCATATTCCCATATATTTTCCAACCCACTTTTGCCAATAATATTTCCCGATTGAAAATGGAGTCGGGATTTATATTTTTTATTAAAGGTGAGGATTTGATTTTTTGTTATTTCCCCTAAGTAACCAAATAAATGCGCTCCATTTTTATTTAAAGGGTAATGTCTTATAATCGTTGTTTGTATATCTAACCCTGTGTAATCCCATTGTAAAAACTTTAAACCTACTACCTGGTTAAAAGTTAAATGCTTTTTAATAATCACCGGTCTAAAAGGTCCGTATTTTTTTTCTCCAGATTTAACTTTTTCTATAATGTATTGTGGGGCAATTTGAATAATAGTGGAAATATCCTTTGCCGCTTCTTCCAAATTATTTATGTATTGGGGTGTAATGGTCAGCTTTAGGTCCAAGAAATTATCTACTAAAATTTTATTGTTACGATCAAAAATCAAACCTCTAGGAGCTTGAATTTTTGTTTCCTTTAAACGATTTATTTCTGAGGATTTTCTCAGTTTTTCTCCATGAATGATTTGGAGATACCATAAACGGCTGGCGAGAATCAACCCGGCTCCTACCATAATCCAGCTGACCCATTTCCATCTATGAATAATTTCCTGAAGTTCCTCCTCCATACGCGGGAGGGTTTCTCTCATACTAATCTCCTCATTGATTTGTATTTTGCTGATTTGCCAATAGTCATCTGGTCAATCCATTTCATTAATCCCAGAATAGGGAAAGAAAGTATCCATGTTACTATACCCCCCCCTAGCCAGGGGAGGAACATATATGAATATACTGTACCGTTCATTATTCGTGATAAAATCCACATAGAAATAGGAAAAAGAAGTACACTGAAAGCACAAGCTGTACTGAAAAACACCCAACTGGTATAATAAATTCTTTTAAATACAAAAAGCACAATGAGAATTAAGGAGTGAAATATCAAAAGGTAACCGGTTAATAGGGGGGAAGTTGCTATTGTGTTTAAGGTGATAAAATAAAGCATAAATACCGTTTCCCCTATTTTACGGTAAAGGGCCCAATAAATCAAGCAGGGTATCCATAAATAAGTAGGGATATACGATCCGAATACAGACGGCCAAAAGCTGTTTTGAATCATAGCAATAAATAGAATAAATATTATCATTAAAATGTAATTGATGAGAACTATTTTGTAATTTGTGAACATAAGAGTTATTCCTCAAGAGATAATGTGGTTTTTACTATAAAAACTTCTTCTAATTGGGATGGATTAATGAAAGGGGTAACAGTGACTTCTTGTGTAAGGCCGTATCGCTGTTTTTTTATGTCTGTAACTGTTCCAATAGGGAATCCCCCTATGGATAAGGAACGTGAACCGGAAGTGACAATAATGTCTCCTTTTTGTATGTCATCTCTTCTTTTAAGATAGCTCAGTTTACATTTGTTTCTGTTCACTCCTTCTACTACTCCATATACACGAGAGCGTTGAATAACAGCCGGAATAGCCGCATGAGGGTCTGTTAATAAAATCACCTGTGAAAAATGAGAGAAAATACGAAATATATATCCTACTAAACCTATTTCATTGATGACAATCATATATTTTTTTACATTATGTACATATCCTCTGTTGATGGTTAAGAGCTGATACTTGGAAATAGGGTCACGACCGATCACTTGAGCTAAAATAAATTGTATGGGACTTTTCTTCTTAAAGTCTAAAATCGTATTTAATCTTTTATTGTCACTTTCTATTTCTTTCATTAGACTCAGATAGGACTTGAGTTTTTTATTTTCCGCCATAAGTTCTCTATTTCTTTTTTTTGTGTTAATAATATTTAAATAAGTGTCTGTTGTATGATGGATGGATTGAGATAGAGATTGGTAAAAAAGCTGTATCGTGCTGTTGACAAAGACAAACGATCTAAAAATGAAGTTACTTTCCGTTTTTGACCGATCTAAGGTTATTAAAAATACAGGTACCATTATTAGAAAAATGATGAGAAGAGCTTTCTTTATGTCAAAATTAAAAAAATTCAAGTTTATCTCCTTGTTCTACTGGATTATTATATATAAGATTATAAAACAAAATGGTATAAATAGAATCAGTCTATGTTTGAAAATTCCGGGTGGAGAGGTTTGGTTACTCGGAGGAAAGAACCGAAAAGTGACAAAAACATATATACCCGCAGGGTATAAATAGGACCAGTCTATGTTTGAAAAACTGAGAAAGCCAGCTCGGGCAAAAAATATTGTATCTTATTTTATTTTCGGCTTTATTTGTCTGGTATTCGTGTTTATAGGGGTACCTGTGGACCAGATGTCTAATATGGGAGGGGCTGCTTTAATAGTGAATAATCAAGTTATTTCCTGGTCAGAATATCGAAACTATCTGGAGTTGATAGAACAACAGTCCCAAGAGTCTTTTGGGGCCGATTTAGGAACAGAGCGTCAAGAGAGATTAAAGAGGCAGGCGATGGATAGTTTGCTGAATATGGAATTAATAAATCAGGAAATAGATCATCTGGGGCTTGTGTCCTCTGACCAGGCGGTACAAGATAAAGTGGTGGAGTTGCCTCTTTTTCAAGAGGAAGGACGCTTTAAACATTCTAAATATCGTGCTTTTTTATCTGCCCGTCGTTTTTCGGCTGCTTATTTTGAAAATTTAATTAGAAAAGAGATACAAATAGCTTACTTTCAAAATATGTTTAATATGGCTGTGCGTGTTTCAAAAGCGGAAAAAGAAAAAGAGCAACAGTTGAAATCTTTTACAATAAAAGTAAGTTATATTTCCTTTTCCTACAATGACCTAAAACCAGAAGAGTTTAATAACATAAACCGTATAGTACAAAGTGAAGATGCAGATCTGTTGAGTCAGATTATTAAAGATAAAAAATGGCAATGGGAACAGGCCCCTTCTTTTGATTTAAGTCATGTTTTTCTACCTGGTTTAGAGTCGCAAAAAATTCTTTTTGATAAGGTACTGAATTATCTACCTGAAACAGGTTTAATTAAAAACATCATAGGCTGGCGAGATCAATCATTTATATTGAAAGTGGATGCTTTTCAATTAAGGGATAAAACAAAGAAAGACATTATTCCCTTATCTGATGATTTTTTTGTAAATAAGTTATTAGCTCAAATGACTTTTTTATCTTGGGTAAGTTCTGCACGATCATCAGCAAAACTCAAATTCAGTCCTCGTCTGCAAATAGATATTCCTAAATAATTTTCTAAAAATTATTACCGCTCGAAGCCCTTTAGTCTTAGATCCTGAGTCTGGTAATTGTGAATTTTTTTTCCTCTTACTGGATCTTTAACTTAAACCTTGAGTCTATTTTTATCCTTGCCTCTATTATTTATGATTTTTTTCCTTCAGTCTTTATTTACAGAAGCCGATGAAAACTCCTAATGGAGGTATTATGAAAAAATTATGTATGTTTTTATTTCCTTTACTCTTAGTTGGATGTGCTTCACCTATCAATATCAGTACTGAAGGTTCTGCACCAGATTGGGTTCAAGAGCTAGCCTCAGAAGTGGATCCAGGAAAAAAAATGAGGGGCACTAGAGCGGAAGGTGGTAAAAAAGGTAAGATAGTGAGGCGAACACCTAAAACCATAGACGATCAAGTGGTGGCTCAACCAGAGCCTCCTCCACCGGTCGAACCAGTATCAGTAGTAGAACCGCCGGTTGAAGAACCTCCTCAATTCGTGACACAGTTGAGAGAAAAAGTAAAACCCGCCGTAGGTAAGGAAACAAGAAAAGTGGTGGCCAGTGCAACAGATTTAGTGGGAGATAAGCTCCCATCAGTCCATGTTGTTTCTCCTCCTGCTGAACCTGCTGTTCCATCGGGACCTGTAAAAACAGATGTTGTTATGATTGTGGACTCTTCCCCCTCTATGCTTCATTTTTTAAGAAAAGTTCCTAAAACTTTTTCTGGGTTTATTCCTGCACTCCAGCCTTTAGATTGGAAAATGATGTTCACAAATGGAGATCATGGTTGGTTCTCAAGAAAAGGAAAAGCTATGTCTCTTGAAGACGATGGCCGGCTTTTATGGAAGGATCGGTATTTATCAAAGAGTATGCCAGATTATGTCTCTATTTTTATGGATACATTAAGAGTGCATGATCATTATGAATACTTTGATCAAAGAGGGGATCAACCTGTAGCTTCAAATCAACTACCCCCTTATAGTCAGTTTCGGAATGAAGAGCCTCTAAAGGCTTTAAAGGCTTCTTTTACTAAAAATTTGGATTTTCATCGTCCTGATGCAGATGTAGTGGTGGGTATCATTTTTTCTGATAGTGATGAGGGAGAACATACCAAGGCAGAAAAAAGGGTGAAAGTTGAAGAAGTTAAACAAGCTTTTGAGAGTCAATTTGGTCACAATGGTAAAAAATTATTGGTTTATTCTATTATTATGATTCCAACAGAAGATGCAGAATGCGTAGAAAAATATCGCAGGAAAGGACTCCTTGGAGGATATGGAGGAGAGGGTCTCTTTGGAGTGGAACTTGCTCGTATGGCTGAAGAAACCGGAGGAAAAAACTTCAGTCTATGTGATGAAAATTATATTCCACTGGCAAGACAAATTGTTTCTGATGTTCAATCTTTATAATTTTCCTGATGTTAAAGTATTATAAATCTTTACTTTTTTTATGTTGTGTCCTTTTTCCCGGATGTGCTTTTTTTCCAAGCCATCAGATGGTTTTGGAAAAGCCTTCGGAAGTGGAAATAGCCTCCTCTTCTTTTTTAGAGGATATAGAAGATGTAAAGAATGCAGCAGATGATGAACTTAGATATGGCTTCGTCTTAAATTCGGATGATAAAAATCAAAACAGACAAAAAGAAGCGGATTTTCTATTTATAGCAGATACCTCTTATAACATGGTAAAGCATCTTGAAGAAGTGCCTAACACCTTTAAAGGTTTTTTACCGCGTCTTTCGCCTGTCTTATGGAAGATGGGAGTGACAAACGCAGACTACGATCCGAGTACTTTTTCTTATTTTGAACGGGACTTATTTAAAGGGCGAGTGATGTTATTGGAATTGAATGGAAATATTCTTCCCTATAAGTTTTTATACCCCTATTTTACGAACAGTGAAGAAGTATTTCTGGATACTTTAAAAAGATATCAAGAGGGGGACATTCCCCACTCTTCTTCCGTTCAGTATATAAACCCTTGTGATTTACCTCCTTATTGTCAAGGTAATATCAGATCTCCTATTCACTCTCTTATAAGTGCTTTCTCTGTTAATATAGATTTGTTGAGAAAAAATGTAGATTGGTTTATAGCTATTATTTTTACAAATGGAGATGATAAGTATATTGATGACAACACAAATAATATACTTATGAGTGAATTGCAAAAGTATCATGGGCCTAAAAAAAAAATCAGGATATACAGTATTGCCATCATTCCAGACGATGAAAAATGTCTTAATAATATAAAAACCGCACAGTATGCCTTTGCCACAGCCTCTTATAGTCATAATATTCATAAAGTAGTCAGGGCTACGGGTGGAGATACATTAAGTATTTGCGCCCCTAATTATTCTTCTTTAGCTGATGCCATTGTGCAGTCATTATAGGCCATACTAAGGGCCTATTTTTTGTAGAAAGTGTGTTTATTTTCACCAACTATAAGCCTGTAGTCCAGCATAGTGTAACAAGCTAATTCCTCTTTGCTTATCTTTTGTTATCCTTTGTAAAAAAGGTAATAACTGTGCAGGGTTTTTGGTGTTTATTTTTTTTATCTCTATTTTTGCTTTCTTGTAATAAAGCTGTTTATTTTTTCAGTGAAGAAGAAATAGAAAATGCCCCTGTCATTATGGATCGGCAGTCATGGGATATTAGAAAAAAACGAAGAAGCTTTTCTTCTCTCTATCCACCTCCCCCCGAAGAAGATCCCATTGTCTTAGATAGTCAGGTCGAATTTATCCCATTAGTTTCGGCTGATGTGACTTATATCCATTTACAAAAGAATACGGAAAATCCTCTGTCTGTTACCCTGGACATAGAAAAAAATCAAAATCAAGAAACTCTATCAAGTCCACAACAAATACCCCCCATTTCTCCTTTTCCTATTTTTCCACCTGTTCCATCCTCTCATCGTCCTGTGGAAGTAGAAACAGATGAGTTACCATTTAAAGAAAAAGAAGAAGTAAAGGAGCTTCCTTTGTTACTCCTTGCTGAGAGAGATACGGAGCAAGGTCTTGCCATCCCTCAAACACTTTCTGGAATGGCTGTTAGCAGGCCCATTGAGGTATTTGTTCCCCGGCCTTTGGATTTTTTCGTTGTTATGGATACATCATCATCTATGAGTCACCATTTACGGGAATCTGTTATTACAAGAAAATTTTCTAGTTTTTTACCCCATTTTTTAGAATTTGATTGGCAGTTGGCCATCACTAATTCTAATCATGGTGATAATGCTTTCTTTCTTTCCAATATAGGTGCTCTAAAAGGAAAAGCTATGAATTTAGAAAGAGATGGGACCGTGCTGGATTTTTCCTATCTGCATCCAGGGATTGCAGGATATAATCAGATTTTTTTAGATAGCATTTCAAAACATAGACCTGGGAAGTACAGAAAAGATATAGGAGATGGGTTTGGAGATATAAATCCCTGTGCGCTGCCGCCCTATTGCGATGGTAACCAGGAACAACCTTTAAGATCGTTAAAATCGGGCTTAAGTAAAAACCAATTTAGAGAAGAAGCTGATTTAGTGGCTATTGTCATCAGTAACTCGAAAGAAAGAGCCAATAACCCCGCTTCCGCGACACAACCGGAAGAGGTGATAGAAGAATTTGAGCGGGTGCATGGTGAACACAAAAGATTTGAAGTGTATGGCATTATCATTACAGAAGATGATCCAAACTGTTTAAATCAAAATCGGGCTCAACAGTTTTTTTTCCCAGAGGGAGCGGTTTCAGAAAAGATCGCAGCTTTAAGTCAGATGACCGGAGGAAAAGTATTTAGTATTTGTTCACCTGATTTTCGAAACCTAGCTCAACATATATTAGGTTCATTTAGGAAACCTAAAAAAGAGGAATAACTTCACTCCATGATATCCTATTTTACTCATGTTGTAGCTCCTATAAAAAAAATCTTTTCCTTGGATTTACGCTCACTCGCTTTATTTAGAGTAGTAGTGTCTTTAATTTTAATTATAGATTTTCTATTTACCCGCTTACCTTATTTTACTTTTTTTTATACGAATAAAGGATTGCTGCCGCTTAAACATCTGTTTATTTACGATACTTTTTGGGCTGACACCAGCTCTGTCAATTTTATATCTTCAGAACCTGTATTTCAGCTAGCTCTTTTGATTATAGCTATAATATTTTTCTTTATGTTGCTTGTAGGGTATAAAACAAAATGGATTGCATTAGGTGTATGGATATTACTTGTCTCTTTTCAGTCCCGCAATTTTCTTATCCTTAATTCAGGAGATACATTACTTTGCCTTTTGATTTTTTGGTCTTTACTTCTTCCTTTAGGAAAACACTTTTCTATAGACAGGGCTTTTCATGAACATAAGGAAAAAACAAATTGTATTTTTTCTGTAAATTCTTATGCTTTTATTTTTCAAATTTTAATGGTGTATTATTTTGCTTATTTACTGAAAACAGATGATATTTGGAAAACAGGTCAGGCCGTATATTATGCTTTGATGTTGGATAACTTTAGAACTCAGTGGGGGGATATTTTATTACAATACCCTCATGTTATGAAAATACTATCTCACTTTACTTATTATGTTATTGAAAATTTAGTTCCTTTCTTATTTGTATTTTTTGGTATGTGGTGGCGGTTTAGGATGGTATTGATTTTGATTATGTGCTTTTTTCATTTGTCTTTAGGAACTTTTTTGCATTTAGGGCTTTTTTCTTGGGTGTGTTTAGCAGGGTGGATAGCTCTTATACCAGGAGAGTTTTGGGATGGAATGAGCAAACAACTTCCACGAAGAAACAATAAATTATTTGTGTATTATGATGGGGACTGTTCTTTTTGTAAAAAAATGGTTTTATTGATAAAAACTTTTCTTATTCTGCCTCATGTGTCTTTTTCTATGGCTCAGTCGGATCAACAGGCTCTGTCTGAAATGGAAAAACAAAACTCCTGGCTCGTCTTTGATGGAAAAACATGGTGGGGCCGTTGGAAGGCCTGGACTGTGTTAGTTTCCTATTCTCCTTTGTTTTTTTATCTGGCTCCTTTTTTAAGGATGAAGAAGGTATCGTTATGGGGGGATTGGTTTTATGGCAAAGTAGCTGCGAATAGAAAAAGGTTAGGGTATATGCTGCCTCACCCTGGGAGGGAGAAAGAAAGTAGTAAAGCTGTTTCTATTTTGTTATCCGGTTTTTTCTTTTTTTGTTTTATATATGTGATAATGTGGAATGTTCGTACTTTAAATTTTAACTATTATTCAAAATATATGCCTAGAGAGTGGAATAGATTTGGAGCTTTTTTCCATCTACATCAACATTGGAACATGTTTTCTCCAAAGCCTTTTGATACCACTGGTTGGGTTATTCTTTCTGCTATTAAGTCTGATACCGGTGACAAAATAGATTTGTGGAGAAAGGGAAAACCTCTTAGTATGAATAAACCGATTAGGTATGATACCAGTTTTCCGGTTTTTCGTTTTAGAAAAATGATGGAAAATATCACTACTAAATATAGAAAATACAGTAAGAATTATTTGTTGTATTTGTGTAATAAGTGGAATAAAAAAAAGGAGGAAAGATATATTGAAAATATTGAGTTAATTTATATGCGGCAAAAAATTCCACCCCCGGGAGAGATTTTACCTATCCCAGAGCATGTATCCATAAGCAAAAAAAGATGTCCAAAGCAAAAAAGATAAACATAAAGGAAAGCTTTTTGAATTTGATCCCTCTGAATAGCGTCTTTTTTTGCTGTCTTTCATTATTATCCCCCGTTCTGGTTCATCGGACTTTAATGTATTGCTTGATGCTTAGCAACTGTCCATATATGAGGGACATTCCATCATGGGATTTTGATCGGTATAAATCTTTCCCTACATGTTCCGAACGAAAATCATACATATATTGGTTAATAAATTCAGCAATAGCAATTTCTGCAAGATCACCATGCGTTTTATTTCCTATTAAACGCATGGTAAAAATATTACTTAGTGTAGTAATTATAAGATCAGGTCGTTTTTTTATTAAAACTTTTAATCGCTTAATAAATTCTTTATATTGTGTTGAACTTTGCATATTTTTGTAAAATTTATTTTTCCATTAAAAATAGAAACTCTGTGTTTTTTCCTTCATTGCTCTTCGTCCAATCGTGAGTCCATCTCATTCCCGACATCACATTGCGTTTGTAATCAATTGAAAAAATCTGAGCTTTTTTGCATTGTTTACTGATGATTGCACATATTTCTTCTTTTGTTGCTCTTCCCCCATTGTTGTAAGAGAGTAATATATATTGAGAGGGGCATTCTTTAATTAGTCTTTCAATGGCTGTCAAAGCAATAAATTTTCCTTTTGTGTTCTTCCTAAATTCTTCAAAAATAGAACCTGCCACTCTATCATTGCAGTCTGCTCTTCTGTTTGTTTTGCCTGCCAGTTCTGGTTCATCGTTTAAACATATTGTCTTCCAAATATGATAATAAGAAGCATAACGAACACGAGAAGGAGGCATCTTTTCATTATTAGAACCATAAGGGGGATCAAAATAGGACAAATCAGCTTTAATTTTGTGGAGAACTTGAAAAATGTTTTTGTTCATTACTTTATGATGGATTGATTTTGTTTCAATTAAGGGCATTAAGAGTTTCATTGTATTAAAAGAACGAGGAGACCATTCCCGAAGATAAGAGGCATAATGTCCAAGAGTGCTATCAACTTTATCTAAAGCTAAAATCAAACTTGTTAATAAAATAGATTTTTCAACAGAACTCTCTGCCACTTTATCTATTTCTGGTCTTATAGCATCCAATTTTTTCGTATTATGTATTTGCCAGATTTTTTTCTTTCCGTTTGAATGGAGGGAAAGACCTCCATTGGCTTTACCACCATAATGTTCTGAAAACCAGCCTTCATAACCCTTTAAACAGTTGAGATAATCTATCTTTTCTTGTAATTGATTACTTTTTTTTCCTTTCAAATAACATTCTCCAAAAACTTTTGACCAAACAGCCAAATCATTTGCAATTACTTGGTAATCACATTTTGCAAAAGTTTGACTAACTCTTGTTGTTCCTGAAAAACCGTCAAATATTCGTTTCACAGGCAGAGAATGAACGACAGAAAGAATATAAGGAAGTAATTTTAGTTTAGATCCACTATATTTAATACCTTCTGTTGAAACATGAACTGAAGGACCTCCGAACAAATTAAATTGTTCCGAATCATTCTGTTTAGCTCTTGGTATCAAATGTGTTTCAAGCATATTTTTTTCTCAATTAGGAAAGTATTGATTTTTTATATCTATCACCATAATAAAAATAAAGCAAAAGTCTAACTATAAAAATAAAGTTTTAGACATTAGTAAATACTGTTCACCAACTTGAGCCTTAGTATTCCGTTCCGTCTGGCACTATATTTTTTCTTGAATTGATGATACTTCATACGATAATAAAGAATAGGAACTACCCCTAACTTAACTTCATGTAGGGCGCACTTCAGGGGGCTTGAAATACCCCGACATTTCCTGAAATGTTTTATACGTTCATAGAAGAAGTTTATGTTTGTGTGGAAAACGGAAAGCTATTTTAATAGCTTTCAATGGTGGAGGCGACGAGAGTCGAACTCGTGTCCGTAAATCCTCTACTTTCAGGCCAGCTACATACTTAGTTGATGCAAAATACACCATCTAATCAGCATCAACATAACTAGATGGGTTTTTACCAGTAAATTTAAGTTTCTTATCCTGATAAACAACAAAAAACCGAGACAACTGAGTCAACGCCTTCCCCACCCCGTCGTCAAAAGTGAAGTCAACGGCTACCTGTTTAAATTAGGCAGCAAGAGCAACATTAAAGTTGCCAATTAGTTTTCATGCACATTTTTAAAGAGGTCCCCATGCGCCTCTGTATGCTCCTGAAGTTTCATGACCTACGTCAAAGCCACTCGCCCCCTGATTTTTTCAGTATAACATAATGGTCCTTTCATTTTCCAGACAAAAATCCGGTTATTTTTTATTAAGTCTAAAAAATGCAGGGACTGGACTTTTGAAACTAATAACTCTGATATAACTGTGAGAAATTTAAACAAAAGCATGTAAAATTTTTAAGCAGCTGCATTTAGAAAACCGATAATAACAATTATGAGAATATTAAAGTGCCTTATTTATATTGCTGCCTCTTGTGTGTTAGGGCTATATCTGTCAGCTTGTCATCTGGACAATGATAAACCACCCCCTGGACCCACACCTCCTCCCCCAGATCCTGTCGAACCAACCCAATCATTGGTTTGGTCCGGTTCTTTGGAGTTCACTAATCCAAAGCGGTATCGTCATCTTTTAAGGGATCAGAGAAAATGTGATCCTTGTACGGCCTATTTTGGCCCTCTCAACTGTAAAAACTTTGATTCCAGAGCCGATGTGGAAATGAAGTTTGAAAAGCAGGAACTCCCTTCTAAAGTTACTGTAAAAATAAAACCTTATTATTCTGGGAATGGACTGCCTTTTTACGGTTATTTAGGGGCCTGTGGATTTACTGTATCTCCTGAAACTCCTTTTGAGTTAAAAGGAACAGCCAAATATTGGAATGAATATAAGGGTTTTCATGTACAACTGAAAGAAACTAAAGGTTTTGGTGCTCTCTCTTATCTCATTGTAAGAAGTAGATATAGTAACCATGTTGAGAATGGTATGTTGGATGTGGTGATGTATTATGGTGGGTCAGCGAGTCAAGGATTTGAGTTTGGCAAAGCTGATTTAGAAAATCCCGATTTAGATGATGGATACACTCATCAACCCAGTGGTCGTTAAATAAAATCTTTTTTCTAAGTAAAAAATCAGTAATAAAATTATATATTTAAGAACTTAGTCCGTCCTAAAAAAGTCCTAACAATTTGATTTTATTTATGGTTCTGTTATTTTAAATAATACTGTGGTAAGAAAGCTTTTTCAGGACGGACTACTTGTCTTCTACTGAATAAGCAATAGTCTTGAAAGCGCAATTATTAAGTTAGCTGGAAATATCTAGGAACAGTCACTCTAAAGGGGGGTATCTCCGTTGCCACGAGGAGAGGTTTTTGTGCGAACCTTCAAAAAAATTGCTATGGGAAAAGATAAAAAAACAACTAAAAAACCTATCCTCACACAACTGGTAATGGGGATCAAACCGGATTGGTATATACCAAACCAGTCAGAAATCCCGTTCTTCGCCCTTGGCTTTTGTGGAGGCAGGGGGGTGAGGATCAAACAAAATCAATGTAAAATAAAGCACTGCTGTTTTCTTGTATATGGGACAATGTCTCTTTTTTGTATATTTTTTTTGAGTGCGTGTGTATCTATTAGTTTTGATTCTTTAAAAGATCAGAAAGCAAAAGGAGTTGTTTTTAAAGAACCCGTAAAGCCTTATGAGAAAACGGTAAAAAAAGGTATGGATTTTGCTTGGGAAAACTTGGAAAATGGCCAGTTATTGTCTTTTTTTTCTAATTGTTCTTCCACCGACCGATTTACTTCTTTAAAGCAGTTTCGTAAAGAATTGTTGGATGGACTGAAATCCTTTCACATATTAGATGAAAAAGAAGTTTATCATCAAGATCAAAAAGCCTATCGTCTAAATCTGACACAAATACCCGCTGTACCAAAAGCGATGAGTATGTATTTGTTTCTTTTTAAAAAAGGGGATTGTTTTTACGCCCTCAATTTTTTATACCGAGCCGGACAGGAAGGGGCGAACTCCGAACTCCGTTCACCTTCCAGAAGTAGCTTACAGAAATCAAAAAACATGTCTCCGCAAAAGCAGGGATCAAACCAGAGCAGTATAATACCTTCTTCAGAGAAGAGCACTATGGATCATCAGATGGTATTTGAAAATTTTATCAAGGGGTTTCGCGCGCCGTGAATGGGATGACACAAATTATTCATTTTTTTGGAGGTGTGGCTCTTCTTTTGCGTGATATTGTTCTGGAGCTAAGGAAAAAGCCTTTTTATTTCCATCTTTTTTTAAGACAGGTTTATGAAATTGGCTGGAAGTCCCTACCCATTATATTTGTGACTTCGGCTTGCACAGGAATGGTCTTGACTTTACAGTTTGGGCTTACTCTTGAGAAATTTGGCGGTAAAATATACAGTCCTAAAATTTTATCTCTGGCCATATTTAGAGAGATAGGTCCTGTATTTACCAGTCTTATTCTGGCAGGTCGTGTGGGTGCTGGGATTACAGCGGAAATTGGTACCATGAAGGTGGCTCAACAGATTGACGCCCTTTTGGCATTAGGCACCTCTCCCATCAAGAGAATTGTGATCCCGCGATTTTTAGGTGGGATTGTGGCTTTACCTTTGTTGTGTCTGTTTTCTTGTATTGTATCCATTTTTTTTGGTGCCTTGGTGGGATACTGGGAGTTGAATTTAGACTTATTTTACTTTTTTTATCAGATTTTTGATACACCACAACTGCATGATTTTTTTTCAGGTTATATAAAAACCTATTTTTTTGCTGGTTTTATCACATTAACAGCTTGTTATTTTGGTTTAAAGGTGAGTCATGGGGCTTATGAAGTGGGAAATGCCACTACAAAAACAATCGTTTTTTCTTCTGTTTTAATTGTGTTAGGGGACTACTTATTAACCAAATTTTATTGGATGATGGTAATGTAAAGTGAAACCAATAATTGAAGTAAAAAACTTATATATTTCCTTTAAAGAAAGAAAAGTGCTTAAAGGGGTTACTTTTTCTCTATCAGAAGGGGAATGTCTGGCTTTAATTGGAGGATCCGGTGAAGGTAAATCCACTTTACTGCGGTCTATTATCGGTCTGGAGTATCCCACGAGTGGTCAAATCTTTTTTTCGGGGGAAAATATTTTACGATTTGGTGTAGAACAATATATATCTATTCGGAAACAAATATCTTATGTTTTTCAAGGGGGTGCTTTATTTGACTCCATGACAGTTTATGATAATTTAGCTTTTCCTTTAAGGGAACATACGGATTGGTCAGAGGAAAAGATAAGAAAAGCTGTTTTACATGAGTTAAAAGAGTTTGAGTTGGAAGGTTCTGAAAATATATATCCTATGGAATTGTCCGGGGGGATGCAAAAAAGAGTTGGGGTGGCGCGAGCCACTATTATTAAGCCCAAAGTTATCTTATACGATGAGCCTACATCAGGACTAGATCCTTATACCAAGAGAAATATGCAAAAGGCTATTATGAAGATGCAAAAAAGAGGAGCCACTTCCATGATAGTCACACATGATATGCAAACAGCTTTAAAAATTTGTGATCGTGTTGCCTTGTTAAAGGGAGGTAAAATCCAGGCTGTGGACACACCTAAGAATTTTAGGGAAAATCCTAATATTCTTTTAAATAACTTTATTAAAGGTATCAAACAGGGAGAAAATTATGAGTCGGCGTAAAAATATAAAACTGAGAGTGGGTTTTTTTGTATTAATAGGCATCCTATTTTTATTTGCTTATATTCTCTTAATAGGGGGTAACCAGACCTATTTTAACTTTGTATCCCAATATAAGGTAAAGTTTAAATCAGTGGATGGTTTGTTCACTGGTAGTGTAGTGAAGGTGAATGGAATACCGGCTGGAAATGTGGTGGATATTCATTTTATTCAGGAAACAGGGGATGTCCAAGTGGTGGTGTCTATTTTACGAAAATTTACCCCGGCCATTACAGATCGGTCGGAAGCTTCTTTAGCGACAAAAGGACTATTGGGTGATAAATATATTTCTATCACTACTAAAGGAACAAAAGGGGAAAAACTGCCGAAAGGATCTTATATTCCCACTCAAGTTGTTTCGGGAATACTGGGGATATTTGAAAGGCAAGGCACAGGAGATAAAATAGCGACTATTTTAGATGAGCTGTTAGTCTTAGTTAAATCACTTAATTCAGAACAAACAATAAAGCGCATTGGTGAGACTGCTCATGGTATTTCCAATATGTTTTCTGATAGTAAGTCCCAGGAAATATCTCAAATTTTAAACAGGTTAAACAGGATACTCATAAAGTTAGATGAGGGAGAGGGCACTATAGGGGCTTTGATTAATAATAAAAATGTTTATAACCGTATTTTAGGTTTGCTGGGCCAGCGTCCTTATTATAAGTACTTACCTTCCTTAGTAAAAGAGACAAAGGAAAAATAATACCCTTCGGGTATAAGATTCATAAAATGAGTACACATTTAAAGGCTTAGCTGCCCCGGAGAAAAGAAAAACCTACAGAGTTTATAGATGTTTCTTAATCAAGATGAGGGTCTATATTAATTTTTTCAGCCATCTTACGGACTGTTCTCTTTTTTTTAAAATATCTTTATTTAAAGTAAAATGAATTTCTGTTACCCATTGCTTTTGAAAATAAGCATTAATGGTTTGTTTTAATTCTTCTATATAAAAGTGTAGTTCTTGAAGTTCCACAGAGTTATCCACCCATAAAACCAAACGTCCCTTTTGGTAACTAACCGGTTTCGTTTGTTTTAAAATCTTTTTTGTAGTAAATTTAGACCAGCTATGCCACAGCTTTATTCCAAACCACTGGTCTGACTCCGTAAAGTGAGTATTAAAAAAATCGTTTAAAATATGGGATAAAAGTAGGGGTTCTTCTCTGTTTTTGTTTATCATGGTATTTTCATACTAGCAGGGGGAGAGGAAAACAAGTGTTTTTAATGAAGCTTCAGTTTTTTAAGCGGATTTTTTACATTGTTTTGTATTTGTTTCTTCTTTCTCTTCTTCCAGAGGGTTTAGATTCAGTTGAGTGATGGAGGTCACCCCTGTTAACTCCAGTGAGGACCGGTTATTCTTCCAATGTGCAATCTGTTTTTTAACGGATCGTAATACCGCTTTTACGGAGGATGTTATTGTCTCGTCCTTAGAATGAGAAGAAAAGGTTTTTATATTGGAATGAACAGTTAATTTACATAAATAACCTTGATTTTCTTTAAAAATATGGAGATGGCAGGTGGATCGAGAGGGAGCATGACGTAATAGAGATTCCAGGTAATCCTTTAATTTGTGAGACTGCTGCTCTTTTTTTTCCATTCCATGAAATTGCATAACAATATTGTTCATTTTATCTCCTTGTAAGTTATTTTTCGGTTATTTTTTCCATTATTTGAATTTTTTTTGCAGAGAGTGTTGATTTTTATCCCTTTTTCTCTTTTTGGTACGAGAGGCTTTTTTCTTGGATCTCACCTTGTTTTTGCCTTTTAATGTGAAAGAAGACCTATTAGACGAGGTTTTACGGGTCCGGCCTAATGGGGTTGTCCTCATTCGGCGGGTTTTTTTGCTTATTTTTTTTCCTTTATGGGTTTTGAGTGTAAAATCAATCTGACCTGTATCAATATTAGAAGCCACCACTTGAATCACCACCAAGTCTCCCATTTTAAAATGTTGATGAGAGGATTTAGACCTGAGTTCCAGTAAGGATTCTGTAAATTCCCATGATCCATTTAAACTGTTAATGTGAACAAGCCCCTCAATGTCAAATAATCTCAGTTTTACAAAAAAGCCGAAACGGGTGCAGTTGGAAATAATTCCTTCCATTTCTTTTCCTAAATACTTTTTAATAAATCGTGTTCTTTTTATATCTTTTATTTGTCTTTCTGCTTTTACAGACCTTTGTTCGCAGGCCGAACTCATTTTCGCTATAGACTCTAAATCCTGTTTTTTATAAAGTTGTGTCTGTTTTTCTAAAGCTGCTTTTAAAATACGATGAATAACTAAGTCACTATAGCGACGGATAGGGGATGTAAAATGCGTGTAGTACTTGGTGTTTAAACCAAAGTGGCTTTTATTGTGAGCACTATATACGGCTTGTGAAAGGGAGCGTAGGATCAAAATTTGCACAACTTCTGATAAGGGGTGATCTGAAAATTGTTGGATAAGATCAGATATTTTTTTATGTAAGTTTGGTTCGGATAGTTTTATTTTAATATCTGTACTTTGTGCGAATAGTTCTAATTTTTTTAAGGACTCTAATTTGGGCGGATCATGTATGCGATAAAGAGCAGGTATTTTATGTTTTTGTAAAAATTCCGCAACCGTCTTGTTAGTAGCTAGCATAAACTCTTCAATAAGTTGATGAGAGAATAATCGTTGTTTCTGTGAAATATCCAGAGGTTCTCCCATTGCATTGAGGCTAATTTCTGTTTCTGGAATATTGAGGTTAATAAAATAATTTTTAGATCGTTGTTTAAGTAATTGGCGAGCTAACTGTCCGGCAGAGCCTACATTTTCCAAAACGGAATGGCTAAGTGGGGTTATTTCTGTTTCCGGATGGTTGTCTTCTTCTTGTTTTTCTCCTAAATTGGTTTCCCTTGGCTTGTGAGAGTGGTCTATTATAGATTGTGCTAATCCGTAAGTGAGTCGGGCACGACTTTGAATAATAGCTGAATAAAACTCGGCTTTTTCTTTTTCTCCTCTGTTATTAAAGTGTATTTCTGTGACAAAAGCCAGACGATCCTCGTGTGGTTTTAGGGAACATAGATCATTACTCAATTTTTCCGGAAGCATAGGTAGGGTAAAGCCTGGGAAGTAAGTGCTATTACCTCTTTGTCGAGCTTCTTTATCTAAAAAGGAATCTTTTTTTACATAATGGCTGACATCAGCAATAGCTACATATAGCAGCCAGCCTTTAGTATGGGATTTTACATAGATAGCATCATCAAAATCCTGAGCAGTTTTCCCATCAATAGTAACAAAAGCTAAAGATCTTAAGTCTTTTCTGTGGTCTGAGGGGCTTTCCGGCGAAGGGAGGGCTTCCGCTTCTTTTTGGCAGTTTATAGGAAATACATAAGGAATGTGGTGTTTTTGCACAGCACGTATATTATCTTCTAAAGCGTTCGGGAATACCCCCAGAGAGCCTACTACTTCCCCTTTGAATCCTTGGGGACTACCAGGCCAAAAGAGAACTTTTGCTTGTACCCATTCTCCTTTTTTAAGTTTTTGATTTTCTTTTAACTGAATTTTTAAATCTTCGCCCCATTGATAGCTGTTGTCGCTAATAAGCCCTTTTTTATTAGATAGAGGGAAGTATTCCCCTACAACATGATCCTGAGCGCGTTGGAGAATTTTTAGTATTTTTCCTTCAAAAAGCCCTTTTCGATGTTTGCGGGGGAGTACGGAAATATTCACTTTATCGTTATTCATTAGATGTTGCATCTGTCTTTGAGATAAATATACATCCGGGTGTTGAGGGTCTTCTGGAATCAAAAAACCGAAACCATCGGGGTGCCTTTTCACTATGCCTGTAAGTGTGTATAAAAGGCGTGATTTTCTTTTTTGGGATTTTAGAGGAACTGCCTGTTTTTTAATCATCGTACTTTCCTTGAGTAGGGTTGTTGATTTATCCCTTTACTCAGAGTATAATGAGGGTGTTTGAAAACTTCAGTCAAGTTGTACTGCTCCGATTGAGATTTTAAGTTGCTTTTATACCGATCGTGTTTGAAAATTCCGGGTTTAAAGGCTTGCCTGCCCCGGAGGAAAGAACCAAAAAGTTACAAAAAAGTAATATCATATATTATGGCTTTATCATTTTTTCCTCATACATAAAAAACCGTTTCGGTATCACTCTTAAAAAAGAGCTACAAGGAGAGGATAGGGCCTAAGTGACATATAAAAATGGTGGTTTAATGAAGGAAAATCAATCAGATAAAAAAGAACAAAGGGCCTTGGTGGAGAACACCCGCTCCTTTGCTTTTACAACTCAGGCCAAGAAAATAGCGGCATGGGGCCAAAGAAACTCGCTTTGGCCGATGCCTTATGGGACCGCTTGCTGTGGAATTGAAATGATGTCAGTTATGGGGCCTCGCTATGACTTAGCTCGTTTTGGGGCAGAAGTGGTACGATTTTCTCCCCGCCAGTCTGATCTTCTTATTATAGCGGGCACTATTACAGAAAAAATGGCTCCGATTATCCTGCGGGTGTATGAACAAATGTTAGAACCTAAATTTGTTATTGCTATGGGTGCTTGTGCCAGTTCAGGAGGTTTTTATCGGGCTTACCATGTTCTACAAGGGGTGGATAAAATTGTTCCGGTGGATGTGTATGTTCCCGGTTGTCCGCCCACTCCAGAAGCGGTGATGGATGGAGTTATGGTTGTTCAAAAAATGATTACAGATCAAGCTCCTCGTCCTTGGAAAGATAACTGGAAACCAGGTGTATGGCGATGAGGAGATCCTTTAAATCTCTCCAGGAGGAGGTGAGTCGGAAGTTTCCTAATACCCATTTTACTTTTCATCAGAGTTTAGGAGATAATATTATCACTACTTCTCCCTCCACCGTTCTATCTCTATTAAAATCTTTAAAAGAGGAACAGTATTTTGATTTTTTAATGAACATATCCGGGGTGGATTATCCAGAAAAGGATGATAGATTTGAAATTGTATATGAGTTATTTGCTTCTAAAACAGCTTCCCGGTTGAGAGTAAAAACTTCTATTTCTGAGTCCGGGACCTTGCCCACTGTGCAATCTTTATGGAAAACAGCCAACTGGTTTGAGAGAGAAATTTACGATATGTTTGGAGTGGAATTTGAAAATCACCCTAATATGAGTCGTCTTCTTACCCATCATCAGTTTAAAGGTCATCCTTTAAGAAAAGACTATCCGGCTGATTATCAACAACATTGCACAGAAGCTTTACCCCTTCATTTTGATCAAGGTTTTAATGGCAATAAAGAGACGGCAGAGGAAAAAGATCTTATTCCCCTTAATATAGGCCCTTCTCATCCTGCTACTCATGGCACCTTACGTATTATGGCGCAAATGGAAGGAGAGAAAGTGTATCGTGCCGGGGTGGAGATAGGTTATCTCCATCGTTGTTTTGAGAAAATGGCGGAAACCCATCCTTATAATCAAGTTATTCCTTATACCGATCGGCTCAATTATTGTTCCGCTCCTATGAATAATGTGGGCTATTGTAAAACAGTGGAGAAACTTTTAGGTATGGAGGTGCCTCCAAAGGCTCAGGCTATTCGGATCATTCTTTGTGAACTTTCTCGTATCATAGATCATATTGTTTGTATTGGAGCTAATGCCGTTGACTTAGGGGCTTTAACGGGGTTTTTTCATTTATTCACTTATCGTGAAAAAGTTTATACTTTGTTTGAAAAACTTTGTGGTGCCAGGCTTACTGTTTCTCTTACTAGGGTAGGGGGGATGGCTCAGGAGCCACCGAGAGGTTGGTTTGAAGATGTTTTAATTTTTTGTCAGGAAATGAAAAAAGGAGTGGATGAGCTGGAGCTTCTTCTTTCTGGAAACCGGATATGGATGGATCGAACACAAGGTATCGGTGCTTTATCCATAGAAGAAGCTATTCAGTGGGGCTATACAGGTCCTTGTTTAAGAGCGACGGGTATGAGCTTGGACCTCAGAAAAGCAGACCCGTATTATGGTTATGACGAGTTGGATTTTGATGTGCCTACGGGGACGACAGGAGATGTATATGATCGCTATTTGGTCAGAGTCAAGGAAATGCGAGAGGCGATAAAAATTATTGAGCAGGTGGCCCGCTCTGTTCCGTTTGGAGATTATACCATAAGAGATAAGGACATTGTCTTACCTGAAAAAAAAGATGTCTATGGAAATATTGAAGGTCTTATGCAACACTTTATGTTAATTATGAATAGCTTAAGACCGCCGGTGGGGGAGACTTATTGTGCGACAGAAGCGGCTAACGGAGAGTTGGGTTTTTATTTAGTAAGTGATGGCAGTGGGCAACCTTATCGTTTAAAGGTGCGCCCTCCTTGTTTTGCGATTTATCAATCTTTTCCCTGGCAGGTGCAAGGGACTTTGGTAGCGGATGTGATTGCTATTTTAGGAAGTATGAATGTCATTGCCGGGGAATTAGATCGTTAATATTTTGTGGAAAGTAGGTTATGTTATGAAAGAGTGCTTTAAAGTAATGATCTATTTTTAATTAAAAGGGGAACGGAGTGTTGGATTATGGAGAAAGATTCTTCTTTAAATAAAAAATTTCAGCTTTCGGAAGAAGGTTTGGCATTTGTACAAAAAGAAATGAAACGTTATGAGACTAAGCGTTCCGCTATTTTGCCCTGTCTTTATCGGGTCCAAAAAGAAAACGGAGGTTGGGTTTCTCCCAAAGCTGTTTCTCACTTAAGTCAGATAATGGATATTCCTGAAGCGCAGATCAATGAAGTGCTTTTATTTTATACCATGTATAACAAACATCCCGTGGGGAAGTTACATATTCAGGTTTGTTGTAATCTCTCCTGTGCTATGAACGGAAGTAGGGAATTAGTAGATCGTTTATGTAATAGCTTTAATGTTAAAGAAGGTGAACAAAGTGCCGATGGTATGGTTACTATTAGTCGGGTGGAATGTTTGGGAGCTTGTGATATAGCCCCTATGGCTCAAGTAAATGAAGAATATATAGGTCCTTTAAACAAAGAAACAGTAGTGGATCAAGTGAAAGGATTGTTGAAACAAAAGTGAGTTTTTTTAGAGAAGCGAGGGTCAAACCGAACGGGTATAAAATTTACAGGAAAGGATGGGCACCATAATCTGCCTTAAATAAAAATATGGAACATAAATTACTAAGTGAACATTATTATAAAGAAGGGTATTCGTCTTTGGCCGGTTATAAATCTTTAGGGGGCTATGAAATTTTACATAAAGCCTTAGATAAAACACCGGAAGAAGTGCTTTGTATAGTTAAAGATTCCGGCTTAAGAGGTCGGGGAGGAGCGGGTTTTCCCACGGGAGTAAAATGGGGCTTTCTACCTAATAACTCTGAGCCACGCTATCTTCTTTGTAATGCAGATGAAGGGGAGCCTTGCACTTTTAAAGATCGCTTGATTATGGAGAAAGCTCCTCATCAGCTTATTGAGGGAATGCTGATTTCGGCTTGGGGTATTAAATCTCATAAGTCCTATATATATATTCGTGGGGAATATCAAAATTGTATTCGCATTATGGAAAAAGCTATTCAGTCTGCTTATAATGAAGGTTATTTAGGTAAAAATGTGTGTGGGCGGGATTTTCAGCATGATATGGATATTTATGTGGGAGCGGGGGCTTATATTTGTGGAGAGGAAACGGGTATGATTTCTTCTTTAGAAGGGAAAAAAGGTCAGCCCAAGTTAAAACCCCCTTTTCCGGCTGTAAAAGGTTATTTAGATAAGCCAACTATTGTAAATAATGTAGAAACTTTAGCTGCTGTAGTGGTGATTTTAAGGGATGGAGTAGAGGCTTTTCGCTCTGTGGGAACGGAAAAATCTCCAGGAACAAAATTTTTTTCTGTCAGTGGTTGTGTGCAAAAACCAGGAAACTACGAAGTGCCCTTGGGCTATCCTTTAATGGACTTGATAGAGCTAGCGGGAGGTCTAAGAGAAGGTCGTAAATTGAAAGCGGTCATTCCTGGTGGTTCCTCCGCTCCAGTTTTGACGGCTAAAGAATGTGAAGAAGCTCGTATGGATTTTGAATCTTTAGCTGAATTGGGAAGTATGCTGGGGTCGGGGTCTGTTACTGTAATGGATGATACCTGTTCTATGGTGGATATGCTTTCTGTTATTGAGAAGTTTTATCATCATGAATCCTGTGGTCAATGTACTCCTTGTCGAGAGGGGACAGGCTGGCTTTCTAAAGTGGTTGATGATATTCTGAAAGGGCGAGGTCGTATCCAGGATTTGAATTTAATTCAAGGTATTGCTGAAAACATGATGGGAAAAACTATTTGTGCTTTGTCCGATGCGGCTGCCCTACCGGCTATTAGTTTTGTGACGAAGTTTAGGGATGAGTTTGAACAGCATATCAGAAAAACTCTAGTTCAAAAACAGGAAGAAGGTTTAAGTGCTTAGATTTTACCAAGGGTATTTGATACTAGGTCCTTCAGGAGAGAATAGGAGTCAAAGGGCTTCAGATATGCGTTTTACTACAAATATGTCATTCCTGAAGAGAACTATTTTCTTTAAAGGGAATAGGAAGTTAAGTAGTTCAGACATGCGGTTTGCCACAGCCCTGTCATTCCCGCGAAGCTTGTCCCCGTGGAAACGGGGAGCGGGAATCTAGCCACTACGAGGAGAGTGATTTATTAGTAAATGTATCCCTGAAGGAATATAGTTACTGGATATGAAAAATGGTGAACTAATGTAAAGAAAGAACAATTATACTATAGGTAAAAAAACAATGTCAGGTAAAATAATAGAATGTGAAATTAACAATAAAAAGATAGAAGTCTCGGAAGGGACCTCCATTATTGAGGCTTTTAAAAAGCTGGATCAGCCTATTGCTCATTATTGTTGGCATCCTGGTTTATCTGTAGCTGGAGTTTGCCGGCTTTGTATGGTTGAGGTGGAAGGGATACCTAAGTTGCAAATCGCCTGTAATACACAAATAACAGAAGGTATGAAGATCAGCAACCAGTCGGAAAAAGTAAAAGCCGCTGTTCGATGGGGTTTGGAGTTTCATCTTATCAATCATCCTTTGGATTGTCCGATTTGTGACCAGGCTGGGGAATGTGAATTACAGGAGCAGTATATGTATTTTGGAAAGTACAGTCCTAATATGTCAGAGAGAAAAGTAAAAAAAAGAAAGGTAGTTGATTTAGGTTCTAAAATTGTACTGGATTCCGAAAGGTGCATTCTTTGTTCTCGTTGTGTTCGTTTTACGGATGAGGTGAGTAAAACCCATGAGTTAGGTATTTTTAATAGAGGGGATAAAAGTGAAATAGGGGTTTTTAAAGACAAACCTTTAGATAATGAATATGCTGTGAATACAGTGGATATTTGTCCTGTAGGGGCTCTTACCTCTAAAGAGTTTCGGTTTCAGCAAAGAGTGTGGTATCTGAAAACCGCGGATTCTATATGTACGGGGTGTTCTACAGGCTGTAATATAAAAGTGGATTATAATGAAGAGGGACTCTTTAGAGTGCGCCCGCGTTACAATAAAGAAATAAATGGATATTGGATGTGTGATAAAGGTCGTGAAATATATCGTCTTCCGAATAGAAACGGGCGGTTGTGGGATGCGAAGATACCTTCTTCTGATAGCGATAGCCTTTCTCGTTCTATTAGTTCGGTGGAGGCTTTAAAAAAACTAAGGAAGCTGTTTTTGGAGAAGACACAAGATGGAGAAAACAGCTACAGAAATGATGTAGAGAAGCTAAACAGCCAAGAAGCAAATGAAGTTGTTTTAATACTGACAGCTCAATACACCACGGAAGAGTACGAGGATGTGATTTCTTTTTTCTTAAAATTTTTAGGAACAAAGGAATCTATTTTTTATTGGAAAAACAATCCAGAAAATTTTAATAACTTTGATGGTCTGCTTTTGCGAGGAGATAAAAATCCTAATACAAAAGGACTGTTGGAGATCTTACAGAAGAAAGAAGCCTTAAATTCCTGGGAAGATTTACAAAAAAAATTGGAAACAAAGAGAGTAGAAACAATATGGGTAGCTGGCCCGGAAAATCAAAAGGTTTATCCTGACATAGAGGAAAAAGTAAGGTATTTTGAATCCCACTGTAAAAATATTGTCTGGTGGACAGCCCATCCGTTACCGGATTCCCAAAAAATGTGGCAGATTCCGGCAAAGACTTTTTTTGAAAAAGATGGGACTATTATTAATTTTGCAGGAAAGGCACAAAAACTAAAAGTGATATCCTCTTTTGTGCCTTCGGCTCTTTCCCTTTCTGAATCAGTGGCGGTTCTGAGAGGAGAGGAGTTAAAGAGGTCAGACTCTCCTTTTTTAAAGGTGCCTATGAAAGCTAATCATTTCACTTACAGGAAGAAAGTATTATGAGCCGTGTTCAAAGAAAGAGCAGTGCTGCTGTAGGGTTTTTACCCCCTATATTAAAGGGTTTAATTTTTACATTTAAGAAAATGCTGTCCAATTTATCAAAGAAAAATAAGATGTTGACTTTAAATTACCCGGAAGAACATTATTCTTATGGTCCTCGCTTTAAGGGGAACCATATTTTAACTGTAAAAAAAGATGGGTCTCTTCGGTGTACAGCCTGTATGTTATGTGCTACTCATTGTCCGGCTAACTGTATTAAAATTCTAGCCAGTGAGCATGAATCCCCTGAAGTGGAAAAATACCCTATTGCTTATGAGATAGATATTCTTCGTTGTGTGTTTTGTGGTTTTTGTGAAGAAGCTTGTCCAGTGGATGCCATTCGTATGGGGCCAGAGTGGCAGACCGCAGGGATCAATGGGTCTTCTTTTGTTTATGATATAAAGTACCTGGCTAAAAGAGATAGTCTTAAGGGAGGAGTGCTTTCTAGGGTGGATGACCAGGAAAGACATAAAGCAGGAATATAATTTTTTTCTTGATACTGATCTCCGGGTTTGATTCTCGTGAAAAAGGGGAACAAGGGGTCTTGACCGGTTCTGTATAAAGTGAAAAAGAGAAGGGTGTAGATGTTTCCTATATTAATGAGTTTAGGTGTTGGTTTTGGAATGGGATCGAGCATATCCTTTCTCATTAGTTATTTGTTAAGGAGACAAAAGATAAACCAAACAAAGCAATCCGCCCGGCAGCTTATACAAGAAGCTAAGGATAAAGAGGAACAGAACCATGAACAGGTTCTTAGTAAAGTGGAAGAATACAAGCTTTCTCTTATTCAAAATCAGGAATCTTATATGGAAGAACTGTCCCGGATAAATCAACAGTGTGAAATGGAGATAGAGCAATTAACTCAGCGAAAAGAGGAAAAGTTATCTCAACTGAATAAAGAAAAACAAATAAATGCTCGGGAAGCCAGTAGAATTTCAGCTATCAATAAAGAAAAGGAAAGCACTCTTAAAAAAACAAAAAGCCGGTTGCAGGAGATAAAAAAACAAATTGTGCAAGCTCTAAGGAGTAAGTTCAATATAAGTATAGACAATCTAAAAGCGGAAATCCAAAAAGAAAAAATAGATGCTATGAAGACACGGATGCTTCAGAAGATAAAAGAAAAGGAGGAGTATCTAAGACATAATGTCAATCAACAGGCTCATTTTATTTTAGAGTTGGTTCTCAGTCGTTTTCAGCATCCGTATTGCCCTGAGCGAGGTATTAAAAATGTGAGTTGGAGTAATCGTAGTGCAATGGAAGTTGTGTTAGGGCCACATTTTTCGAAAATGAAAATATTAGAAAAAGAATGCGGAGTAGATATGAAAGTGAGTGATAAAGAGGCCAGTATTTCTATTTTAGGTATTGATCCGGTCAGAAGGGAGTTAGGGCGTGCTTCTTTGCAAAAGATAGTTAAAAAAAGACAAGTTAAGGAAAGTGAAATTAAGAATCTGGTTAAGGAGGCAAAAAAAGAATTATTTAGACGAATCAAAAGTGATGGCCAGAGGATTTGTCGTGAGCTATCTTTAAAAAATGTGAAAACGGAAATAAAAAATATGATGGGAGCTTTACGTTATCGGTATTCTTTTGCACAAAACCAGCACTTTCATTGTCAAGAGGTAGGGTGGCTTTGTGGTTTGTTGAATGCGGAATTAACAGAACCGGTGTTGCCAGCTCGTCGGACAGGGATGCTTCATGATATTGGAAAGGCTATGGATCATTCAAAAGAAGGAGGGCATGCTGTTATTGGTGCTGATTTTATTAAAAAACATGGTGAAGACGCTTCTATTGTTTATGCAGTAAAAGCGCACCATCATGATGTCACACCGGAAAAATGTCTTGATTTTCTGGTTATTGCTGCTGACGCTTTGTCCGGGGCTAGACCAGGGGCGCGTCGCTCTACTGTGGATTCTTATAATCAAAAAGTGCTTACTTTGGAAAAGATAGGGAGAAGTTTTAAAGGTGTTAAGGACACATATATTATGAGTGCGGGCAGAGAAATTAGGGTCATTGTGGACAGTCAAAAAATCAATGACACCAAAGCCTTAGAGTTAAGTAAAAAAATAGCCGGTAAAATTGAAGAAGAATGTTCTTACCCTGGTTTAATAAAAGTAACTGTAGTGAGACAGGTTATTAAAAGTGTGAATGTTCAAAAACATCAAAGCCAGACCCAACTTTCCTAATAAACTGGTTTAGAATAAGAAAATTTGATTGGTTAAAATAAGTCTCTTTTTTTTCTGAGTTGAGTAAATTCTTCAAGTGAGATGGCTCTCAAAAAAGGGTTAGCCATAATAAAGATACTTCTCACTCTAAAAGAGCTAAAAAACTAAGGATGCAGGTATATGAAGAAAAAGTTAAAAAAGAGTAAAAAACCCAGATGCAGTCACGATAGTTTTTTTAAGCTGATTTTCTCCGATCCTAAACTAGTCAAAGAATTGCTGAAGCTAATTTTAACAAAAGCCGAAAGAAAAGTTTTTAATCTAGATAAAATAAAATTTGAAAAAGACACCCATAAAAAGCAATTAGCTGATATTGTTTTATCCTTTCCTTTAAAAAATTCTCCCAGAGAAAGAGCAGAGTTTTTTATGATTTTAGAGCATAAGTCCTATAATGATAAAAACTTTTATGAACAGATGTTAAAATACCTCTACTTAATACGGGAGCTTATTATAAAACAAACAGGCAGGGCTAAGCCTGTTATTCCCGCTATGTTTTTTCATGGGAAACAGTCTTTAAAGTTGAGAAAAACGCTTCAAGAAGAAGATTTCAAAAGTTTTTTCTCTCAAATTCCTGTAGAAACCAAAAAAAGTATGTTAAACTTTGAGCTGAAAGTAATAAATACAAAAGCTCCCAAAATACGCAAAGTTATGAAAAATAAAGGGTCTAAGATATGGGGAGTTATAAAGTTATTAGATGAGATATGGGATATAAAAGAGCCTTCCGCTAAAAAAGTAAAAGCTATTGTGAGGGATTACTTTGGTGAGATATTAAAAGGGAAGACAGAAAGAGAAGAAAAGGAGATGGTGGTTGGATTGTTGGAATACTTAAAAGACACGACAGGGTTAAAGTTAAAGGAATGGGAAAAGGCCGAGGAAGAGCTTAAAAAAGAGGGCTTACTAAAAACAGGAGGAGTTATGGATGCATTAGAAGTCATTAAAGAAAAAGGACGCTGGGAGGGGGAAAGAAAAGGACGACAAGAAGGACGACAAGAAGTTATTTTAAATATGCTGAAAGAAAAAATGAATATTTCAGTTATATCTAAAGTAACAGGCGTGCCAGCAAAAGAGATTAAAAAGCTAAAAAATGGGGCTTAACTATATTCATCATCAAAAGTTCCTACTGGTCTTTTGTTTCTCTTTTTTTATGCAATCTACTGAAGCGGGTCTTTTACCACAGACGGAAAAGAAAACACAAAAAAAGACCGAAGCGGGCCTTGGTTCTGAGTGTGAAAATTGTAAAAACCCGCATTTAGAAGAGTTAGCAAATATCATTCAAAAACCTCTAAACATAAAGACCTGTCATTTGCTCTCCTGTAAAGAGGGGGCAAAGGGAGCTTCTTGTAAGCACTTAATGGAGGGCAAGCTTTCCGATTACTGGGCACAGAGGATGCTGATAGGTTCTGATTTACTGAGAGAAGAGCTAAAAAAGACCAGCCCACCGGGCATAGAAAACTGGATTGCGGTTTTTGATTCCCAGGAATATGGTCATAATACCGCTGTTAAGAACTTAATATCAGATGAGGGGCCTCATGCGGTTTTGCCAAATTTGGGAGAGAAAAACATTCCTACTCTTCTTGTAAATGAGGGTTCTCAACATGTAAAAAATTATAAAGATTACATAGATGGCAAAGGATATAAGCCAGCTTTATCCTTATATGAGACAAGTGGGCCTTGGGACTCCCTTTTTGTTTTGCACAAAGACCACCTCATTATATCAACGTCTCTCAATTGTTCGAAGGCAGCCAAGAGATTTATAGTGTATTTAAAAAGCTTTCCGCTTCTAAAATCTCTAAACCTATCATTGTGGCAAGTTCAGGAAATGGTTTTCCAAACAGATTAGATGATAAAGTAAATCAAGCCTCTAAAGACTTCGATGTGATTTTAGTGGGGAGTTTTTCCCCTAGGGGATTCGTGAGTAATTTTTCTCAATCCGGAAAAGAAATCTCTATTTTAGCCCCTTCTGACAAATGGCTTACTTCTGCTGGAGAAGACGGAGAATATACAGTATTTGGAGGCACCAGCGGAGCCGCCCCTTTAGTGACAGGCAGTTTAGCCGGGTTTGAGTGGCTATCTGGTTATCATCCCACAGCTAAAGAAGCCAAAGTTCTTTTAGAGAAAACGGCCCTTCCCACTTTACACTCCTCCTTTGAGAAACCCCGTATCAATGGAGCGGGTTTATTGAATACCTATAAGCTGGGAGAGGTGGCTAAAAGGCTTAAAGAGAAATGTAAAAACAAATCCATTTCTTGTTTTAAGGAGGAGATTTTAAAAGATGAGAATTATCGTTTTTCAGAGGATAAGAGTTTAAGGGGAGATATGGAGAAGTTTTTTCCTTCTTGCGCTCCAGGAGAAGGATCAAGTGATATATTATCTCCCCTTAGTTGTGAGGAGAAGGGGCAGGTATTTAAGAGATTGAGGAAAGCCGTACTGTTAAATCCCAATCAAGAGCTTTTAGAGAGTTTATCCTGTATTTACAAAGAGGGGGGATTTTTACAAAATGCGGAGGCTTTAGATAATCTGGCCTTAGCTTTTGAGACACAGACAGAGGAGTTGATATCTAAGCTGAAGGTGAATCTAAGGGAGGCTACGAAGTTTTTAAATGATAATCCACGATCTTGGGTAAAAACCAAAGAGGATATGGAGTTGCTGGCACAGCTGGATAAACAGAGAAACCTAAAGGTAAAAGCACAAGATGACTTACTCCGTTTACTATTTGGTATGAGAGAGTTTAATAGCTTGACGCTTCATCTTGAGAGAGGCTTTAGAATAGCCGGTGGGATGGGAGAAACCGGGTTACCTCTATTAGAGAAAGGTTTTGCAACAGAGAATGTGGAATTGCAAAAGATGGCTCTGGATTCAGCGGGCAGAGTAGGAGAGGCGGGATTACCTTTATTAGAGAAAGGTTTTGCAACAGAGAATGTAGAATTGCAAAAGATGGCTCTGGATTCAGCGAGCAGAGTAGGAGAGGCGGGATTACCTTTATTAGAGAAAGGTTTTGCAACAGAGAATGTGGAATTGCAAAAGATGGCTCTGGATTCAGCGGGCAGAGTAGGAGAGGCGGGATTACCTTTATTAGAGAAAGGTTTTGCAACAGAGAATGTAGAATTGCAAAAGGTGGTTCTGTGGTCAGCGGGCAGAGTAGGAGAGGCGGGATTACCTTTATTAGAGAAAGGTTTTGCAACAGAGAATGTAGAATTGCAAAAGGTGGTTCTGTGGTCAGCGGCTAAGCAGGCTCCCGTAATAGGAGAAGCTGGATTACCTTTATTAGAGAAAGGGCTTGTAAGTGGTGATCAGGAGTTGCAATTGGTCATCCTCGTTCACATCACCGGTTATACGAAACAAGAAGTTATTCCTATGTTAAAGCATGTTTTGACAGATAACACTTTGAGCGAAGAAATAAAAACAAGGATTAGAGATGTGTTAAATAATTGGAATGGAAAGTAAAATTTTATATCGAATCAGTATAGAATTTATGTCCTTCAAAGTTTTTTTCTCTTGACAGATAAACAGATACTTAGTTTTAAAGTTGTGCAGGAGGGACAAAGAAGTAAAAGAAAAAAAGTTTCTAGGAGTTACTGGTTAAAATAAGTCTCTTTTTTTTCTGAGTTGAGTAAATTCTTCAAGTGAGATGGCTCTCAAAAAAGGGTTAGTCTTTAGTTCTTCAGACAAAAGGAAAGGGACAGTGGCTTGATTTTTCTTTCTTTTGGCTTTTACTTCTTTCATACGATTTTTTAAGTCTTTATTTTCCGAATCTATATTAAGAGCAAAGTGGCCGTTTTTTTCTGTGTATTCATGGGCACAAAATATTTCTGTTTCCGGGGGGAAAGATTTTATTTGATTAAGGCTTGCAAACATTTGTTGTGGGCTTCCCTCAAAAAGCCTTCCACAACCCATTGCAAATAAGGTGTCTCCAATAAAAAGTTTTTTTTCTTCAAAAAACCAATAGGCAATATGCCCTAAAGTGTGACCAGGTAAAAATAAAATATGGCAAGGGAATTTTCCAAAGCTGAACTTTTCTCCTTCCTTTAAAGGTGTATCTATTTCGGGGATCCGATGGGCATCTTCTGCAAAGCCGAAAACAGGGCAATTCCATTTCTTTTTTAATTTAACATTGCCGCCTGTATGATCCCAATGATGGTGGGTGTTGAAAATAAAATCCACCTTCCAATTTTTTTCTTCCAGAAAAAGATTTACTGGTTCCGATAGAGCCGGGTCCACCACAGCTGTTTTTTGCGTATCTTTATCATGGAGGATATAAATGTAATTATCCTGAAGAACCGGCAGTTGAAATACCTGCAATCCACTTTGTATTTTTATAGATGGACTTTTATTTAGTTTCATTAGCCTGAAGAACCTAATTTCTATATATCAAAAAAATAATTATCTATTTAAAAGTAAATTTTCAGGGCTAAAGCCGTGGTGCTCTGTCTAACGACCACATAGAGTATGTACTATTACTGTCGAAGGTATCGCGGTATTAAAAGTACCTTCTGAGTCCTAAGCCTAACTCCAATGAGACAGTAGGGCTTCTTTCTTTTAAATAACCAAAACCGGATGCTTGTAAGTTGAGTTTAATACCTAAGCGGGGAATAAGAGCAAAATCTTTGGACATAAATGCTTTTAAATACATCCCTGTACCTATGTTAAAATAGAGTCTGGAAAAAGACCTTCCCAATCCATTTATGGAAAGAATAAGAGGAACATCCATTCCAGGAATAAGGTTATTTATACCATTGTTTCTTATAAAATTAATTTCTGTTTTTAATTGCAGACTTAATGTTTGCTCCTCTTCTTTAATCAACCCGTTAAATCCTAGTTCTCCTTCAAGCAAACCAGTAGAGATTAAATTAGGTAGGTCAATTATCTTTCCTAAACCCGCCTGAATCATTAAAGAAAATTCGTTGGAGTGAAGATTAAAGTCGGGTGTAATATAAAAAGTGGCAAAACCATTTCTTTTAGCTTTGCGGGAATGAATGACTTTATTTACAAAGAGTTCTGGTTGTTTAATTACTTCAACTAGGTTTTCCTCTTTTTTAGGTTCCTTTGTTTTCGTATCTGCTGTTTCGTTCACTATCGGTGGGACTGGTGTTTTGATTTGTTTAGCTTGACTCTTGTCTTTTTGAACTTTGTCTTTTTCGGGATTTGCTGTTTCTTTTACTGCGGGCACGGGTTGTTTTGTTTTCTCAGCTTGATTGTCGTTCTCTTCGCTTTTGTCTGTTTCCTGCATTGTTGGCATTGGTTGTTTTATTTTTTCAGCTTGGTTGTTATCCTTTTTAGCTGGATTTTGTTCTGCGCTTGTTTTTTCATTCTCTGGTGATTTCTGATTTTCAGCAGCGGCTTCCATTTTTGCATTATCTGTTTTTTCTGACTGTTGCGATGGTTCTGCTCCTGTATATAGTCCCATACATAGCACATATCCTAAAGATATAAGGATTTGCCTTTTTGTAATTTTAGAGAATATTTTTTTCATTTTCTAACCTCCATAAAGTTTTTATTTTTTTAATATACCTTTGTAATCTAGTGTTTTTATTACTCTCAAAGTAAAAATTTTAAGAGTGTAATTTTTTCAAAAGGGAATAAAAAACAGTATCATCTCCATTATTTTAGGCTTATAAGACTCTAAAAAACAAGAGATTATACCCATCGGTATTATTTTTTCGTAATTTCTCTGTGCTTTGTTATTAGCAATCCCGCCCTTAAAGCTGGAATTTTCAAACCAATTGGTATATCTTAATGTTTAGATCAAATAGTCATGAACCAAAAATATATATTTGTTTTCCTAAGAGAAGAGGAGGCAAAAGCGAGTTCGGCTTTGAGCACAGTAGCGACCAGCGGTCGCTCTGTGGCAAAACGCATGTCCGAGCCTTTTGTCCACTATTCTCTTAGGAAAAGCACTATACCTAAGAGGGTATTATCCTCATAATTACTCTTTCGTTCTTGCTTTAAATTGAGGTTTTCTTTTTTCTAAAAAAGCGCGCATCCCCTCTTTAGCATCCGGGGACTGGAATAATTGACCAAAGGCTTCTGCTTCTTTTTGCAGACGATTTTTTAAAGTTAAATTATCTTCTTCGTGTATCAGTTTTTTTGATTTTGTTACACTTAAAGGGCTTCTCTGTTTTATATCCTCCGCTAATAAAAGAGCGGTTTTCATTAGTTCTTCAGGAGGTGTTATTTTATTACCCAGGCCCATTGCAAAAATGTCTCGGGCAGAATAGATATTTCCAGAACAAATAATCTCTTTGGCTTTATACATGCCCACGGCCCGTACTAACCTTTGTGTTCCTCCAAAAGCTGGAAGCAAACCCAAAGTGACTTCAGGCAAACCCATTTTTGCGGCTTCACTGATTATAAGAATGTCACAAGCCAAAGCTAATTCCATTCCCCCGCCTAAGGCGAAACCGTTTATGGCTGCAATAACTGGAAAAGGAAGAGACTCTATCAATGACAGCACTTTTTGACCTTTTTTTGAAAAAGCGACCGCTTGCTTTTGGTTAAAATTTACCATTTCTTTAATATCCGCTCCGGCCACAAAACTTTTTCCAGCTCCTGTAATAATGAGTACATGTATATCAATTTGGTTTGCATTTTCTGGTCGTTTCTTTTTTTCTCCTAAGGGAAGAGAGTCTCCGAAGAGCGCGATTTCCTGACTTGTTCGGTATAAGCCTCCTGTTTCCTTATTAATCTGTTCTGTAAAAAATTCTAACTCTTTCAGTACTTCAGAATTTAAAACATTCAAGGCACGGGGGCGATTGATCGTGAGTACCCCTACCTTATTTGATAATTCAAATTTTAAATATTGAAATTTCATATATTATACCCACGGAGGATCATATTGAAAATATTTCTGGATATTCTCTTCTGTAACTTGCTCTATTGAATTTGGCTTCCATATAGGCTTACCATGTTTTTCCACTGATAAAGCTCTTACTCCTTCAGAGAAATCAGGCCCTCGCGAGCAATTAAGGGCTAAAACCAAGTCAGTTTGAAATACCTCTTTTAAGGTACTACTTTTAGCTCTTTTTAAGAGTTCATAAATAATTCCGGCTGAAGTGGGAGAACCCTGGAGAAAAGTTTTTCGGTTTTTTGCCCACTTTTTATCCTCTGCTGTGGGGCTGTCATAAAATTTTTTATAAATATCTTTTAATTTTTTTGATTCAAATAAAGAGGCTATTTGGCTTTTTTGTTTTTGAATCCAATTTTCTTGATCAGGGGATGTAGTTCTACTCTGAATATTTTTTAAAAGCAGATTTACTTCATCTTTGTTTTTAAAAGAGGAGGAAATGAGGGTGTGAAATACCTTTTCTTTTTCTGTATTTTCAAAATAAAAGTTGGCCATACCCAAAGTGTGGGCCTCTCGATAATTGATACGGCAGCCGGTTAAAGCCAGGTACAAACCTATTTCCTCCGGCAAGCGACTTAATGTATGGCTCACTCCCACATCCGGGAAAAAACCAATAGTTATTTCTGGCATAGATAAGGAAGAGTCCTTTGTCATTATTTTATGAGAGCTGGCTAGAAACAGCCCTAATCCCCCTCCCATAACAAGGCCATGCCCCCATGTAATGACAGGGAGAGGATAAGTGTGCATAAGGTAATTTAGACGATACTCGTTTTCAAAAAAAGTTTGAACAGCTTTTCCCGGATCTTTATTATTCTTTCGGGCTAGTAGAATGGAGGAGTAAATATCTTTTATATTTCCTCCAGCGCAAAAAGCTTTGTCTCCTTCTCCGTGTAAAAACACAGCCGATAAATCAGGATGATCCTTCCATTGGTTTAACTGGTTTTTTATCTGTAAAGTCATTTCCAGATCTAAAGCATTTAAAACTTCCGGGCGACGAAGTTTTATTTCCGCTAAAAAGGAGCCATCGGGCTTAGGGTATTCTTTAAAAATAACTTTCATTTTATATTTCATCTCCACCTAATAAGAGATAGATTTTAAATCAACATGTTTTCTTCTAAAACCGCTCTTGAGATAATCACTTTCATTATTTCATTTGTACCCTCTAAAATTTGATGGACCCGTGTGTCCCTCATCAGTTTTTCTACAGGATAATCCTGAGTGTAACCATAGCCTCCAAAAATTTGAATGGCTTCGTTGCAAACTTCAAAACACATATCCGTGGCAAATTTTTTAGCCATAGCGCAATATATAGGACTTTTAGGGTCTTTTTGGTCTAACTTACTCGCTGCCCATCGGATCATTTGGCGGGAAGCTGTTATATGAGTTGCCATGTCTGCTATCTTAAATCGGAGAGCTTGAAAGTGAGAGAGAGTTTTTCCGAACTGCTCTCGTTCCTTCATGTATTTTTGACTGTGCTGAAGAGCAGCCCGACCAGCTCCAACAGAACAAGTACCAATATTGATTCTTCCTCCGTTTAAGCCTCGCATAGCTATTTTAAAACCATCTCCTTCTTTACCTAAAAGATTTTCCAATGGTATTTCTACTTTATCTAAATGAACGATACGAGTGGGTTGAGTGTTCCAACCCATTTTTTTCTCATTTTTTCCATAAGAAATACCTTTTGACCCGGCGGGCACAACAAAACTGGAAATTCCCTTTATTTTATGTTCACTGGTTCTGGCCATGACTATTAATACTTCTGTTTCACCGGCCCCGGATACAAAAGCTTTAGTTCCATTTAAGATCCATTTATTTTCTTTTCTATGTGCTGTTGTTTTTAAACTAGCTGCGTCCGATCCTGATTCTGGTTCTGTTAGGCAGTAAGAGCCTAGCCATTCCCCCTTGCTCATTTTAGGAATAAATTTCTCTCGTGTATTTTCATTTCCAAATGTGTCTATCATCCAGACTGTCATATTATGAACAGAAATATAGGATGCAATGGAGGGGCAAGCCAAGGCCAGTTCTTCTAAAATCAAAGTGGCATCCAAACGTGTACAGGCTATTCCTCCTTTGTCTTCTTTTAAGTGCAGTCCGCAAAAACCCTGGTCAGCGGCTTTTCTTATAGTGGCTTTGGGAAAATATTTTTTTTCTTCCCACTGTGCTACATAAGGTTTTAGTTCTTTGTTAGTGAACTCTCGAGCAACAGATTGAAAAGCCAGTTGATCTTCACTTAAATTAAAATTCATAAAAATACCCCCTACCCCCTTATATCAAGAGTGGTGGTTTCCTCCTGTATGGAGACTAAACAAGATAAGTATGCTTTTTATAGATCTCCTATTCCTATAGTTTTTCTTATTTTTCGCATCAAGGGGGATATTTTTTCCCTGCCTTTTTTGGCTCCTTCTTTTAAAATAGAGTTCACTTTTTCCGGTTCTTTTATTAAAGATTCATACACTTTTCTTTTTTCTGATAAATGCTCTTCCAATAAAAGGTATAAAAGTTGTTTAGCCTCCCCCCACCCTATTCCTTTTCGATATTTATCTCTTAATTCTTCTATTTGTTGTTTTGATGCAAACGCTTTATATATAGAAAATATAATAGATTCTTCAGGGTTTTTAGGGGCATCGGGATCAGAAGAATCCGTTTTTATTTTCATAATGGCTTTTCTTAAATCTTTTGAAGAACAAAAAAGAGGAATATGGTTCTCTTTGCTTTTACTCATTTTTTCTCCATCTAGTCCTGGTAATAATTTTGTTTTCACTAACGATCTTGGTGGTTTTAATATCTGGGTTTTAAATGTGTGATTGAATTTGAGAGCTATATCTCGGGCCATCTCTATATGTTGTTTTTGGTCTTCACTAACAGGCACTTCATCTGCGGAAAACAGTAAAATATCGGCAGACATCAATATAGGGTAATTATATACTCCCATATTCACGCCGCTTTCCTCATTTTTTCTACCGGCTAGACGATTAGCCTGTACTAAAGCTTTATAGGAATGCCCTCTATTCATTAAACCCTTTGGGGTCATACAAGAAAGAATCCAATTTAATTCAAATAATTCAGGAATATCAGATTGACGGTAAATGGTCGTTTTTTTAGGGTTTAGTCCGCAAGCCAACCAGGCGGCAGATACTTGATGGATCATTTGGTTTAGGGTTTGTGCATTGTGTATGGTAGTTAATGAATGGTAGTCTGCTACAAAAAGGCAGCTGGTGATGGAAGGGTTTTGTGCTAATTCAAGAGCGGGTTGAATAGCACCAATGTAATTACCTAAGTGGGGCATTCCCGTGGGCTTAATCCCTGTGAGTATGATTTTAGACATTGTTATTTACCAGCTTTTAATGTTTATTGTCTTATACCGGTTCGATATAAAATGGCACCTTTCTTATAATGATATGAGAAAAGCATAAATGCAAACAACTATCCTTATATTAACTTACATCAGAGCTTTTCTCCATTGGTTTTGGTTGTCCATTATTACTGCCTTTTTCGTCATTATGATTATCTTTTTTGAACTCGTTGGTAAAAAAAAAATAAGTTATCAAATCAGCCGCTTATGGGCTTTTGGCCTTCTTTGGTTTTGCGGAATAAAAGTGATTGGTAAAAATAAACAAAATATACCGGAAAAGCCTTTTTTGATGCTTTTTAATCATCGAAGCTATATAGATATTCCTGCTTTGCTTCAGGTGACACCGGAGAGACTGCATTTTGGGGCAAAGAGGACACTTTTTTCTATTCCTATTTTTGGGTTTGGGATAAAAATGCAGGGGCATATACCTATTCACAGAGAAAATCCCAGGAAGGTGTATAAGTTGTATCAATCTTTAAGTACCAGGGTTCAGAGGGGAGATTGTTTTGCTTTGTCTCCTGAAGGAGGCCGGCATACCGGTCCAGGACTGGCTCGTTTTAAAAAAGGTCCATTTATTTTTGCTACCACCTGTCAAATAAGAATTTTACCGGTTCTTATCCATAAATCGGAAGAGTGTATGCCAAAAGGTTCTTGGTTTTTTAATATTGGAGCTTGGAGGAGAAAAGTGATTGTAGAATACCTGCCTGTTATAGAAACGAAAGGAAAGAGTAAGAAGGATATAAGAAAACTACAGGATCAGGTTTATAAAAGTATGGAGGCACCTATTGCTGTCTGCTGAGATGAACAATAGTTTCGGCTACAATGGAATAGTCTTTTAGACAAATACTAAAGTTACCTCCCCCTGTTTTTTTAGCTAATTTAGAAATCTGAACACCATAGCTTCCTTTTTGCCAGTGATGATAGACAAAGAATGTGCGATCTTCATTTTTTTGAAAGCATTTTGTATTCTTGGGTTCAATAATTACGCTGAGTACAGACAATCTTTTATCAGAACCATATACGGACTTAAATTCACTGATAACTTCTTCTGCTGTTACTTTTCCATTTTTTTCATCTTCATCCCGGTTACTGACGATAATCGCGATAAAATGCGCTCCCTTACGGGTGAGGTTTTTGTTTTTTGCAAAGGAAGATTTAAGTGCTTTTAAAGGTCGTGCATTGCTACAATGGGGAGGGTAATCACATACGTTTGTACCACCTCTTGTATCGCCTGTTCGGTCTGGCCCACGGGTGATAGTGTACATAAATGTATTAAGATAATCACTTACCGTCTGATCTAAAATTTGCTCACGCAAAATTCCATATCTCCCTTCCAAGTGCATGGCTTTACCATTTCTTCCTTTAAAATAGCCACCTGAGCCTCCCTTAGTAAAAATACCATCTGAATAATCGGAATTGGTAAAAAACATGCGCCAATCGAGACCATTTTTGTTTAAGGTAGGAATAAAAGACTGAAATCGTTTCTGAAACCTGGTATTGTTTTTCATAGAGGTGAGATAATTTAAATAATAATGCATAGAACTGTGGGAATTAAGGACAAAGAGAATATCCACTGGTTGAGGGGAGGGTAGTTGGCTATCTTCTTCTGCCATCCCACCTTCATTATAGGAACCTATTCCGGTTCCTTCAGGACATTCGCCATAAGAATAGACAATATATCCATCTCCTTCACATATATTTTTTACCTGCTCGCCAACCTCTATTTCCTCTGATTCATTCTTATCTGAACTGCTGTTATTTCCTCTGTCTCCAGAGGATCCGTCATCCTCTTCAATAGTAACAGGTGAGCAGCTGAATATAAAAAAAGCGATACAGAAGATTAAAAAGATATTTTTTTTCATTATGTGTTTTTCTCCTGTTTAATAAGCCCTATAAATATATTATACTGAACTAGTATCTGTACTTATCATCGGCAGGTTTAAGCTTTTTTATTACATTTAAAAAAAATCAGGATATATATTAAGTCGTGCTTATAAGACACTTGTCTTAAATGATACCAATATATTTGAAAATTTTAGGCTTAAAGGCTTGTCTAACAGGGTGGAAGGGAAGCTATCAAAGTGGCTTTCTATTTGAAAATTATGAAAAAGCTTGTCCTCGTGGAAACAGGGATATAATACCCCCTTACCCCCTTTGGGTGTATGTGATTTACACCTCAATATTAGGATATTTTTGCTCGGTTAAGAAGGGGAGAGCAATACCCCATTTTATTAATTGGTTAATGAGGGTAATGAGTGGGAAGCCGATAACAGCACTTTGATCTGTGGTTTTTATTTTTTCAAACAAGGCAATCCCATATCGTTCTAAAGCGTAGGAACCAGCACAATCGAGAGGTCTAGCCATTTTTACATATTGTTTAATTTGGGATCTTGTGAGTTTTCTCATCTGCATTTGATTCACTTCCAGGTAGTTAAAAGTTTTTTTTTGATAACGGATATAAAGGGCCGTGAACAGTATATGTGTTTTTCCCTGAAGCTGCATAAGGGATTTAATAGCTTGTTCAGGGGTAGAGGCTTTATTAAATATTTTTGAACCCAAGACGGCCATTTGATCCCCCCCTAATACAAGAGCTTCGGGATATTCTTTTGCTACTTTTTCTACCTTGGCTTGGGCAATTTTTTGGCACACTTCTGCTAAAGAACCAGGATTTTTTTGTTTTTTATACGCATCTTCATTGATCCCTGATATTTTAACAGTGAAAACATAAGGGTTGTGTTTGAGACTTTCGCTTGTTTTTTTACTTTTTCTTAGACTTTTTGTTCTCGCTGCTCTTGCTGGCACAGCTAAATAAGAATCCTTAGCTTTAAAACCCAGGTTCTCTAATTGTTGTTTTCGGGAGGCTGAACCACTGGCCAAAATAATAGGAGGAGTGTGGATTTTTATGTTCTTTTGGTTTTTCATAATTTTGATATATATGACTTTCCTTGTTATTCAAGCTTTTTTAGAACCTATTTTTAAAGTATGTGGTTTTTGTACTGATCTTGTTTGGTCCTCGCTTCCGCAAAAACTATGCTTTAAGTCTTTCATTGGGTAAATAGTTTATCCTTCATTAAAGAATAAGGCGCAAAAGGTTTGATCCTCGCTTTCGCGAGGACAGGCATGCGTTTTGCTCCAAATCTGTCATCCTGTACGTGTTCACTAATTCGCTGACAAAATCACTTCTTCAGTAGAGAATAGGAGTCAAAAGACTCAAACATGCGGTTTGCCACAAATTTGTCATTCCCGCGAAAGCGGGAATCTAGTCGCTACTGTGTCAAAGCCGAACTCACTTTTGCACCTTATTCTTTAATGAAGTTATACTGATCTTGTTTAACTCTTACGCAGCCGTGGTTCTCGTGACACTTGCTCCAGCGGGAACCCAGGGGTTTTATACTGAACGTGGCATAAACAGAAAGAGATAAAAATATGTTGGATATAAAGTATATTCGTCATCAATCTGAAGCGATTAAAAAGGCTATTCAAGTAAAAAGTATTGATTTAGACTTAGAGGAGCTTCTTTTATTGGATAAAGAGCTTACAAAAGCTCGTCAAACTCTTCAGGAGCTTCAAAGACAAAAAAAGGCAAATGCACAAAAATTCAAAGGGACTTTGTCTAATACAGAAAAACAAAAAATAGCGCAGGCGGGGAAGGATATAGCTCTTCGGATCAGTGAACTTCAGTCTGGTATGGACGAGAAACAATCTCGTTTTCAGGATCTGATGTTAAAGGTACCTAATATTCCATCGGAAGATTCTCCCATTGGAAAAGATGACAGTGCTAATGAGGTAATAAAAACGAGGGGAGAAAAACCGAAAAGCCGTTCTTTGAAAAATCATCTGGACTTACTGATTCAAAATAATTGGGCGGACTTTAAAAGGATTGCTCAAGTGTCGGGTTCGCGCAGTTATTGTCTAAAAAATGAAGCTGTTTTATTGGAGCAGGCTTTTATTCAATGGAGCCTTCAACATCTTATCAAAGCGGGGTTTGAAATATTCAGTCTTCCAAACTTTGGGGATCGCAGCTCCTTTATTGGCAGCGGACATTTTCCAGAAGGAGAGGAGCAAGTTTATTATATTGAAAAAGATAATATTTACCTAACTGGCACAGCGGAAGTGATATTGAATAGTCTATACCGGGGCGAAATTTTGTCAGGGGAGAAGTTACCTCTTCTCATGGGCGGGCTTAGCCCTTGTTTTAGAAGGGAAGCAGGCAGTGCTGGAAAAGAGGTTCGAGGATTACTTCGTGTTCATCAATTTGTAAAATTGGAGCAGTATGTGATATGCGAGAACAATAAAGAGGAGGCGCATCGTTGGCATACTTTTTTATTAAAAACTTCTGAGGAAATTTTACAAGCTTTAGAACTGCCTTACCGAGTGGTAAAAGTTTCCACAGGAGACATGGGAGCGGGAAAGTATAAAATGCATGATGTGGAATGTTGGCTGCCATCTTTAAATAAATATGTTGAGACACATAGCTGTTCTTCTCTTTTGGATTGGCAGGCTCGCCGGACTAACTTAAGATACCGCGGCAAGGATAACAAAGTTCATTATTGTTACACATTGAATAATACTGCTATGGCTTCTCCTCGTCTTTTAGCTGTTTTTTTAGAAAATCATCAAAGGGAAGATGGGGCGATATATATTCCTCCGGCTTTGAAAACTTACTTGGGTACTTCTTGTCTGGTTGGTTCTACCAAGTAGAAGAACAGTTATACTTCCTCCACTCCTCCGGTTTGATCTCCCCTCCCCCTCTCAGGTAGCCAAAAATGGGGGCCACTCCAGATCAATATAAGAACTTGTTTTTTTTAATTATAGTTATATACTAACCTTGTTTGAATGTTGTTATTTCTGTCAACTTCTTCCCAAGGATGAACGGAGTTCGGAGGGCGCAAATTCCATACCGGATCGGTATACATTGCAGTTATATGGCAACATGGACTTATTTCCATAATTTGGATCCTTTTATTATTCATCTTACAGGCAACTTTGGTCTTCGCTGGTATTCTATGGCTTATATCATGGGATTTTTGTCGGCCTACTATGTAATTTGTTGGTTAATACATAAGAAGCTTACTCCTTTATCGAAAAAAGATGTAACTGATCTTATTGTTTGGGTGGCTTTCGGAGTTATTTTAGGGGGCCGATTGGGTTATGCTTTGTTTTACGATCAAGAGCTTTTGACAAAGTTTGATTCGGCTTTTCCTTACTGGGAATTTCTTAAAATTTATCATGGAGGCTTAGCTAGTCATGGAGGTATTATAGGCTTGATTGTAGCTGCGGCTTTATTTGCCCGAAAACGGGGCTTTTCTACATGGCACTGCCTGGATTTATGTGCTTTAGGTGGAATAGGTGTTTTTTTTGGAAGAATAGCTAACTTTATTAATGGAGAATTATTTGGAAGAGTTATTGAAGGGAAGGCTTTATTAGCTGTGCAGTTTCCCCAGGAAATGCTTTTGTGGGTGTCTCAAAAAAAGATAGAGTATTTACAGGATTTAGATAAAGCTGTTTCTGTTTTAAAATCGGGGACGAGTGCCGACACCTGGCGGAACTGGATTTATCAGTTTGAATCTATAGGTGAGTATAGAAGACAAATTTATTCTCATATTTACTCTTTGATGCAGGCTTGTGAGGATGGAAATCGGGAAGTGATCCAGGCTTTAAAGGAAGTGATATCTTATCGTCATCCTTCACAAATTTATCAGGCTTTTTTAGAAGGATTATTGCCGTTTTTAGTGGCCTGGTTTTTATTTAATAGAAAAAAGCCTTTAAAACCAGGAGTAATAGGAGGTGTTTGGGCCTTATCTTATGGGGTTATGCGTGTCGTAGGTGAGCAATTTAGAATGCCAGATGCGCACTTAGGTTTTCAAGCTTTAGGTTTAACTCGGGGACAGTGGCTTAGTGTGTTTATGTTGATATGTATTGCCGGTTATTTCTTTTTAGTTTTTAAAACTCAAAAAACGAAAATAGATGGAAAATCTACTCTTTGATTTACAATAAAGGAGTGAGGCTTTTTTGTAGTTGGGTGCAGACGCCAGACGGGTCTTTTGATTCATAGATGGGGCGACCTATTACTAAGGCACTAGAACCAGCTTTGATAGCGCGCTTAGGTGTAAATACTCTTTTTTGATCTTGTGTTGGACTTGAACTAAACCGAATACCTGGTGTCAGTAGATAAGCTTCTGGATGTCTATTGCGAAGGTGAGCTACTTCTTCCCCTGAACACACTAAACCCTTTAAACCACTTTTCATTACCATGTCTGATAAGCTTTCTACATGAGATAATAAGGACTGTGTGCGTGATAGAGGAGCTAAGTTTCTTTGAGAAAAACTGGTGAGAACAGTGACCGCTAAAATTTTAAAGTCTCTTTTTCTTTTTAATTTTGCTTCCCATTTGGCTAGATTCTTTAAGCTCTCTTCGCCAACTTGGGCGTGTACTGTCAGTACATCCACCCCTATATCAAAAGCGGATTGCACAGCCGATTCCATAGTGGATGGAATATCAAAAAATTTAAGATCCAGAAAAACTTTCCCCTTAATTTTTAATTTTGAAATAATAGATGGGCCGTATTTTAAAAATAATCTAGGGCCTATTTTGAAACCTTCAACATGAGGGGCAGTTTCTCTTGCTACGAACAGGGCTTTTTCCTCTTTATCCACATCTAAAGCGACAAATATAGGTAGTTTTTTCATAACTTTTTATTCTTTCTTCCGGGCAGCGGGGCCTTTCCCTCCCGCATTTTCATATATGATTGGTATAATCAGCACTCTAGGGGCACTGTTTCTACAATTTCCAGGCCATATCCTTTAAGACCCACTCTTTTTTTTGTGGAGTTGGTGAGCAGACGCAACTTTGTTACTCCTAGAGCACGAAGAATTTGCGCTCCCACTCCGTAATCTTTTTCATCCGCCATAAGCGGCAGAAAAGAAGACTTCTTTTCATTGGAGGAATTTATTTGTTTAAAATCTAAATGGGACTGTACTCGATTCACCAGGCGATGAGCTATACTTTCCAGGCACAGATAAATCAGAACGCCCCTTCCCTCCTGGTTCATTTTTTCCAGTGCAAACCGCAAATACTTTCCACTTTTAGTCACTTGTCCACCAAATAAATCCCCTGTTATGCAGGAGGAATGCACACGAGTTAAAACAGGGTTTCCGTCTTTTATATTTCCTTTTAAAAACACCAGGTGCTCCAGATTGTTAATTTTGTCTTGAAATACCTTAAGTGTAAATCCTTTATAAAGGTCGGATTGAAAAGGGGCAGAAATTTTTTCCTCTACAAAACTTTCGTGAATAATACGATGATGGATCAAATCTTCAATAGTGCCGATTTTAATTTTGTGTTGTTCAGAAAATTTTTTCAAATCCGGCACGCGAGCCATCGAACCATCGGGATTGATAATTTCACATATCACCGCCGCTGGATTGAGTCCGGCTAAGCGACAGAAGTCCACACTGGCTTCGGTATGTCCTGCTCTTTTCAAAACGCCTCCTTTGTGGGAGCGAATAGGAAAAATATGGCCGGGGGTGATAATATCTTTTTTACTTGAAGATGGGTCAGCCACAACTTTTATCGTTTGTGCACGATCCGCAGCGGAAATACCGGTGGAAATACCATAAGCCGCCTCCACACTGACTGTAAAAGCGGTTTTATTGGGAGAGAGATTTCTTTCGTGATCTACCATGAGGGGAAGCCCTAAATGCTCTACTTGTTTATGAGTGAGAGCGACACAAATCAAACCTCGAGCCTTAAGGGACATAAAATTAATAGCTTCTGCATTAACAAAATCCGACGGTAAAACCAGATCGCCTTCGTTTTCCCGGTTCTCGTCATCCACGATAATAATCATTTGACCGGACTTAAGGTCTTCAATCAGTTCCGGCACAGTATTAAAAGTCATTATATCTCTCTTTATTTATATTATTATGGATCGGAAAATTCAGAAATGTATCCTAATCTTTTTTGTGAAAAAATAAAACACCAATTTATTATTTCCCGACTTCAGCACAATATAGAGAGATAAATCAATAATTTATGATTTTTTTTATGTCAGGAGAAGAGCGTATTCAAGGATGATTACATAAAAAAAGCCCTTCCAGAAGGGGAAGGGCTTTTTATTTAAAGATCTTTTTTTAAGAACTGTAATTAATTATTCAATAGTGTCTTTAACTGTGCACTCTGCAGCTTGGTCTTTTTTAGCTAAAGTGTAGCCTTTCGCTGGGATAGTAATACCATCACCACCACCCGGATCAGTAGGGTTACTAGGGCGAGCAGCGAGATATTCAATTTCTATATGGCCTGGTGCACAGGTGGGAGGGGTCTTTGTGTTGTCGCATAATACTCCATTATCTATAGAGAGTTTTAAATTATCGAACTTGGAAGTGGCTACTTTTACACATTCACCCGGATTGACTAAAGACACTGTCTTTTCGCCAACAAAGTTAAGCTCAAGCAGGTTGTTAGAGTTCTCTTTTCTGCTTTTAAACAAAATAGTAAAGAGTTGATCTACACATTGGTCGTTTTCCCATTTTTTACCAGTTTGTTCTTCACATTCGGCTTGTTCGTTGCTTTTTTCTTCACATTTGTTTTCCGCTTCGTTCCATGCCATATCTTCTTTTTCTTCACATTCTTTTTGTTCTGTACTGATACATTTTTGTTCTTCAGCCACCCATATTTTGCCTTCATCTTTACATTTTTGCTGGTCACTTTTGCAGCTCACAAGACCCAATGCCAGAATAGCCAGACTTATAATTATAAACTTTTTCATTAGTTACTCCTTCATTAATAAGGTTGTTTTTTTATACTATACTTAAATTATTTGAGTTTTCAAACATTAACTAAGTAATATTGTATTTTATTTTAAATGCTGTGTTAATAAGACTTTTACCCTACTTTATATAATGAAGAACCTGAAGAGCAAGTTTTTATTAAAAAGAACCTAATAATGCTTTGTATCATTAAATTTCATTCTTTTATAAATGGCTTACTCTATGCTCTGATGTTCAGTCTCTTAGGGGCCTTGTTTTTTCCCAACTTCAGTACGAAATAAATTAAAAATAAGTAATATCATATATTTATGAGATATTTACTAATAAATCCCACTTCACCGACCACATAAAAAAAGCCCTTCCAGAAGGGGAAGGGCTTTTTATTTAAAGATCTTTTTTTAAGAACTGTAATTAATTATTCAATAGTGTCTTTAACTGTGCACTCTGCTGGAGCTTCATCTTTTTTTGTCCAAGTATAGCCAATAGGTGGCCGCTGGGGATGCGATGACCGAGTGTTATACCATACTACATGATGCCCAGGAGAGCAGGAAGAAACATCTTTTGTGTCGTCTTCATTATCACATAGTTTTACACCATCTATAGAAACTGCCAGATCTTGAAAGGCAGAGGTAGCTACTTTTAAACACTCACCCGTATTTACTAGAGATACTACCTTTTTGCCAACAAAATTAAGCTCAAGTAAGTTATTAGAGTTTTCTTTCTTACTTTCAAACAAGATAGTAAAGAGTTGATCTGCACATTGGTCGTTTTCCCATTTTTTACCAGTTTGTTCTTCACATTCGACTTGTTCGTTGCTTTTTCCTTCACATTTGTTTTCCGCTTCGTTCCATGCCATACCTTCTTTTTCTTCACATTCTTTTTGTTCTGTACTGATACATTTTTGTTCTTCAGCCACCCATATTTTGCCTTCATCTTTACATTTTTGCTGGTCACTTTTGCAACTCACAAGACCCAGTGCCAGAATAGCCAGACTTATAATTATAAACTTTTTCATTAGTTACTCCTTTTTTCTTTATAATGAGATTATTTTTTAGTTTACGGGGTACAGGTTTATTTAATACCATATAAAAGCCCTCCTTTCCAATTTTAATCAGATAACTTAAGCTAAGGAAAGAGAAAACTTATATGATTATTATTAGTTACAATATCTTATTAAGTAAATCAAATAATTTTCTTCAAAGTCTCCATTTTTTTAGCCTAAAAGACTCTTTGTACCAATTCTGACATAGCACAATACAATGAAAGACTTTTTATTTTATAGGATGGAGATGGTAAGTCCAGGCTCTTCCTGTCAGTGGTTCATGGATAGAAGAAGCCAATTCAAACGAACAGGAATCTAACCGTTCTTGTTCTTCATTTAAGAAAATAGAGGTTCAAAAGTCTCAAACAAACATGCGTTTTGCCACAAAGCGACTTTCAGTCGCATGGTGTTCAAGGGCCTAACTCGCTTTTGCCCCCTATTCTCTTAGGAAAGTAGTTATATGTTTGTATGTTAAATTTTTATACTCCGATTAGATTGAAAAAACTTAATGGTTGGATTGTAAATTACTTTTAGATTAAATAAAAGATAAAAATATCCAAATTAACGCAAATTCAGGTTCAATTAGATTTTTGAGTACAAGGGTTTTTTGGTTTTCTCTTTTCCCGTCTTCGATATAAAACTATGAAAAAATAAGTAATATCATATATTTATGAGATATTTACTAATCATTCCCACTTCACCGACCACATAAAAAAAGCCCTTCCAGGAAGGGGAAGGGCTTTTTATTTAAAGATCTTTTTTTAAGAACTGTAATTAATTATTCAATAGTGTCTTTAACTGTGCACTCTGCTGGAGCTTCATCTTTTTTTGTCCAAGTATAGCCAATAGGTGGCCGCTGGGGATGCGATGACCGAGTGTTATACCATACTACATGATGCCCAGGAGAGCAGGAAGAAACATCTTTTGTGTCGTCTTCATTATCACATAGTTTTACACCATCTATAGAAACTGCCAGATCTTGAAAGGCAGAAGTAGCTACTTTTAAACACTCACCCGTATTTACTAGAGATACTACCTTTTTGCCAACAAAATTAAGCTCAAGTAAGTTATTAGAGTTTTCTTTCCTACTTTCAAACAAGATAGTAAAGAGTTGATCTGCACATTGGTCGTTTTCCCATTTTTTACCAGTTTGTTCTTCACATTCGACTTGTTCGTTGCTTTTTCCTTCACATTTGTTTTCCGCTTCGTTCCATGTCATACCTTCTTTTTCTTCACATTCTTTTTGTTCTGTACTGATACATTTTTGTTCTTCAGCCACCCATATTTTGCCTTCATCTTTACATTTTTGCTGGTCACTTTTGCAACTCACAAGACCCAGTGCCAGAATAGCCAGACTTATAATTATAAACTTTTTCATTAGTTACTCCTTGATATTTATTATAGGTTAGTTTTACTTATAGTTTAGTCTTTAGATATAACGGGTCAAGCCCCTAGTTTAAAGATATAAGATCAACAATGAAATTTTCGTATTTACAAGCCCTAATTTTAGGTTTTTCCCGTTGTAAGACTGGATCTCAAGCTTCCGCTAGTCTATTCAGGAAAATAGTTTGCCGGTTGAGGGTCTAAAGAATATGTTTATTTTGAGCCTTTTTCTTTTTCTCCAAACTCTTTATAAGCTTGTACTTTAAGACAGGTCATAACAATAGTGTTGGCTACATCCTCTGTGGTGCCCGTCCTTTGCACAACATTGGCGGGTTTTTTAACCCCCATTAGAAAAGGCCCCAAGACTTCTCCTGCCCCCAATTGTTGAACCAATTTGTAAGCAATGTTCCCAGAATCCAAGTTAGGAAATATCAGAACATTAGCCCCTTGTTGAATTTGACAAAACGGAAAAATATTTTTCACAATGTTTGGGTTCACGGCGGTGTCTGCTTGCATCTCTCCATCTACCACCCAATCGGGATACCATTTTTTGACTAGTTTAGCAGCTTCTCTCATTTTTTTTGGATTTTCCTGGCGACCGGTAAAATTAGAAAAACTCAACATAGCGATACGAGGTTTCACATTTAGGCCATAGGCAACACGGGCAGTGTGAACAGCAATGTTAGCAATATCTATAGCACTGGGGTTTATATTTACAGTCGTGTCAGCGAAAAAAAGAATATGATCTTGTACTAAAACAATGTTCATCCCGGAAGCAATTTTTCTTTTCCCGGTTCCTATAATTTGCAAAATGGGCCGAATACTATCCACATAATTTTGTGTAGCCCCCGTAATTACAGCATCCACGGCATTTAATTCTAACATCATGGCTCCAAAATAATTAGGATCTTTCATTAATCGAGTGGCTTCTTTCTTTAAAATACCTTTTCGTTGTTTCATTTCATAAAAAGTTTTTACATAGCCTGCAAATTGAGGGCTTTGTCCTGGGTTAATGATTTCCACCTCGCCCATGTTATCCAATTCCATTTCCTGAATAAGCTGATGTATCTCTTCTACATCACCCAATAATACCGGATCCATCAGCTTCTCTTCGTAAAGCATATTGATTGCTTTTAAAGTTCTTTTGCTGTTTCCTTCTGGAAAAACGATACGGGGCAAATCCCATGAACGAGACTTATTTTTTCTTTTTACCTTATTGATAATTTCTCTTATGAATCCTCTTCTCCTACCTTGGAAAGAAGCTAATTTTAATTTATATTTTTCAAAATTCTTTATAGGTTTTTGAGCCACACCGGATTCCATAGCCGCTTTAGCCACCGCTGGGGCTACACGGGTCAACACCCGCATATCAAAAGGCTTTGGTAAAATGTAATTGGGACCAAAATGAAATACCTCATCCTGGTAGGCACGAGATACACTGTCAGGGACATCCTCTCTAGCTAACTCAGCTAAGGCAAACACAGCCGCCTTTTTCATATCTTCGTTAATGTGAGTGGCGTGCGCATCCAAAGCTCCCCTAAAAATAGAAGGAAAACCCAGGACATTGTTCACCTGATTTGGATAATCACTGCGTCCGGTGGCTATAATCATATCCGATACTGTTTTTTTAGCCAAGTCAGGGTTTATTTCAGGGTCTGGATTAGCCATCGCAAACACAATAGGTTTAGAATTCATACTCTTTAACATACCTGGTGTCAGAGTGTCTTTAACGGAAAGGCCAATAAAAACATCCGTGTTTTGAACCGCTTCCTCTAAAGCTCTTTTTTTTGTTTGAATAGCAAATTCTCGCTTATAAATATTCATATTTTCCTGGCGACCGGAATAAATAACTCCTTTTGAGTCGCACATAATAATATTTTTCTTTTTTACCCCTAAACTAATAATGAGTCGGGCACAAGCAATGGCTGCCGCTCCCGCTCCGTTGAACACAACAGAGATTTGATCCAACTTTTTGTTAAAAATATGACAGGCATTTAAAAGCGCAGCAGCGGTGATAATAGCTGTGCCATGTTGGTCATCATGAAAGACAGGGATACTTAATTCCTCTTCCAAACGCTTTTCTATTTCAAAACAATCAGGAGCAGCAATATCCTCTAAATTAATACCGCCAAAAGTGGGTTCCAATGCCTTACAGACAGTAACAAATTCATCTATTGTTTTTGCTTTCAGTTCAATATCAAAAACATTGATGCCAGCAAATTGCTTAAATAAAATTCCTTTACCTTCCATAACCGGTTTGGCAGCTAAAGGACCTATATTTCCCAAGCCTAATACAGCACTGCCATTACTAATCACCCCCACTAAATTGCCTTTGACAGTGTAGTCATAAACCTTATCCGGTATTTCCGCTATTTCCCGGCAAGGGGCCGCCACACCAGGGCTATAAGCCAAAGATAGCTCATCATCTGTATCCACAGGCTTACTAGGGGCCACGACAATCTTACCCTTCGGTTCCTGTTTGTGGAAAGCAAGAGCCTGTTTGTCCATCCGTTGAGAGGGCTTTAATTTTTCTTTTTTTTTCACTACTCAACTCCTATAAAAAAAAGTACAAAAACAGCTTAACCCAAAGGGTTTTATTTGGCGAGCTTTACAGGGGTTTTTAACTTGTACGGCCAAAATAAACCCAAAGGGTTTTGTTTGGCGAGCTTTACAGGGGTTTTGTTGTTTTTTAGTATAATTAAATGTAAAAGCTTCAGGAGAGAACAAGGGTTAAAAGGCTCAAACATGCGGTTTGCCACAGAGCAACCTTTGGTTGCTCTGTGTTCAAATCCGAACTCGCTTTTACCCCCTGTTCTCTCCTGAAAGGTTCATCATTAACCCAAAGGGTTTTGTTTGGCGAACTCCCCAGGTTCTTCTAACTCGCACAACCAAAATAAACCCAAAGGGTTTTGTTTGGCGAGCTTTACAGGGGTTTTTAACTTGTACGGCCAAAATAAACCCAAAGGGTTTTATTTGGCGAGCTTTACAGGGGTTTTGTTGTTTTTTAGTATAATTAAATGTAAAAGCTTCAGGAGAGAACAAGGGTTTTTCACTGGCCCGGCCAAAATAAACCCAACAGGCTTCTAAACCCTCCAAGAGTTCTAACCAACGATTTAAACATAACTGTATTTAACTGTAATGGGAACTAAAATAATGTCTAAAAATAGCAACAAGGCAGTTATTATCGAGGGTTTTCGCACTCCTTTTGTTAAAACCGGTCAGGATTTGCAAGATATGTCAGCAGAGGAACTAGGAATAAGAGTGCTAAGAGAATTACTAGAACGAACCCAAGTAGATTTTAATGAAATTGAAGAAGTGGTTTTAAGCAATATTGTTAATTCTCTGGATCATTTCAATTTAACACAAGCTATAACCAGAAAAGTAGGCTTGCCTCAACATGTCTTTGCCCGGCGATTGAGCCACTCTTATCTGGAAAATGTGTTTAATGTAGCTACTAAAATCCAATCCGGTCTTGTTAAAACCCTTATTGTTGGAGGGATGGAAAGTATGTCTCAGGCTGTAGTTGCACCAAGCCCTGGTCTAACAAAAATAATAAAAAAAGTGATCCAATCTAAAACCTGGAAAGATAGATTAAAACATATACTCTCTTTAAGACCTAAAGATATTAAATTTCAATTTACAGACCAAAATTTATTTTTTCACTCCATCTCCAGAGGGGGTTTAAAACAAAAAGTAGAAGGACTCTCTGATTATTTTCATATCTCTCGTAAAGAGCAAGATGAATTTACCCTAATGAGCTTTCAAAAAGCCTGCCAAGCACAAAAAAAAGGAATGTGGAAAGAGGAAATTGTCCCTGTGTTTCCCCCACCGGATTTTGAGTTGCTGACCAAAGATCCTAATCTGGAAAATATACCCACTCTTCATTTTTTATCTGAACTAAAGCCTTGTTTTAATGGCGACCACGGTACTATAACAGAAGGCAATAGCAGTTTTCCAGCGGATGGAGCGGCTGTACTCCTAATGATGAATGAAGAAAAAGCAAAAGCTTTAGGGTATAAACCACTTACATATATTTATTCCTTTTCTCGTGTTAGTGCGGATTCCAGGGAATATAATCAGGGCTTTTTGTATGCCGTGGAGCAAGCTTTAAAACAAGCTAAACTGGAAATAAAGAATATTAATTTATTTGAAATTGATGAATCTTTTTCTGCCCAGGCCCTGGCCTGTCTAAAATCCCTTAAGTCTTCTAAAGATATAGACAATCCATCTGAGAAAAAGGTTATTTTAGAAGAAGTGGATCCAAAAAAATGTAATGTGAACGGAGGAGCTTTGGCTATAGGTCATCCTTTAAGTGCTACTCCTATCCGTATGGTTTTAAGTTTGGCAAAAGAAATGAAGAGAAGGCAGATGGAATGGGGTATGGTGATTTCCGGGGCCTGTCAAGGACCATCTGAGGTACTGATATTAAAAAATGTTTTAAACTAAAACAAACAGAGATAAAATGATAGAAGATGTACAATTAAAAATGGAAAAGACCCTAGCTGTTATTGAACTGCATCAGCCAGACTCTCTTATTTTATCTCAAAAAAGTAGAGAGCAATTTCGATCTTGTATAGAAAAAATTATTGAAAGCCCTTCCGTCCATGTAGCCCTCTTGATGTTTAAACCCAAAGGGTTTTATTTGGCGAACTCCCCAGGTTCTTCTAACTCGCACAACCAAAATAAACCCAAAGGGTTTTATTTGGCGAACTCCCCAGGTTCTTCTAACTCGCACAACCAAAATAAACCCAAAGGGTTTTGTTTATCGGCTTTTATTGAAAAGATAGAAAAAATACATGGCAGAGAAAGATGGGAAAAACTTCTGGACGAAGTACATGAGTTATTTGATTTAATGGAAACAGCTAATATATCTTGGGTGGCCGCCATTCAAGGGGCCTGTCTGGGGCATCTTTTTGAATTGGCACTGACTTGTGACTATCGCATAGCGGATTATAAAACCACTGAATTTGGACTGCCTGATTTATCTTTAGGGCTGATGCCCTGTTTTGGAGCTTGTATTCGTATGCCACGGCTTATCGGCCTCAGAAAAGCCTTGAAGATGATTTTGAATAGCCAAGTGATTTCCTCTCGCGAAGCTTATCGTATTGGATTAGTCCATAAAGTGATACATCCTTTAGATCTGGAAGAACAAGCCAGGATTTTAGCAGAACAGATTATCAAAGGACATATCCCCCCTAAACCACAGCAACAGTATAAACCTGTCAGGTTGTTAGATAAATGCTTCGAAGCTCCCATTAGCCGACAAATACTTTATTATATAACGAAAAAAAAAGTGTTATCTGAAACAAAAGGATTTTATCCCGCTCCTTTAAAAGTTTTGGAAGTGATTAAAAATACCTATCCCGTTAAGAATCAGAAGGAGGCACTTAAGGAAGAAAGCGATGCTTTTTGCGACTTAATGGTGTCTCCCATAACCAGACATTTAATATCTCTACATCTCATTAAGGATAGAATGATACCAAACCTATATGGAGCTTGTACCTTTCATAACCTCTCTTCTCTTGAAAGAAAAAAAAAGACAAGTCAAAACCCCGCCCCCACAGAAGCAGAAAGCAAACAAAAGCAGTATAATGTTCTTCAAAAGAGAATAGGAGTTAAAAGCGAGTTCGACTTTGACCACAATGCGACTGAAAGTCGCTTTGTGGCAAAACGCATGTCTGAGCCTTTTAACTCCCATGCTTTTCTGAAAGACCTATCTCTATCTAACACGGCCTCAAGTGAAAAATTAAAAAAAATAGCTGTCTTAGGCGCGGGAATTATGGGAGGGGGAATCACTCATTGGCTAGCTCATTACCCTGTTTCCGTTTTGCTAAAAGACATTCATCCTCCATCCCTTTCCACCGCTTTAAAAACAATACACTCAAAAAATATACCATCTGAAAAAATACGACCGCAAATGGATCACTCTGGATTCCATAATGTGGATTTAGTGATAGAAACAGTGGTGGAAGATTTAGAAATTAAAAAAAAGGTGATTGCCGAAACAGCCTCCCATACTTCTGATACATGTTTATTTGCTACAAACACTTCTTCTTTCAAAGTAACGGATCTGGCAAAAGCGCATCCTGATCCAAGCCGTTTTTTTGGTCTGCACTTTTTTTATCCCGCCCACCAAACTCCCTTAGTGGAGATCGTACGAGGAGAGCACAGCAGTGACGATACTATTATTTCTGCCGCACAGTGGATTAGGAAATTAGATAAAATTCCCTTTATTGTAAAAGATCACCCGGGATTTTTGGTGCAACGTTTATTTTTGCCTCTGATGCTGGAAGCTTTCTGGTTTTTAAAGGAAGGGATAGGCATCCCACAAGTAGATCAGATTTATAGCACTTTTGGCTTTTCCTTGGGGCCTTTTCGCTTAATGGATGAATGGGGGGTGGACATTTGTTTAAAATTAATAAAATCCATGCCCTGGAAACAGGATAAAGATTTTCCGAAAGACATTTTCAAATTAAGACCTGTTTTTTTAGGAAGAAAAAACAAAAGCGGATTTTACATTTATAATAAGAAGGGAAAAGTGGAATCTGTTAATAATCTTATTTACACAGATCTACAATGCAGACCCGCTTCCCATAATATAAATGCGGAGGAATGTCTGGAAAGGGGGCTTTACCGTATGGTCAATGAGGCAGCTCAGGTTTTAGAAGAGCAAGTGGTGGCTACACCAGAGGAACTGGATTTAGCTTTGGTTTTAGGTATTGGTTTTCCTGCCTTCCGTGGAGGTTTGCTTAAATATGCTGATGAAGTCAGCTTAAAAACCATTGTCACCAGGTTAGCGCATCTATCTAAGGCAAAAGGAGAACGATTTTGTCCTTCCAGGGGACTTCTGACACAAGTAGATAAAGGGGGAACTTTTTATAAGTAAAAAAAATGATTGCATACATGCGGAAGTTATAAGAGAATTTTTATAAAGAGGATTCTATTTATGTTGTTTCGTTTTTTTATTTCTTTTTTGATAGTGTTTTGGTTCTTGTCTTGTGCGAAGGATGGTCAATACGGGGACACCGGTCCGGGTAATGGCTCGACTCCCCCTGGCCAATCACCTACTTCTCCTTCCAGCTGTAAAGAATGGGGTGGGGTCACTTGTATCTCGGGTGGAAATCGAGATCTTAATTTTTTAAACTTTCTATCCAATGGCTCTTTAACAGATAGTGAAAATGTAGGAGACATTAGCTGTAGTCCTTCTGATTCTGGAGGTATTCTATTTAAACTCAAGGTCGCCTTAAACTCCCCTTTAGGAGCTAATGACATTACAAATATGCAGCCAGCTTCTTCGTCATTGGAAATACAAGTTATGGATTCATTTGCAAGTACAGGGGAGGAAAACCCTATTGGTGCTACATTTCAGGGGCAGGGAGGCACTATCAATAATAACAAAGCAGATTTACAGTTTATCTATAATAGTGACAACGGATGGAAAAAAATTAGAATAGAAGGCACCCTGGAAAGTAATTTATTTAAAGGTCGAATTCATTTTGAAAATGAAAAGCTTTGTAGTTCAAAAAACCCTCAAGGGAAATGTACCCATACAACACCAGGACGCACAGGGGTTTTAGGAAACTTCACAAGCCCTATATGTCCTAGCACTTTTACCTCCAATTAAATATTCAGTAACAATGGATTATTCTTAGTGTATATAAAACTTTAAACATTAGGAACTTATAAAACACAGCTGCAAAATAAGTTAGACCCTTGAGCGCAGAGTGGCTAGATTCCCGCTCCCCGTTACGGGGACAAGCTTCGCGGGAAGGACAGAGAGATGAGCTTCTTCAGGAGAGAATAGGGGGCAAAAGCGAGTTCGGATTTGACACACGAGCAACCAAAGGTTGCTCTGTGGCAAACCGCGTGTCTGAGACTTTTGACTCCTATTCTCTACTGAAGAAGTGATTTTGTCAGCGAATGAGTGAACACATACAGTTTAGAGGCAAAGCTGTTTTCCTGAAAGAATACCCTTTCCACAAGGAGGTTTTTTTATGTTTTCAAGTGTGACAGTCATTGGGGCAGGGCAAATGGGAGCCGGTATTGCTCAGGTTATAGCCCAAAAAGATATATCTGTCCGGCTTATAGATATAAAGGAACCTTCCCTGGAAAAAGCGCGAATCACAATCCAAAAAAGCCTAAATAAACTATATAAGAAAAACCTTTTAACCCTGACTCCAGATCAAGTCTCGCAAAAGATACAGTATGGTTCCCAGTTTAATACTATGGAAAAAAGTGAAATAGTGATTGAGGCTGTTCCGGAAAATCTGGACCTCAAACTTAAAGTGTTTAAACAAATTTCTCATAAAGTGAATGCGGATACCATAATTGCCAGTAACACTTCCTCTATTTCTATAAGCCGACTAGCTGAGGTGGTGCCTCATCCAGAAAGAGTGGCAGGGCTGCACTTTATGAATCCTGTGCCTTTAATGAAGCTGGTGGAGATTATTCGTACAGAACAAACTACGGAATCCATTTTTAACAAATTATGTCAGTTCACAGTGTTTTTGGATAAGGTGGCTGTTTCCTCTAAAGATAAAGCCGGCTTCATCGTAAATCGTATATTGATGCCTATGATTAACTCGGCGATGTTTGCCCTTATGGAATCCGTGGCCTCGGCGGAAGATATTGATAAGGCCATGCAGCTGGGTTGTCATCACAAAATGGGCCCCTTGGCTTTAGCAGACCTCATTGGGTTGGATACTTGTCTTTCTATTATGTTGGTTTTACAAGAAGAGTTTGGAGATAAGTATGCTCCCTGCCCGTTATTAAAACAGCATGTGGAAGCCGCCCGTCTGGGTAAAAAAACGGGCCAAGGTTTTTATACTTATTAAGACCATATTCTCTTTATAATTGCGGTTTTTCGATTTTTGTTAAGTTAAGCCTAAATTTGAATATTCTGAAAGTCTGGCCCATTTCTGAATCGCTCAAAGGGCGAACCAGGGATCAAACCAGATTGATATAAAAACAAAATCAGCAAAGTAGGTATTGATGACTCTAGAGTTTTGTCTTCAAAAGTTTTTTGAACTTAAAGAATTTAAACCCATACAAAAAGAAATTATCCAATGGACTTTAAAAAGAAATAACAGCTTGGTGATTATGCCTACCGGTTGGGGAAAGAGTTTGTGTTACCAAATTCCCGCTTTAATGCAGGATAAAGGGATCACCCTTGTGGTGTCCCCCCTTATTGCTTTAATGAAAGATCAAGTAGATAAATTAAAACAAAAACAAATTCCCGCTGCTGCTCTTCACTCCGCCCTCTCAGGAAAAGAAAGAACAAAAATCCTTAAACATATAACTCAAGATCGGTATCGCCTTCTCTATGTAACACCGGAACGATTTCAAAAAGAAAATTTTATAAATAGTATCACGAAACAACACATATCTCTTATGGCTGTTGATGAAGCTCATTGTATTTCCCAGTGGGGGCATGATTTTCGACCGGACTATTCCAGGTTGGGGGAAATAAGAAAAAAACTAGGAACCCCTGTTACTATAGCCCTTACTGCCACAGCCAGCCAAAACACTCAAAAAGATATTTTAAAGAATCTCAACCTGCCGGCGGAAACAAAAGCTTTTAAACAAAGCACCTATCGCCCCAATTTGTATTTTGCCGTTCAACATACAGTGGGCATGGAAAATAAAATTTCTGTCCTGAACAATTTATTAACAAAACATCAACCGGCTATTATTTATTTTTCTCTGATTCATACTCTGGAAAAAGCGGCTCAATATATCCGAAATTTTCGGATCCCTTTTGTAAAATACCATAGTCAATTAACTCCAAAGACCCGAAACCAGAACCAATCCAACTTCTTAAACGGGAGCTCTCCGGTCATCATGGCTACCCCTGCTTTTGGATTAGGTATTGATAAGAAAAACATTCGCCTGGTTGTTCATTTTGAAATTCCCACCAGTTTGGAATCCTATTATCAAGAAGCGGGAAGGGCCGGAAGAGATGGTAAAACCTCTTTTTGTTATCTTTTATATGACGAGGATGATTTGAGTATCGGTATGGACTTTATTAAATGGTCCAATCCCTCTTTGTCTTTTATCCAGCGAGTATTTTGGATTATTCAAAATCATTCTGATGCCGTTCGCAGCAAGGGATTGGATCACATTCGGGAGCAACTTAATTTTTACAATCGAAGGGATTTCCGAGTGGAAACAGCCGTGAACTTACTAAAGAGATGGAATTATATAACTGAAACAAGACAGGGATTCGAAATATTGGATAACCCCGAAAATTGGCCGCCATCGAAACTTTTAGAGCAAAAAGAAAAGCATCAACTCATTCACCTAAAACAAATTTGGGAATTTGCAAAAAGCACCAGATGCCGAAAACAAATCATGGGTGAATACTTTGGAGAACCGGATATACCTCCTTGCCACTCATGTGATAACTGTCCTCTTTTTTAAAACCCTATCTTCACAAGGGGTTTTGCTTGTTTTACTTCTTTTGTTTTTTTGTCCTCTTCTAAAACAATAACTGTTGTTACCCCTACTACTAATAAGACCGCTCCTAATAAGAACCACTCCTCTGTCCCCCATTGGGATGATTTTTCAGGTTCCTCTAGTTGTTCTCCCCCTATTATGTTGGCAGGTAAAACATTCTTTTTTACCTGAGCTATTTTCTGTTGTAAAGAATTCCACACACAGAAATTAGGAAACAAAATATGAATTTGAGCCTGATTTAATGTGCTACCTTGAGGATTTATGTTGTCCTTATTCGGACTTTCCAAAGGGAAAACCTCCTCTGATTTTGTAACAACAGGCCCGGTAGAGTGAGAAGAAAACAGGCCCCCCTTTGGATTGAAAACCGGTTTTTGACAGGAACCACTCACTAAAGGCGGGGTTTTAAGTGCTTTCAAAGCAAAATGAGAAAGAGATAATATTTGAGTGCGGGCTTCATGTGAGGAACTAAAAGTGCTGACCCGATAGATTCCATAAGGCAGAGTCACTGTTTGCTTATGGAAATACACCTTCCCATTGATAAGCACAATTTCGTGCCAGGGGAACAGTTTTTTTAAATCCAGTGATACAAAGGAGGTGTTCTTTTTTAAATGTAAATAACTGTTCACTAGAGGCGGGGGGAAAATCTGAAGATCTATTTTTAGGCCCATTCCAAAAACAAGAGCTTCCTTAAGAAGTAACTCCTTCTTCTGTAAGTTTTTTTCCAGTTGAGCTAAACGAAATAAAGAATAAAAAATAATTTTTCTTTCTTCCTCATTCCAATCAAAAGTGTGCATATACTCGGTAATACGACGAAAATTTTTCTTGGATCGTTCCGGTTCATAAGATAAAAAATCTATTTGAGCCTGTTTTAACAGGGACTGAATTTCAATAGGTCGAGGGGTTTTTCTTTTTTGTTCTAACTGATATTGAGCATAAGTTTTTATTGATTCCGTTTTTGTATAAGCTGAAAACTCTGTCAAGCTGGTTTCAGATGAACGAATCAATATAACATAAGGAGTGGAACCAGGAGAAACATAAGAGTAGGCCAACACTTGGGAAAACGAAAACCATATTATTATTAAAATACGAATAGCTCTTATCCTGATCTTATACATGATGAGGCTCCTATTGGAGTTGGTATAAAACATAAACCAATCAAAAATGAGATGAATTATCAAGCTCTATTATAATGGTTCTTTTTCTTTTTTTAGTTAAAGGGTAAATTTTTGTTTTTTTCTGTTGGTCAGGGTTTTGAATAACGGCATGAAAAGCCTTAAAATGTTGAATAAGAAAGGGGGCTTTTTCATCAGGAACCAATACAGCAAAATAAGATGGATTGCGAGGAGAGCGTATAATTTTTACAGACTCTGCCACTTTCTCAGCCCGTTGTTTTACAGGGTCCCCGGTATAAAGATCAACAATACCCTTATACTCCAACAATCCATCCAGGGAGGGGCCATTACTCAGCTCCACGGGCACTAAAACAAAATTCTCCGGTATATAAGTATCTAAATTTCGAGCTTGTATTTTTTCCTTTTTGTTGTCTGTTTGTTGCATAAAGGTAAAACACAAAGAAAGGGAGATAAACATTAACCATATACACCCACTCTTTTTATTTTCTTTTAACCATGCTTTTATTTTAAACTGATTCACTGTTTGTACTGCCTTTCATTATAGGAGTTCTTTAATATGGGTGATCTAAGGTTTCCATCTTTTATATAAGAAAATCGGCTGGATTTAATTTCCTTTTTTCCTTTCTCATATAAATGGGAAAGCATAGCTAAAAAAGCACAGGAAAATAAAATCAGCCAAACCGCTTCCATTAATATTTGTCCATGACAGGGATAGATAGATAGATATTTTCTTCTCATATTAACGACCTCTTTTGATTTGTGTTTTTATCTTTTTAGGGACAAAGGTTTCTATTTGCATATATATATGTCTGCAAATCGAAAACCTTAAATAAAGGCATAAAAAACGGGTTTTGAAGAAAAAATATTCGGAATCCGAATTTTATCCCTATTAATTCTGGAAAACAGTATAATTTAACGCAACTTCACAGGGACAAACGGAAGGAGTATAATTATAAAAATTGAGGTTCGCAAGATTTTAAGCATTCTTGATTTTCGAGATAAATTTCTCTATCTCGACAAGCAGATACATGAGAAGCATGACGCAAAATAGAGATTTCATTAATATTGTCATGGGCTTTTATACCAAACTTATGATAACAAGCTCTGGAAACGGTTTTTTTAAGTCCTCTCGTAAGAGTGGTTAATCCATCTATCGCATCCCGAATATGCATACGATTGATGCCTACACCGTTGTTATGAGCGCTGCTCTGGATAACAGTAAAGTTTAAGTCTTTCCGTGTTATTTGACTGGAATGACATTCATTAGAGTTTCTAAAACTTTCTAAGTTGAGAGGGTCAACTCCTGTAAATTCTACAATAAAAACATGAGAGTTAGAGGCAATAATGTCTCCGGATTGAATGGGATTACCAGGTAAAATATCTTGCTGTTGCAAACAAGAAAGCTTGTTTCTTCGTGCATTTTTAAACATCCACGAGTTAATACCTCTTACATGGATAGGGCGAATAAACACTTTATGTTTCAATCTTAACCCTGCACTAGCCATAGCTGTAGTAACAAAACCCGAGCAGTCCACACCCAGGGCTTTAGACCCTGACCCAGAATTAGTAAATAAGTTAATAGAATGTAAGGAAGTGGCTGGTTTTCCGCCGTAATCATAAATCAGAGGATGTTGCCGAACATTTAAGCATTGTGGATAGCTGGATATAGAGGTTCCTTTCAGGTAGTAGTGCGATTGGCTAAGGGCATTCAAATTAGTGACAGCCCTTCGCCAGCCGTTTCCACTAGGGTGCATGGAAACCCGTTTAATACCGGTTATACGATGCCCCGAGGACATTAAAGGCATATCTAAAACAGAGCAGCTTTGATAAGCTGTGGACATCACTTTTCTAGCCCCATAGACGAGAGGGTGAGTGTTTCTCTTCATTTTGTAGAACCAATCAATATCCCACTCCGTTGTTGAACTAGAGGAAACATCCGGTTTTGAGCTTTTATTTGTGTCTTGAGCAATGTGAGTGACACTCTCTTCCTTTGGGCAGTTTAGATTGAGAGCTTTAGCGTTTTTATCCAGTTCTGAGAAGGTTTCTGTAAGCTCATTAATAAAGGCTGCATTGTTTTCTTCCACCACTCCATATTCAAATTGAACTATAGTTTCTGTTACATATTCAGTTTGTCTTTGATCCATAAAATCCGTAACCAAAGCATAAATTTCCACAAAGCGGGTGGCAAATCTTCGGATGTCCTCTTTAGAGGCGGAGTGATCTTTCATTAGCTCCTCAATTCTTTGTATGATTTTTTCTCTTACTGTGTAGTAAGGGGGAGGGGTGCCGTTTTCTATAGACACAATTCTATAGATATAACTCCATACATGAGACTGAAAATCCCGACATCCGGCTTTTTTAAGAATGGTTTCAAAATCAGAGTAATCCACATCGTCTTCCAGCTCATCCGGTTGAAATGGCAGATCTCTCTGTTCTATATTCAGCGGGGAACAGGATAGGATCAATATGGAAAAAACAATGTGGAAAAAACAAAGTATAGTTTTTTTGTTATTCCCTCGAAGTTCGTTATTCCCTCGAAGTTCGTTATTCCCTCGAAGTTCGTTATTCCCTCGAAGTTCGTTATTCCCTCGAAGTTCGTTATTCCCTCGAAGTTCGTTATTCCCTCGAAAGCGGGAATCCAAATTTTTCTCAAAAAAAAGGCGGAATAAACGAATAAACATATCACTGTTCTTCATCGGCAAAAACAGTCTATGCCTAAACTTTATACCCAAGCGGTATTTATTTTTTTGTAACTTCCTGGCCTTTCCACCTGGTTAGCCAAGCCTCTAAATCACGATCGTGTTTAAATTTTTCAGTTGATTTTCCATTTACCTTCCCGTTTAATTCTCTACTGAAGCACAAGAACCGACTAGATTCCCGTTTGCATGGGAATGACAAAGAAAGAGGGATAGAGATAGGCTCTTCAGTAGAGAATAGGGATTAAAAGCGAGTTCGGATTTGACACAGGAGCAACCAAAGGTTGCTCTGTGGCAAACCGCATGTCTGAGACTTTTAAGCCCTATTCTCTACTGAGGGACAAGAACCGACTAGATTCCCGTTTGCACAGGAATGACAGATTTTTTCAGGACTGACGAGTTAGAGGCCACGAATGCGACCAGTGGTTCCACCGCCAGTATTGGTACCACCAGTATTGGTACCACCAGTATTGGTACCACCAGTATTGGTACCACCAGTATTGGTACCACCAGTATTGGTGCCACCACCCCCGCCACCACCGGTAGTAGTGGTAGTTGTGGTTCCACCGCCAGTATAAGTACCACCTCCGTAAAGAATATTTTGAATCTGCATTTGAAGCTGCGCAATTTGCATGTATAAGCCACTTGCCGCCTGCTGTCTTTGCATACGATCAGACATTTGGGCTTGTTGCCAGGCCATTAAAGCTTGTTGGTACTGGAAATAAGCTTGTATATTGTTCCCCATCATTTGCCCCATCATACCACCAGGAATCATACCTCCCATCATGCCACCTTGAAAGCCAGGGATCATTTGTCCCATCATGCCACCTTGAAAGCCAGGAACCATACCTGTCATCATCAAGCCTCCCACTATATTTCCTCCTTGAAAACCGGGGATCATTTGTCCCATCATACCACCTTGAAAGCCAGGAACCATACCTGTCATCATCAAGCCTCCCACTATATTTCCTCCTTGAAAACCGGGGATCATTTGCCCCATCATGCCACCAGGGATCATGCCTCCTTGAAAACCAGGAATCATACCCCCACCCTGAAAGCCAGGGATGATTGTACCGGAAGATTGAAACATCTGCCAAAGATACATTTGCTGCATGTATTGCTGTTGTTGAGACTGCATAAGCTGTTGTAACAGAAAGGGGTTACCAAAAACATTACCCCCTCCGGAGTGCAGTGTAGGTGAACAGGCCAAAGAAGAAGAACTTCCGAAAAGCCCTCCACCATAAAGGCTTTTTGCAATAAAAGGCATAGCCAGACCTAAAGCATAACCTGGCTGAGCGGCAAAGCCTTGCCGATCTCTTAGTTTGTTTGCTTCTTTTATTCCGTAGTAACCCAGAGCGGCAGCACCTACAGTACCCACCACATTACCCAGTGTTTCCCAACCGCTAGGTGGAGGATCTATAATGTTTCTTAATTTCTCCAGCCTTTTTAAGTCACAATCGGTACAGTGGTCTGCTTCCGTACCTGTCCTTATAGCTCTTAAAGTTTCATCAATGTCTGTTGCTTCTGCCAGAAGTGTTTTTTGTTCTTTTTCCAGATCTTTTATTTCTTTGATGAGTTTTTTTAAGTCACTAAGAGCTTGAGAGCATTCTCTTTTCCCTTTTCTAGAGTAGTTTAATGTATTGGACGATGTGAGTGAACAATGTGAGCTATTTGTTTTTGGCTTAAAGCAAATTTTCTCAAGAACATCTCCTTTTTTATGTTTTCCAGAGCATTTTCCCCACTGTTTCCAGGCTGTACATTCTTCATCTTCTTCAGCTGCCCTTCTCGCGGCAGCTTCTTCTTCAACTTTCCTAGCTTCCTCAATGGCAGCAGCAGCTTCTTCTTTTTCCTTAACGGCTGCCTCTCTTTTCCTGAGAGCTTCTTCTCTTTTTCTGGTTTCTTCTGCTTTCTTCTTAGCGGCGTCCTCAGCAGCTTTCTTCTTAGCGGCGTCCTCAGCAGCTTTCTTCTTAGCGGCGTCCTCAGCAGCTTTCTTCTTAGCGGCGTCCTCAGCAGCTTTCTTCTTAGCGGCGTCCTCAGCAGCTTTCTTCTTAGCGGCGTCCTCAGCAGCTTTCTTCTTAGCGGCGTCTTCAGCAGCTTTCTTCTTAGCGGCGTCTTCAGCAGCTTTCTTCTTAGCGGCGTCTTCAGCGGCTTTCTTCTTAGCGGCGTCCTCAGCAGCTTTCTTCTTAGCGGCGTCTTCAGCGGCTTTCTTCTTAGCGGCGTCTTCAGCGGCTTTCTTCTTAGCGGCGTCTTCAGCGGCTTTCTTCTTAGCGGCGTCTTCAGCGGCTTTCTTCTTAGCGGCGTCTTCAGCGGCTTTCTTCTTAGCGGCGTCTTCAGCAGCTTTCTTCTTAGCGGCGTCTTCAGCAGCTTTCTTCTTAGCGGCGTCTTCAGCGGCAGTCTGAGTTAGACATATTCTTCTAGCTTGACTATAGTTATACTTGCGTCTTGTATTAGGTCCATAAAGACATAGACACTCATTATCAGCAATTTTATTCGCATTAGGACCACAACTTTCACTGGCTGTTGTTCTGCCACCAGGTGTCCCTCCTGGGGCCGCACTTGTTGCTTCAGCAAGTGGAACTAATGTGTAAAATGATTTCTCTGTTATCCGTTGTAAAAAAGCCAAACGAAAATTAGGAGAAGTAGAGTCAGGGTAATAAGCATAATCGTCGTCACCACAGTAAGTCTCTTTAGCGTCTGCTCTCTTCCAATCGTTTTCTATATACTCCTTAATCTGATCGGCAATATAGCCTCTGGCGTCGTCTTCCTCGTCATAATCTCCTATTCTTTTGGCTATGGCATCAAGAGCTTGGTCTATAACTTCTTGTTTTTCTTCTATCTCCTTCTGGATTCTTTCTAGCTCCGGCTTAATAATATTTCTTTTCTTAGCTGTGAGTTGGGCTGTTCTGGACACTTGCCTATGCCCACCACCCTGAAGGGCCTGTAAATATAAAGGTAGAGCGCATTGAGCCTGAACTTGAGAAGAGAAAAAAGCCGGAGAGGAAAAAGAAAAAACCAAGGAAAATAAAAAACAAAAAACAAACAAATACCCTTTTTTAAAATACCGAACCGGTATAACAATCGCACCCTTCCTAGCTCTCTCTTCCCTGGAGAGAAAAAAAGAAACAAGCCAAAGCCTTGCTTCCACGGCTTTCGTTCTCACGAAAGCGAGGGGCAGGAAGCGGGAAAAGGAAATTAAAAACTGAACTGGCATAACTCTCTTTCTGTTCATACTACACTCACCTTACTTTAATATTTTTATAATGATAAATTTTATACTAAACCGGCATGTAACTCCCGTTTCCACGGAGACATGCACCCTCCGCCCTCTCGTGCACCCCCTAGAAGGAGCTTACAGCAGCCACAAAAGGCAACCCAGATCAATATATTTTCTTTATCGTCACTTCCTCTTTTGATAATTAACTTTATTTTAAAAAATGTAAGCAAATATCAATATTTCACCTACCACCCACCGGGTATTATTTTTAAATTACTTGAATAACAAGCAACAGCATAATGATAAAAACATAATTTTTATTGTACTATCTTCTCTAAATTTGCCCTAATGGAAATATTGGCGTGTTTTTCAAAATTCAAAAAAAATCCCATATTGAACTTTATCACTAAGAAATTTTCTTAATAAACCAGACCATTGTCTTAGCTGTTGTTTTTTAAGTGCTAGAGCCACTTTATATGAGTTTTTGTGATTTTAGCCCTTTAAAATTATTCTAACTATCGTTTTTTTAGATCCAAGATAACTGTTTATAAAATTTCCGTCATTTTGTAGTTATGCCAGTCAAAATAAAAAAGGCATTACTGCATTTCAACACGCTTTGCTTTATATGAAAAAGGTTATAGGGTTTAAGGGTGAGGATTTTAAAGATAAGTCTTTTCTCGATCAATGGCATGAGTACAAACCGGAACATCAATCGTTTGATTGCTTAAAATCTAAATAACAACCAAAATCAAAAATCTTTGCTTTTTTGGAACTCTTTTACAGAACTTTTGCACTTTACCCCCCTTTTTAAAAGGTAGCCGCTTTTTGAGGGTCAAGGACAAACAGGCAGTAAACTCTTATAAAAAATGAGGGTTTAATCGTCATTTTTCCGGTAAATTTGACGATAGACTATACATTTTTTAATTTTTATGCCAGTATAATTATATGTATAAAAGATACTTTCACCCTTCAAAACGATCCTTTTTTATATTAGGACCGAGAGGAACAGGAAAAACCACTTGGCTTAAAAAGGAATATAAGAAAGCTATTTTTTATGATCTGCTCAATCCTTTTATCTACTTAAAACTCCATAAAAATCCTGAGCTATTCCGTCAGGAAATTTCAGCTCTTCCTAAAAATTCAATTATTGTCATTGATGAAGTTCAAAAACTCCCTATTCTTTTAGATGATATTCATCATTTTTTAGCTCAAAAAGATAATAAAAAACAATTTATTCTGTCCGGTTCCAGTGCCAGAAAACTCAAAAGAACCTCAGTTAACTTACTGGGCGGACGAGCTAGTCAAAAATTCTTTTATCCTTTAGTTTATGCTGAACATCAGATAGATAAATGGGAAGACATTCTCCGTTTTGGAACTTTGCCAGAAAGCCTCAACTTAAAAACAATAAAACAAAAAATAGAATTTTTAGAGTCTTACTCCCTTACCTATTTAAGAGAAGAAATACAACAAGAAGCTGTTGTAAAAAACATCAGTAGTTTTTCTCATTTTTTAGATGTGGCCTCTCTTTGCAATGCTCAAATAATTAACATGTCCTCTCTAGCAAGAGATTCGGGAGTGGCCAGAACTACTGTCATGGGATATTTTCAAGCTTTAGAAGATAGCTTAATTGGTTCTTGGTTATTTACCTGGAGGAATAAAGCCAGAGTAAAAACAACAGTTCATCCTAAATTTTTCTTTTTTGACCCCGGAGTTGTCCAGACTTTAGCCGGACGAGTGAGAGAATCTATACAAAACCAAGATAGAGGCTTTCTTTTAGAAACCTACTTGCTCCATGAACTAAAAGCCTGGAATCAAATTCATAATTGGGGAGCTAAAATAAGATTCTGGAAAACCCACCATAACTCTGAAATAGACTTTATTATAGAAATAAAAAATAGAAAAGTGGGAATAGAGCTTAAATCTTCTCAAATATGGAAAAAAGAATTTGGAAAATATCTTAAAAAAGCCAGAGCGGAAAAATTTATTGATAGAGCCATTGGTGTTTATTTAGGAGATAAAAACCTAAAAGCTGATTTTTTAGATGTTTATACTCTTAAAAATTTTTTAAAAATTTTAGAAAAAAACAGCTTATAAAAACAGGAGAGCCATTTTACTTAAAACCCCATCCATTATCTACTTCAGGAGGATTTTTTAAACTACTCCATCCATCTTGAACCAGCTTGGTTTTTAATTGGTTAAATTGCTCTTTATTGTTATTAAACAGCCATTCTCCTAATTCATTGTCATTAATAGAACGCACTATCGCCATCTGATGAGCTGATTCGACATTGTATGAATCTTTATCCTGTTGAGTTCGGGGGTTGGTGATATTTTTTGGATTATATTTTTTTTTCCCTTTATCTAAAGCAGCTAATAATTGATCTAAAAAGCGGGAACCTATTTCTTGATCTATTGTCCTATTTTGCCATCCCATTTCTCTGTAAAAGTAAAGGTGGTCAGCTTTCCGTACAAATCCCATTTTTTTAGATCTAACACCACTGATTATAGCCGCTTCCAGTGCCTTACTTTGTTTTAATGTATTTACAACCTCACTATACCAATCCTTTTGTTTATTATCTGTATTGGTTATTAAAGACATCAGGCGATTAAAATTTGCTCTAATTCCGTCTTCTCCCAGATGGAGAATATTGGTGACCGCTTCCTTAATTTTATCTGTTTCTTTACTTTTTAGGGCCTGCGGGAGCTTACAACCTATTTGTTGATATTTTTGAAATTGCTCTTTTGTGGTCTCAGCCGAGTCTGAAGAATCCTCAAGAAAACAAGAAGTAGGTAACCAACGAGCCGCTCCCGGGTAACGTTTCCAATGATTGGCCCATTGGATAGATCCATATTTTCTACAAGTATTGTCTTGGTTATTTATAAACTGGATAAAATTAAGTATATCATCTGTATTTGTGGAAGTGTCCTTACTTTCTTGCAGCTCTCCACCAACCAACTTAATAAAATCCGGTAGGCTCTCATGTGACTGATTACTCTTTCCAGGAGCTACTTCTCCCCAACCATAAAGAGAAGACTCAGGAAACATCATTAGGTAACGATCATTGAGTCTGTCATGTTCCGCTAAATTAGAACTATAAGCTTGATTAATAGCTATATGAATATCATTACCGACGACGGGAACATCATTTTTGTCAATAACCCTAAGCGTGTGCTCATCAGCTGATTTTTCTTTTCGAAGAAACTCAGGAGTGCGTACAGTCCGGCATCCCATTAAAAACAAACTTCTTACATTGGAAAACCAATCCGTGCATCCTGGTTCACAAGATAAATCCTCCATAAAATCCAGATCCAATTTCCAATCGTCACTATCTCCTATAGATTGTTGACCTGCAAAGTAGCCCGTATGATGACCGGAGATAATTAAAGAGTCACATTCACTTGTTTCAAGCATTTTTTTAAATCGTTCCTTTACCGACTTTTTATTTGCACCATCTGTTGCTTCTCCGTAAAATTCTTTTATTTCTACCTTTTCAAATTGCTGTTGGCATTGATTTTGAGCCTCTAGGCTTTGACCCGCCTTTTGCAAACAGGCTTTTAAAGGATCATCTTTATACCTCTTTTTTAATTCTGCATACTCCTCGGGGTTGTTTAAGGAAAAAAAACAAAATGTACTTTTATTTTTATCTTCAGATGTGGGTGCTCTACAGGTCGCCGCCCCCCCTGTGTTCATGTATATTGACAAAAGGAGGATAAGAAAGGCTTTGCAACTAAGTGTTTTTTTTCTGGATTCCCGCTTTCGCGGGAATGACAAGCCTAGCGGGAATGACAAGCCTGGTGGGAATGACAAGCCTAGCGGGAATGACGAACCTAGCGGGAATGACAAGCCTAGCGGGAATGACAAGCCTAGCGGGAATGACAAGCCTGGCGGGAATGACAAGCCCGGCGGGAATGACGAGCCTGGCGGGAATGACGAGCCTGGCGGGAATGACGAGCCTGGCGGGAATGACGAGCCTGGCGGGAATGACAAGCCTAGCGGGAATGACAAGCCTAGCGGGAATGACGAGCCTGGCGGGAATGACGAGCCTGGCGGGAATGACGAGCCTGGCGGGAATGACAAGCCTAGCGGGAATGACAAGCCTAGCGGGAATGATTTAACTACATAATTGCCATCCCCATAATTACCATTCCTGTAATTGCCATCCCCATAATTACCATTCCTGTAATTGCCATCCCCATAATTACCATTCCTGTAATTGCCATCCCCATAATTACCATTCCTGTAATTGCCATCCCCATAATTACCATTCCTGTAATTGCCATCCCCATAATTACCATTCCTGTAATTGCCATTCTTAACTACATAATTGTCATTCCCGCGAAAGCGGGAATCCAGTGAAATATGTTCCCGTCCAAACAAAAAGAACAAAACTTTTAGGGGTAATATCTGTTTAAGAGGTAAAAGTATATGTAAATATTTCCACATACCTTAAGTCTAAAATAAAAAGAGGAGGGCTGCAAAAAATAAGATAAGCCTTAAGTCTAGTGTTTTTGACTTTTATGATAATGAAATAATATAATGATGAAATGGCATTCCAGAAAAATGATTTACTTTCTTTATTTTCACAAAGCGGTGGCTGTCTATTCTATTCTATTCTATTCTATTCTATAACAGCTACTACCTTTTGCTGGGAAGGGTACGCAGCTCCAAGCTGTCCTAATAATGTCCCTTTGATTAAGGATATGCAAAATATAGTGTGCTCTGTTCCTAGTCTTAATGAAGCTGTACAAAGAGATAGTATATTGAGAAAAATTGGTAAAGTAGATCCTTTTGCTAGTCACCTGCCTGGCGAGGTGGTCAGATCTGTGGACAAACTCTCTTTTATGAACCGAGCCGTAGTACATAAAATTGCCAATGTACATAAAAAATACCAAGAGAACAGTGAAGATAATTATACACTGAGTATTGCTTTCTATCCCACTGATGTTAAAGAGGGCACTTGTCCAGAAGAATATAGAACTATCACAGGTCCACCTAAGTATTCACCTGCTAAAAAAAGAGCTCCAAATTTTTTTCAGATGGTCAAACACACAGACAAATTAACTATCTGTGAAAGAACGAATAAACCACGTGAAGGTCCAGGAGCTCTCCCCTCCTGCTCCAATATACAACCTGATAGTAAAGATATTTGTGTTTCTTTAGATGAATTTGAACGCGTGTCGAAAAGTTTATTGGGCAAAAGGAATTTTGAAGCACAATATTGTCCTAGTAGCTGTTCTTATTATATACGTAAATTGCAAGGGGTCCATCGAAATACTAAAATGGCTAAAAAATCTACAGGAGCCAAAAAGTTGGAAACAAAATTTTGTTCTGATAATTATCTAGTATTGTATTGTGGACCTAAAAGAAAAGGTAGTAATTACAATTTAAGGATTCGTGAAGTTAAAAATTTATGCAGTGACTTTGGCACTTGCATTCTGTAAAAGGATTATATACGATCAGTATCGTCCAGATAAATAATGTGTTTTGTTTCCATTAAATATTGTTTGAGATGGTGAAAATGAGGAGAAACTTTTAGTTTATTGTAATTGGAAATCAATAAAACTGTTTTTGGCCCACATAAGCGACTAAAAAATTCTAATATATCACCAGAAGATTTTAAATGACTTTTTAATATTTTCATCAGAAGCTCTTCATTTAAAATCATGAATATATATTGATCTGTCGCTTTCCGAATAAAATTTCTTAATTCATACAGTTTCTGAAAATCAGAGATTAAAATATACTGACTCTTATTTAGACTAGAAGGGGATAAATATTTTTTCAAATAATAAAAAGGGGTTTTTGTTTTTAGATACTGAACGGGAATATTGACAATCGAAACAGGATGAGATTTTATTTTTTTAGTGTTTCTTATATAAGATAAGGCTTTTTTCATAAGGGAAGCGGAAACTTTACCTCGGGCTGAATGGTATTGAATCAACACATGTTTTCCATATAAAGCATCCGAGGGGAGGATGTTTTCTCCGTTTTTTTGAAAGAGCAAGGCTTCAGTTGACTTTTGCCGGATCAGTTCTAAATTTAATTGATGATGATCGAGTTTTTTAAAAATTTTTCCAGAACAACGAAGGACATCAATATCCACCCGACTAGGTTCAAAGTTATCAAAAAGAGATTTGATAATATGTTTATGATCTTTCCTCCCGTAAAAAGCGGAATAAATAAGGTTGACTCCTAAAACACCCAAGGCTTCATACTGTTGCAAACGGGTTTTATCTAATAAATTTATATGTAAAATAATTTCATTGTAAGAAGACATATAGTCACTTTGAAATCGAATCCCCATCCACCCATGATGATGAGATATATGAAATTTGCCCGTTGTGCTGACAGCTACAGTATCGGCAAAAGCAAAAAACTTTGTGTTATTCCCTCTTTTTTTCTTGAGCCTTTTCTCTAATAACCGGTACTCATGACCCAACATTTTAAAGAGCCGACTTTCTGAAACATATCTCCCCCCTCTTCCATATATTTGATCGCTGAAAATCATATCATAAGCAGACATACTTTTAGCCACAGTTCGTGAAGCTTTACCCGCTTTAAAAAAATGATTAACCACCTCCTGGCCAGCTCCAATCTCAGCAAATGTCCCGTAAATGGAGGAGGTGCTATTGATTTTTCTGGCTTTTTCCAAAGCTATTTTCTCAATATATGGCATAAGCTGATAATAACAGGGGATAAGCCTTATTTAAAGGATTTTTCTTTCTCTTTCCGGTCTGAGAGTACTTTGAGAGAGAGTATAGGCAATAGGGGTACCTGTAGGAACTTCCACTTTAGTAATATCTGCATCACTCAGATTCTCTATATGTTTAATCAAAGCTCTTAAGCTGTTTCCATGAGCCGTAATTAACACTGTTTTACCTTCTCTAAGATAAGGGGTAATGGTATCCTTCCAAAAAGGAAGAACTCTCTGTTTTGTTTGTTGTAAGGATTCTCCCCTGGGGATTTTCTCTATATTCTGAAAGACACGATTTCTAGGCTGGTTCGGCATAGTAGGCAGAAGAGGAGGAGGGGTCGTATAATCTCTCCTCCAAAGTTGCACCTGTTTTTCGCCGTATTTTTCCATCGTTTCCTTTTTACTCAAACCGGTTAGGCTGCCATAGTGTCGCTCATTTAACCTCCATGATTTGATAACAGGAATCCACATTTGATCTATTTCATCCAAGATGATCCATAGAGTTCGAATCGCTCTTTTTAAAACAGAGGTAAAAGCTATATCGCAGTTAAAATTGTTTTTCTTCAACAGTTCTCCCACCCTTTGCGCTTCTTCTTTTCCTCGCATACTTAAATCAATATCTGTCCAACCAGTAAAACGATTTTCCAGATTCCATTGGCTTTGCCCATGACGAACTAAAATTAAATTATAAGAAGACATTATAAAAACCCGAATTAAGTGTTCCCGCCCTCGCAGGAGCGGGGATTAAACAAGATCAGTATATTACTACCAATATCCTAGCAAAATATCTAAAAAGACCCAAAAGAAAGATGAGGCACAACGGGGGATTCCCCTTGTTTTGGATCAATTTTAAAAGCAATATATCCTGAAATAGAACCTAATGGTGTTTTATACCTTAAGCCAAATCCAGAAGAATGCCTATACGGTCGTTCAAAATTTTCCGAGGAAATAGTCACAATTCCTCCATCATAAAATACAGTACCTGTAAAGTTTTTACTGATAGAAAAACGCAGTTCTGTCTTTAAAAGTAAATAAAAAGACGATCGCCTAACAATAATCTGATTAGCATCGTCAATGGGAAATTCTTCTTTATCAGGCACTCTCTCACCTGTAATGAGACCGTCAAAACCTCTTAATGAATTAACCCCTCCTAGTATAAAAGCCCTACTCACCGGAAAACCTCCTTGCTCCAAACTGTTCATATTCGCAATAAATCCACCTTGAACACTATTGGCCCAAACCCAATTATTAAAAATCGAGCGAAAATCAAAATGTTTTACTTCCAGCTTCATAAATTGAATTTCTTTTGAAGCCGGAACAACATAAAAAGGACCAGAGTACTCCATAAACATTTGTGATAAAAAACCATCAGAAGTGGATAAAATATTATTTCTTTTATCAATTTGCAGAGAAATACCGGTAGTGGAAATATTAAGAGTATCACTATCACATAAAGGAGAAGGAGGGTTGTTCGTATTGCAGATTTCCATTTTTTTTGACTGCGTTCTTCCTTCCCAACTTAATAGTTTCCATGTTAAAGTAATAAAATTATCAATGGTTCTTTTTAAAAGAAAGTTCACATTTATGGAATCTACAATATCCGTTATATTACCTTCCTGTGCTGTATAAGTGTGTGAAAATATTTGAGCCGAATTAGATATATTAATATGACCATCAAATCCAGATCTCAAAAAGAAAGGCTCTATATAACTCACAGACACCTGGTGTTCTAAATATTCCGGGGCTAAAGAGTCCAGTTGCGCATATTTTGCGATATTAGATTGCAATTTAATATTTGAAAAAAAACGGCGTCCCGTACCCATGATATTTCTATTTACAAACTCAGCAAAGCCCCTGGCCGTTAAAGTTCTTTCTGTATTCACACCTAAAGCAAAACGAACAGACTTCGGTTTTCTTTCCTCTACCTGAATGAAGAGAGTTCTCTCCTCTGCACTTTTATCCTCCTCTTCTGTTAAGATTTCAATCCTCGAAAAAATACCCAGATTCCTGAGCTTCCTAATTGAAAATGCTATTTTCTCAGGTGTTAAAATGTCACCTTCTTTTAAAGGCAGGTTATTTATAATAAAATCCCTGTTTGTGAGTTGATTGCCTCTTACGACAATATTATCTATTCTCACTTTAGCTTTTTCTATAATATTAAATTGGAGAACAGCATAAGAGGTTTTTTTATCATATTCTACAACCTCTTCCTTATTACTTAATTCCATTTCAATAAAACCAGCATTTCTATAAGTGTTAATTAAAGTTTCAATATCCTGCTCCAAATAATGGATATTTAGTCCTTCATTAATTTTTATTTTCATCAAACGGGTTAATTGTTGATGAGAAAAATATTTATTTCCTTTAAAATTTATGCTTTTTACTCTCGTCAAAGGTCCTTCATTTAAAATTAAATCAACAATAACAGCATTGTCCGCAATATTCGTGACTCTGATATGCGCGTTTGCCTGCAAATACCCTTCATTTTTTAATGAATTAACAAGATTTTTCACTCCTTTTTGAATATCCATATTGTAAAATAATTTTTTTCGTATCAGGGGACCACTGTAATTAGAAATAAAATCTATATAATAAGGCCAGGATCTGGAAAATTGACCAAACAATTGGATTTTTTTTATTTTCGTTCGTTTATTTTCTTCAACAAGAATGAAAACTGTTTTTATAAAATGTTTATCATCCTGATGAACTTCATGTTTTAAACGAACATTTGTGTAACCTCTTTTTAAGTACGATTCTTTTATTTGTGATAAAATTCTTCTGACTAATTGACTGTTATTAAAATATTTTTCATATTTTTTTTTAGAAAGTAAGGAATATCTATCTAAAGCTGTGTTCCCCTTTATAATAAAACCATATCTATACGGATTATTTATTGTATAAGAGATAATTAATTTATTATCTGAAAAACGGAATAAAGGCTCTGTTATTTCTGGAAGAAGTATTTTCTTTTCTTTTAACAAGAGTAGTATTTTATTATATATCTCATCAGAGAGTTTTTTGGAGAAGACCTTATTCTTATATTTAAAAAGAGCTTTCGTAATAGAGGACTGTAATTTTAAATTCTTTGTCCTGATTATAATATCATCTATAAAAATATCGCTTTCCTTAGATTTTCTCAGACCTCCTTTTTGATGGATCGTAAAAGAAGAAGATGTTTGAAGTAAGGGTGCTGCTTGCGTTGCTTTAGAAAAAAAGGAGTAAGTAGGAAACAACAAAATCAAAACAAACAAACCAGGATTTTTTTTTTTAGAAATCAATTTGATACTCCAAATCTAACCCTATAGTATTGGTGCCTATATCACTACCTTCCACGGGATCCTCATTACGCCATAAACCAATAATGGATACACTTTTATTTATCTCGTACTCCATTTTCATATCACTTTCAGGACTATCATCTAAAATAGTTTGGCTAGCTGAAAGATTTAATCTGTTAAATATTTTTTTTCTCAAAATTAATTTTGTTGAAGTTGTATGATCTTTTGAACTAATATGAGGCACAATAAGAAATTGATCCACTCCTAAAGTATCTTTTAACTCCCGATCAACAGCTTTCTGAAATAAAGCAGGACCCAGATGATAATAGGAATACTTTGCCAAATTATCCATTGTATTTCCTTGTTTAAAAATGGAGCGAGATCCAAAAGTCAAAAGGGAAACAATTTCACTTTCCGTCATACTAGGTGTACTGGTTAATGTGAACACAGGCGCGCTCCCTCTACCTTTTACTCCTAATAGAATATTATGCTCATGAGGAAAGTCATCATCATCTTTTTCTTCCCGTACAAAAGTTTTAGCTCTTAGATCAACTAGAGGATTAGAAGGTTTATCAGAGAAATAGGAAATACGGGAAGATAAAATTTCAAATTCATGATCTCTAAAAATAAGAGTGCCTCCTGGCAAGCCTGTCAGTTTTCCTGATAAAAGAGGCTCAAGAGGAGAACCGGTTATTTTAATCTGCTTACCTGTAAATAAGGACCTAATAGTAGAGTTCTCTACTCGTACGGGATTCAAAAGAGATAAATCCATCTGCATTTGAATCGGTTCAAAACTGTCTTCATTGTCTTCCAACAAGAAAAGACGCTGACTCAAAAGCACTTGATTAGATTCGTTAGAGATAAATTCCTTTTCTATTCTGGCATTTTCAATATTGGCTTTAATTCCTAAAGTATAAGGGAAAAAACTTCCTGAAAAAGAAACCTGACCAGAACCCTGTGCATAAATTCCTGGAAAAGAACTAAACTGTATCCGTGAAAAAGAGCCTTTTATATTTACGGGAACCTTCCCCTTTCCTGGAAAAGTCACATTTCCCGCTACCTGTAAAGCTCCCCCTCCCATCTTTGCATAAAGAGACTGAAAAATAAGCTCTTTTTCCCCCCATCGCATATCCGAGTAAATTTCTTCAAACGGATCTATACTGGGATGTAATTGAATAAAACCATTATCCAACCGTATCTTTCCTGTGGGAAAAAAAGAAGATATTTGTGAGCGCATCTTTAAATCCACTGCCAAATCCCCTTCCCATGCTCTAATAAAAGGAAAGAGGAAAATTAAAAAATCCAACTTAATATCTCCTTTAATATCAATATTGTTCTCTTTGTTTTGTGTAATGTTTAAAGACTGCTCTCCTGATTTTAAAAAGATAGGATCTGTTTGAATGTTCCCTTTTTCCAACTTCAACGAAAAAGGAATCTGGTTCACTAACTTATATGAATTGGCGTGAACAGTAATATTACTCACGGCCATACTTCCCGTTACAGAAGATGAAAACTGATTTCTCTGATAAGAAATATTTATATTGCTATTTATACCAGATTGAAATTGATTATATAATTGAGTGGATTCTCCTTTTGAAAGAAAAAACTCTTTTATATTTAAGTTATTTGTGGTCGCTTGAAGTTCTACAAAACCATCTTTATTATAAGGAAAAACAAATTTTTTAATATTTAATTTATCAGCTACAGTACCCCTGGCTTCTATTTGATCTCTCCTAAGACGAAGATATATATCTGAGTTTTTTATAGGATAACCTTTATAAAAAGAGTCTGTGACCTTGACTCTGGCTTGAGTGAACGGACTTAAAAACCAACCATCTAAATTCATTTGAAAATTCACTATTCCTGTTGTTTCCAGTCCTATAATCTGTGAAATATTTTTAGATTCCTGTAAATGCAACCCTGTCCCTATCATCTTCGCTGTCATATCCCCTTTTGGATTCACCTCTCCTTGAAAAATAACCTTTCCCGCTTTTCTCAATAATTCCACTTTTTTTGTTTTTACATGGCCTTCTCTTGATTCCAGTTGAATAATCGCTTTATTAAAAAACTCTCTTTCCCATTCTACTTTAAATAATTGCGCTTGTAAGTTATAATTTAGCGCATTGATTTTTAAAGGACCATTTAAGTAAGCACTTACAGTCCCTGTTCCAGTTATTTCAAAAGGAAAATAAACCTGATCTTTTAGAGCATATTTTAAGTTTTTCAAATTAATATAAGGAAAATGGGCAAATACCTGTATAGTGTTTTCAGGTATATTAATATTAACATTACCTTTATATTGAGATTTTTTAATTTGACCTTCTATGTTTCGGAAATGCAAAAAACCTTTTTCCGTATAACTTAATTGCGCTTTCACATTCCCCATATAAAATTGGCTCAAAACAAATTGATCTATCTCCAAATCAGTTTGAACATTTATAGTCTTCTTATCTACAGAGATGGTGCCGCTTAATATTTTTAATATCCCCTTTGGATCTAGTTCCACTAAATTGTCAATGTCAGAAAAATGCACGACACCGGTGTATTGAGAAGAAAAATGGCCTTGCTCACTTAATACACTATCTACACTAACCAGAGAATCAGAGCCAGATTGTATTACTGTAGTAGCTGTAAAAGTATTATCTTCAAAACCCATTCGATTTTTAATCTTTAAATCCGGTATATTTAAAATATTCCATTTCCTCCCCTCTCCCCAAACCGTAAATTTTTTGAGATGGGCATCCCCTTCACATTCTATAATAGGTTTGAAAAGGACCTTTCCGTTACATTTCCATTCTCCATTGATATAAGACTCAACCGGTACTTCCTTTAAATGAAAGGTTTTAAACAGTTCGTTTAATTGGCTGTTTTTCATGATGGCTGCGTTCGCTTTAAAGCGATAAGGCTTCTGTAAATAAACTTTCGACTGTTTTAGCTCTATCTTCCATTTATCCTGATTGTAAATTTGAAATTTTTCAAAAGAGAGAGTTTGATCCTGAATAGTGCCTTTTATCTTAATTTGAGATAGAAAGACATCCCAGACGGAAAAGGAATCAGCAGATAAATTAATATAGCCTGTTAAACGGGAAGTTGTGCGATATTCTAATTGACTATCCAAAGTAATTTTTCCCTGAAAAGGATTATTATACCTCTCGGGTCTGATTTTTTCGTCATTTTTCGATTCTTTTCTCCGAGCCGCCAAGCCTTTAAAACCAGAACTTTTAAACACGAGGGGTATAAAATGGGGATTTATGATTTCTGCCACAGCATTTAAGTCTTCTGAAGTAAAAGAGCTTTTTATCATCACCTGACCTGATTTTATTTTTTGGGATTCTATCTCACCATTTAGGGTAGAAGAAATATCCAGCCATGAGTCCTTATTTTTAATCTTAAAGTGAGCGACACGCACCCGATCTGGTGTTATTTTTATATTAATGGAAGAGGAAAATACAGGCCGTTCACCTACTTCCATAAAAGGTGTGTCAGCTCGTACCGCCACTCTTATTGGATTCAAACGGATGTTAGCATTCAGTTCTCTAGTGGAGATGACTCCTGTTTTAGTTGTGAATAATAAATTCGTGTCTTTTAAAATCAGATGACTTACAGGCACTTTCCTTAAGGAATCCATAGAAAAAGAAGTATTTATATTGACCTTTTTCTTCGTTTTATGCTTTGTACTTATTTTTATGTCTGATTTTAATAAAGTTACTTTAGCAGATAATCTTCTACTTAATAGAGTGCTTATATAATCCGGCTCAACAATGAGATTAGACACGGTTAAAGGAGCCGGAAAGAGCTTTTTGTAAGGAAGATAAATATGGGCATTTGTTATTGTTATTTTTAAAGGAATAAGCGAAATAGATAATGTGTCCCATTTTAGTTGATCCTCTCTTCCCGCTTTTTTGATTTCAGATTGAATTTTCTCAGAAATGTGCCGCACAGCTATCTGCTTCCCTTGTTTATACACTCTCTTAAATCCGAAGAGGAGAAGAGGTATAAGCAAAGCAAGAGAAATATATAAAATAATTTTTCTATGTATTTTTTTAATCAAAACTCAGATACCCCTTTTTCCCATTGTTTTAAAAGGTGATGTGTGAGACGATAATTCGGTCGCACCTGTGATAAGTCAGATAAAATACTTTTTGCCCTGTCTTTTTTCCCCAGACCATAATACGCTTTGGCTCGTATGTATGTTAAGGCAAATACAGTATCAGGGTCCTCACTGTATTGAACCTCCATTATGTCTAAAAAGCTCAAACAATCTAAATAAAATTTACTTTGCAAAAGCAAATCTAAGTAAAGCCACCGCGCAGACATATTATTTAAATGATCCTTTAAAATCTGTATGGCTATATAAGGATAACCAATAAATGAAAATAATAGTGCCATATCATAATTCTTCTCAGGTGTTTTTTTGAGGGTGAGTTTAATGGATTTCGCTATCTTTTCCGCCTGGTTTTTCTCTTTTTTAGAAAGAAGAGGAGAAGAAATATGTTTTTTATTCAATAAACCCGTCTTCTTTTGTAGAATGAGATGGCGTCCCCATTTTTCCTGAAACTGAAGCCATTTTTCATTTATCTCGGGATTTTCCGGGTCTATCTTTTTTAGCTGTTTAAGAATTTCTCCTTCTTTTTTTAAAACTCCTTGGGCTTGAATAAACTCTAAGTCCTCCATAAGTCTAATAAACTCTCGGTTGTTTGCTCTGTTTATTTGCTCTATCTTTTCCATCTTCATAGTCTTTAATTCTGGATAATACGAGTCCCATTTATGATTTGTGAGTATAGAAGCTATTTGATCTTGTTCTAAAATACCTTGTATAAAAAAATCTCTTTTATCCTGAGGAATAGAAATCTCCTGAGATTCCAGAATTTCAATAATAAATGTCCAGGGGATTACTTGATTATTCTGCAATCTGGAAATCGCTGTTTTTATCAAGAAACCATATAGTCCAGACTGATACATGAACCGACACACAGCTAAAAAATTTTCAGAAGTATCAGGAATACTTCCTTTATTTATTTTTTTAAGCATATTTTTAGCAATAGTGGCAGGAGCACGCCTGGAGGAGAGCATCTTTTGAATATCTTTTTCGACGACATGAACCATATTGTACCCTTTTATGTAAAACACTATTTATCTGGTTTCACCCTTTCAATGTAGGTGCTATCGCCCGTATTTATTTTAACTATATCACCTTTATTTAAATGAAGAGGCACCTGTATTACAAGACCTGTTTCCAGAGTAGCCGACTTTGTTGCACTGGTAGCCGTATTCCCTTTTAAACCAGGATCTGTCTCCGTAATTTTTAGCCGCACTGTTTTTGGCAGTTCTATTCCCACAGCTTGGTCATTTAACAAACACACTTTCACCACCATGTTTTCTGTTAAAAAACCAACATGGGAACCTAAAGATTTTTCACCCATAGTTATCTGCTCATAAGAAGTGCTATCCATAAAATGAAAATTATTATTACCTTTGTATAGAAAGCTCATATCTTTATAGCTGACATCCGGAATATCAAATTTCTCTCCAGAACGAATAGTTAAATCAATATAGGCTCCCGTCACTAAATGCTTCAGTTTTGTTCTTGTAAATTGATTGCCTTTTCCTGGTTTTACATGTTGAAAATCAATGACAGTATAAGGCTCCCCTTTAACGAGGATCTTTAAACCTTTCTTAAAATGACTGGTACTAACCATATAACTCCCTCTTTCCACATTGGCTTTTTTAGAAAAACTTAAGGCTGGTATGCAACATGAGATTGAATAGATTTAATACGATTCAATAATCGCCTAAGCTTTTTGATCTTCTCTTGTTTTTTCTGTGATCGGGCACTTCGGATACTGACCTGATGAGAGTATCCCGCTTGTTTCCTCACTCCCCATGAAGATAGAGATTTTTCAGAACCTTTAGCAAGGGCACCCTGCTGGGTAACACCATGAATAGATGGGGTAGCCGTTTTTTTAGAGGAACCTAAATTATTAGGATTAAAATAAGCGGTGCTAGTACCTAAACGCGCCCCTTTCGACCCCTTGTTCAGATGAGAGGCGGAAGCAAATACAGTATTATCAACAGAGAAAGAGTCCTTCCCCATTTCTTCGCCCTTTGATTCTCTATCCGCTGAGGGAAGTTTTTTTTCTAATTTCTGAATGCGGATATTCCAATTTTTATTATGGGCATAAATATTTTTCATTTCCTGCAAGAACTGTCTAGCTTTAACAAACTCTTTTCTATAAATTAACGCTTCTATCATTGCACTCTGCGCTTCAAACTGTTCCCCTTTTTTACCGGAAGCTATGTCTTTAGGTATGGGATGCAAAACAGGAGGTCCCCCTTCGGGCACAGAGGGAGATGAAACAGAAATATACTGAGCTACTTCTTCCAGATTTTTAAAAGCAAAGCCGGTTTTATCATACTGATCGGCTGTCATAGGCTCTAGTTTTTTAATAATACTGCTGGCTTTTTCATTTGTTGGATCCAAAAATAACACCATTTTATAAGCCTGTAGTGTCTTTTCAGGGTTTTTTAGCCTTAGCCATGCCTGCCCTAGCATTTTATAAGCAAAGATATTCTCTGGAGACAAATCAACCGCTTTTTCCAGGGACTCCACGGCCATCTCCCACTTGTTCATATCCAAAAAAACAAGAGCTAATGCAATATGTCCTGAAGCAAATTGAGGATGCTCTTTTATACCTCTTCTACATAACTCCAGTGCTTTATCCAAAGCCCCTTGTTTTCGATATCTATCTGCTAAAAACGCAAACACTTTTGATTTGGGATTTTTTCTATAAATCGCCATATATCGCTTCATTAAGAAAGATTTAGTGGGTTTCATCATATTAATAATACACGAACTCATCCTTTTTGTCAGTCGTTTTCAGTTGGCTTTTTAGGAAATGAAGAATTATGATTATAATAAACCCGTCTGGTTTGATATAAAATTATACAGGAGTAGAAGGTATGATAGTGCTTGGCTTGGACCCAGGAACAGTGCGAACCGGCTTTGCCATTGTAGATATAACGCAAGATTCGTTTTCATTGTTAAAATTTGGTGTGCTGTCCGCCGACTCCAAAAAACCTTTAGAGCAAAGACTGCTTGCCATCGGTCAAAAACTAGAGAAAATTTATCAACAACATACTATCTCAGACACAGCTCTGGAAAAGGTGTTTTTTGGAAAAAACCCGGATAGTGCTTTTAAGCTGGGTCAGATTTTTGGACTCTGTACCTACCAAGCCATAAGTGCTGGTTCGAAAGTATATCCTTATGCAGCTCGTTATATAAAGCAATCCGTTACAGGGTCGGGAAATGCTGATAAAAAAGCAGTACAGGTTTTTGTTCTCAATATTTTTAAAGTAAAAGAAAATAATATAGTAAATGACGCTACAGATGCCCTGGCAGTTGCTTTGTGTCATATCTACCAAAAACAAAATACAAACTTACATTCTCTGGCTTCATCTGTTCAAATGAAAACAGGAATAAACCATGATTGCTTTTTTAAAAGGAACAGTTAAAGAAATAAACGAAGACTCGGCTATTCTGGATGTGAATGGGGTGGGTTACGAAGTTTACTCTTCCTCTAAAACACTAAAAGATATTTTTATATCTGAAATAGCGGAATTATGGGTCCACACTCATGTCAGGGAAGATGCCATCAAGTTATTTGGCTTTTCCACTACAATGGAAAAAAAACTCTTTCTGGCCTTTATCGGAATTAATGGAATAGGTCCTAAGATGGCTTTGGCACTTATTTCCTCTGCTCCTTCTCTACAAGAGCTATTGAAAATGATTGAAGAAGAGGATCTTAATGGTTTGGTTCGTTTACCTCGCGTCGGTAAAAAAAGTGCTCAACAAATTATTTTATCATTAAAAGGTCAACTAAAAGAGGGATGGTTAGAACAAAGTGAAAAACAACTCAATACACGAAAATCTTTAACTACTGCTCTCTTAAACTTAGGGTTTCGTTCAGGGGAAATTCGCTCTGTTTTGGACCAGATAAAATGGAGGGACAATATGGAAGAGGAGTTAAAACAAGCTTTATCTTATCTACAACCGGGGAGTGGACATAAATAAAATAAAAAGTTATTTAAAGAGGGCATTTTGCCACTACTAGCCTCACAAACCATACAGCAAATAAAATAAGAAACTTTTAAAGAGGGAATTATCAAAAATGGATCAAACGATATCAGAAACAACAAAATCAAATGAAGTGGAATCTCAAGCTTCATCTATACAGCACCTTCGCCCTATTGAATTTAAAGAATTTCCAGGGCAAGATAAAGTCAAAGATAAATTAAAAGTGTTTGTATCTGCCTGCTTAAAAAGAAAAGAACCTCTGGATCATTGTCTTTTGAGCGGCCCCCCTGGTCTGGGAAAAACCACATTGGCTCATATTATTGCCAATACTTTAGGGGTAAATATCAAATCCACTTCCGGCCCTGCTATCCGAAGAAAGGGGGATATTGCCGCTATTTTAACTACAATCCGGGAAGGTACTGTTTTATTTATTGATGAAATACATCGTCTTACAAAAGATGTAGAAGAGTATCTATATAGTGCTATGGAGGATTTTTATATTGATATTGTTACAGGAGAAGGTTTTGGAGCACGCAGTGTGCGGTTTCAACTGCCCCCCTTTACCCTCATCGGAGCAACAACCAGGATCGGACTACTCAAATCTCCATTTAGAGATCGTTTCGGCATAGTAGAACGACTGTCTTTTTACGACGAGAAAGATTTAAAAACAATTATCTCCCGTTCCTCCCATCTTCTCAATATTTCCATTACAAAAGAAGGGGCTGAAGAAATTGCCTATCGCAGCCGGGGCACTCCTCGTGTAGCCAACCGACTGTTGAAAAGAGTAAGAGATTTCGTGCAGGTGCATGGTAAAGGAGCTATAGATAAAGAACAAGCCAGACGCGCTCTGGAGTATTTAGGTGTAGATGAACGAGGTTTGGACTTTATGGACTTAAAAATTCTTACTTTAATGAAAGAGCACTTTCAGGGAGGGCCGGTAGGGATAGACACTCTCTCCGCCGTACTGGGAGAAGAAACAGACACTGTAGAAGATTTTTATGAACCTTTTTTAATTCAGCAAGGTCTTATAAGAAAAACGGCTCGAGGACGGATTTTAACAGAAAAAGCAAATAGCCATTTGAAAGAAAAAAATATACATTCATAAGTAATCTCTATCTATTCTTAATCTGAACAAGAGGAAAAACTATGATAATAGGTGTACCTAAAGAAATCAAACAAGTGGAAAACCGGGTAGGTTTAACAGAAAGTAATGTCCGTCAATTAGTGGAAAATGGTCATCAGGTTTTGGTAGAATCCGGTGCGGGAAAAGGAAGTTTAATATTAGATACAGCCTACGAAGAGGCCGGGGCAAAAATAGTTCCTACAAGAGAGCAAATTTATAACCAATCGGAAATGATTGTAAAAGTAAAAGAACCTCTTCCTGAAGAATACAATCTATTACAAGAAGACCAAATACTTTATACTTTTTTACATTTAGCACCAGAACCGGAACTCACTCAAGCTTTGTTGAAACAAAAAGTGAAAGCAGTAGCCTACGAAACGATCCAGGAAGAAAGCGGTTCTCTTCCTCTTTTAAAGCCCATGAGTGAGGTGGCGGGCCGATTGGCAAGCCAAATTGGAGCTATTTATTTACAAAAAGATCATGGAGGAAAAGGTATTTTATTAGGAGGAGTGCCAGGTGTTTTTCAAGGGCACACAGTGATTATCGGAGGAGGTGCTGTAGGAGTTAATGCGGCCTTTATCGCTATTGGTCTGGGGTCAAGAGTAACTATCCTGGATCTTAACCCTTCCCGTCTGGAGCAGATTAGTTACTATTATCATGGAAGAGTGCAAACTCTTTACTCCAACAAAGAAAATATTGAAGGAGCGGTCCGTACGGCTGACCTCCTGATTGGAGCGGTTTTGTTAGCTGGAAGCAAAGCCCCTAAGCTGGTTACAAAAGAAATGATTGCCAATATGTCAGAAGGCAGTGTTGTGGTGGATGTGTCTGTGGATCAAGGAGGTTGTGTGGAAACTACCCGCCCCACCTCCCATGAAAGCCCTACCTTTTTATACGAAGGAGTGATTCATTATGCGGTTCCTAATATTCCAGGTATTGTGGCTCGCACTTCTACTTATGCCTTAACTAATGTTACTTTCCAATACGCCTTGGACATTGCCAATAAAGGGTTGGAGAAAGCCCTTCGTGAATCCCCTATTTTAGCCCGTGGTTTAAATGTATATAAAGGGAAGATAACTTATGAACCCGTCGCCAGGGACCTCAATCTGGATTATGAACCTTTTTCGTAATTATTATAAATCTGATGTATAAATAAAGGGAAGCGTAATGAATTATAGCCGTTTTTTTTCTCGCTTTCTTTTTTATTCTTTTTTGATACATATATTGCTTTTTGGGTATATTGTATTTAACCCTTCCTTCGATTTTCTTCAAAAAAAAGACACTCCCATTAAAAATGCCATTCAAGTAAATACGATAAGCTCATCTGAACTTGAAAAAAAGGGAGCAATGAAAAAAGAGCCTACAAAAAAGAAAAAAAAAATGGCTAAAAAACCAGCCAAAAAACCAGTAAAAAAAGCAAAATCAATTAAGAAAAAACCAGCACCAAAAGTAAAAGTCAAAAAACAAAAAGCTAAAAAAAAACCGGATACGGAAGAGCTTAAAGAAACACAAAGCAAAGCTATGGATAAAATAAAAGAATTAGAAAATATTGAGCAAAAACAAAATCAGGCTTTGGATAAACTAGAAGCTATGGAAAGTATTGAACAAATAAAAAAAGAAGTAGAATTATCTGAACAAACCAACCCTCCTGTTCCTAAAGCGGCGACAGAAGGGGTGGAACTGGGGTTTCAGGAATTAAAGTATTTTACATCTCTAAAAGCTCATATTAACATGTACTGGAGCCTTCCGCAGGAATTAGCGGATAGGAATTTCCGAACGGAGGTTTTTACTATTATCAATGGGGAAGGTCACATTTTAAGAGGGGAGATTACTAAATCCTCTGGAAATGCGGATTTTGACGCTAGAGTGCTGGAGACGATAGAACGCGCCTCTCCGTTGCCAAGGCCCCCCACGCAAGAGATTGAAAAAATGCTTTTAAAAGGAGTTGTATTCAAATTCCCGGAATAATTTTTATGAAGGAAGGATAATGAAATTTAATCTATCGAAATGGATTTACATTTTTGCCATCGTATTTCCTGTCTTTACAAAAGCGTATGTTTCCATTGATGTGGGAAAAGCCTATATAAGAGAAAGTCAAATGGCTATTCAACCCTTGGTGCTATCCGGCCCCTCTTCTAAACCTGCTTTAGAAGCCGGAGCCACGATTTTTTCCATCATAAAAGACAATTTATCTTCTTCCAGTTATTTTAAACTGATTGAACAAGAAGCCTTTTTGGAAAAACCAGGAGAGAAAAAATTAGAACCTTACCCTGAAGATCCCGACGGTTTTATATGGAAAAACTGGCAGCTTTTAAATGCAGATTACCTGGTTCTGAGCGGATACTCCTTTGAAGAGAACAAAATACAACTCCATCTCTATCTTTACCATGTCCCTTTAAAAAGAAAAATATTTCAAAAAAAATATATAGCTGACATGAAATTAGTGGAAAAGTTATCTCATAAAATGTGTAATGACATTATTTCCGCATTGACCAAAAAACCAGGGATCTTTCTAACAAAAATTGTAGCTGTGCGAACCATGACCGGCAGTAAAAAAGAGCTATTCATAATGAACTGGAACGGAAAAAATAAGAAACAAATTTCTTTTCATAACTCCACTGTGTTATCACCTAGTTGGTCCAAAGATGGCCGCCACATAGCCTACACTTCTTTTTTATATCGAAAAAGTACAAAAAGGAGAAACGCCTCCCTTATCTTATATGATCGCTCTACCAAGACCCGTCGGATTCTTTCCAAAAAAGAGGGGGCGCATTTAGGATCAGATTTTATACCGGGAGGAAAACATATTTTGCTATCTCTGTTTTTAGGAAGAGGGTATATGGATATTGCTAAAATGTCACTTAAGGATGGCTCTATCAAAGCTATTACTTTTGGACCAAACAGATCCATCAATGTGGAACCAGTAGCTCATCCTAAAGGAAAAAATATTTTATTTTCTTCTGATCGTGGAGGAAAAATAATGATTTACTCTATGGACATGAATGGAAAAAACATACGCCCTGTTACTTGGCATGGCTCTTACAACTCCACACCTGACTATTCACCGGATGGAAAAGAGGTGGTGTTCTCCAGTTTTTCATCTGGACGCTTTGACATTTTTATTATGAATCCGGATGGTTCTAACTTACGCAGGCTGACCAGTTTCCAAAAGCCGAACGGCAAATGGGCTAATAATGAGTCTCCCTCTTTTGCTCCGGATGGTCGGCATATTGTTTTTACCAGCAATCGCACAGGTAAAAATCAATTATACATCATGAACTTATTGAACTTCCGTACGACACGGATCACTACTGACATGCACAATTATAAAAGCCCCAAGTGGTCTCCCTTACTCAATTAAAATGGAGGGCAGGAAACCCGCTCCACATAATAGCCTTCTTGATTCAACATATCAATCAAATTAAATTTACCTATAAAATGGAATAGCCCCGCAGCTAAAAAAATCTGATCATAATCGTGATGCGCTTTTTTAAACTCTTTTAACCAATGTTCATTTCTGTTCTTTAAAATAACTTCATCAAATTTTGTATTCACATCATCAGAGTCAGTTATGTAATAATCTACATCTCCCAATTTATAACCCTCAATAAGAATCTCTGTTTCTGCCGGACATGCAGGGTAATAAGCAATCTGTTTTTCTATATAGTCAAGACCATAGAAATCATTTATAGGTTCACGCAATTTTTTATTATCCAAAGCTTTTAAACTGATTGAATTTTCACGGGCCAGGTTCTCTACTTGAGAGTCCATAGAAGTCTCTTTTGCCGACTTTCCAAGAGCTTCCTCTACACAAGTCAAATCCAAGGCAACAGATAAGCCCACATAGCTTAAGGCAGGACTAGTCCTTTTATTCTTCAAAAATTTTTGACTTGATCTGCTCAGTTTTTTAAAGTCCCGGCCTTTTGGAGAAAAATAATTTACAAAGTATTCGTCATTATTTCTGTCATTATCATCACTGACAATTTCAAGAAAAACCAAATCACTGGTTTTTAGTTTATCCACAATATGATTATTACAAGGCAATTCATACAAAGAGACACCATAATGCAATGTACCTAATAAATAAGATTCCTTTCCGTCTTTTTCCACCTTATAAAAATACGGAGACGGCTTACTGGGACTACATCCTAAAAAGAACAGAAAAACAAACAATAATAAAATCCATCTACACATAAAATGAACTCCGTTTGCAAAAATAGACATATAATGATACCTACCAACTGTCCACTTTTCAAGGACGATCCACAATGGTCTCCTAAAAATAGATTGGAAAAATTCATCTTTTATTTCTTTTAATGGTTGGAATCCACTTGATCTTAAAGATTTAGACCGTAAGTCAGATGATTCTGGAGATGCTTTTTTGATTTATTTTCTTGGGGCGTTAAATATGACTATAGAGGAGTTTAAGAAAGAGAGACTACCTCAACTCAATTTAGCTGATTATAAATTCAGATTATGGCAAAAATGGCCCGGATTTCAGTCCGAAAACTAGGGGGTTGCCGATAAAGTACTTAAAATAATAGCATTTTTAAGCTAAATGATTTTAAATCAACAAGTATTCTGTCTGGCATTATACTTTTTTCTTGAATTAAGGGTATTTTTTCCGGTAAAAAAAAAGAAAATAGAACTGCCCCTACTTAATCGGGTAGGGCGCAAGGCTATAGTGCTTATAGCTATAACCTTTGCTTTTTTGGGATTCTCTTGCAAACAATAGTTTATATAGATTCCCACGGCTAAAGCCGCGGTCCTTACTGTTACAACTTCATGCGAAGCTGTCCTGAATACTACGCATTCAGGAAAGGTTCATTCACTCACGGCTAAAGCCGTGGTCTTCTGCCTGACGGCCACATATAGATAGGTGAGGGCCAATCCATCTTGTTTGATGTAAAAACTTTTTTAAGGAGAAAGCCATATTGAATGAAGCAGCAGCAATAGCAAAAAAAGAAGAAAACACCCGGGTAGGCAGACCTTTAGTAGTAGATCTGGATGGCACCCTTATAAAAACGGATCTCCCTTGGGAATCCTTTTTATCTGTTTTAGTACGACACCCCATTGAATTGATAAAAATCCTAATCAGAAAAATAAAAATAAAAAAGGCCGGGTATTTTAAATTAGAGTTGGAAAAACGAGCTTGTTTTTCTTTAGAAGCCCTACCTTTATCAAAGAAATTTGTAAATTACCTAAAAGAGGAAAAAGGACGAGGGCGGGAATTGGTTCTATGTACAGGTTCCACACAAACTTATGCAGACAAAATAAAAAAAATGACAGGTTTTTTTGATTCCGCTTGGGGATCTACATTAGGAAAAAACCTGGTAGGAAAGAAAAAAGCTCTCTTTCTTGTTGAAAAATATGGAGAAAAAAACTTTGATTATGCCGGTAACTCCCTGGCTGATCTTAAAATAGCTCCTTACACTCATTTTTTTATTTTAGTTAATCCCTCTGTTTTCACTTTATTCTTATCTAAAAAAGTAAAAGTTCATAGGTTGTTTTTAAAAAAAGAACTAAATCCGGCTCTTTTTGCTTATACATTAGGTCTTCCTTTATGGTTTTTAAATTGTCTTATTTTTACACTACCTTTTTTTCTACCTGCCTTCGTTCCTAATTCCTATTCTTTCCCTAATTCCTATTCTTTCCCTAATTCATTTTTCTTTTTAGCCTTTTCCACAGTACACTTTAATTTTTTAGCTACGGCCTTTTATATTTTTTTTAGTATGGTGTATGCCGATCGAGACAGAAAAAAAGGATCCATGCCGGTAGGTATCCCAAACCGATTTGCGTTTTCCAGTTGGTTCTTTTTTTCTCGCAAGGGAAGAAAAACTATGAATGGCGCAAATTCTATACCGGTTCAGTATAATTTGTTTGCTACAGGTGATTTAAGCTTATCTTTAGGGTTTCTTCTTTCCAGTGTATGTCTTCTCCTTTCTTTGGTATCCCTTGTTTATTTAATCCTATATAGTCCCTTTAGTCTTATTTCTACACTGCTTTACATCCTCTGTACTTATTTATTAGTAAGAGGAACCATAATAAAATGGAAAATTCCCATTTTTTTCAGGTATGCTTTTATAGCTAAAGTGGTTTTACTCCAAGGTCTGATTATATCCAGTATTGAAAGATATTTTATAAACCTATACTAAAGTCCATAAGATTCAAAAGAATAAAAATCTCTAAAATGAAATATCCTCCTGAAGAAGGTAAGCTATTGTTAGAACCTATTGCTTTAAAACATAAATACATCATGGCAATCAACCAGAAAGAGAGAGTCAATGCTTTTCTATACTAGCTCATATAAACATATAGTTCTAGTTTTTCAGACATTTTCACACCTCTTATTTTTAACTCTCTAAACTCCTGATGTATTTCTTATTTTTTTTCCATCTGCGGCTTCGATAAAAGCAATAGTTTGTTTTCTAGCTTGAGGATTTTTAATCATTCGCTTACACATTTCTATAGTCTTCTTAGTAGCTTCCCGAGAAAATATTTTTTTTCTTTCCTTTCGAGAAATTTGCTTTGCTTCCGTCTCAAATGAATGTGAAAAAATTACTTCTGAAAACGATTTTTTCATTTATTCCTCCTTATTGGTTTTTACAATATAATACATAAGTTAATTTATTACAACTTTAATGTGTTACCCTCATAAGTTGCCTTTGCACACTTTTAGGTAAAAACAAAACCATTTTAGAAAAACCACCATAATATTTACGATTATTATGATCTATACCACTCCAAACTGTAAAGAAATCCTTACTAACTTCTTTATCTAACAAGTGGCCCAATTTTTTAAATGAAATAAATCCGATCATATAAGTGTTTTCTGGCATATTAAAATTTTTATCCCATGTTCCATTATACCAAAACTTAACTAAATATTCTTTGTTAAAGTTTTTTCTAAGTAAGATATTCAAATTAGGAAATAAGTTTTCATAGGTATCTTTAACATACTGTTTTGGAACATATCGTTTTATTTTTTCATATCTTAATTTAACTCTTTTCCAAGCCTCTTGATAACTATTTAAAAATACAACATGAATAGAAACATTATAATTTTTTTGAAATGCAGTTTTCATTTCAGAAATAAGATGCAAGCCACCTTCTTTATTCAACCTTATGTTTTTTTCATAAATGATATTTATTTTTTGTTTAATAGCTTTTCTATATAAAACTCCAGCCAACTTAGCTGATTCAGATTGGATAAAATGAGCTGCTTTCCTTGGGTTGAGTTTTTTTAATATTTCATATTCTGGAAGCTGTTTTTTTAGTTCATCAAAGTTGATGTAAAGAAAAGATTTTATTTCTTCTTTTTTAATAACAGCATCTTTAAGAGAGGTTTTTCCTGAACCAATAGAACCAAGTACAAAATGAATATAAGGCTTTGTTTGTGAAGAATATTTTTTAATATATTTATCAATTATATGCTTATGGAGCTTTTGCCTTTCTGGTTCTAAAGCACCATTACTTAAGCTAAAAAAATCCCGACTGGTTGTTTTATTAGAAAGCGATTTTAAAAAGTTTTTATATTGACTTGAAGAGGTCTTTTTTAACTCATAGTATTTCTTCAAATCTGACATAATTAAACCTTAATCCAGATCACTTAATTTAACCCAATTATTTTCAGTGTCTTTAACAAACCAAAAATGCCAACCATTAACACCTGTGTTTGGTGAATGTTTACGTACAATCACTTTTGCCACTGAAGTAGGATTATCGTATGATTTTTTTTTGTACTTAATTTTACCTGATTTAAGTAGAATAGCTCTATATATTTTACCTTTATAAGACTTCATCAAGGGCCTGCTTTTTTCAAAATAATTTTTCATATTAAGTCTTTTTTTATTTTTTTTCTTTAAATCAACCCTTCTTTTCCTTCCCAACCCTAATTCTCTTAATTCTTCTTGATGGTTCTCTTTTATAGCTTTTCTAAGAATATCTTTAAGCTTTTTTTCTTTCCCTAATCTGGGTTTTATTTTATTCCCTTTAGGCTGTGCTATAGAAATAATTACAGCTTCTATATCATTTGCATATTGTGCTTTTTTAGTAAAATAAACTGAAAAATGTGTCCAAAGTGCAGAATGTCGATCCTTTAGATGATGATTAACTCTTTTTGCCAGATCAGAAGCACGACCTACATAATATAACTCTTTTTCATCATAAAGAGCATACACTCCTGGTTTATTCCCAATGTATTGAATTACTTCTTTCTTATATCTTTCAAATATTTTTTTTGAGATACCTTCTAGTTTTTGAGTAAGTATCATTGAACGAGTTAGTGCCTTTTTCATAAATGTTTCCTAATCGAAATTATAAAAAAACCTCAATATCAAAAAAATGCTCAAGCAGTCCATTTTTCTACTTTTTCTTTAATATATTTCTGTTCCTTTGGATTGATATCAAAATATTCAAAAAGTTCCTCATCTGTCCAAAGCTGTTTAGTATCCAACATTTGATTAACATATTTCTCAGGGGTAAAAAATTCCCCAAAGTCCCGGATTCTATTTTTACTCCGATGATGAACAAGATGTATAATACTCTTAGCCGGTTCCATGATATGAGATTTATCGGTTTGTTTAAGCTCAAAAATTAAAGGAAATATTATCAATGCGCTGGCTGAGAAAATAATTACAGACTATAGACCGATAGGTGATAAAAACAGTATGGACTGCGCCCCAAAAGTTGGTTTATTTGATACATTTCAGGTAATGAATGGCTTGGTTTTTTCTAATAAAAATTTTTTCAAATTGAGTTATACAAATCTGATTTGATCTCTGCGAATCCGGCCCTCGCGAAAGCAAAGGTGAGGCCAGGGTGTTCTGGTTGTCTCTTTTTTCTCCCAATGGAAGAGAATCTCCGAAGGGCGCGCTTTCCCGACCAGTTCGGTATATAAGTTCCTGGGAGGGGAGTTGACTATTATGTAAATCATTAGAAAATTTAATTTCTTTATAGGGACTGTTTTTGAAAGTAGCATGAATTTCCTGAAAATACTCTTGGTGATCTGTTTTAATTTCTATAAAAGAGTTTTTTTCCTGTAGCTGGTAAAGCGTTTTAACAAAATCCGGTTTTATTAGACGATGCTTATGGTGTCTTTTTTTAGGCCAGGGATCTGGAAAATGAATATAAATATTATTTAGCTCTTCGGGGACAAAAATATCTCCCAGCATTCGAGCATTATACCTGATTGTTTTTGCATTTAGACAGCCGCTTTCTTTTATTTTTCGGGTGGTTTGAATAAGAGGTTTATATTTAAGTTCCATTGCTATAAATAAGCGATCTTTATTTTGAGTGGCTATAAAAGAAAAAAAACCCCCTGCTCCCGGCCCAATTTCTAAGTCTAATTTTATATTTTTAGGTGCATTAAAAACCTGTGTCCTCCATTGACCTTTAAACTGTAAACAATCTTCTTCATCGAATGTCCATGAAGAATATTTATTATACATATCTGTTACATAAGAACTAGGATGTGAAAGAGACTTACTGTGAATTAATTTAGTTTGGGCACCTTTGGACAATATGTGTTCCTTTGGAAAATATTTTGAGTGTTTAACTGTAAAGCTTTTAAACAGGCTTGTATAATGGAATCTTTGTCTATTCCGTGAAATTGATATACTTCCCGCGGGCGTCCACAACGGGAGTGCTTTCTTACTGCCAGAGATTCATGGTATGTTCCTAAAAGAGAACCAATATTATCTAATAAGCCTGGTTCGCCATCGTGTACACTCACTATAGGAGCAGCTGTATTTTCTAAAGCTAGTCCTTGTTTTAAATGTATATAGTTATTTTTATGGGCCAGGTTGGATAGTAAGAGATCGGGACTGGTGACAATAATAACACTGGCATAAACACCTTTTTTTAGGAGTTCCTTTGAAGCGGCTATAGCCTCAGTCCCCAAGGACCCCATAGCAAAAATAAATACGACATTGTCTTCTTCTATGTAATCAGCATAGCCTCTATAATCCAACAGGTAGTAGGCTCCAGCCAACACCTCTTTTCGAATACAAGAGAGAATTTCCGTATCCGATAGACAAGGTTCATGGAATTCATCATAAGTGCCGTTTAAAGAGAAACTTTTAGGAGTTAGTAAAATATCTTGCCTCTTTTTAAATCTTCTTTGTGTTTTTAAACAGTTAAAAAATGCCTTTTGATCTGCGCCTCTGGTTACAGCTCGAATAAGCACGCCCGTTCTTCCTTCATTTTTTTCTGTAAAATGCCTTTGTAGAGCATCTGTAAAAATCCAATCCATTTCCTGAAGAAAAAAAGGCTCCCATGTAATCTGATTAGGTATTTGAAAATCAGATTTCCATCCGTGTTGGGCTCCTTCAGGAGATAAGGTGACACCGGAGGGAGTGCCACATAAAATAAAGCTGGCATTCCAATAAAGGGCATAAAAGTATTGATCTAAAGCTCTTTTAATAAAAAAATCATATACGGTCATAAGGGGCAATACAGGTACTCCTAAAAGTTCTTTCATTTTTCCGAAGGCCGCCATACAAGATATACTGTTGGCTTCAGAGATTTCAAAACGGATAAAGCGATTTTGAAGATTTTGATTACTGACTAGATTAGGGCTTTTTTTATCTTCCAAGCCGGCTTTTAACTCCTCTTGTTTTAACCAATGGGGACCAAACACCTTATTGTTCATAGAAAACCCCAGGTTGGTGGAAGTGCCCACATCAGGAGAAAGGGAATAGATCAGCTGCGCCGGTGTTTTTAAGTTCTTTTCCTGTTCTTTTAATCCGTTATTTTTTTCATTAGCCACTCGGGAAAGACGAGCGGTTATTTGACCTAAAAACCATTGAGTGTGAGGGTAGCTCATTTTTTGAAAATCCAAAGATAAGCTTTCCGGGAAAGAAGAAAAATGTTTATTAAACAAATCTTTGTTATCTTTCTTAACTTTCTCTTGAGACAGAATTTCCTTATAAAGCTTCTCTTTCCTTTTTTTTAAAAAAATACCTGGTTTAGAATTTTCAGGAAACAAAGGAAAGTCAGAAGAACCAGCCTGCACACCTTCTCTTAGTTGACTTAATTCCTCTTTTGAAATCAGGTAAGAGTGATTGCCAGCTAAGCCTGCCATTTCCAGTCCCCAGCCTTTGATTGTGTGGGCAATAATAAAGCAAGGTCTTTTAAAATCTTTCTTGCTTGTTTCCATAGCGGAGATCAAGCTAGGAAAATCATGTCCCCCTAAATCCGAGAAAGCTTCTTTTAATTCTTTAGCTGAAATAGAGTTTAGAAAAGGTTTTAATTTTTTATGTTTTAATAATATATTCTTTAACTCTTCTTCCTCCTTTAGAAAGAGAGCTTGAAATTCATGATCTGTTAATTGCTTTTCAAGAAAGAACTGAAAGTCTTTTCCTCCCGGTTTTTGAAAAAGATTTTTTCTAATTGAGCCATGCTTTAATTGAATAACCTGCCAGCCGTTAGCACAAAGAGTTTTTTCGATCCTTTCCGCATCGGAATTTTCTATAATATTATCATTTATCAAACGATGGCCGTCCAAGCTTTGTCTGTTGTAATCCAAAATCCAAGTTACATTTCCGAGTTCCCGCTCCGCTAAATCCGGTATGGCCTCCATGAGTGAGCCTTCTCTAAATTCAGAATCTCCTATAATAGACCAAAAGTGCGCAGAGGGGACTTTGTATCCTTGGATTTGCGCCGCTCTGTAAGCTAAAGCCAGGTAACCAGCTACTACAGGAGGGATACCCACTGTTCCAGAAGGTAAAAAGTGGTGATGATCGGGATCGTAAAAGGAGTGGTAGGATTGAAAAGTGTATTCATTTTGTTTTGGAAAAGCTCTTAACCCCTTCATCGCTTGTTCAGCTAAAGAAGGAGAGAGGGGTTGTAATTGCTCATCCAAAAGAAGCCCTAGTAGATAATTATAAGCATGATCTGTCGGGGAAGCATGAGGTTTATTGGCAATGTAATCGTAGCCTGTTTTAACTATAAGATGTAAAGCACCTAAAATATGTAGAGCACTGGTGCTAGCGGAACAGTGTCCTCCAACTTTAGGATCTCCTTTTTCCTGGTCCTTTCGATAATTAGCTGAGTAGATCATCTGATTTAATATCAGATGGGCTTTTTTAGCAATTTCGTTGAGAGTTTTTAAATCTGTTTTTTGTATCATATCTATTTACAGAAATTCCAAAATTCAAATGAATTCAGTGTACCTTTCTTTTAAAAAATTAAGCAACTTAGTTTTGCCTGGAGAATAAGTTTCCATAAGAAGAAGGACTGATATAAAGATGGAAACTTTGTCTAATGTGGATGTAGCCGTCTTCTTCTATCAGTTCCTTTGGAGGGTTGGGAAAAGGGGCGGCAGCTAGAAAAGCGTGCAGAGCTGCAGAATCAATATCCTCCGCTCCAGAGCCTTGCACTATCCTTATGTCTTGGACTTCTCCTTCAGGAGAAAGATGAACATAGAGGTTTGTAGAAAATAACTTTTGTGTATTTTTTTTGGTGTTTAATTTGATTAAAAAAGGATGTAACTCTGTTCTAAAATATTGTGTCCATCGCCAATAAAGCTGCTCTTTCATGCGAGAAAAGTAAGAGTAATAGGTAAATTCTTTTGTATTCAGCAAGGTGTGAGAACCAGGATCTACTCCCGGAAGAAAATCCATAGTGCGACTTAAGTCGGATTCCTGTTGCGGTGGAAAAATACTAGTATTGTTTATTTCTGAAATATCTATATGAATAGGACTGGCTATTTTATCCAATAAGGCAGGAGAGGGATCGAGGGAGCTAATTTTTCTGTTAATGGCGGTATTTGATGAAGAGAGGGGTGATTTTTTAATGATACTCTCTTGAATAGGAGATTCAGCTTGATAAAAAAGCCCTTTTAACATAGCTTGTGTTTCTTTTTCTACGGATTTATCTGCTTGACTGAGATAAGGTCTTTGTTTTTGAGGAGTTATCTTATTAAAATTTTTTTGACTGACAATTTGTTTATGATCTGGATAGTGAACGAAAACAATATCATCTTCCTCGTGGAGGCTGGTGTTCTGGGATGGAGAGGACCAAATCAGTAACAAAAGAGTACCGTGGATCAATAATGAACCTAAAAAAAAGTACAAAAAAGGATTTAATCGGGTATTTTTATTCTGAAACAAAGAAAAAACCTCATTTTTATATGATAAAACTCAAAAAATTGATTCTAACACAGAAAATAAAAATTTCATATATTGAGTATAAAATTGTATATTCTAGGATATGAAACTCGTTTTTTACTCTGCTACAGATATTGGCCCTGTTAGAAGGAATAATCAAGACAGTATTCTAACAGATGGGGATAAAGGGCTTTTTATAGTGGCCGACGGTATGGGCGGCCATCAAGGAGGGGAGGTAGCCTCTAGTCTGGCTGTTCAGATAATGTCGCAGCAAGTGGAAAAAATCCTACAAAAACAGGATGGTATTTCATCTATGGACCTCAGAGAGGCTTGTGTTGAAACAAATAAAATGATTCATAATGAAGGTCAAAAAAATATGAATCTAAGAGGTATGGGAACCACTTTATGTATGTTGTTTGTGGAAAAGGATGGACAATCTTATATTATAAATATCGGGGATTCCAGATTGTATATGGAAAAGGATGGGCAAATGTGGCTGCTGACAGAAGATCATAATTTTTTGACTAACCAAAGAAAGGCTAGTTTTTTATCGGGAGAACCGGAATGGGAAGCTTCTTTAGAGGATAATGTTTTAACAAAAAGTGTGGGTTTTTTTCCTAATGTAGAACCGGATATTTTTGAAAAAAAAGTGGAAAAAAATGAAAAATACCTAATTTGTTCCGATGGATTAAGTGGAGTTGTTCCGGAGCAGAAAATTCGTGATATTTTAACAAAATGTGATTTACAGGATATTCCAGGAGAATGTATTAAGACGGCCTTAGAGCATGGAAGTGAAGATAATATTTCCGTAATTGTTATTGAAGTTCAATAAACGCTCGTGTTTGAAATTTTCATGTTTAAAAGCCCGGTTTCACCGGAGGGATGGGAAGCCGCTAAAGGGGGCTTTCCGTTTGAAAGTTATGAAAAAGCCTGTCCCCGTGGAAACGGGGATAGTAACCACCGGGTATTATATACTCACAAAGTGTTTGTGGTTGCCAAAATTTAGTGTATATTCTATAGTTTATTAAAAGAAAGCTGTTTTATATTGATGATAATTGAGGGGCTTTTCTTTTGGAGGTAAAGTAAATTGATAGGGAAGAGTTGGACTGTATTTGTTGTTTCTAATGATAATGGTGGTCTTAAAGAGCTTCATATCTCCAGAACTAAATTAAAGTATGGTTTAGCTGGTTTTGTGTGTTTATTTTTATTAATGGGTCTTTTTGCCGTTGATTATTTTTTAAGCTTTTCCACTCATCTCAATTACCAGCAATATCAGGCTGAAAATCAAAGTCTTAAGTCGCAATTATCTCATATCCGCCTTAAAATGAAAAAATTGAATATCCGCTTACATCAGATTGAGGATTTCTCACATAAAGTTAAAGTGATAGCGGGATTAGAACACAGTTCCTCTTCCTTTTTGGCGATGGGGCCTTTATCTCATGCTTCTTTCCCCGATCTACACTCTACAATTAATGTAAAGCCGGGTACAAACCCCTCTTTACATCGTGGGCCTGCTTCTACCCCATCTGCTCATTCTGATGCAGTATCGTCTCCTGTCTCTGTAGATTCTATTATGGTATATATGGATCATTTGGATAAAAAATCTCAGTTAATAAGAGAAGATATTATTGTTCTGACAGAACGGTTATACGAACGAAGGGATATTATGAGCAGCACTCCCAGTATTTTACCAGCTAAGGGTTGGATTAGCTCCCATTTCGGATATCGTCAGTACCCTTTTACCGGAGCCGTGTCTTTACACGAGGGAATGGATATTGCTGCTTTTCCTGGCACTCCTGTATATGCTCCTGCCGATGGAGTGGTGGTATTTGCTGGTTACAGAAAAGGGTATGGAAATGTCATTGTTATAGATCATGGATACGAACTTTCTACTCTCTATGGGCATTTGTCTGATATTATGGTTTCCCGTTGGCAAAAAACCCAGAGGAGGCAGGTCATAGGTACTATAGGTAGTACCGGAAATTCCTCCGGGCCTCATTTGCACTATGAAGTACGTATTTCTAATGTACCGGTAGATCCATCTAAGTATATTTTGGATGAACTATAAAGTAGGAATCCAGCTAAAACACGAAATATCAAACACGATTAGTATAAAAATAGAAAAATGGGAGGTTTTTTTATGAGTTTTGTTAAAATCTTAAAAGATACATTATCACCTTATCATTTGTTAAAGCATCCGTTTTATCAAATGTGGATGGAAGGGACCTTACCTAAAGAGTGTTTACTTAATTACGCTGGCCAGTACTATCATCATGTTTCTGCTTTTCCCCGTTATATCAGTGCATTGCACTCTCTATGTGAAAATCAGCAAGATCGTAAGATTCTTCTTGAAAACTTAAACGACGAAGAGGGGGCTGAAGGTATGGACCCTCATCCTGATTTGTGGATGTATTTTGCTGAAGGGCTAGGTTTAGATAAAAAAGAAGTTAAAAATGCTGCTTCTTGTAGAAGCATTCAACATTTGATAGATACTTTCTTTTCCCACTGTCGTGGTTCTTATGCCAAGGGTTTGTCTGCACTATATAGTTATGAATATCAGGTACCGGAAGTAGCTGAAACAAAAATACAGGGCTTAAAAAAGCATTACGGGATCCAGGATAAAAGAACTTTATTGTTTTTTCTAGTTCATAAAGCCGCAGATGTAGAGCACAGGCAAGCTATAGAAAAGCTATTGGAGAAATTACCAGAAGAGCAACAAAAAGAAGCTTTAAATTCAGCTGTGGATATAGCGAAGGCATTATGGAGCTTTCTAACGGAAATGCAGCCATCTCCTTCTGTTACTGTGTAAAGGTCACATGCATTCCTTCTTAGAGATTAAATCTCTTGTGTTACCTGTTTATATTGGACGGACTAAAAAAGAGCGTCAAAAAACACAGGACATATCTTTTCATATCACGCTTGGTTTTATGCAGGCACCTAAAGATGAAAAGACGGATCAATTAAAAAATTCTGTTTGCTATTTTAAAGTGTGTGAAAAAATTAGGCAGCTAACATCCCAAAACACATTTTCTCTAATTGAAAAATTAGCTTTTGAAACTTTAACCATAATAAAAAAAGATCTGCCCTCTCATATTTGTGTTCGTATATGTGTTCATAAGATAAAAGCCCCGGTTCCTTATTTAAAAGGAGGGGTGTCCTATACTTGTGGAGATTTGTAAATGGTATCTTATGTCGGTCTTGGTTCCAATCTAGGTCATCGTTTGCAAAATCTAGAATTAGCAGCCAAGCAAATAATAAAAGCAGGTTTTCCTATCTTAAAAGCTTCTCCTGTATATGAAACCCCCGCTCTGCTCCCACCAAAAGCTTTAGAGGGTTGGAACCGCCCTTTCTTAAATGCCGTATTAAAAATTCAGTGTCATCAACAAACACCTAAGAAGCTTTTACTCTTGCTAAAAAAAATGGAAAAAGAGATGGGGAGGGAGGGTTCAATAAAATGGGCCCCTCGAGTTATTGATCTGGATATTTTGCTTTTTGGTAAGGAAATAATAAATTCTTCAGAGTTGCACATTCCTCACCCGGAGTTAATACATAGAAATTTTGTGTTGGCCCCGTTAAAAGAACTGGATCCGTCTTTAATCATTCCTTCGATTGGGTATCACAAAGAAAAAAATATAAAAAAAAGCTATACAGCTTTAGAATATTTTCGTCTTTTGAAATCAAAGTTACCGACCTGGATGTCTATTTTAAATGCCACCCCTGACTCTTTTTCTGATGGAGGTGAGTTACACTTGAACAACTTTGTATCTATATTACATAAAATATCGAACTACTGTGTCCATATCGTTGACTTAGGAGCTGAGTCCACTCGTCCGAGGGCTATACCTATTTCTTCTGAAGAAGAGTGGCAGAGGCTTAAGCCTTATATCGAGCTATTTTTTCGTTTTTATACAGATAAAATATTTCGTCCAAAATTGAGTGTGGACACGCGATATGTAAAAACAGCAAGAAAAGCCCTTGATATGGGGGTAGATATAATCAATGATGTCGGTGGTTTGTCTAATGGAATGATAGAGTTGCTTAAAAATACAAAGGCGGAATATATTCTTATGCACAGCATAACTGTTCCAGCAGATAGTAAAAAAACTTTACCCATAAACAAAGACCCCGTAAATGAGATAAAAAAGTGGCTTGAAGAAAAAATGAGTATTTTAGAAAAGCAAAAAATTCTTCTGGATCGTATTATTTTTGATCCTGGTATTGGCTTTGGTAAAACCGCTGACCAATCTTTAGAAATTTTAAAAAGGATACATGAGTTTTATTGTTTCCCATTGAGGATAGTGGTGGGACATTCTAGAAAATCATTTATGAAACTATTTTCGTCTGATAGCCCAAAAGAAAGAGATCCGGAAAGTGCTGGTATTTCTCTTTCCCTGGCAGAAAAGGGGGTGGATATTTTGCGAGTGCACGAAGCGGACTTTCATGCTCGTGTTATGAAAGGTTTTTTATCTTAAAGGTTTTAGATCGGTTCGATATATCTCTTCCTACAGTCTTTTGTCTTAAGGGTTTATATTTATGGAGGGTTTTATGCAAATTAAAGCTATTCGTACAAAAGTGTTTTCTCCAGGTATGGACCTGGTGGACTTTATTATGGAAAGTGTGGGAGATAAGTGGAAGGAGCAATCTATTCTAGCTATTACTTCTAAAATTGTCAGTTTAGCAGAAAGCAGGACAATTAGTAAAACAAAGCTGGGTAAAAAAGAGTTGATTCAACAGGAATGTGAACATTATTTAGGTGAAATAGGATATGATTGTCATCTAGCTATTCGTCATGGTTTATTAGTGCCTTCTGCTGGAATTGATGAATCTAATTCGGCAAAAGACGAGTATATTTTATATCCGAAAGATCCTTTTTCTTCGCTGGAACAGATAGCAGGGAAAATAAAAAAAAAATTGCCTTTTAAAAAAATAGGTCTGATGATGACAGACTCACGCACCTTACCTTTGCGTCAAGGGGTGGTGGGTGTGGCTTTGGCTTACAGTGGATTTAGAGCGGTTAAGGACATGGTTGGACAAAAAGATTTATTTGGTCGGTCTTTGCGTATGACTAAAATAAACATAGTGGATGCTTTAGCTGCTTCCGCCGTTTTACTTATGGGAGAGGGAGCAGGACAATGTCCTTTAGCTCTCATTTACGAAGCTCCTGTGACATTTGTAGAAAACACAGACCCATCTGAATTAAAAATTTCTATTGAGGAAGACCTGTACAAACCTTTATACATAGATAAGTTACTACCTAGGGAGTGAAGGTTAAGGCAGGAGCACATAGTATCTACTTTGCTCATACACTTACCGACAAATGACAGGCTGATTTTCCACCAGCCCCTTTTTTATTGAGTTATAGTTTTTTCGAACAGCTCTTGCTTATATCTGTTTTTGTCTGATCTCCTATAATATCAGTATGATGTTTGTCGGGCATGGTTTCGTCGTTAGTGCCCTGTCTGCTGATAATTTTAAAGTGCGTAAAGTAGCCACCAGGGGAAGGACAATTCCGTGTAGATGCATCTACACTGTCACATACAGTTCCTCCCGGGATCCCAAACACTCTGCTCCATTTAATTTTTAAGTCTTGAAATTGTGATTTTTGCATCTGCGCACATTCTCCTTTTTTTAAGGTGACGGAGTCCTTACCTGCACTTATAGTGACAGAATTAGCATCACTGGTATTGGTGATGGAATAGAGAGTATCAGCCAGTGCATTACAATCTGTAAGCGTAGGATTATTCACTTTCTGCAATTTTCTATTAGTATTTATTTCGTAGTGACCGGCATCAGGACATTTATCACCTGTTGTATTATCACAAATACTTGTTGTAACATTTGTAGAAATTCTCAAGTTTTCAAACTGTGATTTTGTTAATTTCACACAAGCATTTTGTATTAATATTATTGAAAGATTACCTGAGGCTACTACAACATTACCGCTTGCCTTATGAGTAAGGATGAAAAAATCCGGTTCTCCTGTTTCTTTATCTACACATAGCCCATCTCTCCATTCTTTAGAGGGATCTTCTATACATAGCCTTTTTTTGCTTTTACCACAACTAATAAGAGTGAGTGCTAAAAAAGTAAGGATCACGACCATAATGGTTTTCATTTTTTATTCTCCTTATTTAAAGGGTTTTATAAAACATAAAAAATACTATATTGTAGTTCTTACTTACTCGCCGTCGGTTCTGTCAGAGCTATTAGTGTGAGCTTATTTTACTCGTTTCGCAGTATTAATCTCATTATTAAGACCAAATCTTTTTAAATTGCAAGCACTTTTTTAAAATAAATCTGTTTTAGGTGACATTTTAATGAACCTTTAATTAAGACAAATAGCTAAATATTTGTGCACCACTGTTTCCATTCCCTGATATAAAGATTCGCAAATAAGAGCATGGCCGATAGACACTTCTTTAATTTGAGGAATTTTTTTCAAAAGCCAGGCCAAATTATCTAAATTGAGATCATGTCCTGCATTGACCCGTATTCCCTGGTTCATCAACTTTTCGGCTGCTTCAATATAAGTACGGATAACAGATTCTTTTTGTGGTGTAAAATAAGCCGAAGCATAGGTTTCTGTGTAGAGTTCCCCTCTATCCGGTTGGAGATAACTAAGTGTGTGCAGTTCTTTTTCTGTCAGGGTAAAAGGATCTATAAAAAGCGAAGTTCTGACATTATTTTTTTTTAAAGACGCGAGAGCAGAATGTAAAAAGTCTTTATTTTCCTGAACGCGCCAGCCGGCATTGGAAGTCAGGGTGGTAGGAGCGTCCGGTACCAAAGTGCACTGATCTGGCCCTATTTCTTCCATTAGTTGCAGGAAGTCAGTACTGGGGTAGCCTTCCACATTCAACTCCACTTCTTTTTGTACTTTTAAGTATTGTTTAATATCTCGTACATCCTGATAGAGAATATGGCGGCCATCCGGACGGGGGTGTATAGTGATCCCCTTCACGCCAAAACCGATTAATTTCTTTACAGCTTCCATTAAATTCGGCTGATTTTTTCCTCTTGAATTTCGAAGAGTAGCAATTTTATTGACATTGACGCTAAGTCTGGTCATAAATTCCTTTCTATAAAGTGACGCAGAGATTTTAACATAAATTTAATATAGTGGCAGTCTTATCTGGTGTAACTTCTTAGGGAGTTCGTTTTTAGAAAAAGTCATGTCAGATAGGCGAGTAAGGATGCGAGAATAAGGGTTTTCTATGCGTATAGTTTATTGTGTCTTAATTTTAAGTGGCTTGCTTCCTATAGCATCAATGGGAACGACTCCGTTAAAGTCCGAAAACAAACCTCTTTTGATTAATGGAGCAGGGGCTTCTTTTCCTTACATTCTCTATTCCAAGTGGTTTTTAGAGTATAAAAAAATAAATCCGGGTATTAGGATTAACTATCGCTCCATTGGTAGTGGAGGGGGAATTCGTCAGTTTCTCACCGGCACTTTGGATTTTGGAGCAACAGATGTTCCTATGCCGAAGGAACAGATGCAAAAGTCTAAAAAGGAAATATTACACCTTCCCACAGCATTAGGAGCGGTGGTGGTGAGTTATAATCTGCCAGCTTTGGAAAAGAAAGACATACGTTTAACGGCTTCTGTTTTAGCGGATATTTATATGGGGAAAATTACAAAATGGAATCATAAAAAAATAAGCGAGATCAACCCTGATATGGCATTACCTGATCAAAATATCGTGCCGGTTTATAGGGCAGATGGGAGCGGCACTACAGCGGTTTTTACCGAGTACCTGGCTCAATTTTCAAAAGAATGGTTAAAAAAAGTGGGTAAGGGAAAATCCGTTAACTGGCTTATAGGTATTGGTGGAAAAGGAAATGAGGGAGTGATGGGTCTGATTCGGAAGATGCCCGGGGCCATAGGTTATGTGGCAATGAGTTACGCAGTTAACCGCCAATTACCAATGGCGGAGATACAAAATATGTCCGGGCATTTTGTTAAAGCCAGCACTCATACTGTTAAAACCTCGGCTCAGCAGATTTTGGAAAAAACAAATGATCTATTCCATCCCTTAACTACTGTTCAGGGGACAGATGTTTATCCCATGTCTTCTTATACTTATTTGTTGGTGTATAAAGAAATGACTTCAGATAAAGGGGCAGCCCTGGTTCAATTTCTGAATTGGTATTTAAAAACCGGACAAAGTTTTTGTGAATCGTTGCACTATATACCTCTTCCTTCTTTGGTTATACAAAAAGTGAAACACAGAGTGCGGTCCATTAAAGTAACTAGTGATGATAGAAAAACTTAATCCTATTTTTGTTTTTTCTTTTTTTAAAAGAAAAGAAAGAAAAAAAGATATTCATGCTCAAGATCGCTTCTTTTATTTCTTTCTTAAAGCTCTTTCCTGGTCTCTTATCTTTTTGTTTTTTTATATGTTGTTTGTGATTTTTCAAATGTCCTGGCCTGCTTTTTCCCACTTTGGCATGATTTTTTTTATTAATGCGGATTGGAACAGCTGGACCCAAAGTTTTGGTGCTCTGTCCCTTGTTTATGGGACCGTCGTTACTTCTGTATTGGCCTTGTTATTAGCTGTTCCTGTTAGTGTGGGTGTGGCTCTTTTTCTTAGTGAGTTGGCTCCAAAATGGCTAGCGAAACCACTTAGTTTTATTGTGGAAATGCTGGCAGCGGTGCCTTCTATTGTATATGGTTTATGGGGACTTTTTGTGCTGGCTCCCGTATTGCGTGATTATATTCAGTCTTTTTTATCTAAATATTTTCATTTTTTACCCTTTTTCCAGGGTCCTTATTACGGGGTGGGTATGATGTGCGGGGGGGTTATTTTAGCTATTATGATTATCCCTACTATTTCTTCTGTGTGCCGGGAGGTCTTTCGCACGATTCCTAAATCTAATAGAGAGGCTGTTTTAGGTTTAGGGGCGACTCGTTGGGAGATGCTGAAAATAGCTGTATTGAGGGGTAGTTCTACTGGTATTATTGGGGCGGTTATTATGGGCTTGGGACGCGCTTTAGGAGAGACTATGGCAGTAACTATGGTTATAGGAAACGCTCCCTCTATTAAAATGTCTCTTTTTGAGCCAGCTCAAACTATGGCCAGTATTTTAGCTAATCAATATGCTGAGGCGGATAATGAGTTGCACCTAGCTTCTTTAACAGCCGTGGGTTTTACTTTATTTTTCCTATCCCTCATTATTAATATTCTAGCTTTTCTCTTGGTGTGGAAAATGAAAAAGTCCTCCACACGGATAGGATCCCCTAAACACTTTTCTTCTACAAATATAGGGCCTTCTTCTTCCACTTCAGATTATACGGGGAAGGAGAAAAAGGAGTGAAAGCAAAACAGGTAATATGGTATTATTCTTTAAGGGACAGATGGAGAAAATGGCTTAATTTTTTTATGATCTCCTGCTTATTTTTATTGAGTTTGATGGCGGCTGTTCCTTTCTTGTTTATTATATACTATGTATTTGATAAGGGTGTGTCTGCTATTAATTGGAATTTTTTTACTCAATTACCAAAACCTCCAGGAGAAGAGGGTGGGGGAATGGCAAACGCCCTTATTGGCAGTGCTGTTGTTGTGGGCATGGCCAGTATTGTAGGTATTCCCTGGGGTATGGGAATGGGGGTCTATTTAAGTGAATACAAAAGCACTAAAACGGCAAAAATATTAAGATTTGTAATAGATTTGCTTATTAGCGCGCCTTCTATTGTTGTGGGTATTTTTATTTATGGTCTGATTGTTATTCGGTACGGGTTTTCCTCTTATGCAGGAGCGGCGGCTTTACTGTTGATTATGTTACCTATCGTTGCCCGAGGGACGGAGGAAATTTTAAAGATGATACCCAATCATATTCGTGAAGCTGGTTTGGCTTTAGGTATTCCCCGATGGAAAGTTATTATTCGTATTCTCATTCCAAGCATTTTAAGTATGTGTGTGACAGTGATTATGTTGGCTATTGCCCGTATTGCGGGGGAAACAGCCCCTTTGTTATTTACTTCCTTGGGTAATCAATATCACATCAGGAACCTTAATGAGCCTATAGCCACTTTACCGGTGCAAATATATGAGTTTTCCAATACCGGTTTTGAACAAATGGAAAAACAAGCTTGGGCGGGGGCTATGGTTTTGGTGTTTTTCGTCTTTTTTATTAATTTTTTTACTAGATTGTTTTTATTTTTTTGTAAAAAAGATAGAGTGAAGCTCCAGTATAAAATGAGGAAATAATGAAAGAAACAAAAACACTTGTAAAAATTCAGGATCTGAGTGCGTCTTTTTTTTCCATTCCTGTTTTAAAAAATATTGATCTGGAAATTCCTGTCAATAAAGTAGTGGCTTTAATTGGTCCATCCGGTTGTGGAAAATCTACATTTTTACGCTGTTTGAATCGCATGCACGAGGAGGTATCAGGAGCTACTATTCGGGGTCAGGTTTTTCTGGAAGGCCAGAATATTTACGCCCCATATATTGATCCCGTCTTGGTGAGAAGAAAGGTGGGGATGGTTTTTCAAAAGCCTAATCCTTTTCCTGGTTTAAGTATTTTTGATAATGTAGCGGTGGGTCTTAAGTTAATGGGAGTCAAAAGGAAAGTTTTATTTGAGAGAGTGGAGAACTCCCTCAAGCAAGCGGCTTTATGGGATGAAGTTAAAGATATTTTAAAGCGCCAGGGCACTTCTTTATCCGGAGGGCAGCAACAGCGTCTTTGTATTGCCCGCACTTTAGCCATAAACCCCTCTGTTGTTTTAATGGATGAACCTACATCCGCTCTGGATCCTATATCTACCGCGCGTATTGAAGGTTTAATCAGGGAATTAAAAGAAAAGGTGACGGTTATCATTGTTACTCATAACATGCAGCAAGCTTCGCGGGTTTCAGATAAAACTGCTTTTTTACTGTCTGGAGAACTGATAGAATATGGGAAAACATCTCAAATATTTACTAATCCTTCGAAAGGGAAAACAGAATCTTATATTACAGGCAGATTTGGTTGATTTTTAGATTTTATATATAATGAGTATTTAAAATAATAGAGGAAGGCTTGGCAGCAGGACTGACATGGGAAAAAAGCGGGAAAGTGGCGGAAAAGCTTGTCCCCGTGGAAACAGGGATCAGACCCGAGGGGTATAAATTGAGAAAAGTAAAAAACAAATTAGATGAACGGTTAAACTATATTCGGTCGCTTATTTTAAATATGGGGGCTTTTGTGGAAAAGACCATCTCTAGTACAAGTGATATCTTATTAAATAAGCATCCCAGTTCTGATATTATGTATGAATTACAAAAGCGGGAGGAGGAGATTAATACTCTCCAACTAAAGGTATCTAGGGTGTGTTTTAAAATTTTAGCGCGAGAGTCTCCCGTGGCTGGGGATCTGCGACTCATCCTGGCCATTGTTAACGCCAACACAGACCTGGAAAGGATGGGTGATTTGGCTTTTAATATTGCTGTGCGAGCTGGTTCAGTTCAAAAAGATCCTATATTGGATGAGTCTCTTCGTTTGTTTGAATTGATGTTCACTCAAGTAAGTAAAATGGTACATAAGTCTCTTGACGCCTTTGTTGCTGAAGATGAAAAACTGTCTCGACAAATTTTGATTCAAGATGATAATGTGGACAAGGCCAGAAATCAAATCCGGGAAGGGCTGGAGCAAATCACTCTCTCTCATAATCGCTTAATAAAACCTTGTATTGATTTAATCATTATAGCCGGTGAACTGGAAAGAATTGCCGATCATGCCACTAATATCGCGGAAGAAGTTATTTTTTTAAAAACCGGGGATGATATACGACACCAAGATCTTCCTGATGAGGATGAATACAAAAATGAGTGATATGTTTATGCATTCTATATTAGTTGTTGAAGATGAATTGGATATTCAAAACCTTATGTGCTTGCATTTATCCCAGGAAGGGTATCATGTGGAATCGGCTCAGACGGGAAAACAAGCTTATAATATGCTCTCTGAACGATCTTATCAACTAATCATATTGGATTGGATGATACCGGAGATCAACGGTCTGGAGTTGTTAAAATGGCTGAAGAAGGATAATGTCCATCATAAAAATATTCCAGTTTTATTTGTAACGGCTAAAGCAAACCCGGAAGACATTGTTCAAGGGTTGGAGGCGGGGGCGGATGATTATATCACTAAGCCTTTTGATTTTTCTGTTTTTAAAGCGAGGGTGAATAATCTGATAAGGCGATTGAAGTTGATGAGCACGCTTACAGAACCAGGGAAGACACAAAATTTAAAGTTTCAGTTGGGGGATCTGGTTGTGGATACCGGAGCACATAAAGTATTTATGGAAGGTCAGGAAATTATTGTCACACTTTCGGAATTTCGTTTATTGGAAACACTCTTGAGAAATCAAGGAAAGGCTCTCTCCAGGCAACAGATGATAAGTTTTATTCAAGGGGAAGATGTTAATGTCACCGGTCGGACAGTGGATACGCATATTTCCATTTTAAGAAAGAAACTGGGAAAATATGGTAAATTTATTGAAACAGTGAGAGGTATAGGGTATCGTATTGGGTTTATCTGATATAATCATTGTGTTTTTTTTAGCTGTTCTCTGTTTTGCCGCTGGTGTTCTTTGTTTTTATATTCCTTTTCAAAATTTAAAAAAACAGATCCTTCATCTTATAAGTAAGGATAACATATCTTCCAGTACCTCTCTGGATGAAGTGGACTTGTCTGTTCCATTAAACAATTACATTCAGCAGATAAAAAATCAGATTAAAGATCAATCGGATCGTCTGGTTTTTTTACAAAAAAAAATAGACCAGGTAGCGGCTGTGTTGAAGGAAGTTGTGATTATTCTGGATGAGGAAGGAAGGTTGCTTTTTCATAACTCTCAAGCGAGGGAAATATTTTATTTAGATGAGCACCAGCCCACACATTATACCGAACCGGTATGGAATGGGCAAACTCCGAACTCCGTTCCCCCTTTGGAGGAAGCTTATAAAAACCATAGAACTCAAACAAAATCAGTATACTTAAACGAGATGATTCGTTCTCCTGATGTAATGGACTTATTTCAGCAATGTTTGAAAAAAAAAACTAGGGTTACGAAAGATTGTGTTTTTAGGAAAAAAAATCAATATCTTAAGAGTAACTTTCAGGTAACCGCTCTGCCGTTTTTTTATGAAAAGCAAAAAACGGTTGTTTTGTTGTTTTACGATCAAACAAATATTAAAGAATCCCAGCAAGCTCATATTGATTTTGTATCGAATGTATCGCATGAGTTAAAAACTCCTTTAACTGCTATCCGTGGATATGTAGAGATGCTCATACAAGATTTATCTCAAAAAAAGTTTGATAAGTTTGAAGGTTTTTTACAAATTTTATTAAGAAATTGTAAAAGGATGGGTGAACTGATAGATGATCTTCTTACTTTATCTAGTTTGGCTTCTCAGGTACATTTGGAAAAAAAACGGCTTAATACCAAAGATATTACCAGCCATGTTATTGAGCAGATAAAACCCCGTGGTCGTAAGCTGCATTTCTTTTTTTCTGCTCCTTATGTCATGGCCAATCCACGATGGGTGGAGTTGGTGCTACATAATTTAGTGGACAATGCTTGTCGGCACACTAGTGAAAATAGCAATGTGCATATCCGGTGGGAGAAAATGAGGGACCGAGTGATATTGAAAGTAAAAGACAGTGGGGAGGGCATTCCAGAACCGTATCTTCATAGGGTATTTGAAAGATTTTTCAGAATGGATCCGGCTAGATCCAGAGAAAAGGGAGGTACAGGGGTGGGATTAGCTTTGGTTAAGCAGTCTATGGAAAAGCATGGAGGTTGTGTACGGGCTGTGTCTCCTAAGGGTGGCGGCACAGAATTTATATGCGAGTTCCCCAATGCCTGATGATTATGGAGTATAGATATGAAAATAAAACCAAAAATCAGGATTCCTTATACTTTATCCGCTTTTACTTTTTTTTATCGGTATCTTTTTTCTAAAAGAGCCAACTCTGTCGTGCGAAAGGTGTCTTTTATTTGTTTTTTAGGCTTGGTGATTTCTATTGGCAGTTTATTAATTGTATTTAATGTTATGGGGGGATTGGGGCAGGCTATTAAAGAGCGATTTTTAGAAACAGAACCTCATATTATTATTTCTTTAGAAAAGACACAGGATAAAGATTTGGCGACCAAGCGGAAAGAACCGAAAAGTGACGAAAAAATAATACCCGATGGGTATATTCAAGAACAAAAAAAGAAGATTAAAAAAATTTTAAAGTCTAAGGGTTTAGATTCAGAAGTTACTTCTCTCTCTTTTTTTGAAAGTGTGGACCTCGTTATACGAACTCCAAAAGGTGTGTTTTCAGGAGCTGTGGCTAGAGGTTATGATTCTCATTGGTTAGAAAGTTTTTTGCAAAAGATAAGAGGGGAGCTTGTTTTATCTACGGAAGGGGATATTTTGGATAATATTTCGGTGAAGGGAAAAAATCAAAAAGAACACAGTCGTCCTCGAGAGTCAAACCAGATCAGTATAAATACAATTCAGTTGGGAGAAGAAGAGTTATTTGTTGTTAAGGAAAAAAACACAGAGTTAGAGAAGGAGGTAGGTAAAGAGAAACAAAAGAAAATTGTATTGGGTTTAGGTTTGGCGAGTGAATTGGATTTATACGAGGAGGAATCAGTGCATTTGATACCCGCGGAAAATCTGTTGCTTCCGCCAGGGGAGCTGATCCAATTTGAATCTGTTCATGTAGGGTCTATTGTTTCCACTCAGAATGCGATATGGAACTCCAATTACATTTTTTATGACCGGAAAGATTTTCCTGCTTTTCGTAAAAATAGTTCTTACAATGCCGGTTTTGAAATCAGTTTAACCGAGCCGGAAGATTTTTTGCTTTACAAAACTGTGTTGGAAAAAGAGGGTTTTTCTGTAGAGGCTTGGCCTGAGAGAAATTCCTCTGTGTTTCTTGCCTTAAAAGTGGAAAAAATCATTATGAGTGTTTTTTTATCCTTGGCAGGGCTTATTACTTTGTTAGCTGTTTCTTCTTTGTTAGCTTTATTGATAGTTCAGAAAAAAAAGGAGATAGGAGCTTTAATGGCTATAGGGATGCCGGTGCAAAGAGTGCAGAGCTTATTTGTAAAGATGGGTCTGTTGTTATGTTCATTTGGAATGTTGGGAGCCTGGCTTTTTAGTTTGTTTATTTGCTTATTTCTTAAGTATTCTCGTATTCCTATTTTATCTCAATTTCATGCAGGGGCTCAATTTCCCGTGGAGTTTAATTTTATGTTTATGTTTGGATTGTTCACCTGTATTTTTTTTCTAGCTTATCTTAGTTGTGTTTTGTCTGTTCGTTCCCAATCTTGTTACTCCCCTTCAGAATTATTAAAAACAGTAAATAGGTAACCTGTTTAAAATAATGGTTCAGGAGATACCAGTTCGGTACAACTCTGATTCAGAAGAAGCCTTATTCATGGCTGAGCCACCAGTAACGGGTTCCTAATTCATAAAGATAGGTGTCTTTTTCCATTTTAACTTTTTTATTGTAAGCATAAAATCGAACCGGAGAATTAAATAAAAATAAATAAGGATAATCTGCTGCAATCAAGCGATATACTTCTTGAAAAATTTTAATTCTTTTGTTGCGATCCATTTCCACTCGACCTTTATCAATAAGACGATCCACTTCTGGATTGGAATATTGTATAAAATTACTTCCCCCTTTACGAGAGGATTCCGAATGCCATATTTGTTTTGGATCTAACTCTACCGATCCACCAGACCAACCTAAAGTAACTGCTTCAAATTTTTTTTCTCTCAGGAGTTTTAAAAAAGCACTCCAATCCATAAAGCGAAGGGATATGTCAATGCCACTTTTTTTTAGATCTTGTTGATATATAGTTAAATATTTTTCAAAATCTTTATTAGGAAAGAGCAAAGTGAACTTAAATTCTTTTTTCTGACTTTGTATTACCTTATCCAATATACCGTTTTTGTCTGTGTCCTTCCAGCCGGCAGCACTTAACAACTCTCCTGCTTTTTGAGGATCAAATAAGATAGGTTCTATTGAGGAATCAGCATAATCACTCCATAAGTACCAGGGGCCTGTAGCTAGTTTTGCTTTTCCATACTGAAATTTTTTGTTCATCAATTCCCGATTCATTAAGTGGTTTAAAGCTTTCCTTGTCTTTTTATCTTTAAAAAGAGGGTTTTGTAAATTCCATCCAATATATCTATAGCCAGCAGGCTCTTTGTTTTGGATTTCCTTTTTTATAATTGCCTCCCCCCAAGGTTTTTTATTTGTTTTTTTCATATAAGCTTCTGGAGAAAGACCTATAAAATCAAAATCTCCAGCGGCCATTCTAATAAGTTGGTCGTTTTCATCTCGAATAAATCGAAAGGTGATACGCTTAATACGATGGGTATTACTTTTTACAGAGAGGCCCCACCAATTTTTATTTTGTTCTAATACAATTTTTTTGCCTTTTTCATACTTTTTTAAAATATAAGCTCCGGAACCAACCAGAGTACGGCTTAGTTTTTTCTCTTTGTCTTTATAAATGTGCTCAGGGATAATGGCCAAGCTTCCCAAGACAGATAGATTTCCAAAGTATTTCTTATTGGCTTTGAAACGGACTCGCTTTTCATCTAAAATTTCTACAGATTGGATATTTTCCAGATAGGGTAAAAAGTGGGCCCCGCCAAATGAAGGATCTTTATAAGCATTAAAGGAAAAAGCTACATCTTTTACTGTAAGAGGACGACCATCATGCCATTTAATATTAGATCGAATGGTGAATGTGAAAACAGTGTGATCTTTATCCACCTCCCATTTTTCTGCTAAGTGGGGTTCCAGTTCGTAGGTGTCACGATGACGAAGAAGTAAGGTGTCCAATACATAACCTTGTACTATAGAAGCATAAGCATCTGTAGAGCGTATAGGATGCAAGTTTTCCGGTTCGGCTCCTAGATTTCTAAAAAAGGTGTTTTGTTTGTTGATGCGACTGCTGCTTTGTTTGTCATTATCTGGCGAAGAGACGAGGTTTTTTTTTGTGCAGGCTATTGTTAAAACAAGGGACAGTAAAACAAGCTTATTAAAAATAGACCAAACCGGTATAGAAAAAAGGAAGGGCTTCAGAGACTCTCTTTTCTGGGGAGAAGAAAAAAGACGACCGAAAAAACCCACCTGAACGGATATAAAATTTATTTTATATTTCATAATGTGTTGATGGTGTCTAAAATTTTCTCTTTAGAGTATCTTATACTGTTTCTAAGAACAAGTAGTTTTGTTTATAGGGCTGGATTCCCGCTTTCGCGGGAATTGTAAATGTTCACTAATTCGCTGACAAAATCACTTCTTCAGTAGAGAATAGGAGTTAAAGAGCTTCAAACTTGCTTTTCCGTTTAGCAGGGCTGGCTTCTCATTTTCTTATTGAATATTTTGTGTGTATGCGTAAAAGATAGGGATAATGAAAAAAATTATTAATCTTTTTGGATGCGCCTCTTCTTACGAAGAATCAGAATTGATTTTGCTATCTGTTCCCTGGTCGGCCACAGCTTCTTTTGGAGGAGGGGCAGATAAAGGACCGGAAATGATAGCTCAAGCTTCCACTCAAATGGATTTTTTTTCTATTGAGGCAGGAGATGTGCGAGATCAAGGTATTTGTCTTCTTCCCTCACCGGATTTTTTAAAGACACTTAATAAGCAAACGAGAGACAAAGCCTTGCCTATTATAAAATTAGAAGAGGCAGCTCCAGGGCATTTTCCAAAATCCCTTCTTGAGGAAATTAATCGGTCCTGTCATCAAATGGTGAAGTGGGTTTATGAAGAGACAAAAAAAATCCATAAATCTGGAAAAAAGTTTGGATTAGTAGGGGGAGATCATTCCACTTCAGGGGGGGCTATTCAATACTTTGGTGAACTTTACCAAGGAGATTTTGGTGTTTTACACATTGATGCCCATGCTGATTTGAGAAAGTCTTATCAAGGGTTTTACCATTCCCATGCGAGTGTGATGTATAATGTGATGAACCAACCCTATCCTCCTGCTTCATTAATTCAATTAGGAGTAAGAGATTACTGTAAAGAGGAATATATGTTCATAAAAGAAAATAGAAACATATATACTTTTTTTGACTCAAAAATAAAAGCGGCTTTATTTGAAGGAAAAACATGGAAGTCGTTTGTAGATTCTCTCATTAAGCTGTTACCTGAAAACATATATATTTCTTTGGATGTAGATGGTTTAGAACCGCACTTATTTCCTCATACAGGGACTCCGGTCCCGGGAGGTTTAAGTTTTGAGCAAACAGATTATCTCTTAAACAGGTTATCTCAGTCTCATTGCCGAATTATAGGTTTTGATTTAGTGGAAGTAGCCACCCCGACAGGGGACACAAATATATGGGATGCCCAGACAGGTGCCAGGTTGCTATATAAACTGTGCCAGACGATTCTATCATAAAGCTTAAATTAGCGGGCGTATTTTTTGTTCATGCTTTCCCGAATTTCTGCTCCTTCTATGCTTAAGGAAGTCCAGGGAAGAGCCATGAGCCGTTCCGGTTCGATGAGTTCGCCTGTTTCCTGGCAAATACCATAACAGCCCTGTTCAATACGAGCTAAGGCCATTTCCACTTCCATTAGCTGATAATTAATTCTTTCGTTTCGATTGAGAAACTCTTTTTCCTCCATAAGACGGACTGTCTGGTCTGCTTCATCCCCCCCATGTCCTTCGGAAAATCTCATGTCATTTTGCGCTTCACGCACTTGATTTAACAGATCATATTTTGTTTTTAGTAGCTTTTTTCGACATTTATCAATGATGTGTTTGGGAATTTCTTGTGATATCATGGACCCCTCCTTGGTTTTTACTTAACTTCTTCCTGAAGATATTTGACAAGTTATCCAGATACAGCCGTACTTTGGCAAGTAAAATTTGCAATTTTTTTTTAGTAAAGCAGAAAAACGGGCTATTTTCACTCTATTAACTCTTTCTCTATTAACTCTTTTCTTATTTTTATTCATAGCATCATAAAAGATTTTCTTATGATAAGCTATCGTGAAAAAATATGTAATATTTTTATTATTGAAAAACTATAATTCCATTAAAAGAGGGTGTTTTGTTCGTTTTTTATATTATTATTCTAGCTGTAGGTCTGTATTTTTTAATAGCTGGTTCAGAGTTATTAGTGAAAAAAGGGAGCTTGTTAGCCAAACGATTTCATGTCCATCCTTTTTTTGTCGGCGTGGTTTTATTGGGTATGGGCACTTCTGCTCCCGAATGGGCTGTGTCGGCTATTTCTTCTTTAAAAGGCTTAGCTAATTTAGCGGTAGCTAATGTATTTGGATCTAATCTCTTTAATATTTTATTGGTTTTGGGAATGATATTACTAAAGCCTCTTTCTAAAACCAATATTCGTTTGATTAAAAGAGATATATTATTTTTGGTCCTCAGTGGTTTTGTATTGATCCCTTTAATGTGGAATTATTTTCTTTCTCGTTGGGATGCTTTTTTTCTCACTCTTATTTTTTTGACTTATATGGTACTTAGTTTTTTTTCCGCTCGAAAAGCCCCCCCTCCCTCAGAGTCCATAGAAACACTGGATAAGCCCTTATACCAAACTGGTCAGGAATTTGCCTCCCCCGAATTTCATTCCTCCTTGGGAAAAAACTCACAGAAACCACAAAAATCAAACAAGATCAATATGAGAGAAATATTGTTTATCATTTTAGGCTTTGGCCTTCTTATAGGAGGCTCTCATTTAACTGTTATGGGAGCTTCTTATTTAGGTGAGGGGTTAGGCATGTCTGAAAGACTTATTGGTATTTTGATTGTATCTGTTGGCACCAGCCTGCCGGAGTTATTTGCTTCTTTAGTGGCTATTGTAAAAGGGGAAAAAGATATGGCTGTGGGAAATATTATTGGTTCCAATATATTTAACACTTTTGCCATTCTCAGCACAGCCGCCTGGATAAAACCTGTGGCTATTGATACTAAAATGTTCACAATAGATTTGCCAGTGCTTTTATGTACACACATATTATTATTGTTGCTGGTTTTTTGCTATCAATTTCGATGGATTCAAAAAGCTTTACCTTATATCTTTTTTAGTGGATATATTTGCTATCTTTTCCTATTATGGTAGTTTATATTTAGGTCAAGAGGAGAATTATGAAATCGGATAATTGGCGATGTCTTAAATGCAGCCATCATGATTGTGAAGTTGGCCAGTTTGCTGCTACAGGTGGAGGAATTACAAGGTTTTTAAATATACAGAATAAAAAGTTTTCCACAATTAGCTGTAAGCGTTGCCACTATACAGAGATATATAAAAAAACATCAGGTTCATTAACTAATATCTTTGATCTTCTTATAGGCCGCTAATGGTTTTTTTAATATTACAGCCTTTTTATCTGGAATGAGATCATTCAAGTACAATTTGTATAAACATAAATAGTCGGTTCTGAAAAAGTTTTTTTGTTGTTAGGGCTTTTTCAGAACCGACTCAATAGAATGTAATTTTTTCACTATTCTAAATAGTGTGTTGCGGATTTTTGTATTCTACCTATAATTGTACAAATCATGTTTGTATATAATCATTTTCGATCTTTTGTTTTACTGTTTTGTATAGGATTTCTTTCTTATCAAAGTTTTAGTGCAGATGTGTCTTCCGAAAAACCGTCTGCATTATCAAACCAGAACCACATAACAAATAACAGACTTGTACAAGATATAGCTCTTGAAGCTTTTGAGAAAGCTTTACAAGAAGGTTCCAGAGGTGTTTTACATATTTCTCCCACGGGAACAGGGAAAACTCACGTGCTAGCTAAAGCCCTTAAGTCCAGAGTGATAAAATGGGAGTTAGAACACAGGACATCTATCAGTAGCTCTCCCTCTGAGTCAACTAGGAAAGCAGCAAAAATCTCTATCGTAACGGCTCATCAAATTCACCTGGTGGACCAACTAGCTCAAGGTATTTATCAAGAGGTAAAAGAAACATCTGCCCATCTTATCAATTGGAATAATGTCAAACAGCTTTCAGGACATACCAGCTTTGCTTCTTATGTTCGTAAAGCCTTGAAAAGTCCCCATCCCACTGTGTTTGTTATCACGACCCAAAGTTTAAAACTAGCTTTAGATTATCTATTTCAAGAATATATCTCTCGAAATTCTAAAACTTCTTTAGCCTCTCCGTCTTCTTCCCTTTATGAGCATTTAGCCAAGAATCTGGATGGTATTTACATAGATGAGGCTCATCATTTAGGGGCTTCTAAAACGAAGAGATCCCTTCTAACTTTATGGGAAGCTAGCAGAGCTTTTCTTTATGGAGCTACCGCCACCCCTTTTCACTATAAAGAAGACATAACAGAGCTTTTTAAGAAGATCCATTGGTCTTATCTAAATAAAGCGGATAATTTATTTGAAAAACACTCTATAGAAGAGATATTGGATCAATTATCCTTAGCTATTAAGAATAGAGATATAAGCCCTTTTAATGATTTGTATGTGATAGGGGAGTCCAGTTTTAAAGAGATCAAAGATCAGCCTGTATTCATCCAGTCTAGGAGTGACCATTTTGTTTTAAACCCGGTTCATTATGAAAGATTAGCTCAAATTCTATATCCTGTTGTTTTAGCCAACCAGAAGGGTTTTATTGTAACGGCGACGATTGCGGAGGCAGAAAGGCTAAAGGAGTTTTTAAGTAAGACATTTAGGAAGATACAATTTGAGGTGTATCACTCTGGAATGAGTAGAGATGAGAGAAAGAGGGTATTAACCAACTCTAAGGAGTCAACCGGTTTTCATTATATTGTGGCGGTAAGGGCTTTGGACGAGGGGGTGAATCTTCCTCACTTGTCGGCGTATATAGATTTGAATTTTACCATATCAATTAGGCAGATGATTCAGAGGATAGGGAGGGTACTTCGTCTTTATCCGGGTAAAGAAGTAGCGGATGTTTTGTTTTTAGTGGATTACAAGAATGCGGATATGGTGCAAGATGTATTAAATATATTGGAGAAAGTGGAGAGGGTGTTTTTTGGAGGGCAAGATGGGGTTGTAGGAGGGAAAAATAAGAGAAGTGGGGACTATTATTTAAGATTTTCAGAATCGGAGATAAGTCCTTTGACGAGAGAGGAGTTATTGAAGTTAAGGGAGGAACTTCAAAGTTCCATTAGGAAGTTTTGGTCAGGAAAGGAGTTTAGGTGGCTTACTTGGGAAGAATTAAGAGAGGCTATTAGGGAATATAACAAGGGAGCACCGGAGGGGGAAAGAATCAGTTCTGTAACTTATCAAAAAGCTAAACTATATAAGAGAATACCTGGAGCTCCTTCTCAACCGAACTAATTTTATTCTGATTTTAAGGAGCGCGGAGGCTGGGCTGATCTTCTGGGTAAATCTACTCTTACTTGGGAAGAATTAAGAGAGGCTATTAGGGAGTACAACAAGGAAGCACCGGAGGGGGAAAGAATCAATTCTGTAACTTATACCAAAGGTAAACTATATAAGAGAATACCTGGAGCTCCTTCTAGTCCGGACAAATTTTATTCTGATTTTAAGGAGCGCGGAGGCTGGCCTGCCCTTCTGGGTAAGACCTGTCCAAAAGTTTTTACGATTCAGTAATAGTTTTTAGAGTTCGGTTGCTGTGTTAATCAAATGTTTGATGGTTTTTTCTTGAATTAAAATGCTTTCTATTCGTCTATATTCTTCATCTGTTTGTGTTTTTCCTGGTTGAGTGCTTTTAAAATACATTTTTACTTCCTGAGGAGAGACAGATATATCCAGCTCTTTGGCTAAAGCGTAGATTAAGTAAGATGAATGCACCATAAAATGAGCTTGTTTTTGAAAGTCTGGTTGATATTTTTTTTTATACTGTTCTATTTCTCCCTCTTTCATACCTGCTTTTTTTAAACGCTCCACAACAGAAGATGTAATGGTTTGTTTTTGCTCTTCTACAACTCCTTCAGGTAAAAGGTCAATAGGGTTTTTATCCACTAATTGTTTTAAAGTTTCTGCTCTTATATGCTCATAATTTTTGTTTTTCTTTTCTTGCTCAAGAGATTGGCGAACCATTGATCTCATTTCTTGCTTATCCTGGCATTTAAATTTTTTAACAAACTCGTCGTCCAGTTCCGGTAAAATTCTTTTTTTGATAGCCAGGAGGGTCACTTCTAAATCAGCGGATTTTCCTGCTTGTTCTTTGATGGGGTAGTTTTCAGATAACTCAACAGAGATTTTCTTCTGATCTTTTGCTTTCATTCCTACTATTTCTTCCAAAAGTCCTTTTATTTCCAGTTTGCTTTCTTTTTTGATTTCCAATAAAGGTTTTTTCTCAATACCTATAGGACCGGACAGTTCTTTTATTTCCAGCTCAACAATATCTCCCCAATTTACATCTCTGTCCTCTGTAATCAGTTCAAATGTGGCGGAGGCGGCACGAATGTTCTCCAACGATTGATTTACCTCTTTTTCTGTCACTTCACTGGAAAATTTTGAAATTTGCACTTTGAAATTTTTGTCAATGGTGATTTTCGGTTGAATCTCTAAAACAGCAGAAAATCCAAATCCCTGGTTCTCGTCTATTTTTGACTTAAGATCAATTTTTGGTTCACTGGCGGGTTTTAGCTGTTCTTGTTCCAAAGCTTTTAGGTAAAATTCATTGATAAGGTTTATCACTGTATCTCTTTTTATTTCTTCATGATAGAGAGATCGAATATGATTTAAAGGGACTTTGCCTTTCCTAAACCCAGGTAGGTGGACTTTTTTCTGTTTGTTTTTATAAGCTTCATCAAAGCTTCTTTGTACCTGTTCAGAAGAAAGCTGGATATCCAATTTTCTTTTTAAGCCGCTTAAATTACTTAATTCACATTTCATCTATTGACCGCCTTTTTTAATAGGTATTAATGGTTAAGGAAAGTATATATATTGCAAACATATAAACGGTTGTCTATATATTCTTCCTGGTTAAGGAGGTATTTTTTAAATCCAATGGATATTATGGTTTCCTCAAGCTCAAAAAAGCGGATCTTGGACCTGTAAGCAAAATGACTTTTAAAGGAAGCCCTTTTTCATCACAGATTAAATGTATTTTTATACCCTATCCCTCACGACTGTATCTTAAACCATGATCCTTATAAAATGGGTGATGTAAAACAATGTAACTATGGTAACATTTCCTCTTTTACTTTTTTTGTGATAAGATCAATTCCAAATTGGTTTAGTTTAAAAACCACTGAAATTTTCAAGTAAGGATAATATTATGATTGTAAATCGTTGGCAAGCTCCGGCTTTACCTACCCGGGAGCAGATTTTAATGATCTTTGAAAGAGAAGGATTGAAACCGGTTGAAGAGATATATCAACCAAAAGAGGAGATTAAAGATCATCGTCATCCTTTTGATGAAGTGAGAATGTTAGTCAAAGGCTCTCTTCTTATTGATATAGCTGGAAATCGTCTGCTTCTTAGGGAAGGAGATAAAATTGTGATTCCATCCAACACCCGACATTCCAAAAAAGTGCAAGGAGATACTCCTTGTGTGTGTATATGTTCTTACAAAGCTTTTTAAAAACCGTACCGGTATAGTAGGAATGGATTAATTCAATAGTGCTTAGTATTCAAATACCGCACTTTACAGTGGCTATTTTTAGTTTTTTATAGGAAATAAGATCAGAGATTCCTCGGTATTCCTCGGCGTAATCACTAGGGACACGATCTTCACTGTCTTGAGAACAGGCGTTAGCTCCCTTCTGAAGGAGAAGGGTTACCAGTTTTGGATTGTAACCCCACTGCACCGCTCGGTGCAAGGGAGTTCTCTTCTTTTTATCTTTGATATTCACATTGGCTCCGGCCTTTATTAGTGATTTGGCTAAATTAGGTGTTTTGTTAAAAGCCGCCGCCCAATGCAGAGGGCTTTCTCCATCTTTGTTTTTGACATTGACATCGGCTCCTTTGGAAAGGAGTATTTGTGTGGCTTTTAAAGAAGAGTTAGAAATAGCGTAATGCAATGGAGATTCCTGATTTTGATTGATGATTTTAGGGTTAGCTCCCAAGGAGAGCAGTTTTTCCAACACCCGGGCGTTTTTATTTTGTTTAGCGGCTAAATGCAGGGCTGTGTTTCCATAAAAGTCTTTTTTATTCACATCCGCTCCTAGTTTTACTAACTGATCCACTACTGCCGTATTCGTATTTTCTGCCGCCGCCCAATGCAAAGGGGTGTTTCCATCTTCATCTGTAAAATTAACATTCCATCCTTGTTTTGTTAAAAAAAGAACCATAGCCGGATCTTTATTGCTAGCAGCCGCTTTGTGAAGAGCCGTACTTCTTCCTTTCCCATTTAAGCCAGGGTTAAATTTTTTAGATAAAATAATCTCTTTTAATATTTTTGGATTTTGACTGTGGGCTGCCCCCCAAAGCAAAGGAGTATCACCGTATTTGTTTTTTGCATTTACATCGGCTCCGGCCTGAATAAGAGTTTTTATTACTTCAGGATGGGGATTGAACCCGGCGGCCCAATGCAAAGGGGTGCTCCCTTCCGTATCCTTTGCGGATTGATTAGCTCCTTTTTTTAAAAGCAGTTTAATTACCTCCGGGTTTTTTGTTTTGGCAGCCGCTTTATGAAGCAAGGTCAGATTGTTGTTATTTGTAATATCCACTTGTTTTATCCGATTTAAAAACCATTCCAATAATTTTGTGTTTGGATTTTTCGCGACTGCTATATGTAAAATACTATCCCCTTGTTTGTTGCGTGCATTGAGGTCTGCTTTATACTTTGTACCCAGCTCCAATAATTCCACTTGATCTGAAACGGACATAATGTGGTGTAAAAGAGTATTATCTCCTACCGTTTTTAAATTGATATTCGCTTTGTTTTTAAGGAGTATTTTAAATTTTTCTTTGTTCTTTTTAACGGAAGGGTTAATGGCATAATATAAGGGGCTTCTACTTTGTGTATCTAAAGCATCTACTTCTGGTTTTTGTGTGATAAGCCAATTTAAGACTTCCGGGTTGGGGTTATAGATAACGGCATAATGCAGAGCTGTTCCTGAATCTTTTCCCCTTTTATTAAGGGGAGGGGATGGAAATAGGTATGATATCCAATTGGGATTTTGTATGTAAGCAACCGCCCAGTGCAAGGGATGATTAAAAACAGGATGGGAGTTATAAATATAGTAAAGAGCTATTCCTAAAAAAAGAAAAATAAATATGAATATAAAAGAAGAAGACCCCTTTTTACCCCTTTTTCTCATACTACACCAACTCCCTTTATATGATCTTATTTGATTTCTGTTTTACAAGGCTAGATTTCCGCTCCCCGTTTCCACGGGGACAAGCTTCGCTGGGATGACAAGACCTGTGGCAAAACGCATATCTAAGTTTTTAAAACTCTTTTTACAAACATTAAAGCTTTATATTTTATTTTCCTTTAAATGTGGTAATCAGGCTCACTTGATACAGGCCCATAGAGCGGATTTCCGCTAAAGCCTCCGCTACCACACCATACTCTACGGATTTATCGGCTTGAATATAAACCTGTTTGTCTTTTCTACCTCTTAAAATGGCGGCTGTTTTTTTTCCTAGTTGAGATATAGGGATTTGTGCTGAACCAATAAAAATTTTTTTATTTTTTTTTATTGTGAGTATAAGAGGTTCATCAGGAATGGTGATGCCTGCTCCAGCCGTCTCTGGCAGTTCAATATCCAAGCCCTGTTGCATCATGGGAGCTGTAACCATAAAAATAATAAGCAACACCAGCATAACATCCACAAACGGAGTCACATTTATTTCACTTAATAAAACTCGGCTGGTTTTTTTATTTTCTTGTTGAACATCCATAAAACTTACTTAAAAAAATTTCTTTTAGAGATATTTAGGAAATCCGTTACAAAGTTATTAAATTCTAACTCTGCTTTTTTTAGTTCATTTATAAAATGATTGTAAAAAACAGCCGCAGGAATAGCCACAAAAAGTCCAAAGCCAGTGGCAATCAAGGCTTCGGAAATACCCGGTGCTACTACAGCTAAATTAGCTGATCCCATTATTCCTATTTGTTGAAAAGAGTCCATTATACCAAACACAGTTCCAAATAGACCAATAAAAGGACTGACCGACCCGGTTGTAGCTAGAAAAGGTAGCCTTCTTTCCATATAGGAAATTTGATTGTTGACAGCTTTGTTTAAAGCTCTTTGTAGATTATCCATGCCAGATAATAGGCTACTATTACTGGCCTGAGAGCTGCTTTTTGATTTTATAATCTTTTTTAACTCGGAATAACCGGCTCGGAAGACAGTAACTAAAGAACTTTTAGGATAAGACTTGGATAAATCAAATATTTCATCCATAGAAGAGGCTTTAAAAAATATATCTTCCAGTGGAATATTATGGGTTTTGTTATTTTTAAATAAATTCCATTTACTTAAAATGACAGACCATGAAACAATAGACATAAGGCCCAGTAGCACCATAGTGAGTTGAACAACGAGGCTGGCGGAGCGGAGGGCTTCTATAACCCCTATCTGCGTTGAACTTTTTACTTGAATTTTTGCCACTTCTTCCTGAGAGGATTCCTTGGGGTTAGCCTCAACAGGAATAGCGGGTATAAAGCAAAAAAGAATAAAAGCAATGAATAGAAGATTTTTCATCAATATAAGTTGAAAAATAACTGATTTGTGTCACAATGCAAGTGCTTTCTATTAGATGTTTGGATTTATTTAGGAGTAAAGTATCAAATGTTGAGCAAACAAAAATATAAATATGGTTTTGTAACAAAAGTGTCCGGCGAAAAATTCGCAAAAGGTCTTGATGAGGAAGTCATCCGTCGTCTTTCCTTCCGTAAAGCAGAACCAGACTGGATGCTGGACCTTCGTCTAAAAGCTTATCGTCATTGGCTGACTTTAAAAGAACCTAAATGGGCAGGGTTGAAATACGATCCTATAAATTATCAAGATATTCATTACTATGCCGCGCCTATAAAGGAAACACAAAAAAAACCAAAAAGTCTGGACGAGGTAGATCCGGAGCTATTAAAAACATTTGACCGGTTAGGTATCCCTTTAAGTGAAAGAAAACGGCTGGCAGGAGTGGCTGTGGATGCTGTCTTTGACAGTGTTTCTTTAGGGACGACCCATCAAGATACATTAAAAAAAAGTGGGGTTATTTTTTGTTCTATTTCAGAGGCTTTAAAACAATACCCTGATTTAGTGAAAAAGTATTTTGGTACAGTGGTCCCTTATAGAGATAATTTTTTTGCCTGTCTTAATGCGGCTGTTTTTACAGATGGTTCTTTTTGTTTTATTCCGAAAGGAGTGAGATGCCCTTTGGATCTATCCACCTATTTTCGTATCAATGAAAAAGATACAGGACAATTTGAAAGAACCTTGATTGTGGCGGAAGAGTCTTCTTATGTGAATTACCTGGAAGGTTGTACGGCTCCTATGCGGGATTCTCATCAATTACATGCAGCTGTGGTGGAGTTAGTGGCTTTGGATAATGCAGAAATCAGGTACTCTACTGTTCAAAACTGGTATTCCGGTGACGAAAAAGGAAGAGGGGGTATTTATAACTTCGTAACTAAAAGAGGAAAGTGTGTGGGGAAAAACGCCCGTATTTCCTGGACTCAAGTGGAAGCCGGTTCGGCTATTACATGGAAATACCCTAGTTGTATTTTGCAAGGGGATCATTCTTCCGGTGCTTTTTACTCGGTAGCCCTCACTCACGATAAAATGCAGGCGGACACAGGAACAAAGATGATTCATATTGGTAAAAATACCAAAAGCACTATTATTTCCAAAGGTATTTCCGCAGATCATTCTGTGAATAGTTATCGTGGTCTTGTAAAAATTCTTCCTCAGGCGGAAGGAGCTAGAAATTTTTCACAGTGTGATTCTATGTTGGCGGGAAAAAACAGCTCTGCCAATACATGGCCTCTTATGGAAATAAAAAACAAAAGTGCCGTTGTAGAGCATGAAGCGACCACTTCTCGTATTAATGAAGACCAGCTGTTTTATTTAAAAAGCCGAGGCTTGGATACAGAATTTGCTGTCTCTCTTTTGGTTAATGGTTTTTGTCATCAGGTTTTTAAGGAGCTTCCTTTGGAGTTTTCCGTGGAAGCGGTTAAATTGATTGAAATGAAGTTGGAAAACAGTATAGCCTAATGTTGCTTGGGCCGTTTAAAAAAGTTTCAATCAAAGTGGTTTTCAAGGGGAAAATGGGCATTATTGTATAAATCTGCCCTATGAACAGAGATATGTTAAA